>JBGULC010000022.1:0-79992 GCA_045114775.1 Christensenellales bacterium | reverse complement strand
TAGTCACAACGGACAACGGAACGGCGACGGTGCGCGCGTCCGTGCTGTCGTATGTGAAGCTGATGCTTGAAGCCTTTACGGATAATGCGCTTGCGCAGAACGCTGCGGCGGCGATCTACGCCTATTCGCAGGCGGCCGACGCGTATAAAGCCGCGAACTGAAGGGAACGCCTTTTTCGGCAGAAATAAGAACCGGGACGAAGTCGGAAGACCTCGTCCCGGTTTTTTTGTGTGATATGCGTTCAGTGCAGGATGCGGTCGAGCACGCCGCGCTCCGCCACGGCGAAGAGCTCCGCGTCTGCGGAAAGCGGTTCGTCCGGATTCATCGTCGCGCTGGTACGGCCGTTCTCGCGGATCGCCAGAACGTTCAGCTGACACCGATCGCGCAGGCGAAGCTCGCGCAGCGTCTTGCCGATCCATTCCTTTTTCGGTTTCATGCTGAACACGCAAAGCTCCGAGCCGAGATCGAAGAATTCAAGAAAGTCGGAGGACATCAGCCTTCGCGCGGTCAGCTCTGCGCTCTCCTTTTCGGGGTAGATGATCTCGTCCGCGCCGACGCGCCGCAGAATCTCTCCCATGCGCAGCGAAGCCGCTTTCGCGATCACGTACGGCACGCCGAGCTCCTTCGCCACCATAACGCACATGATGCTGGCGTCGAGGCTGCTGCCCATCGAAACGACGACCGTATCCACGCCGGAAAGCCCCAGCCCGCGGATGACCTCGGGGTCGTTGAGGTCCGCCTTGACGGCGCAGCTCACACGGTTCGCAAACTTATGGACGGTCTCCTCGTTGCTGTCAGCGATCAGAACGTCCGCGCCGTTTCTCGATAGCTCCGCGGTCAGAAACTGTCCGAATCGGCCAAGGCCGAGAACTGCGATCGATTTTTTCATAAGTGCCTCCTTGTTTAACCGACAAAATAGCGTCCCTGCGCGAAGCGGATGCTTTGACCGCCGGACAGGTCCTTGCGGAAGAACAGCGCGAGCGAGATCGGGCCGATCCTTCCGAGATACATGCAGAGGATGATCAGGATCCGTCCGAAGACGGAGAGCTGCGGGGTCAGCCCGCGGGAAAGCCCGACCGTGCCCGTCGCGCTGAAGACCTCATAGACCGCGTCCGTCATCGGCACGCCGTCGACGGCGATCAGAAGGATCGAAGCGAGCAGCGACAGCAGCAGGCTGAAAAACAGAATGGACGCCGCCTTCTTGATCAGCACAGGCTCGATACGGCGGCGGAACACGACCGCATCTTCGCGGCCGCGCACATAGGACAGCGCGTTCAGAAGCAGAACGGCGATCGTCACGGTCTTGATGCCGCCGGCGGTTCCCATCGGCGAACCGCCGATGAACATCCAGATACAGCCGAACAGCGTCGAGCCGTCGGTCAAAGCGGACTGCGGCACGGCGGAGAAGCCTGCGGTGCGGTAGGTGACCGACTGGAACGCGGCGTTCAGGATCTTTTCGCCCCACGGCATCGCGCCGAGCGTCGCGGGGTTTCGCATCTCCAGCAGCAGCGTCACGCCTGCGCCGAGAACGATCAGCACGCCGCTCATCCAGAGCACGAGCTTCGTATGCTCGGAAAGATGCCGGAAACACCAACGGACGCCGAAGCGGTTTCTGATCGCCTCCTTTGCGGTCGTGCAGGTATCGAACCAGACGATATAGCCGAGACCGCCCATGACGATCAGAAGCATCGTCACGAGGAGCACGTACGTGTTGCTTTGGAACGGCAGCAAACTGTCGGGTCCGATGAGATCGAGCCCGGCGTTGCAGAACGCCGAGACCGAATGGAACACGGAAAACCACAGCCCGCGCAAAAACCCGTATTTCGGCACGAACGCGAACGCGTAGAGGATCGCGCCGATGCATTCGATCAGAAACACGCCGAAGATCACCTTGCGCAGAAACGGGAGTATGCCGTGCAGCGAATCCAGATCGAACGAATCCCGAAGCATCGCGCGGCCGCGGATCGTGAGCGATTTGCGCAGCAGCATGAACAGGGAGGAGGACACGGCGACGATCCCGAGACCGCCCGCCTGGATGAGCGCGAGGATCACGATCTTGCCGAACAGCGACCAGTAGGAGAACGTGTCGACGACGACCAGCCCGGTTACGCAGACCGAGGTCGTCGAGGTGAACAGCGCGGTGAGAAACGGCGCGCTTTTTCCGTTCGCCGTCGCAAACGGCAGGCTCAGAAGACCGGTCCCGATCAGGATCAGCAGAAAGAACCCGATCGGAATGATCTGCGCGGCAGACAGCGCTCGCTTCTTCATCCCGTTCTCCTTTCCCGCCCGCGAAGCGGACGATGCATTGTATATATTATAGCGGCTGCGGACCCGTTTGGCAAGCCTTGTAAATACGTCTTTCCGGAAGGGATCCGGGGATCGGCAAAACGCCGCGCCGCGGAAGCCGGAAATCGGATCGCAGGTATCTGCCCGGATCAACAAAGCGGGCGCCTGCACGGCCGCCCGCTTTTGATCGTTTTATTTCCGTCAGAGACGGATCCCGTCGATCTCCTCGGTAAGCTTTACGATCTCGTCGATCAAAGAGCCGATGTAGTCGATCGTGGCGTTCAGCGGACCGTCCGTGCCGATATCGACGCCCGCGAGCTTCGCCAGCTCAAGCGGCGTCTTTGAGCCGCCCGCGGCAAGGAATGTCTTCCAGTCCGCAACGGCGGGTTCGCCTTCCGCCCGGATGCGCAGCATCGCCTGCGTCGCGACCGTGAGCCCCGCGCTGTAGGTGTACGGATACAGTCCCATGTAATAATGCGGCTGCCGCATCCAGGTCAGCTCGGCGCCTTCGGGGATCTCCACGGCGTCGCCCCAGAACAGCTCGAGATTTTTCCGGAAGATGTCGCTCAGGATATCGGCGTTCACGCTGCCGCCATCGTCGATGATCTTGTAGACCTCGCGCTGATACCACGCCTCGCGAAGATGCGTGACGAAGTTGTGATAATAGGTGTTCGAAATCAGGCTGGACAGCACCCAGCGGCGGAAGCGCTTGTCCTCGTTCGTCTCAAGCAGGTAGTTCGCAAGCAGCAGCTCGTTCATCGTCGACGGCGCTTCGACAAGGTACATGGTCGGGTCGCAGTCATAATAGGACTGCGCGGCGCCGCCGTACATGTCCTGTCCGGCGTGTCCGAGCTCGTGCGCGACGGTGAACACGTCCGACATGCGGTCGTTCCAGTTGAGCAGGATGAACGAGTTCTGCCGGTAGATGCCCGAGCAGAAGCCGCCGGTGGACTTGCCGATGTTCTTTGCAAAGTCGATCCAGCGTTCGCGGTACGCGCGGTCCACCATATCGGTGTAATCCGTGCCGAGGATCGAAAGCGCGTCGCGCACATAGCGGTGCGATTCCGCGATCGTGACCCGCGGATCGTATTCCGGATCCACGGCGATCTTGAGGTCGCCGAAGGTCATCTTGTCGAGCCCGTGCTTCTTTTGCAGAAGCTTCGCGTAGCGGCGCATATGCGGCGCGAGCCGCTCGGTGATCACGTCGATCTGACGGTCGTACATGTCCCGCGTCACCTTCTGCGGGAACAGGAGATAGTCGAACACGTCCTTGTATCCGCGCAGCTCCGAAAGGACCTTTTCCTGCGTGACGCAGGCGTTGTACGCGGTCGCGGTGGTGTTTTTGTACTTTTTCAGCGTATCGTAAAACGCGCGGAATGCGGCGCGGCGCACGGCGGTGTTCGCTTCGAGCTCGTAATCGTCCTCGTAAAGCGAATAGCCCATCGGGTATTCTTTGCCGTCGACCGTGATGGGATCGAACGCGATATCCGCAAGCTTCAGCGTGTTGTACACGTCATACGGCACGCCGAACGACCGGCCCAGCGCGGCGAGCACCTTTTCCGTTTCGGGGGAGAGCATGTGCGCCTTCTTCGCGAGCAGGTTCTCAAGGTATACGCGGCAGCCTTTCGCAAGCTTCACCGCGGCTTTCAGCTCTTCCGTCGGCGCCAACAGGATCTCGCTGTCGATAAACGACAGCTCCTTAAAAAGGCGCGTCATCTCATTGCCGATCTTTTCATCGCGTTCACGGAGCGCGTTGTCGGTATAGTCCGCTTCCACAGCAAGCCCGGTATACGACCAGATATTGCCCAGCGTCGGAAGAAACGCTTCCTGTTCGTCGAGACAGGCGACGATCTTCTCCGCAGTGTTCAGATTTCCCCTGTATGTTTCGACGAAGGCCGCGATCCGCTTTTTCAGCGCATCAAGCGCGTCCCACATCTGCGATTCCTCCGCAAAGATCAGCGACAGATCCCATGTCTCCTGCACAGGGACGTCTTTCCGTGCGCACAATTCCATATCTTTCCTCTTTCTGCCCGCAGGGCTTATAGTACGATCAGAAGCCTGATCCGTCCCGATCAGTATATCACGGAATACATGCCGATGCAACAAAACGAACCGACAATCGGATGAATGGCGCCTGCGGTATGAATTTACATCTTTTCTCTTGAATGCTGCGAAAAAAAGAGGTACAATATACAATACGATTCAATCGTATCTTGGGGGAATATGTATGTCTGCAATCGGATGGTACAACGGAACCATCGGTCCGCTCGAAAGTATGACGATACCGATGAACGACCGCGCCGTGTATTTCGGCGACGGTTGTTACGAGGCGTGCCTTGCGTCGCGCGATCGCGCGTTTGCGCTTGATGCGCATATCGATCGGTTTTTCCACAGCCTTCGAGGTCTTCGGATCGCGTTCGATACCGATCGCGACACGCTGAAGGCGATCCTTTTCGATTGTCTCAGAGCGGCGGATGAGCCGCGGGCTGTGCTGTACTGGCAGGTTTCGCGCGCGACGGCGCCGCGTACGCACGCGTTTCCGGAGGGCAGGCATCAGCCGAATCTTCTCGTCACGGTTACACCGAAGGCACTCGCGCCGGAACGCACGCTGAAGCTCGTCACGACAAAGGATATCCGCTATGCGATGTGCGATGTCAAAACACTGAATCTGATCCCGAACATCCTTGCAAACGAGCACGCGAAGGAGAGCGGCGCCGATGAAGCGGTCTTTGTGCGTGAAGGATTTGTGACCGAAGGCTCGCATACGAACATCCATATTCTGAAGGACGGCATGCTTTATACGCATCCGACGGATGAGCGGATCCTGGCGGGTGTGACCCGCGCGATCCTGCTCGGCGTATGCCAAGGGCAGGGGATTCCGGTCGTTGAACATGCGTTCACAAGAGAGGAACTGTTTGCCGCAGACGAGGTGCTGATCAGCTCCAGCACGCTCGGCGTGCTGCGTGCGGAATCGGTCGACGGCGTCCCGGTCGGCGGGGCGGCGCCGGAGCTGTACCGTTTGCTGCGCAGGGCGTATGAACGGATCTTTAACGGGGAAATGCAGAAATAATGAAGAAGAGGATGGAGGGGGAACGGCAAAAAAACGAGCGCGCGCTTTGGTATTGGATCCTGACGGCGACGCTCCCGCTTATCGCGCTGATGCTTTCGGCAGCGATCGTTTTGCTTTGCGCTGCGTACGGCAGGATCCGGCCGGAGACGACGATCGAGCTCGGCGAGGAAACGCCGGCGGCGAGCGTCTTTGCAAGAAGCGACCGCTTCGACGTCGCGTACGAAACGCCTCCCGAGGAGCATTATAAGGCTGAGGGCGACTATCGGCTCCGGATCAGGACCGGCGTTCTGTCCGTGCCGGTCACATTGCGCGTACGTGATACGGTCGCGCCGACGGCGACGGGAACGGAGACGACGATCTCGACCAAGGAATCCCCGACGCCGGATAAGCTGATCCGAAACCTGCGCGACGAAAGCGTCGTAAAGATCACGTTCGAGACTGCGCCGGAGTACGGCAGGGTCGGCGATCATAACGCGGTCGTGCTTTTGGAGGACAGGAGCGGCAACCGGACGCGCGTTCCGGTGACGGTACACGTCCGCGCGACGGTCGACGCGATCACGGCGGAGGCGGGCGATCCCGCGCCGCGGGCCGAAGATTTTCTGATCGACCGGTACGAAACGGTCGAAATGACGACGATTACTGCGGAGATGATGCACGAACCGGGCGAGTACGCGATTCACTTCACAGCGGACGGCGCCGAGGCCGAAAGCAGGTTGATCGTTCTGGATACGGTCCCGCCTGCGGGGAAGGGCATTACGAGAATCGCCGCGCCGGGCGAAAGGGTCCGGCCGGGCGAATTTGTTGCGGAGCTATCGGACGAGACCGCAGTGGAAGTGACGTTTGAAACGGAGCCGGATTACGATTGCCTTACGCCGCAGACGCTTGCGGTGATCCTGAAGGATCGCGGCGGCAACGAAACGAAGGTGTATTCGACGCTTTTGATCACGGGCGTCAAGCCGGTCGAGATCGAAGCGCACAAAGCGCAGTTGAAGATTTCCGAGCTGCAGCTTCCGGAGGGCTTTTCCGAGGCGGAGAAGAGCTGGCCGTTCGCGCCGGATGAGCCGGGACTGCATGTGATCACCGTGCTGATCGACGGGCGCGAGAACTACGCGCTGATCGACGTGAAGGATACGACGCCGCCGGAGATCTCTGTGCTGCGTGAACAGTGGTTTCTGAACAGCCCCAAGCCCGTCGAAACGTTTTTCTCGGCGGAGGATGTGACCGGCGCCGCGCTCGCGTACAAGACCGAACCGGATTGGACGAAGGACTCGCAGGAGGTCACGGCCGTCGCGACGGACGGCTGCGGCAATCGCAGCGAAAGAACGATCACGTTGACGCTCGTGCCGGACGTCACGCCGCCGGTATTCTACGGCATGCACGACCGTTACAGCTATGCGGACGAACCGGTTTCCTATCTCGACGAGGTCTTCGCGGTCGATGACTGCGACGGCGAGGTCGCGGTCACGGTCGATGCGTCGGCGGTCGTAAACGGAACGACCGGCAGCTATCCGGTGACCTATTCCGCGACGGACCGCGCCGGCAACACGGCGACGGCGACGATCCTGTTTCGGTTCGTTTCCGCAAAGGTCACCGACGAGCGTGCGCAGGAGGTCGCGGACGAGTATATCGCAAAGATCCTGACGGACGATATGACGCTCGCCGAGCAGATCGAAGCGATCTACGACTACGTTTTTACACATATGCGCTATTCGTCGCGCTCCAATAAGATGGATTGGCGCAGCGAGGCGGTGCGCGGACTGACGACCGGCCGCGGCGATTGCTTTACCTCGTATGCGGCGGCGCGGCTGCTTCTGGAACGCACGGACGCGCAGATCGTCAGCGTGACGCGCAAGAGCACGAATTCGCATCATTACTGGATGCTCGTCAACATCGGCACCGGCTGGTACCATTACGATGCCTGCCGTGCGTGGACGGGCAAATATCGCTGCTTCATGTGGACGGACGAGCAGACGCGTCGACACAGCAAAACGTACTGGCGCTACGACAAATCGCTGTATCCGCCGGTGGCGACCGAACCCTACAAGGGAGGAAACTGAGATGAAAACGGTCCTGGAGTATCTGGATCGGCAGAAAAAGGAGCGTCCCGATCGCCCGATGTTCACGGACGAGCGGGAGACGCTGACATTTTCGGACGTCGCCGAACGCGCAGATCGGATCGGCGCGGCGCTGCTTGCCAAAGGGGCGGATCGCGAGCCGGTGCTCGTGTTCATGCGGCGCGGCGGCGCGATGATCGCGGCGTTTTTCGGCGTGTGGCGCGCGGGCTGCTTCTATGTTCCGGTCGACGCGGAAATGGGCGAGAGCCGCATCCGCTCGATCCTCGAACGCGTCGGACCGCGGTTCGCGGTCTGCGACGATTCCGCAGGGGAGATGCTTGCACGCTGCGGCTTTGCGGGCGAAGCGCTTGACGCGGAAGCGATCCCGAAAACGCCGGTCGACCGGGCAGCGCTCGAACGCGCGGCAGGCCGGACGCTCGATTCCGATCCCGCGTATCTCGTGTTCACCAGCGGCAGCACCGGCGCGCCGAAGGGAGTCGTCGGCGTGCACCGCGCGCTGCTCGACTATGCGGCGCAGATCACGAAAACGCTGCGCTCCGACGAGACCGACGTGTTCGGCATGCAGGCGCCGCTCTATGTGGACGCGTGCATGAAGGAGATCCTTTCCGCCTTAAAGTGCGGCTCATCGGTCGTTCTCGTCCCGAAACGGCTCTTTATGACGCCGGTCCCGCTCGTGGAGTTTCTGAACGCGCACCGTGTCACGGCGCTCTGCTGGGTCGTGCCCGCGCTGACGCTGATCTCCGCATTGCATACCTTTGACGCGGTCGTTCCGCAGTATCTGAGGACCGTTGCGTTCGGCAGCGAGGTCATGCCGCCGAAGCAGCTCAGGACCTGGAGAACGCACGTTCCCGCGCGGTATCTGAACCTGTACGGCCCGACCGAATGCACGGGCATGTCGTGCTTTTACGAGGTCGACCGCGACTTTGCGGACGGCGAGCGCATCCCGATCGGTCGCGCGTTTGACAACACCGAGATCTTTCTCGTCGACGAAACCGGCGCGCGCGCTGCTGAGGGCGAGATCTATATTCGCGGCACGGCGGTATGCCACGGCTATTACCGCGACCCGGAACGCACGAAAAACGCGTTCGTGCAGAATCCGCTGAACCCGGATTATCCCGAAACGGTCTACCGCACCGGCGATCTCGGACGGTTCAACGCGCGCGGCGAGCTCGAGTTTTTGGGCCGCAGGGACGATCAGATCAAGCACATGGGGCATCGCATTGAGCTCGGCGAACTGGAGGCCGCGGCAAGGACGGTCGACGGCGTCGATTCCGCCTGCGCGGTGTTCGATCGCGATCGCAGCGTGCTGGGCCTCGTCTATACCGGCGCGATCGAAAGGGCGGCGCTTCTGGCGGCGCTGAAGAGCAAGCTTCCGGAATATCTGCTTCCGAAGCGCACGGCGCGCGTCGATGCGCTGCCGCTGACGGAGAACGGCAAGACCGACCGGAAGGCGGCCTGCCGCATGCTGTATCAATAAGGAGGAACCATGGAAAAGCTTCTGGAGATTCTTTCCGAGCTGCATCCGGAAACGGATTTTGAGACCGAAACGCGGCTCGTCGACGGCGGGATCCTCGCCTCGTTCGACGTCGTCATGCTGATCACGCGGATCGAGGAGGAATTCGACGTCGTGATCCCGGCAAAGGACATCGTGCCGAAAAACTTCAATTCCGCGAAGGCCATTTACGCGCTGATCGAACAGATCGCCGGACAGGACGACTGATGCTGTTTCCGTCGTGGGCGTTTCTTCTGTTTCTGGCGGTACTCGTGCCCGTGTACTTCCTCGTGCCGAAACGGATCCAATGGATCGTGCTGCTGCTCGCAAACGCAGTTTTCGTCTGTTTTGCGGGTCTTTTGGGCGCGGTCTTTATGGCCGTCACGATCGTCACGGTGTACTGTGCCGCGCGCGGGATCGACGCGCTGTTCAGAAAGCAGAAGGAAACGCTTGCCGCGATGAAGGCGACGCACACGAAGGAGGAGCGCAAAGCCGCGCGTCTGCGGTTTGAACGGAAGCGCCGCCTCGTGCTGATCGCGTGTCTTGTTGTCAACGTCGGGATCTTGTTCGCGCTGAAGTACGGCGCGATGCTCGGAAGACTGTCTGCCGGCGTCTTCGGCACAAAGCCGTTCGGGCAGGACCTTGCGCTCACGATGGGTATCTCGTTCTATACGTTTTCGACGGTAGGCTACCTCTTCGACGTCTACCGCGAGGAGATCCCGGCGGAGAAGAACCCCTTTAGGCTCGCGCTGTTCACCTCGTTCTTCCCGCTTCTGGTGCAGGGCCCGATCACACGGTGGGAGACGGTCGGGCGTGCGCTCACGGAGCCGCATTCCTTCGACGGGGAACGCTTCCTGTCCGCCGCCCTTCGCATTGCGTGGGGCTACTGGAAAAAGCTGATCGTCGCCGATCGCCTGCTCGTTGCGGTCAAAGCGCTCTGCGCAAGGCCGGACATATACCGCGGGGACTTCATTTTCGTTGAAATGCTCCTGTACGCCGCCTGCCTCTACGCGGACTTCACCGGCGGCATCGACATCACGATCGGCGTCGGCGAGATGCTCGGCGTTCGCATCGAGGAGAACTTCCGGCGTCCGTATTTCTCAAAGAGCATTTCGGAATACTGGCGGCGCTGGCACATCACGCTCGGCGAGTGGTTCAAGCGTTATGTCTATTATCCGCTGTCGGTCTCTAAACCGATGCGCGCGCTGTCCAAGAATACGCGCAGGCTCGGCGCGGGCGTTTCGCGGCGCGTGCCGGTATACCTTGCCACGCTGCTCGTGTGGGCGCTGACCGGCGCATGGCACGGCAGCAACCTGACGTTCCTCGTCTGGGGCCTCCTGAACGGCGTCGTGATCCTGCTGTCCGAGGAGCTGAAGCCGCTTTACGCGCGGTTTCACGCAAAGTTCCCGAGGCTTACGGAGAGCGCGTTCTACCGCGGGTTCACCGTGATCCGCACGGTGCTGCTGCTGTCGTCGCTGCGCATCCTCGACTGCTACGGAACGGTCAAGGACGCGTTCTCGTCGTTCTTCTCCATGTTCACGACGTGGAACTGGGGCGCGGTCTTCCGCGGCGGCGTTCAATCGCTCGGGCTTTCCTATGTCGACTACGCGATCGCGTTTCTGGGCGTGCTCGCGATGTTCGCGCTTTCCATGGCGCAGCGCAAAGCGCCGATCCGAAAGCGCCTCTTAAAGCGCGGACCGGTCCTGTCGGTCTGCGTGCTGCTCGTGCTGATCGGCACGATCCTGCTCTTCGGGCGTTACGGCTTCGGCTTCGACGCTTCGCAGTTCATCTACAACCGGTTCTGATATGAAACGAAAGCTGTTCATCATCGGCGGGATCCTGCTCGCCTGCATCGTCTTTCTCGGAGCGCTGTTTGCGGCTTCGCGCCTCGTCGCGCCGAAATACCACGACGATCTCGTCGAAGGGCATCTGACGGGCGAGTATTACGATGAAAAGACGGATCACGACGTGCTGTTCGTCGGCGACTGCGAGGTGTTCGAGAACTTCTCGCCGGTCACGCTGTACAACGAATACGGGATCACCTCGTACATCCGCGGCGGCGCGCAGCAGCTCGTCTGGCATTCGTATTATCTTCTGGAGGACGCGCTCAAAACCGAAACGCCGAGGGTCGTCGTCTTCAACGTGCTTGCGCTGAAATACGGCACGCCGCAGTCCGAGGCCTATAACCGCCTGAACCTCGACGGTATGCGCTGGGGAGCCGCAAAGCTCGGCGCGATCAAAGCGAGCATGACGGAGGGCGAGGACCTCATGAGCTACGTCTTTCCGCTCCTTCGCTATCACGACCGCATCACCGGACTCACGAAGGAGGACGTCCGATACTGGTTCTCCGCAGGCGAGCCGGTTTCGTTCAAGGGCTATCTGATGCATGCCGGCGTGAAGCCGAATCGGGGCCTGCCGACGCCGCCGATCCTGAAGGACGGCGAAAAGCATCTGCCGGAAAGCAGCATGGAGTGGCTTGGGCGGATGGCGGCGCTCTGCAAAGAGCGGGGGATCGCGCTCGTGCTGATCAAGTCCCCGTCGATCGACCCGTACTGGTACCCGGAATGGAGCGCGGACGTCGAAGCGTTTGCAAAATCGCACGGATTGCTGTATACTGATATGATCGAACGGAACGATGCGATCGGGATCGACATGCAGACCGACACCTACGACGAAGGCGCGCATCTCAATGTGTTCGGCGCGGAAAAGGCGGCGCGCTGGCTCGGCGAACTGCTGCAGCGGGAATATGCGCTTCCCGATCACCGCGGCGAAGCGGAATACGATACGGATTACGCGGCGCTGACCGCCCGCTATGAAGCGGAAAAACAGAGACAGATTTCGGAGGAGAACGGAAAATGAAACGAACGATTCTTTTGATCACGGCGCTTCTGATGCTGCTTGCGATCGGCTGCGGCAGCACGGAACCCAAGACGGAGACCGACCCGAACGCGGTCTACATCGACCCGAACGCGGTGCGCGGCGGCGAGTACGGCGATCTGTATTTCGAAGCCGACGGCGTGCGTTTCGGCATCTACGACGAGGCGGAGCCGGTCCTTTCCGCGCTTTCCGGCAAGGTCGGCGAGCACACGAGCGAGAGCTGCGCGTTCGACCACGCGGACGTGGCGCACTTCTATCCGTCGTTTGAGATCACGACGAACGAGATCGACGGCGTCGCCCGGATCACGGCGATCCGGCTTACCACCGACATGGTCGAAACGCCGCAGGGCCTGAAGATCGGCATGCGCGAGGAGGACGCCGCAAACGCGTTCCCCGCGCTGAAGGACGCGGACTGGAACCTTGCCGACGGCACGGCGCTGCTGTCGGTCACGATCGTCGACGGCAAGGTTGCCGAGATCGTCTATACACCGTCGATCCACGAGGATTGAAGAAGGACCGTATTTATGCAAAGCTTGGCCGCATCCTGAATGTGCGGTAATAAATCATACAGTTTATCAAAGAAAAGCGGCTGTATCGGGCTTGATTGCTCGATATAGCCGTGTTTTCTTGTCGCACCGTTCGGAGACGTCACCCAAGCATGTTTTGTGATATCGCTGAGCGAGTCTTTTCCGATCGTGTTTTTTTGTTCTTTTGATTTCAAACCGACTATGGTTTTTCGCGGTATCTGTATAACAATCAATGATACAAATCGTCGTTTATATCGGAGGATCAGGGATGCAGATCGGAGGAACAAAATCGAATCGATTCCAATGACAGACGAACAGTATCGTTTGTCCTGTTTGGAAGAAGTGCTGTCCGGATGGTTATTCAAAACAGATTAACCCGTTATCTGTAATCCGTGACCCGGATCGGCTTCAGCATCACGTATCCCCAGTAATCGTTGCGCCAGTGCTCGCCCTTGATCCCGAATACCTCGGTATTGCAGATCGTGATCGGGATCATGTTCCGAATGCAGTCGCATTTTTCCCTTGCAAAAGAGCGATTGCGCTGCAGCACAGTGATCTCAAAGTAATACTGTCCGTCGGCAAGCCCCTCAAGCGGAATGGAGACCGCAATCTCGTTTCTGCCGCGGTGAACTTCAAATCCCTCCGACTCCGTCTTGCCGATCCGCGTGCTGTCCTGATGAAACAGGACCATCATGAACCGCACGCCGTCACAATCATCGGCGGCGTCCAGCGTATAGATAAGATCCAGGGATTCTTCCGAAGAATACACGTTGTTTTCTCTTTGGATCTCCGCCTTTTCAAACAGGACTTTTCTGGAGATCCAGCTGGGTCTCGGTACATTCCGGAGATCGATCTCCTTTTCAAAGGAAACCCCGCCCGCGTCCATATACCGCGCGATCGCCTCCTCCACCTCGCCGTCAAAAAGCAGGTGGCCGCGATCGAGCAGAATACAGCGGGTGCAAAGCTGCCGGATCGTGTTCATATTGTGGCTGACATACAGGATCGTGCGTCCCTGCGCGTTTGAAACGTCGTTCATCTTTCCCAGGCATTTCTTCTGAAACGCCATATCGCCGACTGCCAGGACCTCGTCCATGATCATGATCTCCGAATCGAGATGCGCCGCTACGGAAAACGCGAGCTTCACATACATGCCGCTGGAGTACCGCTTGACCGGCGTGTCGATAAACTGACGGCATTCGGAGAAATCGATGATGTCCTCGATCTTGGCGTCGATCTCGCGCTTGGTCATGCCGAGGATCGCACCGTTCATATAAATATTCTCGCGTCCCGTCAGCTCTCCATGGAAACCGGTACCGACCTCAAGCATGGAAGCAACGCGTCCGTTCAGACCGATCATGCCGGCAGTCGGCGCGGTGACCCGTGAGATCAGCTTCAGAAGCGTGGACTTGCCTGCGCCGTTTCGTCCGATAATGCCGATGCGTTCGCCCGGCGCCACATCGAAGGACACGTCGTCCAGCGCGAGAAAAGTCTCGCCGTTTTTGTATTCCCGCGCGCCGATCTTTTTCGTCGGATCCTCTTTTCTGCGAATACGCGCGCCGAACCGCTGCAGCTCGTCCCGGAGCGTCGTTCCGCCGATCTGTCCGAGCATATACTCCTTGGAGATGTGGTCGATTTTGATCATAATCTCTTCCGACATGGATGTTCCTCCGTCGTTATTTTTTCCGCAAGCGCCGCGTCAATTCTCTTTTGATATACCCCGCGGAAGCTCTCAAAGCCAACGTCCGCGGCAAATAGTGAAAGAACCGACCGACTCTTTTTTTCATCGGCATTTCCGGCGTGAAGGACCGAATGACCGCCTGCTTGATGATCGTATTGTCGATAAAGCCTTTGAACTTTTTTCGATCGTAGATCCCGGCACGGTCGTTCGCGTTTATAAGCCGCCGATACCATTCCGTCATCTCGGGGCAGATCGAAACGCCGCAGGTCCCGGATGAAAGCCGGAAGTGAAGCTCCGCTTCCTCGGCGGTCACGTTTCCGAGCAGGTTTTGCAGCAGCTTTCCCTGCGTCACCATGTCGCACCGGATCTGTTCCTTCCGAAGCTTGCCGGATATCTGGTTTTCATGTACCCTGCGGAGCAGAAGCACGTCTTTCAGCATGCAGACGCGTCCCAGCTTCCCGATCTCGACCCACAGGCCGTAATCCTGCGCGTAGGTGAGGCTTTCGTCGTACTTCAGACCGTATTTCAACAGCAGCGCGTGATTGAAAAAGGCGGTCGGATGCATCGGTCCGGGGTTGCGGAACAGGGCGGAAATACGATACGTTTCCATGTCTGCGTTCGTTTTCCTGACAGGGATCAGGCGGCTGTCGGCGCCGAAGTTCTTGCAGCCGCACCCGCATACGATCACGTCCGGATGCCGCTCCATGAACGCGAATTGCTTTTCAAACCGTGTCGGCAGCGAAATATCATCGGCATCCATCCGCGCAATGTACTTCCCCTTTGCGGCGGCTAAGCCGATATTCAGCGATTTTGTTACGCCGAGATTGGTCTCGTTACGGATCAGGCGGATCCGCGGATCGGAAAGATCCTGCAGATACTCGCGGCTTTCATTCGTGGAACAGTCGTCAATGATGATAAACTCAAACGCGCCGAACGTCTGCGCAAGGATGCTGTCGACCGCTTCTTTGAGAATCGGAACGGCGGTATTGTACGTCGGCATGACGACGCTGATCATCTCGGTAAACTCCATGGATCCTCCCATCACCGCGACTGTCCGCGATCATTTTTCAAAGCTGCTCTTCTCCGGCAAAATGCTTTCGAACGCATCGGCAAGCTTTGCCCGGATCGCCGGATATTCCGGATCGACCGCGCCGTCGTTGATGCAGACCGTCTCCACGACCCGTTCCGCGATGCATCGATGAACGTTGTCGATCGTATCCCGGTTGACGATCATGGTCTTCGCGTCCGTTTTTCTCGGCGCGAAATTGCCCTCCGCAAGCTGCCACCACGCCGCAAGATACTGATTGACGTCCCTGTAATCCCGGAACTTGTGGCGGGACGTCTCTTTTAGATACGCCGGCTCCGCGTTCCAGACGGTCTCGAACGTCTTCTTGCAGAACGGTTGCGGTATGTGCGCCGTTTTGAATCCGGTAAAGCAGTTCGGATACAGAATCCGCATCGCCAGGGAACGCACGTTGTCATACCACGGATACTTCAGGCTGAAGTACTGCCGAAAGCGTCTGCGCTGGCATTCCTTTTTCCGGAAATGCTGATTGATGATGCTCAGATCGTTCACAACGTGCATCTGCCACGTTCCCATATTGCCGTTGAAAACCGGCGGGGTCTCCGTAAATTGCTGGCAGGGCAGCCCTTTTTCCGTAAAGAAATCGCTCTTCCGCATGGGCTGCAGCACAAATATGTCGTCGTTGAAATACACGAAGTGCTCCGCAAGGCCTTCGATCCGGAACAGATTGATCTCAAGCGCGGTCGAATTGAAGCAGGGCAGCGTCCCCTCCGGCATGAAATCCTGATGGCGGACGACGTGCAGCTTCGGATTCGACGTGTCGAGAAACGGCGGCAGATGCCCCCACGTCACGAAATGGATCTTCCGGAACCACGGCAGATACCGTTCGACGGAACGGAACCAGTATTTCATCATTCCGTGATCGCGGAACCGGTAGCCGGCCTCGCTTTCCAAAGGCGAGGCTGCGCCGTATTTGTTTTTTTCCGCAAGCCAAAGAGGATCGCTCCCATCGACCCACATCACGACCAGATCGACGTCCGGCATATCGTTATCACCTCGCTGCATCATAGTCCGTACAAAAGATCAGATCGTATCCATGAACGTCCGCTCGATCCTGCTGAACAGGATCAGCCCGATCAAGAAGATCAGCAGCGTCATTCCCCAGCTGATCAGGTAAAACCAGAGATTGAAATAACCGGAGCCGAACAGCGCATAGCGGAACGTCGTGACGATCGGCGTCACAGGATTCAAAAGATACGCCGTCCTCCACGATTCCGGAATCAGCTCGAGACCGTATGCGATCGGCGAAGCATACTGCCACAGATGCAGCCCGAAGCCCACAAGCATCGCGAGATCGCGGTATTTCGTCGTAACCGACGATATGATGATTCCGCAGCCGACGGCAAGGATCAGAAGCTGCGCGATCAGAAGCGGCAGCAGCGCGAGCGCGGGCGTGACGCGGATCTCCGCCTTGCCGGTGAAAACGAAGAACAGCAGAAACCCGATCAGCAGCACGAACTGGATCACGAAGGAGATCAGGTTCGACAGCGCCGTCGAGATCGGTGCGACCAGACGCGGGTAGTATACCTTTCCCATCGTGGTCCGGTTTTTCAGAAACGTGTTGCTCGTCGCCTCCACGGTCGTTGAAAACAGGCTCCAGCAGATGTTGCCCGCCATATAGAACAGGAATCCCGGCAGCAGGATCTCCCCCGGCGCATCCGCGGTGGTCAGCTTTGCAAGCTTCCCGAAGATGACCGTGAAGACGAGCGTCGTCAAAAGCGGCTGAATAATCGCCCAAAGCGGACCGAGCACCGTCTGCTTGTACATCGCGGTGAAATCCCGCTTCACGAACAGAAAGATGAGATCCCGGTATCGGAACGTCTCTTTGATATGCAGATCCATGAGCTTATGCTCGGATGTGATCGTTGTCTGAAATCCGGTATTGCTTTTCATGTGTATGACCCCTGGTGTTTCTGTGTTTTTTACCGTGCATTCTCCTCCCGGGCGTTCGCCGGTGTTCCGGCTTTCTGCCCGCTTCCTGCGGGTTTTGCATGCAAAAGTGCGTCGATCCCCCGGCGCGCTTTCCGGTTGATCGTCTGCGGATCGGTTTCTTCGATCGTCATGCCCCGGATCTTCCGAATCGCCTCGACCGCTTCTTTCTCATCGCCGAACAGCGTCACGTTGCGAAGATCCCTGCTGCAGTCTCTGAACGGCGGGATGTCGGTCAGCGCCATCGGTCTTCCGAGTACGGCCGCTTCCTTCACCGTCAGCGGATCCGCTTCGTATCGGCTGAACTGGACGTAACAGTCGCAATTTCCCATAAATCGGTACGGATTCTCCTGATTCCCGACCGGGATCACCTTTTCCCGGAGCCCGTTCCTTTGAATCGCCTCTTTCATTGCGCCGGCAAGCTCGCCGTCCCCCGCGACGATCCAGCGAAACGGTACGTCCTGCGCGTCCAGAAGCTTTGCGGTCTCGATGATCCGCAGCGGGTCCTTTTCCGGGCTGAGCCGTCCGACGGTCAAAAGCCTGATTCCGCAGCCGTCCGGGTATTCCGGACACGGCGCCTTCGCACTCTGCCGGATCCCTTCGATATCGATCAGGTTCGGCAGAACGGAGACGTTTTCAAGCGCGGGGAACGCTTCCCGCAGAACCGTGCGCGCCGCTTCCGATACCGCAAAGACACGGTCGTATCGGGGATAGTACTCCGCGTCGAGCCGTTTCACCGAATCCGGGAAGGTATACGCCCCGTGATGGTAAAACGCGTATTTCCGCTTTGCCCGTACCCGATCGATCACATAATACTTCAGATTGCCGACGTGCGAATATGCGATCGCGATATCGTACTCGTTGCGAATCCGCGGAACCGCAAGCCACCGCTTCTTTCGGAGCGCGCCGCAAAGCGATACGGCAAATGCACGGCTCAGTACACCCCGGCTTTTATATGCGGTCCGAACGCTTTCCGTGCCCGGCAGACAGATCCGGTTGACGCCGTCCGGAAGCCTGACCTCCTCCGGAAGGGAGCTGCGCCAGATCAGTACGTCGATATCGCACGTTTCTCTGCAATACGCGACGAACGCGGCAAGGCTCTTTGCGATGCCGCCCATCATGAGCGAATCCACCGCAACGAGCATTTTCTGTCTTTTCGCCGGTATCGCCTTTTCCGTCTGCATCCCTGTTATGCGTTCTCCTTTGCCGAAAAATAACCGCGGATCAAAAGCGGGCAGTACATGATCTGACCGTACATGACCCTGTACCGGAACGGCAGACCCCGAAGATACTTCTTATTCTCTCTGAGGTACCGTTTCTCTTCGTCGATGAACCCCTTCTGCGACTTGCGCATTCCGTTCCGAAGGAGCTGCCGCACCGTGACCAGCACGTGACCGTACACCCATCTGTGCGCAAGCGCCGCATGCCGCGGAAACTGCCGCGCACAGCATTGCTCGACCCCGCGCGCTGCCTTCACGTAATCCAGCCGTTTCAGAGAAAATCCGCTCTTCATCGCGGAGCCGCCGTGCTGCCGGTAATGATAGCCGACGAAATCGTCGATAAAGACGGTCTCCGCTTCGGAAAGCGTTTCGAACACAAACAGGACGTCTTCTCCGTAAGCATAGGGCTTGAAGCGGATATCGCCGATGCATTCCCGCCGGAAGATCTTGTTGTACGGACCGTACATACAATCCTTGACAAACCCGTTTTCAAAGAAGCGGGAAACGACGTCCTCCGTGCTGTAAGCCGCGGCTTCCGGCCGTTCGATCACGGTGCGGGTCCCGTCCGGCGCAATCCGGTCCAGTTGGCACGCGGCGATCCCGGCGCCGAACCGGCCGAGATCGTCCGTCAGCCGTTCATACAGGTCAGGCTCGATCCAATCGTCGCCGTCGACAAAGGAGATATACGCGCCGGTCGCATGCTCGAGTCCGAGGTTTCTCGCCGAGGACACGCCGCCGTTTTCCTTGTGCAATACTCGAATGCGGCTGTCCTGCCGCGCATATTTCTGACAGACGTCCAGGCTGCCGTCGGTCGATCCGTCGTCCACAAGAATCAGCTCAAAATCCGCATAGGTCTGCCGTAAAACGGACTCGATGCAGGCGGGCAGATACTGTTCCAGATTACAGACGGGTACAATGATGCTCAGCTTGCCGCGCTCCTTCATCGCCCCGCCTCCTTTCCGATCGCGTACCGCCGGGCCAAAAGCCGATACAGCGGCTTTGCAACGCGGAACAGCCGGAACTCGATCCGCTCTTTTCGCCTGAGACCACGAGAGATCCCGGCATAACGCTCCCGTACGTAGGCCGTGCATTCCCGCGTCTTCTCGGCATAGTTCTTTTCCTCGCCGCCGGCATACAGTGCGCGCAGCACGTTCATCCGTGCCCGGAAGCAGTAAACCTTTGCAGTCTCAAGAAGCTCCGGACGATGTGCTTCGATCAGCTTCAGCGCGGCGTCCTTTGCCGTGATCTCGTCGAACCGGCTCTCGCGGAAGGCCGATCCTGTGATGGAATCTTCGCGGATCCGGTAATGATAATACGGCGAGTTCAGGATCACGCCTTTTTTGCAGCGCGTCAGATATTGAAGATTGAAGATCAGATCCTCGCCGTGGATCATCCCTTCCGGAAAGCGCAGTTCTCCGATCCGTTCCCGCCGGTAGAGCTTGCCCCACGCGGCGTTGCTGAGTCTGCCGAATACTTCCTCCCACAGCGCTTTTTCGGTCAGGGGCTCGCCGCTGCTTTCCGTTTCCGTTTTTGGGAGCGCCTCGTTTCCCGCAAACCGTCGGTACCCGCAGATCGCAAGATCGTATGCGTCCGAACAGATCGCATGTTCCATGCTTTTCAGCATCCCGGGGTCGATCTCATCGTCTCCGTCGACAAAGCAAAGGTATTCGCCGCGCGCGGTTTCCAGCCCTGCGTTTCTCGCGCCGGACAGCCCGAGGTTCTCCTGATGAACGACCCTGATCCTGTCGTCGATCGCCGCATAGCGATCGCAGATCTCCCCGCATCGGTCGGGCGAACCGTCGTCGACGAGAATGATCTCGAAATCGGTGACCGTTTGCGACCGGATGCTCTCGACGCACCGGTCAAGATACGCCTCCACCCGATAGACCGGGACGATCACGCTGATCATATCGACGCCTCCTTCTGCTTTCGATCCGGTTCCCGAAGACCGAGCGCTTCCTCGAGATACGCCCGCGCCTTTGCCCGTTCCCCGCAGATCACCGTCTCCGCGTCTTTCATCACGGGCGGCACGGAAATCTCCCGCGCATCCGCCGCAATGCCGTTCCGTTCCGCGCCGAACCGGGTCAGAAGGTCCCGGATGCGCGCGTCCGCCATCCCGTCGATCGCAAGAAACGGCTTGCCGAAAATCAGCGAAAACGCCGTCCCGTGAAACGACGAGGTCAGTACCAGCGCCGCCCGGTCGATAAGCGACAGGAAATCGCACGGACCGGCGTCATAAAGCTTCACAAACGGATTCATCCAGTCGTTTTTGTTCCGATATCCGGTGATCACGACCGGGAGACCGAGCTGTTTTGCCGCCCGCTTTGCAAGCCGGATCTGCGCCTTCGAAGGCTCCAGGCAGTAAAACAGGATATAGCGGTCCGGATAAGGCTCGCTTTCGAGCTTCCGCCATTCTTCCGCGGAAAGCAGAAACACCGGATCGGGCATGAGCGCGATGCGTTCCTCGTCTAAAAACGCGCCGATCGCCTCGCGGCTCTGCGTTTCCCGGACCGAGACGGACGCAAAATCTTTGAGCAGGGCAGCATACCGTTCCGCGTCGAACCGGCTCCGGTCGATCGGCAGGGGACCGAGACTCGCGGCGTACGAGATCTTTTTTCCGCCGCAGCCATCGAACAGATACGCGTAACTGAAATCCTTTGCCCGGACGTTCCAGACCTGATCGCTGCCGGAGAGCAGCACGTCGAAGTCCGCCGCCCGTTCCGGCAAAGCGGCAGGGTCGGAAAACGGTTCCGTCACAAAAAGCCGCTCCGCGATAAACCGTTCGAATTTGTCGTGCTGCCGGTCGATTTTCCTTTTGTACGGAAGATACATCAGCCGCTTCACAAGATTCTTGGGGGAATCCGCTTTCGGCGGACGGTACAGCGCCTGCTGTTGTGCGCTGCGAAAGCCGATGATCCGGTATTCGCAGGGGATGCGATGCTGTTGGAAAAGGTCGACAATGAACTGCTGCAGCGCATACGCCTGCAGTACGGATCCGTGATTATGCGAACCGAAAAACGTCATCGTGCCGATCTTCACCGTTTCCCTTGCTCCTCCTTTATGATTCCCATATCCCGTTCTGATGGCGTTTCTTCAGGATCCTTCGCTTGATCCGAAGACTTGCGCGCGGAAACAGATATGTGAAAACGATGTTCCCTTTTGTCTTTACGGGCACGTCCTTTTCCCGCATCACGCGGCGAAAATGCGCCTTGATCCCGCTCCGGATCCGCGAAAGGACCGCTTCGTCCCGCTCGTGTTCCTGCTTTGCCTTTGCGCGAAGATACAGGAAGGTTTTTAAAAGATTCCGTTCCGGAATATACGCCGATCCGGGCGCCTTCTCCCGATAAAGCGCAAGCAGCTTTTCCTGCGCGTCCGCAAGCGAAAGCCCGCGCTTGAGCGAAAGCTCCTCTCCGTCCGCTTTTCTGGTATAGCGGTACAGCGGTTCGGAAAGATACGCCGCGCGCCGCACGCCTTCCAGATTCTGCGCGCAGAACAGAAGATCCTCGCATTGCAGCAGCGATTCGTCCAGCGGCGCGCGGATCCGTTCCCGCTTGAAAAGCTTGTTCCAAAGATAGCCGCGCATGCCCTGTGAACCGAGGATCTCGCGGTAAATCGTTTCGCCTTCAAAGACCGCGGTCCCGCCGTCGCCCTTCTCCGGGATTGCGCCGTATTCCGTTTCGTGGATCACGCCGCATCCGGCAAGATCCGCATCATGCTCCGAAAGGGCAAGGAGAAGCTTACGGTACATATCCGGCTCGATCCGATCGTCGCTGTCGACAAAGCCGATGAATGCGCCCTTTGCCGTTCTCAGTCCCGCATTCCGCGCCGCCGCCGCGCCGCGGTTTTCCGTACGGATCAAACGAATGTCCGTTTCCCGCGCAAGGCGATCGAGAATCTCAGGCGTTGCGTCCGCTGATCCGTCGTCCACGACGATCGTCTCGATTCCGATCTCGTCGGTCCTGTTTGCAAGGACGGACCGCACCGCGCGTTCAACGGTCCGTTCCCCGTTGAACACCGGGATGATCACAGAGATCAGCTTGGTTTTTTCCTGTCCCGTCATCGCCGAACGCACCTCACAGGTTATTGAAGATCCACTGGAAATTGCCGATCCCTCCCGCATAGACGGAATAGATCCAGTAAAGAAACAGACCGATAAGCACCGCGTAGACCGTAATATTCCGGGAACGCTCGTCCTCGATCAATTGAAACAGATGCACGTAGCCGACGGTCGCCGCCGCGCCGGTATAGATACCGATCCTGCCGAAATAGGTGCTTCCCATGCCCGCCAGCATCGAGAACGCATGAAAGAACAGAACGTTGATATAGAAATTCCGTTCCCGGTTGAGATTGTCCTTACGGCACAAAACAAGGTACAGGATCACCGGAACAAACGCAACGAGGATGCGGAATATGCTGACGCTTGCGGAGAGATAGACTCTGTCAAGGTCCATCGTCTTATCCTTGATGCTCCCGATGACCGAGAAAATGAAATCATAGGAAAACCGGATCACGATCGCGCCGATCGCCAGCAGCACGAGCTGTGTCACGTCCGCCTTCCGGTTGAGCAGGAAATACGGGATGATCATGACCGCCGCCGAAAGATGGAACATGGACGCCGCGACGACGACCAGAAGGTACTTCCACAGCTTTTTTTCAAGGATCAGCCGGTGTCCGGCGAACAGGACCGCCGCCGCGAGATATTGCCGGATGCCGTTGAAGCCGCCCTGCCATTGTCCGAGGAACAGATAGAACAGCATGCTCAGCAGAAACGACGGGCTTTTCCGGTAGATCGTCAGCACGTACAGTCCGATCGTGATGCACGCGGAGACAAAGATCAGCGTCTGATCGTGATCGAAGACAAGACGACAAAGCTTTGCGAGCAGTTCAAAGCCGCCGTTTCGAAACGAGATAATGCTTATGAATATCTCGCGCCAATCCTCGGCGCGCCAATGATAATATGCCATGAAATCCGTGCCGACCTGATACCGGAAGCCGGAAACCGATATCAGGATCAGCGCAAGCAACAGCACCGAAACCGGCTCCGGGCGCAGATAAACCCGCCCGTTTCTTCCGATCCGTGTCTTCGGAAACGCGTCCGCCATGCCGCCGAATATGACCGTGGCCGCAAGAACCGCCCAATAAACGATCGACATCTTAAGACCCTCCGAACCCGCGGCGTCGGTGAAGGAACCTGACCGCAAACATGGGTGTGCACGACTTCAGCACCGCCGTAACCGCAGGCTTCACGATCCAGCGTTTCGGAAATCCCAGAAGCCGGAATCCCTGCGCCTTCAGCCGCACGACGTTCATCCGGTCCTTCGCCGTTCTGCGCTGCAGCGTTTCCCTGTTTTCCCGCACGTCGTACAGCGCCTCCGGGATATTCTCGCCCCGGAATCCTGCGTAAAAGAACCGGAACCACAGCTCCAGATCCTCCGCGCGTTCGGCGCGTTCGGAAACGGAATATCCGCCGAGCGCGTCGTAGACGCTCTTATAGGTCATCACGGTTGCATGGAAAAACGGACTGCGGTTTTTCAGCGTCAGCTTGTCCGGATGCTCGGCGGCATGCCGGATGCCGTACGTGCCCGTCTCGTCAAAGCAGCGCATATCCGTGCCGACAAGCTGTATGTCCGGATGCGCAAGAAGGTATTCCGTCTGTCGTGAGAACCGGTCCGGATGCGAAATATCGTCCCCGTCCATACGCGCGATCAACTCGCCCGATGCGGCCGAAAGACAGCGGTTCAGCGTATAGGCGAGCTTTTTGTTCGTTTCGTTTCGGATCAGAACGATCCGCTGCGGGTCCCGCTTTGCATAGGAATCCGCAATTGCGTACGTTCCGTCCGAGGAGCCGTCGTCGCATAGGATCAGCTCCCAGTTCGGGTACGTCTGCCTCAGGATCGATTCGATCGCCTCTGGCAGCGTCTTTTCGCAATTGTAGACGCCCATGATCACGGACACCTTGGGGCATTCTGTCATTCCGCTTCTCCGTCGAAATAAGCCTCAGCCAGTTCTTTTTGAACGTTCACGTCCTTGTATGGTTCGGCGGAACGGATCGCGTCCGCCGCATAATCCTTCTCTCCGTCGAAAATCAACCGGATCCGCTGCGCAAGCCCGCATACGTCGTTCGCGTCAGCCAGATATCCGTTTACGCCGTCGCCGATCAGTTCGCAATGCGCTCTGTTGCGCGAAGCGACGACCGGCTTGCCGCAAAGCAGCGCCTCGATAACGTTCAGCGGCATTCCCTCGCGAAAGCTGAGGGCGAGCTCGGCGTCGCAGACCTTCATATACCGATCAAGCTTTGTGGTATAGCCGAGAAAACACACTTGCGATTCCACGCCTTCCTGTTTTGCGAACGTTTCGAGCGCGTCTTTTTCGGGACCGTTTCCGGCGATCAGCAGCGTTGTGTCCGGATGCGTTTTCAATACTTCCTTCAGAACGGCGATCGCCGTTTTCTGATTCTTGTTGGGCAGCAGCTCGCCGACGTTCAGCAGAATGTGTCCCGAAAGTCCGAGCTCCCGTTTGAGCTCCGTCTGCGTACGTTCGTCCGCAGGACGGTATTTTTCGCTGTTCGCGCCGACGCTGTACAGCCGGTATACCGGGCAGCGGAATTTCGACTTCGCAAGCGCATCATCCTCCGCATTGACCGTGAACAGCTTGTCCGTGCAGCGCGAAAAAAGCTTTTCAAGCGGATAGGCCGTAAGCCAGATCAGGCGCGAGGATCCGCGATAAAAATGAAACCCGTGCGCCGTATAGTAGACCTTTGTGCCCGACTTTCTGTATTTTTTTGCCGCAAGCCTTCCCAGAATGCCGCCGACGGGCGTATTGCAATGCACAACGTCGTAGCGATTCTCCCGCAGGATGGTTTTTAGCTTTTTGTAAGCCGTAAGATTGCTCCGGCTGAGCGGCGAACGGGAGAACGGTACGTCAAACACGGCGTCCGGATAGATCAGATCCAGCCCGTCTTTTTCGTCGAGATTGTTCCGTGCGGCGACATGGATTTCCCAACCGCGCTCCTTCAGCAGCTTCATCAGCGGTTTGTGAAACTGTCCGATATGACTTTGTACCGTTGCGATCAAAAGTACTCGTTTCATCCGATCTCTTTCAGGTTTCTCAAGATCACGCCGTTCAGACGTTCCCGGTTTCCGTCGCCCGCAAAGCTGCTGTGCGGCGTGACGATCACGTTTTCCCGTGTCCAAAGCGGGCTGCTTTCTGGAAGCGGCTCCGGCTCGAATACGTCGAGAACCGCGCCGCCGATGTTGTCGATCCGTTCTTCCAGCGCGTTCTGATCTACGATCCCGCCGCGGGAAATATTGACCAGGATCGCGTGCCGGTTCATCAGATCAAGCCGTCTCGCGTTCAAAATCCCGCGCGTCTCTTCGGTCAGAGGCAACGCAAGGACCGCGACGTCCGCACGCGGCAGCATCCCGTCGAGTTCGCCGATCGGGCGGATCATGTCAAAGGCTTTGTGTTCCCGCGCCTTTGTCGCAAAGCCGATCACGCGGCAGCCGAAGGCTCTGAATCGCTCGGCGCACGCCGTGCCGACGCTTCCGCAGCCGAGGATCAGCACGGTCTTTCCGTAAAGCTCCATCAGCGAGCGATCCTTTTCCCAGACCGCGCTTCTTTGCTTCGCGTCAAATGCGCGCATCCGTTTATAAAGCCAAAGCACCCCGCCCACGGCGTACTCTGCCATCGGGATGCTGTATACGTCCTTCGCGGTGCGAAACGCGATTCCGTGCGCGCGCATATATGCCGTCGGCATGTGGTCGAAGCCCGCAGAGGTGATCTGCACATACCGGAGATTCGGAAAGCTCTCGATCGGATGACAGGAAAACAGGTGATTGCCGATGACCCCTTCGACCCACGCCGCAGGGCACGGCAGCGCGTCATCTTCCCGTTTCAGGAAGGCGATTTCATGTCCCATAGCCCGTATCGCGGGAAGGGCTTCTTCGGCATATTGCCATGCGCCTGTGATCAGAATATTCACCGATTTCTCCTCACCGGTCCATCTCGGAAAGCACCTGCCGCACCGCAAGGGCAAGCGCTTCTTTGTTTTTCATAAAGTAATCGCCCTCGGGACCCTGCTCCCGAAGACGTTGTTCACATTCCGCTTCCAGCGCGCGAAGCCCTCGCATCGCCCGCGAGAAGAGCTCTTCGACGGCAGAAAGATCCCCGATCGTCTGGATATTGCAGAAGCTTCTCGAAAGGATCGCGCCCGTCGAGCCGAGCCGATAGTGTTCCCGAAGTACGATCTCCGCCGGAACGAGTCCGCGCCCGGGCGAGGCGATCCCGCCGATCCCGTAGGTTTTTCCGCGGCGGCGAAGCTTTTCGCAGATTTTCTCGACCGTGCCGTCGCTCATCGGCTCAAACAAGAAGCGTTCATGGTACGACAGGGACAGATCGTTGAGTCCGAAGTGGACCTCGTCCGCCGTATCCGTGACGCCGGGTGAGTCGATCATCTCCGCCGCCTCTGCGGTCTCCAAAAGAAGCATTGTCTTCGCCCGTTCGTTGACCGCCTCCAAAAACCGGCTTGCCTCCGCTTCCGTTTTATAGTACGGCAGCATGACAATATCGGCGCCCGCTGCGATCACGCGGTCGATCTCCTCTTCGGAGGCCGGATACCCATCCTCCTGTGCGTCGTGGATCGGATTGACCCGAACCAGCAGTTCGGAGCGATCGATCACGCGGCGGATCGAAGCGACGTCCCCGAAGGAATGCCGGTTCAGCGCAGTGTTCATGCCGATCTGCCGCTGCGCCTTGCCGATATACTCCATATCCACGCAGATGCGATCGACGCCCGCGCCTTGGGCGATTGCGGCGATTTCCGGCCGATTTGTTATATAAATATAGTTCAATGTCCCTCTCCCATATTTTGCGATCAAACCGTCGCGCCTTTGTTTTCATTGCCCTTTCCGGTAAGCATGACGCCGACGGTCAGAAAAACGATCTTCAGATCCAGTGCAAACGAAACGTGATCCGCGTACCATACGTTCAGGCGCAGCCGTTCATTCCATTCGAGTTCCCGTCTGCCGTGTACCTGCGCCCACCCGGTGATCCCCGGACGCACCCGAAACATGCGAAGCTGCTCCTTCGAATATCGGTCGATCGGCCACGGATGATACGTCAGCGGCGGACGCGGCCCGATAAAGCTCATATCGCCGCGCAGGATGTTCCATAGCTGCGGAAGCTCATCGAGCGAGGTCGCCCGCAGGAACCTGCCGACCTTCGTGACCCGGCTGTCGTTCCGATCGCTGTAAACGCCGGATCCGGTGTGTTCCGAATTCTCCGCCATGGTGCGGAACTTGCAGATCCGGAAAACCTTCGCATCGCGCCCCAGCCGCTCCTGCCGGAAGACAGCAGGCCCTTTTGAGGTGCAGCGCACGAGAATCGCGATCAAAAGAAACAGCGGGGACAGCACAAGAAGTCCCAAAGCCGAAAACACGATATCTGAAATTCGCTTTACAAATGCCTGATACATTTCTCCGAACCGGCGGTTCAGCGCCGTTTCCCGTTTTTTCTGTTTCTCTTCTCGGCGCTCCCGTAGTAATATCCGTAACCATATCCATAATCGTACCGTTTCCGGTCCAGCTTACTCATGGTCACGTTGTTTATGATGCAGCCGATCACGGGCGTCTGCGTCTGTTCCATCGTCCGTACAAGCTTTTTCAGGCCGTCCTTTGTGATCTTATTATACGGAAGGACCAGGATGCTTCCGTCGCAGCGTTTCGCAATCTCCGCAGCGTCAATCACCGCGCCGACAGGCGGCGTATCGACGATCACCGCATCGAACTCTCTTCCTGCATCCTCCATGAGCCGGTCAAATTCTTCCGACGTCAGAAGAGACAGCGGCGACTGCACCAGCTTGCCCACCGGCAGCAGATACAGATTCGGAATATTGGTCTGATAGATCACACGGTCAAGCTCGGTCTGTCCCGACAAATAATGAGAAAGCCCTTCCTTGGTGTTCGTGATGCCGTACCGATTGACCAGGGCCGATTTTCTCAGGTCACCGTCGATCAGCAGAACCGCCTTTCCTCGCTTTGTCATTCCACGGGCGATTCGGATTGCCAAAAACGTTTTGCCGTTATTTGCGTCATGACTCGTGATCGCAATCCGCTTGATCTTTTTCCCTGCGAATGCGATGCTGGAACAAATTGCGTTGATCACTTCGTCCCCTGCGTAATCCAGTGACAAATCCCGTCTGACCTCCGCAATATGCGTTTTTTTATCCGTTTCATCGCGGTGCCTCGTCTCATAATACTCCGCACTCGCGCTTTGTTTGGACAACATACCGAGAGTTGCCAATCCGGTCGCTTTTTCCACATCCTCGCCGGTCCGAATTTTGTTGTCAAGCAAAAACAGAAAGACCAGCACGGCGATCGCCGCCAACGCGCCGATTCCCGCGGCTTTCAGAGCAATGCTCCCGATATTCGGCGTGACCGGTTTCAACGGGATCTGCGCGTTCTCAAGGATCTGCGGTTTCCGAAGCTCCATCTGTTTTTCGATATAAGTCTGCACGACTTCGGAGTATGCGTCCGCAATCAGTTTCGCTTCTTCCGGATTGCCGGAGCTCACCGTGATATAGAGCAAATGCGACCCCTTCGGATTACTGACAGACACCGAATACTCCGGCTTAATCATGCCATACTCCGAGAACATCTTCTCTTTCACGGTTTCATGGATTCGGGCGATCTTGAAAACCTCCTGATAATCCACGGTCAATACGGAGCCGAGCTGCAGATCCGACATGGAGATCGTATTCTCCGATCCCGCAATATACAGCTTGGATGTGGCTTCATATACGGGTTTTACAAACAGCTTCGTATAACCGCCCGCAAGCCCTGCGCAAAGAACGGCTGCGATCAGAACCCAGTAGATCTTGCCAAGCAGATAATAGAATAGAGACTTCCAATCGATCCCGCTGCTGTACCGCGAAGAACCGCTGCGCAGTTCACCCTGTTCCGAATACATGCTGCCCTGATTTTGATTGCCGTTCGGCGTCATTTCATTCATCCTGAACCTCTTTTTTCCGTTTCAAACGATTATGTCCGTTCTGTGCGAGGGCACCGCGAAATGCCGATTCTCCTTCCGCACACACATTATTGAAGAAATCTTTATATAATATAGTACATCTACACTATAATACATCTTTATTGCACGGCTTGTCAATGTTCATCGTTCGCCTAAATATCACCGGGAGATCAATACATGATTGACGTCAATAATGACAAAAGATCATCTTGCCGCGCTCGTTGTATTTCTTCTTGACGGTCATGTCATCGTTCTTTGTACAGCGGAGCATATCGCAGAGAGGCAGATGTTGAGGCAGCGCTCCTCTTAGCCGTTTACCGTTTTATATGCCCTTGCGATGCTCCTTCAAAAAACCGTTTCCGTTGCTCACCATACATCGATGTCGTCTTACGGCTGTGAGCCTATTTCAAAGACCGGCATCTGATATTGAACGACCGACATGTATGATTCGCCGTGTTCTGCAATTCATACAGGACATCCGGGATAAAATGAAATTGCGGTTATCCGTCGAAAGAAGAGCTTCTTTCCGAATAACCGCAATATGGGCTCTTTTACCGCAGAAAAGCCATTTCACAGCTATCTTGCAGCAGTGGTCTGAATACCACTCTTATCAGGATAGCTTTTCGTCGGCTCCTTTGACGTTTCGGGTTACTTGATGAATCCTAGCTGCTTCGCCTGCTCCATATACTTCGGAATGTCGGTAAGCGAGATCTTTACGTCGTGTTTCTTCGCGAATGCGATAAATTCGGAGATTGTGATCTTGCCGTCCGCGGTGATCGCCGCGACTTCATCCTGAAGCGCTTTGTCGGTCTGATACTGCTGAACGAGTTCTTCTACGGTTGCCATGGGTCTGCCTCCTTGTTTTTATATATAATCAGCATACCACATCCGGGAGAAAAATGCAAACGCTTTTCAAACGCGGCAATCCGTGCTATACTGTAAACAACGACAGACAGAGGAGGGACAGGACCGTGCGATTCCGCAAACCGAAGGGACCCGGATACGACGCGGCGCTTCAGACGCCCGCGATCCGCGCAAGCATCTGCACCGGCGAAAACGGGCTTTTTGGAGCAGGGGGGGACGTTCCGCGAGGTCATGCTGATCCGCTCGCAGAAGGACCTGGACGAATTCCGCGCGCAGTACGGGATCGAAGGCCCGATCAAAACGATCTACTGAGATCGCATCCGAAACGAAAAAGCCCGGGAATCCCGGGCTTTTTTCCATGCCGTTTACGAGAGCCGTTCTCCGCATTTGATGCAGAATTCGCGGGAAGCGGCGTTTTTTGTTCCGCACCGCGGACACGGGCACAATTCCATCGGATTCGTTTTCACCGCAGTCTTCGATGATTTGGGATACTTCGGATAGGAAGGAACCGTATCGCAGCCCCGGAAAACCTGCGCTGCCGCGGCAGGCTGCGCGGCGGCATCCGCAGTTGTCTCGGAAGAAGAGACGACGCCAGCAGCGGACAATTCTTTCCGAAGCTCGCAAATCTCCTCAAACGCCAGTTCCGATTTTTCCGCTGCGACGCCGAGCGCATCCCAAATGACGTATATCACCCAACCGCTGAAGATGCCGCCGACGGAGGCCAGCAAAAAGAACAGAAAACCGTGTTCCGGCAGAACGATCCATAGCGTAATGCCGCTGCCGATCGAACTGATGATGGTCAGAACAAATAGGACGACAGCCAACACGCGTACTCTTTTACCTGATTTACCCATAAAAACACATCCCCTCTTTTAAGCTGCGATTGCATTTATATGCGTTCAGAACCCCAGCGTGTCGTTGACCAGGATCACATGGATGCGGTCCTTATGCCGCGAGAACCGCGTAATGAGGAACTGGCAGCAGATCGTGTCCGGCGACTTGCAGTTCATGCACGCGCCCGTTTTGGAACAGGGCGTTTCGAGACCGAACCGCTGCGCGTTGATCGGCGCGGCAACGTTGCGCGCGCGCTTCATGGCGCTGTCGATGTCGTTCGCGACCTTATTCATGCCGACGATGAACAGCACGTGCTTCGGGCCGTTCGCGATGCAGGAGACGCGGTTCGCGTTGCCGTCGATATTCACGAGCACGCCGTCCTCGGTCATCGCGTTCGCGCTCGAGAGGAACCAGTCCGCGTCGTACGCCGCGAGCATCGCTTCGCGCGGGTTCTCGTACTTTGTGCGGTCGATGAAGCGGTAATTGCCGTTCACGAGCGCCGTGACGAGCCCGATCTCGTGCGCACTCATGGCGCCGCCCATCGTAACGGAGCTGCCCTCCGGGATCAGCGAAAGCGCAATGCATTTCGCCTCGTCGCGGTCCTTTGCGTAATAGCCCGTCATGTTGCGGCTTTGCAGCCCCTTGATGATCTTCTGCGCAAGCAGTCCGTTGCGCTTTTCGATGTTCCGATCCATAAACGCCTCCTGTGTTTTGATGCTCTATTATACCGTGAAAGCGGGCGGGAACGCAATGCTTTTTTGGAGCCGCCGCAGAGCGTACGCGCAAAAACGGGAAAACGCCGGGATTTCTTCCGGCGCTTTCCGCTTTGGGTGTGTGATTTTCAGACGGGGGTCTGAAAGCTTATCGTTCCTTTCCGAAGAAGAACACCGCGACCGTGCCGGGACCGGCGTGACAGCCGATGATCGCGCCGATGTTGTATACCTCGATCTCGCCGCGAATGCCCGGGAAGCGTTCTTCGATCATGGACTTGACGTGCAGCGCGTCGTCGATGCAGTCGGAGTGGCTGATAAAGCAGCGTCCGGAATACGCTTCGCCGCCGTCCGCGAGCTCCGCCATCTGATCGACGAGCGCTCTTAAGGCGCGCTTCTTGGTGCGGACGCGCGAATACACCGCAAGATGTCCCGGATGGTCCATGCGCATGACCGGACAGATGCCGAGAAGGTTTCCGATGCGTCCGGCGGCGGGGGAGATGCGTCCGCCGCGCATGTAATAGGTCAGCGTCGTCGAGCAGAACAGATGCTGGATGCGGAGGCGGTTATTGAGCGCCCAGTCATAGAGCTCGTCGATCGTTTTGCCCTCGTCGCGAAGGTCCGCGAGCGCTTGCATGAGAAACCCGAAGCCGGACGACGCGCCGCGTGAATCGACGATACAGAGCTTGCGTTCCGGGAACCGCTCCTTCATGATATCCGCGGCGGCGAGCGCCGCTTCAAACGTGCCGGACAGCCCGCTTGAAAGCGTGACGTGCAGAACGTCCTTGTTTTCCTCCTCAAAGAGCTTTGTGAAGTAATCGACGAAGCTTGCGGTGTTGATCAGGGTCGTGACGCCGACCTGCCCCGCGCGGATGCGGTCGTAGAACTCCTTCGAGGACATTGTTTTGCCGAGGTCGTCCCGATAGGGAACGCCGTCCATGGTATAATCGCTGCAGATCAGCCGGACGTCGAGCGAATCGAGCTTTTCCTGCGAGAGGTCGACGGGCGAGCAGCAGCTCAGGATATAATCGTGCATTTGGTTCCTCCCTGTTTGGGGCATATTTCATATCATAGTATACAGGCACGTTTCCCGAAAAGGCAATCTATTGGATCGGGTTTGCGCTCTACCGTATGAAAAAACACGGTAGAATCCGGTTTTCGGACTCTACCGTGCGTGGAATTGCAGTGTTTATGCGGGTTTTCCGGCTTAGAACTTGCCGCCGTGTCCGCCGAACGTACTGCCGCCGGACGAGGTGTGCGTCGTACTGCCGCCGTGGAAACCGCCGCCTCCGCCGCTGCGTCCGCCGCCTCCGCCGCTGCCGGAGCTCGTCTGGACGACGTGGACCGAGCGCGAAGTGCTCGTGCCGAGCAGCACGTCGCTGTTTTGCGTCAGCAGGAACGAATCGGGCTCCATATAGCTGTCCGCGCGCGTCTGCTTTCCGACGTCGGTGAGCTGCTTCTTCATGGAGTTGACCGGAATAAAGGCAAGAAGACCGCTGACGATGACGCCCAGCACGATCGGGATTACGTTGATCGGGTTGATCGCCCGGCCGTTCTGCGCCGCGTTAAGATACCGTTCGCTTTCCGCGGCGTACGCTTCGCCGACGAGGCGGAAATCGTCCTTGTACAGAGCGCTTAGAAGCGCCTGCCGGAACTTATAGAGCCCGCGGCCTTTGAACGCCTTGCTTGCAAAGCCCTCGGTGTGGGCGGAAAGCTGCCCGCTGACCGGGGAGTAGTAGACCAGGATCCCGCCGCGGTCCTCGCCCGAACCGTCCGCGCCGTAGCCGTAGCCGTTGCTGCGATAATACTGCGCCGCGTAGGTATCGCCGTCCGTGCTCGCGTCAACGTCGGTCACCAGGATCACGTCGCACTGATATTTGTCGCCGACCTCCTTGAGCTGCTTTGAAAGGGACCTGATCTGGTCGACGGTCAGAAGACCCGCCTGGTCCGCGATCACGGGCTTGCCGCCCGCGGTCTTTTCGGTCACGGTATACACGTCGAGCGGTTCGCCCGCGCGCGCCGTCTTCAGCAGGTATTCGCAGCCGTCCGCAAAGGCGCCGAAGCCGCCGTTATAGTCGTTGACCTTGAAGAACGGCAGGAACTGCGGTTCCAGATACTTCTGGATGCCGTAATCGGTGAACGCGGTGATCGCGTAGCCGCAGGTGGCGATGTGGAAATCGCGCTCCTTCATCGACAGCAGCAGCAGAATGCCGTCGCCGTCGGTCGTTTTGCCGGATGCGTCCGGCGCCGCGCCGTAGCCGTAGCCGCCGTATTCGAAGAAATCCTCCGCGTACTGTTCGAGCGTCTGATAATCGGTGTCTTCCACGGTCACAACGACCACGTCGCAGCGATATGCGCTGCCGATCTCCTTGAGCCGTTTTGAAAGCGTTTCCGCCTGGCTTTCGGTCAAAAGCTTTGCGCGATCGACGAGCGTCGGTTTTCCGCCGTCGGTCAGGGCAATGTAATCCGGCGTCGCTTCGGCGGCCGATCCGCCCTGTTCCCCATAATACGCGCCGAGCGCCGCGTCGACCGCGTTCAGGTAGGTCAGAAGCTTGCGCTCCGGATCGCCCTTCACGGCGCGGTATGCCTCCCAGATCTGTCCGCTGCACACGTCGTCCGGCAGCGCTGCCTTGGCGATCGGGCCGATCTGCAGGAAATAATAGTATTCGGAACCGATCCCGAGCACGAGCGCGTTCTCCTCGGTCACATGCGCCTTTGCGAACTGCTCGGTGTAGCCCGGCACATCCTTGACGTCGGCATACAGGAAGTAGTACACGCCGACGCCGCGGGTGTTTGCGATCTCGACGGCGCGGGCGTTGACGGTCTCCAGCTCTTCTGCTGTCAGGACGCCGTCGTCGGCATAGATATACCGGCCGTCCTCCGCATGTGCCGCAAGCGTGGGGACGAGCAGGAGCAGCGCGATCAGCAATAACGAAAAGATACGTTTCATAAGCAGCCGCCTCCGCATCCCAAGAAGTGTCCGACCACGATGAGCGCCGTGAAGATCGCCGCCATGATCCCGCCGTAGAGCAGCCAGAATTTCCAATAGCGGCCCTTATCGAGCGGGAGATTTCCGACGAGCTTGCCGGTCTGTCCGTTCATCGCGAAGGTATAGAGCTTGCCTTTCCAGCGAACGTGCAGAAGCCATACGGGCAGCAGCGCATACTCGCGGACGTTGTCGCGCTCCGAAAGATTCGAGCTTTCCATGGCGACGCCGCTGAATCCGCCGGTCGTGGAGGAGAGGCAGGAGGACATCGTTTTCTGGAACCGCGCCTTCGCACGCTCCACGCTGACGTCCGCGTCGACGTCGTAGCGGTCGGAGAAGTAGCCGCTTAGGTACGCCGTCTGGAAGCTGACCGCTTCGGAAAAGTCGAACGGCTCCAGAGAATCCATCAGCGCGTCGTCCATCTTCTGCGAGCCGTCGGAAGGGATACGCGTAAAGGTCGCGTCCGCCGCGCGTAAGAGCGCGTAGCGCGAGGTCTCCACGTAGTCGTAGTTTCCGTCCGTCCAGGCGCGGGACTTCGATCCCTTGAAGCGCATGCTGGCCGAAACGTGCGACGAGAACAGCCAGAACGGGACGTACATGCCCTTGATCTCCTCGATGCACGATTCGGACCGGAACGCCTTCGGCAGCAGCTTTTTGCCGTGCAGGTGCTTGCGAAACGCATCCTGCGCCGCCTTCCTGTCGAGTTTGAACGGCAGCACGAGGTCCGGCTTCCAGTCGCCGGTGAACTGCCGCTTCATGATGACCGCGTTGTCGCAGAACGGACATCTGGCGCTTGCGAGCGTATCGTCGCCGAGCACCTCGCCGCCGCAGGCCGCGCAGGTGTAGACGTTCAGCCCGGTCGCCTCGTCCTTGTCCCAGCGATCGGGATTCGCCGCCCACGAATCGCTCGTCTGATTCTTGGCGTCCTCGCGGAGAAAGCTGTCGTAGTCGATCAGCGACTGCGGGGTAAACGAGGAATCGCAGTACGGACAGACGACCTGCTGCGAGGCGCTGTCAAACTGCAGAGACGCGCCGCACGACGGGCATCTGTATTCCAATAATTGCTGTGGCATCAGGATCTCCTTTTCTGATTCGGACAGCCGAAAAAGGGTTCCGGCCGACCGTTTTGAATAAGCGGAGGGTGCGGAGCTGTTTCCGCACCCTCCGCGTCGAGGTCTTTACGGATGTTGCTTACTCCGCGAAACGGCTGCCGCACTCGGGGCAGAACTTCGGCGGATTGTTGGGATCCTCGGGCTTATAGCCGCACTTCGGGCAGGCGACTTCCTTCGCTTCGGGCTTCTTGGCGCCGCACTGCGTGCAGAACTTGCCGGTGTTCACCGCGCCGCAGACGCAGGTCCAGGTGCCTTGGGGCGCGGGCTTCTTTGCGCCGCACTCGGGGCAGAAGTTGCCGGAAACTGCCGTGCCGCAGGTCGGGCACTTCCAGGTGTTGGCAGCCTGTGCCTGGGCTTCCTTCTGCTGCTGGCCCATCTGGAACAGCGCAGCGGTATTGCTGCCCATGGCGCTGCCGACGCCGTTGACCATGCCCATTCCCATGAAGCCGGTCATCGCGCCGTTGCTGTTGCCTGCCGCAGTCTTCATCGCTTCCGCGCTTGCCTGCGTCATGGTCGCCGCCGCCATCGTCGGGTCGCGGTTGATCGCGGCGCGCTGCGCGGCCTTGATCATCTCGGCGTCCTCTTCGGTGAGCGTGATCGGGTTCATTGCGATGGAGACGACCTCAAGGCCTCTCTTCTCGCCCCAGAGCTTAGAAAGCTCGACGTTCATCGCGTCGCAGAGCTCGGTGGTATGCGCCGGGACCTGGTTCGGACGGACTTCGAGGTCCGAAATCTTCGCCATGGCGGGCTGCAGCGCGTTGATGAACTCGGTCTTCAGCTGCGTGTCGATCTCGCTGCGCGGGAAGCTGTCGCGGACGTTGCCGCAGACTTCCGTGTAGAACAGGATCGGGTCGACCATCTTGTAGGAGTAGACGCCGTTGCAGCGCAGGCTCACGTCGATGTCGAGGTTGATGTTTCTGTCGACGACGCGGAACATGATCGGGTTCGACGTGCCGAACTTGTTGTCCATGATCTCCTTGGTGTTGAAGTAATACACCCGCTGATCCTTGCCGGTGTCGCCGCCGAAGGTGAAACGGCGGCCGAGCGTCTTGAACGAGTTGATGATGCTCTGACCGAGACTGCCGGCGAAGATGCTCGGCTCGGTCGAGGTGTCGTAGATGAATTCGCCGGGCTCGGCGGAAACCTCCACGACCTTGCCCTGCTCAACGATGATCATGCACTGACCGTCGGCAACTGCGATGACGGAGCCGTTCGAAATGATGTTGTCGCTGCCCTTCGTGTTCGAGGAGCGGCTGCCGATCCTCTTCTGCCCCTTGGTCATCAGGATGTCCTTGCTGAGCGCTTCGCAATAGAAGAACTCCTTCCACTGATCGGCGAGAACGCCGCCCAGCGCGCCGATACCGGCTTTAATAAGTCCCATAGTGTTTCTCCTTTCAGTTTGTCGGTTCTATCGAAAAAGGGAATTGATCCTTATTCGCCCTGTGCTTCGCGCATTTCCCGATACGGATCGCGTACCTTTTTGGAATACGGATTCTTGTTTTCGGGGACCGGAATGCGGTGCGCTGCGCCGTAGCGCGCGAAGATCACCAGCAGCGTCCGGAGCAGGATCGCCAAAGCCCATGCGCCGAGCGCGACCCAGAACCACACGATCGGAAGCCCGACCGTGAAATGCAGCGCAAGCAGCGCCCACGCGGGGATCGTGCCCCACGAATGCAGCAGCGCGTGCCACAAAAGACACAGGAAAAACCCGCCGTGTTCCTTCTTTTCCACGTCCGTCGCCTCCTTCGCAAACGATTCCTTATATATTATAGCGGATATGTGCATAAATTGCAAATGCATTTTTGTGTTATTTGTGTTATACTGATGCAAACGGGAGGTGAACTGCATGCTCGACACGCCGCTTTCGACAGAACTGAATAAGCTGATGGACCGGGCGCATGAAGGATCGGACCGGATCGGATATTCCGACGCGGGCGTTTCCGCCTATACCGCGGCAACCTGGATGAAGGATTTCCGCCGCCATTATCACGTCAGACAATTCAATACGGTCCCCGCGGAGGAGACCTTTGAGGAATCGCTTGCGGAGTGGTACGGGTGCACCGCGCCGGCGCTTGCGCAGGCGATCCGAGACCTTCTCGGCGAGCCGCTTGAGGTGCTTCGCGCGGAGGATCATTACGCGATGACCGATCAGCTCAGCAGCGCAAGCGGCCGCATCGGCGCCTACTACTGCACCGACGACGCTTTCTTCGTCGTCTTCAGGACCCACGCCCTCGCCTTTATCCTGGGCAGCTTTGATTGAAAAAAAGATCCTCCGCTGCGGAGGATCTTCTTTTTTGCAAATACATCGCAAACAAATCGTACGGCCAAGACCTTCGCGGTGAGATATGTCCCAGCGGGACACATCATTCCCCGATCAGCCGATTCAGCTCCCGCGCTTCGGCGCAGGAAAGCGGCTTATCCGATATCATGCGGTACAGATATTGAAAGATCGCGTCGAACGGCGGCTCGGAGCAGAGGTCGGCATGCCGGTCCATCCAGTGCGCGATCGCCATCGAATCACCCGGGTTCAGAAAGGTTTCGGGATGTACGCCGTCAAGAAGCTCTCTGAGCTTGCGAAGCTCAAGATCCGTCTCAGACTCGGTCGAGAATTTTCCTGCGGGCTTTGGCGCGGGCTTGACGCTTTTCCGGTACGGGCGCACATCGCGCGGGTCCTCGCCGAAATCGCAGAGCAGCTCACGGTAGAGCCGATAGCACGCCAGCGCATCGCACAGCGCGTCGTGGTGGTTTTCGAGGGGGATATCGAACGCGGCGCAGAGCGTATCGAGCCGATACGAGCCGTAGGTCTCGCGGGCAAAGCGCCGCCGCGCCATCTGCACCGTGCAGCAGTACGTGATCTCCGGCACGGGGATGCCGTAGCGTTCGAGCGTGCCGCAGATCATGCCGAGGTCGAACGGCGCGTTGTGCGCAACGACGACGGAATCGGTGAAATATGCCGCGATGTGGGGCCAGAGCGTCGGGAAATTCGGCGCGTCCTGCACGTCCGCGGGCGTGATGCCGTGGATCGCGATGTTCATCGGGTCGAACGGGACCTCCGGGTCGACGAGGTATGATTCGGTTTTCAAGATATCGCCGTATTCCGCGACGACGATCCCGATCTGACAGATCGCGGGATCACGACCGTTCGGGGTCTCGACGTCGATTGCGACGATGCGCGTTTCTTTCGTTTCCATGCATACAGTATAGCAGAGTCCGCGGTTTTTCGCAACGATTGTGAAACCGCGGAAAAATCCGATGTGCGGCGCTTGCGGACGCCGCCGTTTTGTGGTATAAATGATCTTAATGAAACAATAGGGGTGGAATCGTCTTCCATGGAAAAAACAAAGAAAAAAGGACCCGGGATCAAGTATCTCAAGCCGTGCGTGAAGGGCTACGTAACGCCGTCGGTCATGACGCCGGTGCTGATCGTTTTTGAGGTCGCGCTGGAGATCCTGATCCCGCTTCTCATGGCGGCGCTCGTCGACGGCGGGCTCTACCGCGAGGAGCAGTTTCAGCTGCAGAGTGTGATCGTCCATCTGCCGTACCGGAACAATCTGCAGTTCGTGCTGTGGGTCGGCGGGCTGATGGTGCTTGCATCGCTGCTGTCGCTTTTATGCGGCGCGCTCGCGGCGCGCACGTCGGCCGTCGCGTCGATGGGTTTTGCGAAGAACCTGCGCGAACGGATCTTCGGCAAGATCCTGCAGTTCTCCTTTAAGAACACCGACCGGTTCCAGACCTCGTCGCTCGTCATCCGCGCGACGACGGACGTCAACAACCTGCAGAACACGTACCAGATGTTCCTGCGGATGATGTTCCGCGCGCCGATCATGATGGTGCTTGCGGCGGTCATGGCGTTCCGCATCAATGTGAAGCTGTCGTACATTTTCGTGATCGCGCTGCCGCTTGTGCTGACGCCGATGCTGCTCTTCATGTTCATCGGACGCAAGCGGTTCAAGATGATGTTCACAAAAATGGACGCCATGAACAGCGCCGTACAGGAGGACCTGATCGGCATGCGCGTGGTCAAGTCGTTTGTGCGCGGCTCGCATGAAAACGGCAAGTTCCGCGACAGCGCCGACGATCTGATGCGGACGCAGATCTACGCGCAGAAGCTGTTCTCGTTCGCGAACCCGATCCAGCTCGGCGTGATGTGGGGCGCGACGATCCTGCTGTGGCTGTTCGGCGGGCGGATGAGCGTTTCTCCGGACGGGAGCCTGCCCATCGGCGAGCTGACCGCGCTGATCGGTTACGCTACACAGGTCATCGCTTCGCTGCAAATGGTTTCGATGTTCCCGCTCATGCTTTCGAGAATGCGCGCGTCGCTCGACCGTATCAACGAGGTATTTGAGGAACAGATCGACATCGAATCACCCGAAAGCGATCTCACGGTCGAGTCCGGCGAGATCGAGTTCGATCACGTCGATTTCTCGTATTCCGGCAATCCCGAGGTGCTGAACCTCAAGGACGTCAGCCTGCACATCCTGCCGGGGCAGACGGTCGGCGTCATCGGCGGTACGGGCGAGGGCAAATCCACGCTCGTGCAGATGATCCCAAGACTTTACGACGTGCTTGCGGGCGCGGTGCGCGTGTCGGGACACGACGTGCGCGAATACAGCCTCAAAGCGCTGCGCGACGGCGTTTCGATGGTGCTGCAGAAGAACATGCTGTTCTCGGGCAGCATCCGGGAAAACATGCGCTGGGGCGATCCGAACGCGACGGACGAACAGATCCGCGAGGCGTGTAGAATCGCGTGCGCCGACGGCTTCGTTTCGGCGTTCCCGGACGGGTACGAAACCGACCTCGGACAGGGCGGCTGCAACGTGTCCGGCGGGCAGAAGCAGAGGCTCTGTATCGCCCGCGCGCTGCTGAAAAAACCGAAGATCCTGATCCTCGACGATTCGACGAGCGCGGTCGATACCGCGACCGAGGCGAAGATCCGGGACGGTCTAAGAAAACTCACCGATATGACCAAGATCATCATCGCGCAGCGGATCACGTCCGTCATGGACGCGGATCAGATCATCGTCATGGAGCACGGAAGGATCTCCGACGTCGGCAGACACGCCGAGCTGCTTTTGCGCAGCGAGATCTATCGCGAGGTCTATGAATCGCAGGTCAGAGAGGAGGCGAACGCGTAATGCCGCCGAGAGGAAGCTCTTTCAACAGCAAGATGGGCGGAAAGCGCGCTGAGAAGCCGCTGAAAACGCTCGTTCGCCTGTTCCGCTATTTCAAAAACTGCACCGGGATCCTGATCGTTTCGATCATTTCGATCCTTGCGTATTCCGCCGCGTCCAACTACGCGGTGCTGATGACGAAGCAGCTCGTCAAGGTGCTCGAAGCCGGGATCGGCGCGGACATGGCAAAGTATACCGCGCTGCTCATCGGCATGGCGATCCTGTACGCGATCGCCGTCGTCACCAACTTCCTGCTGAACCGGCTGATGCTCTCATGCTCCGCGCGCGTCATGTGCGCGCTGCGCAAGGAGATGTTCGAGAAGATGCAGTCGCTCCCGATCTCGTTCTTCGACGGACGCACGCACGGCGAGCTGATGAGCTATTATACCAACGATACCGAGGCGGTCAACGAACTGCTGCACCATTCGATCACGCAGATGCTGATTTCGATCTCCTCGCTGGTCTTCGTGTTCGGGATGATGGCGTCCCTGTCCATTCCGGTCGTGTTCATCATGATCTGCATGGGCGTGACCGTGTTCTACGTGATGCGCGGCGTCACGAAAAAGAGCCGCCGCAACTTCAAGAAGCAGCAGTATGAGCTGGCGGCGGTCAACGGCTACATCGAGGAGATGATGGAGGGGCAGAAGGTCGTCAAGGTCTTTACCCACGAGGACAAGGCAAAGGCGGGCTTCAAGGTCCACAACGACGAGCTCTGCAAGGTCGCGACCGACGCGAACACCTACGCCAGCATCGTCGGTCCGCTGATGAACAACATCTCCCATATCTTTTATGCAATCACCTGCACCGTCGGCGTGCTGCTGGCGGCGCCGGTCCCGGGCGAGGAGTTTCTGCTCGAAAACACATGGTTCGCCTCGCATCAGGCGTTTCTGGTGGAAGGCAGCGCGCTGATCGCGTCCCTGCAGTTCGTGCGGCAGGTTTCTAACCGCATTTCGCAGATCTCGCAGCAGTTCAACTCGATCCTCCTTGCGCTTGCGGGCGCGGAGCGCATCTTTGCGCTCATAGACATGCCCGCCGAGGTCGACGAGGGTACGGTCACGCTGGTGCGCGTCGAGGAGAAGGACGGGACGCTCAAAGAGACCGACCGCCGCACCGGGCATTGGGCGTGGAAACGCGGGGAGGAGCTTGTGCCGCTGCGCGGCGAGGTGCGCTTCACCGACGTCGACTTCAGCTATGACGGCAAGAAGCAGGTGCTTTCGGACGTTACGCTGTACGCGCATCCGGGGCAGAAGATCGCGTTCGTGGGCTCAACGGGCGCGGGCAAGACGACGATCACGAACCTGATCAACCGCTTCTACGACATTGCGGACGGCACGATCACCTACGACGGCATCCCGATCCGCGAGATCAAAAAGAACGCGCTGCGGTCCTCGCTCGGCATGGTGCTGCAGGACACGCACCTGTTCTCCGGCACGGTCATGGAGAACATCCGTTACGGGCGGCTGGACGCGACGGACGAGGAATGCATCGAGGCGGCAAAGATCGCGAACGCGGATTTCTTCATCACACATCTGCCCGAGGGCTATCAGACCCAGCTTGTCGCGGACGGCGCGAATCTTTCGCAGGGACAGCGGCAGCTGCTTGCGATCGCAAGGGCCGCGGTCTCCGATCCGCCGGTGCTGATCCTCGACGAGGCGACGAGCTCGATCGACACTCGCACCGAGAAGCACATCGAGAAAGGCATGGACGCGCTGATGCACGGACGCACGGTGTTCGTGATCGCGCATCGTCTCAGTACGGTCCGCAACTCCGACTGCATCATGGTCCTCGAAAACGGCAGGATCATCGAGCGCGGCGACCACGACGCGCTGCTGAAGCAAAAGGGCAAGTATTACGAGCTTTGCACGGGAACATCTGAATTGAGTTAATTTGAAAAAACAAAACAGGACGGTTTTTGCCGTCCTGTTTTTGCGTGAATAGGAAAAAAAAGCCTTCTTCTTGCGGTGTGTTCGCGTTCCGAAAGCCTTCCCCCGGAGTGGGGAAGGTGGATCGCGAAGCGAGCCGGATGAGGGGGATTCGCAGAAAAGCCGTGCAGAGGGCGACGTTCTCGGCGCCCCGCCGCAACAGCGGAACGTCTTGCCCTCCCTGTGCAAGGGAGGGTGGCAGCCGAAGCGAAGCAAGGCTGACGGAAGGGTTGTTGATCGTGCGTATCCCAACCTTACAACCCCTCAGTCTGCTTCGCAGCCAGCTCCCCTTACACAGGGGAGCCATGATCGCACGGACGTCGCAGAGGGCGACGTTCTCGGCGCCCCGCCGCAACAGCGGAACGTCTTGCCCTCCCTGTGCAAGGGAAGGTGGCAGCCGCAAGGCGGACGGAAGAGGAGATTCGATCCGGGATTCTCCGGCAGGAGAATCTTCCTGAACGTTCCCGAAGGAACATATCACACGCCGCAGGCGTATATCACATCCCGAAGGGATATATCACGTTCCGTATCTGCGGAACATATCATTGCGCCTGTGGCGTATCAGAATCGTTCCTTGATCATTTCAAGCAGCGCATCGCGATCCACGCCCAGCGATTTTGCGTCGGCAACAAGCGCGTCGACGGCGGTGGAAAGCCGCTCATCCACCTTGTTCTGCCGGTGCAGTTCGTTGATCGGCGCGACAAAGCAGCCGCTGCCCGCACGCGTCAGAAGATACCCGTCACGCTCGAGCATCTCCCACGCGGAGCGCACCGTGATCATCGAAACACCGAGCTCGCGGCTCACCGTGCGGATCGGCGGAAGCGGCGTGCCGGGGGCAAGGAACCCGGAAAGCACGTCGCTCGCGATCTGATCGTATAACTGCCGGTAGATCGGCGTCTTGTCGTTCGGGTTGACGGACAGGTTCATGCGACGCTGACCTTTTCGTAGCGCTTCACGGAGATCTTCGCCGCAAGCAGCGTGCAGACGACGTAGAGGAGAAGCCCCGCGCCGAACAGGATCGCCTGCACGGTCAGAGCCTCGGCCGTCTTCGGCATGCAGTCGATATTCTCATGAATGAAGCGGAAGAACGCGATATCCACGCCGCTTTCCATGACCGCGTTGGACGCGATCATCATGCCGTCGGAGAGGATGATCCAGATCCAGATTCCGATCGCGCTCTTCAGAAACGCCGTGCCCGCCTTATAGCCGGTCTTGTAGAAGCTCGGCAGATAGATAATGTTGAAGATCGCAAACAGCACGAGCGCAAAGGCAATGAGGGAGAGGCTGTGATCCGTGCCGCCGCCGTTCGTTTCCGGCATCGCGACGAGCGCGAACGCGCACATAGCCGCCATGAGCACGACGTCGATCATCTCGATGATGACGACGAAAAGACACCGCGCCTTGACCGCCTGCGCTTTGCTGACCGGCAGCATCGCGGTGTACATCGCATCGCCGTTTTCACGCGCCTGCTGGAAGCAGAAGAAGATCCCGTTGCAGACGAAGAAGCACGAAACAAGGTACGGATAGTTCGGAATGAGCAGCATCAAAATCAACGCGAGGTAGATGAACAACGCGGGATGCAGACAGAGCTTGAATTCTTTACTGAGCAGCGCTTTCATGGCCGTCCTCCTTTTCCGTGTAGATCATAATGGATTCCATATCCGCAGGCGCGACCTTGAGCCCTTCGGCGCGCTCCGCGTCCTCCGCGTGCATCAGTCCCGTGAAGCCGAACGCGTGCGCGCGATAGCCGATGAGAGTACTGCGGAAGCGCTCGAGCTGATCCGCTTCGCCGGAAACGAGCCGGTACGCATCCTTGAAGCTGTCCGCATCGGTCGAAACGACGATTTTACCGCCCTTGATGTAGGTGATGTAGTCCGCGCATTTTTCGAGGTCCGAGATGATGTGCGTCGAGAACAGGATGCTGTGCTCGCCGTCCTCGATGATGCTGCGGAAAATGTCTAAAAGCTCGTCGCGGGAGACGGGGTCCAGTCCGCTCGTCGGCTCGTCGAGGATCAGAAGCTTCGCCCGGTGCGAAAGCGCGAGCGCCAGCGCAAACTTTACGCGCATACCCTGACTGAGCTCGCAGATCTTCTTTTCCGGGTCGAGGGAGAAGCGCTGCATCAGCGTCCGGTACGTTTCCTCATCCCAATCTTCATAGAACTGCTTCGTGACCGCGGCGATCGAACGGAGCTTCTTGCGCTTGTAAAAGTTGAATTCGCCGAGCACCAGCCCGATCTGCTTCTTGCATGCGGTTTCGTTTTCCCAAAGGTCCTTCCCTTCGAAGAGCACCCTGCCGCCGTCCGCGTGGACGAGCCGCAGCACGCTCTTGATCGTCGTGGTTTTGCCCGCGCCGTTGCGGCCGATAAAGCCCATGATGCTTCCCTCTTCCACGTCGAAGCTGACGTCGTCCAAAAGGAAGCTCGGGTACGCCTTGCGCAGATTCTGTATCTCTAAGATCTTCATACGCCCTCCTGTGATAATTGTGCTTACTGTGCATACACAATTATAACAGTTTATACACGGTTGTCAAGAGGTTTTTCAAAAAAAGATTGCGTTGACTTTGCGGCGAAAAAATCATATAATATTAGAATAAAATCGGCAGAGGGGGAGAATACATGGTAAAGTGCGAATGCTGCGGCGCGTTGCTGAAGGATGGAGAACTGATTTGTCCGGAATGCGGTACGATCGCACCGAGGGAGACCGTTTCGACCGCAGCGGAGAGTGACATGGAGAAGACGGTTTCGGCTGTGGCGGAGAGAAATCCGGAGAAGACTGTTTCGGCCGCAGCGGAGAGGAAAACGGAGCATGTTTTTACAGCCGCAGAGGATGGAGATCCGGAGCGGACCGTTTCGGCTGCGCCAGGATGGGCAAAAAGACCGCAGCCGGGGCCCGCGGCGCCCGCGGAGCGGCAGCCTCTTCGGACCGGTAATACGCCTCCCGCGGCGCCGGTTTATACACCGCCCACGCAGCCCGTATACACAGCGCCCGTAAAAGAAAGATCCAAAGGCGGCGCGATCGTCATGATCGTGTTCGGCGGGATCCTGTTGTTGAGCTTCCTCGTGCTTCTGTACAATCTGGTCTCCGGCGTCATCTACATCGGCGCCGGGCAAGATCCATCCGGTTCCCTGTCGCTGCTCGTCGTTTCTGCAGGGTTTCTCGGCGGCGGCGTGCTGCTTCTGATCTTCGGGATCAAAAAGCTAAGGCGTGTAAACGATTACAACGCCAAGATCAAAGGAACCGACAAAAGCTGCTGATCGTTTACGATATATTCCGAAAAAGCAAATCAAGGAGAACCTGTCATGAAATATTGCTATCGCTGCGGCGCGCCTTTAAGGGAAGGGGATTCGTTCTGCACGGAATGCGACGCGCGAATCACGCAAAGCGTTTCGGACGCCGTTTACGATCCCGGACAGCAGCAACCCGCGTAGGTACAGAACGTCGTATATATCCCCGTTCCGAGAGCGGACGTCTATAACAAACGGGTCCTGTCCGAATACGAACAGTGACACAGAACGAACAAAAGTTAATTGTCTGCAATCGTATCAAATCATACCAAGGAGGAATCTGTCATGAAGTATTGTGAATGTTGCGGTGCCGCGTTGAACGATGACGACGTATTCTGCGGCGAATGCGGAAACCCCGTGCCCAAAGCGTCGGAACCGATCGACCGCGGTTTCCTGCCCTTTGAAGATGAGGATCAGACGGTGGCTGCCGTTCCGTCTCAGCCCTGGGACCCGACCCGCGCGCCCGAACGGCCCGCGCCCGCTCCGGTGCAGCAGCCCGTACAGCCGGTGCAGCAGCCCGCACAGCCGGTGCAGCCTGCATGGGCGCAGTATGTGAATCAGCCGAACGGCTATGCGCAGCCGACGTTCGTGGTTCCGAAGCGGCCCCTTGGCAAGGGCGGCGGCATTACCATGATCATTTTCGGTTCGATCTTGCTCGCCGTTTTTGCATTCTTCCTGTTTGGGATGATCATTACCCTTGCGGAAGGCGACGCCGAAGCAAGTGCGATGATCGCGGCGGGCGTCACGATGGCTTTGACCTTCCTCGCCGGCGGCCTTTTGCTGCTGCTGTTCGGTATCCGCAAGGTCAAAAACGTCAATCGCTACAACGCAAGTCTTTGATGCGGCATAGATCCGCGTAACCCGAGGGAACGGAGAAGAGGAAAAGAGTATGCCTTACTGCAAGCGCTGTGGAACACTGATGGAAGAAGGGGATGCATTCTGCATGCACTGCGGAACGCGCGTGGATGATGCGCGTCCCGTGCGACAGCGTCCCGTGCGGTCAAGACCCGCGCAGGATCCGGAGGACGAACGGATGAAAATGCCCGTTTGGATCCCGACGGACAACAAGCGGGAGGAGATCCCGGAAAACGACGAAACCGTCGCAGCGGAGAACGACCGGATCGCGGACGATTCGGGTCCGGACGGCGCGTTTGTTCCGGCACAGCCGGTGCAAGCGCCGGAAGCGGGATATGTTCCGCCGCAGCCGGTACAGACGCCGGAAGCCGAAAGCGTTCCGTTGCAGCCGACGCAGAATCCGTATGCCGGATACGTGCCGCCGCAGCCGACGCAAAATCCGTATGCCGGATACGTGCCGCCGCAGACGGCGCAGAATCCGTACGGAAATCCCGCGCAGCCGGTGTGGGCACAGCAGCCGGTCTATGCGTCGGTTTATTCGCCGCCGCGTCCGCAGTTGAAGTCCAAGGCGGGCGGGATCGTGATGATCGTCATCGGCGCGGTCCTGCTGGCTACGGCTCTGGTGTTTCTGCTCGAGGGCGTCGTTTGGGCTGCCTTCGGGTCTTACGTCCCGGAGGAGCTCATTGTGTTCTTCTTTGTCGGCGCGTTTCTGTTCTTGACGGGCGGCGTCCTGCTTTTGATTTTCGGCGTCCGTTCTGTCAGAAAAACGGTTGCCTATAACAGCCGGGCCATGCAGGGACGTCGGTACTGAGGTCGCGATCATCAAAAGCGGCAAAACGCGGTATACTGAGAAAAAAGACAGGAAAAACGAGTTTTGAAACGACTGATCATTATTATCCTCTGCGCACTGATGCTGCTTGCGCTCAGCGTCACGGAACGCAGCACCCCAGCAAAGGACGCTGCGGCGTCCGAGGAGCTGCCGCCGCTTTCGGGCGAGCCTATGTCAGACTTTCCGGAAACCGTCGGCGATCTCAGCTTCAATACACTCACCGTCGACGGCAGAGAGATCCGCGCGGGCGTCATTCGAGAGTATGATCTCGTCATCATCAACTGCTGGGCGGATTGGTGCGGTCCGTGCGTCGGCGAGCTGCCGGCGCTTGCGCGTATCCATCGGGAATACCCGAACGTGCTGATCATCGGGCTTCTCTGCAATCCGACCGGCATTGAGAACGTGAAGGCGATCATGCAGGCAAAGGGCGTTTCTTACCCCGTTGTGGAGCCCGCCGGTTCGCTCATCGACCTCGTCAAGCGCTTTGACGCCATTCCCGCAACCGTGTTCTTTGACAGCACGGGACACGAGATCGCGAATCCGATCGTCGGCGCGCGCAGCTATGCGGCGTGGAAGACGATCGTCGAGGATCTGCTGCCATGAAGCGCAGCGTTCGCATCTGTACCTTTGCCGTGCTCGCTGTTTTGGGCACGGTTTTTCTGCTGTTTGGCATATTCGGGGGACAGGCTCTGACGGTCCTCGGAAAAGCCGCAAAGATCTGTCTGGAGTGTATCGGCATTGGTTAAGGCAAAACGCGTAAAGGGCGAATGGAAACGGCTCACGGTGCAGGCGGCGGCGTTCCTTCTGCAGAATCCCATGCTGCACCGGTTCTTCCTCGGCAAGATCGGGACGGGCGACACAAAGGCCGTCTGCGTGCCGGGGCTGAACTGCTACTCCTGTCCGGCGGCGATCGGCGCGTGTCCGATCGGTTCGCTGCAGAACTCCATGAGCGGCGGCTACAAAAAGCCGGCGTTCCCGTTCTACGTGCTCGGTTTCCTGATCCTGTTCGGGCTCACGCTCGGGCGCTGGATCTGCGGCTGGCTCTGCCCGTTCGGGTGGATCCAGGACCTTGTGTACCGCATCCCGTTCTTCGTCAAGATCCGCACGTTCCGCTTCGAGCGCTTTCTTCGGCGGCTCAAGTATGCCGTGCTCGGCGTGCTCGTGATCGGACTTCCGCTGTTATCCGCGTTCAAAGGCGTGCTCGTGCCGTATTTCTGCAAGTACCTTTGTCCCTCCGGTACGCTGCTCGGCGGGGTGCCGCTGGTGCTCACGAACGCCGCGTACCGCGCGCAGATCGGGTTTCATTTCTGGTGGAAAGTCGGCGTGTGCCTTGCGATCCTGCTCCTGTCGCTTTTGATCTCGCGGCCGTTCTGCCGGTATCTCTGCCCGCTCGGCGCGATCTACGGCGCATTCAACCGCATCGCGCTCGCGCATCTTTCCTACGAGCCGGACAAGTGCGTCGCCTGCGGCAAATGCGAAACGGTCTGTCCGATGGGTATCGACCCCGTAAAGCAGTATGATTCCGCGGAGTGTATCCGCTGCGGCCGGTGTGCGCGCGCATGCCCGACCGATTCGCTTGCGCTGCGGTTCGGGATCGGGAAACGAATAAACGGGAAGGAGCCTTCCTGAAGGGAGGGCTGTCGCAGCAACCCTTCAGTCTCGCTGCGCTTTTGGCTCCCCTTACACAGGGGAGCCAAGAGCTTTGCTGATCTCGACCTCCCTCTGACAAGGGAGGTGTCTGCCGACAGGCAGACGGAGGGAGAGATCCCATGCGGCTGCCCCTCAGTCGGCAAGGACGCGGATCTTGCCCTCCCTGCGCAAGGGAGGGTGGGTTTTGCGAAGCAAAAGTCTGGAGGGTTGTCTTTCTAAAAATGAATCTCAAAAAATCCACAATATAAAGCTTGCAAAATCTGTAAAGTGTGATAGGATAGCAGGCGAACAAACGACGGGGCAAGACCCCGGAAAGAAGGAAGCATATGACAAAGATCGATATTTTCAGCGGATTCTTAGGCGCGGGCAAGACCACGCTCATCAAAAAGCTCATCGCAGACGGCTTCAACGGCGAAAAGCTGGTGCTGATTGAGAACGAATTCGGCGAGATCGGCATCGACGGCGCATTTTTGCAGGAAGCGGGCATCGAGATCACCGAAATGAACTCCGGCTGCATCTGCTGCAGCTTAGTCGGCGACTTTTCCAAGGCGCTGAAGCAGGTCCTCGAACAGTTCCATCCGGACCGGATCCTCATCGAGCCGTCCGGCGTCGGAAAGCTTTCCGACGTCAAGCGCGCGGTAAGCGGCGTTCTCAATGACGACGTCGTGATCAACAGCTGCATCGCGGTCGTCGACGCCAAGAAGGCGCGTGTCTACCGTAAGAACTTCGGCGAGTTCTACGTGAACCAGATCGAAGCCGCGGACTGCGTGGTCTTAAGCCGCTCGCAGGACGTTTCCGAGGAGCGCTTGAAGGAGGTCCTCGACATGGTGCGCGAGCTCAATCCGGAGGCGACGGTCGTCGCCGCGCCGTGGGACAAGCTTACGGGCGACGATCTCGTCAAGGCCATTGAGAGCCGCGATACGCTGAAGGCGCACATGGAAGCGCTGAAACAGGAGCACCACCATCACCACGACGAGGACGAGTGCGACGATCCGGAATGCGAGTGCCATCACCACCATCATCACGACGATGACGACGATGAGGACGAGCACGAGCATCACCATCATCACCACCACGACGATGATGAGGAGGACGAGCACGAGCATCATCATCACCATCATCACGACGATGACGACGATGAGGACGAACACGAGCATCACCATCATCACCATCACGACGGCGAGGAGTGCGACGACCCCGAATGCGAATGCCACCATCATCACGACGAGGATGGGGAACACGAGCACCATCACCACCACCATCACGGCCACGATGCGGACGAGGTGTTCAGTAGCTGGGGCATTGAGACGGTGCATCGCTTCACCGAGGACGAGCTCAGGGAGAAGATCGCAAAGCTGGACGACGCCGAAACCTACGGCACGGTGCTTCGCGCAAAGGGCGTTGTCGCGTCGGCCGACGGCGGACAGTGGATCCACTTTGACCATGTGCCCGGCGAGGTCGAGATCCGCCGCGGTCCCGCGGGCGTGATCGGCAGGCTCTGCGTGATCGGCTCGAAGATCAGCGAGGACGCTTTGAAGGCGCTCTTTACGGAGTAACGGCCATGATGCTTCCGGTCTTCTTATTTACGGGTTTTCTGGACGCCGGCAAGACGACGTTTCTCCAGTCGATGCTGGAGGATCCCGGCTTCAACGAGGGGCAGCGCACGCTGGTGATCCTCTGCGAAGACGGCGAGGAAGAGCTTATCCCTTCGCGCTTCTCGATCAACAACGTCACGATCCGGAAGGTCGAAGATCAGTCCGAGCTGACGCAGGGCAATATGATCCTGTGGGGCCGCAAGGCGGCGGCGACGCGGATCATGATCGAGTACAACGGCATGTGGCAGATGAACGACCTGTTCGACCGCCTGCCGGAGAACTGGGGCATCGCGCAGGAAACGATGCTGGTCGACGCGAGCACGATCGCCGCGTTCAACGCGAACATGCGGCAGCTTGTCGTGGACAAGCTGAACACAGCCGAGCTCGTCATCTTTACGCGCGTCGAGCCGGAGCAGGATAAGATGGAGCTGCATAAGCTCGTGCGCGGCGTATCCCGCGGGGCGCAGATCGTGTACGATCTCACCGACGGCACGAGCGTGGAGGACGACATCGAGGATCCGCTGCCGTTCGACATCAACGCCGATATCATCGAGATCGCCGACCGCGACTACGCACTCTTTTACCGCGACCTCGTCGACGAGCCCGACAAGTATGAGGGCAAGGTCGTCCGCTACAAGGGGCTTTGCGCCAACAACATGCGCATGCCGAAGGACACGTTTTTAGCCGGCCGGCACATCATGACCTGCTGTGAGGCGGACATCGCCTACTGCCCGCTGGTCTGCCGCTATGACCGCGCAAAATCCGTGCGGCACAAGAGCTGGGGGATCGTCGAAGGCCGCATCAACGTGAAGTTCTCGAACATCTACGGCAAGAAGGGCCCGATCGTGACCGTCCGCTCCTTCGTGCCTGCGACCGAGCCCGAACAGCCCGTCGCGACGTTCTATTGATTCAGTCTGTTATTGATGCGCCGTTCTTCCTCCGAAGCGAACGAGCGTGCGTTTACAACGCATTGATCCGGCGTATAACGAACACGCAAAAAAGCGCTTCCTTCGCGGGAGGCGCTTTTCCTTTATCATCGTCAATGATTACAGAACGGATGCGCAATGCATCTGAACTGTCTCCCTTCCGCAAATCGACGGCGATACAGATGCGTTCTTCTCTGCATCGGCCGGTCTTCCGAATAGGATTCCCAAGCACCATATAAGGCGTAAAGCAAATACACCCTATGTGGCGTACACAATAATCCTGACAGAACGAAAAAGGCGGAGACCCATGGAAAAGTACACAGAGCGGATCCGGGAATTTTGCCGCCATTACCGGGTCAGCGCAGATTACATCCTCGGACTGCGGAACGATCCCGAAATCCGGTCCGGAAGCAGAATAAACAGATCATGAATACCGGAGAAATATGCAGCCTTCTCCGATCATGACGAACGCAAGAGGACGGATCGGAACACCGCCGCCGACGGAATACGCGGAGCAATTGTGAACTTTTTTCAGGAATTCTGCGGCAATTCCCTGTGGTATACTGTGTATGAAAAATGAAGCTTCCGCGCTCCGGACGCGTACGGAACGTCGAAAAGAGACGCAGCAAAGGCAACCGCGATCGGTCGCTTGGCTTTGCGTACGCGCGCTTCGGAAGGGCCCGGCTTCGTATAGTTAATAGCTGATATTTAGATTAGTTATTATAAGAACAGCTATTATAAGAATAGCTATTATAATAGCAGCTATAAAAGAATAGCTTTCATTATAGGATCCGGATCTTTAATAATCCGGATCCTATGAAAGAAAAAATCAATAATAGCTATATTCGATCATAGCTATCATCAGAGAACAGCAATCTATCATAATAGCTATACTCGATCATAGCTGCATTCGGAAACAGGCGAAACGGATCGCGTCGGAAGGACCGTTCAAAGCAGGCTATATGCGGAAATCCATTGACAAAACAGGGGGATTTTTGTAAAATATATCATATCACCGATCGCGCCTTGCGCGGCGGAAATAACAGGGAGGTTCAGCAATGTTTTGTACCGAATGCGGAAGTAAGTTAGAGGAAGGCACAGTATTCTGTCCGAATTGCGGAGCAAATTTATCGCAGAATCAGCCGAAGGCTGCGCCGCAGCCGGACACGCCGGTTCAGCAGGAGCCCGTGCAGCAGACGCCGGTCTATCAGACCCCGCAGTATCAGCCTGTGCAGCAGACGCCGCCTGCGTATCAGCCGCAGCCGATCGTGATCCAACAGCAGCGTGAGATCACGCAGGAGGAGCTTCCGGAGAAGTTCCGTCCGCTCTCCGCATGGGCGTATGTGGGCTATTCTCTGCTGTTTGCAATTCCGATCGTCGGCTTCGTGTTCCTGATCATCTTCTCGTGCAGCAGCGCGAACATCAATCGCCGCAGCTATGCCCGATCCTACTGGTGCTATCTGATCCTGTCGCTGATCATCATCGGAACGGCTATGATTATTCTGGCGGCGACGGGCAACTTCCGTTACGTATTCAATAAAATATTCTGAGGATCGTTTCAGAACGGACGGCGTCAGCCGTCCTTTATGATACCCGGCGGCTTGAGCGAGCAAAAAAAGAGAACACAAAAAGGACTGTCCCGTGGGACAGTCCTTTGCGCTTAACGGATCAGTTCTGCTTCTCAAACAGGATCTCAACGCCGGAGTTGGGCTCCAAAAGCTTCAGATACGTGCCGTCATACGTCATTTCGTACTCGACTTCGCTGGAGGAGCCGATCGTGACCTTGCCGTCCGTGATCGTCCACACTGTGGGTTCGGTGCTCTCGCCGTTGGTTTCAACAGTCACCGTGCCGTCCGAGTTGAATACGAACGTCATCGTGATGCCCAGCATATCGAGCGGCAGAATGGTCGTGCCCATCTGTGCTTTCGTTGCAGCCCAGGTACCGATCACGTCCGCTTCGGTTGCGGGGATATCCTCGGCGGGCTCGGATTCCGGCGTTTCGGGTACATTCGACTTACGCTCAAAGATAATCTTTCCGCCATCTTCCTCAAAAGCGATCGAGTCTGTCTCGGAATTGTACTCGCCGGTGATCGATTGATCATCATTGATCATTGTAACGGTGTTTCCGGAAACGGTATATGTGCTTTCCGCGCTCTCGTCGCCCATCTTCGCGATGACCTTGCCGTCGGCGGTGAACTCAAACGTACCGTTCATGCCGAAATCGGCGGCGTTCATCGTCATGCCGTTGTATTCGAACTTTGTCATGACCCATACGTCCACGATGCTGTCCGGCCACTCGACGGCTGCGGGCTCAGGCTCGGGTTCAGGCTCAGGCTGAGGCTCGGGCTCGGGCTCAGGCTCGGGTTCCGGATTGTTTGCGGGTTCGTTTGCCGCCGGCTGCGCTTCGGCGTCCGGCGTGTTTTCCGTCTTTTGGCAGGCGAACAGCGACAGTACCATCAGCAGCGCCAACGCGAGGATCAGATATTTCTTCATTTTGTCTCTCCTTTATATTCTGTATGAAGGCCCTTTCGGGCGATCGAAGCATACCATAATCGCCGGGTTCTGTCAAGTGCAGGGCTCGACGATCACCAGAAGGACGTCTGTCATCCAGTTCATCCGCTCTGCGCGGATCTCGCGCAGCGTCGGTTCGCCGTTTTCGACGGTCAGCTCCGCCGTAAAGACGCCGCCGTAATACACCTGTACGGGGACGCCGTCGACATAAACTGCGACGTCCTGGCCGTCGACCGTGCCTTCGAACGTGAAGACGCCGTCCGCGTTCGCCTTGACGTGATATATACCGTAGTCCTGCATGTATTCGTCAGGCATGCCTTTGATCGAAAGCTGCGGGAACGTCAGTGAGATCGGCGGACACGCAACCGGCTGCTCCGTGCCGTCCGCAAACGTTACGATGATCTCGGGTATGCATTCGTAATCCCCCGGGGGCACCGGCATGTTCGGATAGAAGATCTCAACAGGGATCTTCACCTTACGTTTCATCGGCTTGTCTTCGGTATTTTCGTAGAAGTAATCGTCCTGGTGCTGAAACACGATCCGCACCTTGCCGTGCGCGGGTACGGGCACGGTGATCGAGACCATATCCGAGCCGTTATCATTCGAGTTCCGCTCGATCTCCGCCGTCGTATAGTCGATGTCCTCTTCCGCAGGCTCCGGCGCGGGCTTCTGCGAATCTGTTTTTCTTGTCAGCACGAGCGATACGATCATATCCCCCTTCCAGAGGATCGTATCCGTTTCCGGTTCGTAGACCGCCTCCGCCCGGGTGTTTACCTCGTCGAACATCTCGATCCGGTTTCCGGAAACGCCGAAAGTGAAGATCTGTTTCGTTTCCTTGCCGTTGGCCTGCGCCCGGATGACGCCCGCGCCGTTTCCGAAAAAGGAAACGGTCGAATCCATGCCGACGGACGCGGGATCAAGCGCTTCTCCGCCGAGTACGACCGAAACGATCGTCCAGTCTCCGATCAGCGCGTCGAAGCAGTTCGGCTCCGGCGTTCCGTTCGCGGCCGGTTCCTGCGCCGGCGTTTCCTGCGGCTCCGCGGTCGGCGTGCTTTCCGGCGCGGCCGTCGGCTGCGTGATCTCCGGCTTCAATTCGATCCGTCCGCATCCCACTGCCAGAAGCAGCACCGCCAACAATACGATCAAGCTTTTTTTCATATCCGTGTCCCTCCGTCGATTACAGTGATTTTATCATAGCATGCCGGGCGCGTACGCAACCGGCTTTCCGCTTTCTTTCATGATAATGTTACAAAAATAACGAAACTTACCGATCCTTCAGACAGACTGCAAACGCGGTCGGTACCGATTGCGAGCCGTCGGAGCGGATGAACGCGCCGATACCCTCTCCTGCGACGTCCGCGGCGTACACGCGCATGCGCCATTCGATGTGCGTGAAGACGTGCTTTGCGGAACAGACGGAAAGATCGCCGACCGGGTGCAGCCCGTGCGACGTCATCCATGCCGCCGCTTCGGCAGCCGACAGTATGCCGGAAACACTCGGCAGCTCGTAAAGCCCGGCAAGAAGCCCCTTTTCCGGACGCTTCAGCAGCAGCGGTCTGCCATGATCATACAGCGCGAAGACCGTGCGGTTTTCGATCGCGCGCGGCTTTTTCGGGGTCTTGTTCGGCAGAAGCCCCGCCGTGCCCGCCGAGAGGGCTTTGCATACGGACGCAAGCGGGCAGGCGCCGCAGTCCGGCTGCCCGTTCGGTACGCAGACGACCGCGCCGAGCTCCATCATCGCCTGGTTGAACGTGCCCGCGTCAAAAGGCATGACGGCGGAAAGCGTGTCGAACACGCGTTTCTTCACCGCGGGGTCGGCAATATCGGACGGGTCGTTCATCAGTCTTGCGCAGACGCGAAGGACGTTTCCGTCGACGGCGGGCACGCGTTCGCCGTATGCGATCGAGGCGATCGCGCCCGCGGTGTAGCCGCCGATCCCGGGGAGGCGGAGAAGCGCCTCGTACGAGTCCGGCATCATTCCGGCATAACGCTCGCAGACGGTCTGCGCGGCCTTTTTCAGGTTTCTTGCACGCGAATAGTACCCAAGCCCCTGCCAGAGCAGATTCAGCCGATCGTCGGAGACCGCGGCAAGCGCCTGTACGTCGGGCAGTTCTCTGAGAAAGCGTTCATAATACGGGATCACCGCCGCGACGCGCGTTTGCTGCAGCATGATCTCGCTGACCCAGATCGCGTACGGATCGCGGGTCCTGCGCCACGGGAGATCGCGGTGATGCTCCGGATACCAGTTCATAAGAAGTTCAACAAATCCCATACCGAAAGTATATCATACTGCAAAGGCTTTTGCAAAGGGTTCGTCCCTTGACTTTGCGGGTCGGAACGGATATACTCATTGTGCCGCAGGTATATCGCGTCCCGCAGGGGACTTCAAACGATATGCGGTTCACGCCGCGCGATATATTTGCCTGCGCAAACGAGATCACCAGAATCATCCATCCGAGGTAACCATTATGAACGAACAGGAAATCAAAGAACAGGTCAGAGAGGCGTTTTCGATCCTCATGAACGCGGCAAAGCCGGAGAAAGGCTCTCTCATCGTACTCGGCTGCTCGACCAGCGAGATCTGCGGCAAGCGGATCGGCTCGGGTTCCAGCGAGGAGGCCGCGAAAGCGCTCCTTTCCGCGCTGCTGCCGCTTGTTGAAGAAGCGGGGCTCGACCTTGCCGTGCAGGGCTGCGAGCACATCAACCGCTCGCTGTGCTGCTCGCGCGCGACGATGAAGAAATACGGGCTTCAGCAGGTCTGGGTGAAGCCCTGGCTGCACGCGGGCGGCGCATGTGTGACCGAGGCGTACGCGCGCATTCCCGACGCGGTGATGGTCGAGAGCCTGAACGGACAGGCGATCCTCGGCATCGACGTCGGCGACACGCTGATCGGCATGCATCTGCATTGCGTGGCGGTGCCGGTGCACAGTCCTTTACGGCATATCGGCGAAGCGAACCTCGTCATGGCGTTCTCGCGGCCGAAGTATGTCGGCGGCCCGCGCGCACAATATGATAACGTCCCCGTCGGTTCCGACGCGCACGCGCAGCGGAAGGTCACGGAATAAACCGACAGATCGAAAGGGCTCCGGCCCTTTTTTGCGTGAAAAAAAGTTTTCCGGGAACCGAAAAAAACCTTTGCTATTTACGGAAAGATGGTTTATACTTGTGTGGATGTCCGAATTCGGGTCTGTGGTTGCAAGTCGATGCCAGTCGCAGGCAAAACGATCCACATAAGCGGGCCAAAGCGCCCGTGAGCATGGTGCGGCTTAGACGTAAGTCCGGCCGGCGGTTTACCGCCGAGAGAGGTAGTAGTGGGGAAGCACAGGCTTTAGGAGCGAACCCTCCTGCCGGCGAGTGTGGGGGCAAAGACCAGGTCAGCCGAAAACGGAGATCAAATAATCACCAATCGCGAAGGGAAACAGAAATCATCATGTACGAAGACAGAACACTGGTTTGCAGAGACTGCGGCAGGGAATTTATTTTCAGCGCGGGCGAGCAGGAATTTTACGCCAAGAACGATTTCAAAAACGACCCCGTCCGTTGCCCGGAATGCCGTAAGGCCCGCAAGAACGCCGCGCGCGCTCCGCAGCGCGAAATGTTCGACGCGGTTTGCGCCTCTTGCGGCAAGCCCACGAAGGTGCCGTTCCAGCCGAGAAACGACAAACCGATCTATTGCTCGGAGTGCTTCGCAGCGCGCCGCGGCAGATAAGGAACCCATCTTACAGAAACGGACAGCTTCGGCTGTCCGTTTTTCCGTTCTTCAATCGCGGTGTTCATAGGAGCCGCAGAGGCTTTCGTTCTGACGGCCGGTCGCCGTATCGTGCGCGGGGCGGACCCAGATGCTGCTGAGACCGCAGCGGCGGCCGCTTTCGTTGAATCGGCAGCTCTTCACTTCGCAGCCGATGCTCTGTTCGCTGTGTTCCATTGCGTGGACCTCCTTTCTTTTCGGTTAGTTTGCACGCGGGACCGGCAGCGCATGCGCTTTTTTCCGAAAAATGCGGGTTGAAAAAGCTGAGGATCCGTATTATACTGATATCGTACCCGAAAAGGGCAATACACAGGAGGATATCGGTTATGAAGAAATTTTTGGCATTGATGCTGGCGATCGTGCTGACGCTCGGCTGCATGGCCGCGTGCACGAAGGGTTCCGACAAGACCGTCGTTACGATCGTCGTTGCCGGTCAGTTCGGCGACCGTTCGTTCTATGATCAGTCCAAGCTGGGCGGCGAGCGTATTGCAAAGGACTTTGCGGACAAGGTCGAGGTCAAGTACATCGAGTGCAACAACGAGAACTGGACGATGTACATGAAGAACGCTGCGGACAAGTCCGGCATCGTCATCTGCGTCGGCTGGGAGTTTGAAGACATCGAGAGCGTCGCGCCGACGTATCCGGACGTCAGCTTTATCTGGATCGACAATGCGACGAGCAAGGACGTCTCGAACGTGCTGAACATCACGTACGCTCAGAACGAGGGTTCGTTCCTGGCGGGCTACATTGCGGCTGCGATGAGCAAGACCGGCACGGTCGGCGCGGTCGGAGGCGAGGACAACATCACGATCAACGACTTCATCGTGGGCTACAAGCAGGGTGCGAAGTACTTCAACGACGCGACCAAGGTCGAAGTCAACTATACGGGAAGCTGGGACGATCCGGCGAAGGGCAAGGACTGCGCGAAGGTCCTGCACGACAAAGGCGCGGACGTCATCTTCCAGGTTGCGTCGAAGGCCGGCGACGGCGTATTCGAGGCGGCGCAGGAGGGCGGTTACTATGCGATCGGCGTCGACTCCGATCAGAAATACATCAACGACGCCGTCATCATCTGCTCGATGAAGAAGGAAGTCGGCAAGTCCATCTATGACGCCGTTTCGAAGCTCCTGTCGGGCGATAAGTCCCAGCTCGGCACGACCTGGGTCGCCGATATGACGAACGGCTACATCGGCATCGGCTACGGCGAAGAGGGCGCGACCCAGCAGGTCCCGGCCGAAGTGAAGACGATGGTCGAAGAGCTCGCGAAGAAGATCGCTTCCGGCGAGATCAAGGTCGAAACCACGAGATAATTGCAAACGGCGCGGAAGCTGTCACTTTGGGGCGGCTTCCGCCTTTTTTCGCGGTGCAAGCCGCATTTTGCGATGTGCCTGCGGCACAGAACAGAGAAGGGGGAGTGATACCTTGACGGACGAGATCCGGTTTGAAAATGATCCCGCAAACGGAGCGGTTCCCGAAGCCGGCGAAGCTGTGGACGAGATCCGGTTTGAACATATCTCCATGGAGTTTCCGGGCGTGCTTGCAAACGACGACATCTCGCTTTCGATCCGAAACGGCGAGGTGTTCGCCCTGGTCGGCGAAAACGGCGCGGGCAAGTCGACGCTGATGAACATCCTGTACGGCATCAACACGCCGACGGCGGGAAACTTATACGTGCGCGGCGAGAAGGTCACGGAGTTTTCTCCGAAGGCGGCGATCGACCGCGGCATCGGCATGGTGCATCAGCACTTCATGCTGGTCCCGTCGTTTACCGTCGCGCAGAACATCGTTCTGGGCCATGAGCCGAAGCGGGCGGGCATAATGTTCAACAATCGGAAAGCGGAGGATCTCACAAGAGAGCTTGTGAAGGAGTACGGCCTTGAAGTCGATCCTTCGGCTGAGATCCGCGATATCTCCGTGGGACTCCAACAGCGCGTGGAGATTTTGAAAACGCTCTACCGCGGCGCGGACATCCTGATCCTCGACGAGCCGACGGCGGTTCTGACGCCGCAGGAAACGGACGAGCTCTTTGAGGTCATTCGCCGCATTGTGCGCGAGAAGCAGGTCACAGTCATCATCATCACGCACAAGCTTTACGAGGTCATGGCGATCTCCGACCGCGTCGGCGTCATGCGGCAGGGCAAGCTGATCGGCGTAAAGGAAACAAAGGACGTCGACGAAAAGACGCTGGCCTCCATGATGGTCGGGCGTCCCGTGCTGTTCGATCGTCTCGAGAAGACCGGCGAGCCCGGCGAGGTCGCGATCGAGGTCAAAGATCTCTATGTTGCGGACAACCGCGGTCTTCCCGCAGTGCGCGGCGTGTCGCTTTCCGTCCGCAAGGGCGAGGTATTGGGCATTGCGGCGATCGAGGGCAACGGACAGAGCGAGCTTCTCGAAGCGATCACGGGCATGCGCAAGATCAACCGCGGCAAGGTCACGGTCTGCGGTAAGGACGCAACGGGCAAAACGCCCGGCGAGATCCGCGCACTCGGTCTTTCGCACGTGCCGGAGGATCGCCTTTCGACCGGTGTTGACAAGGTCGCGTCGGTTACGGACAATCTGCTCGTCGGCAGACAGAAGGAGAAGCGTTTCAACCTGTTCGGTTTCCATCAGCGGCGCAGCACGGTCGAGCGCTACGCGAGCGAGCTCTATCAGAAATTCGACATCCGCGGCGCCGGCATCCGGACTGAGGTCGGGTCCATGTCCGGCGGCAACATGCAGAAGGTCGTCGTGGCGCGCGAATTCAGCTTCGATACGCCGGTGCTCGTCATATCGCAGCCGACGCGCGGCGTGGACGTCGGCGCGATGGAGTTCTTCCACACGCGCATCATTGAAAAGCGCAACGAAGGCGCGGCGATCCTTTTAAGCTCTGCGGACCTCGACGAGGTCTTCCGGCTTTCGGACCGCATCATCACGCTGTATGAGGGCAGGATCACCGGCGAATTCAAGGCGGATGAGATCACCAAGGAGGAGATCGGTCTGTGCATGACCGGCACCGGGAAGGAGGCGGAAGAATGAAGAACGCGCTTGCATGGATCCGGCGCAAGGTGGATCTCGGCTATCTTCTGGCGCTTCTGATCAGTCTCAGCGTCGCGCTGCTGCTCGGCGCGGGCATCATCGCCGTCACCGGACGTAATCCGCTTCAGGCATACGGCGCGCTGGTTGAAGGCGCGTTCTCAAACTGGCGGCACATCGGCAACACGCTCGAATACGCTATGGTGCTGTGCCTGTGCGGCCTTGCCTGCGACATCGGCAGCCGTGCCGGTATCTTCAACGTCGGCGGCGAGGGACAGCTCCTTCTGGGCGGTCTGTTCGCCGCGCAGATCGGCGTATGGATGGACGGCGTGACGCCGTGGCTTACGATCCCGTGCGCCGTGCTCGGCGCTGTTGCGGTCGGCGGGCTTTACGCGTTTATCCCGGGAATTCTGAAGGTCAAGCTCAAGGTCAACGAGGTCATCACCACGATCATGCTGAACTCGGTCGCGGTCTTTCTCTGCGGGTACTTCGCCAAGGGACCGTGGAAGAATTCCTCCAATGCCGAGGGGATCATCGTTTCCGAACGGTACGGTTTTACGCCGCTGCTCAACAACTCAAACCTTTCGACGGCGATCTTCGCTTCCGTAATCCTGACGTTCCTCGTATGGTACGTGCTGCAGAAGACCACCAAGGGCTATGAAATGCGCTTGGTCGGGGACAACCCGCGGTTTGCGCGGTTTGCCGGAATCAAGGCGGACCGCATCGTGATCCTCGCGATGGTCGTTTCCGGCATGATGTGCGGTCTCGTCGGCATGTTCCGCGTCTACGGCATTGCACCGAATTATAAATTCATCACGACGGACGTATCCAACGAGTATTATTTCGAGGGCCTGATGGTCGCGATGATCGCACAGTATCAGCCGATCCCGACGATCCTTATTTCCCTGATCTTCGCGGTCCTGAAGATCGGCGCGATGGAAATGCAGAGCGTCGGCGTTCCGATCCAGATCTACTGGATCATACAGACGACGGTCATCTTCTGCATGGCGGCGCAGAGAGGCGTTCGCGCCGCGATCGCCAAGGCAAGGGAGAGACGCGCTGCCGAGCGGGATGTACAGCTTCGCAGGGAAGGAGGCGCTGCGCATGAATGAGTTTACCTGGACGGACTTTTTCAGAGCCGGTTCGAGCGTTCTCAATCAGATGCTCGGCGCGGCGACGCCGGTCGCGCTCGCCGCTTTGGGCGGGCTCATGACCGAACATGCGGGCATCATGAACATCGGCATGGACGGCATGATCCTGATGGGCGCATTTGTGTCCGCTGCCGTGAGTTTTTACCTCGCCAGCGCGGCGCTCGGTATTCTTGCCGCCATGCTGTTCGGCGTGCTGGTCGGATTGTTCTTTGCACTGTTTACGGTCAAGCTCCGCAGCGATGAGTTCATCATCGGCTGCGCGCTGAATACCTTTGCGATGGGCATCACGGCGTATCTTTCCCGCTCGCTGTTCGGTTCCGACGGTATCCGCGGCGCGGCTTATCTGCAGAACATCAACATCCCGCTGATCAAGGAAGTTCCGTTCCTCGGAAACGCGGTCAGCGGACACAATCTGTTCGTGTATCTCACATGGCTGCTTGTCATTCTGATGTGGCTGTTCGTGTACCGCACGCCCGTGGGCTTCTGGATCCGCGCTTCCGGCGAATCGCCCGATACGCTGCGCACCGCAGGCAAGAGCCCCGAGCGGATGAAGTGGATTGCGTCGATCCTGTGCGGCGTGTTCTGCGGACTTGCCGGCGCGTCCCTGTCGCTTGGCAAGCTGAACGGCACGTTCACCGAAGGCATGAGCGATTCCCGCGGCTATATCGCGTTCGCCTGCGTCATCTTCGGTGCGGCGCATCCGCCGAAGGTATACCTTGCGGCGCTGATGTTCGGCTTCTTTGACGCGATCGGTCTTGTTCTGCAGAGCTACAACCTTGTCAACGCCGATCTGACTTCGGCGATTCCGTACGTCATCACGATCATCATGATGGTCTACGTCGTCGTCAGCGGACAGCGCAAGCGCGAGCGCCTTGCCAAACAGCAGCTCAAAAAGCTCGAATTGAACTGACAAACGTTCCGAAAGACAGCCGTGCGGACAGCGCGGCTGTTTTTATATGAAAAAAGCTCTGTACAAGCAGGGAAAACTGCGGTATACTGACATTTATGAAACGCCTTTTCCCGCTGCTTTGCGCCATGCTTGCGCTCGCGTGCGCGGCAAAACCGAATACGGAAGCTTCCGGCACGGAGCCAACCGCACCGCCGACGGCGATCGAAACGCCCGTGATCACGGAGACGCCGGTCGAGGTCGAGGAGGTCCGGCTCGGCGAGACGGCGACGCCCGCCCCGCTGCCTGTGTTCGTGCCGACGCCGGAGCCGACGCCTGCGCCGACCCCGACCCCGGAACCGACGCCGACACCCACGCCCACGCCGGAGCCGACGCCGACCCCCAACCCGTACCGCGGGGAGAAGATCACGACGTCGAAGACGAACGCGGGCTTCTGGTACTGCGCGCCGACCGAAGCGCTGGTGAAGTACGTCACCGGCATGAGCTTCCCGGAGGATCCGAAGGACGCACCGGTGAAGATGAAGGATCTGCGCTACGTGCACGTATTGTACGTGGATTTTGACGGGATCGAGCACGAAGGCGAGATCCTGGTGCATAAAGCGGTCGTCAAGGATATCATGGAGATCTTCGAGGCGCTGTACGACGCGAAGTATTCGCTGCGCTCGGTGCGGCTCGTCGACGATTTCGGACAGCCGTTCACCGACGGGCTTTCGATGTCGGCGGACAACACCTCGGCGTACTGCTGCCGCAGGGTCACCGGCAAGAAGTATTTCTCGCGGCACAGCTACGGCACGGCGATCGACATCAATCCGGTCGAGAATCCGTACGTGAAGCCGGACGGGAGCTTCTCGCCGAAGGAGAGCGAGCCGTATCTCGATCGCACGAACCTGCGGCCCGGCATGATCACGAAAAACGACCTCTGCTACAAGCTGTTCAAAAAGCACGGCTGGAAGTGGGGCGGCGATTTCAACGAACCGGACTATCAGCATTTTTCGAAGGACGTGAAGGGGGTAACGCCGTGAACGAAGCGGAGATTCTTGCCTATCTCGAACGGGACAAAACGCTGCGCATCGATATGATCGAGGCGATCCGGCGCAAAAGCGCAAAGATCCTGTACGCCGAACCCGACGCGGTGCTTCTGACCAAGATGGACCGCTTCTGCCTGCTCGTGTCCGACACGGTCGAGGCGGGGCTGAAGGCACTTGAAACGGTACCGGAAAACATCCGCCTGTTCGTGGCGCACAACGAGCCCTCGCGCGATGCGGTGTTTCAAAAGTATCCGAACATCAACCACGCGTCGGCGTGCTGGCAGGCGTATTATCCGAAAAAGGAGCCGATCCCGGTGCCGGACGTCTGCGAGATCAAGCCGTTTCCCATGGAGCAGGTGCCGTTTCTGCTGTCGGTCTACGATCCCGACGGCGATCCGAAGCGCTACGAGGATCGCGTGAAAAGCGGCGACGTGCTCGCGGCCTACCGCGACGGCGAGCTTGCGGGCTTCATCGGTTTCCACGGCGACGGAAGCGGCGGTATGCTGGAGGTGCTGCCGAAGTTCAGAAGACTCGGCATCGGTTCGGCACTGGAGATCGCGCTGCACAATCTGGCGATCTCCCGCGGTTGGGTCCCGTACGGGCAGATCTACACCGATAACAACGCGTCGAGAAAGCTGCAGGAAAGCCTCGGCATGGTCGTTTCCGACGGCGCGATCTACTGGATGTACGAAGAGTCCGTTTGAAAACGGTGTTTTCAGACGGGGATTGCAGCCCGCGCCTATGCATCGTTGATGCACCGGGCGGCGCGGACTGAAAGGAGTCAGACGCACCGCGCATGTCGCTGCGTCTGACGGATTATCTGCAATGATTGCGAACCTATAAGGAGCAATCCGGACATTAGCGAAAACAAACCCATTGGGAAACGCGGTTTTTCAACGGAATTATGGAGGATAACATGAAGGTAAAGAACATTTTGGGCGAACGGTTCAAGGAGCGCGCATTCGACATCGAGAGCCAGAATCTCATGACGCGCGGCGGCTATATGAAGCAGGTCGGCAACGGCATCTACTCGCTGTTCATGCCGGCAAAGCGCATCCAGAACAAGATCGAACAGATCCTGCGTGAAGAGATGGATGCGATCGACGGGCAGGAGGTCCTGTTCCCGGTCGTCATGCCCGCGACGCTCTGGCAGAGCTCGGGCAGATTCGATTCCATCGGAAAGGAGCTTTTAAGGTTCAAGGATCGCGGCGGCGCCGACATGGTCCTCGGCATGACGCACGAGGAAGCGGCGGTGCAGATGGCGATGAACGTGGCGGGCACGTATCAGAAATACCCGTTCATGATCTATCAGATCCAGACAAAGTTCCGCGACGAGCCGCGCGCAAGAGGCGGGTTGATCCGCGTGCGCGAGTTCACGATGAAGGACGCATATTCGTTCCACACCACGCAGGAGGACCTCGAGGCGTACTACGATCGCGCATACCGCGCGTATGAGCGCATCTACGCCCGCGCGGGCGTGCCCGAGGTGCTCGCCGTCAAGTCGGATTCCGGCATGATGGGCGGCAAGGTCAGCCACGAGTTCATGCTGCTCTGCGACATCGGCGAGGATTCCATCGTGATTTGCCCCGAGTGCGGCTTCCGCGCGAACATGGAGGCTTGCGACGCGATCACCGAAAACAAGACGGACGAAACGCTCGAACCGCTCACCGAGGTGTACACAGGCGACGCCAAGACGATCGCGGAGGTCGGTGAGCTTCTGCACATGCCGGACGACAAGTCCTGCAAGGCGGTCGTCTATCAGCGCAATGCGGACGATTCCTACGTGCTGATCTTCGTGCGCGGCGACCGCGAGGTCAACGAGACCAAGCTGACGAATTATCTGAAGGCCGAGATCCATCCGGCGGTCGACGTCGAGAACGCGAACCTCGCGGCGGGCAACATCGGACCGGTCAACCTCAAGACGAGCGCGACTGTGCTGATCGACCGTACGCTGTTCGGCGCGACGAATCTCGTTTGCGGCGCGAACAAGCCTGAGTATCACTACACCGGCTTCACACCTGCGCGCGATCTGCCCGAAACGACCGAATACCTTGACCTTTGCAAGGCGGTCGAGGGCGGGATCTGCCCGAACTGCGGTAAGCACAGCTTAAAGATTTCCCGCGGCATCGAGGTCGGCAACATCTTCCAGCTCGGCAAGCGCTACACCGAAGCGATGGGCATGACCTACGACGCGGAAAACGGCGAGCGCAAGAACCCGATCATGGGCTGCTACGGCATCGGCGTCGGCCGGCTCATCGCGTCCGTGTGCGAAGCGCATCACGACGATTACGGTCCCATCTGGCCGATCACGATCGCGCCGTGGCAGGTCGAGATCTGCGCGCTGCGCATTGACAATGCGGACGTGAAGAACGCGGCGGACAAGCTCTGCAAAGAGCTTGAAGACGCGGGCGTCGAAGTGCTGTACGACGACCGTCCCGTCTCCGCGGGCGTCATGTTCTCCGACGCGGACCTTTTGGGCGCGCCGGTGCGCGTGGTCATCTCGCCGAAAACGCTCTCGCGCAATGCGTTCGAGCTTGCCGCGCGGGATAAGTCCTTCCGCGAGGATATCGCGATCGAAGACGCGGCGGCGACCGTCGAAGCCAAGGTCAAGGAGCTGATCGCCGCGGTCAACGCCAAGGTGCCGGAACGCATCTGAACCGAATAAAACAATAATACAAAAAGGGTGTTAGGAAGGATCGTTTCTTAACACCCTTTTGCTATTCGTCTATGGCGCACAAACGGAACGGTGCGGGAATGTGTCGGAAGGCTGTTCAAAGACGGATCAGCCTCCTTTGTGCTCTGCTTACGGTTGATCGCAATCGGGCAGATATGAGGTGGTAATGACGTCGTTTTGCCCGTACATAAACTGCTTGCGCAGCCGTTCATATCGTTCCGCGTAGCCGCTCGGACGCTTCGAATCTTTGCGCCAGCCGCCGTCCGTCGGGTTTTCGACGGTCGTGTTGACGATGCAGTTCGGGACCAGTTCCCGGAATCGCGCAAGCTGTTCCTCGGGGATCGGATTTCTGGAGATCCACAGGCGTTCCAGCTTCGTCAGCCCGTAAAGCGGCGTAATATCCGTGATCTTGTTCATGCAGATATTGAGATGGCGCAGCTCTTTGCAGTTTGCAAGCGCCGAAATGTCGTCAATGCTGCCGTTGAACAGTTCGAGGTATTCGAGATGCGGGCAGTTCGCAAAGGCGGAAATGTAGGTCGGCTGCCGGACGGCGATGATGCAGACCTCAAGCTCCGGCATACTGCTGACGAAATACGTGTCCCGGATCTGATTGTGACCGAGGTCAAGATACCGGACTTCGTTGCAGTAGACCAAGCTCTTCGTATCGTAATCGGTCAGCATCGGAAGCTTGTAGAACATGGAGAAACGGATCATCTGTGCATCGGTGCGGCAGGAATACGCGCCGACCTTCACGCGCCAGACGATTTTCGGGGAGGGGTACTGTGCACGAAGCGCAGCCATCTCCTCGTCCGGCAGTCCGCAGTACTCCATATCCAGCCGTCCCGCGCTGCGCAGATAAGGCAGCAGCGAGAGCAGCGTTTCCTTTCGTTCCGGCGTCATTCCGATACTGTTGAAATTGATGACGTCGTCGGTCAGAGAGAAATGCCGATTGAACACGGTAACGTTCAGATCGACACGCAAAGAGGTCCGTACGGCCTGCAGCACGCCGGCGTCCTCCAATGTCCAATCGGAGGAACCGTCCGCACGGTTTAGTGTGACGTCGGTGACGTCCGAAAGCACGGCAAGTGCCTCCGCAACCTCGCCCGCAAGGGACGGGGAGACTTCGGAAAGATCCAAAAAGGTCGCATCGCTCGGAACGGTCAATCCCGCAAACGTTACGGAGAAGGTCAGCGCCGCATCGGGAAGTGCGAGCCGCACGGCGGCGGCCTGCGCGGCGGACAACGGCTCCGTTACGGTCAGATCGTGCAGCGCCGGCAGGTAAGAAAACATCGTAGGATCCGACACGTCCGTCACTTCGGCGGCGCTGTCGGCGCAGCCGATCGCCTTGTCGCCGATCATGACCGAATACAGGACCGTGACTTCGGGATGCGCATCCCGGTAGGCAAGGATCGCGTCATAGCAGACGCTTCCCGTCACATCAAGCGTTTTCAGATCGGGGATCTGTTCGATCAGAGCAAAGTCCTCCGCTTCGACGACGGCCTGCAGCACGCCGTTTTCCGCCGTTTGTCCTGCGACCGTGACCGGCGTCGGAACGGGGGTCGGCGCCGGCGTTCGGGACGGAGTCGGAGAAGACGCGCGGGAGGCGGCGGGGACGGACGACGCGGACGGACGTTCGGCTGCGTCCGCGGTTTTTTCGGCGCCGGTGGTTTCCGTTCCCGTGCGCGAACAGCCCGTCGAAAGCAGCAGACACAGGATCAGGAACGAAAGGATCAATCGTTTCGGCAAAGGAATCCCCTCCTTAAAGAGCTTTTTTCAGTATAGCATAGAAAACCGGAAATGAAAACTGATTTTTCGTGTTTTTATTCGCCGTACGCAACGCTTATTCTCGCTTAATCGCCGGATATTCAACACGATTTTACAACTTCGTTACAAGTGCAGTGGTATAATGAAAAAAACGGGAGCAGTCCTGTGAAACAGCCGACGAAAGGGGCAGCTATGGCTAAAATACTTGTTCTGGAGGATGAAAAGGCGATCAACGATCTCATCGCGCTGAACCTCAGCATGGTGGGGCACACGGCGGTGCAGGCGTTTACCGGAAAGGAAGCGATCCGGTGCGCGCAGGAAAAGGTTCTGGACCTGCTCATCATCGACGTCATGCTGCCGGATGCCGACGGGTTTTCCGTGTACGAGAAGATCCCGGACGTTCCGGCGATCTTCGTGACGGCGCTCGGCGAGACGGCGGACAAGGTCAAGGGCTTTGAACGCGGCGCCGACGATTACATCGTGAAGCCCTTCGAGATGGCGGAGCTTCTGATGCGCGTCGAGGCTGTGCTTCGACGCACGCATAAGAGCGAAAGCCGGTACAGGATCGACGATCTGGAGGTCGATTTCGAGGCGAAGACCGTGACAAAGGGCGGCGTGCCGGTCGAGCTCGCCATGCAGGAGTTTGCGCTTCTGGAAACGCTGATCAAAAACCGCAACATTGCCATGTCCCGGCAGAGATTGATGCGCGAGGCATGGGATATCTCGTTTATGGGCGAATCGCGCACAGTCGACGTGCACATTCAGCGCATCCGTAAGAAGCTTGGACTGGAGGACCGGATCAGGACCGTCTATCGGCTGGGATACCGGTTTGAGGAAACGCCGTGAAGCTCCGACAGAAAAGCTATCTTCTGACCGTACTGCTGGCAGCGATCGTGCTGTATGGCAGCACGTTCTTTTTGCTGTTCGCAAACGTCCGCGCCGAGATCGCCGCGGTCGAGGCGCGCGCGCTCAGCGAAGAGAAGGCGCTGGCGCACGCGGCGGACGGGCTGTTTGCCTCCACGCCGCCGGGCGATCGCGCGATCTACGCAAAGGGCTTTGCGCGCTACGACAGCGGCGGCGCGTCGTTCGTGATCGGACGCGGGGACGAGATATGGGTCTCGTCCGAACCGACGCCGCCGGATAGCGAGCCGGGAAGGATCCGCTGGGTCCGAAAAAACGGCGGGACCGCGGTCGTCGTTTCGGATATGCTTTCGGACGATGTATTTCTGCGATACAGCATCGACGCGACAAGCGCCGTGCGGCGCTTGAGACGGGAGGCGATCGGCTCGGTGCTGATCTGTGCCGCGCTGTCCGGTGGGTTCGCGATCGCGCTGTATCTTATCCTGGAGCGCGTCAACCGCCCGGTCGAGCGGCTGGCGCACGAGCTTCGGACGCCGCTCACCGTTATCCGCGGCTACGGCGAGCTTCTGGAGCGCGCAAAGCTCACGCCGGAGCAGCAGCATCAGGCGGCGCAGTACATCGTGACCGAGAGCGAGCGGCTGGGCGAGATTTCGAAAAAACTGCTGACCCTGGCCGACACGCGCAAAAACGTGTTCCGGCCGGAGCGCGTAAAGCTTGCCGAGCTGGCCGCACATCTTATCAAGACCTATCCGACGCTTCAGACCGAGATCGCGTGGGATTCGCTTACCGCCGACCGCGCGCTGCTGCTGAGCCTTCTTGGAAACCTGATCGGCAACGCCGTCAAGGCGTCCGAGCCGGGCGACCCGGTGCTGATGAAAGCGACGCCGGGGGTCATCGAGATCGTCGACGAGGGCAGCGGCATGTCCGAGGAACAGCTCAAATATATCAACGATCCCGCGCACGCGAAGAATCCGAGTATCCGGAGCGGACTCGGCGTGCCGCTGTGTCACGAGATTGCCGCGCTGCACGGCGCGACGCTGCATTTTACCTCAAAGCCGGGCGAGGGCACGACGGCGACGGTGCGTTTCGACGCGCCAAAGGCGCAATGATATCCGCCTGCGGCGTGTGATATATCCATACCGTATGTGATATGTGCCCTGTAGGCGCGTTCAGGAGAAGGTGTCGCCGACAGACGACGGATGAGGTTCCCTTGAGATATGCGCCGCAGACGCAGCGAATTTACAACTTCGTGACAACTCCGTGAAGACTCCGTTACAAGTCCCGTGCTACGATGGGACCGCAGAAAGGAGGCAACAGCCATGAAAACACTCTTTACGAAACACAAGATCCTATTGATTACCCTTTCCGCGGTCCTTTGTCTCGGGGTCCTTTCGGGGATGATGCTCACCGGCGTGATTCGCTTCGCCACGAACGGCGGCACGTTCGAGACCGTCGCAGACGCAAACCGGGAACAGCAGGCGCCCGAACCGGAGAAGGCCGGATCGGAGGCTGAACCGGAGAAGGCCGGATCGGAGGCTGAATCGGAGAAGGCCGAATCGGAAGCCGAACCGGTATCACAGACGATGACGAAGCCGACGCCGACTCCGTTTGAGGTGAAGCTTTCCGCAGATGATATCAAAGCCGTCACCTATGAGGTACGGCAGCGCAGACGGTACGTAATCCCCGTTCGGACAGCCGTCTGCCCGGAGGAGAACAAGATGCTGTGGGAGCAGTCGAGTCCGGACGCAGCCGACGAAGACCTCGCAAAACAGGCGGCGGAGGCGTATACGCAGACCCTGTACGGAAAGTCGTACGAGGAACTCACGGGCTGTCCGCTTGATAACGCAGGCGTGATCCTGTACACAGACAAAGAGGGCGACCGTGACGCGTTTCTCCGCGTGACCGATACGGCGGGTATGTATCTCGTGACGATTCGCCAGGCGGACCGGAAGCTGATCTGCGCCGATCTTCTGACGTACCCGGAAACCGTCACGATCGACCGTGAGAAGGACGCGCTGCGGCTTGCGGAAAAGCTCGGCTATCACAGCGCCGCGCTGTATCGCGAAGGCAGCAGAAGGTTGAACGAGGGCATTTATATGCTCGCGACCGACACGGACGAATGCCTTGCGTTCTCCTATTGCGGAGATCAGCTCTGGCAGTTCGCACTTTATCCGAATCGGGAAGCGATGCTGGAATGCGAATACTTCCTTGCGGATATTCAGTACGATTATGAAACGCCGGCGTACCCGAGAAACTTCGTCGAGGCGGAAGCGCCGCAGTACGGATACGATCAGATGATCCCGGGCGATAAAATCATCCTGAGACTGAAGCGCCTGTATAACCAGTTGTCCGGAGACTCCGCGATCATGAACTCGGATCAGATGAAGGCGACTTTCTATCGCGACGAAAGCGGCGCACGCGAGGATTGCTGGAAGATCACCGGAGAGGGATTCGACGTCACCGTGTCCGCGTATTCGCGCGACGTAATCCGACTGGACTGCAGCATCCCCTGCAAGGATCTGCTTTCGGTCCCGTACGACGCCATGGGCGGTGCGGAATACGAAGCCGTCGTAAGACAGATCGGCGAGGAGCTGTTCACCAGGCTCGGAATCTATGACGAAAGCGGCGACGCGCACGGCAAAGCCGTGAAATCCGTCGACGTCAATACGGTCTACGACGGGAAGTGCTGCACGATGGACGTTTATCTCGAGGACGGCACGGTCTATGAGCTCGGTTTCGCGAACGGCGTGCTGATGTATGCCGAACACTATGCGAACGACCGGTTCTTCTGGGTCGGCATCAATACCGGTTGGGTCGCGGATACGGTCTATGTGAATGCCGCGACGGGCAAGCAGTACGTTCCCGACTACCGCGACTGGGACGGCGATCTGCACGTCTCACCGCGGCCGGAAAGATAACGACACAGCAATTCAAAAACGGCGAAGCTGTTCGCCGTTTTTTGTATTTCTGCGGTGCTTTGATACGCGCCGCAGGCGCGTTGCCGTAAAAGATTGGCAGCGATGGTTTTTCGTCGCGAGGGCGTTTACAACCGAGCAGAAAAACCGAGCGTGATCTTTTGCGGAGAGGAGGGGAGGACCCGGAAAAACAGAAGGCGGCGTTTTGCAAAATCGAAATCCCTACAGAATGAAATAAAACGCCGCCTCCGAAAGAACCGGGTCCTCCCCGAGAATTTACAACTCCGTGACAACTCCGTTACAACTATGTGACGTTTTGGACGAATTTGCGTCGTATCATGTAGACAAGACTTATGAAGGAAGGACGCCGGAATGAAACGAATCATCCTTGTTTTACTTGCGTGTCTGCTGCTTGCGGCCTGCAAGACGCCGACTGCGGCGGGCTCCGTGACGCCGGAAGCTGAACAGAAACGCGCGCAGACCGAGCCGGATATGCCGGAAACGGTCGGCGAACCGCAGACGGGGGCGTATGCGGAAGACACGGTGCCCGGTCCTGCGGCAGAACCGGAGCCGGAGCGGAAAGAGAACGAAGAAATCGCGCAAAAGACCGCTGCCGTGCAGTCGACGCCTGAACCGCTGCCTGCATGGGCGGATCCGCGGTTCCCGGGCAAATTCTCCGAAAAGCCGGAGATGGGCGAGCGCAGCTACAAGAGCAGCTCGGTCGACATCACGATCACGACTTATACAGTCAAGGATACTTATGCAAAACTTGCGAGCTATCACGTTGCGGACATATACGTGAAGGATGTGACCTCGATCAGAACTGCGGCTGCCAACAGCTTTGACACGCGCTATGAGGACACCGTAAAGAACATCGCAAAGAACGCGGGAGCGCTTCTGGCGATTGACGGCGATACGTACACGCACGTAAAAAAGAGCTTTGTCATCCGAAACGGCACGTTGTATCGCGATACGCCGATCGAGAATACCGATATCTGCATCCTGTACCGCGACGGGCGCATGGAAACAAAGAAATGGGGCGAATTTACGCTCGAGGAGGTCGTCGCTTCGGATCCGTGGCAGGTCTGGGGCTTCGGTCCCGCGCTGCTCGACGAAAACGGACATGCCCTCGAGATCGAGCATAAGCTTTCCGCGTGGAATCCGCGCGCCGTGATCGGCTATTATGAGCCGGGTCACTATTGCTTCGTGATCGTCGACGGACGCGATCACAACTGGTCGGAGGGCGTGCGGCTCACGGCATTAAGCCGGCTGATGGAGGATCTCGGCTGCAAAGCCGCCTATAATCTGGACGGCGGTGACTCCGCGCAGATGTACTGGAACGGCGAGATCATCAGCAAAAGCCGTAACGAGAGCCGGGTCATCAGCGATATCATCTATGTTTTACCGGAAGAATAAGTTTGTCTCCTCCGTGGGAACGCGTTGCCTGCCGCGGCAAGGCGGGCAACGCGGTTCCCGAAGATCGAAGAACTCCACGCTTTCCGCGCGTCATAGCCTCTCCCCGAATCTAAGCGCGGAAAAAAGACCGCCCGACTTCAGTCGGGCGGTCTGTGTTATCGTGCGGGTCAATACAGGATGACGCTGGTCTGTCCTCCGATGGTCAACGTCGTACCGTCAAGCGACGCGTCCGACATGCCGATGAAGGCGCGAAGCTCCGTGAAATCGCCGAGCGTAAGAAGATCGACGGTCTTTGCCTTATCGTTGGTGTTGTGCAGGACGAGCACAGTCTTGCCTTCGTAGGTCGAAGTGAAACCGCCGACGTACGAATCCGCGGTTTTGACGGCATGGTACTCGCCGCGGGCGATCGCCGGGTTTGCCTTACGGATCATGATCAGTTTCTTGTAATAATTATAAAGGCTCGATTCCTTGCCGACCTGCTCCAGCACGCCGTCCTTGACCTGACTGTCCTTGCCGTAAGTCGTGCCGGCTGGATCCTGTACGGTGTCGCCGTCGTGCCAAAGCATAGCGAGCCGCCGGTTCGCGTCGGTGTTCGCACCGCCGCGGGAGCCGCGCATGCCGAGCTCTTCACCGTAGTAGATAAAGGGCGAGCCGGGACCGAGAATGTAGAGATTTGCAGCCAGCTGCATATTGCCGGATGCCGTTGTGAGGTAGCCCGCCGCACGGTCGGTGTCATGATTGGCGATGAACGGCACGAACATCGCGTCGGGATTCGTGTCCGCGATGTTATTCAGATACTTTTCGATATAGTTCGAAAGCTTATAGGGTTCCCCCTTCTTGGCAGTTTGCGCGAACAGACCTTCGCCCTGCGAGGTCGTGAAGTCGAAGCAGTTCAGTGCGGGATAGTAGCGGTCGGTGATGCCGTCCCCGTCCCAAACCTCCGCGACCGCGTACATGTCAGGATAATCGGCGCGGAGCGTATCCATGTATTCCTTCCAGAACGCGACGCTGGAATCGTGATCACCGAAATAGCAGTACTTGGCCGCGTCGAAGCGGAAGCCGTCGATCCCGCGGTCCAGATAAAAGCGCGCGATCTTCAGGACCTCTTCACGTACGGCGGGGTTATCAAAGTTGAGTTCCGGCATGCCGCCGTCAAAGTTGCACTCATAGTAGATATCCGTACCGGAGAGTGCGGAGAATGTGCGCCCGGCGGGAGGTGTTTCGCCCTGCGTGTAGTAGCAGTAGTAGTCGTAGTATGGGCTTTCGGTATCGCCTTCGCGATGCGCAATGGTGAATTTCGAGAACCATTCGCAGTTGCGTGCCGTATGATTGATCGGCAGATCCAGGATCAGCTTGACGTCGCGCGCGTGGCAGAGCGCAATCAGCTCGTCAAGATCTTCTTGCGTGCCGAACTGCGGATCGACGCCGTAGTAATCGGCGACGTTATACTTATGATAGGTAGTGGAAGGGTAGATCGGCGTCAGCCAGATGCCTTCGATCCCGAGTGATTTGCCGGAATCGGGATCGCCGTCGTTCAGGTAGTCAAAGTGGTTGATGATGCCGCGGAGATCGCCGACGCCGTCACCGTTCGAATCGGAAAACGAGCCGACAAAAATCTCATAGAACACGCGTGCGTTGTCCGGTGCGGGAGAAGAGCCCAAAAGCGTCGGATCGGTGATAGCGACCTCCTCGGGAATCGGCTCGGCGGTCGGCTCCGGCTCCGCAGTGGGCTCGGGAGTCGGCGCTTCTGTCGTCACTGCGGTCGGCGCAGCCGTGGGCTCGGATGTATCGGCGGGGATCTCCTTCGTGCAGGCGCAGCCGAACAGCAACGCAGCGCACAACAGCAGTGCGCACAGGAGCTTTGCGATCAATTTCATATGAGGTATACCTCCCGTGAATCTTATTTTTATAATCGTATATTTTTTTTCGTCGTTTGTCAAGAATCTGCTTTTCATTTGTGTCGGTTTATGCTATACTCAGGTCATGGAACGGATTGAATTGTATCGGGAAGAAGATCTCAGAAGGATTGATGCACGGTATAAACGCACCCGCAACGCCATGATCATCATTGCGGCGGCGGGGTTGATGCTGTGCATTTTGTTTTGTATCCTGACCACGCGCAAAAATCAGGACGTGATGCTGCCGCTGACGATCGGCACGTCGATCCTGGCAGGATGGACCGTGATCACACTGTCGATCACGCCGTTCGATGCGGCGAAGGCGGCGATCCGCCACGCAAAAAAGATTGCGGAGGGCGAGCGGGAAACAATTGAAGGCCGCGTGGAAAAGACCGATGAACTCTGGCACATCCGCAACGGTGTTTCCGTGCGAAAGGTGCGCGTGATCACCGACGAGCGCGAGACGATGCTGAATGTGAGCGAGATGCTATCCAAGCGGCTGCCGGATGCGTTTACAGGAAAAGTCGATGTCGTTTATGAGTTTATTGTCGCGTACGAGGTGAAGACCGATGATTAAAAGAATTCTTCGAAGCTGGCACAGGTACGTTCTGTGCGCGCTGCTTTCCGTAATCTTTTGGGCATGGATCTTTACGCTGCTGTTTCACGCGCCTGCGAAGCACAAGGTCGTCCTGTATGCGGGGCTCCCGGTGATAGACGGAAACGGGCTCTCCATGGTGCTTGAAGAGGATCTGCCGGAGGGGATCCGGCGCGTGGACGCAGGGGCCATCGAAGATTCGATCTTCAACCAGGATGAGGTCCTGTACGGCGATCTTTATATCATCTCCGAGACCGATGCGGAGCAGCTCATCCCATCGTTTGCGCCAATCGACCGTGCGGAGTTTCAGGGGGAGACGTTCTATGAATCGGACGGCAAGACGTACGGGATTCTCATTTATGATGAGGAAACGGGTCTCAAGGTCGCAGGGGACAACGTCTTTTACGTGCCGCATCAGCGGTTTTATCTGTTTTTCAACAAAGATTCCCGACACATCGGCGAATGGAACGACTCGCCGGACGATGGAGCGATTAAGGTCGCACAGCACTTTATGACACTGAAACAGGAGGCATGGAAATGAATAAGAGGCGGATTGGTTTACTGCTGGCGGCGATGATGCTCATAGGCTGTGCAGGCGGCGCGGGGGAAGAGAATGCACCCGCGGCTGAACCGACGGCAGAACCCGCGGCGGAGCCCGTAAAGACTGTGATCGAGGTTGAAGACGTCGCCCCGAAAGGAAGGATCGAAGGCAGTTGGCTATATGTAAAAAAGGTGGAAAATCTGCCGGACGATTTCATTATGGGCATGGATGCGTCAGCGGTCATTGCCGAGGAACAGAGCGGCGTGAAGTATTATAACTTTGCGGGCGAGGAGCAGGACGTCTTCAAAACGCTCGCGGAGAACGGAATCACGCACATCCGTGTGCGCGTATGGAACCATCCGTACGATGCGGACGGTCATGGATACGGCGGCGGCAACAGCGACGTCGAAAAGGCGATCGAGATCGGCAAACGCGCGACGAAGTACGGTATGAAGCTGATCGTTGATTTCCATTATTCCGATTTTTGGGCGGATCCGGGCAAGCAGATGGTCCCGGCTGCATGGAAGGATATGAAGCTTGACGAGAAAGCGGACGCGCTGTATGCATTCACACTTGAATCCTTGAATCGCATGACCGAGGCGGGCGTTGCCGTGGGCATGGTGCAGCTCGGCAATGAAACAAACAGCGCGATGTGCGGGGAAACAAACTGGACGAATATTGTGCGGCTGATGAAAGAGGGCGCTCGTGCGGTCCGCACAGTTTGTCCGGAGGCGTTGATCGCCGTGCATTTTGCGAATCCGGAAAAGGCCGGTGCGTACACGGGGCATGCAAAGCTGCTGGAGACGCAGGGGCTGGACTACGATGTGTTCGCAACGTCCTATTATCCATTCTGGCACGGAACGCTCGAGAACCTGACCAAGGTCCTGAGCGAGGTTGCCTATCAATACGGCAAGAAGGTCATGGTCGTCGAGACTTCCTATCCGTATACGTCCGACGACACCGATTTCTGGGGCAACACGATCAGTGACGAAACGGCAAATATTGCAAAGGACTACCCATATACGCTGCAGGGCCAGGCGAACAGCGTCCGTAATGTGATCGCAGCGGTCGCAAACGCGTATAACGGCGTCGGCGTGGTCTATTGGGAGGGCACATGGATCACGGTCGGAACCGAATCGCGGCAGAAGAACAGCGCACTTTGGGAGCAGTACGGCTCCGGCTGGGCGACGAGCTACGGCGGCAGCTACGATCCGAAGGATGCGGGCAAATACTACGGCGGCTGCGCGGTAGACAATCAGGCGATGTTCGACCCGGATGGGCATCCGTTGGAATCGCTTCGGATCTGGAACCTCGCACGGTACGGCAACGAAGTCGAGCCGCAGCCGGACGCGATCCGCGACACTGAGCTGATTTTCGACATCAAAGGGAAGATCGAGTTTCCCGAAACGGTCGATGCGATCCTGACGAGCAATGAGACGGCACCGGTCCCGGTCAGGTGGTATGTCACGGACGACGATATTGCGAAGATGTATGCGGGCGGCGTCAAAACATACGAAATCATGGGCGAGGCGGCAGGTCTGCCTGCGCATGCGACGGTTTCGATGACAAAGTTCAATTATGTGCAGAACTCCGGCTTTGAGGACGGCGGGCAGCTTCCGTGGCAGGTCGAGGATCGCGGCGGCGCCGATCAGCTCTATGTCGAGGATAAGATGACCGATTCACTGAACGGGAAATACCATTTTCATTTCTGGAGCGCGAAGGCAGGTTCGATCGATTTCTCGCTCTTCCAGGAAGTGAAGGATCTGCCCGCGGGCACGTATTCGTTTACGATCTCAATCATGGGCGGCGACGGCGGTGAAACGGAGATCTTTTGCTACGCGCTCGTCGACGGCGTCGAAGCCGGACGTACGCCGATGAAGATCACGTCCTACGGAAATTGGGACACGCAGACGGTACGGGGAATCGAGGTCAAGGAAGGGCAGACCGTGACGATCGGCGTCTCAGTAAAGTGCGCGGGAGCCGGAAACGGTGCCTGGGGCAAGATTGACGATGCCGTTCTGAACAGCGAAAACTGACGGCAGGGAGAAAGAACGGGAGTCCGTTCTTTCTTTTTCTTTTGTCGCAAATATAACAAAGAACATGGATTTCGCTCGGCTGTTTCTTTTGGCTGGCAAAGTCCGCAAGGTCGATGGCGCGACATTCCATACAGAAAAAGATTTTATATATAAAAATTTTATTTATGCCCGATTTTCGGCAAAATGAGATTGACAATCGGCACAAAAATGAGTATATTATAGTTACATCGTGGGACTGTGGCATTATATATAATGCCGCAGAATCCGATGAGAGATCTTTTCATAAAAAGGTATCTCAATACCAAAAAAACAGGAGGAAAACTATGAAAAGAACACTGGCTATTCTGCTCGCGCTTCTGATGGTTCTCGCACTTGCTGCGTGCACCAAGACGCCGGCACCCGCACAGGAAGGCGAAAAGCCTGCCGACACGCAACCCGAACCCAATCCGGAACCCAATCCGGAGCCCAACCCGGAGCCCGAGCCGGAACCCGAGCCGGAACCCGACATGTCGCTCGCAGGCGAGTATGACATCAAGGTTTGGGTCGGTGAAGCTGCAGTCGCTCTGACCGAAAAGCAGATCGAAGACTTCAACAACACGAACAACATGGGCATCAAGTTCAACGCGACGGTCAACCCGGTTTCCGAGGCGACCTCCGCTGACCAGATGCTGGTCGACATCTCCGCGGGCGCAGATCTCTACTGCTTCGCGCAGGACCAGTTCGCTCGCCTCGTTCAGGGCGGCGCGCTCGTTCCGCTCGATGAGACCGGCGCAGCGCTGATCAAGGCTGAGAACGACGCAGGCGTCGTTGCGGCTGCGACCTCCGGCGACACGCTGTATGCGTACCCGCTGACCTCCGATAACGGCTACTTCATGTACTATGACAAGACCGTCATTCCGGAGGAGGACGTCGACTCCCTCGAAAAGCTGATCGC
>JBGULC010000021.1:0-12345 GCA_045114775.1 Christensenellales bacterium | reverse complement strand
GTAGTCAAAAGCGGAGTTCGTCTGGGATTCGATTTCGACGGTAGCTTTCGCGTCACCGGAATCCGCGGATGCTGTCTGCGCAGGAATAAACGAGAACAGCGTGATGAGGCACAGCGAAAGTGCCAGGAGTTTCAAGAGAGTTCGCTTCATAGTTCTTCCTTTCTTTGGTTATAAAAAACTTCCGACGTAGAGCCGGAAGCTTGTTTCTCGTGTTGGCATTCGCAGAATCTGCATCTGCCGGTTCTTTTGTTAATTCCCGGACATACGAGGCAAGATTCATCTTTGATTTCTCGCGGTCGTTTGTCGAAGTTTGGGACTTGCTGCATAAGGTGTTCGTAGAATTGGTGCTGTCCTGTTGTAAAATACATGGGGTACTGATCGCTTCCCTACGGAAACGAATCTCCTTCCGGATCGGAGGCAAGGAGGATATTCACCTGCTCCGCAGTGATACGGAGGAACTCCTTCCACACCTCCGGTATTGCTGCAAATGCCCGAATTGTTTTCGGCATTCGGACGTGCCATTGTCGATATAAAAACCGAATGATCATAAAGCAGACATCGTATTCGCCAGAATCTTCACAGACGATAAACAACCGCCGAAGATCCGGCGAGAACGAACAATCCATTTCCGCTGCCAGCTTCTGCGCTTCTCCGGCAAGGCGGGCAGCATTCGGCTGCGTCCCAAACAGATATCCGTTCGTGCTGAGAAACCGGTTCGCTTGGTTGAAGCTCATACGATCATCCGATTCCATCGGTTTTACTGGAGTATGCTTCATATCCGTTACCGCTCCTGCTCCTGCGCTTTTTCCTCTCTTGCTTGCCATTGCCTGCGGTATTGTTCCAGCAGCTTATAAATGGTTTTTTCGATTTGCTGACCGGTTGTTCCGGCTGGAAAGAAATGTTCAATCTTGTTTCTGCGGAAGACGATGGTTTCATACATAGGTTTTTCAACAGTCAGAACCCGATCAATTTCTCTGTCGTTGATCTTTTTTGTATCTGAAAGCTTCCGCAATTTCTGTGCCTGTGATAACGATGGCGAAACCTGATCGCGTTCCAAAATTTCTTGTACGATCTCTTGATCGGCAGAATCAAGATACGAGATTTCAACAGCAGGAGTTAATGCGAGTTTGCCTTCGTCAACGAGATTCATTAGAGCAGGAGAGAGATTGTTAAGCCGCACAAATCTCTGAACTTGTCGAGCACTATCCTGAACATTTTCAGCTACAGCATCATCCGATCGGAACTTCGTGCCATCATGGCACGAAGTTAAGTCCCTTCTCTCTCCTTGCCGCTTCAGAGCTTCCATTTTCATCTTGTACGCTTTCGCTTTCTCGCTCGGTAACAACTTTTCGCGCTGCCTTAAATTGCTGTCCACCATAAGGATTACGGCGGTCGCATCATCTACTTCACGGATAAAGCTGGGAATGAAGGTGAATCCGGCGCGTCTGCATGCTTCTACACGGTTATGACCGGAAATGATTTCATACGTTCCATCCTCTTTGGGACGGACAACGATTGGAGAAATGACCCCGTTCTCACGGATGCTTTCGACCATTTTTTCCATTTCTTCCTCCTTGTAAGGTTGAAATGGCTGGTTCGGAAAAGGAAAGAGCGAATCAATATCTAACTCTAACGGCGTTCCTTCCGGCGGTGCATCATCCAGACCAAGCATTTGGTCGAATGTCTTTCCGGAGAAGAGTTCTTTTTTCTCACTGCTGCTCATGCGCAAGCACCTCTTCTACCAAGCTTGCGTATGCTTTTGCCAAGTGATTCCAGGACATATATCTGAGTAAGCTCATCCCGCGCTCCTCGGCTTCAGATGCTTTTATGGAAGAAGGTAATTCGGTTTTATAAACCTTATCACCAAACGCACGGCGAAGCTCCTCCATTTTATTTCTCTTTTCTTTAGAGACATTGCTTCTCCGTACAATTACAATGCCTTCCAGATACAGACGCGGATTCAACTTTCTGCGGAACTTCCGCATGGTTGTGATAATGGTTTTGACACCTTCCACACCGAAGAACTCAGGATCAACCGGGATCATTACGCTGTCGGCTGCGACAAGCGCGTTCTGCGTCAGAATGCCGAGACTCGGAGAACAATCAATCAAGATGTAGTCGTACAGTGGGCGAACCTTGTTCATGTAGGATTTCAGCAGTGTGACTGCTTCGGGATCATCACTAATGGAATGCTCGAAGCCGAGAAGATTGATGTCTGCGGGCATTACGTCCACCATATCAATGGGATTGGTAATGATCCCCTTTTTCGAATCAATGAGGACACCGTTAGCAGATTGCATCATGGCATCTCTTACTGTGAACTTCTCCCGTGTCTCAGGGACACAATGCAACCCGGTGCTGAGATTGTTCTGACCATCAAGGTCAATGAGGAGAACTTTCCTGCCGTGCTTTGCAAGGCCTGCTCCGACGTTGATTGCTGTGGTCGTTTTGCCAACGCCACCCTTCTGATTTACAACTGCGATAACTTTTGTCATTTATCTACTCTTCCTAATCTTGCTTTGTTATGAGTAAGAGTGCCGTTTCGAGCCGCCGTTCTCGCGCATATTCTCTCGAATCCCCGCATCCCGCCGGGCCGCGCAATGCTGTGAAGCGTTCAACGCGGAAGTATCATTCTGCTGTTACCCGAAACTGGCTATTCGGTTGTCAAAGTGTCAGGGCATTATTTTTGTCCCTCACCTATAACCGTGCCGAGATTCAGATTTTTGCAAAGAATTCAGAAAATATATTATTTCGTGTGACTGTACGATAGCTTCCTATCCGATTCAGAAAACATGAGCTGTTAGTCCAATATGTCCGTGTGAAAGCGCGACAGTCCAATCGATTTTTATAATAATGTGCTAAAATGTGCTAAAAGCGCAGTTTGAAGGCCAAAATCGCTTGAAATTAACGTTGTTCTAATATGCATTTTCAAGAGGATTATGCAAACATGAAAAAGTATGTGCTACGGTATGTGCTACAAAAGCAAAAAAAGAAAAGCCCCGAAAACGCAGTGTTTTCGGGGCTTTTCTGGCGTGCCTGGGAGGATTCGAACCTCTGGCCTTCAGAGTCGGAGTCTGACACTCTATCCAGCTGAGCTACAGGCACATATGCATAAAATCTTTATTTTTCAAGAACCGTAGACCTTCAGCGTCGGAGTCTGTCACTCTATCCAGCTGAGCTACAGGCACATATGCATCAAATATTCATTTTTCAAGGACTACCGAAGTATAGCGTCGGAGTCTGACGCTCTATCCAGCTGAGCTACGGGCACACGGCGCGATGCTTATTATAACACAGACTTTTGTGTGTTGCAAGTGCTTCGACACGAAAAAAACGGGATCGCAGAAGTCGATCCCGTTTGTAACGGTTCCTTCGGCGTCCGGCGCCGTAAACCCCCGCTATTCGATCGGCTTGCAGCGGTACACCGTTCCGGGCTGCATGCCGCCCGGTATCGTATTCAGAAGCTCGGAGACCGTGACGAGCTCGTAGCCCTGCTCGAGAAGCCACGGGATCATCACGTCGAGGGAGTCGAGCGTCGGCTTGTGGTGGTCGTGGCAGAGAATGATCGAACCGTTCTTCGTCTGCTTTTTGACGACGTTCATGATCTTCTCCACGTTCTGCGTCTTCCAATCGAGCGTGTCGACGTCCCACAGGATGACCGCCATCCCGGCTTCTCTTGCGCCGCGGGTCACCTTGCCGTCCTTGCTGCCGCCCGGCGGACGCATGACCACGGGGGTGTAGCCTCCGTCGATCCAGCCTGAGATCTCCGCAGCTGCCTTTTCGAGCCGCTTCTTGTTCTGACTTGCGGAGAACTGCGTCATCTTTTCGTGGGTCCATCCGTGCACGCCGATCTCATGCCCGCCGTCGATCATCATCTGCAGCATATAACCGTTCTTGTCGTTGATCGCCGAGGCGAGCAGGAAGAACGTCGCCTTCACATGGTACTGCTCCAGCTTCTCGAGCACCGGGACTGTCAGCGTCAGGTTCGGACCGTCGTCGAAAGTCAGCGCGACCATCTTGCGGTTCGGATCCTTCGTGGGCTCGGGCGTCGGCGTCGGCGTTGGTTCGGGCGTCGGGGTCGGGGTCGGCTCGGGCGTAGGCGTCGGCGGCATCGTCGGCAGCGGCGGATTTGTTTCGGGAACAGGCGTTTCGACCGTTACGACGATCTCCTCCGATCCCGGCTGTACCGGCTCCGGCGTGCTTTCCGGCACAGAGGAAGAAAGCACCGGCTGCTCGGCATATTCCGTCGCTTTGCGCTGCGTGCAGCCGAAGCAAACGAGCAATATAAGAATCAAAATCAAGCACCGTTTCATGTGCTATAGTATACCATCATTTGTCGAAAATAGCAAGATATCGGCGAACCGCATAAAAAAAGAGGCTGTTAAAAGCCGTCGTTGCATAAGCGGCGTGTGTCGCACACCGTATGACAGAGCTTTTGAACAGTCTCTTTGCCGATTCTTTGGTTTATTTCTCGAAGGAGAAATGATAATCGAGGTGCTTCTCGTCGCGAACGGCGATCATTTCCTTCTGCACGGCTTCGTTCACGGGAACGCCCTTGTCCTTGCGGTCCTGCCACACGAGCCATTCCTTTTCGCCCGCGGTATAGATGCGCTCCTCGCCCGGGGCTTTCTCGGAATTTCTGAGTGCGCGGAGGATGTCGCCGCAGGTCTTCTTGAACGTGTCGAGGCCCATGAACGCTTCGGGGTCGATCGCAATGAAGAAGTGGCCGAGGTGATACGGGCGCTTGTTGCCGTTCTCGTCCATGCCGGTCAGCATCTTCATGTAGCTGCCCGCCTGCAGCGCCGCGGAGAGGATCTCCACGACCGTCGCGTAGCCGTAGCCCTTGTAACCCGCGAGCTCTTCGCCGATGCCGCCGAGCGGAGCGAGCGCCGCAGCGCCCTTGGTGAGGTCGACAAGGATCTGCTTACTGTCGGTCAGCGCCGAGCCGTCTCTTCCGATGACCATGCCCGCCGGGGTCGCTTTGTCGTTTCTGGCGTAGTATTCGATCTTGCCGCGCTGCGTGATGCTCGTCGCACAGTCGATGCAGAACGGGAATTCCTCGTCGGTCGGCAGCGCGATCGTCAGCGGGTTCGTGCCGAGCATGTTCTCCACGCCGAAGGTCGGCGCGATCGACGGACGCGCGTTCGTGCCCGTGATGCCGATCAGACCCTGCTTCGTCGCCATCGTGGTCCAGTAGCCCGCAATGCCGTAGTGCGAGGAATTGCGCACAGCGACCATGCCCATGCCGTATTGCTTCGCCTTGTCGATCGCGGTCTGCATGGCGCGCTTAGAAATCACCATGCCCATGCCGTCGTGACCGTCGACGACCGCGGTCGTCGGGGTCTCCTTGAGCACTTCGTACTCGGTGACGGGATTCAGGATGCCCGCCTTGATGCGATCCAGATAGATCGGCTTGAAGCGGTTGACGCCGTGGCTCTCGATGCCGCGGCGGTCGCTCTCCATCAGAACGTCCGCACAGATTTCGGCGTCCTCACGCGGCACGCCGTATGCGACGAACGCGTCCACGATGAAATTTCCGATGGTTTCCCAGTCCACATAAGGTCTTGTTTCTTTGATTGCCATATTTATTTACTCCCTTCGGATCAATCTTCCCAGTTCTTTGCCTTTTCGACCGCCTTTGTCCAGCCGCGCTGACGGTTCGCGCGCTCGACGTTGCTCATCTGCGGCTTGAAGATGCGTTCGCTCTCCCAGTACCGCATGACGTCGCTTTCGTCCTTGTAGAGCCCGACGCCGATCGCCGCGAGGTACGCCGCGCCGAGCGCCGTGGATTCAACGCACTTCGGGCGGTTGACCGGCACGTCCAGCATGTCCGCCTGGAACTGCATCATTACGTTCGACACGGACGCGCCGCCGTCGACCTTGAGCTCCTCCAGCTTTCGATCGCTGTCGAACTCCATCGTGCGGGCAAGATCGCCCACCTGATAGACGATGCCCTCGAGCACCGCGCGCGCGATGTGCGCACGGTTCGTGGCGCGGGTCACGCCGACCAAAGCGCCGCGCGCGTACATATCCCAATGCGGCGCGCCGAGACCCGTGAACGCGGAGACGAAGTACGCCCCGCCCGCGTCCGGCACGGATTCCGCAAGGCGGTCGATCTCGCTTGCCGAGGAGATCAGACCGACCTCGTCACGGAGCCACTTGATCGAGCTGCCCGCGTTGAAGATGCTGCCCTCCAGCGCGTAGCGGACCTTGCCGCCGACGCCCCACGCGATCGTGGTCAGAAGCCGGTTCTTGCTCGCGACCGGCGTTTCACCCGTCTGCATCATCAGAAAGCCGCCGGTGCCGTAGGTGCACTTCGCCTGGCCCGGCTCGAAGCACGCCTGTCCGAACAGCGCGGCCTGCTGATCGCCCGCATCGCCCGCGATCGGCACGCCCGCAAGCGCCTCAAGGCCCTCGATGCCGTCCTTCACGTAGCCGTAGACGTGCGCGGACGGCAGGACCTCCGGCAGCATGCACGCCGGGATGTTCAGCCGGTGCATGATGACCGGATCGTAAGAAAGCGTATGGATGTTGTAGAGCATGGTGCGCGACGCGTTGCTGTAATCGGTGACGTGCGCGCCGGTGAGATTCCAGATGAGCCACGTGTCGACCGTGCCGAACAGAAGATTGCCGGATTCCGCAAGCATCTGACCGTTCGGAACGGCGTCCAGGATATAGCGGAGCTTCGTCGCGGAGAAATACGCGTCGATGAGAAGGCCCGTCGACTGCGCGATGTAGTCCTTCAATCCCTCGCGAATAAGCTGCTCGCACAGCGGCGCGGTGCGGCGGCACTGCCACACGATTGCCGGGTGCACGGGCTTGCCCGTCGTCTTCTCCCAGACGATCGTCGTTTCGCGCTGGTTCGTGACGCCGATCGCGGCGACCTCGCCGCGCTGTACGTCGGCCTTCTTCAGAACCGCGCGGACGGCGTCCAGCTCGGTCTTCAGGATCTCGTTCGCGTCATGCTCGACGTAGCCCGGCATCGGGTAATGCTGCGTGAACTCGAACTGCGCGGAGGTGATGATGGTTCCGGAAAGATCAAACAGGATCGCGCGCGAGCTCGTCGTGCCCTGATCCAGCGACAAAAGATATTTCTGCATAGGTTCTACCGCCTTTCCACAATAATTTATTATAACACGCTTTTTTGCTTGTGGAAACAGTTTTTTTCATGTATAATGCAGATATGGAAAACAATTCGCAAGAGCTTTCGTTTGAAAACGAATTTCAAAAGGAACACATCGGTTTTTCGGGCAGGCGCATCGCGATCCTCACGGTCGTGCTGCTCCTTGTCGCCGCGGGCGTCGCGGTCGCCGCGATCCTTCTGAAGCCGTCCGGCAGTCTTGTGATCAACGAGGTCATGACCTCGAATCACAAGGCCTACAAGCATCCGGTCTACGGATCGGTCGATTGGGTCGAGCTGTATAACCCGACGGACAGGGACATCGATCTTTCCGGCTGCGGCTTTACCAACAGCATCAAGGACTTGAAACGCTCGGTGCGCTATCATTTCCCGGACGGCACGGTTCTGAAAAGCGGCGAGTATCTTTTGCTGTACTGCACCGGCGGCACCGGCGAGACCGACGACGACCCGCTTTGCACCGGATTCAATCTTTCGGCATCCGGCGAAACGCTGCTGCTCGTCGACCGCAGCAACGTCGAGCTGGCCGAGCTTACCGTGCCCGCGCTCGAATCCGACACGTCCTATGCGCGAACGGAGGACGGCAAGTACGCCGTCACCGAGCACGCCACGCCCGGAGGCCCAAACCGCTTTGAATAACACTTTTTTCTATCGCTCGCCGCTGGGATCGCTGCGCATCGTCGAAGAAAACGGCGCGCTCGTTTCGGCGGCGTTTGTCGACGGCGGTGAAGAGACCGCGCCGTCCTCCTCCGTGCTTTCGGAAGCGAAGAACTGGCTCGACCGGTATTTTGCGGGATGCGATCCGGGACCGACGCCTTCCCTTGCGCCGGACGGAACGGCGTTTCAAAAAGCGGTGTGGGCTGCGATCGCCCGCGTGCCGTTCGGCAAAACGGTCTCTTATTCGGACCTTGCCGTTTCGATGGGCCTCTCGCCGCGCCACGCCCGCGCGATCGGAAACGCGCTGCACAAAAATCCGCTGCTTCTGTTCATTCCCTGCCACCGCGCGGTCGGAAAAAGCGGTTCGCTCACCGGCTTTGCCGGAGGGCTCGGGCGCAAGGAAGCGCTGCTGAAGCTCGAAACGCCGCGCAAAGCATAAGGATCCTTCGACTTACGGATCGAATGAAAAGAATCAACGCCGCTCGGAAACCCGGGCGGCGTTTGTCGCGGGAGGCCGTCAGCCGAATGCGTGGACACGAAAAAAGCGCTGCCCGTTCGGACAGCGCTTTCACTGTATGCAAATCTCAGTTGCCCATGAAGTTCAGGATCTCGGACAGGGAAATCTCGCCGTCCGCGCTCTGATAGACGTACACGAAAGCGTAGCCCGCGTTCGGGTCGGCCGTAACCTTGCCGCTCTCGCAGAAGAAGCAGTAGTTCGTGCCGGAGCCGGATTGCGCAGAAAGCAGCGCGACCGGCGCGTAGCTTGCGCCGACGATGCCGTTCAGAGCGCCGTCAAGCAGTTTTTTGAGTTCCTTCGTGACCGTCGGATCCTCCGCTCTTGTCCAGCCGCCGACGGCCATATCGGTATACGTGCAGACCTCCGAAAGCACCACGTCGGTGATGCTTACATTGTTGTCACGATCCTGATAGAGGCAGACGATCGCGTACAGATCGCGCGAATCCGGCGCGGCGATCGAGGTCTCGCACAAAAAAGCGTAGTTCGTGCCGTTCACCTGCTGGCTGCCGATCAACGCGACCGGCATATACTTCACGCCGACGACGGAATCCGAGATCTTCTTGAACAGCTTCTCATGCTTGCTGCTGATCTTGGGAGACTTCGGCTTTGTCCATGCGCCCGGCGCTTCCTCCGTCGGGATCGGCGTGGGTTCCGGCTTGGGCTCTTCCGTCGGCTCCGGCGTCGGCTCCGCGGTGGGTTCCGGCGTAGGTTCTTCGGTCGGTTCCGGCGTGGGCTCCGCGGTGGGTTCCGGTGTGGGCTCCTCCGTCGGTTCCGGCATCGGTTCTTCGGTAGGCTCGGGTGTGGGTTCTGCGGTCGGCTCCGCCGTCGGTTCCGCGGTGGGCGCCGTCGTCGGTTCTGCGGTGGGCTTGGGCGTCGGCGTGGGCTCAGGCGATGCTGTGGGGACCGGCGTTGCGGTCGGAACAGGCGTTGCCGTGGGCACAGGCGTTGCCGTGGGCACAGGCGTTGCGGTCGGAACCGGTGTGTCGGTAGGCTCCGCGGTCGGTTCCGGCGTCGGCTCCGCGGTCGGTTCCGGCGTGGGTACTTCCGTAGGCTCCGGATCGTACTCACCCGGCGCATCCGGTTCCGCGTCGAACTCGACGATCTCGGCGACGGTGAATTTGCCCTGATTGCTGCGATCGAGGTAAACAAAGGAATACCCGGCCTCGGCGTCCGGAACGACCGGCGTCGATTCTGCGACGACCGCAAACGAAAGTCCGGAAGCGACCTTCGTGCCGCACAGCGCGACCGGCGTATAGTCGACCCCGACGAGCTCCGCCGTCGCTTCTTTGAATCCGTTCACGAGCTCCTCGGAAAGCGTCGGATCCTCCGCCTGTTCAAAGCCGTCCGCCTCGTCCATATGCGTCAAAACCTGCGAGCGACAGATGTCGATAATGCGGACGCTCCCGTCGCGCTCCTCGTACAGGAACACGAGTGCGTACGTTTCCCGTGCGCCGGGATAGATGACCGTCGCTCTGGTCAGGAACGTGTGGACCGTGCCCGAAACGACCTGCTTGCCGAGGTATGCGACCGGCACGTAATGCACGCCGAGCAGGCGCGCAAACGCCTTGTTGAAGATCTCCATCGCTTCGTCTGTCAGCGCGGGCGTCCCGGCGGTCTCCCATTCGGACGGTTCGACGTCGATGATGACAATTTCTTCCTCCTCCGGTTCCGGCGCGGCGGTCGGCTCCGGCGCATTTGTCGGTTCCGGCGCGGCGGTCGGTTCCGCGGCCTCCGGAACAGGCTCGTTCCCGGTGCATGCCGCAAACAGCGACAGGACCAGGATCAGGATCAACATCCATGCAATGTGTTTTTTCACCGAATGATACCCCTTTTCTTTTTAATTACACTATTATAAACCGAATAAAAAACAAACGACTTCCGCATGATCGCGCGGCGCCGCCCGTTCCGCTCTTTGAACGGCTGTAAGCGCACTCGGAAAGCCGCCTCTTATCCGGTCCTCCGAAGCTTACGGCTTGACGCGCGCGGAATTGCCGCGCGGCTTGCGGTTTCTTTTGAACACGCTCCACATGCGGAAACCGGTGGAGATCAGCAGCACGCCGACCGCCATCGAGCCCGCGATCGCCGCGGTCAGCATCCCCTTGTCGTACGCCTCGGACACCATGCCGCGGCGGATGAAGTCCATCGTATAATAGATGCCCGAACCGGGAATCAGCGGCACGAGCGCGCACATCAGGTAGCTCGTCGCCGGGCACTTGCGGATGCGCGCCATGATCTCTGCATAGAAAGCCGACACGACCGCGCCGATCAGATACGCGATCGGCTCCGCAAGCCCGAACCGCATGCACAGCACGCAGACCGGCCATGAAATGACGCTGCCGAGCAGTGCGAACGGAATGCCCTTGCCGTGCATATTGAACATCAGCCCGAAGCCGAACGTGCCGATCAGCCCTGCGATGCACTGGATCCACAGCGGATGGTCGATCGGATCCAGTGAGAATACGACCTCCGAGAAAATATGCCGCGCAAGCGATACGCCCGAGCTGGTGCCGAACGCCAGTGCGACGCCGATGATCAGCACCTGCACGAGGCGGTTGAGCCCGGACATGGTGTCGCCGTAGATGACGTCCCGAAGGCTGTTCGTAAACAGGAATCCCGGCACCAAAAGCATGATCGCGCCGATGACCGTGATGTCCGCGTTCTTGCCGAAGCCGATCGCCGTGAACGTATTTGCCAGGAATCCGAGGATGAAGCTGCACACGAAGGACGTGAAGAACGCGTTTGCGTGGAACTTGCCCATGAACCGCGTGCTTGCGCCGATCGCCAGTCCGCAGACGCCCGCGGCAAGCGCTTCGAGGATCCCGCCGCCGAAAAAGACGCCGAAGCCGACGCCGATCAGAAACGCCGCCAGATAGAAGATCGGGAGCGGATAGCGGCAGACTTTTTTCTCGGTCTCGCGGAGAAGCCTTCTTGCCTCCTGCATGTCCGGCTTTTCGATGCAGATGCGCCGGCTCAGCGCCGTATACCGCTCAATGCCGTCCAGCATTGTTTCCCCGCCCTTCAGACGGCGGATCTTGGTCAGGATCAGGCCTTCGTTTGTTTCGAGGCTCGCCATGACGCTGCTCGGGATCACGAACGCGTCCACACGCTCGACGCCGTACGCTTCGATGATGCGGTTGATCGTCTCCTCCACACGGTACGTTTCCGCGCCGCACGCCTGCAGCTTGTTCGCAAGCGAAACCGCGAACTCCAGAAGCTCTTCATAAAAGCCCTGGTCCTTATCCTGCGGCTGCCGCTCCTGCGCCGCGATCGCCTGCTCCGCACGGGCGAGCTTGTTCTGCTGATAATGCACTTTTCGTTTTTCTGCTTTGATCATATCGCTTTTCGATCCTTATTATCGTTTGCCGGACAAGTATACCAGTGCGCTTCCGAAAATGCAAGACGTTTCCGAAGAAAAATCGCTTGCCCGCCGTTCGGAAAGCGAGTATAATAGGCATATCGCCGACAGGAAGAGGCGCACCGTGAAACGATGATCCGATTATGAAAAAGGCGGCGGCCTGTTTTACGTCGCAACGGTCTCGCTCAGGCTGATTTCTTATTTCATGCTGCTGCATTTTTCCGATCGTCTTTTCGGAACAGATGCCGAAATGGCTGTACTTTACCCTGCTGTTCCTGTATTTTGCGTTGATTACGGCGGTCGGCATGTTTCTGTATCGACGGCTTGATCTCCGTCGGGAACGCGCGCAGTACGGCGACGAGGCGTTTTTCCAGGCATATCCGAGGGAATGGAAGCGCGAGCTTCGCTGTTGGAAAAAGACCGGCGCGTATCATACCGTCCAAAACAATGCCCCCCCGCGGTCCTGCAGCGCAGCGACGGCAGTCCCCTGAAGCAGGGCTTGCCGTATGATGAACTGTATTACCGGATGTGTCCGAAGGCGCTCAAAAGAGACCTGAAAGCTCAGCGGCTGCGCCGCCGGTTCCTTGAAATGATCGCCTCCTCCCAAAGGGAGCCTTCCCCGTACGAGCAGCGCCTTGCCGAGATCCAAACCATTATCGAACGAAAAAGCGAAAGCGC
>JBGULC010000020.1:0-26335 GCA_045114775.1 Christensenellales bacterium | reverse complement strand
GTTGTGACCGCATAGGTCGTGTTGACCGTCTCGGTCTCCTTGTGGCTTGCGTCGTTCTTGCAGACGCGGGTCGCCGTCACGGTGCTGTTGTCCGCAGCCCACTCGTAGGTCGGCGCATCCCAATCGTGGCCGATCGCCGGGAGGATCGTATCGGCCCGGGAGATCTCGTTCTGTGCCGCGGCGTCGGAGAAATACTTGCCGCACGGCGCGCAGAACCAGTATTCGATATTGCCGGCGGCGTCGCAGGTGGGCGCGCTGGCGGCAACGTGCGTCAGCGTGTGAGTGTGCGAGGCTCCGCCGATCTCGGTGGCGTAATAGTAGTTCTCGGTAGGATTCTGCTTGTAGAACTTGAACTCGCTGCCGTAGCGGGTCAGAGAGAAGCCCCAGACGCCGCTGACTGCAACGTAAGGGATATTCCCGGCGCTGTTGTTCTTCAGATACATCTCGTCGCCGTCGATCTCGAACGTCCAGGTGGTGTTGGATTCCTGTAACACCGGATAGGCGTAGAGCGCGTAGGCGGAGCTGCTGCTGCCGGTTTTCTTGCTGCCGTAGTAGCTGCCTTCGCTTACGCTCTTGAGCGACAGTCCGTAGCTTGTGGCGGCGACTTCAAAGACGTAGCTGTCAGGCACGTTGCTCAGCGTCGTGCTGTTTCGCGTGATCCCGGTGTCGGTAAACTGTGTGGACGCGCCGGTTGAGGAATTCTCGATGTTGACGCCTTCGGTGCCGGCGGACAGTCCCGTCAGCGCGTATTCCGTGGTTCCGGTCTGCGGGACCGCCACCAGGACATACTTGCCGATCCATGTATCCGGCATGGCGGTAATCAGCTCATAGGTCACCGGAGCATTGATGGGCTCGGCTCTCATATAGAGCGCATAGACCGCGGGAACGGATACCGTCAGCTTGAAGTTTGCGCCGGGCTGATAGAAAGCCGGCTTTGTCGAAGTTTCCGGCAAGGGGGCGGTGACCCAGCCCAAAAAGCTCCAGCCGTCTGCGTCAGGCGCGGTTGTCGGAAGCTGAACCTTGTCGCCTGCAGTGCCGGAAACGGTCGTATACACTGCGCCCAAAGCGATGCATGAAAGATTCATCGGGACAGGATCCTCAGGCACGTCCTTGGTGAACGCCTTGATGCGGTAGTTGCCGTCGCCGGACTTGTTCGTCCAGCTGCTGTCGTTCACACCCTTGAAATAGGAGGTGTTGGGGTGCGTCATGTGCAGGAGCCCCATGTGATAATAATGGTCCTCCTGGATCGTGGTATCGTATGCGACGTTGATGTCGTCGCCGGAGAAGCTGATCACGATCGCAAAGCGCTGCCCCGCAGTCAGCGTCACGGGATCGTCCAGCTTGATGGTCTGATAGCCCCAGTAATCGAAATTGCCCGTCTTGGTCGCGGCGAGCGTGCCGGAGGAGGGATCGTCGACGTCGCAGCCGGTGTAGACTTTTACGGTATAGTCGGTGTTGTCGCCGTAAAGCGCAAGCGCCACGGCTTCCAACGTCTCGTTTCCGTTCGCGACAAAGACCTGCGCGACGGAATCGCCGGTGACCATCTCCTCGGAGTTATAGTAATTGCCGGAGCCGTCGTACTGGTAGTTGTGGTCATAGTTGTCGACGTCTTCCACGGAGAAGAAGGAAATATAGCTTGCGCGGGTGGCGGAATCCTCGTAAGAAACGTAGAAGTAGCCGCTGTCGCCGACGTCCGTGCCCCAGGAGTTCTTCACGATCCAGGCGCCGTCGTTCGTGGGGCGGTAGCCCTGGTTGAAGTTCTCTTTGGAAAACGAATCGTCCCAGCCTACGACGGTGACGTCATGGTCCGCATAGTAGAAGCCGGTATCTTGATACGCGACGGCAGACTGGATCCAGCAGATGGTGCCGGTGGAGGTGTTGACACCGCCGTGATACCCGGTGCCTGCAGTGTTGCTGACGCGGACGCCCATGGAGCCCGCGCCGTACTCCATGATGTGACGCTTGACCTCGTCTACATTGGATCCGAAGAAGTGCCGTACCGAGGTCACGTGCGCGACGTTGTTCTGATAGGCGTGCTCGCTGCCGAGCCCTGCAGAGCCTGCCGAACTGTACATCAGCGCGACGTCCGATTCGTCTGCAAGACCCGTCCAGCGCATCAGCGGATAGCTGACGAGCTCGCCGGTGCCGCCCGCGTCGAGGAAACTGCCGTTACTGTGGCTGCTGAGGAAATACGTCTTGTCGCCCGTGAGCATGCCTTCGGCGTCGTACGCGTCGGTGTAGGTGTAGTAGGCAAGATGATACTCGGACAGATTCAGGCTGAGATCCGCGACCGGTCCGTCTTCGCCGACGTGGACGCCGTGCTTGATCATGTACGCCTCGCAGGATGCGGCTGTGCCGAACGTCCAGCAGGTATTGTAGTTGCCCTGATCCTTGACGGGGGTGATGTAACCGTAATCGCGGCTGTCATAGTTTGCCGGCAGACCTGCCGTCACTAGACCGCTGTGCCCCACAGCGTCCGACGGCTGCGTAGCGCCGCGGCGGCGTTCGGGCAGACGCCCCAGGCCATGCTGTGCATACGCTTGTTCACTGCTTTCCGTTACAGAAACGTTCTCATCGGCAAATGCCGCAGGGACCAGGAACAGGACAAGGATCCATGCCAAAAGCAGGGAAATGAATCGTTTCGGGAAATGACGCATGTTGTTTTCTCCTCTGTAGAATTGCCTTCAAACCGCAAAAACGGAAAACAGGACGTAACAACTATACTATACCATATTGAAAACTGTTTTCGCTATCTTTTTTTGTTATATATATTCTGGATGGTGCATCTTGAACGTGATTTGAATCTGAGATATAATGACTTTGTCAAGGGGATTACAGCGTGTTATGAAAACAATCAGGGTCGTCGCAGCAATCATGCATCAGGACGGGAAAATCTTTGCAACGCAGCGCGGATACGGTGCGTACAAGGATTATTGGGAGTTCCCCGGCGGAAAGATCGAAGCGGGGGAGACGCCGGAACAGGCTTTGATCCGTGAGATCAAAGAGGAACTTGCGACGACGATCCGGCCGGAAAGGTTCCTGATGACAGTGGAATATGATTATCCGGAATTCCGCCTGTCTATGGATTGCTTCATTTGTTCGATCGTCGAGGGCGAACCGAAGCTCTTAGAACATGAGTCCGCATGCTGGCTTTCAAGTGAACACTTACACGATGTAAATTGGCTGCCTGCGGATCTGTTCATCGTGGATCGAATAAAAGCAAACGGGATAGAATGATTTGTGAATCGGACAAGCCGTTCCTTCGGGAGCGGCTTTTTGATCCGTTTTCATTCATGACAGCTTTCTGTCCGATTTATCGGATACTTCTTATGATTTATTATAGGCGGAGAGAGGAAACAGAGGGCTTTTCCCGATATGAATCATCTTTATCGGGAGGGTTCGAATGCAGAATAAGGTTAAAGATGAAGGCTGATTCAGACGGAGGAAGCACATGAAACATCGAGTCAGAGTACAGGTACCGGTTGAAAAGCGCGGCTTGTTCGGACGCAGAAAAATCGTCTATGAGGAGCGCACGATCGTTGTAGACGGCAGAACCTACCGCCGCATGCAGCGTGCGCAGAAGGATAAGGAACTCGGTGATTTCCTGGATCAAATGGAGATCATGGATGCGATCCTTGATGACTGATTGCGCTGTTGTTCTTTTCAACCGATGTCGGATATGGTACAATGCCGATAAGGCAATTATGCCAAAGGGACGGTGTGAATGATATGATCACGATACTTGCGGAAAAGCCGGACGTCGGCAATAAGATTGCGGCGGCGCTGGATAAAATCACGCTGGCGAACGGAAAGGAAATTACGTTCGCCGCGCTCAAGTCGAATGAGAAGGCAGTCAAGGCACAGCAGGCAAAGGACGGATTTTTGCGGATCCGGTACGCGGGAGAGGACTGCTTCGTGACTTGGGGCTTCGGGCATCTCGGACAGCTCAAGGACGCGGCGGATTACAATCCGGATTATAAGAACTGGCGAAAGATGCCGCTGCCGTTTCTGCCGAATCCGTACGAGCTGCGGCTGCGGACGGACGGCTCATCGTTCGACGCGCACACGAAAAAGCAGTTCGAGCTGATCAAGCGGATGTTTACGAAAAGCGGCTATATCATCAACGCAACGGACTTCGATCGCGAGGGCGAAGTCATCTTTTCATACATCTACGAGCTGACGGGAAGCAAGGCGCCGGTGAAGCGCGTCTGCTTTGCGTCGCAGACGAAAGAGGGCATCCTCGACGCGTTTTCGAAGCTCAAAACCTATGAGGAAGTCAAGAATATCGAGACTGCCGGCCGGATGCGCGGGATCGCGGACTGGGTCGTCGGCATCAATCTGACAGTTGCCATGACGCTGCATCAGCACGCCAAAGGCGAGGTGCTCAGCATCGGGCGGGTGCAGACGCCGACGCTCAAGATGCTCGTCGATCGCGAGCTTGCGATCCGCAACTTCAAACCGGAGAAATACTGGACGCTGGAAGCGACGTTCAAAACCGACAAGGGCGAAACGTATGCCGCGACGCATAAGTGCAAGCGATTCAACGATAAGAACGCCGTTGCAGATATTTTGAAGAAGATCAACGGCAAGAACGGCACAGTTTCCGAGATCACCGAGAAGAAGGAGGAGAAGCATCCGCCGCAGCTTTATAGCCTCTCGGCGCTCCAGATGGACGCAAACGCCAAGTTCGGCATGACGCTGAAGCAAACGCTCGACGCGGCGCAGGCGCTCTACGACGCGGGGCTGACGACGTATCCGCGTACCGACTCGCGCTATCTCACCGAGGACATGGTACCGACGGTGAACCGCGTGCTTGATAAACTTGCGGAGAATCCGGACTATACGGCCCTGATCGACGGACGCAAGCGCAGCTTCACAAAATGGCGTTATTTCGACGACAAGAAGGTGGAGAGCCACTTTGCCATCATCCCGACGACAAGCAAACCCAAGGGGCTTACGGGCTATCAGGCGAAAATCTACGACCTGATCGTGAGAAGCGTCATCTGTATGCTGTACGGAGACGCCGTCATCAGCAGGACCAACGTCACTACGACGGTGGAGGGCGAGGCATTCACCTCGAGCGGCAGCACGATCCTCGATCCCGGCTTTATGGCGGTAACCGGAAAGGATAAGGAAAACTACCTGCCGATGCTGACAAAGGGCGAAGCGGTGTCCGGCACCTACGAAGTCAAGGAGAAAGAAACCGAGCCGCCGAAGCGCTATACGGACAAAACGATGCTTGCGGCGATGATCTCCGCAGGCAAGGACCTCGAGGATGAGGAGCTCAAGAAGATCCTCGCAGATCCGAGCGTGGCGGGCATCGGCACGCCGGCGACGCGTGACGCGATCATCGAGACGCTGTTGAAACGCGGCTATGCGGAGCGCAGCAAGAAAACGCTGTCCGCTACGGATAAGGGCATCGGGCTGATTCAGGGGCTGACGGTGGAATCCATCAAATCGCCCGCGCTGACGGCGAAATGGGAGAAGCGGCTGCACGAAATCGAACGCGGCAACGAGGACGCGGCGCAATTCCAACGTGACATCGAAAAAACCGTCACCGTCTGGTGCAAAGAGATCGGTGTTTCGCCCGTAGCGCCGACATTGCAGAATACGGAACTGAACCCGCCGGTGCTGTGCCCCGTCTGCGGCAAGTCGATGAAAAAGCAGAGCTGGGGCTACGGCTGTTCGGGCTACAAGGACGGCTGCAAATTCTCCGTCGGCACCATCTGTAAGAAAACCTTGACGGAAGCGCAGTTCAAAAAGCTCATCACCGAACACGACTCCGGCCTGATCTCCGGTTTCAGGAGCAAGGCTGGAAAGTCCTTCAAAGCGCATCTGATCCTTGACGAGCAGAACAAAGTCGTGTTTAAGTTTGAGGACAGAAAAGATGATACGAATCAGAAGGAGAAACCGGAATGAACTTTGGAAACGACAGTTTTATGAGCTTTATGGGCTACCGCAACATGGTCGTCGAGGACAAGATCGAGGAATGCCTTGCCGCCGCGCGGCGCGGGGAGACCTCCGTCAGCATCGACAGAGGCGATCTTACGGATACCGAAGTTGCGTATGTGCAAAAAGAAGTGCAGCGGAGACTGGAAAACGGGAGATATTGAGCCGAGGAGGCGCTTATGGACGAAATGAAACTGAATCAATCGCAGCGGGAGGCCGTGACGTCGACGGAGGGATTCATCCGCGTGATTGCAGGCGCGGGATCGGGCAAAACGCGCGCTCTGTCCCACCGGTTCGCGTATCTTGTGAATGACTTCGGCATCCTGCCGGGCAATATCCTGTGCGTCACGTTCACCAACAAAGCAGCGAACGAAATGCGGCAGCGCATCCACAACCTCACGGGCGATAACGACACCGGCTATATCAACACATTCCACGGATTTTGTGTGTCGGTGCTGCAGGAGGACAGCTATGCCGTGCAATACCCGAAGAGCTTTCTGGTGCTCGACAATTCGGACATCGACGACATGCTCCGTATCATCTATGAGGAGCGCGGACTGACGCTGCGGGATATGACCTTTTCAAACGCGCGGGACATGTTCGAGATCCAGAAGCTGTTTAAAAAGCCCGAGTATTATCTCGACCTCATCAACCTTTCGCTCGACGCGCTGCACGAGAAGTATCTGAACGCTGTCGGCACGAACGATATCCTGTTTTACGGCTACCTGTATCAGCAGAAAAAATGCTTCGGGCTGGACTATAACGACCTCATCAAGTTCACGCTGTACATCTTTCACGAGCACGAGGACATCCGTTTGAAATGGCAAAAGCGGCTCGAATACATTATGATCGACGAGTTTCAGGACATCGACGGCCTGCAGTACGAGCTGATGGAAGTTCTGTGCGGCTACCACAAAAACCTGTTCATTGTCGGCGATCCGGATCAGACGATTTACACCTGGCGCGGCGCGAACGTCAAGTACCTGAACGGCTTTGACACGCAGTTTCCCGGCACCAAGACGGTGATGATGAACGAAAACTACCGCTCCACGCCGGAGATCCTTGCCGTCTGCAATTCGCTGATTGCAAAGAACAAAAAACGCATCAAAAAAGACCTTGTATCGATGCAGCCGCACGGCGCGTCGGTGCTGTGCCACCATGCGAGAAACGCCGAGGAAGAAGCGAAATGGATTGTCGGGCAGATGCACATTCTGCATGAGCAGGGCGTGCCGTATAAGGACATGACGGTGCTGTACCGAGCGCATTATCTGACGCGGCAGGTGGAGGAAGTGCTTTTGAAGGCGAAGGTGCCCTATGCGATCTACAGCGGCGTGCAGTTCTTTGCGCGCATGGAGATCAAGGATTCGCTTTCGTATTTGCGCATGATCGCGTACAAGGACGATCTGTCGTTCCGCCGCGTTGTCAACACGCCCAAAAGAAACATGGGACAGCGCCGCATGAAGTTCCTCGAGGAGTACGCGCAGGCGAACAACTGTACCCTGTACGACGCGCTGCTCAAAAACCTCGACCATGAAATCATGAAAGGCACCAAGGCGGACAAGTTCGTCAAGCTAATTGAGCGATTCGCTGCAACCTATGCCAATCGCCCGGTGTCGGAAGTCCTCTCCGCGATCCTCGACGAAAGCGGCTACGAGGCGGCGCTGCGCACGGAGGGCAGCCAGGAGCGCCTGGACAACCTTGCCGAGCTCAAGCAGTCCGTCTACGACTACGAGACGACCTGCGGCGAAGAGGTCACGCTGGAGCATTATCTGAGCCATGTCGCGCTGTTTACGAACACGGACGCGATCGAAGCGGGCGACAAAGTCAAGCTGATGACGGTGCACGCCGCAAAAGGGTTGGAGTTCCCGTACGTGTTCCTGATCGGCATGAACGAGGGCGTTTTCCCGTCGCGTAAGGTGCGGACGATCGAGGGGATGGAGGAGGAGCGCCGGCTCGCGTTTGTCGCGATGACCCGCGCCGAAAAGCGGCTCTATCTATCCGAAGCGGACGGCATCAACATCGACAGCTCGCCGCGCTATCCGTCCCGGTTCCTGCTTGATATCGACCAAAGCCTTCTGGAATACACAAAACCGCCGCAGGACGGGCTGATTCGCGACGCGTCGAACTACATCCGCAACGCCGAACAGCGGCTTTTGGATCAAAACGATCCGGAGCTTTACCCGGTTGGCACACGCGTGCAGCACGCGATTTTGGGAGCCGGAACGGTGCTCGATCTGGACAAGGATCACAATGCCTACGTCATCCGCTTTGACAAGCTCCCGACGCCGAGAACGATCGCAACCCGCGTGCCGCTGAAACGGCTGTGAAGACTGCAATCAGCTTGGTAATTAGGAGAAAGGAAATGGATCAGGGTGTAAAAAATCTTACTCAACAATTGTTGGAAGCATGTATGGCGGACGTCATAGACTTCAGGCTTGTAGAGGAACTCCTAAAGCAAGGAGCCGAACCGCTTGGCAGAGTGAAAGGTGAATACTGTGATGACAATCTGTATGGGGCAATTGCGGAGAAGCTTTTTCAGTATGATGAAACTACAGAAGACTTCTTCCGAATTACAGATCTGTTTCTAAAATATGGTATGGATATTACAAAGCCGTCGATACCTTATGATTACAGCTACGTGTTTCATCCTTTGTTGTGCTACATTTATCGCACAAATGAGTGGGGAATTCGCACACTACAGCTTTTTCTTGACAATGGCTGCAGCGATAAGGATGCAAGGGAATTCTGGCAATACGCTATAGGAGACTATCGATACTGCCCGCATGATCTTGAAATAGAAGAATTGAATGATTTTGTCAGAAAATTGATGTTGGTAGCATCATATCCGCACATTCTCAATTCAGACGAAGAACTACGTAAAGAGATCTGGTATGACTATAATTGCAACGGTTATGATATAACGCAATTCCGCAACTGGAATGACTACGTGTTTGACGTGGACACTTCGCATTGCGAACATGGGCCGGAAGTTTATAAGTCGGTTGTGACAATCATCGAAAAGACAAGCGGCAGCCCAGCCTGGAAGTTTGGCATATGTCTATCGCCGGACGATGTATAGAAAGGGGACCCATTTGTCACCTGCCGGTTTACCAAAGCATGACGGAAAGCCGGTATAATGATGCTGAAAACAATCGGAAGGAGACAGAGAAATGTTAGGCGCAATCATCGGAGATATGGTTGGATCCATATACGAATTTCATAATCACAGGAGCAAGGAGTTTCCGCTCTTCAACAGCAAGTGTTTCCCGACGGACGACAGCATCATGACGATCGCTGTTGCAAAGGCGATTCTGGATAACGACGGCAAGACGGAAGGACTGGAGGACAAAACTGTCGAATGGATGCAGAAAATCGGGCGGCAATATCCGAACTGTGGGTACGGCGGACGCTTCTATGAATGGATGTATGCGAGAAATCCGCATCCTTACAACAGCTTCGGCAACGGCGCGGCGATGCGCGTCAGTGCCTGCGGCTGGGCGGGAAAGACGCTCGAAGAAGTCAAGGCGCTTTCTCACGCCGTCACAGTCGTCACGCACAACCATCCGGAAGGCGTCAAAGGCGCGGAAGCGACGGCATGCGCTATCTTCCTCGCGCGTACCGGACACAGCAAGGAGGAGATCCGCTCCTTTATCGAGGAGAACTACTACACGCTCGATTTCACAATTGACGAGATCCGTCCGACCTACGAGTTCAACGAAACGTGTCAGCACACGGTTCCGCAGGCGATCGAAGCGTTTCTCGAATCGACTTCCTTCGAGGATGCGATCCGCATCGCAATCTCCGTCGGCGGCGACAGCGACACGCTCGCTGCGATCACCGGCAGCATTGCGGAAGCGTTCTACGGCATCCCGGAGGAGCTTCGCAAACAGGCGATCAGCCAGTTTAAATTTGGCTGCAAAACGCAGTATCTGTACGCGACAGTGCAAAACGATCCAGACCTGCTTGCAATTGTGGAAGCGTTCGAGCAGCGGTACGGAACAAGAAACGCCAACGAATAACCATACAAAAAGGTCCCGGGGGATTCTCGGGACCTTTGCGTTTCAATGAAAGAAGGAATCACGCGTTGCTTTGATTTCTCTTTTCATCGACCTTCTTCATGAATTTCTCGTATTGAATAACAAAGCGCTCGTGCGTTCCTTCGCCGACCAGGCCGAAGGGATCATACACCTTGACGTCGAATACCAGACGTCTGCGATCCACAAGCGTCAGCTCGGTTTCGCAAGTCACCGTCAGTCCCACAGGCGTCGCGGCGACATGGCGGACGTTCAGCGCTGTGCCGACGGTTCCTTCGCCGGGCTCGAGATACGGCGCGACGCTTCTCCAGCATGTCTCCTCAATCAGCGCGATCATGGCGGGCGTGGCGAATACGTCAAGTTCGCCGCTGCCGATGGCACCGGCGCATTTATCCAGCGTTACCGTCAGTTCGATCTTTCCTTTAATTCCGTTTTGCAGCATGGTTTTCTCCTTCACAGATCATTCTTTTGTTAATTGAATTATACCATATGTAATCAGGAAGGGCAACACAAAGAGCAGGGGGATCCGGTGTTGACAAACCCGGATGTGCATGGTATCATCACCTTGCTTATAAAGAGTGCGTTAGAGACAAGCTCGTTGATCGCACGACAACCTGCCTCATTGGGTAAGGTGCCAAAGCTTGACTGATGGGTATGATCGGTATTTGCAGCACCCGTCGGTAACGATGGGTGCTTTTGTGTACTCCGAATAGGCGAAAATCCAAAGGAGGACACAATCATGAACCCATCTTCTGTCGTTATTCACGTCCCGCACGCATCCACGGTGATCCCGGAATCGGAACGCAACGCTTTTCAAATCGACCTTGCCGACGAGCTGCTGAAAATGACGGACCATTACTGCGACGAGCTGTTCTGCGGGGATTATCCGTCCGTCGTATTTCCTGTGAGTCGGCTTGTCTGTGATCCGGAACGGTTTCGGGACGATGCGCAGGAAACGATGTCGTCCGTCGGAATGGGCGCGGTTTATACCCGCACCCACGACGGTGCGATTCTTCGAACGATCGACGCCGCGACCCGCGAGCGCATCCTGCAAACCTGGTACGATCCGCATCATGCTGCTTTGACGGAAGCCGTGCAATCGACGCTTGACAGAACCGGACGCTGCCTGATTATCGACGGGCATTCCTTTCCTTCGAAGCCGCTGCCGTACGAACCGGACCAGAATTCGAACCGTCCCGATTTCTGCATCGGCACGGATCCATACCATACACCAAATCAATTGACAGAGACGGCGATTCGCTATCTGCAATCCCGTGGCTATTCCGTAGCAGTCAATTCGCCCTTTGCAGGAACGCTCGTCCCGATGCGTTTCTATCAAAAGGATAAACGTGTAAACTCTATTATGATTGAAGTCAACCGGCGTCTGTACATGAACGCCGACGGCAGCAAAAACAAAGACTTCTTGAGAATACAAGCTATCCTACAATTCTGTATTGCAAACCTTGATTGCACAGCTGTAAAATGAAAAAACGGACCGGCGGCAAAACCGCCGCCGGTGCATCAAAAAACTTCGCTGCAAAGCGAAAATAAACAAAAGACGGAGGTAATCGACGTGAGAAGAAAGCATCATTTCCCAGAAGGCGAAAAGAAGGAAAAAACGTGCTTGTGCTCGTTACTCCACTCCCGGTGAATTCGGGGCATGAAAAAAGCCCCATATTTGGGGCTTCCTTGGTACCCGGTACGGGAGTCGAACCCGTGTTACCGCCGTGAGAGGGCGGTGTCCTAGGCCACTAGACGAACCGAGCACGCAAGAGATATAATACCGAAGATTGTCGCTTTTGTCAATCCTTTTTTTGCATTTTGATAAAAGTTTTTCAGTCAAGCCGCCAGTCGATCGGCGTCTGACCGCTTCTCTCAAGATAAGCGTTCGCCTTGGAAAAGTGCCGACAGCCGAAGAAGCCGTTATAGGCGGAAAGCGGGCTCGGATGCGGCGCTTCGAGCTTGATATGTATCGGATTCGTGACGATCCGCGCTTTGTTGCGCGCGTTCGCGCCCCACAGCAGAAACACGATCGGTTGCTGCTTGCCGTTCAGAAGCTCGATCACACGGTCGGTAAACGCTTCCCAGCCGTGTCCCTTGTGCGAATTCGGCAGATGCTCGCGTACGGTCAGCACGGTGTTCAAAAGAAGAACGCCCTGACGCGCCCACGCGGTCAATTCGCCGTGATTCGGTATCGGAAGGCCGAGATCACTATGAATCTCCTGAAAGATGTTTTTAAGCGACGGAGGCGGCTCCACGCCCCTTTTCACGGAAAAGCAAAGCCCGTGCGCCTGTCCGGGACCGTGGTACGGGTCCTGTCCGATGATCACGACCTTGGTCTCGGCAAAGCTTGTGTATTTCAGCGCGTTGAAGATATCGTACATGCTCGGATAGATCGTATGCGTGCGGTATTCCTCGGCAAGAAAACGCCGCAGTGCCTGATACTGCTCCGATGCGAAATAATCCGCAAGCAAATCGTCCCAATCATTCCCGATGTGTACCATACGCACCTCCAAGGGTTTTCTACAGTATACACCAAAGCGGGCTTGCAGACAAGAGGGAGAGCATGGTATACTGCAAATATGGAATTCTGTGAAGCTTTGAAAAACTATATCCCGCGCGACGCGCAGGAGGAAACGGATCGTGCGGTCATGCTGGACTGCCTTGCCCGCTATGCGGATATCTACGAGCGCAGCAATCTGCTGTTTCATGTGACGGCGTCCGCCTGGATCACGAATGAAAGCCGTGACCGCGTGCTGATGATCTATCATAATATTTACGATTCCTGGGCGTGGACCGGCGGTCATGCGGACGGCGAACGCGATCTCCTGAAGGTCGCATTGAAGGAGGCGACAGAGGAGACGGGGCTGCTGTCCGTTCGTCCGGCGTCGGACCGTCTGCTTTCGATTGAAACGCTGACGGTCAATCCGCATTGGAAACGAGGCAGATTTGTCCCGGCGCATCTGCATCTGAACGGCACCTATCTTCTGATCGCGGACGATACGGAGCCGCTGCGCATCAAAGCGGACGAAAACAGCGCCGTGAAATGGTTCCTGCCGGACGACGCGATCCGTGCCTGCTCCGAACCCTGGATGCGTCCGGTGTATCAACGCCTGAATGAGCGGATGAGAGTATTCTGATCGCAAAGGAAACCGGCGGAGAGGAAGTGATTCTCCCCGCCGTTTGTTATGCATGCATTTCCAATACGCAATCAAATCGGCTCAACTTTTCTTCCGTAAACTGGTGAGATACGACAAGCAGTAGCTTTCCCTTGATCGACAGCAGCAGGTCTTCGATCTTTTTTGCGGTTGCGTCGTCCAGATTTGCAAGCGGCTCGTCCAGTATCAGCACGTCTGTATCGCGAAGCAGCGCACGGGCAAGACAGATGCGCTTCTTTTCGCCGCCGGACAGATTCGCGCCGTTCTCCGTGATCAGCGAATCAAGCGCATCTGGATTGGCAAACTTGGACAGTCCGAGGGTTTGCAGCATGGCGATCAGCGTTTCATCCGGGATATCGCGGAACATCGTCAGGTTGTTCCGAAGCATATCGTGAAACAGCACCGCTTCCTGCCGCACGACCGTCATGCAGTCGTATGTGCTGCTGTATTCCGAAATCGGCACGCCGTCTACGGTAATCGCGCCGCTGCTGACGTCAAAATAGCGCAGCAGCAGATTCACCGCGGTCGTTTTGCCGCAACCGCTCGGACCCTTGATGAGAATTCTTTGTCCGCGTTTCGCCGTCAGATCAAAGCGATTCAAAACCAGCGCTGCGTCCGGGTAGGCAAAGGTAACGTCTTCATATCGGATTTCTTCCGCGTGCTGCAACGGTTTTCCGCCTTTCGATGCGCCGTATGCAATAAACCGTTCCATTGCATCGCAGGCGGGCCGGATGGCTACAAGCTGCCGGATGATCTCCGCAAGCGAGATCAGCGGATAAGACAGCTGGTCGATCATCCCGATGGCTACGAAGAAGTTTCCTGCGGTAAAGTCGCCCCGAAGCACGAGCCATGCGGCAAAGACCAGCACGATGAAATACGACAGATACGAGATCAGCGTCGTGATCAGCTGCGATACCGCGCCGAGCAGGGAATCCTTTAAGAACTTGTCCATGGCGGAATCGTTCGAATCGTCAAACCTCCGGAGAATCTGTCGTTCCACGGAGAAGTTTTTGATAATCTCAAATCCGCTCAGCCAGTCGTTGACCTTCGCAAGATGCTCCTCGACCGCTTTGAGATATGCTGTCTGTGCGTTCTGTAAACGTTTTTCGATCAGCTTGGGAACGTACAGCGGTGTGGATAACAGCGCGATCGTCACGAGCGCAAGCCGCCAGTCCAACAGAAACAGCGCGGCGCTGACAAAGACGATCTTTGACAGAATATCAAAGAATAACGGCAGCATCTGAAATCTGCGATTCTGAATGGCGTCCGCATCATTTGTCAGCTTTGCAAGGTATTCGCCCTGCTGCTGCGATTTGTAATCCACGTAAGACCGTTGCAAAATGCTTTCAAAGACGTCGCGTTTCAGCATCCGCGTACATCCGGTCACGTATTTCGCGCTGCACCGCTTATACAGATAGTAGAATAACACCTCGCCCAAGATAAACGAGATGAGTAGCAGAACGGATTGGATTGTGGTTCGGATCTCACCGGCGATGGCATAATCCAGCACATCACCCTTGAAAAACTGCAGCACGACAGCAAACGTGTTGCTGCAAAGAATACAAACCAGCGCGCCGAAAAAAGCGGCGCGATTGCGCTTTTGGTATGTTCTCATATTTACCTCCTGTCAGCTTTGCGACAGAAGGAATGAAATGGATTTTCCTTCTGCCGTTTTAGAAGGAAACCCGATACTTGACCATAGCGGCTGGCGATCCTTTCAAATGATATAAACAGTATACAACAAGTTAATTAAAATAGCAACAATGCAGGGATTCTTCGGGAATAAGAAAGAGGACCGTCGTTTGACGGTCCTCTGTTTCAGTAAGGAGTTACGGTTCTTCGGTCTCTTCGACCGGGAACTTGTCGATCAGCTTAACAATGTAGCGGAGGATGATCGCTGCATCTTCGGCGGTGACTTCGCCGTCGCCGTCAACGTCTGCATTGAACGCGCCTTGCGCAGAGAGCTCGCTCAGACCGACAATGGAGCGGAGGATCAGCGCAGCGTCAGCTGCCGTGATCTGACCGTCGCAGTTCGCATCGCCCAGCACAGCAGTGGCAAACGTGATGCTGCCGTCGACCGTGGTCGCTTCAATCTCCAGAACCTGTCCGCAGTAGGCAAACGACATTGCACTGCCTGTGTTCAAAGCATTTACGGTGAAGCCGATCGTGGCTACCTCGCCGCCCTTTGCGTTCGGTGCGGAGAAGCAAAGCGTAAGGATCACATCTTCATCATTCAGACGCACATCGGAATCAGTTGCCCAGACGAAGAATACATCACCTTTCTTGGCACTGTACACAAAGCCCTCCAGCGTGCTCTCGACATCGACAAGCTCAAGCAACTCATTGTCGTAGTTCAAGAAGACCTGTACACTGTTGACCTTGAGGCCTGCCGCCGGAAGATCTTTCACGCGGATATCGTACTTGTAGAGACGCTCTCCGTTTTCAACGGTCATGATGTCGAGCGAGTTGACGTCTTCTCCGTAGATGGTCAGACTGTCCGGAAGCTCGAACGTGATGCTGCCGTCTTTGGTCTGAACGTGTTCAGCTTCGATAACAGAATCGTTCTCCACGTAGGAATATCCGGTCGTTGCGCCGTTTTCTGCAGGTACGAAGACGAAGTCAAGTTTCGCACCGTTCGGAACAGCCTTGGCGAGCTTGAAGTACAGAGATACGACTACGCTTTCGTCCGTGATCGTGATGCCGTCGCCATTGCTTGCCCATGCGAAGGAAATCACACCGTCCTTTTCGTTGATGCCGGTGCTGCCATCGAGATTGGACTTTGCTTCAACGAACGTAAGAGCGGTATTGTCATACTGCACGAATGTCTGCAGACCGACGACTGCGAGTTCCGGATCGATATTCTTCACCTTGACGTCATAACGGAAGAGTTCTCCATCTTCGGTTTCTTCCATAACGTCAGGAGACTTCACGTCTTCACCGTAGAAGAGCGACCCTTCGTTGATCGTGATACGGCCTTCGCCTTTGGGATTGGTGTAGCCTTCGACCTGGTGGACTTCGTTGACCTCAGGCATCGACTGGATATAGTCGATCAGGACCTGGTTGTCCGGGATACCGCTGTTGGAAAGGATCGTCGTGGATTCCGCATTGAACATCGCCATACCGTCGCCCATATCCATCAGCATATAGTTGTGGGAAGCGAGCGTGTACTTCTTCTCAAGATCGAGCGGTTCGTATGCGTTGGTCTCCTTGTTGAAGACCTGAACGTTCTTTACGCGATATTCGCCGTTCGGATCCTTCGGACCCTGCCAGACTTTTGCATCGTCGAGTTCAACGTTTGCTTCGACGTAGGTGTGAATCTCATAGGTCAGACCCGCAACCTGCAGGAAGCCGCCGTTTTCGGACGGGCATACGCGAGCGCCCATTTCGAGAGCGTCAAGGATCGTCTGACCGGAGACCTCCGCGAGCACTGCGGTATTGCCGAACGGATGGACGTTGATAATCTGCTGGAAGGTGATGTCGCCGACCGCGATGTCCGCACGGACGCCGCCGCCGTTGACGAACGCGATGTCAGAATCGAACATATACTGATACGCGTCTGCACACAGGTCGCCGAGGTTGGTCTCTGCACGGCGAACTGCACGTGCGCCGGTCTCGGGATCTTTGATCGTCAGGATATGATCGGTGTGCGCAACGACGGAGTTCAGAAGCGCGTTGAATTCATCCTCGATCGTCTTGATGAACGCGTCGGTCTCCGGATCGTCCTGAACCTTATCTTCCGCCGGGAGGAGCTCAAGCGTGAACTCGCCTTCCGCGTCGATCGTCAGCTTGCCGACGTTCGCGAGCTTCGTGCCGGTCTGACCGTGGAGAACCGGTTTGCCTTCCTTATCCTGAACGACGGTGTTGATGACGCTGTGACTGTGACCGTCGATGAACGCGTCAACGCCGGTGACGTTTGCGATCACTTCGGGAGCGGTCCAGGGCTTAGACTGTTCGTCAATACCCATGTGGCCGACGAGGATCACGTAATCCGCGCCTTCCGCCTTCGCCGCGTCGATCGCGGTCTGCGCTGCGGTGTAGACGCCTGCGCCGGTATCATCCTGACAGAAGCCGTAGAGATACTCGGTATGCTCTGCGTTCATGAAGTATGCAGGAGTGGACTTGGTAATGGATTCCGGCGTGGAAAGACCGACGAACGCGATCTTCTTGCCGTTCGCTTCGATGATCTTGTACGCGTCGAGCACCGGAGCGTTCGTCGTGAGATCCATGAAGTTCGCGGAAACGTACGGATAGTCCGCCATCTCGACAAGCTCAAACATACGATCCATGCCGTAGTCAAACTCGTGGTTGCCGAGCGTTGCGAGATCGTAACCGACAAAGTTCATGATCTCGATGATCGCTTCGCCCCGCGTGAGCGAGCCGATCGAGCCGCCCTGGACGTGGTCGCCCGCGTCGACGAGGAGGACTTCGTTGCCCGCCGCTTCAAGGGTCTTCTTCAGGTCTGCAACGCCTGCATAGCCCCAGCCGTCGCGGATGCCGCAGTGTACGTCGTTCGTGAACAGAATGACCGTGTCGCCCGCCGGTTCCACTACCGGAGGCTCAGGCGTTTCGCCGGGCTCTGCATAGAACTGGAACGTGTAGATGGACGCATCGGTGCCCATGCTGTACACGGTGAAATAGTTCTTGTAGTACTCGATGTACTGCGCCTTGTCATTATATGTGGCGGAGTTGCACTTGATATAGAAGCCGCCTTCGACCGGTTCCAGCTGGAAGAATGTGTTTTCTGCATTCTCCTGATCGCGTTCAACAAATCTGGTATCTTTGTTGTCCGCATACAGATACTTGCCGTCTGCCGTCTTGAATGCATAGACGTTGGGTTCTTCGTCGGTGGAACTCATTTCGGGATCTTCCGTATCCGGTACGAGAATTTCCACGGTCAGAACGACCGCCTCTTCGGGAACAGAGAGAACGTCGTCGGTCAGCGTTGCATCTGCAGCAACGATCTCCCACTTGCTCTTGCTCGGGTTCGAAGTATTCTCATAATAATACTCTGCGCCCGTCATGATCTTGTTGTTGGCTGCGTTGAAAATGACAACTTCATCGCCGTTTTTCAGCTCAGTCACAAGCTCCATCGCCGTGGTCTCGGGCTCGGGTTCGGGTTCGGGGTCGGGCTCTGGATCCGGCTCGGTGGTTACAACCTTCTTATAAAGGGAAGGGAGATAATAATTCGCGTTGCTGGTGCTGACCTTGTAGTAGCGGAAGAACGGCTGATCATTTGTATTGTTCAGCTTCAGCTCGCGTGCCGCGTCGGTGGACATATTGATCGAAACAGTAAGATCGTCACCCATTGCGATACCGTTGACAAGAGCAGTCTCGCTGAAATCAATACTGTTTGCGCTGGGCGCGCCGAGATACTTGCCGTCGCTGTTCTTCAGCGTAAAGCCGCCTTCGACCGCAGCGATTTGAATTTCGTTCGCCGCATAGTTGCCGGTGATCACGCCGTCGGCGATGTCAACGTCGACTTTGTTGTAAGAATTTGCGTCGGTACCATTAAAAGCATAATAGGCACCGTCGATCTTCTTGCTGTCGACTACGATCAGGTAGGAACCGTCGGTGATAGCATCGGCGGATTCAACCTTTTCATAGGTCGGGGCATCGTCTTCCGCAACAGCCGGGCTGAGCTTGACCGCGGGAAGCAGGACAAGCATCATCAGGACTGCCAGGACCAGAGAAATGGTTTTTCTCATGTTTCTTTTTTTCCTCCTTACTGATTTGAACCTCAACTCTATACCAATAGATATAAGTATACAGTTCTATACAGAGATATTATACTGGAAATGCCGTCAAATAGCAAGCCCCTTATGGAAGAAATGTGAAGAAAAAATGAACCGGATATGTACAGATGCAGACGGCGTCAACGTTTCCTGCGAAAAGAACATTTTCGAAGAAAACCGGATTTATCGGAACGCGGTAATAATTAAGAAGAAGCCCCCTCGCACGGGGCCTCCGATACGATGATCGTGAAAAGAGTCAGAACGGTGTGCGAGCATTTCCGCCGCCGGTACGATCTGCACGTAATCGCGGCTGCGCCGTCTATGAGGTCAAATACGGAATCGCAACGCGGTTTGTATGAAACGGGATAACCCGTTCTGCAAGGAGCGAACGTCTGAAATTCGGGGTGGAAAAAACGAAACTGATATGTTATACTGTATATGGACGGTTTTGTGCCGTTCAAGAACCGATCGAAAGGGAGCAACCATGAAAAGCATCAAAAAAATCGTCTTGACGGGCGGCCCCGCGGGCGGCAAGACGACGCTGACCTCGCGCCTTGTCAAAGAGCTTTCCAGCATCGGCTACCGGGTGTTCATCGTGCCGGAGGCGGCGACGGAGTTGATCAGCGGCTTCGGCATCAAGCCGTTCGGCAACTGCCTTTCCATGTTTGATTTTCAGTACTTCGTCGTGTCCTCGCAGCTGCATAAGGAAAAGCTCGCGGAGGAAGCGGCGGAGCTCGTGCCTGAGGAAAAGGTGCTGATCATCTGCGATCGCGGCGTGATGGACGACCGGGCATACGTTTCGCAGAAAGAATTCAATCAGGTCATCGCACGGTTCAATCTCACAGAGAAGGAGATCCTGGAATCTTACAACGCCGTCATCCACCTCGTGTCCTCGTCGAAGGGCGCGGAATTCGCGTACAACTACGACAACGCCGCGCGCTACGAGACGCTTGAGCAGGCACGGGAAAAAGAGGACGCAACGCTTTTGTGCTGGCGCAATCACAAGCATCGTGTCGTAATCGGCAACTCCTTCAATTTCGAAAACAAGATCCGTAAGGCGATGAACGAGGTCTATACGATCCTCGGCGAGATCCCGCCGGCGCAGCTCGAACGCAAGTTCCTGATCGAATACGTCGATGAGAGCGCTCTTGCACCCTATGAACCGGTAGAGCAGAACATCACGCAGACTTATCTGAAGGGAAAGGCAAAGGGAACGGAGCGCCGCGCGCGCAAGGTCGTTTCCAACAATGCGATCTCCTATTTCTACACCGAGAAGCGGCCGATCTCTCCGATCGAGCGCATCGAAAACGAGCGCCTGCTTTCGCAGAAGGAGTATCTCCGCAAGATCGAGGAAGTCGATCCGGAATACGGTTCCGTATCGAAGCGTCGCTTCTGCTTCCTGTACAACGGCCGTTACTTCACCGTCGATACCTATCCGGCCAACGCGGACTGCGCCATCCTCGACGTGCAGCTGAACGACAGGGACGAGCAGGTCGATCTGCCGCCGGAGATCCGCGTGATCCGGGAGGTCACCGGCGATCCCGATTATCAAGGGAACAGGATCACCAAAACCCTTGCGCAGCTTTGACCCGATGAAAAGCGACCCGCCGGAATATCGCCGGCGGGTCGTTCTTTATGGATATTGAATTGTGCCGGAGGTTATTCCGTCATCTGTTCGATGGGCTTTTCGGCTTTTTCTGCCGCCTGTGAAACGCCCTGCAGTGCCTTTGCACCGTTTTCCATGGCTTCCTGCTGCTTCTGCAGCGCAATCTCCGCTTCACGCTGTGCGGCTTCCGCGCGGGCTTTGGCTTTGGCTTCCTGCCTTTCCGCCTCGACACGTGCCTTTTCCGCTCTTTCAAGACCGGACAGACGCGCGTTGATCGCGTTCAGCTCTTCCACATAATCGGGTGCGCCGAGGGTGATCGCTTTCTTTGCCTTTGAGGTGAGGGATTTGAAATAGAAAGCCGAAACGACGCTGCCGCCGATCAGAAGCGCGGCGGGGATCAGATTCAGGACCCACTTGGATTCGCCGGATGCGAGGCATGCGATCAGATAGCCGATCAGTGCAAGGACTACGCCGCATACGATCGCGATCCAGTATTTGCCGGAGATTTTATCGAGCTTGGTGTAGGTATCGACCTGCGTACGGGTCGTTTCCGGCATCGCCTTCAGGAATCCCTTTTTGCGTTCCTTGGTCTGCAGAATTTGGTCTTTCAGTTCCATAGAAAACTCCTCCCTGTATTTATATATTATTTATAAGTCTATTATAGCGTGAAACAGTAAGGCTGTCAAAGGGTTTTACGGCTTTTTCGCTCAATTTGCGTTTGCTCTGAGCAGTTGTTCGAGCGCTGCGATACGCAGGCACAGACAGAAGACGTCAATCGCAACGGAAAGCTCCTCGACCGGCGGCAGCGTCGGCGCAATGCGGATGTTGCTGTCGAAAGGATCCTGACCGTAGGGATAGGTAGCGCCTGCGGGCGTCATCGTTACACCGGCCTCCTTCACGAGCTGTACCGCGCGTTTTGCGGTTTGCGGCATGGCGTAGAGACTCACGAAATAGCCGCCCTTCGGGCGATTGTAACGACCGATCCCGCGGGAAACGATCTCTCGGTCAAGCGCGTCGCACACGGCGGCAAACCGCGGCTTTAAGATCTCCGCGTGCTTCTTCATCAGCGCGAGCGTCGTTTCCTTATCTTTCAGGAAGCGCACGTGGCGAAGCTGATTCACCTTGTCGAAGCTGATGATCTGTACGCCGAGCGTCTTTTGGAAGTAGGCAATGTTCGCTTCGCTCGTGCACATGCAGGAAATGCCCGCGCCGGGGAAGGTTACCTTCGAGGTGGACGCGAACTCGTAGACCATATCTGCGTTGCCGTATTCGGCGCAGAGCTTGAGGATATCCGGGAAGGGGACGTAATCGCCGTCGAACTCGTGGATGCAGTATGCGTTGTCCCACATCAGCGCGAAGTCCGGTGCGGCGGGCTTCATCGAAGCGAGCGCGCGGATCACACGGTTCGAGTAGATGATGCCGTCCGGATTCGAATACTTCGGTACGCACCAGATGCCGAGGACAGAGGGATCCTTGATCCATTGCAGCACGGCGTCGATGTCGGGTCCCTCGTCGGTCATGGCGATCGGGATCAGTTCCATGCCGAAGAATTCCGTGATGCGGAAATGACGGTCGTAACCGGGCGAGGGGCAGAGGAAACGGACCTTGCCGCGCTTGGACCAGGGAGCGGGACTCCTGAGCAATCCGTGTGTGAATGCGGTCGAGATCAGATTGTACATGAGCTGCAAAGAGGCGCTGCCGCCGACGATGACTTCCTCGGGCTTTACGTCCAGAAGTTCGCCGAACAGCTTTCTTGCGGACGGGATGCCGCAGAGATTGCCGTAGTTGCAGACGTCGAGCGCGTCGTCGAAGCAATCCTCGCGATCGGAGAGGACCTTCAGCATGTCGTTTGAGAGATCGAGCTGCAGCTTTCCGGGTTTACCGCGAGACATATCGAGCTTCAGACCTTTCGCCTTGACGGCTTCATACGCTTCGGTAACAGCAGAAAGCTCCGCTTCGAGTGCGGCTTTGTCCAGTTGGGAATACGGGATCATAAACGTCTCCTTTCAACTTCTGATACTTCAATTATAACACGAACGGAGGGAAAGTCAAATCATATAAGAATGAATAAAAATCATGCCTAAAAATCTTGGCATCTTGCACTTTCCGCTTGCTTTTTTGCAAAGGCGTGATAAAATATATAATAGTAAGGAGATGACGGCAATGCGCACCACAAAGGCTGACAACCGATACGCAGTGGATCCGGTGGATCCGGCTGTCTCTTTGCGCACTTAGGAAAACTGCACGCGGATACGTCCGGGAGGACGCGTCGGCGTGCTTTTTTACGGAAACTCAAATAAGGGAGGAACGTGAAACATGAAACGGAAACTGACTGCGGTTTTGCTCGCACTGCTCATGGTGCTGAGCCTGCTGCCTGCGGTCTATACGCCGAAGACAGCGGTTGCGGATGCGCAGCCCGTCGATCAGGCGATCGTGCAGGGCGGCGCGATCCTGCACTGCTTCGACTGGTCGTTTGATGAGATCAGGGAAGCGCTGCCGGACATCAAGGCGGCGGGCTACGTCGCGGTACAGACTTCGCCGGTGCAGCCGCCGAAGGACTACAACGCCTCGTGGAACGACACCGGCGGAAACTGGTGGAAGCTCTATCAGCCGCTGGACTTCTGCGTTGTGGGCGAGAACGGCTCGTGGCTGGGCTCCAAGGCGGACCTTATTGAGCTTTGCGACGCGGCGGCGGAGCAAGACATCTACGTCATCGTTGACGTCGTTGCAAACCACACCGCAAACATCACCGGCGGCGGTTATACCGTGAACGGCGGCACCTACAACGTCAGCGATCAGGTCGCGGAGCGTCTGCAGGATCCGGACGGCAGCAAGAACCTGTATCATACGAGTGAGAACGGCACGAACGACGACAGCCGCTACACCATGACGCAGTACCACCTTTCGATGCCGGACCTGAATACCGGAAACCCGGAAGTGCAGAACATGGTGCTGGATTTCCTTAAGGAATGCGTGGACTGCGGCGTCGACGGCTTCCGCTTTGACGCGGCAAAGCACATCGAGCTTCCGGGCGATTCCGGCTGCGGCAGCGACTTCTGGCCGTATGTCCTGAACGGCGTACGCGACTATGCGGGCGCAAACAACCTGTATATCTACGGCGAATCCTTAAGCGGCTCCGGCTCCGACGCGTGGGTCAACGAGTTCATTACCTACATGGGCTTGACCGACAGTCAGGCGGGCAACACGGCGCGCGGCGCGGTCGTCGATCAGAACGCGGGGCTTCTGGCGGTTTCCGATTATACCCGTGGCAATTCGCCGAAGGATTACGTCATCTGGGCGGAATCGCACGACACCTATGAGGACGGCGGTTCGACCGGCGTTTCCTCCGCAAAGATCATCAAGACGTGGGGCATCGTCGGCGCAAGAGCCGATTCCACCGCGCTGTTCCTTGCAAGACCGAACGAGCGCATGGGCGCTGCAAGCTCCGACACCGCTTGGAAATCCCCGGCGGTCGCGGCGGTCAACGCGTTCAAGAACCATTACGACGGCACGGGCGAATGGCTGTCCTACGATCAGGACGCCAAGATCACGTGGATCGAGCGCGGTACCTCCGGCGGCGATGCGGGCGTTTCGATCGTGCGGCTTGAAGGCGCGGGCTGGGTCGATCTCGAAGCGCATCTGATGAGCGACGGCGTCTATAAGGATTCGGTCACCGGCAATACCTTCGGCGTGCAGAACGGCAGGATCTTCGGCAACGTCGGTCCGACGGGCGTTGCGGTCGTCTACGAGACAACCACCGGCGAGCTGCCGACGCCTCCGGCGTCCACCACGCGGACGCTGTACCTCAGACCCAACAGCAATTGGAAGCAGGACGGCGCGCGCTTTGCGGTCTATGCGTTCGGCAACGGCGACCACTGGTACAGCATGAGCGCGGTCGACGGCGAGGACGGACTCTGGTCCGCCGAGATCTCCTCGTCTTATCCGAGCGTCATCTTCGTCCGCATGAACCCGTCGACCACGGACAACAACTGGAACAACAAGTGGAACCAGACGGGCGACCTCGCGGTTCCGTCCGATAAGAACCTGTTCACGATAGCGGAGGGCGTTTGGGACGGCGCGACGACCACATGGAGCGCGTACGGCGACGTCGGCGGCGGCGACGATCCGACGCCGGTGACCGAGGATGCGGGCTACTACCTTGCCGGCACCATGACCGGCTGGTCGATCTCGCCGGAGTTCAAGATGACCCGCACCGGCGCGGAGACCGAGGAATACATGATCGAGCTCCCGCTGCTGCGCACGAGCAAGCCGTACAACAGCCAGTTCAAGGTCGTGTATTCGCCGGACGGCGTCACGGACCAGACCTGGTTCCCGGACGGCTTCGACAACAACTACGGCGATTATACGGGCGAGATTCCGCAAAGCGGCGTCTATACCGTCTACTTCCGTCCAAACTATGACGGCGGCGACGGCTGGCACGACGACTGCATCTACGCGGAGCGCACGAAGTTCTTCGTGACCGTCAACGACGCGGACAAGAACGGCACCGTCACGGTCGACAAGGACGTTGCGGCAGCGGGCGAGACCGTCACGGTCACGGTCACGCCGAACGAGGGCTACGAGCTCGACACGCTCGTCTACATGTGCGAGACCGGCTTCAACACCGGCGAGTTCGATATCACCGAGATCGATGGCAACACCTTCGAGATGCCCGCCGAGAACGCCGCAGTCAAGGCGACGTTCAAGGAAGCTGAGACGGTTTACACCGTCATCCTCGATCCGGGCGATGGCACAGGTGATCCGATCGTCTATCGGTCCGACGAACAAGAAGAAATCCTTCCGTGGAACGAGACCGAAAACCTAAAGTTCTGTTACTACGACGGTTCGATGGAGTTCCGTATGGATCCCGAAACGCCGTGCACGTTCACCGCGCCGCAGAACTGCGTTTTTGATAAGTGGAGTACTAATGATTTAGGTAAATATATTCCGTTGACTGATGAGGTAACGACGATCACAGCGCTGTGGAAATTCGATGAAACGGCACCGGCGTCCTATGAGCTTTCGCCTTCGGAATACACCCTTGCGGAAGAGGAATATACGGACATTGAATGCACGCTTGAAACGCTGTTTCTCGGCAAGATATACGATGATAATAATTCGTGTGAAGTCTCGGCGAGAGAACTTGATCTGTGTTTCTATGCAGGCGCATTGAGCGACGGCGAAAACAGCATTCCGTTCAAGGTGGCAGGGGACGACCATGATAATCCGGGTAGTGAAAAATACGTCGGCATTTTTAATGAGCAGGGCGAGACGTTTACCGTTGCCGTTTGGATCGATCCGACGGATCTTGCCAAAGCAGCGCCGGGCACATATACCGGAAGTTTAAATTATGGTGGTACATGGTACAACTTTGATGAAGGGTTTGTTCTTGTTGATGCCGGTTCCGGCACGATCGCACTGACGCTGACGGTCGCGGAAAAGCCCGCGGTGCCGTCGTTCGCAACGCAGAATCTCGTGCTTGAGGGACAGATCGGCGTGAACTTCTTCATGGATCTGCCGGAGATCGCAGGTGTGGATTATGCGGAAAGCTACATGACGTTTGCGGTTGAACACGGTTCTGTCAACGAACGCGACGACTACGATCCGAACGCGGTGAGCGGCGGAAATTACGGCTTTACCGCGTACGTCAACGCGCTGCAGATGGCGGAGCCGATCACGGCGACGTTCCACTGGTTCGAAGGTGAGGAAGAAAAGACCGTCGAAAAGACCTATTCCGTCGAGGACTATCTGGCGGCGTTCGACGCGGCAGTAGATGAAGGGAAGATCACGGATGCAAAGCTGATCGCGCTGGTGCACGCGCTCGCGGACTACGGGTACTATATACAGCGCTTCATG
>JBGULC010000019.1:0-4029 GCA_045114775.1 Christensenellales bacterium | reverse complement strand
CGTTTTGCGGGACAGCTTCGTTAGTATATCTCATCCGGCTCCGTTTGTCAACACCTTTTTTTCACTTTTTTGAATCTTTTTTTCTCTGAGTGTTTCCCGGCGTTTCCTCCCCGGAGCTCGAACGCCGCTTATATTACTCCTTTCTCCTCCTCTTGTCAATACCCTTTTTTCAACTTTTTTCGTATATCTTTCGGGATATTCTTCCTTCCGGATTATCGGTTGAAAAACGCGCGCCGCTGTGCTATAATACCCCATATTCCTATTATATGTTATTAACGGAGGATCTGTTATGGCAGCGCCCAGAAAAGCATCGGAGATCCGCGCAGCGCGAAAACAGCTGCGTGCGATCACTGCCGTCCGCCGCTCCGTATTCTATTTCATGCGCACGATCCTGACGGTGCTGATCGTCGGCGCGCTGTGCATTCTTTCCTTTTTATCTGCGTCGCGGGCGAGCAACACCTACATTCTTGTCAACGAAGGCATGACGATGCGCGCGGACTGCATCCTGAAGAACGCGCCGGAAACCGATCTCGCCGCCTACTTCACCGCGGACTGCATCAACGAAGACGCGCAGCAGCGCGAGACCAGCGCCGCGCCGTACGCCGGGATCACAATCAATTCCATCGAATACAGCCTCAGCATCCGCGACATGCACGTCATGCCGTGGCAGATCAGCACCTACGTGGACGTCGTCGAACAGATCCGCGGCATCAAGGGCAGCTTTTCCGGCGAGACCGCGGCGGGCGCCGCGATCCCGGACTGGACGCCGCGCAGCTACCGTCTGCACCTCGGCCGCACGGACGGCCGCTGGTTCATCGAAGCCGTGGAGCTTTTAGAGCTGAACCCGAAGCTCGACCCGCCCGCAACGCCCAATCCGGACGCGGACCCGATCCCGATCGTGACCCCGTCGCCCGTTCCGACGGCAACGCCGATCCCGGAGGATTCCGTTCTGTTCTCGCATGATTGACTTCCTTCAAAGCGAACATCCCGTTCTGCTCGCGCCGATGGCTGGTTACACCGACGCCGTATTTCGTGCGCTCTGCCGTTCCTTCGGCTGTGACCTGAGCTTCACGGAAATGATCAGTGCAAAGGGTCTGACCTTCGGCAATGTGAAGACCGGCGACTACCTGTCGCTCGGCGAGGACGAGGACGCGATCGGCGTGCAGCTCTTCGGGCACGAGCCGGACCGCATGGCGGAGGCCGTGCGGATCGTTTCGGACCGGCTGGGACCGCGCCTTCGCTGCATCGATATCAATATGGGCTGTCCCGCGCAGAAGATCGTATCGAACGGCGACGGCAGCGCGCTGATGCGCACGCCCGCGCTTGCGGGCAGGATCACGGAGGCCGCGAAGAAGGTCTCCCCCGTTCCCGTGACGGTCAAGTTCCGCAAGGGCTGGGACGAGGATTCCTGCGTCTCGTTCGCAAGGGTCCTGGAGGACAGCGGCGCGGACGCGCTGACGCTGCACCCGCGCACGCGCATGCAGCAGTATCGGGGAACCGCGGACCGCGCGGCGATCGCCGCGGTCAAGGCGGCGGTGAAGATCCCGGTGATCGGCAACGGCGATATCGTCTCCGGCGCAGACGCCGTCTCGATGCTTCGCGAAACCGGCTGCGACGGCGTGATGGTCGGACGCGCGGCGCTCGGACAGCCGTGGATCTTCCGGGAGATCAAAGCAGCGATCAACGGCGAGCCGTGTACGCCGCCGACCCCGGCCTTTCGGCTGGAGATCGCGATCCGGCACGCCGAACGGATCGAGCGGGTCAAGGGGCCGCACGGACTTGTGGAGCTAAGAAAGCATCTGCCGCGGTATCTGTCCGGGATGCGGGGCGCGTCGGCGCTCAGGACATGCCTCAATGAAGCAAAAAACGCAGCGGAAATCCGCGCGTTTCTGCTTGACAGTCTCAAGAACATTACTATATAATAGTACGATTCCCAAAATGGGCTTAAAGGAGAAACAATATGGCAGAGATTTGGCTGACTCAGGAAGAGTTTGAAAAACGTAAGGAACATCTTGATTATCTGAAATCGACCCGCACGCTCGAGATCGCGGAGATGCTGAAGATCGCGCGCGGCTTCGGCGACCTCAGTGAGAACGCGGAATACGACGCGGCGAAGGCGGAGCAGGCGAAGAACGAATATGATATCGCGACCCTCGAAGCAGAGCTTCGCACGGCGAAGATCATCGACAAAAACGCGCTTGCGGGCGACAAGATCAACGTCGGCTCGAAGGTCACGGTGAAGAACGTCGCGAACGGCATGGAGATGCAGTTCGAGATCGTCGGCACGATGGCGGCGGATCCCGTGGCGGGCAAGGTCAGCAACGAATCCCCGATCGGCGGTGCGCTGCTCGGTCACACCAAGGGCGACACCGTTCCGGTCACCACCCCCGGCGGCATCATCCATCTGGAGATCCTTTCTATTCACTGAATCGGAGTATTATTATAATGGAAGAAACGAACATCCCGCAGGAATCCGCAGAGCTTTCCGCAGAACAGCTTTCCGAGCTCCTGCAGATCCGCAGAGACAAGCTTACGGCGCTGCGTGAGGCAGGCAAGGACCCGTTCGAGGTCATCACGTTCCCGCAGTCGCACCACAGCAAAGAGATCGTTGAACAGTACGATGCGCTGGAAGGCAAAGAAGTCTGCATCGCCGGCCGCATGATGTCCAAGCGCATCATGGGCAAGGCGAGCTTTGCGCATCTTCTGGACGCCGCGGGCGATATCCAGTTCTACGTGAAGCGCGACGACGTCGGCGAACAGGCCTACGCCGATTTCAAGGCGTACGACATCGGCGATATCGTGGGCGTAAAGGGCTTTGTGTTCAAGACCAAGACCGGCGAAGTCTCCGTGCACGCGCAGGAGATCACGCTGCTGTCGAAATCGCTCCGTCCCCTGCCCGAAAAGTTCCACGGTCTGAAGGACCCCGAGCTTCGCTACCGTCAGCGCTTTGTCGACCTGTTCATGAACGCCGGCGTGCGCGAAACGTTCAAGAAGCGCAGCGCGATCATCGCGGAGATCCGCCGCTATCTCGACAGCGAAGGATTCATGGAGGTCGAAACGCCCGTACTGAACACGGTCGCCTCCGGCGCGTCTGCGCGTCCGTTCGTGACGCATCACAACACGCTCGACATCGACATGTACATGCGCATCGCGACCGAGCTGCATCTCAAGATGTGCATCGTCGGCGGACTCGAGCGCGTCTATGAGATCGGCCGTCTGTTCCGCAACGAGGGCATGGACGCCACGCACAATCCCGAATTCACGACGATCGAAATCTATCAGGCGTACACGGACCTTCGCGGCATGATGGATCTGTGCGAGCAGATCATGTACCGCTGCTCGATGCTCGTCAACGGTACGGCAAAGATCTCCTATCAGGGACAGGAAATCGACCTGACCCCGCCGTTCCGCCGCATGACCATGAACGACGCGGTGAAGGAATACACCGGCAAGGATATCTACGCCTGCGCGACGGACGAGGAAGCCCGCGCGATCGCAAAAGAGCTCGGCATCGAGCTCAAGGATCCCGAATCCACCAAGGGCAAGGTGCTCGTCGAGGCGTTCGACGCGTTCGTCGAAGATAAGCTCATCCAGCCGACGTTCATTACCGATTACCCGATCGAGAACTCCCCGCTGACCAAGCTGAAAACCGGCAGCAAGGACATCGTGGACCGCTTCGAGGTCTTCATCTGCGGGCACGAATACGGCAACGCCTATACCGAGCTGAACGACCCGATCGACCAGCGCGCGCGCTTCGTGCAGCAGGCGAAGGAACGCCAGAAGGGCGACGACGAAGCCATGCAGATCGACGAGGACTTCATGCTTGCGATGGAATACGGCATGCCCCCGACGGGCGGCATCGGCATCGGCATCGACCGTCTGTGCATGCTGCTGACCGACGCGCCGACGATCCGCGACATTCTGCTCTTCCCGACAATGAAGCCGATCGGGCAGAAGAAGGAAAAGGCGCAGGAGACGCCCGCGCAATTCGAATGCGCCTGCGATACCTGTCCCTCTTTGGAAGCGTGC
>JBGULC010000018.1:0-55223 GCA_045114775.1 Christensenellales bacterium | reverse complement strand
TGATGGAAGCGTTTGCAGACGATCCGGTCGCATTGAAGGCAGCCGTCGCGCTCTATCGCTACTCCAAGTTCGCGGATGCGCTCAAGGCTAACCAATAAGACCGATTGAAACGGTACAGAACCGACTCCGGTGCGATCCCAACCTGGATCGCACCGGTTTTTTATACTGCAGAAGAGGCGTTTGCCGTACTGCACGTTGACAATCCCTTTCCGAATGGGATATAATCAAATATACGGCGGATTGCCGTTTTGTATTATGTTCATCCATGGGAGTAAAACAGTGAAGCGTATCAAAAAAACATGGATCTGCCTTACATTGCTTCTGGGACTGCTTTTTGTTTTTGCCTGCAAAGAAGATCCGCAGCAAGCGATTCTGGAAATGCCTGCGGAAACAAGCGTTCCGACTGTACGGACAGAGGAAGCCGACGTGCCGACGACGGCGCCCGTTGATGAGATCGTCGTAGCAGCGACCGCCGCGGAACCTTCCGATACCCCTGTGCCCACGCCGGAACCGACGCCGGAGCCCACACCGGAACCGACGCCGGAACCGACGCCGGAACCCACACCGGAACCGACGCCGGAGCCTACGCCGGTGCCGTCCCCGGTACGCATTACCGTCGGTGCGGTCGGCGATATCATGGTGCCGAGCGGAATCATCGAGGACGTTCGGGTGGACGGTGCGTATGATTTTTCCACTCTTTTTCTGCCGATGCGCGATCTGTTTGAATCGGTCGATCTGATGTGCGGCAATTTTGAAGCGCCGATCGCAGGAGAGGAGAGCGGTTACCGCAAGACGGAAAAGAAAGGCAAATTATCGTTCAACGCGCCGGATTCGGTGCTTGACACGCTGAAGGAATACGGCGTCGACGTGCTGACGACGGCGAACAATCATGCTTTTGACCGCGGCATCGCAGGGCTTCGCCGTACGGTCGAGCTTATCCGAAATGCCGGTTTTTATCAGACGGGAACGTACCTGAGCGCTGAGGACCGACAAACCCCGTGCATTGTCGAGGTCAACGGAGTCAAACTCGGCATCGTTGCTTCCACGCGACTGATGAACCAGGTATATATCGATGTGGACCGTAAGGATGCTTACGAAGCCTTCGGATACTATATGAACAACGGCGATACGCTGACGCAGGAGTGCAAGGACAGCATTACCCGCGTGAAGGACGCAGGCGCGGAGTTTGTGATCCTGTTCGCGCATTGGGATTACGAAAAGGACGATCCGACCTCCTCATCGACCAAAAAGCTTGCGAAACAGGCGATTGCCGCCGGCGCGGACTGCATCATCGGGTCGCATCCGCATCGGATCAAGGGCGCGGAGTATGTCACCGCAGAGCGCGCAGACGGCCCGTATACCGGCCTTGTGCTGTATTCGCTCGGCAATTTTACCGCGAATTCCGAAGGCACACAGATGATCGGTCTGTATGCGCAGATCACGCTGGAAAAGAGCTTTGAGACCGGCAAGGTTACGCTTGTCGACGCGGGCGTTCTGCCGACGATCACGATCCGTCGTTCCGGCAGTAAGCTGCGGTTTACCGTCGTTCCGGCGTACGCCGACCCGTCGGAGATCCATGGTTTGCGGTCGTCGCTGACCGCATCGGAAAAGAAAGCGATCGCAAACGCGCGGGAACATGCGTTCAGGCGCCTCGGATCTGTAGATGGCCTGCGGATCTTGGACGAACCGCAGCAATGATAAGGAGATCCACATGAGCATTTACGATTTTACGATCAAAGCGCGCCGGGGAGAGGAGATCCCCATGGAGACCTATCGCGGCAAGGTGCTGATCATCGTCAACACCGCGACCGGCTGCGGGTTCACGCCGCAGTACAAGCCGCTGCAGGAGCTGTATGCACTGCATCAGAAGGATGGGTTGGAGATCCTCGATTTCCCTTGCAACCAGTTTCATGAACAGGCGCCCGGCACGGACGAGGAGATTCATACCTTCTGCACCGGCCGGTTCGGGATCACGTTCCCGCAGTTTGCGAAGATCGACGTCATCGGAGAAAACGCTTCGCCGCTGTACCGCTATCTGACCGCCGAAACGAAGTTCAACGGCTTCGGCAAGGGCGTGACCGCACTGATGATGAAGACGGTCGTCAAGTCCATGGACAAGGACTATCAGAACAACGGAAATATCAAATGGAATTTTACGAAGTTTGTGATCGACCGCGAAGGGAATATTGTCGCGCGGTTCGAGCCGACGGACTCGATGGACGCGCTGAAGGCGAAGGTCGAAGAACTGCTGTAATACAAAAAAGCATAAACGCCCGTGACGTGCGTCACGGGCGTTTTTCATGCGGTCAGAACAGGGCGAGAAGCTCCAAAAGAGAGCGGATCGCCGCATCCGCGGGATCGGGGGAAGGAGCATAGACCGCGGCAGGGCCCGTCAGAATATGCACGGTCTGCATGCCGAGCGCCTTTGCGGGCAAGACGTCGTTGTCGATCCGATCCCCGATCATGACAGCATCCTGCGGTTCGCATCCGGCTTGCCCAAGCGCCCAAAGGAAGATGCGGGGATCCGGCTTGCTTATACCGAGCTCGGCAGATGGTGCGATCACGTCAAAGTGTCGCAGAAGATCCCAATGCGCCAGACGTTCCGCCGTGCCGGGGACCTGATTCGCAATGACGCCGAGCCGGTATCCGCGATCCCTGAGCGCGCCGAGAACGGCGGCGCAGCCGTCGAACGGACGTTCGTATTCGGAGCGCCACGGGGCTTTTGCAAGCTGAAAAGACCTGCAGGCTTCCGGATATCCGTCGAGTCCCTGCGCCCAGAAGCGTTCTGCGGTTTCCCGCAGCACGGAAGCGCCGATGTCCGTGCCGCAGACCGTTTCGCGGAAGCGGTGCGCGTATACCTCTGTTTCGTCGATCAGTGTGGAGCCGAGATCGAAAAAAGATCCATTTGGGCTTTTGCATAGGTTTCCCTCCGTATCAATCGTACCGGATATGGCTGACCGGCTTGATCCATTTGCCCTTGCGGTAGTGGAAGAAATAGATGAGATTTTTGGCGATGTCGTCGCAGATCTGCATAATAACGAAGGTCGTTACGAAAGGCAGTCTGACAACAAGGCCGAGGATCGCGGCGATCGGGATCACAACGAGATATTGCACGGAGAGATCGCCGAACAGGCCGATGCGCGTGTCGCCGCCGGCGCGGAAAATGCCGACGACCTCAATATACGGAATGTTGCGGAACCCGATCTCGAACGCGTAGAGGAGCAGCAGCGCGCGTGCAACGGCCTTTGAGGAGTCTTCGATTTGAAAGAGATCCACGACCGGACCGCGCAATACGAGCACGATCGCGCCGAGAACGATCCCCAGAAGCGGCGTCAGGATCAAAAACGATCGCGCAATGCGTCTCGCGCCGGGTTCGTCGTCCGCGCCGATATGCTTGCCGACCAGGATGTTGCAGGAATGGCAGACGCCGATGAAGAAGACAAAGACCAGGTTCTCGACCGTGCGGACCGTGGACAGCCCCGCGTAGTTGTCGCCGCCCATGTGGCCGAAGATCACGTTGACGACGACGATCGACAGAGACCACAGCGTTTCATTGAGAAACGCGGGCAGGCTGCGTTTCCAGAACGGAAGAAAGAATCGCCGGATATCGAAGACCTTTTTGAGCGGTGCGATCAGCACGTTGCGCTTGACGATCGAGACGGCGAGCAGGATCGCGGGACCGATCGCGGCGCTGATCGCCGTTGCGACGCCCGCGCCGCGCGCGCCGAGCGCCGGGAGGCCGAAGTGTCCGAAGATCAGTGCGTAATTCAGGAGCGCGTTCAGCGCCGCTGCCGTTCCGCTTGCGATGAGCGGCAGTCTGACGCGTTCGGTCGAGCGCAGAACGGTGGACAGGATCGAATTCAGGACGATCGGGATATAGGAGAACGCTGCAACGGACAGATAGGAAACACCGATCACGCGCAGGCGTTCGTCGTCGGTCAAAATCTCCATGATCGTTTCGGGGAAGAGGATCGAAAGCACGGCGGCAAGCGTGCCGAGCGGAACGAGCGTAACGAGCGCGACGCCCATAACGCGATGGATTCCGTCGGTGTTTTTCGCGCCGTGGTATTGAGCCAGAAATACCGCGCAGCCGCTGGACACACCGAAGGAGATCAGGTCCACAAAGAACGAGACCTGACTCGCAAGATCGACGGCGGCCAGCGCATCGCCGCTTAAGCTTCCGAGCATCAGCATATCGACGAGGCGGAACGACGCCATCAATAGGTTTTGCAGCGCGATCGGGATCGCAAGCGGCAGCATTTCCCGAAAGAATGCTTTGCCGAACGGGTGTTTCATACGGGGCTCCGGTGAGATGATTGGACCATTATAGCGAAGACAAGGCAAAAACGCAAGAGGGATCGGCGTGTTACAGCGCTTCGATCGCTGCGGTCAGCGCACGTATGCTCTCTCTAAGCGGCAGATCTTTTTCCGCCGGGATGTGTATGAACGCAACGCGCGTGTCCGTGCCGGAAAAACGGTGCAGAAGCGAATACAGAAGATCGTTGCAGACGTACGTTCCGGCCGTGTAGGAAAGCTTCGACGGGACGTCAGCGCTCGCGATCGCGGCGGTCATTTCGCGAACCGGCAGCGTGGAAAAATACGCGGCGGGGCCGTTCGGGTCGACCGGGTCGCCTTCGGGCTTGTATCCTGCGTTGTCGGGAATCGCCGCGTCGCGCATATTGACGCCGATCGCCTCCGGGGTGACGGCGGTACGGCCTGCGGCAAGGCCGACGCACAGGACGTCGTCCGCGTGATATTTCTCCGCTGCGTCCGCCGCAAGCGCCGCCGCGCGGCCGAATTCCACGGGCAGCAGAAGCTTATGAAGCTTCCGGGCGCCGATACGCTCCGGCAGGGCGTTCACAGCTTCCCAAGATGGGTTTCTGTCTTCGTTTCCGAACGGCTCAAAGCCCGTGATCAGCAGGGTTTTCGGCTCCATAATTGCGTTTGCCTTTCCTTGAATCTTTGACCGTATTCTATCATGCCGCGCGTATTCCGTCAAATCCCGCAAGCGGATTTATTATATTTTTTCGGAACGGTTCGGACCCGTATACAAACGCGGATCCGTGTGTTAAAATGTGGTCGAATAAGGGTGAAGATCGCCCTGAAAAAGAATACAAACGGAGGATTTGCATTTTATGACCGCACAGGAAATTATGACGATGATCCGCGAGCAGGATATCAAGATGGTCGACTTCAAGATCGTCGATATCGACGGACAGTTCCGTCACGTGACGATCCCCGCAGCCAACTTTACCGAGGAAACACTTCAAAACGGCATCGGCTTCGACGCTTCCAACTACGGCTATGCCGTCGTTGAGAAGAGCGACATGGTCTATATCCCCGATCTGGACACCGCCATGATCGACCCCTTCTGCACCGTCAAAACGCTCACGATGATCGGCAACGCCATGATCATCGACTATCCGCAGAACCGCCCGCTCGCACAGTATCCGCGCAACATCGTCAACGCCGCCGTGCAGTACATGAAGGACACCGGCATTGCGGATGAAATGAAGATTCTGCCGGAGTTTGAGTTCTATCTCTTCGATCAGGTCGGCTGGAAGGTCGATCACAACGCGATCGCGGCATTCCTCGACGCGGACCAGGCGTATTGGAACAGCGAGACCGAGGGCCGCGGCTGCGTCGTTCCGTTCCAGAAGCACTATCACGTTGCAAAACCGCTCGACCGTACGTACGAGTGCCGCAGTGAAATGTGCATGGAGATCGAGAAGGCGGGCATCCCCGTGAAGTATCATCACCCCGAAGTCGGCGGCGCAGGCCAGTTCGAGATCGAACCGCTGCTCGGTGAAATGACCAAGATGGCGGACGGCAGCATGATGATCAAGTACATCATCCGCAACGTCGCCGAAAAGTTCGGTCTTAGTGCAACGCTGATGCCGAAGCCCGTTTACGGCGAGGCAGGCAGCGGCATGCACGTGCACATGGTGCTTTATAAGAACGGCGAACCGGTCTTTTCTGACGACAACGGCTATTCGCACCTCAGTAAGGAAGCGCATTGGTTCATGGGCGGCCTCTTAAAGCACATCGCTTCTCTCTGCGCGATCACGAACCCGTCGACCAACTCCTTCAAGCGTCTCGTTCCGGGCTTTGAAGCGCCGGTCACCGTGGGCTACGCGACCTCTAACCGCAGCGCGGTCATCCGCATCCCGGCGTACGCCAAGTCGCCGAAGCTCCGCCGCTTTGAGCTCAGAAACCCGGACGGCACCTGCAACCCGTACTTCTGCTACGCGGCGATCCTGATGGCAGGTCTCGACGGCATCAAGAACCGGATCGACCCGCACGCAAACGGCTGGGGTCCGTACGACATGAACCTCTTCGAGCTGCCACCGGAGGAGAAGGCGAAGCTGCATCATCTGCCGATCTCGCTTGAACAGGCGCTCGACGCTTTGGAGGCCGATCACGATTATCTCACCGCGGGCGGCGTATTCCCGGAGAGCCTTCTCAAGAACTACATCAAGCGGAAGCGCAACGAGTGCCTGGAGCTTAGTAAGATCCCGCATCCCGCAGAGTTCGAGAAGTACTACAACATGTAATTGAAGCTGCAGGGGGCAAACGGGCAGTTCCGGCACATGGATAAGCAGGTCAAAAGCAAAAGAAGATCGGTCGGTCCGGCACGCGCACGACGGAGGAAAACCGTCATAGCGATCGTTTGCCTGTTTTCGATCATTGCGTTTTTCGCGATCTTTGCGATCCCGATGGGGTTGAGCAACGCGATCAATACGCTGATGAAGACGGCGTTCGATCTTTTAATCAATACGGTGTTCTATATCATGGCGCTTGCCGTCATTGCCGGCGCGTTGTCCGAGCTGATGACGGTGTTCGGCGTTGTCGACCTGATCAATAAGATCCTGTCGCCGCTGATGCGTCCGTTGTTCGGCATGCCCGGCGCGTCCGCGCTCGGAATCGTTACCACGTACCTAAGCGACAATCCCGCGGTTCTGACGCTTGCAAACGATTCGAAGTTCCGCCGTTTCTTTAAGGCGTATCAGGTACCGGCGCTGACCAATCTCGGCACGTCGTTCGGAATGGGGCTCATTGTGACGAGCTTCATGCTCGCGTTCTCAAATACGAGCATGGCGGGCGGCGGAACGCTCGGCAGCGGCGTGATCTGGGCGGCGCTCTGCGGCAACCTCGGCACGATCGTCGGCGCGATCGTTTCCACCCGGCTGATGCTGTTTTTCACGAAGCGGTTTTTCGGCAAGGATCGTCCTGCGGATGTGGAGCCGGAGGTCGAGAAGGACAGGCTGGCGGAGACGCCGAAGGGCTTTCTGCACGTGCTGAACGCGCTGATGGACGGCGGCAAGAAGGGCGTCGAGCTCGGTCTTGCGATCATCCCGGGCGTACTAATCATATGCTCCGTCGTCATGATGCTGACCAAAGGCATGCCGGAGGGCGGCTATACCGGCGGCGCGTATGAAGGGATCGGGGCGATCCCGTGGCTTGCGGAGAAGATCAACTTCCTCCTGAAGCCGCTGTTCGGCTTTGCAAGCACCGAAGCGCTCGGCGTTCCGGTCACGGCGCTCGGCAGCGCGGGCGCGGCGCTTCCCATGATCGAAGCGATCGTAAAGGACAGCGCGGCGGGCGGCGTTGCGTCGAGAGCGATCCTGAACGACATTGCCGTTTTCACCGCGATCTGCATGTGCTGGAGCGGCTACCTCTCTACGCACGTTTCCATGATGGACGCGCTGAAGTGCAACCGCTTCACCGGCAAGGCGATCCTCTGCCACACGGTCGGCGGCCTCTGCGCCGGCATCGCGGCGCACTGGCTGTTTACGCTGGTCGCGTGGATCTTCAAACTGTAACATCCCCAAAAACAACAACAGCGGTCCGAAATAACGGACCGCTGTTTTGCTATGATACAGTCGTTCGGGGGATTCAGCTTTCGCCGAACCCGTCGCTCGGATGGGGAAAGATGAGCCTTCTCCTTTGAGAAGAAGGCGGCGAAGCCTCTGCATGCGCAACCAAAAGCCTTCCCGCTGATGTGGGGAAGGTGCCGCAGCGTGAGCGAAGGCGGATGAGGGGACACGCAGAAAAGCGGGACGCTTTTTGCGGATGGATGAATTGCGCTGCGCGGATGAACAACCCCTCAGTCGGCTTTGCCGACAGCTCCCCTTGCACAGGGGAGCCAAGGATAGTGCGCGAACCAAAAGCCTGCCCGCTGATGTGGGGACGCTCGGATCGGTGTCCTCTGACAAGGGGAGCCAAGGATAGTGCGCGAACCAAAAGCCTTCCCGCTGATGTGGGGGCGCTCGGATCGGTGTCCCCTGACAAGGGGAGCCAAGGATAGTGCGCAACCAAAAGCCTTCCCGTTGACAAGGGGAGCCAAGAAGCTCTTGCCCTCCCTGTGTAAGGGAGGGTGGCAGCCGACAGGCTGACAGGAGGGTTGTTCATGAATTGCGGCGGAGCCGCATTAAAAGTCGATCACGCCGGTGAGGGAGAGGATGGTTTTCAAAAAGAGCAGACCGAGCACGAAGAACATGACGAGGCGGATCTTTTTGCTGCCGCCTTTGATCGCGTAGCGCGCGCCGAGCCAGTTGCCGAGCATCGAACAGCAGATGGCGGGGACGCCGACGGAAAACAGCACGCTGCCGTTGAGGAGATACACAATCAGCGACGCAATGTTCGACGCAAGATTTGCAACGCGCGCGCAGCCTGCCGAATTTAGAAGCCCGATGCCGAGCACGAGCGAAAACGCGATCGTGAGAAACGTGCCGGTGCCGGGTCCGATCAGTCCGTCGTAAACGCCGAGGACCAGTCCGATGAGCGAGGACCAGAGGATCGTTTTGCCGCGGGAAAGCCGGGCCTCGCGCTCGTCCGTCTTGTTCCGCGCAAGCACGAGGATCAGCGCGGCGACCGGCAGCGCGGCAAGGATGACGATCTGAAGAACATTGTCGGGCAGCGCGACGGCAAGCGACGAGCCGCCGGTCGCGCCCAAAAGACAGCCGATCGCCGCCGGGATCGCGCAGTCCCATACGATCTTGCCGCTTTTCGCGTACTTGAATACAGAGGTCGCCGTGCCGCAGCCGTTTGCAAGCTTGTTCGTGCCAGCGGCAAGCTTCACGGGAATGCCGGCAATCAGGTACGCCGGCAGGGAAATGACCCCACCGCCGCCCGCGACCGAATCCACAAAGCCCGCCAAAAATACGAGCGGACAGACGATGAGATAAGTCCAGACGGTGGGCGTAAAGGTCGGCACGGCGAGGCTCCTTTCTGTTTGATACAGGCAGTATAGCACAGAAACACAGCGCACGGCAACGGTTTTGGGAACAAACCGGAAAATACCTCTCGATTCCGGCGGCGGGATATGGTATAATAATCAAAACAGGGAAAGGACGGAGGACTTGATGCAGAAGCAGTACGTTGCGATCGACCTGAAATCGTTCTATGCCTCCGTCGAATGCACGGAGCGCGGGCTCGATCCCCTCGACGCGAACCTCGTCGTCGCGGACGAAAGCCGCACGGACAAGACGATCTGCCTTGCCGTTTCGCCTGCGCTGAAGGCGTATAAGATCGCGGGACGCGCACGGCTGTTTGAGGTGCGTCAACGCGTGGAGGAGATCAACCGCGAGCGGCTGACGTGCGCGCCGGGACACCGGTTTACCGGAAAGTCGGTCCTTGCCTCGGAGCTTGCGCGCGATCCGTCCCTGGAGCTCGATTTCATCGCCGCGACGCCGCGTATGCATTATTACATGGATTATTCGCGCAGCATCGTGGAGATCTATCTTCGCCACGTTTCGCCGGAGGATCTTCTGGTCTACTCGGTCGACGAGGTGTTCATCGACGTCACACCGTACCTTGCGCGGTACAAAACGACCGCGCACGACTTTGCGATGAAGCTGATCCGCGAGGTCCTCGAGGAGACGCGCATCACGGCGACGGCGGGCATCGGCACAAACATGTACCTTGCGAAGATCGCCATGGACATCGTGGCGAAGCGCATGCCCGCGGACAAGGACGGCGTGCGCATCGCCGAGCTCGACGAAAAGAGCTACCGCGAAGCGCTGTGGTGCCATCGACCGCTCACGGATTTCTGGCGGATCGGCAAGGGCATTGCGCGGAAGCTTGAAGCGTACGGCATGCACACGATGGGCGACGTGGCGCGCTGCTCGGTCGGTAAGCCGACGGATTATAAAAACGAGGATCTTCTCTACCGCCTGTTCGGGATCAATGCGGAGCTCATCATCGACCACGCATGGGGCTGGGAGCCGACGGAGATCAAGGACTGCAAAGCCTATGTGCCGCAGGCGCAGAGCCTCAGTCAGGGGCAGGTCCTCTCGCGGCCCTACAAGGCTTCGGAAGGCCGGATCGTGGTCCAGGAGATGGCAGATCAGCTGTCCATGGATCTGGTCAGAAAAGGGCTTTATACGGATCAGGTGACGCTGGATATCGGCTATGACGTTGAAAACCTCACCGATCCCGAGCGCGCAAAGGCATACAAGGGCGAGGTCGTGACCGATTGGTACGGCAGAAAGGTTCCGAAGTCCGTGCACGGGTCGAAAAGCCTCGGGCGGCACGTGGCCTCGACCGAGCGCATCGTGGAGGCGGTGCGGACGATCTTCGATTGTATCGCGGACGAAACGCTGCTGATGCGCCGGTTCACGATCGCGGTCTGCAACCTTCTGACTGCGGACGAGGTCAGAGCGGCGGAGGAGAAACCGGAGCAGCTCGACCTGTTTACGGACTACGAGGCGCAGGAACGGGAGCACAGGGCCGAGGACGCCGCGCTCGAAAAGGAAACGCGGCGGCAGAAGGCGCTTCTCAATATCCGCGACAAGTACGGCAAGAACGCCGTGGTGCGCGGGCTGAATCTGCAGGAAGGCGCAACGGCGATCGAGCGCAACGCGCAGATCGGCGGACACAAAGCGTAGGAGAAACGAAATGAAGGATACTATGGAGTTATACATCCCGAAGCCGGAAGACGGATGGTTTTACGCGAAGATGATGTCCGATCCGGAGACGATGGCGTACAATGCGCCGTGGTTTCCGCCGGACGGGTGCATCCCGAACCCGGAGGAGGAATGGAAGCGGCTCTCTTCGGAATGGATCGGCGCGGAGCCGGAGCGGTTCTACGCCTATCTTCGGCGCAGTTCCGATGGCGCGTTCGTCGGGGACGTCTGTTTTCACGACACGCCGGAGTGCGGTTGGTGGGATATGGGCGTCGTGATCTATGCGCCGGAACGCGGAAAAAGGTACGGAACGCAGGGGTTGCGCCTTTTGGCTGAACACGCGTTTTCGCACGGCGTGACGCGGCTGCACAACGAATTTGAAACGACGCGGGACGCCGCATATCGGATGCACCGGAACGTCGGCTTCCGCGAGACCGGACGGCGGGACGGCATGATCTTTTTGGAACTGACGGAAGAGGATTTTCGGAAAGGAAATACGCGCATGGAACCGAGAGAATTTCTGGACATTCTGCACGTCGCGGAGCGGCTGAAGGACACGCCGCGGCACTGCACGACGTCGAAAGGACGGCGCGAGAGCGTTGCGGAGCACAGTTGGCGGATCTCTCTGATGGCAATGCTTCTCCGGAGCGAGTTTCCGGAGCTGGATATCGACAAAGTTACGCGGATGTGTCTCATCCACGACCTCGGCGAATGCTTCACCGGCGATATCCCGACGTTTCTGAAGACCGATGCGGACGAGACGACCGAAGAGCGGCTTCTGAATCGCTGGGTAAGCTCACTGCCCGCGCCGATATCGGAGGAGCTTTCGGCGCTCTATGCCGAGATGAACGCGCTTAAAACGCCGGAGGCAAAGCTCTATAAATCGCTCGATAAGCTCGAGGCGGTGATCCAGCACAACGAGTCGCCGATCGAAACGTGGGAGCCGAACGAGTACGATCTCAACAAGACCTACGCGTTCGACATCGTGGCGTTTTCGGATTGGCTCACGGCATTGCGCAAAGAGATTTACAAAGACACGATTGCAAAAATCGAATCGGGAAAATAAACAATACAAAGGAGAATAATTATGAAAATCATTGAAACGAACGAAGCCCCCGCGGCGATCGGACCGTATTCGCAGGGTATGATCGTCGGGAATCTTGTGTACACCTCGGGACAGATCCCGGTCGATCCGAAGACGGGCGCGATCGCGGGCGACACGATCGAGACGCAGGCGGAGCAGTCTCTGAAGAACGTCAAGGCGGTGCTCGAGGCGGGCGGCGCAAGCATGGACAGCATTGTGAAGACGACCTGCTTTATCGCGGACATGGCGGATTTCGCGGCGTTCAACGCGGTCTACGCAAAGTACATCCAAGGCGCGCCCGCACGGTCGTGCGTGGCGGTCAGGACGCTGCCGAAAAACGTGCTGGTGGAGATCGAGGCGATCGCGGAGATCGTCGGCTGAGAAGGGACCGCGGCATGAACGACGCAAGGGAGCAATACGGCGATATCATCGACAGGGAGCATCCGGATTCCGTAAAGCATCCGCGCATGCCCCGGCTGAATCGCGCCGCGCAGTTTGCGCCGTTCGCCGCGCTGACCGGCTACGACGATCTGATCCATGAGGCGGCGCGCTATACCGAGCGGCGGATCGTGCTCGATGAGAACAAAAAGGAGGAGCTGAACCGAAAGCTCTCCGTTCTGATGCGCGCAAAGCCGCAGGAGGCGGTCTTTACGTGCTTCGTTCCCGACGCGAAAAAGAGCGGCGGCACGTATGAGGACGTTGTCGGAAGGATCGGGTCGGTCGATATGCTGAACGGCTATATCACCCTGGATTCCGGCAGGATCCTGGACGTCGGAGACGTGATCGAGATCGCGAGCGACGCGTTTTCAAGCGAGCGATTCTGATCGGAATCGACGCTTGTGCGCATGTGTGAAGAGGGTTTTAACTTTCCGTTAATAGTGCTTCAAACCCGTTGACCTCGTACTTCTTTGGGAGTACAATACGGTTGAGAATTGAAACGGGGGACAAAGCAATGGAAGAAAAGACGACGCGGCCGATCCTGACGGACGATACCGTCATCGAGGATAAGGAAATTCCGTTTGAAGATCTCATCTCCGAATTGCGCTATTGATTCTTCGCGAAAGATGCCTTGATTCGGCATCTTTTTTCGTACCCAAAAACAGGAACATTCTCACGAAGAGAGGAGTAAAGGAGTTCAGATATGCCGTTTGAAATCATACGGGACGACATCACGCACGTAAAGGCGGACGCGATCGTCAATACCGCCAATCCGGATCCGGTCGTCGGCGCAGGCACCGACAGCGCGATCCACACCGCGGCGGGACCGCGGCTTCTTGACGCGCGCAAAAGGATCGGCAGGATCGCGGTCGGAACGTCGCAGAAAACCCGCGCGTACGATCTGCCGGCCAAATACGTTCTGCATACCGTTTCGCCCGCATGGATCGACGGCACGCACGGGGAGGAAGCGCTGCTGAAAAACGCCTACGACGCCGCGCTCACGCTTGCGGACCGTCTCAAATGCCGCTCGATCGCGTTTCCGCTGCTGTCCGCGGGCTGCTACGGGTTCCCGGAGGACCGCGCGCTGTCGATCGCGATCCGTGCGTTTACGGATTTTCTGATGACCCACGATCTTAGGATCATCCTCGTTCTGTTCGGAGAGGGATCCTTCTCGCTCGCGAAGGGGCTGTTCGGCGACCTCAGGGCGTACATTGACGATCATTACGTCGATGCGGCGAAAAAAGCCGAGTACGGCAGCGCACCTGGTATCCGGATCAGAACGCGACGGGAAGCCGCAGCCGGCGCGCGCTTCGAGCCGGCGCAGTTGATGGCGGAGATCCGGGAATCATCCGAGACCGGTTCCGATCAGGCGATGCACGCGATCGAAGCGGAGAACGCGGATGCGTCCGAACCGATGCTGAATCTTAAGCGTCCTCAAGCCGCGTTCATGGCAGACGCCGCCCCGATGGCGAAGCCCGCGTCGAACCGTTCCCGAAAAGCAAAGGCTGTTTTTGCGCCGCAGGAGGCAAACGGGCTTGAAGAGCTTTTGAAAAAAGCGGAGAGCACCTTCTCGGAGTATCTTCTGGACCTTCTGAACGAGTGCGGCGAAAAGGATTCGGACGTCTACCACCGGGCGGAGATCAGCCGCCAGCTCTTCAACAAGATCATCAACAGAAAGGATTATCAGCCGACCAAGAGCACGGCGATCCAGCTTGCGCTGGGGCTTCGGCTCGACCTTGCAAAGACGCAGAAGCTGCTCTCAAAGGCGGGCTACGCGCTGACCCGCAGCAGCAAAACGGACCTTGTCGTACAGTATTTCATCGAGCGCGGCGAGTACAGCATCGTCACCGTGAACACCGCGCTGTACGATTGCGGTCTGCCGCTTCTGAAAACCGGCAGCGCCTTATAAAATGTCAACCCGAAATTGACAAAAACCTCCTTTGGATTTGCTAAACTGCAGTCAGCAAAAACAAAGGAGGTTCTTCTTATGAACGGCAATCTGACGGAGATGGTTTTTATTCTGGATCGCAGCGGCTCGATGGCGGGCCTCGAAGCGGACACGATCGGCGGCTTCAACGCCATGGTCGAAAAGCAGAAGCGCGAGGAGGGCGAGGCTTTCCTTTCCGCCGTCCTGTTCAGCAACGACAGCACGGTGCTCTATGATCGCGTGGACGTCAAAAAGGTCGAGTCGATGACGGAGCGGCAGTACTTTGTCGGCGGCTGCACGGCGCTTCTGGACGCGATCGGCGACGCGGTGCATCACATCGGCAACGTGCATAAGTACGCCCGCGAGGAGGACCGTCCCGCAAAAACGATCTTCGTAATCACCACGGACGGCATGGAGAACGCGAGCCGACGCTACACCTACGACGAGGTGCGGAAAATGATCGAGCGGCAGCGCGAGAAGTACGGCTGGGAGTTCCTGTTCCTCGGCGCGAACATGGACGCGGTCGCGGCGGCGCGGCGGTTCGGCATCCGCGAGGACCGCGCGGTGCGTTACGAGTGCGATTCCAAGGGCACAAGGCTGAACTATAAGGTCGTCGGCGAGGCGATCTGCAGCGTCCGCGCCGGCGCGCCGATGGCGGCGAACTGGAAGGACGAGATCGAACAGGACTACAAAAACCGCGGCAAGCACTGAACGGGGAGAGGCGGCGCAGAGCCGCCTTTTGCCGCAAACCGATTGACGCGAAAGAAAGGGCGGGGTATAATGAAAACAAATGAGGATCGAAAGGAGAGCACTGTGGATAATCCGGCAACCATTCGCGTGACCGGCAGGGGCATGCTGAGGCTTCGGCCCGATACGACGCGCATTACGGTGACGCTTGAGGGCGTGGAGACCGCATACGCGGCGACGCTCAGACGTTCGGCGGCGGATTCCGAAACGGTCCGCGAAGCGCTTGCGCCGATCGGATTCGACGCAGAGGACCTTAAGACGCTGAACCTCAGCGTACAAACGGAGTACGAGGGCTATCAGGAGGAGGGCGTCTACCGCCAGCGCATCGTGGGCTATCGCTTCCGGCACGAGCTCAAAATCGAATTTCCGTCCGACAACGAGCGGCTCGGCCGCATCCTTGCCGCGCTTGCGAAGGCTGAGCTCACGCCCGAGATCCGCATCGCCTATACGGTGAAGGACCGCGAGGCGGCGAAGAATCTGCTTTTGGGCGCGGCGGTCGCCGATGCAAAGGCAAAGGCGGAGGCGCTGACCGCGGCGGCAGGCGTGAAGCTTTCAGGCATCCGGCACATCAGCTATTCGATGAACGACAGCGAGTTTGCGGTGCAGCCGGTTCTGTATGCGGGCATGAAGCGCAATGCGTGCGCGGACAGCTTTGCGCCGGAGATCGTGCCGGAGGACATCGAGGTTTCGGACGCCGTCACGGTGATCTGGGAGATCGAATGATGACCGATCTCAGATCGGAATCAGATATATCGACAAGGAGGAAATGACATGGACAAGTATCAGTGCGGCCCCTGCGGCTATATCTACGACCCGGCGGAGGGCGATCCGGACGGCGGTATCGCGCCCGGCACTCCCTTTGAAGATCTGCCCGACGATTGGTGCTGCCCGATCTGCGGCGTCGGCAAGGACATGTTTGAAAAGATCGACTGAGCGAAACGAAAAGAAACGCGCCCGTGGTGAACGGGCGCGTTTTTGTATGGATCGGTTTACAGCGGCATAATGCCGAAGAGCGCGGCAAAGAGCATGCATAGGATCGAGAAGACCCATACGTAGAGGAAGCTCGCCTTGATGTGATCCTTGATCTCGACTTCGGCAAGACCGGTGCCGAGGAGCGTTGCCGGAACCATCGGGCTGATGAACGTTGCGCAGTTGCGGCAGACGACCATTGCGACCGCGACCGGCAGCGCGTTGACGCCGAACGCCTGACCGATACCGATCACGACGGGCAGCATACCGTAGAAGTAACTGTCGGTATCGAACGCAAGCGCCAGCGGTACGGACAGGATACCGATGATCAGCGGCAGATGCTGACCGAGGAAGCTCGGCAGGATCGAGGAAACGATGTTTGCAAGGCAGGTGACCACGGACGGGACGGTGACGGCATTTGGATTCTGCATCGCTTTCTTTGCGGCAATGGCGATGAGATCTCCGCTGTCGTTGGGACCGAGGTTTGTGGTCAGCATACCCATCAGCACCGCCGCGCCCATCAGCGTGGAGCACATCATGAGCGCCGGACCGGCGTGCAGATTGATGATCTTCTTGTGCATCTTGGCATTGAAACCGTAGTTGATGAACAGTGCCAGCGCGCAGCCGATCATGAACGGAACGTAGCTGGGGAACGCGTCCCAGATCAGCATGGCGATGATCGCGACGGTCAGAAGGATGTTCACGATAAACAGCTTCGGACGCGCAAGTTCGTTGTCCTTCTGCTCATGCAGCGCTTCCTTGAGTTCGACCTCGCCTTCGACCTCGGCAAGCTTGCCGTGGAGACCTGCACCGCGGCGCTTCTCAAGGAAACCGGAGAGGACTGCGTGCGCAAGAGCCAGCACAATGCCGAAAATCTGGATCGGCAGGATCGTTTTCCAGAGCGCGCTCGCTTCCATACCGCCTTCGACAACTCCGTCGAGAACGGTTGCCGCGCGCATGGTCGGACCTGCCCACGGCATCAGATTCAGAACGCCCATCGCAAGGACTGCGATGCGCAGGAGCGTGGTCGGGCGCATGTGCATGCGCTTGTACACCGGCAGCATGGCGGGGATGACGATGCAGAACGTCGACGCGCCGCCGCCGTCGAGGTGACCGACGAGCGCGATGACCGCGGTCACGATGCACACGCCGACGACGTTGTCGCCGACGAGCTTCATCAGCTTGCCGATGATGACGTCAAACATGCCCGCGTCGGTCATGATGCCGAAGTACAGGACGGAGAAGACGAACAGCGCGGCGGTCGGTCCGGTGCTCGAGAAGCCGGATTTGATCATGGTCGCAACGTTGTCGAAGGAATAACGACCGAGAAGGACCAGAATGATCGCGAGAATCGCAGGGAAGACGATAAACGCGAACGCAGGCTGCATCTTGCTCTTGAACAGCACGAGGACGATCGCGGCAATGGTCAAAAGACCGAGAATGCCGACGAATACGTTGCTTTGCATGAACTGCCACATGGGCATGAGGCTGTTGCCGATCGGGAGGTCGGTACCTGTCGTGAAGATGTGGCTCAGGATCAAGATGAGAGCCACGAAAGCAACGGTCATGACAATGCTCCAGATTAAGCCGATCAGGCAGAGAATATAGCCGATCTTGGAGCTGCCGGTGAGCGTGCCACCCTGTTTCATGTATTTCTTGCCCTCTCTTCTGCCGATTGCAGCGAATACGATGCCGAACAGAACGGGGAGGACAAGGCTCAGAATGCCAAACAGCAGCGTCTTCGGCTGCTTCGGAGTACTGCCTGTCTCTCTGTGCTTTTGTTCTTTTGTGTTACTCATTGAATACCCTCCTCTGTTTGATGTCGATGAGGTAGCAAACGATCCCGGGGAGAGGAAGCTCTTCCCGGGATCAGAAACAGGTTCAGTCGATCGCGTAGGGCTTGATCTTCTTGACGACGTCGAGGATCGTGCCGTCGCGCGCTTCGAGGATCGCGACGACCTTGTCCTCCCACTGGAGGTCGTCGGGCCGTCCGACGAGGCTGTACGCCTTTTCCTTGAGCGATTCGATCGAGACGTGCGGGATGCCCGCGTTGTCGAGGCACTCGATAAGGTCCGGACGCAGGGGGTTCACGGCGATGCCGTAGTCGGTGACGAGCACGTCCACGCAGTCGCCGGGCGTCGTGACCGTCACGACGTGTTCGCAGACGGTCGCCATGCGGCCGCGGATCAGCGGGGTAACGATGACGCAGCACTTACTGCCCGCCGCGGTGTCCGGATGTCCGCCGGGTGCGCCGCGCAGCACGCCGTCCGAACCGGTCAAAACGTTGACGTTGAAGCCGGTGTCGATCTCCAGCGCCGCGAGCACGACGAAGTCCAGCTTGTTGACGAACGCGCCTTTGTTCGCGGGGTTCGCGTACTGGCTCGCGCTCATCTCAAAGTGGTTCGGCGTCTGATTGATGGAGTTGACCGCGTCGAGGTCGAAGTCCTGCACGTCGATGACCTTGCCGACTTTGCCCTTCTTGAGCATCTCGACCATCGGACCGCAAATGCCGCCGATCGCCCAACCCATCTTGATGCCGCGTTCGTCCATGTATTTTTCGAGGAACAGGTTCGCGGCAAGCGACGGACCGCCGACGCCGGTCTGGAACGAGAAGCCGTCCTTGAAGTACGGCGTCGCCGCAATGACCTTCGCGACGTTTTCCGCCATCATCAGATCGCGCGGGTTCTGCGAGATGCGCGCCGCCGCGGAAGCGATCTTCTTCGGGTTGCCGATCGAATCGACGACGACGACCGCGTCCACGTCGATCGCTTCGACGGAAGCGGGCATATTCGGGAAGTCCACGAGACAGTCGGTGACGACGACCACATGATCGGCGTACTTCGCGTCGGTCATGGCGTAGCCCATCGAGCCGCAGTTGCTCTTTCCGCCGATGCCGCGGCAGTTGCCGACGCAATCACTGGTCGGCGCCGCGACGAACGCGATGTCGATATGGACCTCGCCGCCCTCGATCGCGCGGGGACGTCCGCCGTGGCTCCTGACGATCGCGGGGGTCTTCAATAGGCCCTTGGAGACGACTTCGCCGATCTTGCCGCGGATGCCGCTCGTCTGGATGCCGACGACCTTGCCCTCGGCGATGTATTCCGCGACCGGATCGTGCGCTGCGCCGAGGCTCGTCGCCGCGATCGTGAGGTTGTCGAGACCGAGTTCTTCGATCGCCGCCTTCATGACCATATTGACCACGAAGTCGCCGTCGCGCAGATGGTGATGGAAGGAGAACGTCATGCCGCTCTTCGCGCCGCATTGACGGAGCGCGTCCGCAAGCGTTTCGACGATCTTGCTCTCCTGCGGCTTTTCATAACGGCGGGTACGCGGCGAAGCCTTCTTTAAGTACTTGCCGTCCATGTAATTCTTGCCCTGATAGACCTCCTTGCCGTTTACGAGCAGGTAGTCCGGGATATCTCTTCCGACGTAGTTTTTCATACCAGATCCCCCTCCCAAAGTCCGCAGGCACGGGCAAGCTTCAAGGTGCGCTCCGCGCCGGGAATGAATGCGATGTCGATCATCTTGCCGTCGACGGTAAAGACGCCGACGCCCGCCGCGCTCTGTTCACGATAGGCACGGACGATCTTTTCGGCCTGCAGGATCTCCTTCTCGGTGGGAGCGAACAGCTCGTGTACGAGACGGATCTGCTTCGGGTTGATGAGACTCTTGCCGTCGAAGCCCATCGCCTTGTTCTGACGCACTTCGGCTTCGTAGCCCGCCATGTCGTCGAGGTTCGTATAGACCGTGTCGAAGCACTGTACGCCGGCCGCACGCGCCGCGATCAGCATCTGTCCGCGGGCGACAAGCATGTCGATGCCGTCGGGCTGGGGCTTCGTCTGCATGCACTTTCTGAAGTCGCCGCCGGAGATCGCCACGCCGAACATACGGTCGGAGGCCGCGCAGATCTCGTATGCGTTCATAATGCCCTTGGGGCTTTCGAGCGCCGCCATTAAAAGCGTTCTGCCGACTTCGACGCCGAATTCCTTTTCAGCCGCTTCGGTCGCCGCTTCGACGGTTTTGACGTCCTGCGCGCTTTCGCACTTCGCGATGCGGATGCCGTCCGCGCCGCCCGCGACGCACACGCGGATGTCCTCCTGCCAGTGCGGGGTGTCGAGTCCGTTGATGCGGACGATGACCTCGGTGTCGCCGTAGTCGATCGTTTTCAGCGCATGGTACAGCGAGAATCTGGCAGCGTCCTTCTGATTCTCCGCAACGGCGTCCTCAAGGTCGAGCATGATGCTGTCGCAGCCGTAGATATAGGCGTCCTTGATGAGGCCGGGCTTCTGCGCATTCATGAACATCATGGTCCGGCGCAGGCGGAACCGTTCGGGTTTCGGTCTCGGGATCATCTTATGACACCTCCCCACGGGATGTCCTTTTCGGACGCGTCGCTGCTCCGGAACACCGCGCATTCCACACGCGCCTTGATCGTGCAGTCCAATGCGCCCTTGTCCACAACGTTGATCTTCACGTTATCGACGTCCAGCCGCTTCAGCGTTTCCAATACGGTCTCCTTGATCTGACGGCCGTACTGGTTCATCACGCTCGAGGTCAGCGTCAGCTCGATCTTGCCGTCGCCCGGCTCGACCGAAACGAGCGCGTCGCTGGATTCCACCGTACCGGCCTGGGCCGGTTTTTGAATTACCATGTGCATCCTCCTTTTTTGACGGGGTACTCCCGTTCTCTGTCTTCTATCATATCACGCGCGCGCGTGCTATGTAACCCCCAAAAATGCTTTTTTGTGAAAAAATACATCAGTATAACGAGGCGAAACGCGTAACAGCGGACGTTTGGCCCGATCTGACGCCGACCCTTTACAAATACACGTTTTTTCTGTATAATTATAAATCAGGCGGGCGCTGTTTTGGACCTGCCGGAAAATCATTTTACGGGGGAGAATTCTTATCATGCAGATAAACGATCGGATCCATGGTTTCCGGGTTGTGCGTGCGCGATCGGCGGAGGAGCTCGGCGCGACGCTTTGGGAGATGCGGCACGAACAGACCGGGGCAGAGCTTGCCTGGCTTGACCGGAACGATGATAACAAGGCGTTTTCGATCGCGTTCAAGACACTGCCGGAGGATTCCACCGGCGTATTTCACATCATTGAGCATTCGGTGCTTTGCGGGTCGGACAGGTATCCGGTCAAGGAGCCGTTCGTCGAGCTTCTGAAAAGCTCGCTGCAGACCTTCCTGAACGCTTTCACCTATCCCGACAAAACAGTCTATCCGGTTTCGAGCCGCAACGACCGCGACTTTCTGAATCTGATCGACGTCTACCTCGACGCGGTACTGCACCCGATGATCTATCATAAGCCGGAAATCTTCCGGCAGGAGGGCTGGCGCTATGAGGGCGAGGGGGAGAGCCTGTGCTATCAGGGCGTCGTCTTCAATGAGATGAAAGGCGCGTTTGCGTCGCCGCAGACGTTGATGTACAACGGCCTTCAGCGGCTCTTATTCCCGGACAACTGCTACCGCCATGTTTCCGGCGGTGATCCCGAACATATCCCGGATCTTTCCTACGAGCAGTTCATTGCCAGTCACAAAAAATACTATCATCCGTCCAATGCGCGAATCTCGCTGGTCGGCAGCATCGACGTCGACGCGGTGCTCGGTAAGATCGATTCGTTCCTGTCGGCGTATGATCCGCTTGAGGCGGACTTCACGATCCGTATGCAGCAGCCGATCGACAGCATAACGGAAGAGATCCCGTTTGAGATCGGCTCGGAAGAACCGACGGAAAACCGCGCGATCATCGCCGCAGCGACGGTGCTCGGAAGCTTTGACGAGCGCGAACGCATTTATGCGGGCGAGGTGTTGGCCGATTATCTGACCGGCGACAACGACGCGCCGCTGAAACGAGCTGTGATCGACCGAAACCTTGCGCAGGATTTCTCGCTCGAGGTGGATGACGGCGTGCAGCAGCCGATCATCGGCTGGCAGGCGATGAACACGGACGCAGACAAACTGGAAGCGCTTCAAACGACCGTCCGCGGGACGCTGGAGCGGCTCGTAAACGAGGGCCTTGATCGGGAGCGGCTGTCCGCGAGCTATTCAAGCCTTGCGTATAAGCTGCGCGATCGGGAGAGCGCAGACTGGCTGCCGCGCAGTCTTGCGGAGGGATTGTCCATGCTCGACACCTGGCTGTACGGCGGCGATCCCATGGATGGACTTGCGGTCGAGAAGCCGTTGAAGGCACTGGAAGAAAAGCTTTCCGGCGATTATTTCGAGCGCCTGATCCGCGAGCTGTTCCTGAATAACGAACACACCGTTACGGTGGTGCTCGTGCCGTCCAAGACGCGTGGCGATGAAAAACGCGAGAAGGAAACCGCGCGCGTAAAAGCCGAAAGCGCGGCGTGGACGGACGCCGACCGCGAGTGTGTGAAGGCGCAGGCTGAATCGCTTCGGAAGTGGCAGCAGACGCCGGACAGCGAGGAAGCGAAAAAGACGATCCCGATGCTGAAGCTGTCCGATCTTGCGGAAAAGCCGGAGCCGCTTTCCGCGAAGGCTGCGGATTACCGCGGGATCACGGTCCTACGCCATCGAACGGACAGCGCGATCGTACGATTCAAGACGCATTTTGCCGCGAATGATCTCTCGGTCGACGAGCTGCCGGTGCTGTCTGTGCTGTGCAGCGTACTCGGAAGCCTTGCGACGGAGCGACATTCCCGCGCAAAGCTTCCTCTGACGGTCAAAAATACGATCGGCAAGCTTTCCTTCTCGCCGACGATCTATCCCGGATCGGATCCGGCGCACTGCCGGGTGCTGCTTTCCGCGTCCGTCGCGTGTCTTGATGAAAATGCGGAGAAAGCGTCGGCGCTTCTCGCGGAGCTTTTGACCGAAACCCGGTTCGATGACGTCGATCTTATAAAGGAGATCGTGCAGCAAATCCTTGTCGGCGCAAAGCTTTCGCTTCCTGCGGAGGGACACCGCTATTCCATGATGCGGTACAGCGCTTACGAGACGGCGCACGGCATGGCGAACGAGCAGATCGGCGGCGTTGCGTTCATTCAATGGCTGAATGCCGTCGGCGAGAACGGCGACGGGACGATCGCAAAGCTTGCGGCGTCGATGAAAGCGCTGCTTTCGCGCGTCGTATCGCGGAAACGTCTGACGCTTTCGTGCTCGGAAACGGTTTCCGACGCAATTCTGGATACGTTGATCGACGCGATCCCGGAGGGAACCGATGCGCCAGAGGGCGAAGCCGCGTTCGAAACACTCGGCGATCGGCGTGAAGGCATCGCGATCCCGGCACAGGTCGGTTTCGCAGTTACGGGCGGCAACCTGAAGCGCTATGGACTTTCGTATACCGGCAGCATTCCGGTGCTTGCGAACATGCTGAATTTCACCTATCTCTGGAACTCGATCCGCGTGCAGGGCGGCGCATACGGCTGCGGCTTCCTCGGCCGCGATACGGGGGATCTGTTCTTTTATACCTACCGCGATCCGAAGCCCGGCCGTTCGCTCGGCATCATGCGGGAAGCAGCGGCTTTCGTTCGTAACTTTACAAAGAGCGAACCGGATCTGACGGGCTTCATCCTGAGCGCCGTTTCGTCCGTGGACCCGCTGCGCAGCGTCGACAACAAAATGGCTGCAGGCGAGAACCGGTATTTCCGCGGCGTCAGCGAGGAGGAGATCGTCCGTCGTTACCGCACCCTTGTCCGCACGACGCCGGAGGATCTCCGGGCGCTTTGCGGTATGCTCGAACGGATTGCGGCGGAGGATTCCGTCTGCGTCACGGCGGGCAAAGAACTGCTTGCCGCCTGCGGAGACGAAATCAAAGAGATCCTGTCGATATGAAGGAGGAATACACGGTGGATGCACTGGAACGACTGAAGGAAGGCGCTCTCGGCAACCCGGCACGCGGGAATGCGGCGCGCAGAGAAAGGACGGCAAGGGAGGGGCAGCATCCGTATGCGATCGTGATCTGCTGTTCGGATTCGCGCGTGATCCCGGAACAGATTTTTCACGCGGACGTCGGCGATCTGTTCGTGATCCGCGTCGCGGGAAATGTGCTTGACCGGCACGCGCTCGGCAGCATTGAGTATGCGGCGGAGCATCTCGGGTGCGGTCTTGTCCTGATGCTGGGGCATACGGGCTGCGGCGCGGTCGCCGCGACGATTGAAGGCCATGCGGGAGGCTACGTGTCCTTCATCACCGACGAGATCCGGGCTGCGATCGGCATGGAAACCGATCCGGCGGTTGCCTGCAAGCTGAATGTCGCGCACGGCATGGAACGCATCTGCGAGGCGTTTGCCGCCAACCCGGCGTTCAAAACGGTCGAAGTCGTCGGCGCGGTGTACGACATCGCCTCCGGCGCGGTGGAATGGCTGTAAACAACATACGATTTGCGGGGCGGAGAGCGTTCTCCGCCCTGTTTTTTGCGGAATATGCCGACGGCGTTGCCTTTTCCGCAGAAATGGATTATACTGTCCCGTAGAGTGAGGATCAGAACGATGCTTTTGAAAAAACACAGGAAAGAAGATCCGAAGCGCGAGACGCTGAAGATCCCGACCGCGCCGCCGGATGGGACGGTCATGACGCCGCCCGAGGGCTTGAGCGCGGCGGAGGTTCACAGACGCGCGGCCGCGGGAAACGGCAACCGGCAGACGGAGGACCCCGGCAAGAGCGTCGCGCGGATCGTGGCGGACAATCTGTTTACCCTGTTCAATTTATTGAATTTCGCGCTGGCAGCCTGCCTCGCGATCGTCGGATCGTGGCGCAACATGCTGTTTTTGGGCGTTGTGCTTTCGAACACGCTGATCGGGACGGTGCAGGAGCTTCGCGCCCGCGCCATGCTGAAAAAACTGCGGCTTTTGGAGGCGAAGACCGTCCGTGTGATCCGTGACGGAACGGAAACGAAATGCCCGCCGGAGGAGCTTGTGCTCGGCGATCTTGCGATATTTGGGATCGGAGATCAGATCCCGGCGGACGCGCTGATCACAAACGGCGTCTGCGCGGCGGACGAATCGCTGCTGACCGGCGAGAGCGTGCCGGTCACGCACAAGCCGGGCGAGCTTCTGATGTCCGGCAGTTTTCTCACCGAGGGCAGGGTCACGGCGCAGCTGATCGCCGTCGGCGACGAGGCTTACGCCGCGCGGCTGATGCGGGACGCAAAGCGCATCAGCTCGCCGAGGTCCGAGCTGATGACCGAGCTGAACAAGCTCGTTTCGCTTGTCAGCAAGCTGCTGATCCCGATCGGCGTTCTGCTGTTTTTGGTCGAGCTTCTGCGGCTGCATTCGCCGATAAACGTTGCGATCCCGAAGGCGGTCGCCGCCATGATCGGGATGATCCCGGAGGGGCTGATCCTGCTGACCTCGGTTGCTTTGATGGCGGGCGTGATCAAGCTCGGACGGCGCAAAACGCTGGTGCAGGAGCTGTTCGGCATCGAAACGCTCGCGCGGGTGGATACGCTGTGCGTCGACAAGACCGGCACGCTGACGACGGGAGAGATGACGATCGAGCGCCTCGTGCCGCTTGAAGCGGATGAGGAGGAGCTTCGCTCGAAGCTCGGAGATTTCACGGCGGCGTTTGAGGTGAGCTCCGGCACGCTCCGCGCGATCGCGGCGCTGTTCGACCGCAAGAAAAGCCGCGCGTCGATCATCATGCCGTTTTCTTCGACACGAAAGAAATCAGCGGCCTCCTTCCCGGAGGGGATCACGCTGATTTTCGGCGCGCCGTCGTTTGTAACGGACGCCGACGTTCCGGAGGCGAGCCGGGCGGCGGAGGAGGGCTTTCGCGTGCTGCTGCTCGCCGAGGCGGAGGGCATGATCTCCGCAACGGAGCTGCCTCCGGTCAAGCGGCTTCTGGGACTTGTTCTGCTGCGCGAGAAGCTGCGTCCGGCCGCGAAGGACACGCTGAAATGGTTCCGCGATGAGGGCGTGGCGGTGCGCGTCATGAGCGGCGACGATCCGCGGACCGCGGCGGCTGCGGCGCGTGCGCTGGAGCTTGACGGCGCCGATCGGTTTGTGGACTGCGCGGCGCTTTCGGACGAGGCGCTTGTCGAGGCGGCGGAGGATCATGTGATCTTCGGGCGACTGACGCCGGACCGCAAGCGTATTCTCATAGAGGCCATGAAGGCGAAGGGCCGCCATGTCGCCATGACCGGCGACGGCGTCAACGATATCCCGTCGCTCAAGGCGGCGGATTGTTCCATCGCCATGGCGGGCGGCGCGGACGCGACCGAGCGCGCGGCGCAGCTCATGCTTTTGAACAGCGACTTCAACTCCCTGCCCGCCGTGGTTGCGGAAGGAAGAAGGGTCATCGGCAACATCACGCGGACGGCGTCGCTGTTCCTGCAGAAGACGCTGTACTCCTTCGCGCTCAGCGTGCTGCACATTCTGATCGCTCTGTTTCTGCCGCTGCACTATCCGTTTGAACCGATCCACCTGACGCTGATCAGCGCGCTGACCATCGGGATCCCGTCGTTCTTCCTTGCGCTCGAGCCGAGCAGCGAACGCGCGTCGGGGAGCTTTCTCAGACGCATCCTTCTGAAGGCCGCGCCCGGCGCCTTGGGCGTCGTGATCTGCGCGCTCTCGGCCATGATCGCGAATTACTGCGGCACGCCGGAGCCGATCGCCTCCACGATGGCGGTCCTCTCCGCGGGCGTGATCGGACTCGGGAATCTGATCCTGACCTGCATGCCGTTCTCGAAGCTCCGGATCGCGGTCTGCGCGTCCATGAGCGCGTTGTTTGCCGGCGTCGTCGTACTGCTCGGCCTTGCGCCGCATATCCGCACGGATCGGGGCTTCGCGGGCTTTGTCGCGCGGCTTCCGGAGATCTTCCGGCTCTACGTGTGCGATCTGAACACACGGCATTGGATCATGCTCGCGGCGATCACCGCCGCAGGGATTGCCGCGCTGATCCTCGGCACGCTCGCGCTGCGGCCGCTGCTGAGAAGGACGGAAAAGACGACATGACAAGGCTGTATCTGCGGGACAGGAGGCATAGATGACAGAATCCATGAAGGTCTGCGGACGGGACTATCGCATCATCGGACTGCTCGGACACGGCAAGGGCGGGTATTCCTACCTTGCGGAGCGCGACGGAAGGCGGTTTGTGCTCAAGCAGATCCATCACGAGCCGTGCGGCTATTATCAGTTCGGCGACAAGATCGAGGCGGAGCGGCACGATTACGAACGGCTGAAAGATGCAGGGATCCGCGTCCCGGAAATGCTTGCGATCGACACGGAGACCGAGCGCATCGTAAAGGAATACATCGAGGGCGAGACGGTTTTTGACCTCGTGAAAAGCGGACGCAGTGCGGAAGCTTATCTTGCGGACGTGCGCGACATGGCGGCAAGGGCGAAGGCGGCGGGGCTGAACATCGATTATTTCCCGACGAACTTTGTCGTACGCGACGGGCTTCTCTGGTACGTCGATTATGAATGCAACGGCTACATGGACGAATGGAGCTTCGAAAACTGGGGGATCAGATACTGGTCGAGAACCCCGGAATTTGAAGCGCATCTTGCGCATCTGAGCAATACGGAGGAATGACGATGGAAGAACTGACGTTCCGCACGGCGGAGGAACGCGACTGCGGGCTGATCCTGTCTTGTATCAAAGCGCTTGCGGCATACGAGAAGATGCTTGACGAGGTCGTTGCAACGGAAGAACTGCTCAAAGAATGGCTGTTTGAGAAGCGCAGCGCCGAGGTGATCTTTGCATGCGAGAACGGGAAGGAAGTCGGCTTCGCACTGTTCTTTCATAACTTCTCCACGTTCGTGGGTCGTGCGGGGCTGTACCTCGAGGACCTCTACGTGCTGCCGGAATACCGCGGCAAAGGCTACGGAAAGGCGCTCTTGAAGCGGCTTGCCGCGATCGCGTCCGAACGCGGCTGCGGGCGCATGGAATGGGTCTGCCTCGACTGGAATAAGCCGAGCATTAACTTTTACCGTTCGCTCGGCGCGCGTCCGATGGACGAATGGACGATCTGGCGCGTCGCGGGGGAGACGCTCGATAGGCTCGCGAAGGATTGAGCGCAGAGCAGGATCCTTCGCTTTCCGCTCCTGCAACAAAGCGGAAGCGACGCTGACCGGTTTTTGATTTGTGAGAAAGATATGGGTAAAAAGCTCTCGAAAATGACATTGGAAGAACTGTGGAAACTGTTTCCGATCTCCCTTGTCCCGCACAACAGCAAGTGGACCGAATACTACCATGAAACGGAGGTTACGATCAGAAGGCTGCTGTCGGATTACCCGGTGGACAGGATCAGCCACATCGGAAGCACGGCGATCCAAAACATTTGGGCGAAAAACATCGTGGATGTGATGGTTGAGATCCCTCAAGGCGTTGACCTCAAGGAGATTGCCTGCGTTCTGGAGCAAAACGGATTCATCCGGATGTCCGGCGGGGCAAACAGGATCTCGCTCAACAGGGGATATACCGAAAACGGATTTGCGGACAAGGTGTATCATATCCATCTGCGATACGCCGGGGACAATGCCGAACTGTATTTCCGCGATTATTTGAACGAGCATCCCGACGCGGCAAAAGAATATGAAACGTTGAAGCTTCGGCTCTGGAAACAATATGAACATCACCGGGACGCCTATACCGATGCAAAGACGGAATTCATCTCCGAATGGACGGCGGAAGCACGAAAGGAATACGGAGACCGATACTGACGTCTTCCGGCTTTTCGGTATGATCGGTGATATTCGGTTTACAGAAAGGGAAAACAATGAAACTGAAGAACGTATTGATCGTCGTGAAGGATATCGAGCGATCCAGACGGTTCTACCGGGATCTGTTCGGTCTTGAGATGATCCTTGACAATGACGGAAATATGATCCTGACGGAAGGCTTGGTCCTGCAGGAAGAACAATACTGGAAAGAATTCCTCGGAAGAGAGATCATTCCGGAGAACAATGCCTGCGAGCTTTATTTTGAGGAGCCTGACATAGAAGGATTCATCGAAAAGCTTGAAAGGTATTACCCGGAAGTAAAATACGTCAATAGGCTCATGACGCACAGCTGGGGACAGAAGGTGATCCGCTTCTACGATCCGGACGGCAATCTGATCGAAGTGGGGACGCCGATGTAAAATGGCAAATGCTGTCACCGGAATCAGAATCGTGCTCAGCATCGCTTTGCTGTTTTGTCCGGCATTGTCTCCGGTCTTTCTTGTGCTCTATCTCACTGCAGGGATCACGGATATGATCGACGGCGCGGTGGCAAGGAAAACCGGTACGGTCAGCGAATTCGGCGCAAGACTGGACACGGCTGCGGATTTTGTATTCATTGCGGTATGCCTCATTAAGCTGCTGCCGGTGCTGGATGTTCCGGTCTGGCTCTCTATTTGGATCGCCGTCATTGCCGTGATCAAGGTGGGGAATCTCGCAGCAGGGTATATCCGACAGAAAAAGCTGACCTCGGTGCATTCCGCATTCAACAAGGTGACCGGAGGGCTGCTGTTCGTTTTTCCGCTGACGCTGACATTCATCAATTTCAAATACAGTGCGGCATTCGTCTGCACAGTTGCAACCGTCGCGGCTGTTCATGAAGGATGGCTCGTTCAGGCGGGAAGAACAGCTTAACGACAAATTCCGGCTCGTTTTTCTTCGGCAAGGTTTGAAGCCACCCTCTTTAGAATCGCTCTTCGGAGCTTTTTTCGTTTCTTGGAAAAAAGGGGTTGACAAATGGAATACCTCGTGTTACGATGTATTACGCAAAGAGGAGTATTGCACGAAAGGAGGTATTCGATGGATATCCAGTTGAAGCGAGGAATGCTGGACGTGTGCGTGCTGGCGGCGATCAAGGACGAGGATTCCTACGGCTATAAGATCATCAAGGACCTGAAGCCGTATGTCGAGCTCTCGGAATCGACGCTGTACACGATCTTAAAAAGGCTCGAAGCGGCGTCTATGCTGACGGTACGGACCGCGGAGCACGACGGCAGGCTTCGGAAGTATTACCGTATCACCGACGCGGGACATCGGCGGATCGAGGAATTCAAAAGAGAATGGAAGGAAGTCATTTCCATCTATCGGTTTGTGACCAAGGGGGAGGAAGAGTATGCTTAAACAGGAATTTCTGAACGCGCTGCGGCAGGGCTTAACAGGTCTTCCGCAGAACGATATCGAGGAACGGATCACGTTTTACGGCGAGATGATCGACGACCGGATGGAGGAAGGGCTTTCGGAGGAAGAAGCCGTCAATGCGATCGGTCCGGTCAACGACGTCGTGCAGCAGATCGTGGCGGAAACGCCGCTTGCGAAGATCGTTAAGGAAAAGATCCGGCCGAAGCGCAAAATGCGCGCGGGGGAGATCGTCCTTCTCATACTCGGTTTCCCGCTGTGGTTCCCGCTGCTCGTTGCGGCGGCGGTGATCGTGTTCGCGCTGTACATCGTGCTGTGGGCGCTGGTGATCGTGCTGTGGGCGATCGAGGTCTCGTTCTGGACGTGCGCGCTGGCTTCTCTGGTTTCGGCCGTCATCTATTTCGCAAACGGGCATACGCCGACGGGTCTTGCCGCATTCGGCGCGGGGCTCATCCTTGCGGGACTTGCGATCTTCCTGCTGTTCGGCTGCATCGCGGCAAGCAAGGGCGTCGTGAAGCTCGCAAAGAAGATCGTTCTCGGCATTAAAAACCTGTTCATGAGAAAGGAGAGCGCAAAATGAAAAAAGCGTTGATTATCGCAGCAATTCTGCTCGCAGCGGGGATCCTGATCTCCGTCGGCGCGTTGGCAGCCGCCGGATTCCGGACCAAAAACTTCGGCACCGTCAAGTTTGAAACAAATATCTACGCGGTGACGGAACGATTCGACAGCATCCGGATCAATGAGCATACGGCGAATATCGTCTTCGTCCGCGCCGAGGACGGGACCTGCAGCGTCGTGTGTCACGAGCCGAAGAAGACCTCGCATACGGTCGCGGTGGAGGACGGAACGCTGAAGATCGAAACGAAGGATCAGCCGGACTGGACGGGATTTATGGACCTGTCCTTTGAGGAGCGCAAGATGACCGTTTCTCTGCCGGAGGACGCGTATCGCGCGCTGATCCTCGACACGCGCACCGGCGACGTCGACGTGCCGGAATGGCTGACCTTTGACCGCGTTGAGATCACCGCGTCGACCGCGGACGTCTGCTGCCGTTCGTCCGTGACGGACAGCGTCGCGATCAAGACGGGCACCGGCGACATTGCCCTTGAAGGCGTTTCGGCAGGTGCGATCGAGTGCAGCGTGACGACCGGGCATATCCGGATGGCAAACGTCTCCTGCAAAGGCGACGTGTACGCGAAGGTGAGCACCGGCAAGCTGACCGTCAACGGCCTGACCTGCGGCAATCTGAAGTCCGAGGGCAGCACGGGAACCGTTCAGCTTCAGAACGTCGCGGCGTCGGGAACGATGGCGATCGAGCGGAGCACGGGCGACGTGAACTTTGTCAACAGCGACGCGGCGGAGATCCGGGTCGTCACGAGCACCGGCGACGTCACGGGGACGCTGCGCACGGCGAAGATCTTCACGGTCAAGACCACCACGGGCGATGTGGATGTTCCGGCAAGCGCCGCAGGCGGCAAGTGCGAGGTCAAGACCTCCACGGGCGACGTCAAAATAGGCATCGCGAGCGGGAAATAAGCGGCGTTGATTCTTATGAAAGCGCGGGGCATTGCGTTTGTCCCGCGCTTCTGCTATGATATGGTAAAAGGAGGCGAACGCCATGCAGTATCAGAGAACGGTGAAGCTGAAGGACGGCAGGGAATGCGTGCTGCGCAACGGCACGGCGGCGGACGTACAAGCCGTGCTGGACGTATTCAACCTTACGCACTTTGAGACAGACTTTCTTGGGTCCTATCCGGAAGAGAGCACGCTCACCCCGGAGGGCGAAGCGGACTTTCTGCAGAAGCAGACGGACAGCGACAATGCGATCGAAATCCTTGCCGAGATCGAAGGAAAGGCGGTCGGGCTTGCGGGGATCAGCTGCGTCCGTCCGCGGGAAAAGACGCGCCACCGCGCCGAGTTCGGCATCAGCATCGACAAGGCGTACTGGGGGCTCGGGATCGGGCGCGCGCTCATCGAGGCGTGCATTGAATGCGCGAAGGCGGCGGGCTACGCGCAGCTTGAGCTTTCGGTCGTCGCCGACAACGCGCGCGCGATCGCGCTCTATGAGCGCATGGGATTTACCGAATACGGGCGGAATCCGCTCGGATTCCGGTCGCGGACCGACGGCTGGCAGGCGCTTGTTGACATGCGGCTCGTGCTGGACGATCGCCCGAACAAGCAAAAGGACGCGGTGCTGTTTCTGCATGGGCTGGGCGGCAGCGCGGCGGAGGCGGAGCACTATCAAAAGCTGTTTCCGGACTGCGAAGTGATCGGGCTCGATTATCACGGGATCGAACCGTGGAGCGCGGGGCAGGAGATCTTCGAAGCGGTGCTGGAGCTGTTCGGGGAATACCGGAGCGTCAGTCTTATCGGGTACAGCCTCGGCGCGTTCCTCGCCATGCACGCGAGCGTCGACGGATTGCTCAAAAAGGCGTACTTCATTTCGCCGGTCACGGACATGGAACCGATCATTCTTGCGCTGATGGCGCAGGAGGGCGTAACGGAGGCGGAGCTTCGCGAGAAGGGCACGATCCGAACGGGATCCGGCCCGGAGCTTTCGTGGGAATATCTCAGCTATATCCGGGAGCATCCTGTCGAATGGAACGTGCCGACCGCGATCCTGTACGCGGAGCATGACAACCTGACGCCGCGGGAAACGATCGAGGACTTTGCAGAGACGCATGACGCAAGCCTTACGGTGATGCCGGGCGGCGAGCATTGGTTCCACACGGAGGAGCAGATGGGGTTTTTAGACGATTGGTTCCGCAAGGTGCGCGTGTAAAGGAGCAGAATGGAGTTTCGACAGTTTACGGACGCGGACTATCAGGCGGTCTGCGATTTTCTGATCGCGCTGAACCGCGCGGACCAAACGCATATCCACTGGAACTGGGCGCGGTTTGAATGGATGTACGAGCATCCCGCGTTTGATAAGAGCAAAACGGACGCGATCGGGCTGTGGTTCGACGGCGGCAGGGTCGTCGGCGCGGCGATCTACGACCAGTATTTCGGCGAGGCGTTTTGCGGCGTCCTGCCGGAATACGCCGGTCTTTATCCGGAGGTCCTCCAATACGCCTACGGCGCGCTGAAGGACGAGACGGGCCTTGCGATCGCGATCTCAGACGGCAATACCGCGGAGATCGAAGCGGCGAAGGCCGAGGGCTTCCTGCCGATCGAACAGAGCGAGACGGTCATGCGGATCGACCTCGATCACACGTTTCCGGCCGTGCTGCCGGACGGATTCAGACTTACGCATCCGGATCCCGTCGAGCAGGCGGAGGCGCTGCAATGGCTGTTCTGGCAGGGCTTCGATCACGGAGAAGACCGCGCGGAATTCAAGCGGGAGGAGGAGATCGTTCCGCGGCTCCGGAAGCATTTCAGAAGGGAGCTCGGCCCGGCCGCTGTCGACGCCGACGGCGCCCTTGCAGCCTGCTGCTGCCTGTGGCTGCACGACGGTACGGATTACGCGTACGTCGAGCCGGTCTGCACGGTCCCGAAGCATCGCGGAAAAGGGCTTGCGAAAGCGCTGATTTACGAAGCGCAGAACCGCGCGCGTTCCCTCGGCGCGCGAGAGGCTTTCGTCATCTCCGATCTGCCGTTCTATGAAAAGCTCGGCTTCCGGAAGGCTTATCATTACACATTTTACCGCAAGCCGTAACGGCGCGAATACGGGACACAGACGCTTCGCAGCCTGCAGATGCAGGTGATCCGGGTACGGAACGGGATAGGAGAGGAGAAAGAAAACTGCATGACAAACGGCGCGCACCTCGGGAAGAGATGCGTGCCGTTTCGGTAATACCCTCTTTACAAACTGCTTCCGACAGTCCTTGTTCCGTGTTGTTACGTCCTGTCGGTCCGGATCATTTCTTTTCCGCCGCAGCATGCGAATGGCATTTTCCCGCCATCGGACAGTGCGCGCAGCCGCCTCCACAGGAGGATCGACCCTTCTTTTTGTCGCGGACCAGCGAGAAAACAATGGCAAAAATTGCAGCCGCAAGCACAAGAAGGATCCCGATCGTCAGAAGATTTTCTTTGATCCAGTCAAACATATCGCGCACTCCCTTCGGTAGAAAATTGCCGCCGCCCCGCGGATCGGAGCGGCGGCGTTCGTTTACTTGATGCGGACCTTTTGGGTTAGCGTCGTCGCTTCCTTGTATTTCTTAATGAACAGCATGTAGACGAACAGTCCGAGCACGAGGATCGCGGCAATGAGACCGATCACGTTCACGCCGCCGGTGAAGATGCAGCCGAACTGATAGATCATCAGCGCGATCGCATAGGCGAACAGGCATTGATAGCCGATCGCAAACCAGGTCCACTTTGCGCTGTTCATCTCGCGGCGGATCGCGCCGATCGCCGCAAAGCACGGTGCGCACAGCAGGTTGAACACGAGGAACGAGAAGCCGGAAACGCCGGTGAACGCCTGGCTGAGCGCCTGATAGACGGTCAGCTCGCCGCCGCCGTAGAGGACGCCCATCGTGCCGACGATGTTCTCCTTTGCGATGAGACCCGTGACGGAAGCCACGACTGCGCGCCATTCACCCCAGCCGAGCGGTGTGAACAGCCATTCGACATAATGACCGGCGACGCCGAGCAGCGACAGGCTGATCTCATCCTCCGCAAGCATGCGGAACGCGCCGTCGACCACGCCGAAACGGGAGAGGAACCAGACCACGATCGTGGAGAGCAGGATGATCGTACCTGCCTTCTTGATGAAGGACCAGCCGCGCTCCCACATCGAGCGGAGCACATTGCCGACGGTCGGCCAGTGGTAGGCGGGCAGCTCCATGACGAACGGCGCGGGATCGCCCGCAAACATCTTCGTCTTCTTCAGCATGATGCCGGAGACGATGATCGCCGCCGCGCCGATGAAGTACGCGGAGACCGAGATCCACGGCGAACCGCCGAAGATCGCGCCCGCGATCATGGCGATGAACGGCAGCTTCGCGCCGCAGGGGATAAACGTGGTCGTCATGATCGTCATACGGCGGTCGCGCTCGTTTTCAATGGTACGCGATGCCATGATGCCCGGGATGCCGCAGCCGGAGCCGATCAGCATCGGGATAAAGGACTTGCCGGAAAGACCGAACCGACGGAAGATACGGTCAAGCACGAACGCGATACGCGCCATGTAGCCGCACGCTTCGAGGAATGCGAGCATCAGGAACAGGACCAGCATCTGCGGCACGAAGCCGAGCACCGCACCGACGCCTGCGACGATACCGTCCATGATGAGCCCGTACAGCCATTCGGGGACCTTCGGATTGCCCTCGCCGTCTAAAAGCAGCTTGTCGAGCAGCGCCGGGATGCCGGGCACCCAAACGCCGTAATCGGCGGGATCGGGCTCCTCAAAGCCCTTTTCCTCAAAGTAGCCGATCGCATCCTTGAAGGACATCGCGTTGACGTCCTCGTCCGCGTCCTCGGGGACCTCGTCAAAGTATACCGTAATGTCGGACGTTGCAAGGGTCTCTTCGTCTTCGATCTGCGTCACCGCCGTCTTTTCGTCGGTCGTGAACGCCTTGAGCTCTTCGATCAGCGCTTCGCCGTCGAACGTCTCGTCCTCGACGTCATACTCGAAGCCGTACGCGGCAAGCGCGTTGGAGGCTGCAGCAAAGTCGTCCGCGGCTTCTTCTGCCGCTTTGTCGCCAATGCCGACGAGGTGATACCCGTCGCCGAACAGACCGTCGTTCGCCCAGTTGGTCGCGGGGGCGCCGACGGCGACCATCGCGATCCAGTAGACGAGGAACATCACGACGCCGAAGATCGGAAGGCCCAGCCAGCGGTTCGTGACGACGCGGTCGATCTTGTCGGAGGTCGAAAGCCTGCCCGCGCCCTTCTTCTTATAGCTGGTCTTGATGACCGTGCCGATCCAGACGTAGCGCTCGTTGGTGATGATGCTCTCCGCGTCGTCGTCCAGCTCCTTCTCGGCGGCCGCGATGTCCTGCTCGATGTGCGCTTTCGTCACTTCGGAGATGTTGAGGCTTTCCATGACCTTGCTGTCGCGCTCAAAGACCTTGATCGCGTACCAACGCTGCTGCTCCTCGGGCATGCTGTGCACGACCGCCTCTTCGATATGCGCAAGCGCGTGCTCGACCGGACCGGAGAACGAATGCTGCGGAACGGTCTTCGTGCCCTGCGCCGCCTTGATCGCTTCTTCGGCGGCCTCGGTGATGCCCGTGCCTTTCAGCGCGGAGATCTCAACGATCTTGCAACCGATCTGCTCGGAGAGGCGCTTCGTGTCGATCTTGTCGCCGTTCTTTTTCACGACGTCGATCATGTTGATCGCCACGACTACCGGAATGCCGAGCTCGACGAGCTGCGTGGTGAGGTAGAGGTTGCGCTCGAGGTTCGAACCGTCCACGATGTTCAGGATCGCGTCCGGACGTTCGTTGATCAGATAGTTTCTGGCAACGACCTCCTCCAGCGTGTAGGGGGACAGGGAATAGATGCCGGGAAGGTCGGTGACGATCACGTCGCTGTGGCCTTTCAGCTTGCCTTCCTTCTTTTCGACCGTGACGCCCGGCCAGTTGCCTACGAACTGGTTCGAGCCGGTCAGCGCGTTGAACAGGGTCGTTTTGCCGCTGTTCGGGTTGCCCGCGAGGGCAATGCGAATACTCATAATACCTCCTCTATCGTTAGCGTACGCTAACCTATGCTTTACAAAAATAAGGCGTTCGCCTTTCGGTTCCGATTATTCTTCTTCGACTAAAATCATTTCCGCGTCGGCCTTGCGAAGCGAAAGCTCATAGCCGCGCACCGTGACCTCGACCGGATCGCCCAGCGGCGCGACCTTGCGGACGTAGACCTCGATCCCTTTCGTAATGCCCATGTCCATGATGCGGCGCTTCACCGCACCCTCGCCCGTAAGCTTTTTGACCTTGACCGTTTCGCCGATCTTTGCGTCTTTTAACGTTTTCATTGCTGTTTGCCCTCCCTATATCATGATCTTCTGCGCCATCTTTTCGTCGATGGCAATGCGGCTTTCCTTGACGTTGACGATCACGTTGCCGCCCATCCGGGAAATAATCTGTACCGTTCCGCCGACCACAAAGCCGAGATTGCTGAGATGGTGCCGGATCTCGTCCGTTCCCTTGATGGCGCGGATCACGTTGACCTCGCCGTCGTCTGCAAATACCAAAGGCATCATTGCATTCCTCCCTGCTTGTTAGCTAATGCTAACTGTTAAGCGAAAAGAATTGGTTAGCATTCTCTAACCGACAATCATTATAGTTAGCATACGCTAATTTGTCAAGCACCATTTTTCAAAACGTCTCACAATATACGATCCGCTTGCATTTTTGCGCCGCATTCGGTATAATGACTGCAAAGCAAACGAAAGAGGGAACCGTTATGTCGCTGCTGGAATCCGGAGAAATGTATCTTGAGACGATCCTGGTGCTGTCGCAAAAGAAAAAAGCCGTACGTTCGATCGACGTGGCGGAGGAGATGTCATTTTCCAAACCGTCGGTTTCGCGCGCGATGGGCATTCTGAAAAGCAACGGCTATATTGAGATCGACACGCTCGGACACATCACCCTGACCGATTCCGGCAGGGCGGCGGCGGAGCGCATCTATGAGCGGCACAGGATCCTGTCCGAGATTTTGATGCGCCTCGGCGTGGACGAAAAGACCGCGACGAAGGACGCCTGCAAGATGGAGCACTACATCAGCGACACGTCCTTTGCAGCGATCAAGGAACACCTCAAAACGCATCCCGTTGTGTGAGCATACCGAAGGCACCGGCGCCGAACTCCGGCGTCTTTTTTATTTTGTGCTTGACAAATACCCGTAGGGGGTATATGATGAAGGCGTCGAAATACCCGGACGGGGTATCAGAAGGAGATTTTTATGGAAAACTGCTGTATGACGGAAGGGAAGCGGAAAAAGATCCGCGGCGAACAGGAAAAGCGCGATCTGATGAATCGGCTGAAGCGCATCGAGGGACAGGTGCGGGGCTTGGAACGCATGCTCGAGGAGGATGCGTACTGCCCGGATATCCTCGTGCAGACGTCCGCGGTCAATTCGGCGCTGAACAGCTTCAGTCGGACGCTGCTTGCAAATCATCTGCACACCTGCGTGACCGAGGACATCCGCCAAGGACGCGACGATGCGGTGGACGAGCTGATGGAAACGCTGAAAAAGATGATGAAGTGAACGGAGGACGGATATGAAGCAATACAACGTGACCGGCATGAGCTGCGCGGCGTGCTCTGCGCGGGTCGAAAAGGCGGTGTCCGGCGTTCCGGGCGTAACGTCCTGTTCGGTCAGCCTTCTGACCAATTCCATGGGCGTCGAGGGGACCGCTTCGCCGGAGGCGATCATTTCCGCCGTCGAAAAAGCCGGATACGGCGCGTCGGAAAAGGGCGCGGAAAAGAAGTCCGGGAGCTCGCCCTCGTGGGCGGACGCAGAGGCGCTGAAGGACCGCGAAACGCCGAAGCTCAAAAAGCGCCTGCTGTTCTCGGTGCCGATCCTGCTCATCCTCATGTATTTTTCCATGGGGCACATGATGTGGCATTGGCCTGCGCCGAAGGCGTTTGACAACCACGTCTTTCTGGGGCTTTTTGAGCTGCTGCTTGCCGTGACCGTTATGGTAATCAACGGGAAGTTCTTCACTTCCGGCTTTACCTCACTGATCCACGGCGCGCCCAATATGGACACGCTCGTCGCGCTGGGCTCGACCGCGTCGTTCGGCTATTCGCTGGCGTCGCTGTTTCTGATGATCCTTGCGCAGGGCGAGGGGCAGGCGGACGTCGTGGAAAAGTACGGCATGAATCTGTACTTCGAATCGGCGGCGATGATCCCGACGCTGATCACGGTCGGCAAGATGCTCGAGGCCAAGTCCAAGGGTCGCACGACGGACGCGCTGAAGAGCCTGATGAAGCTTGCGCCGAAAACCGCGGTGCTGAAACGGGACGGCAAGGAGATCGAGGTCGGCGTCGAGGACGTGCAGAAAGGCGACGTCTTCGTCGTCCGTCCGGGCGAGCAGATCCCGGTGGACGGCGTGATCGAAAAGGGTGCGACGTCGGTCAACGAATCCGCACTGACCGGCGAGAGCATTCCGGTCGACAAGACCGCGGGCGACGCGGTTTCCGCCGCTACGATGAATCAGCACGGCTATATCGAATGCCGCGCAACGCGCGTCGGCGAGGACACGACGCTGGCGCAGATCATCCGCACCGTTTCCGACGCGGCGGCGACGAAAGCGCCGCTTGCCCGCATTGCGGATAAGGTCTCCGGCGTGTTCGTGCCGACGGTGATCGGCATCGCGCTTCTCACGATGATCGGTTGGCTGATCGCGGGGCGGGCGTTCTCGTTTGCGATTGCGCGCGGCATCTCCGTACTGGTCATCAGCTGCCCGTGCGCGCTCGGGCTTGCTACGCCGGTCGCGATCATGGTCGGCAGCGGGGTCGGCGCAAAAACCGGCGTCCTCTTTAAGACGGCGGCGGCACTGGAGGGCACGGGACGGACGCAGATCGTCGCGCTGGACAAGACCGGTACCGTCACCGAGGGCGAACCGAAGGTTACCGACATTCTGCCGCTCGGCATGGAGAAGGACGCGCTTCTGCAGCTTGCGGCGTCGCTTGAGAAAAACAGCGAGCATCCGCTTTCCAAGGCGGTGACCGCCGCCGCGGATGGGCTTGCGCTTTCCGAGGTCACGGACTTTGAAGCGCTGCCGGGCAACGGATTGAGGGCGACGCTGAACGGCAAAGCGCTTGTGGGCGGCAGCCTCAAATATCTGCGGTCCATGGGTCTTGTCGACAAAGCCGCGGAAGCGCAGGCGAACGCGCTTGCCGAACAGGGCAAGACGCCGCTGCTGTTCGCCTTTGACGGCGCGCCGATCGGTTTGATCGCGGTCGCGGATCCGATCAAGCCGGATTCCGCGCAGGCGATCGGAGAGCTTCGCCGCATGGGCGTTCAGACCGTGCTGCTGACCGGCGACAACGAGCGCACGGCAAAGGCGATCGCGAAGCAGGCGGGCGTGGATCGGGTCGTTGCGGGCGTGCTGCCGGACGGCAAGGCGAAGATCGTCGAGAAGCTCAAAACGCTCGGCAAGGTCGCGATGGTCGGCGACGGCATCAACGACGCGCCGGCGCTTACGGCGGCGGACAACGGCGTCGCGATCGGCGCGGGCACGGACGTCGCGATCGACGCGGCGGACGTCGTGGTGATGAAAAGCCGCTTGACCGACGTGACGGCGGCGATCCGCTTAAGCCGCGCCACGATCCGGAACATCCACGAAAACCTGTTCTGGGCGTTCTTCTACAACGTGATCTGCATCCCGCTTGCCATGGGGCTTTACGGGATCGAAATGAAGCCGATGTACGGCGCGGCGGCGATGGCGCTTTCGAGCTTTTTCGTCTGCATGAACGCGCTGCGGCTGAATCTTGTTCATCCGCACGACGCCAAGCGCGATAAACCCAAAAAACCGATCTCCGCGGAAGCGCTGGGATCCGTAACAGATACCGAAATCAAAAAGGAGGAACAGACGATGACAAAGACCCTGAAGGTAGAAGGCATGATGTGCCCGCACTGCGAAGCGCGCGTGAAAAAAGCGCTTGAGGCGATCCCCGGCGTGGAGAGCGCGGTTGCGGATCATGCGCTCGGCACCGCGGTCGTGACCCTGAACGCGCCCGTTGCGGACGAGGTCCTGACCGCCGCAGTGGAAGCGCAGGACTATAAGGTCCTCGGCGTGGAATAACACGGACGCAAAGCGGGGCGTATCGGAAATCGGTACGCCCCTTTTCATGTTGAAGAAGCGCCAAAGACACCGATCCTTCGCCGAAGCGTGACGCCGGGGGATCGGTCGATACCCTCTTGACAACCTGAAATAATGTGATATGATAATAGCAGGTTAGCAAATGCTAACCAACGAAACGGGAATGCTTTTGCAAAAAAGCATCTTTTTTCTGGGAACAGGTTAGCAAATGCTAACCGAAAGGAGAAACAAATGTCGGAGGAAGCGGTCATCCTGCACGGCGCGCCGACGCTGGCGGGAATCAAAACGGGCAGCCTGTTTCGCTGCGAATACGAGAGCACGGAAGCAATGCGCGCTTCGCTGCGGGAATGGAACCGACGGTTTTCCGAAAAGGGGCTCAGGGTCGTTCCGCTTTCCTTTAAGAATAACAAGGCGCTTTTGTATCTGTACCGTCCTTCTCGGCTTTCCCGCGATCTTTCCGACGGCGCGGCATGCGAGATCCTGTCGGACTGCGGGTATTGCGAGGGTTCGCCCGCGCGATGTATCAGCTGCCTTGCAAAGCGGATTCAAAGCAGCGGAGACTTCCCGCACGAGATCGGGCTTTTCCTCGGCTATCCGCCGGAGGACGTACGCGGGTTTCTCGAGCATCGGGAATGCGACGTGAAGTGCGTCGGCTGCTGGAAGGTCTACGGAGACGAAGCAGCGGCGCAGAAGACGTTTCGCCTGTTCAGAAAATGCAGCAGGATCTATCGTCAGCATTGGAAAAACGGCACGCCGATCGAACGGCTGACCGTGAAAGAGCATACAGGATCGGGGAGGGAACGATGAACAGACACGAGGAGATCAAAGCGTCGTACAAAGCGCTCGGCGGCGGGTTCGCCAATCTGTACGACGGGATCATCACGCGGTCCACGCCGATCGGCAAGCTGATGAACAGCCTCGTCTGGGGATTGGACGCCTTTCTTGCGGCAAAGTGGATCAACGACGCGCTTGCGCCGATCCCGGAGGATTTTTCGGGGACGCTTCTGGAAGTCCCGGTCGGGACCGGCGTGCTGACCGTGCCCGTCTATCGGAATCTGCCGGAAGCGCAGATCATCTGTCTCGATTATTCCGCGGAGATGATGCAGAACGCCGAACGGCGGGCGGAGGCGCTTGCGGTCCGGAACGTATCGTTTGTGCGGGGCGACGTCGGCGCGCTGCCGTTTAAAGACGAGAGCTTTGACGTCGTGCTTTCGCTGAACGGCTTTCACGCGTTTCCCGACAAGGACGCCGCGTTCAAAGAAACCTGCCGTGTATTGAAGAAAGGCGGGATCTTCTGCGGCTGCTTCTATATTGCGGGGGAGTTCAAAAGGACCGATTGGTTTGTGAAGCACATGTATGTTCCGAAGGGCTTTTTCACGCCGCCGTTTGAGACAAGGGAATCGCTCGAAAAGCGGTTAAAGGAACTGTATGCCGAGGCGCGCGTTTCTCCGGTCCGGGCCGAGGGTGTGTTCTGCTGCGTCAAGTGAGGAGAAGCGTATGTGGCTGAGGGTTTCGGAAGGACTGCTGATCCCGTTTCTCGGGACGGTGCTCGGTTCGGCGTGCGTATTCTTTATGAAAAAGGAGCTGAGCCGCGGCGTACAGCGCGCGCTGACCGGCTTTGCGGGCGGGGTCATGGTCGCGGCATCGATCTGGAGTCTGCTGATCCCCGCCATGCAGCAGAGCGTGGGAAAAGGAAAATGGGCGTTTGTGCCCGCGGTGATCGGCTTCTGGCTCGGCGTGTTGTTTCTGCTGCTGCTCGATCACGTCATTCCGCATCTGCACCGCAGCATCGGACAGGCGGAAGGCCCGAAAAGCCGCCTGAAGCGGACGACCATGATGGTGCTTGCGGTCACGCTGCACAACATCCCGGAGGGCATGGCGGTCGGCGTGGTCTATGCGGGGCTCATCAGCGGTTCGGGCGAGATCACGATCGGCGGCGCGCTCGCGCTTGCGATCGGCATTGCGATCCAGAACTTTCCGGAAGGCGCGATCATCTCCATGCCGCTGCATGCGGAGGGAAAGACCAAATGCCGCGCGTTTTGGGACGGCGCGCTGTCCGGCGCGGTGGAGCCGATCGGCGCGCTTCTGACCGTGCTGTTTGCAAGCCTGTTCGTTCCGGCAATGCCGTATCTGCTGTCGTTTGCGGCAGGCGCCATGCTCTACGTGGTCGTGGAAGAACTGATCCCCGAGATGTCGGCAGGCGAACATTCCAACATCGGCGTCGTGCTGTTCGCGCTCGGTTTTACACTGATGATGGCGCTGGACGTGGCGCTCGGATAGTTATTTCACAGGAGGACAATATGTACAAGGTTACGGCAAAAATCGAAGGTATGATGTGCGGCATGTGCGAGGCGCATATCGCGGACACGGTCCGCAAGGCGTTTCCCGACGCGAAAAAGGTGAGCGCGTCGAGAAAGCACGGCGAGGCGACGTTCCTCACGGAGGACGATATCGATCGCGAAAGGCTCCGGCAGGCGATTGAAGAAACCGGTTACACGTTCGTTTCGGCTTCGGTCGAGCCGTATGTAAAGCGCAGTCTGTTCGGGAGATAACCGATGCTGATTCTGAACCTGGGGAGCGAGATCCTGATTCTGTGGATCCTGTATACCCTTTACATGGGGATCCTTGTGTATCGAAAAGGACCGCTCGGCGGCATCTTCTTTTACCCGAAGGTCGTGCAGGACCGCGTTGTCACGCTTGGTCTGATCAAAAAAGAGGAGATCAAAAAACGACGTGCGTTCGCCTATGCGCTGCTTCTTGCATGGATGCTGATCGCGCCCGGGGTCATGATCCTTCTCATAAACGGTGCGCGCGGGTATTTCGATCTGGTTCGGCGCGGACGGCGGCTACAGTTTCCTTTCGACGCTCGCGGAGGACAACAAGCTTGCGGTCAAATCGCTCGAAGCGCTCGAAAAGAACCTCCGCGCAAGGAACAGGCCGCTGAAGATCATCACCGGGCACACCGGCTGGACGAACGATCTCGACTTTGCGTTTCTGCATCGGGACGAGCTGTGCAAGCCGTTTGCAAAGAAATACGTCGATCCCTCGGCGCCGTACGACGGCTACGTGGAGGACGACGACACAGAGGAAGGCGCAAGGACGCGCCCGCTCGGAAAGGTAGGAATGAAATGAAACCGGATTATAAGAACTGGATGCCGAAGGGCATGATCCTAACCGCGGCTGCTGCGACCGCGCTGTTTCTGATCCTGTGGATCGTATTCGGGCTCACGGGACTCGTTTCGGGCACGGCAAAGACCGTGCTGTTTATCGTGTTCCTTGCGCTGACGCTCATCGTGCTTTGCGTGACCGTCTGGATGCTTCTGCTGTATTGCGCGTTTTCCTACAACGGCAAGCGGCAGATGTCGAAGCAAATCATCGAGGGCATTGCGGAGCATGTAAAGCTGCCGGACGGCGCGACGGGTCTGGACGTCGGCTGCGGCAGCGGCGCGCTGACCATTGCCTGCGCAAAGCGCAATCCGAACGCGTCGTTCGTCGGGATCGACCGCTGGGGCAAGGAGTACGCCTCGTACAACAAGCCGCTGTGTGAGAACAATGCGTGGGCGGAGGGCGTCAAGAACGTCACGTTCCGGCGCGGCGACGCAACGAAGCTCGATTTTCAGGACGGGACCTTCGACGCGGTCACGAGCAATTACGTCTATCACAACATCCCCGGCGACCGGCAGGCGCTCCTCCTGGAAACGCTGCGCACGCTGAAAAAGGGCGGTACGTTCGCGATCCACGACATCTTCTCAAAATCCAGATACGGCGATATGCAGGCGTTTGTCGCAAAACTCAAGCGGATGGGCTATGAAGACGTCCGCCTGATCCCCACGGACGACGGGACGTTTATCCGCAAAGGAGAAGCGGTATTGATGGAGCTGAAAGGGTCCGCGCTGCTCGTCGGAAAGAAATAAGCCATGAAGACGCACATTGAGAAAAACACCGTACAGGAAACGCTGGTGATCCCGCTCTACGGGCGCAAGCTCTGCACGGAGCAGTTTCCGAATCTGTTCCGGGATGACAAGGCGGTCGAGCTGATCGAAAGGATCGACTACGATTTTTCGGCGCTCGAAAAGCGTGCAAAGAGCACGGCGTACCGCTTCGGCGCGCTCGAGGTCGCCATGCGCGAAACCGATCTGATGATCGAGGCAAAGGATTATCTCGCTGCGCACCCATTCGCCGCGCTTGTCAACCTCGGATGCGGGCTCGATCAGACCGCGGAAAAATGCGACAACGGCACGTGCAAAATCTTCAACCTCGATCTGCCCGACGTGATCGCGGTGCGCAATACGCTCTTGCCGGAGAGCGAGCGCGTCCGAAACGTCGCGGCGGACCTCAACGATCTTGCATGGTTTGATCAGATCGACGCAAGCAACGGCGTGTGCTTTCTTGCCGCGGGCGTGTTCTATTATTTCAAAACGGAGCAGATCAGAAGGCTTCTGAACGCAATGGCAAAGCGTTTCCCCGGCGGGCGGCTCGTCTTTGACACGGCGAACAGGCGCGCGGTGAAGATCATGCTGAAAACATGGGTGAAGGAGGCGGGGATCACCTCGATCTCCGAGTATTTCAGCGTGGACAGCATCGAAACGGATATCCTGCCGTGGATGGAGCATGCGGAGGTATCCTCGCGCGGGTATATGCTCGGCTACAACGACCTCAAGGATCCGTCGGTGCCGGGGCTGTTCCGGCTGATGGCAAAAATCGGCGACAGACGGATGAAGATGCAGATCGTCCGGATGGACTTTACGGAGTGAACGATGAGATATTCAGGACTTCCGGCGGGCATGTGGATGCTCTTTCGCCGCTCGTTTCAAAGGAACCTGACCGACGTGCTCGGTTTTGACCGGCGCGCGGCGGCGGACATCACAAAGCGCGCGAAAGCGAAGTATCAAGAGATCATCAGGGGCTTACCGCGGTTCGAAAGGGGCGACCGGTTCGTCGTCAATATCGTGAACTGCGCCATGTTCGCGTCGTTCTGTCTGCAAATGAAAGAACGGCCGTCGCCGGAACAAATGACTGACTATTACCGCGAATCCATGACGATTCGCGCCATGAAATGGTTTTGCAGGTGCAGCGGCAGGCAAAAGTTTACGGAACGGGATATCGCATCGATGAAAAGGACCGCGACGCTGAAAGCCGCGGATCGGAACCGGTATTCGTGGAACATGGACCTTCTGCCGTACGCGGACGGTTCGGGCTACGAAGCGCGATTCATAAAATGCGGCATCTGCATGCTGATGGGTGAGCTGGGGCTCTCCGAATATGTCCCTGCCATGTGCCGCCTCGATTACACGATGAGCGAGCTCGGCGGCGCGGACGAGTTTGTGCGCGAATACACGCTTGCGTCCGGCGGACCGTACTGCGACTGCGGGTACAAAAAGAAAGGATCGTAAAAATGGGACTGTTCAAAAAGTATGTGAATCAAACAAGAAAGCCGGAGGGCTTTTTGGGCAAGCTGATGATCGGCGGCATGAACGGCGGGCACGCAAAGCTTGCCGATTGGGGCATGGGACATCTATCGGATCTTGCGCCTGAAGCGATCGTGGAACTCGGCTGCGGCGGCGGGCGGAACGCAAACGCGCTCTTGAAACGCTATCCGAGCGCAAAGCTGACCGCCGTGGACTATTCGGCGCTGTCGGTCGAGAAAACGAAGGACTATAACCGGGACCTGATCGCCGCGGGTCGATGCACCGTGCTGCAGGGCGACGTGAGTGCGCTCCCGTTTGCGGACGGATCGTTCGACCTTGCGACCGCGTTTGAAACGGTCTATTTCTGGCCGGGGATCGAAGCGTGCTTTACGGAGGTCTGCCGCGTTCTGAGACCCGGCGGAACGTTTCTCATCTGCAACGAATCCGACGGCACGGACAAGACCGGTCTGAAATTCGAGAAGATCATCGACGGCATGAAATGCCATACGGTCGAAGAGCTTTCGTCGGCATTGAAGGCGGCGGGCTTTTCGAACGTTTCGGTCGACCGTTTTGCGAACAAACCATGGATCACGGTGCTCGCGGAAAAGTGAGGGTTTTATGTTGTTGACACTGTTGCTCTCGCTGATTCTGATCGCGTCGATCTTCGGCGCGCTCTGCGCCGCCGTCGGTTTGATCCAAAACAAAAAGCTCTTTACGACCGCGCCGAAGGATATTCAGGAGGCGGCAAAGGAGCACCCGCAGCGGTTTCCCGGGCAGCATGTGCTCGGTTGGAAGCTCGCGATCCTTTGCGTCATTTTGGCGATCGGCACGTTTGTTTACGGGGGCTGGGACGGGATCAAAAACGGCTTCTCGTTCTGGCAGTTCTTTGTGCGGTTTCTCATCATGCTGTATCTCTGGAAGGTGTTCGACATCGTCTGCCTCGACTGGCTGCTGATGACGAAATCGCATTTCTTTCAGCATTTCTATCCGGAAACGGAGGGCTGTGCGGGCTACCGTTCATTCGGCTTTAACCGCAAGGGGCAGATCATCCGTATCGTTGCCTTTCCGGTTGTTGCGGCGGCGCTGGCCGGGATCTGCATGCTGATCGGCTGAAAGGGGATCGGATATGAAAAAGACGACCGAGGACTATCTGAAAACGATCCTTCTGATCCGCAATCGGGAAGGTCAGGTCCGCAGCATCGCACTTGCCGAAGCGTTCGGCGTATCAACGGCGTAAAACGGCCCCAAAAACGTCTGTTGCGACACTGTTACGACGGAAAAAAGAAAAGTGCCCGTTTTTCGGGCACTTTTCAGATGTTTTGGCTCCCCACAGGAAGTTAAACTCGAACCTGTCAGCTCCTCTTGGAAGATTCTGTTTACTTCTTCCAGAGTGATTGTCTTGGAATCGTCTTTGAAGTTATATGTCAGCACGATTCTGTCGTCATAGACATAGACTGCATTTACAAAATAGTCGATGATTTGTTTTTGAAACTTTACACTTCGAATGTCGCCGTGTTTGAACCGCTCCATCCAGTGAACAACCATATCCCGCGTCAGATTTGGCTGCTGCATTTCCTCTTGTATGATCTGCGCCTCTAATTCAGCCTTTTCTGCTTCCAGTTCATCCATTCTGGCTTTTACCGTTTCATTGTAAAAACCCTTTTGCACCGCATCCAGTAGATTGGAAATTGCGAGCTTATTTTCCTCCAATCGCTTTCGCAGGGCGGGGAGGAGTTGATTTCCCTTTTCCTGTGCCGCAATGATCATATCTGCTGCGCGGTTGATACCGGCTTCGGAAAGTGCGTGATCAACCGTATATTTGACTACGGCATATTCGATCGCGTCCTTCCGGACAGCTTTCTTTTTGCAGCCTTTTCCGCGCTTTGCGTTCGAGCATTTGTAATAATGGTAGGTTTCGCCTGTTCCGCTCGTGCCGCTTTCACCTGCCATGAATGCACCGCATCTTCCACAGTACAGCTTTGTCGTCAGCAGATAGTCCACATCCGATTTGAAACGGGCAGGGGCTTTCCGGCTGTGGGCAAAGCGCTTCTGTACTTGATCATACAATTCCGGTGAAACAATCTGCGGCATACCGTCCGGGACAACAATATCCATGAATCGGTACTCGCCGGTGTACTTTCGATTGTGCAGCATAAATACGATTACACTCGAAGTAAAATCTTTGCCGGTTTTGGATCGAATACCGCGTGCATTCAAGTCCTTGCAGATCCGTGTGGACGGTTCACCGTCCGCATAACGCCGGTAAACCTCCTGTACGATCTTCGCTTCGGTCGGTTCGATATGATACTTTCGGTCTTCGCCAACATAGTAGCCGTAGGGAATCTGACTGCCGTTGAACTTGCATTTCAGCGCATTCTCGGTCATGCCGCGAATAACCTTTTCGGAAAGTTCGGCTGAATAAAACTCAGCATACCCTTCGAGCATGGCTTCCAGCAAAATGCCTTCCGGGCGATCCGAAATATTCTCCTTCGCCGAAACGACACGAACACCATTCTTCTTCAGAATTGCCTTGTTGCGAGCGGAATCATAGCGGTTGCGTGCGAAGCGGTCGAGCTTCCAGACAATGACCACGTCGAACAGGTGCTTTGCACTGTCCTTAATCATACGCTGAAAATCGGGACGGTCATCCGTTTTTGCAGAAAACGCGCGGTCGATATAATTCGCTACGACGTTGATACCCTGTCGATCGGCAAACTCCAAGCATTCACGAATCTGTCCCTCTATGGATTCCTCACGCTGATTGTCGGAGGAGTATCTTGCATAGATGACGCCGTTCATCCTTCTTTACCTCCCGAAAGTAAGGACAGTAAAGCATCCTTGAATTTTGCGTGCATGGCAGAGGACGGATCGAAGCACATTTCAATAAACTGCTTTAGCTCGGGATTGTCCGTTTGCGTCTGCGTATGGTATTCATACAGCTTTCCTTGTGGATAATCGGTGCGCCCGAACAGATAATCCAAGGACACATCAAAATAATCGGCATACTGGAGCAGCATTGCATAAGGCATTTCCGATACATTGTTCTCGTAGCGGAAGATGGCTGATTGTTGCGTATTCAGTATGGTGGCCACTTTTGCCTGCGAAAGCCCGGCGCCTTCCCGTAAGCTCTTAATCCGTTCTCCGACAATATCCATTTTCTATCTCTCCTTTGAGGACTGATTATATTGTAATCTAAATATAGTATATTGTCAATCATATTTTTGGATTTACTTCTTGCTTGCACGTCATATCGTCAATTCGTCCCACGATCTTTGCCCGTATCAGCGAGCCGCTGAACTGTTCAAAGACAACAAAGGACTTTGGGATTTTGGGCTTCCATTTCTTCTCGAACGATTCCGTGCCCCATTGTGCACCAAAGTTGCAGACCTGGAACAAAACCCATTCCGTGTCGGGCTGACGGTTTGCATAGATGTAGCACAGCACCGCTTCTGTTACTTCCTGCACCCGCTTGGAAAGATGCTCTTCTTGCAGACGCTGCATCAGAACGGAAGGGAGGGTGACCTTCTCATTGGATAACGGTCCGGCATCGAGCGCAGCAGCGAGAATGTCATCGAAGCGTAGCGTCCACGCGCCCTTTGTGTTTGTCTGAAAGATCGGTACTTGAAACTGGCGCACTTTCTGTGCCCAACGCGTACCGAACCCTCGTGACAGCCCGTTAATCAGCGTATGCGTCTCTTCGCTGAACAGTTCGTCCTCATCATTGCGAATCATTTTCACAAGGTGCCGGAAATGCCGAATCAGCCATCCGCTGCCGGACTTTGTAACAAGCTCCGGAAACTCATCATGCAATTCGGGAAAACAAACGCGCGGTTCCCGCTTTGACGCGGTGGAAAAGCTGCACCATGCAAGTAATGCACGGCGTGCATACTCGATTCGCGTATAGGGATCGCCGGAAGTGATTTCGCCGGTTTCGGTATGGAACAGGTATCGCCTCGCAATCAGCGTCAGAATGCGTCCGAAGCCGATCATCTTTTTGAACATTCCAAAATGAAACCCACTCATATAGCGATGATCCTGCGGATCGTCGCATTCATAGTCCGGAAAATGCAGATATTGCATACATTCCTGCCATTCTGTCATCATCTTTGAAACAGCCTCCTTTCCGTCTTTTCTTCCGTGCAGCAAAGCGATTTCACCACGCCGGGATATATCTCCAAGGCAAACCTTCGCTTTCCGAGCGCGATTGCTGCTATAACAGCTTCTTCCGACGTGAGGTTATCCGTCATATATTCCCGCATCTTCGAGGAAATCACTTCCCGGCAGTTCCGAATGATTTGCTCCTGCGGATTGCGGGAATCCTTGCATCCGATCAGCATCCGTTTTTGCAGATCGGAATCCTTTTTGCGAATCAGGTGATCGCTCGCTTCTTCGCTTCGATGCAGTCGTACAAGATCGACAAGCACATCGCCCAAGACGCGGAAGCCGCTGTTGCGAAAATCGCAGAACAAGTCCTCATATCGCTTCGCACCGACGCCGAGCAGGGGATAGAGCTGTTCGAGAAACAACGGTCGATCCTCTTTTGCCGTAAACTGCCACTGTTGGGATTGTACCAATTCCAATGCGGCACGGATATGCGCGCTGCTGAATGAGTTGACCGCTTCATATAGCTTGATCGGATCGTACAGCTCTTCCTGCCCACGGGAGGTCAAAATTCTCTGTATATCGGATAGATGCGAGTAGTCCTTTGCACTGTAATACCGAATGCGACAGCGCGTCTGTGCCGTTTCGTATGCGGCAATCACTTCCTTCATACGAACAATCGCTTTCGGATCAATCTGTGTTTTCCAGCCCGGTTCCCGTGCGAAAGAAAACAATTCGGAATCGGTTGCCGGTTCCGGAAAATGCGGCGGTGTCTGTTCCTTCAGCATCCACGCGTAGTACGGCAATCGTTCAAGATTCGAGGTTACCCGTTTCCATTCCGGCTTATAAAAGAACTCAGTCAACGCTTCTTTCGGCGTGGGATCATACCAGTGTCGTTTTTCAAGGCGTTCCAGCTTATCCTTGTATTGCAGAAACAAGCTTTTCACATGGCTCTGATCGTTGAGATACACATCTAGATTCGGCTTGACGCCGGTTTTTGCGGAGTCGATCTCCAATCCTGTCAGGATTGCAAGCGTTTCCGTCTCTTCGCGGCATTTTTGCTTCTGATCGGACGTTGCGTTTTCGTTATACGCGGCGATGCCGCGGCGGAGAGCCGCATTGCTGATCTGTCCGATCCGCTGCGAAAACGTATTTTTGACCGTCAAGAAACGCATCAGCCAGTCATTTGCATCCGCTTCCGTTCCTTGTGCTGCCGGGATATGCAGCAGGGGCAGATCGTTGCTGTCCGGAATGTGCTTTAGGATTATCGGCTCTGCGATCGTCTTCACATAATCCCCGTCGTAATCCGCACCGCCCAACCGCTCCGGGATCAGTGAACGCGAATCGACCATTACCACATCACCGAGATGCGAAAGATACTTCTTCCGGTATTTCCCGATCTTCTTCAGCGGGAATGCCGTTACCTCCTCGTTTCGTGCAATATGCGGGCTGCGGAGCAGCAGAAACTTTGACTGTTCCGAATAGTGGGAAAGCGGCGCATACATTGTATTTTCCGACAGGAACTCCTTTGAAAGCGCTGTATACGCCTTGCCTTCGCCGGCAGATGTTTTTATGATCTCAGCAAGGAGCCGCATCAGATCGTCAGAAAGATAGCGGTTATCGCCGGTGACAAGCAGATGCCCCAAACTGTATTCCTGCCGAATATGCTCTGCACGCGCTGTAAGCGCCTTGGTAAACATCGGTTCTCCCATAAAACGTGGGTTTGCACGAATCAGCATAGCCCGCTGCCGCTGCGGTGACACAAGCGATAAATATTCATTATCTGCATCTTCGGATAGATACTCGCGCTGCCCGTCAGGAGCGGCAAGCAAATTGTAATAGGAGAGTTCGGTCTGCTTCGTCAGCCATGAACGCGGATCGTCGGCAGGGGAGTGAACCCAACCAAACGGCAAATCGCGCGGCCGGAACTCCTCGGCGGTTAACGAGAGCGTATTCAAAAACTGATAGTTCAGCTCTACCGTAGGCGTGGACTTTACTTTGTATTGCCCGGAGATATACAACGCGTGGCGGTAGGCACGGCAGCGTACAAAGTATTCCTTCCACGATACACCTGCTTCTTTCATCCACCCGAGCCCTTTGCACATGCTCTCAGTCAAAATAATCTCCACTTCATCGACCGGGTGACGTTCGCCCCACAGATCGACGATCTCGGTCACGCGCAGTTCGCGGAACAGCTTTTTGAAATCTACTTCATGCAGAACACCCTTGATATACGGCAGGCGAATCTGAAACGAGTGATGGTCATGCACGGGATCAAGCCAATCTGCAACCTCTTTCGACAGCAGCCCTTCGCCGTCGTACTCCTTGACTTCGATGTTCATGTTCTGTTCAATTCGCGAATAGGTGCGAACAGGCAGATCGGTACCGTCGTCTTTCACGGTGATCGCTTGTACATTCCGAACAGCATAGGTCGGATTCGGAATGACTACTATATGCCGATCGGAAAGCAAGGATGGGTGCTCACGGCGTATCCCGCTGGTGAACATTAGCCCGTTATATGCATAAAGTTTGGCAAGTTTGCAGTTGCCGATGTGCATACCAAGCTGTATGCGTTCCTTTAATGGTTCGTACAGATCAGCGCGGATAAACGACAGCACACTGTCCTTACTCATGCTTGAAGAACGCTCAAAGGCAATGTAACGGTGCCATCCGTTTCCGAGATCCATTCTGAACCCTTCCGGGCGGAACAGACATTGCGCCGCATCCTGCAATTCAATCGCTTTCGCGGTCAATTTCCGGTTGAAGATGCCTTCAAAGTCCAGAAACACAATCGCATCTGAAAGACAGTTTTCGGTATAGGAAACACCGAGCAGAAATTGCAGCTGATCGAATAGCGCACATTCATCCTGCTGTGTCATTTCCATATAATATGCATCCTGCGGGCGGTTACAATCGAACGAATACTCTCGCCCATCATGATACACTTCGCTTGCCGTAATCACATGGATTGCGGAGATTTTCGGAATCCAATACTTTCGCATTTCCGATATCCTTTCTGATCAATCCCAGTCAATTCCCAGTCAATACCCCAGTCAATACTATTCTAAAACAATATCTATCCAATAAAAAGGACTTGTGCATGAAAAATCTGAAAACATATTTTGCACGTGCAATCGGCTGTTATGTTGACGGATTCAATATTGTGGTAACTACTCCCACCATTTTGGCACCACGGAGTGGTTTCAGAAAAGAAATCAGAAAGGAGATGGTGCTTATCGGCACAAAAACGTATCGCACTGCTAGCAGGAAGGGAACACAATCGCTTCAGCCGTAAGACGGCAAATCACAAAACAATAGGAGGTATACAAATGAAGCGGACAAAGGACAACACCATCATCATCGGGATCGACCACGGCTACGGCAACATGAAAACCGCCAACCGCTGCTTTCCCACCGGAATCCTTGCATACGATTCCGAACCGTTGTTTACCAGGAATCTTTTGGTTTTTGAGAACAAGTATTATCTGATCGGCGAGGGTCACAAGGAGTTTCTCGGCAATAAAGTCTTGGATCAGGATTATTACATCCTGACGCTTGCCGCCATCGCAGAAGAGCTTTCCACGGAGAGGGTCACGGAAGCGGATGTGTTTATTGCCGCGGGGCTTCCCTTGACATGGACATCCGGCGGGAAGGAGGCGTTTGTCGCTTATCTCACGAAGAATCCGGAAGTCGAATTCACCTATAACGGCAAGCACTATCATATCCGGATTGTTGGCGCGGCGGTCTATCCGCAGGGCTATGCTGCGGTTGCGTCTGCGATTTCCAAGATGAACGGCATCAATCTGATCTGCGACATCGGCAATGGGACTATGAATCTGCTGTATATCGTCAACGGTCAGCCGCAGGCAGGGAAGATGTTCACCGAAAAGTACGGAACTTATCAATGCACGCTTATGGTGCGGGAGCAGTATCTCCAGAAGACGCAGCGGGAAATCCCGGACGCGATCATCGAGCAGGTGATCCGTACCGGAGACGCGGACATAGACGCATCGGATCTGAAATTGATCAAGTCAATCGTTAGGGCGTACACGGACGGGATTTTCCGAAGACTGCGGGAACACGGATACGATGAGAATACCATGCGGCTGATCGTGACCGGAGGCGGCGGGTGTCTGATCGAGCATTTTGCGACGATTACCAAAGCAATGCGAAAAGCGGGGCGGATCGTTCGGCAAGGCGATATCTGCGCCGCAGCCAAAGGTTATGAGCTGATGGCGGAAGCGGCAAAGTGACATGAAAGAATATCGTATCAATATCCGCTTTAATCCGGAGAATGAAAAGGACCGGATGATCGTTGCATATTTGAATGGGTTGCGCGAGACACAAAACGTCTCGCGCAATTCGTTTATTATCCAGGCGATCTATGAAAAGATCATGGAAGGCGATCGGGACGCCGCGCTGATCGAGCAGATACGCGCTGTATTGCAAGAGGAGCTTGCCTCCGCCAGTATTGCCGCCGGGCAAGATGCGCCGGACGAGCCGGAAACAGACTTTTCCCTTGAGGTCACAGAGGAGGACTTGGAGAAAAGCAAGGGGTTATTGCGCTCCGGACTGGAGGCGTTCGGATGATGTCAAATCGGGCGGTTTTCGGTGCCACTCGGAGAAAACGATTCCGAACGCGGTGCCGAAACGGTGCCTTGCGAAATGTGCGTCAAAGTATCCAGTTTCAAGTCTTCTCGGAACACTTTACAGAGGAACAATCGACAAAGAACGGCAGTCTGCGGCGATGGGTATTCGGGTCCCGTTGTCGCAGGCTCTTTTTTCTGTCGCAGAGGTTAGCAAGCAGGACATTTGTGTTCCACAGAATGTCCGAGAGGCCGTCGTGTCCTGCTCACCGGTCTCTCGCTTTAAGGGGCTTCCCGC
>JBGULC010000017.1:0-1621 GCA_045114775.1 Christensenellales bacterium | reverse complement strand
GATCTTCGCGCCTTTGAGCAGCAGGAGGCCGCCGATGTACTCGATCAGTGTCATGCTGATTGCCATGCCGAGAAACAGGAGCGCGCGGCCCTGAATACTGCCGTCAAGCCCGGTCTTGCCGCCCAGCAGTGCCAGAAGATATAGGGTGCAGAGCCCAAAACCATAGATCGGCAGATAAGGGCCGGTGCAAAAACCGGGGTTGATCCATTTGTGCTCCGGATTGGAGGCGGAGAAGAACTTTCGGAAAAACAACTCCAGTACCCAACCGGAGACCGATCCGATAAAAAACAGGTAAGCCAGCGTTAAAAAGAAGTTCATGACGCTTTGCCCTCTTCTTTGTGCTTATTTAGCAGGAAAGCGGAGAGAACGATCGAAGCTGCGTTGACGCAGCCCAGGCTGCCGAATGCGATCCAGAAGGCAGGCGAAGATCGATCTCCGATCCCGACACCCATGACGGTATAGGCGATAAGCGTCGGCAAGAGCCCGAGAAGCGAACCAAGCAAATAGGGCGCATATCGCCCCTTGGCAGCGCCGACATACAGGGCGACCGGCAAAAGCGGAAGACCGGTCGTGCGGAGCAGAATGTTGACAACGAGTTCGCTCTTCTCCGGGATCTCGGCGATTTGCCGGATTTTCGGATGCTTCTCTGTAAGCTCGTTCAGCATGGGCTCACCCATTGTCCTTCCAATGAAAAACGGCGGCGTTACCATGACGGCGGCTCCCAAAAGATTGATCGCGATCGCGGTGGGCAGCGAGAACATAACGCCGTCTGCAGCGTAAAGAACGCCGGAGTGCAGCAGAAAGTCCACACTTTTCAGAGTAAACAGACCCAGCATGACCAGTATGACCTTCCCCTTGCTTTCGGGCTGACAGCGCAGGATATCTTCAACGGACAGGCCACCGCGGTTTTTAAGGAGAAGGATCAGAAGGCTTATCCAAGCTGCGCCAAGCATGCAGCCCCAAAGCCATTTCCACTTTCTGTCTATCTTGTATTTCATTACGATTCCCGATACTTGCTCATGGTCACGCGGAAGATCTCCTTTGTGCTGGGCGGCGTGTAGGTCACCGCGTTGGCCCCTGCGCGAATGGTTTCCCGGATGCTCTCGTTTGTGTTGCCGCCCGAGGCAATGATCGGCACGCTTGGATACTGCTCCCGGATCTTGCGTATGATAGCTGGAGTCTCCGCTGCGCCGGCCACATTGAGGATCGTCGCCCCATGCTCAAGTCGCCGGGCAATGTTGGTGTCCTCACTGACGACTGTAATGACGACCGGGATATCCACGGCACTTGTCACCGCGCGCAGATTCGGGTTGGAGATAGGCGCGTTCAGCACAAGGCCCATCGCACCCTGGGCCTCGGCGTCCTTGGCCAGCCCCACGGTGCGCACCCCTTTGGTCGTGCCGCCGCCCACGCCGCAGAACACCGGCACATAGGCGGCTTTGATGATGGCCTCGCTGATCGCCTGCTGCGGCGTGAAGGGATAAACGGCAAAGACCGCGTCCGCGTCACAGTTTCGGATGATGGCAAGGTCTGTGGAAAAAACGAAAGACTTGAGCCTGCGCCCGTTGACCACGATGCCACTGGCCTCATAAACGGCCTCCGGCATTTTCAGAATATGGTG
>JBGULC010000016.1:0-2121 GCA_045114775.1 Christensenellales bacterium | reverse complement strand
CTCGCTGAACAACGCATGTCGTCTTTGATCTGGAGGAAGCATCCTCCAGACCTCCTCTGCCATGCCAACCAGGGGCCACGCCGCATTCAGACACTGCGGGGAAGCGAAATTTGATATACTGTTGCCGGCATGAAACTAACAGACGATCCCAAAGCATATGCTATCATGGGCTGCGCCATGCGGGTTCACAACACCCCTGTCGTGTGAACTCCGACGGTTGGGGTTCTCGCTACCGCTTCACTGCTCCGCGCTTTTCAACCACGGTCAAGTGACTCCATTCATAGTGCATATAGCGGCCTTCGGCCGATTTATGCGACGCAGTCGCATCCCAAAACACTCCCGCAAGCACATATACAGTCGTTGTGAGGTGCGAAGCTGCGGAGCGGTAGCGAGGTATAATGTAGAACGAACGCTTTTTCAAACTGGGGAAAGGCTTCGTTCTTTGACAACTGGCTACTGACGGGGACGACTTGCAAACATGCCAACAAGCGCGCTTGCGTCGTGAAGCGCCGCGCGCTTGATTGACATGTTCACAAGTCTCTGCACGTTACGCAGATCGACTTGCAAACAGCCGCACCGTTCAAGGTGCGGTTGTTCACAAGTCTCTACGCGACAACCAGACAGGGTGATTGAAAAAGAATCCCCCTGTTTGCTACAATGTGATTTGGATCGCACTGGCCAAGGTGGCCGTGCAAAAACACCGACAAACAGGAGGATTCAAATGAACACCGTATATTGTACCACAATTGGCGCCGACGTGAGCGACAGGACGACGAAAGTCTGCGTCATGTCGAAGGAGTCCGGGAAGCCCAAGATCGTACGCGAGACGACCATCCCCACCACGCCGGATGGCTTTAGGGCGTTCCTGGAAGGACAGGACAAGTCCGCTCCGCTGGTCTTTGAAACAGGCACGCACTGCCGATGGATCGACAAGGTCGGCACTGGCATGGGGTTCAAAACCATCGTCGCGAATCCGGCCAGGCTTCGCATGATCACGGAGTCGAACACCAAGAACGACAAAAACGACGCGAGGACGCTTGCCCGCATGGCGTTGGCCGACGTCGAACTGCTTCATCCGGTCAGGCTGCGCGACGACGAGCACCAGAAGATGGTCAACCTCCACGAAATCCGCGACCAGATCGTAAAGGAGCGCACCGCCGAGGTTCTGCAGATACGCGCGATTGCAAAGTCGATGGGCTTCAGGATACCGGACTGTTCTGCGGAATGCTTCCACAACATCGCCAAAAACAGCATTCCGAAGGAACTTGGCGACATCGTGTGGCCCTTGATGAAGGAGCTGAAAAGCAAGGCCGTGACGATAAAGACCGTAGAGAAGCAGATGCGCAAGCTCGCGAAGTCCGACGTGTTCAAGGCGCAGGTCGAACGGCTCATGGAGATACCGAACGTCGGGTTCATAACGGCGACGTGCTTCGTCGCCGTTACCGGCGGGGACATGGACAAGTTCGACAGGCCGCGCGACATCGGCCCGTGGCTCGGCGTCACGCCTAAGCAGGACCAGTCCGGGGACATCGACCGGCAGTGCCACATAACCAAGGCCGGGTCGAAGATGCTGCGGTGGAAGCTCACCGAATGCGCCCAGCGGGTGCTGCAAAAGAACTCGGCGGACATGGACCTCAAGGTGAAGGGGCTGCGCATCCGCGCAAGAGGGGGGAAGATCGCCAAGGGGAAGTCAATAACGGCAGTCGCCAGAGGTCTGGCCGTGCTGATGGTCGCCATGCTCAAGAAGCCGGACGTGCCATATGTGCCGCTCTCGAAGGACAAGGCGAAGGAACTTGCGCAGATCAGGGCGGCAATGGCTGCCGCATGACGCCGAGGGAATCGGCACGCATGTGTCCGGGCAAGGTCTAATGCCAAGGTGATGACCTCAATCCAATCCAATTTAGCTTGAATGTCCCGTCCGCGGGTGAGTGCGAGCGGGCTCTAGTGCATCAACGCACGTTAGCGAGGTGGCACCCCCGCAAGACGGATTATAGAATGCAGGCTGGCTTGGCGGCCTTCACTGCGAATAGGAGAGCGACATAAATCAGGCACTTCGGTACGGAATGCGGAAATCGCCAAAGCGATTTTACCCACTTGACTTTTGTTCTCATAGGAGAGCCC
>JBGULC010000015.1:0-10004 GCA_045114775.1 Christensenellales bacterium | reverse complement strand
TAGTCACAACGGACAACGGAACGGCGACGGTGCGCGCGTCCGTGCTGTCGTATGTGAAGCTGATGCTTGAAGCCTTTACGGATAATGTGCTTGCGCAGAACGCTGCGGCGGCGATCTACGCCTATTCGCAGGCGGCCGACGCGTATAAAGAAAACTGAAGCATATCTGAAGAAAAAATGGGCGGGACCGAATGGCCCCGCTCATTTTCATTACAAATAAAACGGAGATCCCGTATAGGGACCTCCGTGTGATTTTAGCGTTCTTTCAGCGCTTCGTCCAGGATCCTTGCAGCGCTCTGCACAAATCCCATGCACGGACGCGAATGAAAGAACTTCGCGTCGCGCGGGGTGGGCGTGGGGTCGTTCTGCTCGTTTTCATGCAGCTTCAGAAGCTCGCGGCAGATGATCGAGCCGTTTTCTTCGCGGAACTTCGCCGCAAGCGCCTGCACGTTCGCATAGTGCGCCTTCTTCGCTTCGGGGTCCTGAAGATCGTCATACCCTTTCAAAAGACCGTAGACCATCATCATGCCGGACACCGCGCCGCAGACCTCTCTGAGCCTTCCGATGCCGCCGCCGAACGAGGAAGCGAGCCGCGCCGCCGTCTTTTCATCCATGCCGAGATCCTCGGCATACGCGAGAACGACCGCCTGCGCGCAGTTTGCGCCGTTCGTGAAATACTGTAAGGCTTTCTCTTCGTGTGTCATAGCGTTTCGATCTTCTTCGTCAGCTCGTCCAGCCAGTCGCCTTCATAGAGCTCGATGAGACCCGCGTCGCATGCGGCGGCAAGCTTCGGGTTGATCGGAATGCGGCAGACGGTTTCGACGCCGTTTTCCGCAGCGACCTTTTCGATGTGGCTCTCGCCGAACAGCTTATGCTGCCTGCCGCAGTCCGGGCACTCGAAATAGCTGTAATTTTCGACGACGCCGAGCACGGGGATATTCATCATGTTCGCCATGTTGACCGCCTTCTGCACGACCATGCCGACGAGCTCCTGCGGAGAGGTGACGACGACGACGCCGTCGATCGGCAGGGACTGGAATACGGTCAGCGGCACGTCGCCGGTTCCCGGCGGCATGTCGATGAACATGATATCGACGTCCTTCCAGATGACGTCGGTCCAGAACTGCTTGACGGTCCCCGCGATGATCGGTCCGCGCCATACGACGGGATCGGTCTCATGTTCCAGAAGAAGGTTGATCGACATCATATCGACGCCAAGCTTCGAGGTGACGGGGAAGATACCGATATCGCTGCCGGTCGCCTTTTCGTGCACGCCGAACGCGTTCGGGATCGACGGGCCGGTGATGTCGGCGTCGAGGATCGCGACGTGATCGCCGTTCCGCATCGCGTTGACGGCCAGAAGGGAGGTGACGAGGGACTTGCCGACGCCGCCCTTGCCGGAGAGAACGGCAATGACCTTCTTGACGGAAGAGTAGTGGTTGAGCTTTGCGAGAAATTCGTTTTCCTCGGTGCGATCCGAGCAGTTCTGCGCGCAGCTGCTGCAATCATGGGTACATTCGCTCATGAACGGGATTCCTTTCCGGCGCACCGGATTCCGGACGCCTTGGTTTTACATTGAGAGCATTCTCCAAAAACCTATTATACCCGTCTTTTCCGGAAAGTCAATCCAAAACCCGGGATAACGCTTCGCCGATCTTTTCATGCACGCAGAGCGTCGCTTCACGGTCGCGCGGGGTGGGGGAAAGGTTGATGACGATCAGCGTATCGCCGCGGAAATAATCGATGAGCCCGGCGGCGGGGTAGACCGCAAGCGACGTTCCGCCGACGATCATCGTGTCGGCCTCGCGGATCGAGCGGATCGCGTCGGTCACGACCGAGTTGTCGAGTCCCTCGCCGTATAGCACGACGTCCGGCTTGATGATCCCGCCGCAATCGCAGGTCGGTACGCCCTTCATCGCCATGATCTGTTCGAGCGAATAGAACTTCCGGCACTTCGTGCAGTGGTTCCGGTAGACGCTGCCGTGCAGCTCGCAGACGTGCTTGCTTCCCGCCGCCTGATGCAGCCCGTCGATATTCTGCGTCACGACGGCGTTGAGCTTGCCCATTTCCTCCAGCTTTGCTAGCGCTTTATGCGCCTTGTTCGGCTTCGCGTCCGGATAGATCAGAAACTTCTTATAATAATCGTAGAAGATCTCCGGATAGTCCTCGAAGAAGTCGATAGACAGCAGCGTTTCCGGCGGCACGCCGTACGCCTTGATCGCCTTGAACACGCCGTCGCTGGAACGGAAATCGGGGATGCCGCTCTCCGTGCTGAGCCCTGCGCCGCCTAAAAACACGATCTTTCTTGCCTTTTCGATGTACGATTTTAATGGATCCATTGTGTACCTCCGTATGCTTTTCCGTTGAAATATCAAAGGATTCTTGTTATAATGACCGTATGAACGAATCCCGAACTCTGATCCATACGCGGCCCATGGCGGGCGCGGCTTTGGGCGCGGTCCTTGCGGCGATCCTCGGATCGCTTGCGCCGGATTGGGCCCTGCTTTGCGTATGCGCGGGGCTCGTACCGGTCGCGGCGTTTCTGTTCAAAAGACGCAGCGCGTTCTTTCTGCTGCCGCTTATGGCCTTTGCCGTGCTGATCCGCATCGTGCTGCTGCCGACGGCGCTGCCGGAGGACAGCGGAATCTCAGCGTTCTTGGGAAACCTTCGCGGCGGGCTTCTTCGCAATGCAGACGCGCTGTTTCGCGACGAGGCCGCGGCGGCGCGGGGGATTCTGCTCGGCGATCACAGCGTCATGGAGGCCGCCGAACGAGCCGAATACGCAAGGAGCGGTCTTCTGCATCTGTTTGCGGTCTCGGGCCTGCACGTCACGGTGCTCGTCGGCATGCTCGGAAAGCTGATCCGCACGGGAAACAAGGCCGTTTCGTTCACGCTGCTGTCGCTCTTTCTGCTGTTTCTCTGCGCGGTCACGGGCTTTACGGCGTCCGTGCTGCGCGCAGCGTTCGTGCTGATCGGTCTGAGACTTACGGCGATGCGCGAACGCAAGGCCGATCTGCCGTCCGTGTTCTGCCTCGCCATGGCCATGACGCTTTTGTGCGAGCCGTTTGCGCTGCGGACGGTCGGATTTCAGCTGTCCTTTGCGGCAATGGCGGGGATGACGCTCTTTTCAAAACCGTTTCGCAAGCCGTTCCCGAGATCCCTGCGCGGCGCAAAGATCATTGCGGCGATCACCGCCGCGACGGCTGCGACGGTCGGCATGCTGCCGGTCATGGCGTATTATTTCGGCGAGATCGCGTGGATCTCGATCCCGCTTTCGATCCTGCTGATTCCGACAATGCCGATCATACTGCTCTGCGGATTCTTATCCGTGCTTCTGTACGGGATCCTGCCGCACGTTTCGACGATCCTGTCCTATCCGGCATACGGCGCGATCAAGCTGATCTCGTCCGCCGCGCATGTTTTGGACGTGCCGGCGCTTCGCCTCCCGCAGCCGCATCCCGCGGTCATTGCGCTGTATTACATCGCGCTGCTTCTGTGTTCGCCGCTGTTTCTGCCGAACCGGAAGCGTCCGCCGTGGATCGGGCTTGGCGTTCTTGCCGTTTCGGTCGCGCTTTGGTTTATCGTTTGAAGCAACAAAAAACGGGCAGATGATTCCATCTGCCCGTTTGATCTTTATTTACGAAGGAAAGCGGGAATGTCCAGCTTGTTGGAGGGGCGTTCGTTGTAATCTCTGCGTACGCCTGCGGAGGGATCGCGATACAGCGGCTGCTCCTGCTTCGGAGGCTCCGGCTCGTTCATCACGGGATCCGGCGCTGTGGGCTCCGCGTAGGTGCGGGCGGAGAAAGCGTTTGCCGCGGATGCAGGCGCGCTGACGGGTGCGCCGAACGGGCGGTTCTCCGTGAAGCTGCGTCTTGCGGGCGCGCCGCCCATCTGCAGGTCGGAAGCCTTGTCGGGCTCGACACGGTCGAAGCCGGTCGCAATGACGGTGATGCGGAGCGCGTCGCCCATGCTCTCGTCGATGTCTGCGCCGAAGATGATGTTCGCTTCGGGATCAGCGTTCTCCGCGATGATCTCGGCCGCTTCGTTGACCTCAAGCAGCGACAGATCGCCGCCGCCGGTGATGTTCATCAGGATGCCCTTCGCACCCTTGATGGAGGTCTCGAGGAGCGGGCTCTCGACGGCCTGACGCGCCGCTTCGCTCGCGCGCTTTTCGCCGACTGCGGAACCGATGCCCATGTGCGCCATGCCCTTTTCCTTCATGATCGTCTTGACGTCCGCGAAGTCGAGGTTGATCATCGCCGGGACCGCGATCAGATCGGAAATGCCCTGGATGCCCTGACGGAGAACGTCGTCCGCTACGCGCAGCGCATCGGGAAGGCTGGACTTGCCGACCAGCGAGATCAGCTTGTCGTTGGGGATGGTGATCAGCGTGTCCACAGCGGGCTTGAGGTTTGCAATGCCCTGCTCGGCGTTGCGCATACGCACGCGGCCCTCGAACGTGAACGGCTTCGTGACGACGCCGACGGTGAGAATGCCGAGCTCCTTCGCGCATTCCGCGATGATCGCAGCCGCGCCGGTGCCCGTGCCGCCGCCCATACCGGCGGTGATGAAGATCATGTCCGCGCCTTTGAGCGCTTCGATGATCGCGTCGCGGCTTTCATCCGCCGCCTTGCGGCCGATCTCGGGATCCGCGCCTGCGCCGAGGCCTTTGGTAAGCTTTTCGCCGATCTGGATCTTTTTCTGTCCCGCGCTCAATGCAAGCGCCTGCTTATCTGTGTTGACGGCGATGAATTCAACGCCCTGCAGGCCGTACTGGACCATGCGGTTGACTGCGTTGCAGCCTGCGCCGCCGACGCCGACGACACGGATCTGTGCAAAGTTGGTGCTGTCTACGTTGGTTTCAAACATGAGTGGTGGTTCCCCCTTTGTTTATTTCGTGAAGAAGTCCTTCAATTTTTGCAGAAAACCCTTTTCGTCCGGCTTCTGCTCCGCCGGACGCTCCTCGGCGCGATTTGCGCGGAGGACGAAGTTCAAAGCGCCGAATGCGCTGCAGTAGTTGGGCGAGGACAGCCGCGGCGTCCACGGCATATCCCGCTTGATCGGAAAGCCCAGCGCCTTCTTGAGAAAGTCGAGCGATCCGCGCATCATCAAAAGCCCGCCGCCGGAAAGGTACACGATCGGGCGTGATTCCAAATTGACCTGCAGACGGTCGAGCTCCTCGCGGATATGCTCCGCAAGGTCGTTCGCGCGCGCCTCGATGATGTAAGCGATCGTGGCGTTCTCCACGCGCTTCGACGCGGTTTCGGAACGTAGGATCTCCGTTTTGTCGCTGTAGTCGATCGAGAACACGAACCGGCGCTTCGCCTGCTCTGCGGACTGCAGCGTAACGTCAAGGCCGAACGAAAGGTCCGACGCGAACTGGTAGCCGCCCATCGGGATCGTCGCAACGCCGGTCAGCGCGGCGTTTTCGATCACGCAGATATCCGTCTGCCGGTAGCCGACGTCGATCAGCACGGCGGGACGCACACGCTCCTCCTCGGGGATCAGCATCGTCGCTTCGCCGAGCGCGGCGCTGATGCACATCGAGATCTCGACGCCGAGATCGTCCAGCGCGTTCTGGATCGTTTCGATGTAGTCCTCGCGCACGAACATGTGCGCAATGAGACCGGAAATCTCCTCGGTCACGACGCCCTGCGGCAATTCGGAGGAGGATACGCCGTCGACCAGGAAGAACACGGGCGTGCTGTGCATCAGCACATAGCCCTCGGGCGTTTCGATCTTCCGGAAAGAAAGCTCGATCAGCCGGTCCACGTCCGACGGGTCGACGATGCGCGCCCGTTCGCCGAGCGTCATCGTCATATCCGAAAGCACCAGTTTCGAGAACGAAACGGGTACCGTAAGCGCTATATCGCGAATGCGGGTGTGCGATTCCTGTTCCGCTTTCTGGATCGCGTCTACGATCGCGTCGCGCAGACTTTGCTTATCCTCGAAACGGTCCTCGATATAACCTTCGCACCCCGAAACGCCGGCACCGTGTACGACGATGCCGCCTTTATCTGAAACGCTGCCCAAAAGGCATACCGCCTTCGAGCTGCCGATGTCCAATATCGCAGCAGGCTTCATGCTAATCCTCCGCAAAGATAACTATATTATAGCAAAGGATTCAAAAAGTCGCAATATATTTTCAGCCGTATTCTTGACCGTTTTGAAAATTTTAACATGCAAATGTGTCAGAAATGTATTATTTTTAAGACCATTTCCCTGATTATGAGAGAAAAAGAACTTGTTTTTCGCTCGAAAGAACGGTACAATTCCCGTATGTGGGTATTGGATCTTGATCTGGATTTCTTTTTAAGCGACTGCTGTCCGCTCGCGCCGAAGGGGGAGCGCCCCGGTTCGGTCTGCGCGGTCCCGTGGACGGAAGCAGCCGTCGTTTCGTTTTTGGAAAACGGTCTCGGGCTCAGCGCCGATCGTCCGATCCCCGGGCGCATCACCGAAACGCACGACGGCGCGCTCGCGTTCTGGAAGGAGCTGATGGACGCCGGACGGCTTTCGCGGCCGTTTTCGGTCGTGCACGTCGACGCGCATGCCGATCTCGGTATCGGTCGGCCCGGTCCCGGCTTCGTGCTGAACAACGTCCTCGGCATCCCGCCGAAGGAGCGCGACTGCTTTGCCCGCTATTACGAACAGAAGCAGCTCGATGAGGCGAACTATCTGCTCTTTGCGCTTGCGTTCCGCTGGATCGATGCGCTGACGCTCGTGCGCGATCCGTTCTCCCGGCCGGACTTGCCGCCGTTCTGCGAACGGGACGGGGAAGGGTATCGTCCGATCCGGCTTCAATCCTTCGTATCATCCCTGTTTGAGCCCCGTTACGGCCCCGAGCCGGAGATTCCGTTTACAGTGTATAACGATCCATCTTCCGTCCGCATCCGCGCGCCGTTCGTCTGCATGAACCTTGCGCTTTCCCCACGCTATGCGCCGAAGGAAGCGGACGCGCTCGTGCCGGTTATCTTGCAGTACATGACGCTTGCGGAAAGATAAGACGTGTGATACAATAAAATTTAACAAATATAAATGGAAAACGGACAATAAATGGTAAAAAGGAGCGAGGAATGGGCGAACATATCATCCCCGGTTGGAAGACGATCCGGATCATCGGCAAAGGCAGCTCTGGCTGCGTATATGAGATCGAGAAAGAGGACGAATTCGGCGGGAGCATCCGTTCCGCACTGAAGGTCATTTCGATTCCGGAATCGAGCGCCGAGATCGAGGCGTACCGCGACGATGGCTATGACGACTCAAGTCTGACGGCGCTGTACCGGAGCCGCGTGGAGGATATTACCTCGGAATTCCGGCTGATGAACAAGCTCAAGGGGTGCAGCAACATCGTCAGCTACGAAGACCATCTGATCGTCCGGCACGACGACGATATCGGCTATGATATTCTGATCCGCATGGAGCTTCTTACGCCGCTGCCGAAATACTTCGATCAGCATTATTCCGGCACCGAGGCCGACGAGAATGTCATCTGCAAGCTCGGCGTCGATATGAGCCGCGCATTGGAGCGCTGCGGTCGCCACCGCATCATCCATCGCGACATCAAGCCGCAGAATATTTTTGTCAACGAAGAGGGCGACTTTAAGCTCGGCGATTTCGGCATCGCAAAGACCTCGGATCACACGACAAAGGCAACCAAAACAGGGACCTACGGCTATATGGCGCCGGAGGTCTACTGGGGCAGACCGTATAACGCTTCCGTGGATATCTATTCGCTCGGAGTCGTACTCTATTGGACGTTGAATGAGCGCAGAGGGCCGTTCCTGCCGTTGCCGCCCGAAACGCCGAAGCCCGCGCAGGCGACGGAAGCGCTGGAGCGCAGGATGCACGGTGATCCGCTCCCCGCGCCGAAGCACGGCAGCGAAGAATTACAGCGCATCGTGCTGAAGGCCTGTGCATTTGATCCGAAGGATCGCTACCAAAGTCCGACGGAGATGCGGCATGATCTGGAGAAGCTGTTGGGAATCACAGATAACAGCGTGGTTTCGGTACCGCGAAATCTTCATACGCAGAATACAGATCGGGTTGAGTATCAGTCAGCGGGCGAAAAAACGGTCAGTGCATACCGCTGTGCAACGGAAAAACGCGATATCTCAGACGCGGACACCACGATCGGAGTGTTCCCGATAAAGCCTGTTGACACAAGAGCGCCTGAAATTGTAAAGAAAACAGAAGAAATCAAACCGGCGGAGGCTCCGGTTCGTTCTGCCGAAGAACAGAAAACAAAGAAAGCAAAGAATCGGAACGGAAAGAAAAAGAACAAGCTGATGCTGATTTTGTCTGCTGCAGCGCTGTTCATTGCCGCCGCGGTGATCGTGTTGATCGTCGTGCTCGGAGGAAGGGGTAAGTCTGCTCCCAAACAAGCGGAAGCGACAGCGGCGTCGGTGGAAGAACCCGCTGCGGAACCGACGCTTGAGTCTGCCCGGAAACCGACAGAAGAGCCGACGCTTAAGTCGACGCCTGAACCCACGGATGCGCCGACATCTGAGCCAACGGACGAGCCGACGCCGGAGCCTGCTTTTTTCAATGTATCGGAAGGCAATATTATTACATTCGGTACTTATGAGCAGGACAACAATATCAATAATGGGAAAGAGGATATTGAGTGGATCGTCTTGGCTGTTGAGGAAGACAAAGCTTTTTTGGTCAGCTTGTATGCGCTCGACAGTCAAAGATACAATACATCTCTCACGAACGTGACCTGGGAAACGTGCACGCTGCGCAGTTGGTTGAACGAAACGTTTTTCAATACCGCTTTCAGCGCGGAGGAGCAAGCTGCGATTTGCAGTACAACGGTCAAGGACGAAAAAAACCCGGAATACGGTACGCTGCCGGGCAATGATACGATCGACAAGGTCTTTCTTTTAAGCGTTTCGGAAGCAAGTCGATATTTCAGCTCGGATATTGACAGACAGTGTGATGGAACGGCATACTGCTATGCCAGGGGAGCTGATGAAGCAGGTAAATGCTGGTGGTGGCTGCGGACGCCCGGTTACGGTACCGATTATGCTGTTCGTGTTCTGAATGGGGGTCCTATTGGCAACCATGGTAATGAAGTCAATCATGTCGGCTGCGCAGTTCGTCCTGCTTTGTGGTTGAGTCTGGAGCAAGTCTCTTTGTATACGGTATCGGCAACACCGAAGCCGACGCCTACACCATAGCCGACAAAGAACCCGACGCCGGTGCCCGAGCCCGATCCCGATTCGGAGCCCGAGCCCGGACCAGACCCGGAGCCTGATCCCGATCCCGATCCCGGACCAGACCCGGAGCCTGATCCCGAGCTGGCGGAATCGGGATATTGGGGGTTTCTTTCGCTTTCCTATAATAGCGAAAGTGAGATATATGATGATATGTATAATTATGCTATAGATTATTGCGTTAACATGGGATATACAAGTTATAGTTATCATCTGGATCACATGTATTGGAGTGAATGGCGTGATATAGATACACCCGAGGCATATAGTGATCGTTGGGGGGTGGAGTATCAAACCATATGGGATGAGGAAGCAAGTGAAGAAAAATATCAGTATAAAGAGCTACAAAATGTATTCTATGTAGAATTCTATTATTGAATATCAGACAGAGGGGGACGGTTCCGAAATACATGACAAACACAAGCGGACGGATCTTCTGTGCTGCAGAAGATTCAAATAAAGGGAGATCATTCCCGCACTGTAACTGATTCGACTATTGTTATGGATCAACACGGAAAAAGCCATGTCCGCGAAATAGCTCCCGCTGCGTAAAGCCTTTTTACGCATTGCGTCAAAAACAGACAATTGCATTTTGCAACAGCAAAAGCCCGATTCGATATCGTGTCGAATCGGGCTTTGATCATTCTGTTTGTTTGGCGGGAACAAATGGGATCGTTTCGCTCTGAGCTTGTCTTTTAATTGCCCTTGAGCGCATCCGCGAACTTGGAGTAGCGATAGAGCGCGACGGCTGCCTTCAATGCGACCGGATCGTCTGCAAACGCTTCCATCA
>JBGULC010000014.1:0-2403 GCA_045114775.1 Christensenellales bacterium | reverse complement strand
ACGGCGACGGCAGTGTGAATAACAAGGATGTTATCTGTTTGACACGGTATATCAGGTATCATAATGTTGAGGTTGTAATGGCAGCGACAGACATTGATGGCAATGGTACGGTGAATAACAAGGATATTATCCGCTTGACACGTTATATCCGTTATAAAGACATTGAGATCTCCTGATTGAAAGAAATAAGCGGTCACCCTTCGCTCCGAATCGATAGATGCGCGGAGCGGAAAGAACAAACGATAATAATGATCCACCGGCTTAGCCGGTGGATCTTTTTTTGCTTGCGCTATGACCGGTCGATCACGCCGGCTTCGGTGAATTCCAGCACGCGGTCGCAGATGGTAAGCGCGGCAGGGCGATGCGTCACAATGATGACGGTCTTGTCCGTCATGCTGTGCAGGTTTTCAAGCAGTCGCTTCTCCGTCGCCGCGTCCAAAGCGCTCGTCGCTTCGTCGAGCAGCAGAATCGGGCTCTCCGAAAAGATCGCCCGCGCAATCGCGATGCGCTGCATTTGCCCCTCCGAAAGGCCCGTGCCGCGTTCACCGAGCAGTGTGTCTGCTCCGTGCTCGAGCTCCGAAACGAATTCCTCCGCACAGGCGATCCGAAGTGCTTTATGGAGTCGATCCTCATCCGCCGCTGCGGCGGGTTCGGCGAAAGCAACGATCTCTCGGATCGTTCCGCTCATCAGATAGTTCCCCTGCGGAACGTAAGCAAACAGCCGCCGATAAGCGGACGTGAGCTCTCCCCTGTTCCCTTGCCTGTCGACAAAGAACCTTTCGCCGGCGTCCGGGTGCATTACGCACATCAAGAGCTTTAACGCGGTGGATTTGCCGCAGCCGCTCGCGCCCGTAAACGCCGCATATTCGCCTTTTCGGATCTCAAGCGACAGATCTCTCAACACGATCGGCATATCCGTTTTTTCGATGTTCAACGCGTTGTCAGACACGGGATAATAAGTAAAATCTGTATTCCAAAGACCGATAGCGGACAGTTCGTTCTCATAGAAGCGATTGATTTCCGAAAGCGGTTTTGCAGTTTCGCCATCCGACCCGAACTGTTCTGCCTCCATCAATCGTTCCGCGCTTGCCAGCATCGCGTAGTATCGCGGAAGAAAGACCGTAATATTGGCCATTGGTCCCTGAACCTGTGAAACAAGCTGCATGATCGCCGTCAGCGTTCCGAACGTGACCGTACCGATCAGTATCCCATAGCCGCACCAGCCGATGCCTAAAAGATACATCCCTGTCATTGTGACGCCGAAGCCGATGTTGCAGAGATTGGAAAAGCGGGTCCGTCGCATTCTCGCAGCCTTATGCGCACGCATTTTCTCCTCCGCACCTTCCTGTGTCTGCGCTTCGGCAGCGAAAGAACGAAGCATCAGAAGGCTTGCAATGCGCTCCTGTAAAAAGATCCGCACTTTACCGTCCGACGACTGCACGTCCTTATGCAGCTTTTTCATAATCTTCCGAAACAGCACCGTCGCAGCTGCGAGGATTGCGCCGCCGGGAACCAGGATCGCCGCAAAGAGGGGCTCGATCGCAGTAATCATCACAAGCGCGCTGATCAGCTTGACCGTCATGCCTAAGAGTCCGGGTAAAATATCCACATACCCATTGGTCACTACGACCGTATCGTTGGTCAGCCGATTCATCCACTCGCCGGAATGGATCGCATTAATGCGCAGATAGTCTTTTTCAAGAAGAGTCTGAAAAAGCCTGTTTTTAAATGTGTTTTCGATGCTTGCTTTGCTGAGCTCTGTAAGCCAGCGAGATATTGCATGCAGGGCAAGCTGGATCGCCGACAGCGCGATGATCAGCAGCAGATATTGCCAGAAGCCCGCAGTGTCCTTTCCGACCGCCGAATCAACGACACCTCGCAGCAGAAGCGCGTACAGAACACCGGACCCTCCGAGCAGCATCTGCACGAGAGTCAACCACACAATATGCCATTTTTTACGGCCGGGTACGGAATACAGCCATTTTAGCGCAGATTTCTTCATGTGTCCCGTTTTGATCGATGGTCCTTTCCGCGGTATTCACAACAGAATGAACGGGGCGAAAACCACCGTCTTCGCCCCTTTGGTCCTTTTATCCGGTTCAGTCCGCCTTATACGCGTCGGCCGCCTGCGAATAGGCGTAGATCGCCGCCGCAGCGTTCTGCGCAAGCGCATTATCCGCATAGGCTTCAAGCATCAGCTTCACATACGACAGCACGGACGCGCGCACCGTCGCCGTTCCGTTGTCCGTTGTGACTATGATCTCATACGTCCTGCTGAGCTGATGCGCCGCGATATTCGTGATCTCCACGTTGTACTTTGTACCTTTATGGACAACATCGTGCGCCTCGCCGTTCACCGTTGCCGTAAAGACGCCCGCATAGCTCTTCTTCGTCGAGAACTGC
>JBGULC010000013.1:0-114989 GCA_045114775.1 Christensenellales bacterium | reverse complement strand
TCAATTCAAATCCAAACATATCCTGATAAAACTTCAATGCTTCATTGCAGTCTTTTACGACGATAAGGGTTCCTTTGAATTTCATGGTCTGTTTCTCCTCCCAATCCCGACTCTGCAAAGCCAGAGATGCTATTCTCTTCCTGTCCGGATGAAATGGCCTTCCTGAATGGCGGCGAACGTTGCTGCCGCGCAGACGACGATCGCAGAGTATTTCAGCGAGAGAACGGGAATCGTCAGCGGCAGCAGAAACAGCAGCGCTCCTGCCGCCTTGTTCATAACCGAATGAACAGCTACAAGCTTCTTCTGTACGGCAAATCCGGAAATGATATTCACAACCTTTATAAGGGCAATCATTCCGATCCAACCATACAGCCACGCGGAAATACGCAGGGTCGGGAGCAGCTTGATCAGGCATACGACCACAAGCACAAAGTCGGCCATCGCATCCAGCCTTGCTTCAAGGATGCTTACGGTATCAGTTTTTCTTGCCACAAATCCGTCAATCCTCTTTATCAGTCTCCTTCATTTGATCTATGATCAGTCTTTCCGTCTCCATGTTACATTAGCCTTATGTTCTTTTTCTTAATGCCGCTTAATTTGACTCCATGTACTCCGCCAGCGTTTTGACCTCGCAGCCTTTATCCGCATAGTATCCGTGCATTTCGGGGATCTTCTTCAGATCGTAGCTCGTCACGCAATCGGAAATGACATGCACCGTATATCCTGCTTTTGTCATATTGAAGCAGGTAGATTTCACGCAGGCCGTGGCATCCGCGCCGGTAATATAAAGCTCGTCGATGCCGTTTTCCCGGATGTATTCCGAGAAGTCTCTGCTGGTCAGCGCATTGGCCTTTGTCTTAACAAAGATGATCTCCGACACGACCTTCAGTTCCGGAGCGAATTCTGCGCCTTTTGTGTCCGGTTTGAATGTCCGCGTACCGGGCGACAGATTGTTGTGCTTGATATAGATGACCGTCATTCCCAGATTCACGGCCCAGTCAATGGCGGTGTTGATGCTGTCGATGATATCCCTGTAGTTCTTCGTAATGTCGTTCTGAATGTCGATTACGACAAGTGCTTTATTACTCATTACAGCCGCGCCCTTCACGCCAATCACTTTTCAGAACTTCACAAAACGCCTCCGCATCTCCTGCAGCTCCGTCAAAACGATAATCATATTCCCCGGAATCAAACATCCCATGCTTTCTTTCCAGCATAAGGGCGACCGGTGCAGGAAGATTTCCGTGCATTCTTGCTTTGAAGCGTTCCTTGATCGTCTCCAGGTCTGCCGTCACAAGAATCTTGATTGCTCCGTCCGGAAGCAGCTTTACATGATCCGGATCTGCAATCACATAAATAATATTGTCCCCGGAAACAGCCCTGCGGAGCTTCTCCCTGAAAAGGGAAACAGATTCGCTTTCCGACTTCGCCATCCGCAGATAATCCTTTCCCGTGATAATCTCACCGCCCAGGGTCTCTTTTATTTTTTCTGCAAGGGTAGATTTTCCAGTGCAATTTTCTCCGATCATGCCAAATACCATAAGATCAACTCCTCTTTTCTTGTCCAGATCCTTGTCAAATGTCCCGCTTTTCTTTTTACAGACTGCCGAAGTCGATCTATCCTTAGCGTCCTGTCGTTCGTTAGTCTTATGCCGGAAAGGAAACCGGTCAGCCGTCTCCGATCTGACCGGCTATCTGAAATCCCTGTTCAAAAGGATCTATTTCCGATAGATCTCAAAAAACTGCATAACATGTTTCCTGACCAGTTCCATCACTTCATCTTCACGATCCGGTTCCCGGTCACACAGGTTGATCCAGACGGTGATCGGAGATGAGAACTGCGCGGCCATAATCTCAGGATCTGCATTTTTCACGGTTCCTTCACGGATCAGGAATCTCATCATCCCTGTAAAATAGTTCAGGACGTCACCATAGTTCTGTTTCGTCTGCAGTTCTGCCAGTTCTGCATTGCGGAACTGCTCGATCATAAGCATCTTCCTGCCCTTGCTGATGTGCGGGTCATGCAGGATGTAACGCATCTGCCCCTGGATGAGCTTTGCCACATCTTCTGCAGTCATGCCGGTCTTATCCTTCGTGAATTCCGGATCGTCCCAGTTGGCACGTACAAAAATCGAACGATCCGCATATCCTTTCAGAACGGTTTCGACGACAGTATCCAGAATGTCCTGCTTACCTGCAAAGTGGCTGTAAAGGGATGCCTTACGGATACCCACCGCATCGGCGAGCTGCGAGATACTGGTTGCTTCGTATCCGTTCACAGCGAACAGATCCAGCGCCGCTTCCAGTATTTCTTCCCGTGTGTTGCTCTTTTCCATGCTCTTCGCCCTCTCTCCAAAATCGAAGTAATGCTGAATGACATCGCCTATTATACCTAACGTTCGTTCGTTAGTCAATAATCAGTTGCTCTTTATGCGTAAAAACCTATGAAGCAAGGCCGATACATCATAAAATGCATCGGCCCCGTTTGTCACATTACAATTTCAGTTCCCCGTCGCAGTCCATCAGCCGCGTCTGTGATAAGATTCGTGTTAATAAATACATTATCAAATCATCTGAAAGTGTTTATTGACGTTGATAATCGCCTCTTCCTTTTCCTTCGGTGTCTCCGACGACCTACTGTCCTCATTCTTCGGCAGATTATAGTTCTGCCGCTCTATGATCCCACATTTGCGCTTTGTCTTTGCAATATTCAAGTGTGCCACATGTAATCCGTACTTCTCCTTCACCCACTTCTGGATCTGCTCGTATGTAGCCCCTTGCTGAAACCTGGACATGTCTATGTCATCAAGAGAGAATTCAACTCTAACATTCTGACCCGATATGTTTCCCTTGGAAAGTTGGACAACCGTGTCATCGTGCTTCGTATTATTTCAAGGAAATCATAGGAACAACCGCACTTCCCTACCCAGCAGAAGCGGGAAGTGTTCTTCTGTGTAACGGACAAAAATCTCCCCCGCAACCATGTCGAGTGGCGATAACGGATTTCGTTATCGCCACTTTCTTCTTTCGAAAAGGAGTGCCGGGACAATCCGGAAGGTGACTCGTACTGATGTTTACAGCTCGATTGTGATCACGTTGAGTCCCAAAGCGCTGTTGTAATACATTCTCTTTGCGTACCGCTGCACGATGCGCAGACCGATGTTATGCATAAGGTCCTTCGGATCCATCAGTTCCATCGCCTCCTGCGGGTTGAACGCACGGCAGTCGTCTTTAATGCGCAGCAGCAATCCGTCATCCTTCTGCACGACGCGAATCTCTGCCGTATGCGGCTTTCCGTCGTTGAATCCGTGTTCCGTGATGTTTGCCGCCAGCTCCTCCATGCACAGCCCCGCATAATACGCATGCTTTCGATCGATCCCGCGTGCGCTGCAGAACGCCATGATCCGTTCGGACGCGTTGGTCACCTCCCGCGCATCGCGGATCGGGATCGATAGCCTCCGCTCGTCCGGTACGCCGAAGCCGTCCGCGATCGCGATCAGATCCTCCGTCGACCGCGGAAACCGCTTCCGCACGAGGATCGCATAAACGACGATGGCAACCGTGGTGAACACGCCGTTCAGCACATGCGCGATCCACACACCGATCGCACCGCACAGCGGCGCAAGCGCCAGCGACGCAAGGCACGTGCCGAGAAGTCCGTCCATGACGGACAGCACATGTACGATCTTCATGCGTGCCATGCTCTGATTGTAATTGGTGAAGATAACGCAGATCGCCGACAGAGGCATGCACAGCGGATAGATCCGGAACAGCCATTTCGTCAGAAAAAAGACGCTGCTGTTCGGATCCTGAAAGAACATACGGGTAAGCGGGACCGCAAGGCAGGCGGTCAGCAGCGCGACGCCGCACACGAGCGGAACGCCCTTGAACAGCGCGGTTTTCATAATCCTTACGATGCCGTCGCGATCCTCCTCGCCCGCATACACGCTGACCAGCAGCCGGGTCGTCGCCGCAAGACCGCCCGACACCGCATACAGAAGCCCGCCGAACGTATTCAGCGCAGCAAGCGCCGCAACGCCGTCGCCGCCGGAAGTGTTCAGCAGCAGCGCGTTCAGAACGAATCCGCGGATCGACAGGCAGAGCGTTGTGATCGCGCCGGGAATGCCGATGCGAATAATTGACCAAAGGTCCGACCGCAGTAGACCGCGCGGCGAGAACCGGATGATTGCTTTCTTTTGGAAATAATACGAGCCGAGCACAAGGAAGAACGCCCAGTAACTGATCGAGGTGGAAAGCCCGAGCCCGAACATGCCCATATGCAGCACGACGATGAAGAGATAATCGAGCGCGGCGTTGACGAGCATCATCAGCCCGATCCCGACATAGGTGCGCTTCTGCTGCTGTTCAAGCTGCAGAAATGCGGTCAGCTGCGTGCCGAGCATCTGCGGCAGAACGCCGATCGCCATTCCGAGAATATAGTCTCTGAGCCCCTCCGCGTTCTGTGCATCCGCGCCGACCGCGCGGGCAAGGCTCATCGGAAAGAGCAAGGAAATCAGCGTAAAGAGGACGGAGACCGACACGATCAGGATCATATCCAGCGAAAACACCTTTCGCGTGCGATCGACTTGATTCTTGCCGAGAAACTGTCCGCACAGGATCTGCGAACCGCCCAACAGCACGATGTTGATCGTCTCCGCAACCTTGATAAGCGGCATATAGAGACCGGTCACGGTCATGGCGTCCGCGCCGATGAAATTGCTCGCCATGACGCCGTCGATCACGGAATTGATGCTTCCGATGGCAAGCAGAAGGATCTGCACCGGAAGAAGCCGGAAAAACAGGTTTGTGATCATGTCGGAACGTTTTTTCATCACGCAGCTCCTTTGTACACTGTCATTATACGGCGGTTCGGCGCCGAATTCAAGAAAAGCCTCCGAAGAGGCTTTTCATAGAATCACAGATACCGAAGCAATTCTTCCCGCACGGCGTCCATGCGCGCGTCGGAAAGACCGAAGTCCATTTCGCGGTAGCTCCACGCCGCGCGTCCGACGCCGTACTTTTCAAACGCCGTATGGATCATACGGAACCATGCGACGGCGTCCTCCGGGTTTGCACGGTCGATCACGCCGTATTCGCCGCAGTACAGCGGCACGTTCTTCCGTTCCGCAACCGATACGGCTTCTGCCATAAACGCTTCAAAGTATGCGGATGAAAGCACCGTATCGAGCGGAAACCGATCGTACCCTGCGCAGGACAGCGTTCCCATGCGAACGTCCGCTTCCGCCATTTCCGCAAAGGTCGCCGTGACCGGGATGCGGAACGCGGGATCCATTGTAGGGATCCAGTCCGCACCCTGGTGCGTGAAGATCAGCGGTTCGTAGCAATGGAAGTTATAGACGATGCGATCGTCATACGGCACGTCGATGTCCTTGACCGCGACGGCGCTGTTGTGATAATACCCGCCCACGAGGATCCACACGTTCGGCGCGATCGCCCGAATGCGGCGGATGCAGGTCGCCGCGATCCGATTCCACGTATCACAATACTCCCGATCCGTCACCTCGTTCAGAAGTTCAAACGCAAGCATATCCGCATCGTTTCCGAACTGCTCTGCAATGCGTTCCCAGAGCCGGTAAAACCGTTCCTGATATGCTTCGTTGTCGAAGAATCCCGCTTCTCCCTCGTTTGCGTCGAAGGAAAAGCCCGCCGTCTTATGCAGATCGAGGACCATATTGAGTCCGTTCCGCCTGCAGAGCTCGATCGTCTTTCTGAGACGCCGGTATCCGTCCTCCCGCGGTGTGCCGCTCTTCTCCTCCAAAAGCTCATAGTCGATCGGCACGCGCACATGATCCGCGCCCCAGCCTTTGATCACCGCGAAGTCTTCGTCGCGGATGAAGGTGTCATACCGTTTCTGCGTGTGGTCGCACTGCGAAAACCATCCGCCGAGATTGACGCCTTTTTGATAACCGTTCCAGTTTCTCATTCGATTGCTCCTATTTTGAAATATTGTTTTTGAAAGAAACCGCTCTGCATGACCAGAGCGGTTGTCAGGAGGGAAGGTAATGAAGAAATTACCCTTTTACACTGCCGGCGGTAACGCCTTTGATGATCGAACGGGACAGAATAATGTAGACGATGAGCACTGGCAGGATCGAGAGCAGGATGAACATATACACTTTGCCCATATCGAACTTTGCGAAGTCTGCGCTTCTCAAAAGACCGATCATGATCGGAACGGTATACTTTTTCGGGCTGTCGAGCACCAGTGCGGGAACGAAATAGTTGTTCCATGAGCTGACAAAAGAGAAAATCATCTGCACCGCGATCGCGGGCTTGATCATCGGCAGCACGATGGTATTGAATGTGCGGAATTCGCTCGAGCCATCCACGCGTGCCGCATCGATAACGTCAAGCGGCAGCACGCTTTCCATGTACTGCTTCATGTAGAAGAACACGACCGGCGCCGCAATGCCCGGAATGATCAGCGGAAGGAAGCTGTCGCGCAGATTAAACGTATTCAGCAGCTGAATGAAGCCGAGCGTAGAGACCTGCGACGGGATCATCATGATCGCCATGATAAACGTGAACACAAGCTTCTTTCCGCGGAAATTGTACGCGTGAATACCAAACGCGGTCAGCGCCGAGAAGTAGGTCGTGATGATCGCCGAAGACAGCGAGATGATCAGGCTGTTCAGCATACCTCGCGGAATGTTGATCAGCGAGTGGTCATTCCAGGCGTTCTTCAGGTTGTTCATAAAGTTCCCCTTCGGCAGCAGTGTGAAACCCGTTGCAAGCTCCGCGTTGGAACGCGTCGCGTTGATGATCATCAGGTAGAAAAAGAACAGACAAAGGACCGTCAGAAAGACCAGAATCGAATATACGACCACGCGAAGTACCGTCAGCTTGACTTTTCCCTGCGTATTCTCACTGAACTTGTGACTGAATGCAAGAACCGACAGCACCAATCCGACGATACTGAAGGTCCACGCCGCTATATGTATCCAAATCGGCAGTTTGGCGTCAACGCCTTCATCGGCAAGGCATACGAAAGCTCTGTCGACAAGAATGAAGAAGATCGCCAACGCCAAACCTTCGAGAAGAATGAACACGCTGATGATACTCATCACAATGCCGGAAGCGGAACGCGTCGAGCGGCGAACGCTGGTTACAAACCCCATAGCGCCGAGAACAATGCCGATCAGGCAAATACTTGCCAGAATACTGTACACAATGACTGCTGCGCTGAATTGTGCAGTGCTCTGCGCCGAGGTTTCCTGCGCTGCAGCGACCGATGCATCGGAGAACAGCTTACAGATCATAATACGTTCCCCTTTCTCATTCTGTGCTTGCGGCTCGAATCCTTATACTGTGCAGACAGCATCTTGTAAACGACTGCGCTGAGACCGCCCGTGATGATAAAGATGACGACGGAGATCGCGCCGGACATACCGTAGTTCGTGTCGCCCTTCATATAACCGTTCAGATACATGACCAGCGTCTTTGTGGTCCCGTCCGGCACACCGATGCCCTTGGTTAAGATCTGCGGCACGTCGAACATCTGAATACCGCCAATCATAGCCGTGATCAGGCAGTAGATGAGTATCGGCATCAAAAGCGGCAGCGTGACCTTGAAGAAGACCTGCACGGAGTTCGCGCCATCGATCGTGGCTGACTCGAACAGGCTTTGGTCGATGCCCATGACGCCTGCCATCAGCACGATTGTCGTATTGCCGAACCACATCAAAAAGTTCATCAACGCAATCATGCCCCGTACGGTGAATGTATGCGCAAAGAAATCGAACTCGTGGTCCAGCACGCCCCAATTTTCAAGAAGCGCCTGCACCGGACCGGTTCTCGAAAACATCGTGAAAAACAGCATCGAAAACGCCGCCGCCATAATCAGGTTCGGCATATAGATAACTGTCTTGAAGAATCCCTGTCCCTTGATATTCAAGCGGGCACTCGTGAAAAAGAGCGCGAGCAGCATTGCGACAACGAACTGCGGTACGGCGCCGATGAACCACATGATGATCGTGTTCAGCGCGTACTTCAGGATAAGGATCGTGCCGGACTGATCGGGCGTAAACAATGTTTTATAGTTCTCCAACCCGGCAAAGCGCGGACCGACCGTTTCCAGACCGTCTTCAAAATACTCGAAAAAACTGTTGTAAATCGTTAAAAATTGCGGAACCAGCGTAAAGATGATGTAAGCGATAAAGAACGGCAGAATGAAAATGTAGCCCCATTTTGCATAGCTGACGGACTTGATCTTGCCTGTCCCCTGTTGGATCTTAGCCATAGGATGCTCCTCTCAAGAGGTCTTCCGGAAAGGTTGCGGCAGGGGATTTTCCCCTGCCGCAGCGAGTTACCGAATCAGTTCTGCGGTACGTTGATTTTCGGATAGGTCTCCTTGACGTACTGATAGAAGTTCGCCAACGCCTTTTCCTTGGTGACGGAGCCCTTGTAGAACTCCATAAGCTGGGTCTGCAGGCCTTCATTCAGCAGCTGATCGTAGTTGGTATGGTTCTCCCACTTGATGTTCTTCGCAAGATCTCTGAAGATCGCGATGTCGTTCTGACCGTCGAGGATCGCGGTGTTGCCATAGGTGGCATCTTCCGCAAACTTGTCAACAACCTTGGTGTTGTTCGGGAACTGATTGTCATTCTTAACGAGGTTGGTGCAGACTTCCTCGTTGATGGTGAACGTCTCAAAGATGTCCTTCAGCATCTCGGTGTTGTCCGAACCGGTTGCTGCCAGCAGCCACGTGCCGCCCCAGAAGTACGGCTGCGGGCCCTGAACGATGCGCCAGTCGCCGACGCAGCCCTTTTCGGCATCCATCGCGTTGGTCATGCAGAAGTTGTAGTACCATGCCGGTCCGAAGAAGCACATGGTCTTGCCGTCTGCAAACATCTGATCCGTCTTTTCCTGATCCCAAACGCCCGCGGTCAGGGTGTAGCCGTTTGCGATGAAGTTGTCGGTCTGCTCGATCCACTTGGTGATCTGCGGGTCAAACTGCAGGTTGTTGTTCTCGTCGACCCAGGGAGACGTGCAGTTGTTGGAGAACGCGCGGAACGTCTCTGCGAAGGAAGCGGTCATGTAATAGCCCTTCTCCTTTGCCTTTGCAGCGACATCGTTGAACTTCTCCCAGTTATCCATTGCAGCCTGAACTTCTGCGGGATCGTCGGTGCCGAGAACGTCCTTCGCAATGCTCTTGCGATAGATGACAGCCGCCGGGCAGCACTGGAAGGAAACACCCTTGCAGACGCCGTTCTTGTCGGTAGCCGCCTTGATGGTGTAGTCATACATTGTGTCGGCATTCTTGTAACCGATCTTGCTGATGTCCATCGTATAAGCGGAATCGACATACTTGCCGATGTAGTCCGCCTCTGCGAGGAACAGGTCGATCTTGTCGTCCGCTGCTGCCTTTTCCTGGTTCCGAAGCGCTTCATCGAGCTTCTGCTGATATGCGCCGTTGTCGCTCGGGGTGATGATCCAGTTGACGGTGACGCCTTCGGGTACTTTGTAGTACTTCTCAAAGAATCCTTTGAATTCATCGTTCCAGGCATAGATATTGAATACCTTGCCCTGTGCAGCAGTCTCTGTGGACTTTGCGGTGCAGGCAACGATGCCGACGAGCATCAATGCTGCCATCAGGATTGCGACCAGTTTTTTCATGATTGTTACTCCTTTTTATTTTGTTTTTTGAAACCTTTTCGGCTCCTCTTTCCTTTTATCAAAACGCTTCCGCGCTTCAACCGATGTTGCGGACGGTGCTGCCCGGCAAAAGCTCGCCCTCTACCATGATGCTCTGCGGCAGCCAGGTATCCGGATGCTCGATCTGTTCGATCAGCTGTCTCGCCGCCTCCGTGCCCATCTCCGTCGCTCCCTGCCGGTAGGTCGTGAGCTTCGGGCGAAGCACCTGTGAGAGCGGGATGCCGTCGTATCCGACGACGCTCATATCCTTCGGAATCGCGATTCCGTGACGTTCGAGCTCGCTCATCCCTCCGAGGAACGACAGGTCGTCCGGGTAGAAGATGCAGGTCGGCTTTTCCGAAAGCTCCAGAAGCGCCCTTGTCGCGAGACCGCTCGACCTCGGATCGTGATACACCGCCGGTCGGATGTATTCCGGCGGAATCGAAATCTTCAGCTCCGCGCAGGTCTTCTTGAAGCTTGCGATACGCTTCTGTGTGACCGAGGTCATCTCGCCGTGAATGAACGCGATCTTCCGGTGTCCGTTCTCATATACGAACCGTACCAGCGCCTCCATACCGTGCACGTTGTCCGAAAGGATCGACGTCCGGCTGTCAAACGTGTAGTCCAGCGTCACCGTAGGGATCTCGCTTGTCGCAAGCCGCACGATCGCAGGATCCTGGAAGTCCGCCGAGGCAATGACCACGCCGTCGCAGCTGCGGTACTTCGCGTGTTCGTAATAATCCATCGACATCGCACCGAGATCCTTGCTGATGAAAGTGATGTCGTATCCGAGCCGCTCCGCCTCAGCCTTCACGCTTTCGAGGATCTGTGAAAAGTACTCGTGCGTGATGCCGCCGCCCGTCGTGTCCGAAAACAGAACGCCGATGTTGTAGCTTCTGCCGACCTTCAGCGCTCTCGCCGTCGCATTCGGCAGATAACCGAGCGCTTTCGCTTGCTCACGGATCCGTTCCGCGGTTTTCGGGGCAATGTCCGGCGCGCCGTTGAGCGCTTTGCTGACCGTTGCGCGGGATACGCCGCATGCTTTGGAAATATCCGTAATGGTGACCATGCGCCGTCCCCTTTCGAAATGATATAATCTTAATCGATTTCGTCAAACTCATTATAACGCCGTACCATACATTCGTCAAGAGGTTTTTCGTACTTTTTTTCAAGGATTTTTGATGTCGAAATGCAGTTTTCTGCCTGCTTTCCGAAAAATATGCAGATTTCTCAAATTACCCCTTGCCTTTTTTCGTTGTTGTGCGTATAATGTACTTAATCGATTAAGTAATCATTATGACGAGGTGATCGTATGCAGTACGGATATTTTGACGACGCCGCAAAGGAGTACGTCATCACGCGGGCGGACACGCCGCTCCCCTGGATCAACTATCTCGGCAGCGACGGGTTCTTCTCGCTGATCAGCAACACCTGCGGCGGATACAGTTTTTATAAGGATGCAAAGCTCCGGCGCATTACGCGGTTCCGGTACAACAACGTTCCGCACGACGAAGGCGGACGCTGTTTCTACATCTGCGACGGCGAAACGGTGTGGAGCCCGGCGTTTTTGCCGGCAAAGACGGCGCTTGATTTCTATCGCTGCCGTCACGGTCTCGGCTATTCCGTCTTTGAGGGTAAAAAGAACGGCGTTGCCGCGTCGCTGACCGTGACCGTTCCGATGCACACCGACATGGAAGTGCAGAAGCTGGTTCTGAAAAACGAGAGCGATTCGGAAAAACAGCTGATTCTGTACGGCGTGACCGAATGGTGTCTTTGGAATGCAGTCGATGATTCGACGAACTTCCAGCGCAACTGGAACATCGGCGAGGTCGAGATCGAAGGCGGCACAGTCTATCACAAGACCGAGTACCGTGAACGCCGCAACCATTATGCTTTCTATTCCGTCAACGCCCCGATCGACGGGTTCGATACCGATCGGGACACGTTCCTCGGGCGCTTCCGCGGCTGGAGCGAACCGCAGGCGGTCGAAAGCCGTACCTCATTCATGAGCATTGCCGCGGGCTGGGCGCCGATCGCCGCTTTACGGCTTTCCGTGATCCTTGCCCCGGGAGAATCGAAAACCCTCCTCTTCCGGCTCGGCTATGTCGAAAACCCGCAGGAGAAGAAGTTCACCGCGCTCAATGTAATCAATAAGGAGAAAGCGCAGGCCATGCTCGCCGCGTTCGAAACCGAGGCGCAGTTTGACGCCGCGATCGATGCGCTCAAAGCATACTGGTCTTCCCTGCTGTCCCGCTTCACGGTACAAAGCAGCGAGGAAAAGCTTGACCGCATGGTCAACATCTGGAACCAGTACCAGTGCATGGTCACGTTCAACATGTCGCGCAGCGCTTCCTATTATGAGAGCGGCACCGGCCGCGGCATGGGCTTCCGCGACAGCTGTCAGGACCTCCTCGGCTTTGTGCATCTGCTCCCGGAGCGCGCAAGAGAACGCATCATCGACATCGCGTCGATCCAGTTTGCGGACGGCAGCACCTATCACCAGTATCAGCCGCTGACCAAGCGCGGCAACGCCGACGTAGGTTCCGGCTTCAACGACGATCCGCTGTGGCTCATCGCCTGCACCTGCGCGTACATCCGCGAGACCGGCGATTTCTCGATCCTTGATACGCCGACGCCGTTCAACAACGAAACCGGCACCGAGGTCCCGCTCATGGAGCATCTGCGCCGCAGCCTCCGCTACACAATCGAGCACCGCGGTCCGCACGGGCTGCCGCTGATCGGACGCGCCGACTGGAACGACTGTCTGAACCTGAACTGTTTCAGCCTGACGCCCGGTGAAAGCTTCCAGACCTGCTCGAACTTCGAAAGCGGCAAGGCGGAGAGCGTCTTCATCGCTGGCATGTTTGTAAAATACGGCAAGGAATACGCCGCGCTGTGTGACCGGATCGGATTGTCCGAAGAAGCGGCGGACGTGCGCGTATCCGTCGAAGAAATCGAGCAGGCAACGCTGAAATACGGCTGGGACGGCGAATGGTTCCGCCGCGCATACGACGCATTCGAACGCCCGATCGGCAGCCGTGAGAACGACGAAGGCAAAATCTTCATCGAACCGCAGGGCTTCTGCGTCATGGCAGGCATCGGCGGACCGGAGTACGGCAAGCGCGCGCTTGCATCGACCGAAGCGCTGCTCGGCAACGAATTCGGTATCGAGGTGCTGCATCCCTGCTATACGGAGTATCACGACTATCTCGGCGAGATCTCCTCGTATCCCCCGGGCTACAAGGAGAACGGCTCCGTCTTCTGCCACAACAATCCGTGGATCACGCTGGCATACTGCACCGTGAAGGACGGCAACGGCGCATTCGATCTCTACAAGCGCAACGCGCCGGCTTATATCGAGGACAAGAGCGAGATCCACCGCACTGAGCCCTATTGCTACAGCCAAACGATCGCCGGACGCGACGCGAAAACATACGGCGAAGCAAAGAACGCATGGCTCACCGGTACGGCCGCATGGTCGTTCGTCGCCGTCAGTCAGGGCATCCTCGGCATCCGCCCGGATTACGACGGATTGATCGTCGATCCCTGCCTGCCCGACACAATGGCCGGCTGCCGTCTCTCCCGTCTGTTCCGCGGCACACGTTATGACGTCACCGTTCGCCGCGGCGAGAACAAAGGTCTGATCGTCAACGGAAAGTCTGTTCCGGGCAATATCGTTCCGCTGACCGACGTGCCCGTCTGCACCGTTGAACTGACGATCTGATCCCCTTCCTTACATATTCTTCATATCCCTCCTGATAAAAGAAAGAACCTTGCTTTTCGGGCAAGGTTCTTTCTGAATTGCTGTTGTTCAGATCAGATTCTTTTGCGTTTCTGCGGAGAACAGGTGCATCAGATCGCTGTCGAACGTGATGCTGATCGGCTCGCCGTATGCAAAGCCGATGCGCTTTTCTGCCGGAAGATCGACCGTCTGCAGCACGATCACGACGTCTTTCTCGTTCGCGTTGACATGCAGATGCATCGAGGATCCCATCATCTCACAAACATCGACGACTGCGTTCAGATGCGGCGTCGCCTCATCCACAGCACAAAGGGAGATATGCTCCGGACGAATGCCAAGCACGATCTTCTGCGGCACAACGCCGTTATCCTTCAATGCCCGCTGCTGCACATCGTTCAATGCGAACCAAACGTCGCCGATGCGTACACTGTAGACGTCCGCATGCTGTTCGAGTTCCGCATCAAAGAAGTTCATCTGCGGCGAACCGATGAATCCCGCGACAAACAGATTGTCCGGATGGTTGAACACTTCCTGCGGGGTGCCGATCTGCTGGATGAAGCCGTCCTTCATGATGACGATGCGATCGCCCAGCGTCATCGCCTCGGTCTGATCGTGCGTGACGTAGATGAACGTCGTGTCAATGCGATGACGAAGCTTGATGATCTCCGCGCGCATCTGATTTCTGAGCTTTGCGTCGAGGTTAGAAAGCGGTTCGTCCATCAACATGACCTTCGGCGCGCGCACGATGGCGCGGCCGATGGCAACACGCTGTCTTTGACCGCCGGACAACGCTTTCGGCTTGCGATCCAAATACTCGGTGATGCCGAGGATCTCCGCCGCTTCACGGACCTTTTTGTCGATCTCCTTCTTCGGCAGCTTGCGCAGCTTCAGCGCAAACGCCATGTTCTGATACACCGTCATGTGCGGGTACAGCGCGTAGTTCTGGAAGACCATCGCGATATCGCGATCCTTCGGCGCGATACTGTTCACGAGCTTGTCGTCGATGTACAGTTCGCCGCCGGAGATCTCCTCCAGTCCCGCGATCATGCGGAGCGTCGTGGATTTGCCGCAGCCGGACGGACCGACAAATACGACGAATTCCTTGTCTTTGATCTCAAGATTGAAATCATCGACCGCTGTGACCTTGTTGTCGTAAACTTTCTTGATGTTCCTGAGTGACAGATTTGCCATACTGCATTTGACTTTAGCGGCCCCGATCTTCATCAACGAACCGCCTCGCGCGCCGCGCATACGTCGGTCGCGCATTGCGGCAGGTCTCCACACTGCCGCACCCCAAGCCGAGGGGATGGGTTTCCTCCTTATATGCAGCCGTTCTCCGCACATACAGTGGAGTGCGCGGGGTTCGACCGATTGAAAAGACAATCGTCCCGGTTCGGACGATTTCATTATAAATGCCTCTGATCCGACTTGTCAAGAAAAATCTTAATCGATTTCGTAATTATATAGGATCTGCGCAGGCATATAAAAAGCACAGCGTTCCGCCGTGCTTTTCACCTTATGCCTTGTCAGCGGGCGTTATGCTTTTTCAGCGTTTCAAAAAGCCACAGTCCGGTCTCGGTAAAGTCGTCAGGCTCAAAGCCGCTGTACTTCGGAACGGCGGAACGAACCATTGAACACGCCTCCGGCGCTTTCGACAGCGCCCACATGCAATACGAGATATTTTCCCGTTCCAGAAGGTCGATCCACAGATCGGCGCTTTCAAGATCTCTGGGCAGCCCGCCGCTGGACGCCGTCACGCCGTATTCGGTGACGAAGACCGGCAGCCCCGCTCTGCGCACCTCGGCAAGCATGTCCCGGTATTCCTGTCCGTGGGTCGCGGCGTAGAAATGCAGCGTGTACATGACGTTGCCGAACGAAAGCGGATCGGCGGCGACGCTCCTTAAGTCCTTCGACCAATCCGGATTGCCGACAAGAATCACGGAATCCGGGTCTTTCTCACGAATGATCGGGATGATCTCCTCCGCATAGCGTTTCACCGTTTGCCAGTCCACGCCGTTCGGCTCGTTGCAGATCTCATACAGCACGTTGCTGTGATCGCAATACTGCTCTGCCATCTCCGCGAAAAAAGCTTTTGCGTCATCCAGATAGCGATTGGGATCGCCGTCGCTCAAAATATGCCAGTCGATGATCGCATACATATCATGCGCCTTCGCATACGCGACGCCGTTTGCAATATTTTTCCGATACCGTCCTTTGTCTCCCTTAGCACAGTATCCGATCACACCCATGCCGTAGGTATAGACGGCAAGCCGGACAGCGTTCACGCCGTACTCCTCCGACAGTTCCCGAAACAGGTCGTCGTTGATGAAGGATTCGGTGGTGATAAGATCGTGCGTGCTGACGCCCCGCAGCATGACCGGATCTCCATTTTGATCGCACAGCTTCCCGTCAAGCACCTGCAGCTTCCCGCAGGAGGACGGACGGGCCCTGCCATCCTTCACGGCGTTTTTCGCGCCGCATCCGCTTGCGGCGGACAGCAGAAACAGTATCGAGAGCAGCAAAATCAAAGTTTTTTTCATATGGCAGCATCCTTGTATTTTTTTGTAAGGTAAGCAAAACATTATTGTCAGGAATCGGATCCTGTAATGATTATACGATTCAAAATCGATCCGTGTCAATGACCATCCGCAAAGATAAAACACTTTCCGGAGGAATCACATTTTGAACCGTACTTCCCTGCCCAGCAGAAGCGGGAAGTTCTCTTCAATCCCCCCCGCAACCAAAAGTCCCTGAATCAGGGACTTTTTTCATTATATTGCCCTTCAGTGTCTTCCCTGACGGTTATTAGATGTGTTCGGGTTGGTGAAGGAAAGATCCAACGCGTCGGCGACGGCTTCCAGAATCCCGTTCGAGGAGAACGTCGCGCCGCTGACGGTGTTGACGCGCAGGGACTGGTTGTTGAGGATCGCTTCGATCATCGAATTCTCCGCGCGGGAAAAGTAGCGTTCATCGTCCCGATAGGAAAGGATCGTGATGTCGGTGATCCTGCCGCTTTCGACCGTGACGGAAACCTCTGTTTCGCCGCGGAAGCCGGTTCCTTTCCCGATATAGGTGCCGTCCGAAACCGTGATCGGTTGTTCCGTCGTTTCGGTCGTTTCCTGCGGAAGCGTTTCCGGGTCAATCGTCAGAGTCCCCTGCTCCGGTTCTCCGCTTTGATCCCGGTCTCTTCCTCTGTTTCGATTTTGATCCGCGTTTTCGGATTTGCCGCCGTTCTTGGTCCTGTGCTTATGTCCGCCCCGACCGCCTGTTCCGTTTTCAGAGGCGCTGCGATTGCCGTGCTGTCTTTCACCGTTCTGCGAATCGTCATTCGGCTGCATGGTGAAGCCCTCACCCTCGCGCTGCTTCATTCCTTGTGATCTGTTCTGCTCGGCGCTCTCTGACTGCTCTGCGACCACGTCCTTGATCTCGACAAGCTGCAGCGCATCCGCAACCGATTCCATGATGCCGTAGGAGGAAAACGTCGCGCCGCTGACCGCGTTGACCTGCGGCGTCTGCGAAGACAGAATTGCGCCGATCACACCGGACTGTGCGCGGCCGAAATAATCCGAATCATCGCGATACGACAGGATTGTGATATCCGTGATCTTGCCGTTCTGCACGGTCACCTTGGATGTGACGTCGCCGCGGAAGCCCGTGCCGCTGCCGGTATAGACGCCGTCCGCATAACGTCCCTGCTCTTGCGCAACGTCTGCCGAAGCGACCGCCTCCGTCGTACTGCTCTGGACCGGGATCATGCGGCTGACGCCGAGCGCACCGCACAAAATGAGCGCGGAAGCCGTTCCCGCAATTGCGGGATGCGGATTTGCCGTGAGCGCTTCCGGCGCGCACACGCCCGTGCAGCGCATACAGTCGATGCATTCACCGCTTGTGACATGATCGTTCTCATGCACGGTCACGCCCATGGCACAGGTGCGGGAGCATTTCGCGCAGCCGCTGCAGGCAGACGCCTTCCGGCGGATGCGGAACAGCCGTCCCTTGGACGCCGGTGTGAACAGTGCGCCGAGCGGGCAGAGATAGCGGCAGAAGAACCGCTCGACAAAGAACGAAGCGATCAGGATCGCGACAAGGATCGCAAAGCCGACGGTCGGGATTGCGGAAAGCATGACGCTGCCGTTGCCTGAAATGAGCATGCCGAACACGCCACACGGGGAGAACGAGCTGTCAACCGGAAGCTGCAGTACCCACACAAAGAGCACGATCGCGAACAGAACAGCGTATTTCAGGAACTTCAGGATGCGATCCGCCTTTGCGGGAATGCTCTTCTTTCGCGGAATGATCTTACGGGAAGCAAACGCAACAAGTTCCTGCATTGCGCCGAACGAACAGAGATACCCGCAGAAGAAGCGTCCCCACAGTGCCGTGACCGCAAAAAGAATCAGAAGCGTCACAAGCCCCGGCGCCTGTGCCGAGAACGAGAACGTCCCTTGGATCAGAGAAACGACCAGATCCCTGATCGCATGGAACGCGGTCAGAAACAGACCGGGAAACAGGAAGAACGCGCCGAGCTGGATCACATGGCGCAGAATCTGCGTGACCGAGAATCGTTTGCCGTTTTTCAGAACGATCGATCCTTTTTCATACTGGAACATAATGGTTTTCCTTTCTCATGCTGTGCGCATATTCGCGCGGAGTTGAAATGCGTCCGAAAGCCCCTCGGTCTTTAGCACTTTGCCGTCCGCTTTGATGAAGATCGCTTCGATTCCGTGCCGTTTGAGAAACGGCATCGCGGAAAACGGGCCGAGGATAAACGCCGCGGTCGCGAACGCATCCAGAACGGTCGCATTGCTTCCGATCAGCGTGGCCGAAACAAGTCCGGAATCGGAGGGGTACCCCATACGCGGATCAATGATGTGATGAAATGTCCTGCCGTCGATGCGGGCAAACCGTTCGTACGATCCGCTGGTGACCGCGCAGCGATTGTCGAGGGTCAGCGTGCCCATCGGCTCGCCGTCCGGATCGAAGGGGTTGCGGATGCCGATTTCGATCGGCCTGCCGGTCACGCCGATCGTACCGCCGAGATTCAGAATCGCGTTTCCCGTTCCCGTGTCTTTCAGCAGTTCCAGCGCCCGGTCAAGTGCATAGCCCTTTGCGATCCCTCCGAGGTCGACGGACCATCCCCTTTTCAGCTTCACATGATTTCCGAAAATCCGAATGCCTGCCGCGCCGGTGTGCCGCAGCGCTTCGGAGATCTCGCGCGTGTTCGGGATCCGCTCGTCACGCATTGCCTGCCGCCAGAGCTTTGTCAGCGATCCCGCCGTGATGTCGAACGCGCCTCCGGTCTCTTCGGAGAGCATCACGCTCTCTTTGAGAATCCGCATCGTATCCTCGCTGACCGTGACAAGCCCGCCGCGTTTCAGCACAGCAATCTCGCTGTCCTCACGAAAGACCGACCATTTCCGATCCATCTCCTGCATCCGTTCCCTGATCTGCTCGGCTGCAATAAGCGCCTGTTCTCCTTCGACGGCGAGCGTATGTACCGTTCCCATCGCCGGGAACACTTTCTGAACTTTGACCGGTTCCTGTTCGCTATTCATACGCGCATCCTCGCTTTCTTTGATGATATCATCATACAGGCGCTTCCTAAAACGAAATTAAAAAAATGAAAAAATGCGTAATCAAAAACCGTTCCGCAGCAGGAACGGTTATTCTTGTTTCAGTCTTTGACAAAAATGCGCGTCGAAGTCTCCTCCGTCGCGCGTTTTTCAATAGTATGGCGGACTGAATGCGTCCGATGATCCCGGCGAAAAACCGGTTTTTGACAAATCAATGTGATCGGATCCCCTTCACTGCTGTTTGCGTTTTCTGACAGGGATGCAGATCTCGCTGACGTAATCCAAGGACGCCGGATCGCCGGGCAGGTAATTTTCGATGTCATAATCGGGGATCAGCTCATACTCCGATACCGGCAGCCATTCCCGGTAGATCTTCTCCCACATGGTCTGGATCGTCTCGGGCATCGGTCCGACGCACTTGAAAACCGCCCACGTGTAGGACGGGATATGAAGGATCTCGAATCCCTCCGGGATCCCGTTGACGTCGGACGCTTTGCAGCCGATTCCGTATCGGAATTCGTCGCCGTCCGTTTTTGTCTGCGCGCAGACGCCGAGATACCCCGGAACCTTCCTGCATTGGGCATCGGCAGAATATGCGTCCCAGAACTTCGGGATCTCCGCTTCGCTTGTTTCGGCATGGAACGTTTTCGCATGGACGAGCAGGTCCATCGCTTCCCATTTTTCAATCGTGTACTCCATCATACAGCCTCCTTCCATGGTGATCCGGACGGAGAACCGGTTCATGAACCGGATCGGACTTCCTTTTTTGACCTGCATCGGCGACACGCCGTGAAACCTTGTAAACGCCTTTGTGAAGCTCTCCGGCGAATCGTAGCCATACCGCATCGCAACGTCGATCACTTTTTCTTCTCCGCCGACAAGATCCGCCCCCGCCTGCGAAAGACGTCTTTTCCGCAGGTATTCCGCCGGAGACATGCCCGTCAGCAGAGAAAACGCCCTCTGAAAATGAAACGCCGAAAGATGCACGTGCTTCGCTATGTCCGAAAGCGTAACCGTATCTTTGAGATGGTCTTCCATGTAGTCGATGGCGGCATTGATCGTCCTGACCCAATCCATTCGGTCTCCCTCCTTTCACCATAGATGATAAACCTGTATGCGGCAAAAATCCTGTCCCGGATTGCTTCGTTTTGTTTGATGCCGAAACGATTCTGCAAGCCGGGATCTACCGGTGCGACGCGCCCGGCAGCTTTTCCAGCTCGCTTCGAGTGTGCCGGTGCCCGTGATTTTCATCCGTGACGTAATGGTTATGCGCATGGGAATGGGTGACCGTATGCGTATGCGTCGAACCGTCGTGCGTATGGGTGAACGTATGTGTATGAACGTGCGCGTGATTCCGTATCAGGGTATCCATGACCACCAACACCGTTCCGAGGATCATGACCGCAAGCGCGGCAAGATACATCCATGTCAGTTTTTCTTTCAGGAAAAGAAAGGACAGCAGCGCGCCGATGAACGGCGCCACGGCATAATACGCGCTCGTCTTTGCAGCGCCGAGGACGTTCTGCGCGCGGACATATAGAAAGATGGACAGACCGTAGGCAACAAAGCCCAACAAAAGCGCCAAAGCAATATAAAGAAGCGACGGTACCGTTTCTTTCTGAATAAAAGCGATCGCCAATGCGCCGAGACCGGAAAAGACGCCTTTCAGAATGACGATCTCATACGTGCTTTTCGACGAGATTTTTCTCGTGCAGTTGTTTTCAAATCCCCAGCAGATCGTTGCCGCAAGCACCAGCAGGGAACCGTATGAGAAACGAAAGCTTTCCGCGCCGTCAAACGAAAGCAGAATACTGGAAAGCGTTATGAGCGCGATCGCTGTCCACAGGCGCTTTGATACGGTTTCCCTGAATACCGCAAGCGCAATCAGCGCCGTTGCGACGATCTCGAAATTGCCGAGCAGAGCGGCGTTCGAAGCAAAGCCCATGGATAATCCGAGCATCAGGAGGATCGGCGCGGCAATATCCAATACGATCATGCCGATCACAAACGGAAGGTCCTTCCTGTTCAGCTTCTCCCGCTTTTCTTTTCGATCAAACAACGATACGATCCCGATGCCGATACCGGCTCCGAGATAAAGCAGCGCAGCCATCGTCATGGCTCCGACACGGTTCAGCAGCAATTTGGACACGGGAATATTGACGGCATAAAATGCCGCCGCGAGGATCGCATACAGGATAGCTCTCGTCTTTTTCATTCGCATCACCGCGTAAGATCGCGCCCAAATCTTTCTTGCGTTTTTTCCTTATCTCGTCAAATTGCGGGCTGCCTGTTTCTTCCGGATATCGGCAGTGTCCAAAACCGCCTTCGGAAGCCATTCGGCATCGATACAGTCAAAAGGAATCACCAGCTCCTGAATTTTGTCTTTCTGGGTCGGTCTTTGAATCTCTTCGGGGAGAAACGTAAGCCCGACCTCGCGCAGGGAAAGAACGCTGTCATGGATCCAGCCGACTGCCTGCCCGTCGCAATACAGGCAATAGCAGCCGAACATCTTTTTCGTGCGGACGTTCAGCCCTTTGAGCCGATCCATCCACTCGGCAACAACGGATTCCTCTTCATACGGCATATGAATACCTCATCAAGCGCCGGTTTATTTCAGTTTTGCGCCGTCCTTGAACGCGTTGCCCACCTTTTCGCCGAGCCCGACGTAGGCATAGTTGCACGGATCGAACGCGATCGGCTTCAGCTTCTTGAGATCAATTTTGCCGTCGGTCACGACGCTTTCGTCCGCCGACACGTTGACGATCTCGCCGACGAGGATGCCGTCACTGAAGCTTTTCACCCTGCACTCCAGAGCCATCGGAAGCTCGTCAATGAGCGGCGCGTCGACAAACGCGCTCTTTGTGGCGTGAAATCCGGCTCTTTTGAACTTTTCGGGAACCTTTGCGGCGGATTCGATCCCGACGTAATCGCACGGGATCACCGTCTCCTCCGTTCCCATGCTGACCGTAAACGCCTTCCGGATCATCAGATTGTCCGTGGTCTTATGCTTGCCGAGGCTGATCGTGATCTCCGAAAAATCCGTCGTAATGCCCCACGCGGCGTTCATGGCGTTCGGCACGCCGTTCTCGTCGTAGGTCGCGATAATCAGGACCGGCTGCGGCAGCATGATCGGTTTTGCTCCGTAGTTGACTCTGCTCATGATGAAAATCTCCTTTTCGTTTATAAGGTCATTATAGCCGTTTTCCGGGTTATTTGCAATCAAAAAAGTCCCGAAGCACGGGGCTTCAGGCCAGACAAACCGATTCGATATCCTTGCTTTTGGCTTCACGATCTGTTATCTGCACTGGAAACGTTATGTATATTTATGCAAATTCAGCGGATGTTCGATTTGATTATTGCAAATAACAGTCATAATAATATATAGAGAATCATGAGGGCAGAGCCGCATTGGAAAAAGGCGGATACGTCCCATTGCCAAAGCGTGCCCGGCTTGAAAGCACTTTTTTCACAGAGGAGGGTATCTTATGACGAAAACCGTAACCAGACTTCCCGTGACCATTCTCCGCGGCGGCACCAGCAAGGGCGTCTACATTCTGGAAACCGATCTGCCTGCCGACAAAGCGGAATGGGAACCGCTGCTCCTGCGGCTCATGGGCAGCCCCGACAAAAAGCAGATCGACGGGCTCGGCGGCTCGCAATCGGTGACCAGCAAGGTCGCCATCGTCAAGAAATCCGATCGCCCGGACGCCGACGTGGATTACACCTTTGCGCAGGTCTCCGTGGATAAGCCGCTCGTCAGCTACAAGGGCAACTGCGGCAACATCTCCTCCGGCGCCGGTCCCTTTGCCATTGAAAAGAGTCTTGTGGAGCCGAAGGACTGTCTGACCTCCGTGCGCATCTACAACACCAATACCGACAAGATCATCGAAGCCGACGTTCACACCGCCGACGGCTGCGTGGACTATGACGGCGATTTTGCCATTGCGGGCGTTCCGGGAACGGCGTCGCCGGTGAAGCTGAAATTTGTCGATCCCTCCGGGACCCTGGGACACGGGCTTTTGCCCACCGGCAACGCGATCGACGTTCTGGACGTTCCGGGCTTCGGTCCCGTGGAGGTCTCGATCGTGGACGCCGCCAATCCGCTGGTCTTTGCCCGCGCGAAGGATCTTGGCTTGACCGGCAAGGAGCTGCCCTCCGCGCTGGACGCCGACGAAGCAAAGCTCGATCTTCTGGAAAAGGTACGCGGTCTTGCCGCCGTGAAGCTCGGTCTGATCGAGGACTACACCCGCTCCGCATGGGACACGCCGGGCATCCCCAAGATGACGTTCGTGGCGGAAGCCGACGATTACGTGACGCCCGACGGCAAAGAGATCAAAAAGGATCAGATCGATCTCTTGAGCCACATCTATAGTCCCGGCGTGCAGTTGGCGGATTATGTGGTTGGCGCTTTCAACGGATTTATCCGGGGCCAGCTCCTGACCCATGGATCATATGAATTTGCTGCTGACCTCTACAATACTTTCATCGCGCCGCATATCCGCCATCAAATAAATGGTGCGAAACTCGGTTTTGGAATAATCGATGTTCCCAGCAGACCAGACGTGCGAACAAAACTAATAAGCGTATTTGATGCATCCATATAAAAGAAAAACGACTATATCGGGCTACGATGCTCAATATAGCCGTTATTTCATTTGACCCCGCTTGAAGGCTATCTCACTTGAAATATGGTTGTTTTGCCAAATCCCTAAGTGAAGCCCTCAGACGGCGGTCTTTGTTTTTCTTTCTGCAGAGAAGAATTGTGCTGCGCCTCCCGGGGATGCGACCGGCGTGTGCTGCTAAGTCCGTTCGGTCAGTTCCCGCGGAAATAGCGGACAGCCGATTCGAACAGATGGCTGTCGTAGCTGCCGGGAACGTTTTTATACAGGTCGGCGCCGATGCGTTCGGAGTGTCCCATCTTGCCGAGGACCCGGCCGTCAGGCGAGGTGATCCCCTCGACGGCAAGGACGGAGCCGTTCGGATTGAACCGCAGGTCGGAGGTCGGAACGCCGTTCAGGTCCACGTACTGCGTGGCGATCTGCCCGTTTCGGATCAGCTCGCTCAGCATGGCGTCGGAGGCAATGAAGCGTCCTTCGCCGTGCGAGATCGGTACGTTGACGATTTCCCCGACCCGAAGCCCCGAGAACCACGGCGACTTATCGGAAACGATGCGGGTACGTACGATGCGGGATTGGTGACGTCCGATGGTGTTGAACGTCAGGGTCGGGCTGTCCGGATCCGGATCGGTGATCCTTCCGTACGGCACGAGCCCGAGCTTAATGAGCGCCTGAAAGCCGTTGCAGACGCCCAGCATCAGGCCGTCGCGCCTCTCTAATAGCGTCGTCACGCCTTCGCGGATCGCCGCGTTCCGGAAGAACGCGGTGATGAACTTGCCGCTGCCGTCCGGTTCGTCGCCGCCGGAAAAGCCGCCCGGAATAAAGACGATCTGCGCGCTTTTCAGCGCTTCGGCGAAGCGGTCCACAGAACGGCGAATGCCGTCGGCGGAAAGGTTGTTGATGACCAGGATCTCAGGCTCCGCCCCCGCTTCACGAACGGCTCTTGCGCTGTCGTACTCGCAGTTGGTGCCGGGAAACACGGGAATCAGAACGCGTGGCTTTGCGCAGCGAACGGCAGGCGCAGTCCTGCGTTCGGTATGATAGGAAAGCGCCTCATAGGTCTCGACCGTTTCTTCGATCCCGGCAGGATAGACGGATTCCAAGCGACGCTCCCATTTTAAGCGCAGGGCTTCTGCGTCCAGAGACGTTTCGCCGTATGTGAAGAACGGCGCTTCGGTGACGACGCCGACGGGTTTGCCGTCCGAAACGTCCTCCGTCACCTCCGCAAGGAAGGCGCCGTACTGCTTTTGCGTCAGTTCGTTTACGGAGAGCGTTTCATCGAAGCGGAACCCGAAGCCGTTGCCGAACGACATTTTCAGCACGCCCTCCAGGATCCCGCCGAAACCGACGGCCCGGCACGCCGTGACGATCCCCGCGCGCTGCAGCGCGGTAATGCGATCGAACAGCGCAAGCAGCGACGCGGCCTTGGGAAGACCGTTTTCGTCCCGCTCCGGGGCGAACAGGACCGCGCTGTGTCCGGCGGCCTTGAATTCGGGAGAAACGATATGCGCCGTTTTGTCCGTCGTGACCGCAAAGCTCACGAGCGTGGGCGGCACGTCGAGCTTTTCAAAGGTGCCGGACATGGAATCCTTGCCGCCGATCGCGCCGACGCCGAGCTCCGTTTGCGCGCGGAACGCGCCGAGCAGCGCCGAAAGCGGCTGTCCCCAGCGTTTCGGATCGCGGCCGGGTTTTGCAAAGTATTCCTGAAAGCTCAGATAGACGTCCTCAAACTTCGCGCCGGAAGCGACCAGCTTCGAGACGGAATCCGTCACGGCAAGATACGCGCCGTGATAGGGGCTTCGGGAGGACAGGTACGGATCGAAGCCGTACGCCATCAGGGAGCAGTCGTCGATTTGCCCCTGCTCCGCGGCGATCTTATGGACCATCGCCTGAATGGGCGTCAGCTGATGTTTGCCGCCGAACGGCATCAGCACGGTCCCCGCGCCGATGGTGGAATCGAAGCGTTCGGAAAGTCCGCGATGCGAACAGAGATTCAGATCGTCCGCAATGTGCTCGCAGGCTGCCCGGAAGCTCGTTTCCTCCGCCGGCTCTTCCTTTTGCGGCGCGACGGTCTCGATGTCGATATGCTTTTCCGCGCCGTTGGAATCCAAAAACGCGCGGCTCAAGTCCACAATGCGTCTTCCGTTCCATTCCATGACCAGGCGGGGCTCTTCCGTGACCTTTGCCACGACGCACGCCTGCAGATTTTCCGACGCCGCAAGTTCCAGAAACCGCGGGGCGTCCCCGGCTGCGACTACGACCGCCATACGCTCCTGCGATTCGGAGATCGCAAGCTCGGTGCCGTCCAATCCTTCATACTTGCGGGGAACGGCGTTGAGGTCGATCTTCACGCCGTCCGCCAGCTCGCCGATGGCGACGCTGACGCCGCCCGCGCCGAAATCGTTGCAGCGTTTGATGAGCCGCGCAGCCTCGGGCGACCGGAACAGGCGCTGCAGCTTGCGCTCCTCAGGTGCGTTGCCCTTCTGGACCTCGGCGCCGCAGACCTCGACGGAATGCGTCGTATGCGCTTTGGAGGAGCCGGTCGCGCCGCCGATGCCGTCTCTGCCGGTGCTGCCGCCGAGAAGGATCACGACGTCGCCCGGTATGGGGCGTTCCCGCCGGACGTTCGCCTGCGGCGCCGCAGCGATGACCGCGCCGATCTCCATGCGTTTTGCGGCGTAGCCGGGATGGTAAAGCTCTTCGACAAGACCGGTGGCTAGACCGATCTGATTGCCGTAGGAGGAATACCCCGCGGCAGCCGTCGTGACCAGCTTGCGCTGCGGAAGCTTGCCCGGGATGGTTTCGGAGACCGGCGTCGTGGGATCCGCCGCGCCGGTGACGCGCATCGCCCCATAGACGTACGCTCTGCCCGAAAGCGGGTCGCGGATCGCACCGCCGATGCAGGTAGCGGCGCCGCCGAACGGCTCGATCTCGGTCGGATGGTTGTGCGTTTCGTTTTTGAAAAGGAGCAGCCACGGTTCCGGCTTGCCGTCCACGTCCACCGTGATCTTGACGGTGCATGCGTTGATCTCCTCGGATTCGTCGAGTTTGTCCAGTTTCCCCTTTCGCTTGAGATCGCGCACCGCAATGGTGGCAAGGTCCATAAGGCACGGCGGCTTGGTCCTGCCGAGCTCTTTGCGCAGCGCAAAGTAATCCTCGTACGTTTTCTGCAGCTCCGGATCCGCGAAACGCACGCTGTCGATGATCGTGTGGAACGTGGTATGCCGGCAATGATCGGACCAGTAGGTGTCGATCATCCTGAGCTCGGTGATCGTGGGATCGCGGTCTTCGTCCCGGAAGTATGCCTGGCAGAACGCGATATCCGCTTCATCCATGGCAAGGCCGTAATCGCGGATCATGCCCGACAATTCCGCTTCGTTCCGCGTCCGGAATCCGTCCAGCGTGCGGACGGCGGTGGGGATCTCATACGGGATCCTGAGCGTTTCGGGCAGCTCCTGCGCCGCTTCCCGCGCCTCGACGGGATTGATGACATATTTCTTGATCCGTGTAAGATCCTCCGCGTTCAGCGTGCCGTAAAACGCGTAGACCTTTGCCGAGCGGATCACCGGGCGCTCGGACTGAAAGAGGATCTGAATGCACTGCGCGGCGGAATCCGCCCGTTGATCGAACTGTCCGGGGAGATACTCGACGGCAAAAACGGCGTCGGCGTCGCTTAAATCGACGACCTCCGCGGCATCGTCCACCTGCGGTTCGGAAAAGACCGTGGAAACGGCGGCTTCAAACTGCTCCCGGCTGATCGTTTCGGCGTCGTACCGGTTCAGAATGCGGACCTTATTGAGCCCCGCGATCCCGAGAAAGGAACGCAACTCGCCGCACAGCGCTTCCGCCTCCTGCGCAAAACCGGGCTTCTTTTCTACATAAATGCGATAGACCATATCAATCCTCCGACGCCGCCAGTGCGCGCTTTCCGATGTCCCGGCGGTAATAGACGTTCTCAAACCGGATCTGCTCCGCCGCAGCGTACGCCTTTTGAATCGCTTCCGGAAGCGTCGGCGCGGTTGCCGTGACGCCGAGGACGCGTCCGCCGGACGTCACAAGCTGTCCGTCCTGTTCCTTGACGCCCGCTGTAAATATCTCGGCGTTCAGATCCGCAGGAATACGGATGGGAAATCCCTTTTCATAGGATCCGGGATATCCCTTGGACGCCAGGATCACGCAGGCTGCGGCGCCGTCGGAGAATTTCACGGGACAGTCCGCAAGCCGTTCTTCGGTCACCGCCTGCATGACCGTCAGAAGATCGGTCTTTAAAAGCGGCAGAACCACCTGCGTTTCGGGGTCGCCGAAGCGGCAGTTATACTCAATGACCTTCGGACCGTCCTCGGTCAGCATCAGCCCGAAATAGAGACAGCCCTTGAACGGACGCCCCTCCGCCGACATGGCGCGGATCGTGGGCAGAAAGATCTCTCGCATACAGCGTTCGGCGACCTCCGGGGTGTAGTACGGATTCGGCGCAACGGTTCCCATGCCGCCGGTGTTCAATCCGGTATCGCCATCCCCCGCCCGCTTGTGGTCCATGGAGGAAACCATCGGAACGACGGTTTTGCCGTCCGTAAAGGAAAGCACAGAGATCTCCGAGCCCTCGAGGTATTCCTCGATCACGATGCGTTCTCCGCTCTTGCCGAAGCGTTTGTCCTCCATCATGACGCGGACGGCTTCCTTTGCCTCCGAAAGCGTCTGCGCGATGATCACGCCCTTGCCGAGCGCGAGACCGTCGGCCTTGATGACCGCAGGCATAGGGGCGGTTTCGAGATAGCGAAGCGCCGCCGCCATATTGTCGAAGGTCTCGTAACGCGCCGTGGAGATCCCGTAACGCTTCATCAGTTCCTTTGCAAAGACCTTGGACGCTTCGATGATCGCGGCGTTCTTCCGCGGGCCGAAACAGGGTACGCCGATCGCTTCCAGCAGATCCACCGCGCCCATTGCGAGCGGATCGTCCGGCGCGACCACGGCATAGTCGATCTTTTGCTCCTTTGCAAAGCGCACAATGCCGTCGAGGTCCGTCGCGGCGACGGGAACGCAGGTCGCGTCCCTTGCGATGCCGCCGTTGCCGGGCAGGCAGTAAAGCGCGGCGACGTTCGGATTCTCCTTCAGTTTTTTGACGATGGCGTGCTCGCGCCCGCCGCCGCCGATCACCATGATTTTCATATCGTACTCCTCAATGATGGAACAGCCTTAAGCCCGTAAAGCACATGACCATGCCGTGCTTGTTGCAGCAGTCGATGACCGCGTCGTCCCGAATGGAACCGCCGGGCTGCGCAACATACTTCACGCCGCTTAAATAGGCGCGTTCGATGTTGTCCGAGAACGGGAAAAACGCGTCGGAGCCGAGCGCGACGTTTTGCACGGTATTCAGGTACGCGCGCTGTTCTTCCGGGGTGAAGGGTTCCGGGCGGCGGGTAAAGAACCGCTGCCAGACGCCCTCGGCGCAGACGTCCTCCTCGTTCCGGTTGATGTATCCGTCGATCACGTTGTCGCGGTCGGGACGCGCCATCTTCGGCAAAAACGGGAGATCCAGGACCTTGTCCGCCTGCCGTAAGAACCAGGTGTCCGCTTTGGAGCCCGCAAGACGCGTGCAGTGGATGCGGGACTGCTGCCCCGCGCCGACGCCGATCGCCTGTCCGTCGACGGCGTAGCAGACCGAATTGGACTGCGTATACTTCAGCGTGATCATGGACACGATCAGATCGCGGACCGCGCTTTCGGGCAGGTCTCTGTTTTCGGTCACGATGTTGTGAAGCAGCGAGGCGTCGATTTTGCTGTCGTTGCGGCCCTGTTCAAAGGTCACGCCGAAAACCTGCTTGTGCTCCTTTGCGGCGGGAACGTAATCCGGGTCGATCTTCACGATGTTGTAGCCGCCCTTGCGCTTGGTTTTCAGGATCTCGAGCGCTTCGGGGGTGTAGCCCGGCGCGATCACACCGTCGGAGACCTCGCGCTTGATCAGCGAAGCGGTCAGCGCGTCGCACTCGTCCGAGAGCGCGACCCAGTCGCCGAAGGAGCAGAGCCGGTCGGCGCCGCGCGCTCTTGCGTAAGCGCATGCGAGCGGATTCTGATCCAACGCGGGAATATCGTTCACGAAGCAGGCTTTTTTGAGCCGCTCCGGCAGCGGCAGACCGACGGCGGCGGAGGTCGGGCTCACGTGCTTGAAGGACGCCGCGGCGGGCAGTCCCAACGCCTGCTTGAGCTCCCGCACCAGCTGCCAGGAATTCAGCGCGTCCAGAAAATTGATGTAACCCGGACGTCCGTTGAGGACCTCCACGGGCAGATCGCTCCCGTCCTCCATATAGATGCGGGCGGGCTTTTGATTGGGGTTGCAGCCGTATTTCAGTTCAAATTCGTTCATACTTGCTCCTTACCGATTGCGATTGATGATGCGTTCCGCATACGTCCCGGATTGGAGTTCGACGAAGCGGACGTACAGGGAGATGCGGTTGTCCGGGTCCAGATTGTCCCAGAGCGACGCGGTAAATGCGTCGATGTCGCTGCCGAGGCTGACGCGCTCCGGCTCGCCCGTAAACGTAGGCAGCGGGTTCCCGTCCCGGATGTAGGTATGGATGAAGTGACCGAGCCCAGGCACGGTGGGATAAGAAAAGGTATAACGCGCACAAGCGGTTCCCGCGGCGTCGACGCTTTTCAGGATGCTCATTTCGTACCGCGGTGCGGTTGGATCCAAAGTGAACATGCCGCTGATGCGCGGCGTAAAGTTTGGCGCGTCCGGCTCGAAGCAGCGGGATTCCAGCGATTCGGAAAAGGTCTTCCCCGCTCTTAAGCCCTCAAAAACGGTGTCGGTCTGATTGCCGTTGGTGACGATCAGCCTGTTTTCAAACTGCCGGAGCGCGGCGTAGATGATGAGGCTCGGATCCTCCACCTTGGAAGCATCGAAAGGCTCGGTAAAGACTTCGCCGTTTCGGACGGCAAAGATCCGGTTCCGGGAATTTGCGCTGCGGCCCATGATGAAGTACGCCGCGACGGCGCGCGTTCCGTCCTCCGTAAGCCCCAGTACTATGCCCCTGCCGGGGTAGGCGTTGCCGCGGACGCGGTCCGCGATCGGAAGGGATTCGTAAAGTTCCATATTATTCTCCTGCTATGATTTGTTCGGAAACCAGTTCGACCGCTCTCGGCAGTAGGATCCATTCCGCCTGCTCCATGACGCGGCGCTGCAGCGTTTCGGGCGTATCGTCGGGCAGGATCTCCACCGCCTTCTGCAGCAGGATCTCGCCGCCGTCCGGGATCTCGTTGACGAAATGCACGGTCGCGCCAGTGACCTTGACGCCGCGCGCAAGCGCCGCCTCGTGGACGTGCAGACCGTAGTAGTCCTTTCCGCAGAAGGACGGGATCAGCGCCGGATGGATGTTGAGGATGCGGTGATCCCAACGGCGCGTGAATTCCGGCGAAAGGATGACAAGAAAGCCCGCAAGGACGATGAGGTCGATCTTTTCGCGCTCCAGTTCTTTCTGGAGCTCCCGTTCAAAGGCTTCTTTGCCGCCCAGCGCTTTCGGAGAGAGCGCGAGGGCGGGAATGCCCGCGGCCTTCGCCCGCTCCAATGCGTAGGCATTCGGCTTATTGGAAACCACCAGCGCGATCTCGGCGCTTCGGATCACCTTGCCTCTTGCGTCCAGGATCGCCTGCAGATTCGTGCCGCCGCCGGAGACCAGGACCGCCACGCGGACCTTGCCGTTCAGCATAGCTCGATCCTCCGCTCGCCCCGGACGATCTCGCCGAGGACATAGGCGTCCTCGCCCTGCTCGCGCAGAATGGCAAGCGCGGCGTCGGCGTCCTTTGCGGACACCGTCAGGCACATGCCGACGCCCATGTTGAAGGTGTTGAACATATCGCGGCGGGAAATGCCGCCGGTCTTTTCGATCAGCTCAAAGATCGGCAGGACGCGCACGTCCTGTTCGCGGATCCTTGCGCAAAGCCCATCGGGGATCATACGCGGGATGTTTTCATAGAAGCCGCCGCCGGTGATGTGGGAAACGCCCTTGACCCGGATCTTCTCCATCAGCGCCAGCATCGGCTTCACATAGATGCGGGTGGGGGTGAGCAGAACTTCGCCCAGAGACTTTCCGCCGAGCGCTTCAACGGGCGCGGTAAGGTCGGCGTGCTCCACGTCGAAGACCTTGCGCACCAGAGAAAAGCCGTTGGAGTGGACGCCGCTTGACGGCAGCGCGATAATGACGTCCCCGGGTTCCGTCTCGGCGTTGTTCAGGATGCGGTCCCGGTCCACCGCGCCGGTGGCGTAGCCCGCGAGATCGTATTCGTTTTCGGGATAGAAGCCGGGCATCTCGGCGGTCTCGCCGCCGATCAGCGCGCAGCCCGCCTGCACGCAGCCGTCGCAGACACCCTTGACGATCTGCTCGATGCGCTCCGGGACGTTCCTGCCGCAGGCGATGTAGTCCAGAAAGAACAGTGGCTTCGCCCCGCAGCAGATGATGTCGTTGACGCACATCGCAACGCAGTCGACGCCGACCGTGTCGTGCTTGTCCATCAGAAAGGCAAGCTTCAGCTTGGTGCCGACGCCGTCGGTGCCGGAGACCAGAACCGGACGGCGGATCCCCGTAAGATCCAGTTCAAACAGCCCACCGAAGCCGCCCACGTCGGAGCAGACGCCCGGGGTGACCGTTTTGGCGATATGCCGTTTCATCAGTTCCACGGCGCGATAACCGGCGGTGATGTCCACGCCGGCGGCCGCGTATGCTTCAGATTTGGAAAACTCGTTCATGCTTTATTCCTTTCCGTTCCAGCAGTAGGTGCAAAGCTCGCATTCCGGCAGACCGATCGCCTCGATCACGCTGTCCAACGATTGGAATTCCAGCGAAGCGAAATGGAAACGCTCGCAGATATTCGCGCGAAGCTTTTTGCCACGTTCCGTGCAGCCGTCGGCGTATTCGTCCAGATACTTGAAGCCCTCCTCGCCTTCCAGTTCCAGGATCACCCTGCGGGCGATGAGCTCCAGGTCCGAGGTCGCGCGGGAGAAGTTCAGATACTTGCAGCCGAACATGATGGGCGGGCAGGCAGACCGCATATGGACGGACCGCGCACCGTTTTCATAGAGAAACTCGACGGTCTCCCTAAGCTGCGTGCCGCGGACGATGGAGTCGTCCACAAAGAGCAGGTCCTTGTCCCGGATCAGTTCCGTGACCGGGATCTGCTTCATTTTGGCAATGGTGTTGCGATCCACCTGCGCGGGCGGCATAAAGCTGCGTGCCCAGGTCGGCGTGTACTTGATGAAGGCACGTGCAAAGTGCTTTCCGCTCTCCATGGCGTAGCCGATGGCATGGGGCGTGCCGGAATCCGGAACGCCGCCGACGTAGTCGATCTCCTTCAGCTCCTCCCTGCCCCGGTCCGCCCGGGCAAGGATCGCGCCGTTGCGATAGCGCATCGTCTCCACATTGACCCCCTCGTAGGTGGATGTGGGATAGCCGTAATAGGACCAAAGGAAGGCGCAGATGCGCTTCTCTTTGTCGGGCGCGCGAAGCTGCGTCATGCGCTCCGGCGTCAGCTCGACGATCTCGCCGGGGCCGAGCTCCTTCTCAAAGAGGAATCCGAGCTTCTCGTAGGCGAAGGACTCGAAGGAAACGGCATAGCCGTCCTCCCGCCTGCCCACGGTGACAGGAAGCCTGCCCAGCCGGTCGCGGGCTGCGATCAGCGTTCCGTCCTCTTTGAGGATCAGAATGGACGCCGTGCCTTCGACGGCCTCCTGCGCAAAGCGGATGCCCTCCACAAAATCGGGTTTCTGGTCGATCAAGGCGGCAAGCAGCTCCACGGTGTTCACCGCGCCGCCGGTCTTTGCGTCAAAGTGACCGCCTGAGCAGGACAGATATTGCCCGATCAGCGCTTCCGTATTGTTGACGCGGCCGATCACGCAGATGGCGTAGGTGCCGTGACAGGAACGGATCAAAAGCGGCTGCGGTTCGCTGTCGCTGATGCAGCCGATCGCCGCGGTCCCGTACATCTCCTCGAAGATATGCTCGAAGCGGGTGCGGAACGGCGCGTTTTCAATGTTGTGTATTTTGCGCTGCAGACCGATCTCCGGATCGTACGCCGCCAGCCCGCCGCGGCGGGTGCCGAGGTGGGAATGGTAATCCGTACCGAAGAAAACGTCGGTCAGACAGTCCTGTTTCGATGTAATGCCGAAAAATCCTCCCATTTGGGACGCTCCTGAAAATGCAGCTTACGCAAAGAAGAGCTTGGACAGCGTCATCGGATCAACGTACTTGCCGTCCTTATACACGCGCATGTTGCCGGAAGCGATCTCGTCGATCAGCATGACCTTGCCCTCGGCGTCGTAGCCGAACTCGAACTTGATGTCGTAGAGCACCATGCCGCGCTTTGCCATCTCGTCCGCGACGATCTGCGTGATCTTCTGGGTCATGACCTTGATCTCGTCGTACTGCTCCGCGGTCATCACGCCGAGAACCACGAGGCCGTCCTTGGTAACCAGCGGATCGCCCTTCGCGTCGTTTTTGAACGTGGTCTCCACGTAGGCGGGCAGGTCCGCGCCTTCCTCGATGTATTCGCCGTAGCGACGCAGGAAGCTGCCGACCGCCTTGTGGCGGCAGATGACCTCCAGACCCTTGCCGAAGACCTTGGCGGGCAGGACCTCCATGGTGGTGTTCTTGAGGTCCGCGGAAACGTAGTGCGTGCGGATCCCCGCCGCGTTGACCTTTTCAAAGAAATAGATGGACATGCGAAGGTTCACATCGCCCACGCCGTCGATCGTCAGACCGACGCTGTTCTCGCCGGGATCAAAGACGCCGTCCTTGCCGGTGCAGTCGTCCTTGAATTTCAGCAGGTAGTTGCCGTTGGGCAGCGCATAGACGTTCTTGGTTTTGCCGGTGTATACAAGCTTGTTTTCCATGATGAAATACCCCTTTTCAATGAGTTTTGATACAAAGTGTTTGTTGATTAAGAATGCGAAAGATCTTCGGAAAGCTGCGCGTCCTGCTCCAGGATCGCGGCCGCGGCGGTCTCGCGTTTTTCCCGCAGACGACGGGCAAGGTCCGGATCTTCAACGGACAGGATCTCCGCAGCCAGCAGCGCGGCGTTCGCGCCGCCGTTGACCGCCACGGTCGCCACAGGAATGCCGGAAGGCATCTGCACAGTGGACAGCAGCGCGTCCATTCCGTCGAAGACGGGTCCCTTGCAGGGCACGCCGATGACCGGCAGCGTGGTGTTCGCGGCGATCGCGCCCGCCAGATGCGCCGCCATGCCGGCAAACGCGATCACGCAGGCAAAGCCGTTCTCCTGCGCGGCGCGGGCAAACTCCGCCGCCTCGACGGGCGTCCGGTGCGCGGAATAGATGTGCGCTTCAAAGGGGATCTCCAGCTCGCTGAGCACGTCGATCGCCTTCTGCACCACGGGAAGATCGCTCTTGCTTCCCATGACGATTCCGATTTTCTTCATGAGCGGCTCCTTTTCCGTCAGATACCCGCCTTGGTCTCGCAGTAGATGCAGCGATAGACCTTGTTCTCACGGTCCGTCAGGCGGAAGATGTGTTTGAGCTCCTGTTCGGTGGACGTGATGCAGCGCGGATTCTTGCAGGTCAGAACGTCGGTCAGCATTTCGGGAAGCTCCATCTGCCGTTTCTCCACCAGCTCGCCGTTGCGAATGATGTTGACGGTGGCGCCGGGATCCACGTACGCAACGACGTCCAGGTTCACCGGGATGTCGGCGTCGATCTTGATGATATCCTTCTTCCCCATCTTGCGGCTCACCACGTTGCGGATGATCGCCACGGACAGGTCGGTTTCGTCGAGCTTGAGCAGGTGATAGAGCTTCATGCCCTGGCCTGCGGTGATGTGGTCAATGACCACGCCGTTCTGGATGGAATCAATGTTCATATTGTGCCGGCCTCCTTTAAAAGTTTCAAAATCAAAGCCATTCTCATGTATTTGCCGTTCAATACCTGCTTGAAATAGCAGGCTCTCGGATCGTCGTCGATGGCGACGCTGATCTCGTTGACGCGGGGCAGCGGATGCAGAATGGCGAGATCGGGCTTCGCGTTCTTCAGCTTGTCCGGGGTAAGGATGTAGCTGTCCTTCAGGCGAAGGTAATCTTCTTCATTGAAGAAACGCTCGCGCTGGACTCTGGTCATGTAGAGAATGTCAAGCTCGGGCATGACCGCCTCGAGATCGGTCGTCTGGGTATAGGGAATGTTGAATTTCTTCAGACTGCCCTTCTTCACGTACGAGGGAACCTTGAGCTCCTCGGGCGAGATCAGCACGAACCGATTGCCGTTGTAGCGGGACATGGCGTTGATCAGGGAATGCACCGTGCGCCCGAACTTCAGGTCGCCGCAAAGGCCGATGGTCAGCCCCTCGAAGCGGCGCTTTTCACGCCAGATGGTCAGAAGGTCCGCCAGCGTCTGCGTGGGGTGGCAGTGCCCGCCGTCGCCCGCGTTGATCACGGGGATCGTCGCGTTGGTGGCCGCCACGTAGGCAGCGCCTTCCTTGGGATGCCGCATGGCGATAATGTCCGCATAGCAGGAGACGGTCTTCGCCGTGTCCGCTACGCTCTCGCCCTTGGCCGCCGAGGACGACATGGCGCTGGACACGGAGATCACGTGTCCGCCCAGCTCGTACATCGCCGCTTCGAAGCTCATGCGGGTACGGGTCGACGGTTCAAAGAAGAGCGTCGCCAGCTTCTTGCGGTCGCATGCATGCGCATATTTGTCGGGGTCGGCGATGATGTCCTCCGCCGTTGCGATGAGCTCCTCCAGTTCCTGAGTGCTCAGATCCAGAATGTCGATGATGCTTCGTTTCATTTGTTACCTCCGATCCAGCTTTCATCCGATGGGTTATCGCGGAAGGCGATCAGCCGTTCCACGTCTTCTGCTTTGATATAGTTCTCTTCGGCGGCGACCGCGACGATGCGGTCGAAGTCCGTCAGAGAATGGTTCTCGACCTGCGCGGCGCAAAGCCGTTCCAGGCCTTTTTTCATGCCGTAGGTGAAGATGGATACGACGCCGAGGACCTCTGCACCCGCGTCCCGCAGCGCTTCCACGACCTCGATGACAGAGCCGCCGGTGGAGATCAGATCCTCCACCACGACCACCTTCTGCCCGGGCTCCAGCCGTCCCTCGATGCGGTTCTGACGGCCGTGATCCTTGTTCCCGCCGCGGACGTAGCCCATCGGCAGCCCCAAAAGATGCCCGACGATGGCGGCGTGCGCGATTCCCGCGGTGGACGTGCCCATCAGGACCTCGACCTCCGGGTAATAGGTTCGGACTAGCTCCGCAAGACCGTTTTCCACATCGTTGCGGACCGCAGGCGCCGTGAGCGTCAGACGGTTGTCGCAGTAGATGGGGCTCTTGATCCCGCTCGCCCAGAGGAAGGGCTCCTCGGGGCGGAAGAAGACCGCGCGAATGGACAACAGGTCCTTTGCGATCAGCGTTGACAGTTCCATGTCTTTCGTTTCCTTTCTCAATCTATAAACTCGGCGCAGCAGCGCGCGTACGCGGCTGCGGGATCGGCTGCGGCAGTGATCGGACGGCCCACGACGATGTAGTCCGAACCTTCTAGCTTTGCCTGCGCGGGCGTCATGATCCGTTTCTGATCGCCCTTCTCCCCGTCGGCAAACCGGATGCCCGGGGTGACGGTCAGAAAACCGGACCCGCAGCGGCTGTGGACCTTCCCCGCCTCCAGCGGCGAGCAGACCACGCCGTCCAACCCCGCGTTCTTCGCGTTTTCGGCATAAGCGAGGACCACCTCGTCCATCGGACGGTCGATCAGAAGTTCATGTTCCAAAGCGGTCTGATCGGTCGAGGTCAGCTGCGTCACGGCGATCAAAAGCGGTCGGGTGCCATCGGGGCGGGTCAGCCCCTCCAGCGCGGCGCGCATCATCTCCGCCGTCCCCGCGGCGTGAAGGTTCACGATGTCCGCGTCCAGTCCGGACAGTACCGCCATCGCTTTTTTGACGGTGTTCGGAATGTCGTGCAGCTTCAGGTCCAGAAAGATCTTATGTCCGCGGGCTTTGATCTCGCGCACAACGGACGGTCCCTCGGCATAGAAAAGCTCCATGCCGATCTTCACGAACGGCTTCCGTTCGGGAAAGCGGTCCAGAAAGGTCATGGTTTGCGCCGCGGTCGGAAAATCGCAGGCGATGATGACGTCTTTTCCCATGTTATGCTCCTCTCAGTTCATGAAGATTGCAAATGCCGTACCGGTCCATTGCTTCCGGTAAAGCCTCGATGATCTTTTTACATGCCATCGGGTCGACAAGATTCGCCGCCCCCACCTCGACGGCAGCGGCGCCTGCCGTCAGCATTTCCAGTACGTCCTCGGCGCAGGAGATCCCGCCCATGCCGACGACGGGGATCTTTACGGCGCGTGCGACCTGCCATACCATGCGCAGGGCAACCGGAAAGACCGCGGGACCCGAAAGCCCGCCGGTCACGTTGGCAAGAACGGGCTTACGGGTTTTCAAATCGATCCGCATGCCCAGAAGCGTATTGATCAGGCTGATCCCGTCCGCGCCCGCCTGCTCGCAGGCTTTTGCGATCGTCACGATGTCCGTCACGTTCGGCGTCAGCTTGATGATCACTGGCTTTGTCGTTACGGCCTTGACCGCGCGCACCACGGATGCCGCCTGCGCGGGATCGGTGCCGAAGCTCATGCCGCCACCGTGGACGTTCGGGCAGGAAATATTGACCTCCAGCCATCCGACCTGCGGCTGCGCGTCCAGCTTCGCGCTGACCTCCGCGTATTCCTCGACGGAAAACCCGCTGACGTTCGCCATGACCGGCTTATGAAAAACGGCCTCGAGCTTCTTCAGTTCCGTATCGATGACCCGGTCCACGCCGGGATTCTGCAACCCCACGGCGTTCAGCATGCCTGCGGAGCAATCCGCGATCCGCGGCGTCGGGTTGCCGAAGCGCGGTTCCCGCGTTGTCCCCTTAAAGGAGAACGTGCCTAAAATATTGATGTCGTACAGCTCGGCAAACTCCCAGCCGTACCCGAACGTGCCGGACGCCGGGATGACGGGATTGTCCAGCTCGATCCCACAGAGATCAACGCTCAGTCTTCCCATAGGATCTCCTCCTTCTCCAGTACGGGACCTTCCTTGCAGATGCGCTTGTATCCGGCGATTGTTTTGCAGGAACAGCCCATACACGCGCCGAAGCCGCAGCCCATGCGCTTCTCAAAGCTGAACGACCCGCCTGTTTTGATCTTGCGGTACACGGCGCGCAGCATCGGCTCCGGACCGCAGGTGTAAACATGGGTATAATCCTCCGGCAGCGCGTCGGTGACGAAGCCCCGGATCCCACAGGAACCGTCCGCCGTAGTCACGACGACCGTGCAGCCGAGCGCCCGGAATTGCTCTTCATAGAAGCTCTCCGCGGCGGTATTGAAGCCGAGGACCGCAAAGACGTTCTTTCCCTCGGCGCGCAGGCGCTTTGCCAACAGATACAGCGGCGGTACACCGACGCCTCCTCCGATCAACAGCGGCCTGTCTCCGGAAAGCGCCGTATTATAGCCGTTGCCTAACCCTGTCAGCACCGGGATCGTCTGTCCCGGCGTCATGCCGCGTAAAAACGCCGTACCGCGGCCGACGACCTTGTAGATCAGCGTCAGCGCGTCTCCCTCGAGATCGCAGACGGACAGCGGTCTCCGAAGAAAAAGCCCGTCCAGCTTCAGATTCACAAACTGTCCCGGTCGGGTGATCGCCGACGTGTCGCCCGTGAGCCGGATCTCATATACGTTGTCCGTCAGACGCTTCTGCGCCGCGACGGTAAAGATCACATCGTTCATATCGCTCCGTCCTCCGCCGTGTAAACCGGCTTGCCGCCGCATACGGTCATCAGGCATCTGCCGTGTACCTGCATGCCCGCAAACGGCGTCGCGCGGCCTTTGCTTAAGAATGCATCCGGATCGACGGTATACGCCGCGTCCAGATCCCAGACCGAATAATCGTTTTCCCGAAGCGGGATCCCGAAACGTTCCCTCGGGCGGTACGCAAGCAGATCGACAAGCTTTTCGAGGGGCAGCACGCCCGAAACGACCAGCTTGGTATAGAGCACCGGGAAAGCGGTCTCCAGTCCGACGATCCCGAACGCGCTGCCGCGCAGGCCCTTCGCCTTCTCTTCGGCGCTGTGCGGCGCGTGATCGGTGGCGATCATATCGATCGTACCGTCCAAAAGTCCCTCGATCAGCGCTTCGCGGTCCTTAGGACTCCGCAGAGGCGGGTTCATCTTGAAGCGTCCGTCCTCTTTGAGATCGGTTTCGTCCAGGACCAGATAGTGCGGCGCGGTCTCGCAGGACACGTTCAGCCTTTCCCGCTTTGCCTGCCGGATCAGCGCGACGCTCTCCTTTGTCGAGATATGACAGACGTGGTAGGCGCAGCCCGTTTCGTGGACCAGATCAAGGTCCCGGCGGATCTGTCCCCACTCGCTTTCGGAGCAGATGCCCGCATGACCGTGCGCCGAAGCGTACGCGCCGTCGTGGATATATCCGCCGTGCAAAAGACGGTTGTCCTCGCAATGTGCGGCGATCAGCTTATGAAGCCGCTTCGCTGTCTGCATCGCCTCGCGCATCAGATCGTCGTTCTGCACACCTTTGCCGTCGTCGGAAAAAGCGATCACGCGCGGCGCTAAAGTCTCAAGATCGGCAAGCTGCTCGCCCCGTTCGCCCACGCTGATCGCGCCGTAGGGGTAAACGTGAACGCGCGACTGCGCGGCGATGCTTGCTTCCTGAATCGCCAGATGCGCAATACTGTCCGGCACGGGGTTCAGATTCGGCATGGCGCACACGGCGGTATAGCCGCCTCTTGCGGCTGCCGCGGTGCCGCTTGCGATCGTTTCTTTATAAGAAAAACCCGGCTCGCGGAGATGTACGTGTACATCGCAAAAGCCGGGCAGTATGATCGTGCTGTGGTCGGAAGGGGGCAGAAATCCCGCCGTATCAAGGGGGACCGATCCCCCGGCATTCCGGAGATATTCGCTGATAAAACGGTTCTCTGCCATGATTTGTCCTCTCGTGTTCGCAGGGGCTTGCTTTCCAATCAACGTTTCTACTCTATCACAAGGCGGTGCGCTCTGTCAACCCCAAAGCGAAGCTGTCAAGCAGATATATAATACCGGTTTGGGGAAAAGAATCGCCCGTTCTTATGACCGCAGATTGTCGACGAGCAGAAAATCACTTGCTTTTTACGGCAGAATAGGCTATATAATATGTATGTACTTTCGGGCATTGATCTCACCGGTCCCCCGCAAAAAACGATACAAGGAGAAACACCTATGAGCCTTTCCGATCTGACCGTACGTTCTTTCTTTGAATTGCTTGGGTCCGATGCCGCCGCTCCCGGCGGAGGTGCAGCGGCTGCTTTGACCGGCTCCCTGGGATCCTCCCTTGCCGAAATGGTTTTCGCCTTGACGTCCTTTCGGGAACGCTACGCGCAGTATCAGGAGGAGACCGCCGCCGGCATGGAAAAATGCGCCGCCCTCCGTACCGCCTTTCTGGACGCAATGGAGTATGACGCCGAGGTCTTCCACGGCTTCTCCGCCGCGCTGAAGCTTCCCAAGCAGACCGCGGAGGAAAAAGCCATTCGTTCCGCCGCAATACAGGACGCGCTGATCTCCTGTATCGAATCCCCTCTGCACGTGATGAGCCTCTCACTTGAGACGGTCAGTCTGGTTCAGGGTATGCTGGGAAAAACCAACGTCAACGCCGTGAGCGACATGGGCGTCGCTGCGCTGATGCTCGGCGCCGCCGTCCAAAGCGCCTGGCTGAACGTTCTGATCAATCTGTCCTTTCTGAAAGACAGAGAAAAAGCAGAGTCTTACCGTTTGAAGGGAGAAGACCTGCTGCATCGAACTTTGGAGATCTCCCAAACGGTTTACGAGCAAATTGTCGAAATGCTTTGATCGCTATATTCTCCGCCCGGCAAGAGGCATGCTGCCAAACATGCAGACCGTGTCCGCGCGATCCGGTCAGTCCGTCAGGCGATCGATAAACAAGCGTCATTCCGGTCACTCCTTGACGCGAAAAGCTGAGCGGATTGATCGGCGAACAACGCTTCTGCAATCGCAAAAAGTCCTGTTTCCCGAGGTATTGTTCCTCGGAAGACAGGACTTTCCATATGTCTTTTTCTCCGTGTGCACGTTATTTTCGATGCCGCGAAATGTCTGAAACGTCTTTTCCGAACGGATGTCAGCCGTTTTCTTCCGGCTAAACGCTGTTTGCAGAATCGTCAGGGCGTCTTTCCGTCTCCCAAACCGTTCCCGGAGCAGCCCGGCGGAACACGGCACATTCGATTTACGCGGATCCGTCGGCCGTCAGATCTCGGTGTTCGCGTCGCCCATGAGATCGGCGAGCACCTTTTCGCGCACGATGCGCACATCGGTCTCGCGGACCTTCTGCCGAAGCGGCAGCACCGAACGCGGCGAAACGGAAAGCTCGTCGATGCCGATCGACAGGAACGTTTCCGTGAGCGCAAGGTCTGCGCCGAGCTCTCCGCAGATGCCGACCCAGATGCCGTTCTTATGCGCGTTGTCGCAGACCATCTTGAGAAGGCGCAGCACCGCCGGATGATGCGGGTTGAAGAACCGTCCGAGGTCGTTGTTCTGACGGTCGCAGGCAAGCGTGTACTGCGTCAGGTCGTTCGTGCCGCAGGAGAAGAAGTCGACTTCCTTCGCAAGGCGGTCGGAGATGATCGCCGCCGCCGGGGTTTCGATCATGATGCCGACCTCGACGTCGTTGTCGAACGGGATGCCCTCGTCGTGCAGTTCCTTCTTGACACGTTCGCACATCTTCTTCGCCTCGCGCACCTCCCAGACGGACGTGACCATCGGGAACATGATACTGAGCTTTCCGAACGCGGATGCGCGGTAGAGCGCGCGGATCTGCGTATGGAAGATCTCCGGGCGGTTCAGGCAGATGCGCAGGGCGCGATTGCCGAGCGCCGGGTTCTCCTCGTTCGGAAGATTGAAATAGCCGATCTGCTTGTCCGCGCCGATGTCGAGCGTGCGGATGACGACCTCTCTGCCGCCCATGTCGGACAGCGCCTTCTTATATGCCTCGAACTGGTATTCCTCGTCCGGATAGTCCTCGCAGTTCAGGTACAGGAACTCGCTGCGGAACAGGCCGACGCCGCCCGCGTCGTTCTTCAGCACGGCCGCGACGTCGTCCGGGCTGCCGATGTTGCAGTAGATGCGTACGCTCTGTCCGTCCTTCGTGACGTTCGGCTTGCCCTTGAGCTCATCGAGAAGCGCCTGCATCTTTTTCTGCTCTTCCAGCTTCTTCAGCATCTTCATGCGGGCCGCGTCGTCCGCGTCAACCAGAATGTTGCCGTTCGAGCCGTCGATGATGACCTCATGCCCCGCCATCTCGGGCTTCATTGCGTCGCCGACGCCGATGATCGCGGGAATGCCCATCGTGCGCGCAAGGATCGCCGTGTGGCTCGATCCGCTGCCGCCCTCGGTGATAAAGCCCAGGATCTTGCTCTTATCGAGCTGCACCGTCTCGCTCGGCGCAAGATCGTCCGCCGCGAGGATGACCGGGACCGGCGAATCCACGCCGCCCGCGACCGCGCCGGTCAGAATGCCTAAGATCCGGCCGGACACGTCCTTGACGTCCGCCGCGCGCGCACGGAAATACGCATCGTCCATGGACGCGAACATCTCCGCAAACTGCTCCGCGGTATCGGAAACGGCCGCTTCGGCGTTCAGTTTGTTCTCGTTGATCGCGTTCTGAATGCTCTCCTCGTAATCGAGGTCCTCCGCCATCATCTGATGCGTTTCAAACAGCATCGCCGCCTCGTCGCCCGCTTCGGCTCTCGCCTTCTCGGCCAGCTCGCCGAGCTCTGCGATCGCCTTCTCCTGCGCCGCCTTGAACCGCGCCCATTCGGCGTCCGTGTCGGTCACTTCATAGCGCGTGACCGTGCTCTTGGCGCGCTGATAGAAATACAGGGGGCCGAGCGCAACGCCGGTACTTACGCCCTTACCTTGGATCGTGATCATAGTTTACCTCCATATCTGAAAATGTACTAAGGCGGCTGCCGTTCTGACAGCCGCCTCATTACGGTGATTACAGATTCGCCTTGAAGAACGCCTCGATCTCGGCGGCAACTTTCTCCTCATCCGCACCTTCGACGTCGACACGGATCGTGTCGCCCTGCTTGATGCCCATGCCCATCAGCGCCATCAGCTTCAGCGCGTTGACGGATTTTTCGCCCTTATTGACGGTAACGGTCGCGCCGTACTTCTTGATCTCCTTGACCAGAATGCCCGCGGGACGCGCATGGATGCCGACCGGATCGGTGATGGTGTACTCAAACGACTTCATTGAATTGTCCTCCTGTATGATTGATATGGTTTATTTCGCACCGCATTCGACGCCTTCGAGGTCGTCAGAATTGGTAAGAAGCACCGCAACGGTATCGCTGTAGCCCGCCGCCTTGATCTTTTCACGGCTGAAGCGGATCAGCGGCTGGCCGAGCTTGACTTCGTCGCCCTCTTTCACGAGGCATTCGAAGCCGTCGCCCTGCATATTGACGGTATCGACGCCGACATGGATCAGCATTTCCATGCCGTTCGCCTCGATGCCGATGGCATGCTTGCTTTCGGCGACCGAGCTGATCGTGCCGTCAAACGGCGCGACGACGAGCTCTTCCGTCGGTTCAATGCCGACGCCGTCGCCGAGCACACCGGAAGCGAAGGTATCGTCCGGGATCGCATCACGCGCGATGACGTTGCCCGCGACCGGCTGCATGACCGTACCGGCTGCGCAGCGGATGACGGAGACCGTCGGAAGCTCCAGAGGCTTTTCGGGCTCGGGCTCCTTCGCCTTTTCTTCAGGCTTTTCTTCCTTCCAGAAGAAGATCGTCAGTACGAAGGCTACGCCCGCGGAGATCAGGAGTTCGACCAGATACAGCGGAATATTGTTGACCGCCGGAATCGCCGGAATGCCGGTGACGCCGTATACCGGCGCGCCGAGCTTAAACAACGCACCGAACAGCGCGCCGACCGCGCCGCCCGCCATGCCGAACAGGAACGGCTTCATGAAGCGGTAGTTGACACCGAAGATCGCGGGCTCCGTGATGCCCAGGGACGCGGAGAGCGAAGCGGGCAGCGCGACCGACTTGGTCTTTGCGTTCTTGACCTTGACCGCGACCGCCAAGCACGCGCCGAACTGTGCGAAGTTCGCTGCGGATGCGATCGGCATCCAGGTGTTGAGACCGGTCTGCGCGATCATGCCGGCTTCTATGACATTGTACATATGATGCAGCCCCAGGAATACGGTCCACGGATAGATCGCGCCCATAATCCATGACGTATACGGTGTGCTTGCGAGCCACTTGGCGCCGATCAATACGTAGTTCTCAAGGAGGGAGAAGATCGGTCCGATGACCGTGAATGTCAGGAGCGCCGTGACGAGGACCGTGACGAGCGGCGTGACGAACAGGTCGATCATTTCGGGAACAATCTTATGCAGCAGTTTTTCAAGCTTCGACATGAAGAATACCGCAAGCATGACCGGGATGACGTGTCCCTGATAGCCGACCTGCGAAATACCGTAGCTGCCGAAGAGTGTGAACTGGGAGATGCCGCCGATGTCCGCAACAGTCAGCGAGGAGTTCAGCGCATCCCAAATCCCGCTTGCCGCATCTGCCGGCAGGCTGTTGATCACCGAAGCGCTGACGCCGTTTGTCGTATCGAACATTGCGAGATAGTTGGCCGGTATCAACTGTGCTATCTCAGGTTCCAACCCATTGATTGCGTTCTGTACCGCATCCAAAGGAAGCGGTTTCCCGAAGAACATCGCTACCTGCTGTACAGAACCGGCGTTCCATGCGTTCAAAAGCGCCGGATGCACCATCATCAGACCGATGACGGCAGCAAGGAAGACGTTGCCGCCGAATACACGCGCCGCGGAGATCGCGACCAGTACGGGCAGCAGCGCGAACGCGGTGTTCGCGACAAGGTCAAGGAACGCAAACCAACCTGTGTTGCCGAATGCCGGCGCAAACTTCGGGATCGCTTCGACGATACCCATCATTAGACCGGAGGCGACGATTGCGGGGAGGATCGGGACGAAGATGTCGCCCGGGGTCTTCAGGATCTTCTTCCACCACGGCATCTTGGATGCCGCAGCCGCCTTGACGTCCGCCTTCGTTGCGGCGGACACGCCGGTGACGGCGAGGAACTCGTCGTACACCTTGTTGACCGTACCTGTTCCGATGATCAGCTGGAGCTGACCGTTCGACTCGAACATACCCTTGACGCCTTCGACGTCTTCAAGCGCTTTCTTATCGATCTTACTGTTGTCTGCGATTACCAGCCTGAGCCGGGTCGCGCAGTGTGCCGCACTGATGACATTGCTGCCGCCGCCGATATATTTGGCGATCTCTTCAGCGCACTTGCGGTAATCCAGTGCCATAGATTGCTTACCCCCTTTTTGATTCAAACCTCCTTCGGAGCTGAAAAAGGTCTGTATTCTTATACATTATACCGTATGTTTTCGCAAAACGCAAATACTATTTCTGTATCGGCGCAAATTTATATATTTCTCTGTTTTGTCCGTGTTTCCGCTTTTCTTTTTCGCGTCCGCATGCTATACTGGGATCCGAAAGGAGCGGCGGATGGAGGAACGAACGAACAACCCGACGCGGTGGCATATTCTGTTCGAAGGCGACGTACAGTTCGTCGGCTTCCGCTATACCGCGCGGCTTCTGGCAAAGAAGCTCAACCTTTCCGGCTGGGTTCGAAACCTTCCGGACGGGCGCGTGGAGTCCGAGGTGCAGGGCGGCGTTTCCGATCTCCGGCGGTTTGTGCTGCAGCTTAAGAGCCAGCCGCACATCCGGATCACGCATTGCGCGATCGAACCGATCGCGCCGGATCCCTCGGAACGGCGTTTCTCCGTCCGAGATACGATAGAATAGCAAAAGGACTGTGGTACGCAGTCCTTTCTCTTTTCAAATCAAACCCAGTTGTGCAAAGGCGATCGCAAGGCCGTCCGCGTCTACCGCGGGACAGACGATGTCGCTCACTTCCTTGAGCTTCGGGCTGCCGTTGTCCATGCAGACCGAGGTGCCGACCGTTTCGATCATTTCAAGGTCGTTCATGCTGTCGCCGAAGCCGATCGTGTCCTCGATCGCGATCCCGAACGCGTCCGCGACGATGCGCACGCCCTTGCCCTTGTCGAAATTGCGGTTGATCAGCTCGCCGTTCAGGCAGTGATGCGCGGCGACGTCCTGCACGACAAACTTGAAATCCTTTTCCAGCGCTTCTCTCGCCGGAACAAGCTGCTTCGCCTCGGTACACATGAACACGATCTTATAGACCGGACGCCCGTCGTATTCGTGCATCGGCAGGATGTTCAGTTCCTCCGCGAGCGCCTTGCGCCAGCGCACGAGCTCGCTGTTGCCCTCCCCCGCGCTTGCGAGAAAATCGCCGAGGTCCTCGTCGCCCCAGGTCGCGTCCTTCGCCTCGATCGTGCGGAACACGCCGTTTTCCTTCAGAAGCCGCATGCCGGTTTCGAGCTGCTCCGGCGTCATCGGGCAATCAAAGAGCACCTTGTCGCCCGCGAATACATAGCCGCCCGCCGCCGCGACCGCGCCCTCGAATCCGAGCGCCAGCACCGGCGCGAGCATGGCGGGATTGCGCCCCGTGCAGAGGAACACGAGATGTCCGTTCTTCTGCGCCGCTTTGATGGCCCGCATCGCGCTCGCGGGGGGCGTGTTGCTGCCTGCCGGGGTCAGCGTGCCGTCGATGTCCAGAAAGATCAGTTTTCGGTTCATGATTCCCCTCCGCTTATAATGTCTGCCAAAGCCAGATGTAACCGCCCGCCGGGAGCGTCACAGCGCCCGCGTCGCGGCGTTCGCCGGTGATCAGATCTGTAAACATGCTCAGATCCTGCACCCATGCGATCTGCTGCTCGTCCGAGAAATTGAACAGCGCCAGCAGCTTTTCCTTTTGATAATACCGCCCGATCCCGAGCACGTGATCGTTGTGCGTTTCAAGCGCCCAGGTGTCCGCTGCGTCGTCGAATACGCGATATTCGGCTCTGAGCTCCTCCTGCCGCTTGATCGCGCGGAAGACCTTGCCCTCGGTCGAGGTTTTCAGTCCCCTGCGCGCCGCCTTCTTCCAGTCGAGATTCCCGCGGTGCAGGTAGCGGCTGTCCTCCGCCCGCAAAGGATCGTCGTGGTACGCGTAGTCGTTCTCCGCAGCGATCTCGTCGCCGCTGTACAAAACCGGAACGCCGCTCATCGTAAACATCAGCGCGTGCAGCATGGCGTCACGCCGGATGGCGTCCGAAAGCGCCGCCTTGTCGCCGCTCTGCTCCGCCGCTTCAATGCCGCAGAGCGAAGCGGTCGTGCCGCAAAGCCGCGCGTCGCCGAGCCGCGGATCGTCGTTGTACAGCTCGCCGCGGGCGAAGCTGCCCAGCCATTTGCCGGTCAGATAGTCGTTGAGGTATTTCTTGTGCGGGATCTCCTCCTGCCCGAAGCAGCGCAAAAAACCGTAATCCAATCCCCAGCCGATATCGTCGTGGCAGCGGAGATAATTCAGGAACGTGTATTCCTTCGGGAGCGAGAACACCTGCTCCATCTGATGCTTCAAAAGCCGTACGTCCTTCGTGGCGACCGTATGCCAGATGGACGCCATCGTGGTCACGTTATAGAGCAGATGGCATTCGGGCTTTTCGACCGTTCCGAAATACGGAACGACCTTAGAGGGCTCCATCACGACCTCGCCCAGAAGCAGCGTGCCCGGGCACACGATCTCGCAGACCATGCGCATCATGCGCACGAGCGAATGGACCTCTTTGAGATTGCGGCACTGCGTGCCGAGCGCTTTCCAGATATACGGCACCGCGTCGAGCCGGATGATGTCCACGCCGTGATTGCAGAGGAACAGCATATTGTCCGTCATATCGTTGAACACGGTCGGATTCGCGTAATTGAGGTCCCACTGATACGGATAGAACGTCGTCATCACGACCTTTTTCGCTTCCTCGCACCAGGTAAAGTTGCCCGGCGCGGTCGTCGGGAACACCTGCGGGACGGTCTGCTCGTACGCATTCGGGATCTCCCAGTTGTCATAGAAGAAATACCGGTCCTGATATTCCTTCTCGCCGGCGCGCGCGCGCTTCGCCCACTCGTGATCCTCGCTCGTATGGTTCATGACGAAGTCGAGACAAACGGCGATGCCGCGCTCGTGACACGCCTCGGACAACGAAAGAAGGTCATCCATCGTGCCGAGCTCGGGCTGCACCTTCCGGAAATCGCTGACCGCGTAGCCGCCGTCGCTTCTGCCCTTCGGGCTTTCGAGAAGCGGCATCAGATGCAGATAGTTGACCCCGCAGTCGGTGATGTAGTCGATCTTTTTCTTGACGCCCTTGAGCGTTCCCGCGAAGGCGTTGACATACATCAGCATGCCGACAAGGTCGTGTCCGCGGTACCATTCGGGATACGCTTCCCGCGCGCGGTCCATATTCTTCAGGGATTCGGGCCGCGCCCCGTAAGCGCGGTACAGCATATCGACAAAGTACCGATATGCCTTCATGTCGTTGTGATACAGCTCGCAGTAGAGCCATTTCAGCTCGTCCTCGCGGAGGACGTATCTTGCGGTAAACTCCTGTGCCCAGTGCTCGCGTTCCATCATGGCTTATTCCTCCGTCAGTTCATCTTCAGTCGGCATTGCGGGGATCGCGCCGGGACGGCTTGCCGTGATCGACGCCGCGCGGTTCGCGTAGCGCACATAACGTTCGATCCGGTCCGGCCGCATGCGGAACAGCCCGCCGTGCTTGGCGACGCGGCTCAGAAACGCGCCGAAGAACGTATCGCCCGCGCCGTTGGTGTCGGCGACCTTGACCCTGAATCCCGGGACCGTGCCGGAATCCGCGCCGTATCTCCAATAGGCGCCGTTTGCGCCGAGCGTGACGATCGCGAGCGTAACGCCCTGCTCCATCAACGCCTGCGCAGCCTCCTCCGGCGCCTCGCGCCCCGTCAAAAGGAGCGTCTCCTCCTCGCTGATCTTCACGATATCGCAAAGCGGCAGCACCGAGCGCATGATCGCGATCGCTTCCGCTTCGCTGTTCCAGAGCGAAGCGCGGTAATTCGGATCGTAGGTGATCAGCGCGCCGTTCTCCTTTGCGCGGCGCACCGCGGAAACGATCGTATCGCGGCAAGCCTCCGCCGCCAGCGAAACGCTTCCGAAATGCAGAATGTCCGTGTGCGAAACCGCTTCAAGCGCGCGTTCGCGGTCGATCTGTGTGTCCGCGCCGGGCTTCCGGCAAAAGGCGAAGCTGCGCTCGCCGTGCGGATCGACGGTCACGACGGCAAGCGTCGTATCTGCATGATCCGTCGTCTGCAGCGCGCTGTCGTCCACGCCGTAGCGCTCGAGCGTGCGCTTCAGGATCTCGCCGAACGGATCGTTTCCGACGCAGCCGACGAACGCCGTCTCCACGCCGAGCTTGCGCGCGGCGACCGCAACGTTGGCGGGCGCGCCGCCCGGGATCGCGGCAAAGATCGCGTTGCCGTTCGCATCCGTCCCTGTCTGCGTCATGTCGATCAGGATCTCTCCGATGGTCGTGATTTTCATCATTACACTATCCTTTCTGCGAACGGTGGCGCCGCTCTGTTGTTTTCAGTATACCGTATCGTCGAAGCAAATGCAAGGAAAAGCCGTCACGTCTTTTCCGCTGAACGCAAAAAGCAGGACACGTATGTCCTGCTTTCCCGTATTTTCGTCAATCCACCGTGAAATCGTCCTGCACCGCGCGGTTCAGCTCCCAAAGATGGATCGAGACGTCGCCCTTCGCAAACAGCCGCTTCTCTCCCGGCGTCGGGAAGATGCGGGAGGAAAACACGGCGTCGCCGTCGTTGACGAAGATCTCGACGGAGCTGCGGTCGATGAAGATGCGCAGATGGAACAGGCCTTTCGGCAGCGGGCGCGTGCGCGATTCGCCCTGCTCGGTATTGAAGCGTTTCGCCATACCGGAGCGGTCGACCGTGATCGTTTTCTGTGCGTCGTCGTAGGCAATGCGCAAGCCGCCGGAACCGTCCGCGTGCGCAAACAGTCTGAGATCCAGATCGCCGCCGCGGCTGATCAGTTCCAGCTCGCACACACGCGGCAAAAGATCGGTGGATTCCAGATCGACCTTGTTCCCGCGAAGCGCGCGCAGCTCATCCAGCGGCTGTTGGATCAGGCGGCGATCCCGCACTCTGAGCTCGCGCGGCAGCGTCAGACAGCCGGACCAGTCCTCCTCGTCGGTCGGATAGGACGCGTCGGGCAGGCCCATCCACGCGACGAGCGTCGCCTTGTTCTTATCGTTCGGATTGGCAGCGCATTCGGCGGCATAGGAATCAAAGCCGAAGTCCAGCACGTGGAAGCGCGTGTTGTCCGGCGTGAAGGTGAGCGTTTCCCAATCCATGTGTCCGAGCAGATACCCGTTGTGATGCACGGACTCCCCTCTCCCGGGCAGCTTGAGGTGCTGCGGGCAGAAGATCAGCACGTCGTATCCGCTGATCGTTTCGATCGACGGGCACTCCCACATGTCGCCGAAGTCCTCGAAGCCCGGGACCCTGAGCTGTCCCGCAAACGTCCATCCCTCCGTCGGCGCATCCGATATGTAGATCATCACGCAGCCGTGTTTCTCCTTGGTCTGCGCGCCGATAACGAGGTAATACTTCCCGTTTTGCTCGTTGTGGATGATCTTCGGATCGCGCTGATGCTCCGTATAATCCGGATTCGGTCCGAACAGCGGCGGAAGCTTTTTTGCGGATCCGTCGTCGTTCAGTCTTACGACGCAGGTGTACGGCCGCCGCGTCCAGTCCTCGTCACGGTGATTGCCCGTATAGTACAGCCAAACGGCGTCGTCGGTCGGCAGTGCGGAGCCGGAATAGGCGCCTTTATTATCGTACTCCGTGTCGGGACGGATGCAGACGCCCTTGTTGCGCCAGCCGACAAGATCCCTGGAAACCGTGTGATACCAGTACTTCAAGCCGTGGACCGCGCCCCACGGGCACCATTGATAGAACAGATGCCAGACGCCGTCATGGAAGACGAAGCCGTTCGGATCGTTCAACAGTCCCGTGACAGGCTGGATGTGATACTGCTGGCGATAGTCCGACTGCGCGATGCGCTCGTGCAGGTCACGGATCTCCTCTGCGCTTTGCAGCACGCGATAGCGTTCTTCCTTCGTCCACGTCTTCATGGTCGTCTTCCTTTCCGCGTTCGTTATGATATATTATTTTACACGATAATTAACGGAAGCGCAAGAGCCGTATCGGCCGTTTGCCGCATTTTGCCAAGCAGTTTGACAGCAAACCGACCTTCTGTTTTCGGTTTTTCCTGTTCGGGATCGGCTGTTGCCCGGATTCAAAGGATCGAAAGAACCCATTCTGCTGCATGACGACCGTATACCCTTCTTTGCGCTGCGTTCCGCAGGCAGATCGCACGGAAGCCTGCGCAAACTTTCAAACCGCTCGTCGCGCAAGCGATTTTCCCGTATAAGAACAAAGGCTGTCGTTACGACAGCCTCTGATTTTCAGTTGATTCTTACACGACCGACGGTTCGGTAAACAGATTGCCCTCTGCAAAACGGGAAAGCCTGAGCCGCGATGCGTCAATGGTTGGCGTAAGGCCAAGGATCATTTCGGACATGACGGTGCCGGTGACGGGACCGAACATAAAGCCGTGCCCGCTGAAGCCGACCGCCATATAGAAGCCCTCGACGTTTTCCGCCTTGTCGTAGATGGGCTGACGGTCCGGAGACATGTTGTAAAGACCGGCCCACTGACGGATCACGCGAAGCTTGCCGATGGCGGGGAGCACGTTGTCGATCGTCTTCGCCATTTCCTCCAGGAAGTGCCACGAGGAGGTGCGCCGAAGATCTCTCGGCTCGCCGGAGTCGCTGCGGCCCATGATGAACGAGCCGTGCGGCGTCTGCTGCACATAGAGGTTCAGGTTGAACGCCATGACCATCGGATCCTGCATATGCTCGACCGGTTCGGTGACGAGGATCTGGTGACGCTCCGAATAGAGCGGCAGCTCCAGCCCGACCATCTTTGCAATGCCCTGCGACCAGGCGTTTGCGGCGTTGACGACGATGCGGGTCTCGATATAGCCTTTGTTGGTCTCCACGCCGACGACGCGGCCGTGTTCGACCCTGATGCCCGTGACCTCGGTGAACGTGTTGAACTCGACGCCGAGACGTTTTGCGGCTTTATAGAACGCGTCGGTGGTCTTGTGCGGGTTCAGAAAGCCGTCCTTCGGGCAATAGGCCGCGCCGGAAAGGATGTCGGTGTTGAGGTGCGGGACCAGTTCCTTCGCTTCCTCCAGGCTCATCATGCGAGACGGGATCCCGCAGGCGTGCTGGACCTCGACGTTCTTCCTAAACTGCGTAAGCTCCTTCTCGGTGTCGGCGATCATCAGATAGCCGCTCTGACGCAGCTCGATGTCGCCGTCGTATTCGAGGATCTCGTTTGCGTGCTCATAGAACTCCGTGGAGAACTTGGACATGCGGCAGTTCATTTCGGTGCCCCACTGCATACGGAAGCCTGCGCCGCATGCGCCGGTGGAGCCGGAGCAGATGAAGCCCTTCTCGAGCACGACGATGTTCTTCGCGCCGCGGACTGCGAGGTTGTAGGCAATGGAGCAGCCGGACATACCGGCGCCGATGATGACGATATCCGCTTTAGTCTTCATGTCTTTCGGCCTCCTCCGCAATCAAATGCAGCTTGACGCCCACCACCGGGGGACGAAGGTTATGGAACTTAAGATCCGCCATGCTCTGACCGGTCGCATTGGCGATCTCCCGAAGCACGAGCTGCCCGCAGGTCTTGCCCTGGCACGGGCCCATGCCGACGCGCGTGATGCGCTTGATCTCGTCGTAGGTCACATAGCCCTGCGCGATGAGGTCTCTGATCTGCTTCAGCGTAACGTCGGAGCAGCGGCAAATAATGGTGTTTTCATCCATGTGCTTACGCCTCCCTCCTGAAGTTTCTGAAGTCATAGAGATACTTGCGGTCTACCTCGAGCGTGACGACCGGCGTGCGGTCGAAGGAGGCAGGATTCATGACCCGTTTGACCAGCGCCTTGCAGATCGGCTGTCCCGCGCGGTCAAGCCCGATGACCGTTTCGCCCGCCTCGGGCAGCGGCAGGAACTCGTAGGGGATGCGGAATTCCACGGTTTCAGCCGATTTGGAACCGTCGACGATCATGATCGCCAGACCGGGGCACTTGGAAACGCAGAGTCCGCAGCCGCCGCAGAGGTTTTCATCCCGCGCGGGGATGTTGTTGATGTCGTCACCGATTCGGATCGCACCGACGGGGCAGGCGGTCTGACACGGGTTGCAGGGGATCTTCTGATAGCATTCCACCACCGCGACGGGACCTTTGTTGATCCGCTCGACAGAGGGGAATTTTTCCATGACCATTTCACGGGAGGCCACGCCTGTTTTCTCAAACATATTCCTTACCTCCTTACAGCTGACTGATTTTCATGCCGGCACGGATCCGATCGCCGACGGGGCCGGAACGCAGATCCTCAAGCTGCCCGAGGTACGTCTGCCTGCGCTGCTCATAATCCTCCGGCTCATAGCCGAGCTTTGCGGCGGCGCAAAGTCCCGCAAGGTAACCCTCCGCCATGGCGGAACTCGCCTCCTCAATGCCGGAGGCGTCGCCCGCGACGAAAATGCCGGGGATGCAGGTCTCGCAGTTTTCGGTGCGCATGGGAACGTAGCCGCTTAGCTGCGCGACGTATTTCATATCCACACCGCGCATAGCAAGAAGCTCGTTTAGGGGGCTCAGGCCGACCGAGATGCACATGACGTCGACGTCATAGCGCTTTTCGGTGCCGGGGATCGGCCGGAACTTTTCGTCCACTTCACACACGATCGCGGCTTCGAGACAGTCGGTGCCGATCGCTTCCTTGACTGTGTGGGAGGTGAGGATCGGTACGCCCATTCTGGCAAGCTTGGAAGCGTGTACCAGATATGCGCCGATGCGCGGCGCCGCGTCGAGAACCGCGACGACCTCGATGCCCGCCTGCATGAGCTGGTAGCTCACGATCACGCCGATGTTGCCCGCGCCGACCATGAGGACACGGTTGCCGGGACGGACGCCGTAAACGTTCATCAGCGTCTGCACGGCGCCTGCGCCGTAGATGCCGGGCAGGTCGTTGTTCGGGAAGGCAAGGGACTTTTCATACGCGCCGGTGGCGCAGATGACGGATTTCGCCTTGATCTTGAAGTATTCCTTTTCGTCCTTCAGCACGGTGACCACGTTGTCCTCGTAAAAGCCGACGGCGGTGGCGTTGAGCATGGTCTCGATCCGGTCGCCGAATTCCTCGATCTTTTTGAGAAGGATCCCGGCGATGTCCACACCGCGGTGGGAAGCGTACTGGCTCTCCGAGCCGAAGAACATGTGGGTTTGCTTGATAAGCTGTCCGCCGGGGCGAAAGCTGCGCTCTAAAACGAGCACCTTCGCGCCGGACGAAGCCGCGGAGATCGCGGCGCACAGGCCCGCGGGACCGGACCCGATGATCAGCAGTTCAACTTCTCTCATTCGATCCTCCCCTTTCCGTCCTGTGTCTCTACCCGCATGCCCTCTTTGAGAAGCGTGATGCAGGTGCGGACGTTCGGTTCTCCGTCGACGACCATCTGACAGGAAGCACAGTTTCCGATCGCACAGTAGAACCCGCGCGGGCGGTGCAGTTCCGGGCTTTTCGCAAGCACCTTGACGCCTGCGGCATGAAGCGCGGCTGCGATCGTTTCTCCCTCATATCCCTTCATCGGCTCGCCGTTGAAGGTGAAATGGAGCTCCTTACCGCGATCAAAGGTAAGGATCGGGTGTTCGGTAATCCTCATTTGGGCAGTTCCTTTCATAAGTATGATTCTCTTTTTATAGAAGGAAGAAAGCCAGATGATTCATGGCTTTCTTCCGAACAGTACTCTATTTTTCCGACATATAGGGATAGGCGATCGCGTCGGACGGATTGAACGTTTCCTTCACGCAGTGCGCGCTCATCCAGCGGATCATGTTGAGCGCAGTACCGGCTTTGTCGTTCGTGCCGGACGCACGCGCTCCGCCGAACGGCTGCTGCCCGACGACCGCGCCGGTGCACTTATCGTTGATGTAGAAGTTGCCGGCGGAATGGAGCAGAGCCTTTTCCATCATGACGATCGCTTCACGGTCCTGCGCAAAGACGGCGCCGGTCAGCGCGTACGGGGAAGCCTCATCGCAGATCTTCAGCGTCTCTTCAAGCTTGTCGTCCGGATAGACGTACACGGAGACGATCGGCCCGAATATCTCATTGACCATGGATTCGTAATCCGGCTTCTTGCAGACGATCACGGTCGGTTCGACGAACCAGCCCTTCGAATCGTCGCAGTTGCCGCCGATGACGATCTCGCAGTCCGGGCTCTGCTTTGCGCGGTCCAGATAGCCCTTGCAGCGATCGAACGAAGCCTTGTCGATGACCGCGGCGAGGAACGTATCGAAATCCTGCACGTCGCCCATCGTGGCCTGCTTCATCATCTCTTTCATGGTCGAAAGGACCTCCGGCCAGATGCTTTCGGGCACGAACGCGCGGGAGCAAGCCGAACATTTCTGACCCTGGAACTCAAAGGAGCCGCGGATCAGCGCCGCCGCGAGCGGGCGGACCTTCGCGCTCTTATGCGCAAAGATGAAGTCCTTGCCGCCGGTCTCGCCGACGATGCGCGGATAGTTGCGATAGGAGGCGATGTTCTCGCCGATCTGCTTCCAGACGCTCTGGAAGACCTCGGTGGAACCGGTGAAATGGAAGCCCGCAAGCTCCTTCCTCGAGATGACGTACTTCGCCACGTCGCTGCCGTTCGACGGCACAAAATTGATGACGCCCGCCGGAAGGCCGCAATCCATCAGAAGCTTCATGTAATAATAATTGGAAAGCACCGCGGTGCGGGACGGCTTCCAGACCGCGACGTTGCCGACGATCGCCGGCGCGGTGGGCAGGTTCCCGCCGATGGAGGTAAAGTTGAACGGCGTGATGGCGCAGATGAATCCGTCCAGCGCGCGATAGTCCTGACGGTCCCAGATGCCGGGGATGGAGGCGGGCTGATCCTTGAAGATCTCCTGCGCGGACCAGACGCCGAAGCGCAAAAAATCCGCAAGCTCCGCAATGTCGATCTCCGCCTGGAACACGGTCTTGGACTGACCGAGCATCGTCGAGGCGTTCAGGACCTTGCGATAGGGCCCGGTGATCATGTCGGCCGCTTTCAGGAAGATCGCGGAACGGTGCTCCCACGGCATTTCTTCCCATGCCTTCTTGGCTGCCAGCGCGGCGTCGACCGCCATGGTCAGTTCCTTTTCGCCGGCCATCGAGCACTCGGCGATCACATGACCGTGATCGTGCGGCATCGTGACCTTGAACGTCTTTTCCGTAAAGATCTCTTTTCCGCCGATGATCAGCGGGATCTTCACGATCTCTGCGGACTGGCGGGCAAGCTCTTCCTTCAGCTCCGCGCGTTCCTTCGATCCGGGCAGGTAGCCGCGGAAGGCGTCGTTATCCGGTCGTTTGATGGTGAAATAAGCGTTTGACATAGATCCTCCTATTTTCGGCTTATCCGCAAGAGAGTCAAGCCTTTTTTATATTTCCAAACCATTTGGAATACCATAAAAAAGCATCTGAAATGCACCATGGATAATTTACCATATCCGGCCGTCATTGTCAACGAAAAGTAGCCGGTTCCGCGCCCAAATGACTGCTCCGTTCTTTCGGCGGACGATCCGGCGGCGCGCGTGCGTCAGGCGTCCGGAAAAGCTGTGTCCCCGCGGGCGCACATTCCGTTTTCCCCGTGAAATCTCTCCCCTTCCCCACCGCGGGAATGCAAAAAAATCTTCCGAACGCTGCAGCCTTTCGCCTCCCGGATCGTTATACAGAATGAACGGTCCGGGAGGATTCGGTTTTGCTGAAAAATCACCTGCGGCATGTTACATCCGGCCGGGTTCGAACGTCTTATATGACGGAGAGGCTGTTTGTTTTGACGAAAATCGCAAAAAAACGATTAAACCGCAAAAATGCGACAAGATTTTACAACTCCGTGACAACTTTGTGACAACTCTGTGACATCTCGATTTTATAATGATGTTGTAAAAGGAAAAACGGTCGAATGATTACAATTCGATTACAAAACGGCAACAACTTTTCGCGCAAAAACCGATACGATACAGATGGAGGAATTGAAATGAAACGGATTGCGGTTCTGATGGCTTTTATAATGCTGCTTCTTGCCTGCGTACCGACACCGGAGGAAGAAGTCGTGATCCATAAAAACGAAGGCACACTCGAGCAGCAGCTTGCGGCGACGCCGGTTCCGGATTATTCGGATGAGACCGACACAGCATCGGAGCAGAACACTCTGTGCCTTTCGCTGAATGCGCCGGAACGGGTGCAGGAGAACTTCGACGGGAACGCCGTCGGCGCTCATCTGTATATCGAAATGGACGCCGAGGTGGAGGTCCCGAACGTGGAAAAGGTCCCGGTCCTGCGCGGACAGGTCGGCTATGAGCCGGAAAAAGCGGCGGAGCGCATCGCGAAGCTTCTATTGGGCGACGGGCCCTATATTCGCCCCGGACACAGCGAACGGGCATATGCCGAAGTCCATCTGGCGTTCTATCAAAAATGGCTCAATGCGTTGGACCAAAAGCCGTACGGCCCGACTGCGGACTACGACGCCATCCGGAACGAAGTACAGCAGCATCTGGACGCCTATGCCGAGAGCTATCGAATGGCGACCGGAGAAAACGACCATCCGAGTCAGCCGTGGACCGGATCCTTTGACGACGCCAAGGAAGCGATCAGCATCAGCAGCGGCGAAAAGGGGATCGGCATGCACAACGTCGGCAGCAGTCACTTTGTTTACAGTGCGGGGAATCATCCATCGTCCATCGGCGACTGGATAGATCATCCCAGAGGTCCACGGAACGAAGAAGAACGGCAATGGCTTAATAACGCCGCGGACTTTGCGAACAGTTTGGGCTACGCCCGCGTGATCCCGCAGTACATCAACGACGCGGACGAGATGACCCGGATGCGATACAGCGTCGAGACCGGGTTTGAAAGCGGATATAAGGTTTTCTCCCTGCTGCCCGTTTACGAGGGCATTCCGGTTTACCCGTACGTGACCATGTACGGCTCCGACACCGGGCGTCAGGCGGCGGGTGTTTCCTTTGCCCGCAATCTGGATCAGGAGGAGATCTTCGGCACGCTGTACAACGGCGAAGTGGTTCAGCTGCAGTGGAGAAGTCCCTTTACGGTCACACAGGTGGAAAACGAGAACGTGCCGCTGCTGCCGTTCGAGCGGATCATGGAGATCTTCAAGCGGCAGGTGTTCATGAGCGTTTATCTCGATGAGGGATATGATTTGACGTACAGGGTCACGAGCATTCAGTTCTCCTATATGCGGGTGCAGGTGCCGAATTCCGACGAATACCGGCTGGTTCCCGTATGGGATTTCATCGGCTACGTGGTTTACGACTGGGATGCGACGCCCGGCGAGAAAGCGATCAGCCAGGCCTTTTTCGAGCGTATGTCCATCCTGACGATCAACGCCGTTGACGGCAGCGTCATCGACCGGTATCTCGGCTATTGAGACCCGAAAGATAGGATGCGTTTGGCATCTTGGTGAAAGGAAACAGTATGAGACAAATCTGGGGAGACATCAGAAGAGCAATATTCGGGCGATCGTTTCTGATCGCGTACGGCGGCATGGTATTGTGCCTATGTATCGGCGCGTTCTCGGATGCGCTTTCCGTGTTCCGCATGGAGGACGGCTATGTACTCTACGGCTATCACCGTGAGCTTTTGCTGAATGCGCTCTCAAGCGATATCATCCTGTTCGCCGTTCCGATCCTTGCCGCGATCCCCTACACGACCGCGTTCACCGACGACGTGAAGTCCGGGTATCTGAAGCCATACCTGACGCGCACCAGCGTGACGCGCTACATCCTCGGCAAGGGCATCGGCGCGGCGGTCTCGGGCGGGCTGGCGCTCGTGCTCGGAATCTTGACCGCGCTCGGCGTCTTCATGCTCGTGTTCTCCCCGATGGAAGCGTACGGCGAATGGGCGGTCGAATCGAAGATTCCGGACATCGTTCTGCGCTGCTTTTTGTTCTTCCTCTCCGGCGCCATGTGGGCAAGCGTCGGGCTTCTTTGCTCGTCGCTGACGCAGAACGTGTACCTTGCGTATGCCGCGCCGTTTATCTTCTACTATGTTTTGATCATCCTGCAGGAGCGCTACTTCCGCACGACGTTCATGCTGAACCCGAAAAACTATCTGACCATGCAGGGCGCGTGGCCGCTCGAGGGCAAGAGCGCGGCGCTGACGCTTTTGATGCTTACATTGATCCTGCAGCTTGTCTTTTATATGACCGTGCAGACCGAACTTCGCGACGACAAGCGGCAGAAGCACCATTACGGGGCGCAGAACTTCTCGCAAAAGCTGCTTGAAAAGCGCATTGCACAAGCAAAGCCGAAAGCGGTGAAACAGCAGAATCCCGTTCTTTATACGCTGTCGCAGGTGTGGGCGGTTGTGCGGTACAACTTCCGCATGTGGCGCGGCAACGTCCGCATCATTCTGACGTTTGCACTTGCGTTCATTTTGTGCTTCCTGCTTTCGGATAAGGCGGCGAGCTTCGCCTACGACATGGGCACAGCCATGCAGGCGTTCGAGCCGTTCGTCTGGACCTTCGGCGACGCGAACTCCGTGCTGCTCATATCGCTGCTGCTCGTTCTGCTCTTTGCGGACATTCCGTTCCTCGGCGCGGGCGTACCGTATTATCTCGTCCGTATGAAGCGGTCGACATGGGCATGGGGACAGCTTTTGTACCTGATACTTGCGACGCTCATCTATATGGTTTTCATTCTGATTGCGACGACGCTGATCTGCATGCAGAACAGCTTTATCGGCAATATGTGGTCGGAAACGGCGGCAATCCTCGGCTATTCCGGCGCGGGCAAGGCGGTTGCGCTGCCGGCGCTCGTCAAAACACTCGAGATGTCACGTCCGTACCAATGCGCTGCGACGATTTTCCTCCTGATGCTGCTGTACACGCTCGTGCTCGCGCTGCTTATGCTCTTCATGAAGCTCCTCCGCGGTAAGAGCGCGGGCGTGGTCGCGGCATTTGCCTTCTCGCTGTACGGACTGCTCCTGAACCCGGAACTCATCAAGCAGATGTTCAATCTGCCGGACGAGCTGATGTACAAGGCAAACGTTGCTGTGGGCTGGCTGAGCCCCTTGAATCAGGCGACGTATCACATGCACAACTTCGGCTACGACCTTCTGCCGCGGCTCTGGCAGACGTATGCGATCTTTGCCGGAATGATCGTTTTGCTGATGATCGGCATCCTGCTTGCCATCCGCAAGTATAACTTCATGTTCCTCGGAACCGAACAATCGTAAAGGAAGGAGAACGCTATGAAACGTATTATCATTGTCTGTCTGATCCTTGCATTGCTTGCAGCCTGTCAACCCACGCCGGAGCAGGAGTTTGTCGTCAACAAGGGCGACGACACCGTGGAGCAAAAGCTGAACGAGCCGCAGGGCGACGCCCAAAAAGGCGTCGGACGGCAATCCTTCCCCGATCGCTGGGACGAAGAACCTCTGAAAGAAAGCGAGCACCTTGTCGTTCGCGCGCACGCCGACGTCCGAACCAAAGCGGATGGACTCTATCCTGTTTACCGCACGCGTGAAACTGAGATCACAGCGGATACCGTCGCAAACATTGCGGTCAAGTTTCTGGATAAGCCGACGTCGTCCTCGGAATCGCTGATGACCAAGAAGGACTATGAACGGCAGCTGCAGCACTTTTTAGACGAGCGTGCACGCTATGACGAATGGGTCGCCGCGGGCAAACCGGATGACTGGACCAATGTGGACGAGTACGAATGGACGCCGGAGGAGATCGAGGAACAGATGAACCGGTACAAGAAGTGGATCCAAAACGCGCCGGACAGTTTGACCTCGCAGGCGGTCAACGATTATTCCGGGCTGCAGGAGAACAAAACCTTGGCGTTTACGCTTGCTTCCGGCGGGGATGCAAGCATCTGTTTCGAAAAGGGCTTCTATGTCATCACAAAGGGCTGTCGTGACTTTCCCAATCTCTACTCCGTGTATAACTATCAGGAGGACCTCAAATGGAAAGAAGGCAGATACGCAGAATGGATGGAGCCCGAAATCTCTTACGAGGACGCAAAGAACATCTGTCTTTCGGAAGCGGAACGGCTCGGCTTTGCGGGCTTTTCGATCACGGGTAGCTACGAAGCAACGCTGTTTGAAAGCAAACACCCGGACGCAGCAATCGCGGGCGGCTGGTGCTTCGGGCTCAAACGCGACTTTGATGGCTATCCGCAGCTTGCAAGCCATGTGGAGGCGACACAGGATCTCGAATACGGCAGCGGCGACGGCTATATGTTCAACAAAGTCATCCCGCCGGAAAAGCTCTTGATGTTCGTCACAAAGGATGGCTTGCAGATGATCCGATATGACGGTCCGAAGGATGTATCGGGACTGGTCAACGCGAATGTGGAGCTGCTTCCCTTCGACGAGATCAAGGAACGGATCGCAAATGCGCTTATCACGTGCTTCCCCTATGAAATGATCCAGCAGTGTACGCAGGATTACGAAGAAAATTGGCCGCGGTTGGAGCTTGAGATCTATGACGTCATGCTTTCGACATTCACCCTGCGCGTGAAGGACTCCTCGGATTTCTATGAGATGCCCTGCTGGATCGTCTCCTACGACTGGTGCTTTCCGTTGAACGGCGAAGCCAGCTGGGAATACCTCAAATCGACGCGAAATCAGGAACTGAACGATCCGAACACGGGGCACGACGTGCTGGTCATCAACGCGGTCGACGGCTCGATCGTGCGCCCGGATTATGGGTATTGAGAGGAAAAAAGATGAAACGAATCATAATTCTTTGCTTATCGCTTGCGCTGCTTCTTGCCTGCCAGCCCACGCCGGAGGAGGACGCGGTCAAGCAAAAGAATACCAATGTGCTGATCGATACGGTTATCAAGGAAGAACAGAGAGACGAACAGAAACCGGAGCAGCAGGGCGAAGCAATACCGACGCCGGAGCCGGCGAAAGCGCTGATGCCGGAACGGTTTCAATGCGATTTTGTGACAAACGACGGGGCGAGAATCGAAGGCGACGTACTGATCCGCATTCTAACGGACAGCGTGTTTCCGATGCTGCGCGTCGAACGCCGCAGTCTGACCGACGCGGAGCGTCTGACGCTTGCCGCAAGGTTTTTGGGAACCGATGATCTGTATATCTATCAGGATGTGCTGAGCCGTAAAAGCGTCGAAGATATGATTCGCGGATTGCTGGAAGAGCCGACCTTTGAGGAATACCGGAAGGACTATGCGTTCTCCGGGGCGACAAAAGAAGATTACGATGCGTTCATTTCATACCGCAGGGAACAGCTCGCCTACTGGCAGGAATACTATCGCAACATCCCGGCGGATGACGCGCCGATGCCGTTCCAAAAATGGGACGGTGCCGCGCCGACCGGGGAAACGACCTTTACGATCATTGTAACGGAGTCCGAGGGCAGGACGAACATTGCGTTTCAACCGAACGTTTTCGTGTTCCGGGACGACCGGGGACGCGCGATCGAATACACCGAACCGCAGAGCGACCGAAGCAAGAACGTGACTGCGTCCGGTTTCAATATCACAAGCAAGCCCGGCGTGGAGCGGATCGAACCGGAAGACTATGACGTCGTGCACGACGGCGCATCGGTCACGCCGCGGGCAGCGGCAGATGCGGCTTTGGCGTATTTTGACGGGCTGGTCACGCTTGGCATCGACGACGTATACTGGAGCAACAACGCCGATACCGACGGCGACGGTGCGGGCGTCGTCGGCACATATGGATACCTGATTCGTCTGACGCCGGTGTATGACGGTTCGGAGGCGCCGTATATCAACCTTTACGGAGTTCATTCGGACAGGGAGGAAGCGGAATTGCAGTATGCGCCCGAATGGTATTACGAAAGCGTGATCGCGGCGGTTTCTGCAGACGGCAAGCCGCTGTCCCTTGCATGGTACGGCGCTTCGAAAATCACGGAAACGATCACGGAATCGACGCCGCTGCTTTCCTTTGAAGAAATCATGCGGCTGTTTGAGCAACAGATGAACCGACAGCTTTACGGAAAAGGCGCGACAGTTCAGATCACGGGCGTCAAGCTCGGACTGTTCCGCATCCGCGAACAAAACAGTATGGAAACGGGGCTGATGATCCCCGCGTGGATTCTCTGCGGAACCTATGATAGCGCGGACGGCGATCATCGGGAACTTAGTCCGATCTGCGTCATCAACGCGATCGACGGCAGCATCATCGACTGGAGAAAGGGCTATTGAGGTGAAACGGTTATGACAAACGCAATCGAAGTACACGATCTTATCAAGGTGTTCGGGCAGGACACGGTGCTGAAGGGCATCAACCGCAACTTTGAGGCGGGCAAGATCCACGGCGTCGTCGGCAACAACGGCTCCGGCAAAACCGTCATGTTCAAGTGCATCTGCGGGTTTCTGCAGCCGACAAGCGGCAAGGTGCTGGTGAACGGCAAGCAGATCGGCAAGGACGTCGACTTTCCGGAGGACATCGGGCTGATCATCGAAACGCCGGGCTTTCTCCCTCAGCTTTCGGGGCTCAAGAATCTTGAAATCCTTGCGTCGCTGAAACGGAAAATCAATCTGAAGCAGATCGCCGACACGATTCGCCGCGTGGGGCTCGACCCGATGAGCTCTAAACCCGTCGGAAAGTACAGTCTCGGTATGCGGCAGCGCCTCGGCATCGCACAGGCGATCATGGAGGATCCATCCTTGATGATCCTTGACGAGCCGATGAACGGTCTCGATAAGAACGGTGTCGCCGAAATGCGCGAGCTGTTCAAATCGCTCGCCACCGACGGACGGACGATTTTGCTTGCAAGCCACAACATCGCCGACATCGAGGTCCTCTGCGACACGGTCTGTGAGATGGACGCGGGCGTGATGACAATGCTATGACGCTGCGCTTTCACCGAAATCAGGATTTCGGCGAGATTCACGGTGCAGACCTAAAATCCTGGGGATTTTCGGGCGGTCTGCGCCGCAAGGTGTCAGATCCGCCGCGCATGTCGCCGGATCTGACGGATCACCTTCCGAAAAGCCTTCCCCTTGAGGGGAAGGTGCCGTAGCGTGAGCGAAGGCGGATGAGGTGTCGCACATACGCTGCCGGATCTGTGTGATACTTGCGTTACACGCTTGCGTGCCGAACGGCGACGCTGTTCGTTATCCGGCGGACAAAGGGCGTATAATCCGACCTCCCTCTGACGAGGGAGGTGCCGAGCGAAGCGAGGCGGAGGGAGAGATCTTCACCGGCACAAGCTCAACCTCTTACGCCGCCGGATTTGACGGATTTGTATGGCGCCCGGACCTTGAATCTGTATGCCGGTAGGGACGGGCAGTGCCCGTCCGCCGCAATCCTCGAAACAACGGACGACCGATGGTCGTCCCTACGGAGATACACCATGTGGGGGAGACCGACCCCGGCCTCCCGCAGAAAGGAGATTTATGAAACGTTTGTTTGTGCTGTTGCTTGCGCTTGCGCTGCTTGCAGCCTGCGTTCCGACGCCGGAGCAGGAGTATGTCGTCAACAAGCAGGACGATCTTCTGGAGCAGAAGCTCAACGCGGCGCCGCTGCCGATCCCTGAGGACACGATCCGAGCCGAAGCGTCCGAACCCACGACGAATCTGGGCCCCGGAGCGGCTTCCGCTCCCGCACCGGAGGAGACGGGAAAGCCGCAGGCAGGCGAACCGGCAGCGTCGGAACAGCCGGTCATGCGGCAGACGTTCCCGGCGCACTGGAACGATTCGGTCTCCGTCACCGACAAGCTGAACATCACGATCGACGCGCAGATCGTAACGCGCGCCGACGGCGTCTATCCGGTTTACCGCACGAAGGAGCGGAACTTTGCAAAGGAGGAAGCGCTTTCCATCCTGAACGCGCTTCTGCCGAAGCCGGTGAAGCGGCTTTCCGGCGCCGAAACCAAGGAAAAGGTTGCGGCACAGATCGAGAATTTCAACGAGCAGGCCGCGATTTGGCAGGAATGGCGCGCGAAGGGCAGCCCGGAAAACGAACGTCCCTCCGGCGAGGAGCTGACGGACGAGGAGATCTCGATCGTGCTCAGCGAGTATCAGGAGCAGCTTCGCCTTGCGCCTGAGCGCGACGAGGAACAGCCGGTCTCGGAATTCGATCCGAGCCTGCTGCGCGCGGTCTACGAGCTGGAGAACGGAAAGACGGCGACCGTCGTCGTTTCGGACCGGACGATCGCGTTCAGCCTCGGCGGCGGGAACATCTTCACGCAGACGAAGTATGAGAACTGCCTGCAGTTTCCGAGCGAGGCGGAATTCGACGTGAACAGCTGGAAGTCGGTCACGCTTTCGCGCGAAGCGGCGGAGAAAACGCTTTCGGAGGTTCTGGAAAAGATCGGCGCCGAAGAGTTTACGGTCGTTACCGCGCAGGGCGCGAACCTGATGGACGGACGCACTTCCGCGGCGAGCGGCTGGGTTTTCACGCTTGCGCGCAATTACGGCGGCTATCCTCTGGAACCCGCCGCAAAAGCGGACGGCCGGATCAAGTATGCCGAGGGCGACGCGTATGAGGCGAACGCAGCGATCCCGAAGGAGGAGATCCGTGTTTTCATCACGGAGGACGGCGTCGCAGATTTTCTGTACGGTGGACCGAAAAAGATCGTACGTGTCGTCAACGAGAACGTTGAGCTGCTGCCGTTCGACGAGCTTGCCGAGCGCGCGAAAAACGGCCTGAAATTCGGCTTTACGGGCTACGGCCCGGGCGAAAACTACGAAGCGAGCTTCACGGTTTTCAAGGCGATCCTGACGATCTGCACGCTTCGGATCCGCAACGACGACGGGTATTATGAGATGCCCTGCTGGCTGCTGCTGTTCGACCATACCCTCGCCTCAGGCGATTACGAGTACGGACGGGATCTTGACGGGCAATACCGCGCGCTGGTGATCAACGCCGTGGACGGCAGCATCGTGAATCCGAAGCTTGGTTATTGAGCGGTTTGCCGCTTCAAAGGAATCAGATTTGAAATACGAACGAAAGAGAAGGGTGACAGGTATGAAACAAAGAGTATTGGCATGGCTGCTGGTATTGATCCTTGCGTTGACGCCGATGCTGGCGATCGCAGAAGAAAACGAACCGGAACCGACCGCTTCGACGGAGCCCTCTTCTTCGCCAAGCACGGAGCCGTCTGCATCGCCGAGTGTGGAACCGACTGCACCTACAACGACGCTGCCGACCGCGCCGCCGAGCGTGGAACCGACTGCACCTACAACGACGCCGCCCACCGCGCCGCCCACGGAGCGGCCGACTGCATCGCCAAGTACAGAACCCACAGCTTCGCCCAGTACGAAACCGACTGCCTCGCCGACAACGCAGCCGACGGCAGCGCCGGAAACACCGGAACCGACCGGCGAAGCGAGCGATCCGCTGAAGATCGACACATACTGGAAATATCCCGGCATGGACAAAAGCTATGCGGACGGATACATGCCGGTGCAGACGAAGGGCTCCGTGCAGTTTATCATGCCGCTGCTCGGAAAAACACAGGGCAATACGATCCGCGTCGTGCCGGAGTTTCCGTCCGACGGACCGTTTGCGCCGTCCAATCTCCAGTTTGATGTGCGCGAAAAGAAGTATGACGTTACGCAGGGAAGGGATAACAAGAAAACAGGCACGTCGAGCGCGTACCTGATCAAGTTCGATGCGCCGCTTTCCGGCACTTATTACAACGGAACCTATACCGTCTGTCTTCATGTGACCTACAAGACGCCGGCAGGCGATCAGACCGAACAGACCTTCAACATGCAGGTTCAGATCACCGGCGGCAAAACACGCTCTTCGGGCGGTGGAGGCGGCGGGCAGACGACTGTCAAAAAGCCGGTCGTCCTGATTCAAAACTGCATGATCACGCCGGGCGAGGCGTCCGGCGGCGAGCGCACGTCCGTACAGCTTTCGATGAGCAACGTCGGCAACTATGACGCCAAAAACATCCGCGTCTCCCTGACGCCCGAATCGGATGCGCTGTTTCGGGAAGGCGATCTGAACGCGCGATTCTTCGATGCGCTCCCGATCGGCGGCGAACTGGAAACGACGTTCGATCTTCGCGTCATACCGGGCGCAAACGAGGGCTCGGCGTTCATGACCGTGCAGATCGCTTATGAGGACAAGTTCGGCGGCTCCTATACGGAGTCGGGCCGATACAGCATCAAGGTGACGCAGCCGAAGATCGAGATCACGGGCTGCGAATACAGCGAGGTCGTCAACGGCGGCGACGGGTTTACGGTCACGCTGACCGTCACGAACACCGGCACGCGCGACGCAAGGAACATCACCATACAGTACGCCGCGGAGGACGATTCGATCCGGCACAAGGGCACGCAGGACCATCAGACGATCGAAAGTCTCAAAAAGGGCGAGTCGACGACCGTTTCCTTCGATCTGCGCGCACTGCCGAGCGCGGCGGAAGGCAAGCATACGTTCCGCTTCGATTGCTCCTATCTGGATGCGGGCAGCAGCGGCACGTACACGACCGGTGCGGATTGTCCGCTGACCGTCGTGCAGAAGGCGTCGCTCGGCTATGACGAGATCAAGCTGCCGGAATCGATGACGAGCGGCGAAAGCTTCACGCTTCCGGTCTGCGTCTACAACACCGGATTCTCGCCGATCTATAACATCCGCTGTTCCCTGAACTGCGACGGGCTGATCTGTTCGTCGGCGTTTCTGGGGAATCTTGATCCGCAGGAGAGCGCGGACAAGGCGATCACCGTATTTGTCACGACAAAATCCGGCACGGAGAAGTACGGCGAGACCTACGGCTCCGTGGAGATCACGTTCGAGGACGTAAACGGCGAGCGGCAGAGCGAGTATCAGGATCTTCGGATGACAATCGCCGAGCCGGTCAAGGTCACCGACGAGGAGAAGGCAAAGCAGGAGCAGGAGCAAAAGGAACAGCAGACGCTGTCGCAGTGGTGGATCTCCCTGCTCGTCGCGATCGCCGTCATCATCATTCTGATCGCGATCATCCTGATCGCCCGCTTCGCCCGTGTGATGCGGATGAAATAAGCACTCTTTTATAATGGCGATCCGCCGTTCCTGTCGGCGGATCGCCTTTTTTCTGACGATAGCTGCCCGTATGAAATCCCGATTGCCGTTCGCACGAAATTCCGTGAATAAATTGACTGCATTGATTAAATATGTTATACTGGATTTAATATCGGCAAAGGAGTCCTTCTCGGCAATCTGAGACATGAAACACGCCTCCTGTCTGCTCTTGTTGTTCATAGTGTTGTTGTTGGCGTTTCCCGCCGTTTCGCTCGCCGAGCAATCGGCATCCGCTGCGGAAAACGCGATCCCCTGTACCTATACCGTGCCGGACGAGGTCGCCCCTTACGTTTCGCATCTTTCCGACGGCGATCCCTTTACGACGGTCACTTTTTATAAATACGAAACCCTTGTCATGCACATTCCGTCGTCCGCGCGGATGCTGTACCTTGATTTTTATGAAGGGCGCAAGTATTATACCCTGACTTTCCGCGACGCCGAAAACAATCCTATTTCCTCGGTCAGAGCAGCCTCTCAGCCCGGCGTCGTCTTCATTCCCGTTGCGGAAGGCTCCGCCACTGCAGTGCTTTCCTCCGAAAGAGATCCCATTGCGATCAGCGATTGGTATCCCGTGAAGGATCAGGCGTCTGCGCCGTTTTCGGATACAGACGAACAGGCGGACGTACTCGTCTTTCTGACCGCCCCGGGCGACGAGCTTCTGAAACTCGGCGGCGTGCTGCCGATGCTCTCCGGCGAACACGGGCTTACCGTGAAAACCGTTTATTTCATGGAAGCGGACGGCTATCATTCGCACCAGTGTATGCAGGTCCTGTCCGAAATGGGCATACGCAAAATGCCTCGGTTCGGAACGGGGAAGGCGCGCCCGTACATCCGGAACGACGCCAACGCGCTCAACGCGCTCGATATGTCCGAAAACGCACTGATGAATCTGCTGACGACGACGATCCGCACCGTACGTCCGAAGCTGGTCATTACGCTCGATCCGGCTTCCGATCAGAACAGTTATCTCGACGGGTTCCTTGCGCGTCGGGTGATCGACGCGGTCTCTTACGCGGAGGATCCCTCCCGCGAAAAGGATCTCGAGCCGTTTGCCGTACCGAAGCTCTACACGCTTTCCGCAGACGGCGCGACGGTATTCCCGGCCGGAATGCCGCTGTATGCGTACGACGGCGTCACGGCGGACGATCTGGCGGACGAGCTGTATCGGCTTTACCGTGAAGAACGCGTATTCCGGAGAGATATGCCCGATACGATCCGTTTCTCACTGCAGAAGAGCACGGTCGGAGACGACACCGGCAAAAACGACCTGCTGGAGCATCTTTCCCGAAGCAGCTTTGCGGATTACCGCGAACCTACGCCGCCTCCGACGCCGACGCCGGAACCCACGGCGGAACCGACGCCGGAACCGACAGCTATACCGACCGCGACTCCGGTGGCGACGGCCGAACCGTCACCCAAGCCGACTGCGGCGACCGCGTCCATTTCGTCCGCAGTGCCGACAGCGGCGCATACTGTCCAAACGCCGGAACCGGAATCCTCCGTGCGGGAAACGGCAAGCGGCAGCGTTTCCGACGCAATCCCCCCGTGGTGGCTGCCCCTTCTGCTGGGGATCACTGTAACCGCCGTTCTGTGGGGCTGCCTCAAAAAGCCGACGCTTCTCAAACGTCTCTTCTGCCTGCTGCCGCTTTGTATCGGCGCTGCGGCTGCAATCCTGATCCTTACCGGCGCGCTTGCGCGCTCGCCGAAGCCTGCCGCGGCGTCCGAAGTTGCTTCTCTCACCGCCGCGCCCGCGTCCCCGACGCCCTCCCCATCGCCCGACCCGACCCAGGAGCCCACGCCGGAACCCACACCGGAACCGATTGCGGAACCCACCCCCGAGCCGACCCCGGAACCCACGCCCGAACCGACGCCCTCTCCTACACCCGATCCGGAGGAGGCATATTTCCTGTCCGGCGACGGCGAGGAGTACGAACTCGATTGGGAGAACGGACACTGGTGGTATAAAAACAGCGTGCTTTCGATCGACATCCGTGAAGTGCACACCACCATGGAGGAAAACCATCCTCTTGTGTATTACGTCGCAGACATCCGGATGCGCGACTACTCGAGCTATCGCTCCGGCGTTCGCGAATACGTACAGCCATGGATTTATGCGCGAAATGAGAAAGCGGTCCTTGCGATCACGGGTGACAATCTTGTCGCCGCAGAAAAAGAGCTTAAGGGCTGTCTGATCCGTCAGGGCAGATTCTACTCCAACGCCAACAACTCGGAGACGCTCCTGATCAAGGAAGACATGACGCTCAGCGTGCTGCCGCGCGACGGCGCCTCCCAGCGCGTGCTGATGGACCACGGCGTGCGCGACACTTACGGTTTCGGCCCGACGCTGGTCGAAAACGGTGAGATCCACAAATCCACTGCGAGCAACCGCGTCGATCATCCCAATCCGCGGTGCGGCATCGGTATGGTCGAGCCCGGACACTGGATCGCGATCGCAACCGAGGGCAGGCAGGAGGATTTCTCCTACAGCATCACGCTTGAATACTTCGCGCAGATGTTCATCGACTGCGGCTGTTCTGTCGCCTATAATATGGACGGAGGATCCTCGGTCGGCGTCGTCTTTATGGGTGAGGCTCTGAATCGCCACTATAAGCGCGGCACGTATGACTGTCAGCGTCCTTGGAACGACGCGCTGCTGTTCGGATACAGCGAAGACGTTCCCTCGCCGGACGTTCCGACCGAGCACGACGGATACCGTCACGGCTTCTGAGTTTCGGCAAAGTTCCCCGAATCCATAAACAGCGAAAGGAATTTCCCGCATGGAAACGCAGGCGCACAAAGGATTGACCGGAAACGCATTGAAGCTGATCGCGATCGCCGCGATGACGCTCGACCATGTGCTTTGGATCCTGTTCCCCGGCTATCAGCACATGCCGTGGCTTCTTGCGCTGCACGCGATCGGCCGCATCACCGCGCCGATCATGTGGTTCTTCATCGCGGAAGGCTATCTGCATACGCACGATTTCAAAAAGTACGCGCTGCGTCTGCTGCTCTTTGCGTTCATCTCGCACTTCGCCTACTGCTTTGCATTCGGGATCCCGTTCCTGCCGTTCTCCAAGGGCGAGTTCTTCAACCAGACGAGCGTGATCTGGTCGCTTTTCTGGGGGCTTCTGACGATCCGGCTGTTTGACTCCGAGCTCAAGACGTGGCTGAAGTTCCTGCTGCTCGTGCCGATCCTTGCGATCAGCTTTCCGTCGGACTGGAGCTGCATCGCCGTCATGGCGATCCTGTACTTCTGGGGCAAGCGCGAAAGCTTCCGAAAGCGCATGATCTGGATGATGGTCTGGACGGCGGCGTATGCGCTCGTCTATTTCTACTTCATTGACAAGATCTACGGCGTTCTGCAGCTATGTACGGCGCTTTCGATCCCGCTGCTGCGGCTCTATAACGGCAAGCGCGGCACATGGAAGGGCATGAAGTGGCTGTTCTACATCTATTACCCCGCGCATCTCGTGCTGATCGGCGTGCTGCGGCTCCTTCTGCTCGGCAACGTCGCCGTGATGATCGGCGGCTGATCCAACGGACGGTTGAGTTCATTCTTTGTCGGCGCGCTGTAAACGGGCGCGCCGTTCTGCTATCCTCTTCTCAGAAACAAACAGGAGGACAAAACAATGGAATTCGGAAAACAATTCAAGGAGCTCCGCACGGCGCGCGGGCTCACGCAGGAGACCGTCGCGGAAAAAATAGGCGTCACGGGACAGGCGGTCAGCCGCTGGGAACGCGGCGAAACGCTGCCGGACATTTCCCTGCTGCCGGAGATCTCCGCGTATTTCGGCGTCACGATCGACGCGCTGTTTGCGCTCTCTGACGACACGCGCATGGACCGCATCCAGAACATGGTCTGGGACGTCAAGGTGTATGATCCCGCGGTGGTCGAGACCGAACGGCGGTTTTTGATCGAAAAGGGCATGAGAGAGCCCGATAACCCGAAGCCCTATGCACTGCTGGCGGATATGGAGAATCATCTTGCCAAGCAGTGCAGCGAACGTGCCGAGCTTGCCGCAAAGGAAGCGATCCGCCGCGATCCCTACAATCGCGACGCGTATGGCGAACTGGACCGGGCGATGGGCGGTCGCGCTTCGGATTGGTACTGCTGGACGCATCACAGAGGGATCGAATTCTGGAAAGCGCATATCCAGGCGCATCCGGACGCGTCCCGCGCATATCTGTATCTGATGGATCTTCTGATCGACGACCAGCGCTTTGTCGAGGCACGCGAAGCGGTCAAAGAAATGGCAAAACACGAGATGACCTTCCGCGTGCCGCTCTATGAGGGCAATATCGAATGGTTTGCAGGAAATCGGGACCTTGCCATGCAGCATTGGAACCGCATGTGCGAACAGTACCCGGATGAGTGGATGACCTGGCTGTCCATGGGCGACGTGTACGCCCGCGCGGGACAATTCGAGCAGGCGATCGCCATGTATGAAAAAGCGATGGAGATCCAGAAGCCGCCGAGGATGGTCGATGCACTCGAAGCGATCGCGCAGGTGTGCGAGCGCATGGGCGATCCGATGCGCGGCGTGGAAGCGCTCGAACGGGAGATCGTGATCCTCAAAGAGGACATTAACACGACCTGCGGCGAAACGGTCGATTACGTCCGCCGCGAGATCGAGCAGCTGAAAGCGCGCGCATAAAACGCGAAATACAGAAACGGGAGCGATCCCGCTTTGTATCACACTGCGACAATCGTATTGTCACGAGATGACCCCACCCCTGTCATGTGGTGACGGATCCCCCGTCACGAGGTGACCCCACCCCCCTCACGAGACGATGGGGAAATAAATAATAATAGTAAAGATATAATGGGCGACGTCCCGTCAGTCGATATAACGCGCGATCTGACCTGACGGGACAGGAAAGGTACGGCATGATCAATTTCGATCTCTTGGTCGCGGGGTGCGATACCCGCTGCAGACATTGCTACGTAAACGGCGGACCGCTGCCGCGGATGAGAGGCAGCGACGCGGTTTTGTGTATGGAACGGCTCGACGCGATCGCCGCATATCTTTCGGAGGAAACGTACTTTACACTGGATCACGAACCGATGGGGCATCCCGACATCGGCAGCATCATCGCCGCTGCGGCAAACACAAAGCATATCCGGTATTATCACCACGGCATGACGACCGGCGTGGGGTGCATGCGGCGGGACGACAAAGAAACGGTGCTTAAACGGTATCTTGCGTCAGGGTTCAACTCGTTCGGGATCACGATCCACGGCAATGAAGCGCTGCACGATGAGATCGTCCGGCGAAGCGGTGCGTTTTCCGCATCGATCGCGTTCGGCGAGTTTATCAAGGCGCATGGCGCGGAGCTTGAGGTATCGCTGATGGTGAACAGGTTTTTCCCGGAGCAGCAAAACGAGATCTCCGCGATACTGGATCGGCTGAGACCGGACTGGGTCTATATCGGACTGCCGATCTTCACACCGCACAAAAACGGCTTGGATTACGAGCCGTACCGCGCGTCCGTGCAGGATGTGGAAACGCTCGGCGAATGGTTCAAAACGCTCGGGAAGGATGACGCCGAGCTGATCGAAAAAGCGCGTGAAAGCAGTGTCGGTCTTGCGGTAAAGAAGCTGATAAACGGACAGGATCTTATGACACTGTTTGATGCGCCGCAAGGGGAGAAGTATCTTGCGGTGCACCCGGACTGCCTGCTGTACATGGGTAACTCCGGTGCGGAGACGGAATGCCTCGGCAACCTTCGCCGGCTTGATCCCGAAGCGGTCGCAGCGCGGATTAAAGAAATGCCCGACAACCGGGACTACGACGCGTTTTACGATCGCAGCGTTCTGCCGGAGACGAAACGGATGATCGAAGCGCTGATAGGACTTCCGCAAAATACCGTGTACGGTGATTTTCCGAGCGTCATTTACAGAGGACTTACGGCGTTGAATACGGCGACAAGAATCCTCGATCTGCACCGCAGGGAAGAGCGTTGCCCGTCCGTCGGATAACCGCCTTATCAGAACAGGAGCGAGATCAGCCCGACGAGGATCGAAGCGCCGACGCCGTAAACGAGGACGGGTCCGGCGATCGAAAAGAGCTTGGCGCCGACGCCGAGCACGAAACCCTCGGGACGGTATTCCATGGCAGGCGCGGCGATCGAATTTGCAAAGCCGGTGATCGGCACGACCGTGCCTGCGCCCGCAAACGACGCGATCCGGTCGAACACGCCGAGTCCGGTGAGAAGCGCGGTGAGGAAGATCAGCGTGATCGAGCTGACGGTCGAAGCGTCCTTGTCCGAAAGCGGGATCAGAAGCGCAAGATCATGGATCCCCTGCCCGAGCATACAGATCAGTCCGCCGACGAGAAACGCCTTGAGGCACTGCAGCGCGGCAGGGCTTTTCGGTGCGCGGCGCGCGACCTCCTTTTGATACGCTTTTGCGTCGAACGGCTGCTTCACGGACGCATTCCCTTCTCCGGGTGCTCCGGCGCTCTTGTTTCGCGGTCCGCGGGCAGCTTTTCGCCGCCGCAGCCGTGCAGATTGATGCGATAGATGACGGTATGTTCCGGCATGACGACCTCCGAACTTGATGGATGCTGCTATTGTGCGCAATAAACATAAAAAAATACCCGAAGGATCCGCTGAACCGATCCTTCGGGGTTTATTTGCTTTGTCAGTCTGCGTCTGCAAGCAGATCGCCGTACCTTTCCTTAAGAGTCGCGAGACAATCCGCATACAGCTCCGCGTACGGCTTGCCGCAGACCTCTTCAAGCGGCGTATCGGTCATGTAGGCGTCGAAGACCGTTTCGATCCCGTAAAGATCACAGAGGTATTCGAACAGCACCATCGCCTGCTGATAGATCATAGCGTTTCCGTTCGTTTCCGGGCTGTCCGCAGTTTTTCCTCTCGCAGCCGCAACGGAGTAAATGCCGGCTGCCTTCGCTTCATCCGGGCAAAGGAACGAGGTGATCCCGATCGCACGGTAAAACGCATGATCGTTCAGAATGCCGTCCTGCGAGGAGGGATCTTCCGTCTTGATTTGCCGGTAAACGGCAAACGCTTTCCGATAAAACGCAACGACCCGTTCCTCTGCGTTTTCTCCGACCCAATACCGAAGCCGCTCCTCCGGGTCATCCGGAAAGTCCGGATCCGGATCCTCGACCGTCAGCACGTGACGGGAGAAATGGTCCGCGATCGCTTCACAGATCCACCAGTACGAAACAGCACCGTCGTGCTGAAGGAGCGAGTGCGTCAGTTCATGCCACGTATGGCTCAGCTGCCGGAGATGGATACGGTTCCCGTCCGAATAGCTGTTGGTGTTCACGTAAGGCGCGCTGCCTTGCCAATGTTCAAACAGCACGAACTCCATCGGCTCCGAAAAATGTTCCTCTGCGATCGGCGCGTACTGCGGGATCTCCTCCCGAATCTCTGCAAGCAGCAGCTCTGCGCCGTGGTAATAGCAGCAGACGAAGCGGTACAGGTCGTCGGCCGTCTCAAACGCGCTTCCGTTCTCGACGTATGCGGTCAGCAAGCCTGCGCGCAGCACGCAGCGGTATTTGCGATCGGTCTCCGCCGTCATTGCCGCCGCATACTCGCTGCCCGCGGGAAGTACGGGAGGCGTTTCAAGGCCGATATGCGCAGACCACGCGGGAAGCACCTCCGCCGTGCTTACGACAGTCCTGATTGCATCAAGGCCTTTCTGCTCCATCAGATACGCGGTCAGGCTGATCGCGGTCTTTCTTGCCGCGGCAGCCGTCTCTTCGCCCGCGACTTCCGGAAGCAGGTATACCGCAGCGCAGGACGCGGTCCAGGCGTGCGCCTCGTCGCGATAGTAGTCGGAAAGGCCGCTTTCGTCAGGCGTGTCGAAAACGTATGCGGCGACGCCGATCTGCATCCACGAAACCGGAAGCGCGCAGCAGGCGCCGCAGAGCGCCTCGCGGTACGCACCGCTTTCAACGTCCGCAGCGGTGCAGAACACACGGTCGTCCGAGAGGACCGGGTGATCCTTCAGCATTCGCTCCACAATATAGACCGTGATTTTTCGGGGCGTTTCACCCGTACGTTCCCCGATCGCAAGGACGTCCGCATACGCGGTTTTTGCAAGCTCCCGCAGCGCTTCGGCGCTGTAGGCGGCGCAGTCTTCGAAGTGTACGGCGACTCGTTCCGTATCGATGAAATGCGTCCGGAAGGGTGCGGCATAATCTTTGCCGCGTTCGTGACGTCCCTCCGCGATTTCCGCTTCTTCGATCGCAGCAAACGGGTCAAACGGCTCCGGGGCAGGTTCGGGTGTGGGCTCGGACGTCGGCTCCGGAACTGCTGCCGACGCGGGAACGTCGGGCGCTTCGGTCGTCGTTTCCGCAGCGGGCTTTTGTGCGCAGCCGAACAGCAGCAGCGCGGTAAGGAACAAAACCAAGGTCGTTTTCATCTGTTTCACGTCAGGTTCCCTCCGTTCGGATCATTCTGTCGGGTAGGTTTCGCAGAGCCATGCGATCCATGCTTCGCGCGCGGTCTCGTAATCGACGCCGAATGCCTCGTCAAACGTCTTTTCTCCGAACACGAACGCGTTGACCGCGTCAAGTCCGTATACATCGGTCAGCCGACGGATGAACGATCCCGCCATGAAGGGTGTCAGCTCGCCGTTTACCGGGTTGGTGACGGTCTCCGGAGAGACGGTGAAAAAGACGGTTCTGCTGACCGGCAGATACTCGAAGGTGCTACCGTTGGCCGTGTGGATCCAATCCTCTTTGATCGAGTAGAGCGCAATCGTGTCGGTCAGGATCGCGTATCCCTCCGGCGTCATATGTTCGAGATCGAGACCTGCTTTTACTGCCGCCTGATAGTACGGGATCGAGCCGAATTCTTCGGTTGAATCGTCCATGACAAGCAGCCATTCGTTGTACGGATTGACAGAATAGGCGAGATTCTGCAGATAGCCCATCTGCTCCCATTCACAGTAGCGGCAGTTCATCATGGCGTATACGAGCGCCGTATCGCGGTTCCAGTACAGTCTGGAGGTATTGATCTTGATGCGGTCCCGGTTGTTCTGACTGACAAAACTGTTGCTCTCGGTGATGGAGAACTCGACCATCTTTTCGGATGCGGAGGGATCGTAATATTCCGCGGCGTTTTCCCTAAACCATGCGCGCAAAAACTGCAGACTTTTTTCCGTGCGGTCGACAAAGCCGGGAACAAAGGTTTTCAGCGGTTCGTCCGTATCGTAGCGAACGGTGAGGTCCATGGTCAGATGAAACTCATCGTCCTGCACGTCGAGCGAGATCGCGCTCTCCGCCTCTTCGGGGATGACGATCTCGTCATAGCGGTCCGTACCGGTGATGACAAGCGCTCTGGTCTCCGCGTCGTAGATCACGGCGGGCAGCTCGATCTGCTGTTCGAGTTCAATGATCGTCTGCGCGGCTTCTTCCGTCTGCTGTGCAAGCTCTTCGGTCTGTTTTTCCAGTTCTTCCTTGGTCTCAGTAAGTTCGGTAATCGTCTGTGCGTCCTTTTCGGATTTCTTTTTGGACTGTGTGGCAATGAGCACGGCGATGAGACCGAGCGCAAGTACGCCCGAAGCGGCGATGATCGCAATATTGCGGATGCGGCGGCGGGAGTTGCGGACCTTTTTGAGATAATCAATCTCCGGCTGCTCGGCCATCGCCGGTTCGCTGTTCGTCATTTCGCGATATGCGGCACGGCAGGATTCGCAGTCGGAAAGGTGAGCGGCAACCGCCTCGCTCGTTTCCTTGGAGGTCAGCCGATCAATATAAGAGGGAAGCAGATCCTTTACGATTTCGCAGCTCAGTTTATTTTTCATGGTTTTCGATCTCCTTGATCAATTGTTGTTTGGCACGGTAGTAGGTGACGCGGGACCAGTTTTCCGTCTGTCCGAGGATGGAGCCGATCTCTGCGAACGAGAGGGAACCGAGCAGTCTGAGATAGAGCACTTCGCGGGCAGGATCCGGAATACCGTGAATGGCGCGCAGAATATCCTCACGTCCCATCTTCGAAAGCACGTCGCGTTCTGCGGACGGTACGGCGACGGCTTCGGTATCCGCAAGGGAAACAGGCGCCTTTTTCCGTCTGCGGTATTCGTTGAGCCATACGTTCTTCGCGATGCCGAACAGGAAGGTAGTAATCTTTGAGGATCCGTCAAAGCGATCAATGCTTTTGACTGCCTGATAGAACGTTTCCTGCGTCAGCTCCTCCGCAAGCTCGGCGCTGCCGGTCTTTGCATACAGGAAGCGGTACACGGATGCGGAATGCTCGCGGTACACGGCTTCAAGGTCCATCCTTCGCTCACCTCCTCTCTGCACAGTGAATGTCGGCACCGTGCGTTTCGTTACAGCAATTGAAAATATATCATTCCGAGACCGTTTTTTCCAGTATACCACGCGCGTACGCGCACGGCAATGCCGCGCTGCACGGATTTGGGCTTTCGGGAGCGAAAACCGACCGCCGCGCACGGGAAAAGATGAAAATATATCGAAAAAACCTGAAAATTTTTCTTGACAACCTTGCTTTGTTTTGTTAGTATATTCGGTGTGCCATTGGGTGGAACTGCGTCACAGCCCCGACATCAGAACGCCGAATGCAGCAAAGATTTACAAAATTTATATATCGGAGGAATCGCCATGAAGTCTTATATGGCAAAGGGCGAAACCGTTGAGCGCAGCTGGTATGTCGTGGATGCGACGGACATGGTTCTTGGCCGTCTGTCCAGCCAGGTCGCTGCGATTCTCCGCGGTAAGCACAAGCCCATCTTTACGCCTCACGTTGATTGCGGCGACCACGTGATCGTCATCAACGCCGAGAAGGTCCGTCTGACCGGCAAGAAGCTGGATAGCAAGACCTACATTCACCACACCGGTTTCCCGGGCGGAATCAAGGAAGTCAACTATCGTACGCTCCTTGAGACCAAGCCGGAGTTTGCGGTTTATGAATCCATTCGCCGCATGATGCCGAAGGGTCCGCTGGGCGACAAGATGCTGAAGAAGCTTCGCGTCTATGCAGGACCGAACCACAACCACGAAGCACAGCAGCCCCAGGCGCTGGAGCTCAAGTAATCGGAAAGGAGAACGACAATGGCAAAGATCGCTTACATCGGCACCGGCAGACGCAAGAAGTCCGTCGCGCGCGTTCGTCTTCTCCCCGGCAGCGGCAACATCACGATCAACAAGCGTGACATCAACGAGTATTTCGGTCTCGAAACCCTCAAGATGATCGTCCGTGCCCCCTTGGTTCTCACGAACCTTTCCGAAAAGTACGATGTGAACGTGAACGTCTACGGCGGCGGTACGACCGGCCAGGCGGGCGCGATCCGTCACGGCATCTCCCGCGCGCTGCTCTCCGCAGATCCGGAGCTTCGCGGCACGCTGAAGAAGGCGGGCTTCCTTACCCGCGATCCGAGAATGAAAGAGCGCAAAAAGTACGGTCTGCATGCAGCTCGTCGTGCGCCCCAGTTCTCCAAGAGATAATCATCTCGAACCCGTTACCCGCCTCAAACCGAGGCGGGTATTTTTATCGGTTCTGTTGCAGGATCGGAACGGCTCTGGTATAATTACAGTATTGACGGATCATACGGAAAGGAAATGCTGCATGAAGAGAGAACTGGGGATCGCGCGCTGCGGGCTGGCGTGCTGTCTGTGTAGCGAAAACGCGCACTGCAGCGGTTGTAATTCAGGAAACTGTCCCGACAAAGACTGGTGTGAAAATCGCAGCTGCTCCATGCAGAAAGGCGTATCTCACTGCTATGCGTGCGAAGCGGACTGCCGCAAAGGATTGCTGTCCAAGATCAAGCCGTATGGATTCACGCTGTTCGTAAAACGGTACGGCGAAGATGCGCTGCTCGACTGTCTGGAGCGCAATGAAAAAAACGGCGTCGTCTATCATCGGGAAGGAATCGTCGGTGACTACGACGACTTCAGCGACGTTGAAGCGCTGATCGCGTTCATTCAAACCGGAAAACGCAGCCATTCGCACGGTCATACGCTCTATCACGCATCGCAAACGCCGGGCATTGAAACGCTTGAGCCGCGCGTTTCAAATGACAACGTGCCGCGCATCTACTTTTCCGAGAAGCGCGAGAATACGCTCGTATATCTTTCTAACGCCGTCGAAAAGACGTGCAGGGAAAACGGCTTTGCCCACGCCGGAAAGTGGCAGAAATGGGCCAGCTACGGCTTCACAAAGGACGGTCTGCTGCACTTTGAGGAATACTACGAAAACGCGCTCGAAGATACCTACAGGGGTGTGTCCGGCTATATCTATGCCGTGAAAGAATGCGACGCCGTGCAACGGCTTACGAACATACCCGGCGCATACTTTTCGGAGCGCCCGCTTCCCGTCGTTTCCTGTGAGTTCGTGCCGGACGCGCTCAACGCCCTGCTCGAAGCCGAGCGTGAAGGCAGGATCGTGATCACACGGTACGCCGAGCTGTCCGATCGGATGCGCGACTGGATCAGGCGCACAACCTTCGATGAGTATCGGAACGCCGAGTCCGCGCCGGACTACCGGTACTTCCTCAAAAAAAAGTTCCCCTTCCTCTCCGAAGAATGACATGCAAAAGCCGCCCGAAAAACGGACGGCTTTTCTTGTATTTTGAAAACCGATCGGTTGATATCTGTCAACCGGCCGAGCGTCAGTTGATCGGCTCGAAGTCCGCCGCGCCGTGCTTGCAGAGCGGGCAGATGAAGTCCTCGGGCAGCTCGTCGCCTTCGTAGACGTAGCCGCAGACCTTGCAGACCCAGCCCTTCTTGCCCTCGGTCGCGGGCTTCGGCTTGACGTTCTTCTGGTAGTAGGTGTAGGTCATCGTCTCGACGCGGTTGATGACGCGCGCTTCGGTGACCGAGCAGATGAACATGCCGTGCGTGTCGAGGTCGATGTACTGTTCGACCTTCAGCGACATGAACGAGTTGATGTAGTGCGGCAGGAACACGAGGCCGTTGTCCGAGCGCATCGGCGAGCAATTTGCGAACTTGTCAACGTTGCGTCCGCTCTGGAAGCCGAAATTCTCGAATACCTTGAACGGCGCTTCAATGCTGAGGCAGTTGACGTTCATGATGCCGGTCGACTTCACGATGTGGTGCGTGTAGTTCTGCTTGTTGATGCAAACCGCAATGCGGTTCGGCTGGTTCGTGACCTGCGAAACAGTGTTGACGATGCAGCCGTTGTCCTTCTTGCCGTCGTTGCTCGTTACAACGTACAGACCGTAGCCGATGTTGAACAGCGCCGTGAGGTCATTCTTGTTCGCGGTCTCGTTGTTGCGCGCTTCGTATTCTTCGCACAGCTCATTCGCCAAGCTCTCGATCTGCTGTTTGTTCTCCTCGTTCATCGCGCTCATGATCTTCACGCTCACGTTGGTGAACTTCAAATCCTTGCAGGGTTCCAGGATGCCCTTCATGACCTTCGCCGCCATCGGCGCCCAGCTGCCGTTTTCGATGACGCCGATCGTGCGCTTCTTATAGCCGCGCTCGACGAGGTGCTCGAGGAACGTCCGCATGAACGGGAACACGTCGGCGTTGTAGGTCGTGGACGCGATGACGAGCTTGCCGTAGCGGAACGCGTCCTCCACCGCCTCCGCCATATCCTCACGCGCGAGATCGGCGACACTTACCTTCGGGCAGCCCTTCGCTTTCAGCTTGTCCGCGAGGAGCTCGACCGCCTTCTTCGTGTTGCCGTAAACCGAGGTGTAGGCGATGAACACGCCGTCGCTCTCGACGCCGTAGCTCGACCAGGTCTGATAGAGGTTCAGATAGTAGCCGAGATTCTCCTTGAGGACCGGTCCGTGCAACGGGCAAATCGTCTGAATGTCGAGGTTCGCCGCCTTCTTGAGGACCGCCTGCACCTGTGCGCCGTACTTGCCGACGATGCCGAAATAGTACCGCCGCGCTTCGCACGCCCAGTCTTCGTCGGCGTCCAATGCGCCGAACTTGCCGAAGCCGTCCGCAGAGAACAGGATCTTGTCCTTCGTGTCGTAGGTCATCAGAACCTCGGGCCAATGCACCATCGGCGCGGTCACGAACGCGAGCGTGTGTTCGCCGAGCGGAAGCGTGTCTCCCTCGCCCACCACGACGCGGCGGTCCGCAAAGTCCGTGCCGAAAAAGTTCTGCATCATCGTAAACGCCTTCGAGGACGCCACGATCTGCGCGTTCGGATACTCTTTGGCAAACGTCATGATGTTCGCCGAATGGTCCGGCTCCATGTGCTGCACGATCAGATAATCCGGCTTTCTGCCTGCGAGCGCGTTTTCGAGGTTGTCGAGCCATTCATGCTTGAAGCGGGCGTCGACCGTATCGAACACGGCAATCTTTTTGTCCATCACAACGTAGGAATTGTATGCCATGCCGTTCGGGACGACGTACTGTCCCTCGAAGAGGTCGATCGCATGGTCGTTGACGCCGATATACAGCACGGTGTCGGTCACATGATTAAGGTTCATATCCTGTCCCCCTATGGTTATTTTTTACCATCTTAACACAAACCGCCCGCAGGTTCAACACCCGCGGGCGAATTTGAGGCAGTTTTTATTTAGCCGGTCCGGCGTTACATCACGTACTCCGCGGCGTTGACGACCTTGAACTCGGGATTCAGATGCAGCGCGCCGGTGAGCACGTCTTTCATGCTTTCGTCCGCGCCGCCGATCGAAGCGACGTCCTTCGAAACCGCGCTGACCGCCGCTTCCTGCTGTTCTGTACAGTAGACCTGCGCACAGTCGGCGATGGTGAGACGCTCTAAGATCAACTCAGGCGAAACGTCCTTTGCAATATGCACCATGGCGCAGTCCGTCACCAGGATCCCGTCCGCATACTTTTCGAGCAGCGCCTTATCCACGGTCGCGCGAACATGGTCCTCGATGATCTTGCCGACTTTCTTCTGGATCACGAGCTCGTGATAGTGCGCGTCGACGTCCTCAAATGCGTCCGCAAGCGCCTCTGGGATCTTTACGTCGCCGTTGACGTACAGGTATTCGATCTCGGGAAGGACGTCCGCGGCGTCCTCCTCTACGATCAGATCGCCGTTGATGTACGCCTTTGTCCCGAACTTTTTCAAAAACCGCTTGTTCATCCTTGCGTCGAAGCCGAAGAACTTCGTTCCGTCCGGCACGATCAGGATATCCGTGTCCTCCGAGAGCATCGGTACGACCGCCTCGGCCAGCGATTCCGCGATCAGCGCGGTCTTTGCCGCAAACCGCACATTCAGTTTGTTTAGCTTCTCGACGTTAAGCGCGAGGTCTGTAAAGATCAACCGGCGGGACGCCCAGTAGAGCGCGTTCTCCTTGGCCCGAAGCGGGAAGGTTTTGTCGATCTCGGCGTTGCGGTTCAAACGGATCGCTCCGTCCGGATAGGTGCTGATCGCGCCGTTGACGCTCAGGTTGCTGAGCTTGCCGGAAATGCTCTTCGGCATCGTGACCGAGCCGTTTACCTCAATTTTATAGAACCGCGAAGCCGCCTCCAGCGCGTCCCCGTCAACGTTCAGCGTGCCGTTGACAAACAGGATCGTGTTCTCCCCCGCTGCCGCCGCACGGTCCGCCGTCAGATCGTATGCGCCGTTCTGCGTGATCACGCGGTAGTTCTCACCCGAAGGTACTTCGATCATGACTGCCGCATTCATCGTCACATTGTAGCGATTGATCAGATCCTTTTTCTCCGGCGTCACGATCACCGTCGCGGCGTTGACCGTGATCTGCTCATAGTTCTTCAGTGTTTCCTCCGACACGCTCCGCATGTCGCATACTGCACAGTTTACCATCATTTTTTTCATGTTTTTGTCCTCCGATTCTGTCATTTCATGTGTACAGCTCTTTTCTGAGCAGTTGTTTTGCCCGCGAAAGCTTGGTACGAACGGTCGCCGACGGCATGTGGAACATTTCTCCCAGTTCCGCGGCGCTGTAGCCCTCCAGATACCGCATCCGGAAAAGCGTCTGCAGTTCGGGCGGCAGCCTGTTCAGAAGCAAATATGCCTCCGTCTGTGCATAACCGGATTCCTCCGCGCCTTCTCCCTCGTAAAGCAGCTGTTGGCGGTCGAGAAAGCGCGCGTTCCGCCGGGCTTCGTCCAGGAACAGGTTCTTTGCGGTGCGATAGAGCCATGCGCGCTGCTCCTGCGGCGAGAGCGCCGCAAGCTGCTCCGTATGCTCCAGGGCCCGCAGGAAAGTCTCCTGAACGAGATCCGCACCTTTCTCCGCGTCGCGGCACAGCATGGTGCAGAATCGGGCAAGCTCTTCGAAATGCTGCGCATACAATTCGTTCATTGTTTGCCCTCCTTTCTCATGCCGTTCACCTATATAACGAACGAGGCTGCCGAAGTGTTTCAATCATTTTGCTAAATTTTAAAAGAATAATACAGCAAACGCAAGACTCGTAAAATCATCTTTGTTTTTATCACAAAACGCCCGCAGGTTCAATACCCGCGGGCGATTTTACTGCAGATCCTATTGTACGCAAAAAACATATCCCTGCTTCACAGAAGAATCGTTCCACTATGTTAAACCATCTCAATCAGTGGATATGAGCTTGATTTCAATTTCCAGATTATACTCTTCGATCAGTCTTTTGAGTTTTTGCTCGATCGTTTTGTCGTTATCTTCGATCATGATTGTACGCAGAGATTTACACTCCGCAAGGCCCTTATACACCTCATAATCCACTGAAATGTTTCCTCTTTCTATTTTGCTGAGCACCAGTGTCTTCAGTTTTGTAAACTTACTGAGCCATTTGAAATCCTTGATCGGACAATAACTGATATTCAGCTCTTTCAGATTTGGCTGTACCGTCAGGTTCTGACCATATTTCATCTCCTTGTTCCCTCCGACATGGAGGGCTTCAAGCGAATTGATCGTCGGCATATACGAAAGATCATACAGCGGATTGTTATGCAAAACAAGTCTTTTCAGTTTTTTCAAATCTTTCAGCCATTTCAGATCATCATCTTTGATTTCGTTCCATGCGAGCCGTACCTCCTCCAGATTCGTCAGACCGGCGAGACCGCTGATATCATCGATTGCATAGTTGTATGACAGATTCAGTGTTCGCAGATTGGTCAGGGAACCTATCCAGTCAATATTCGTCAGCGGATTTCCCCTGTCTTTTTGACTGATCGTCGTGCGCAGGATTGTCAGAGTCTCGAGCGATGTAAGCTTGCCGATTTTCCGGTAATCCGCCATGTAGCAATATTCAAGCGACAGTTCCGTCAAGTTGGGACAGTTACGAATCAATTGATCCATCTCTTCGGAAGTGATCAATATGTAATCGTCCCTTTTCCCCCTTATTTTAACCTCCGTCTGCCCGGGCAGAATCGTCTTGCCTCCAAACATAAACGGGTCCGGTACAGGCGTCGGCGTGGGCGTGGGCGGCAGGGTCGGCGGCGGGGTCGGTGTCGGCGTCGGCGTGGTCGGCGTGGGCGTCGGCGGGGTCGGTGTCGGCGTCGGCGTAGTCGGCGTGGGCGTCGGCGTCTCGGTGTCTGTTATCTGGGAAACCGGCTCCGTAACGGGAGGCTTTGTCACCGTCACAGGCGTGGGCGTTACAGGATTCGCTTTTGTAACGGAAGGCTTCGTTGATGTTACAGGCACAGACGCAACGGTATCCGCCTCTCGATCTTCATAGGAATCCTTTTCGCAGCGACCGCTGATCAGAACGATCACGGTGACCGTCACGGCGATCGCCGTCAGCAACAGAAGCGCAAGAATGATTCCGATAAACTTCCGATCCTTTTTCTTCGGCTCAACCGGCGTCGTTTGCGCCGTCTTCTTTTCTGCTTTCTCCGGCGCGTAAACCGGCTTCCCGCAGAACATGCAGAACCTGCTGTCGGATCTATGCGGTTTTCCGCAATACGGGCAAAACACGCGATCCCACGCTGCCGTTGCCGTGCCTTTCGTCCTTCCCGGATCCGTCGGTACCCCGGTGTATCCGGTTCCCTGCGCGCTGACCGTCTCTTCCGAATTCGCACTCCATTTGCCTGTTTCGGATATGATCACGTTGCTGCGCCGAACGGGAGCTTCCGCGCTTATGTCGTTCTTTGCCGAAGGCAAGTTCTCAATATCCCGCCTCATCTCCGCAGCGCTTTGATAGCGGACGTGCGGATCGTAAGCGCAGGCCTTCAGAACGATACGGCTGAGCGCCGGATCGGCATTGCAAGGCGCAGGAAGCGGCTCGCCCTTCATTCGCCGGATGATTGCATCTTCTTTGTCGTCGGGCGTCATCGGCCTCGGGGCAGGCGGCAGAAACGGCAGTCGACCGTTGTTCAGCAGGCGATACATCACAAGACCGAGCGAATAGATGTCGCAGCCCGCGCCATACCGCTCACCCTTGTATACCTCGGGCGCCATATAATTGTACGTGCCCTTCTTGCTCATGAACGTCGCCGTCTTCTCAAGCTGACGCGCAATGCCGAAATCGCCCAGCTTATAATCGCCGTTCGGGGAAATGAAGATATTGTCCGGTTTGACATCCCGATGGATGATGCTGTTCTTTGCGCACAGTATCAGTGCATTGCAAATGTCCCTCCCGAGCTTAACGATCTCATCGACCGGCAGCGGCTTCTCTGCGATGCGGTTGGTCAGGCTCTCAAGAAGCTCCATGCGGATAAAGATATCGTATCCGATCCCTCCGGGCTTCGGCATGATTCGTGAATCCTCGAAGGAAATGATATTTGTATTTCCCTTCAGACGATTCATCAGATCGATCTCCGAGGACACATTCTTCGCAAGGCTGCCGTAATAAGTCGAGATCGAAGCGTTGTCCATGCCGTCTGCGCGAAGCTGTTTGACCTCACTCTCTTCAGACGGAATCGAGATGTACTTCAGTGCGGAATAGAACCGACGCCCCAGTTCTTCACGGTAGATCTTGTACACGCGGCCGAAGCTGCCCGCACCGATAAAGCGCTCGACGTGCCATTCGCCGAATAACGGCTCGTATTTTTTGATGACGTCCATGCTTGTCCCCTCTCGACACAAGTATCTTCATTTGTGATTTCGGTTTGTATTGTTGATCAAACGATCCGTTGTGTTTTTCGTGCGCCCGCACAAGTCCGGGATCGTTCTGAAAAGGCCGATCCATGCCGGTCAGGCGATCTCGCGTACGCCGAACACACGGCAGAAGGATCGACCGAGGCCTTAAGCCTCCGTATTCTCCGAAACAGTCAGGAGAGCGTCAGTTCGAAGATCGTCCAGGCGCCGTCCTTAAATGCATACAAATATCCGCCCGCATAGTAGATCCTGCTGTATTCCGGCTTGATCAGTTGCTTCCCGCTGAACAGGTCATAAACGCCCCGCTTATTATTGACTTCTGCGGAGACCAATCCGTCCGTAAGAATGGAAACTCTCGTCGATTCAATGACCAGGGGGTCATCCGGGTCATTCAGTACAAGCATTTTATACTGAATGCTTTCCGTGATCCCGTCTCCGAATTTCACTGTTGAAACGAACCGATCAAACCAATCCGCGGATTCGATCACTCTGCCGTCCGGAAGGACAAGGCAGTATACGGTTTCCTTATTCTCGGTATACGAGTAACTCCAGCATCCGTATCCATCGTATTTCAGCCGGTTGTTCACACGGAACAGCTCGTTCCCTTTTACGTCCAGCAAGGTGTATTCCCCGTCCTCCTCCAAGCAGAACACTCCGTTGTATTCTGTAAAGCTGATATATCGTCCTGTACGGGTGAAACACTCGTTTCCGTTACAGTCCAACACGCGATAATTTGCGTCTGCGTTGTTGTTGTAAATATACTCATAGACATACCTGCCGGAGCCCCAAATCGGACGCAGCGAATTATACGTTTCGTATAGTATATCTCCGTTTCCGCTGTAGAGGTAATACTTATTGTTGCTCGCGATCAGATAGTTTGCTCCGCATTTGATATTCGCTGTTTCCTGAAATACTTTCGTCTGATTTCCGTTTTGGTCATAAACGTATGTTTTTCCGTCGGCAGCCGATTTATCAAAATTCTTTCCCGCAAGGTAATCGTCTAAATGTTGGATTGTATAGCCCGGATTGGTAATCTTAATACCGTCAACAAATCGTCTTGTTTTTAAGTCGTATACTTTTGCATATCCTGCGTACATCTTGTCGCCTACTTTCGGTCCTCCGAATGACGAAAACGAGTCTGTCGTATAGAAGAACATTTCACTTTGTGATTGAACCTCCCCTGTTCCGTAGACAACAAGCAAATACCTTTGGGAATCCTGGCCGGTAGAATCGTTGTCAATTCTCCGTATGATCGCCGCTTCGCATGGGATAAGGACCTCGCCCTCCAGGTTAACAAGTCCTGTCGTGTTCACGTCGTCATGATCCGTCGTTACGGTATAATATCCGTCCTTGATGGATTTAATCGAAACAAAAGGTCCTCCCTCAACCTTCTCTCCCATATAATTCAGCATATCGTATTGGCTTGCGTTTCTTGAAACCAATACATCTTCACTTAGTTTTTCCAGACCATTCTTTTCCGGAATCGTTCCGATCTCCGCAGCAGTATATTCCGCAGGCAGTTTCAATACTGTCGCTTCCCCGTTCGGAGTAGGTGTGCTCACGGATTCCGTCTTCCCCGACGTGGGATCCGACATCGGCTTTTCCGCGGTCTCATCGGTGTTTTCCGGCTGAGCATGCGGCGTTTCGGAATTGTTTTCTCCGACGTCCTCCGTTCCCGGTGAAGGAACAGATTCCGATACGACCGCAGGCTCTGCGGGAGCCGACGGTTCTGCTTCATACGCAGGCTCTGCGGGAGCCGACGGTTCTGCTTCATACGCAGGCTCTTCCGTCGCCGGATTGTCATCCGTCATGGGAGCAACAGAGACCTGTACAGGTGCGCCAGCCTCTCTTTGAGTTTCTCTGTCTGTGTTCCAAGGCTGCAGTATAAGCAATACGACGACCGCCGCTATCAATACCGCACCGCCGGCAACCGCACCGATCAAAATACCGAGCTTTGATTTCTTCTTCGGCGGTTCCGGTTCTCTCCTTTTTATCGTTTGCCGCTGATCGTATGACCGCTGCGATACGTCTGCATTCCCTGTCCCCTTCTTTGCGCCGGCTTCGGACTTCTGCCGCATAAGAAGCGCTTTTCTGGGGTCCATCGGCTTCCCGCAAAATGCGCAGAATTCATGTCCGGGAGTTTGGGGCTTTCCGCAAAACGGGCAGAAAATGGTTTTTAAAGGATACTCTCTTCCGGCATGGAATGCAGCGGCAGCGATCGTATTCGATGACGTTCTGCCTTGCTCATTCGCTGCCGTATCGGCGATCGCAGCACCGACATTCTCGCCCATTCTGTTCATTACGCGGTTCTCGCCGGCGCGATGACCGTAAGCGGCGCCTTTCTCAATCGCGGCGCGCCCTGCCGATCCGAATTGTTCAAGCTCCTGCCGCATCTCCGCGGGGCTTTTGTAACGATCTCTCGGATCGAATGCGCAGGCCTTCAGAACGATACGTTTCAAAGTCTCATCGCCGTTCTTCGGCGCCGGGATCGGTTCTCCGCGCATACGGCGATACAGCCCCTCCTCCGCCTCTCTCGACGTCGGGACCTCCGGCGGCAGCGGCAGGAACGGACCTCTGCGCTCATTCAGCATCCAATAGAGAACAAGACCGAGCGAATAGATATCGACCGACGCATTATAAGGTCTGGAGAGATATACCTCCGGCGCCATATAACTGTAAGTCCCTGTTTTGGTCGCTTTTGTCGTGTGATCCGAAGTTTTGGCGATGCCGAAGTCTCCGAGCTTATAGTCGCCGCGCTCATTCACAAAAATATTCTGCGGCTTAATGTCGCGGTGAACGATATTGTATCGCTCGCAGCATTCCAAAGCACGGCACACGTCGGCGCCCAGCTTGGCGACCGCCGCATCCGGCAGCACGCCGTTCGGGAACTGCCGATTGATGTGATCCGGCAACGCAGTTAATAGCTCCATTCGGATATAGATATCATACCCCGGATCATTCTCGTGCTGCACGATGGAATGATCTTCGTAACTGACGATATGACTGTCGCCCTTGAGCTTGCTCATCAGCTCAAACTCCGCCGTGATTTCTCCGACCCGGCTTTTGAAAAGCTTCGTCAGGCTTGCATCGTCATAACCGTCGTCACGGAACGCCTTGACCTCCGCGTCCGTTTCCGGGATCGAAATGACCTTCAGCGCCGAATGTGCGACCGATCCGAACGAGCCCTCCTTCTCCACCTCATATACGCAGCCGAAACTGCCCTTGCCGATTGTCCGAATGATCTTCCACCCGGGGATTCTGATCATTTTCTCGTCCATATTTGTATCCCTTTCAACTACTGTTTACTTACTCTCTTGTTCCAGTTATGAGCCTGCCGGTTCATGCGGAAGAAATGTCTTGTTGTATTTTAAAATAACAGATGCTGATTCCGCGGTTTCATCCTACTTTGATACTTTGGCAAACCATCCGATGAATTCACAGCAGCCTGTGTTTTCGTAAGTCCCGACGAGATTGCAATACACATTGTATTTCCCGCCGATATTGTCCGTCGGACGCCATGTTTCGGAATAGTTACGAACATACACAGTCTCACCGGTTTTTTCGATCACCATCTTTACGACGGTGTCGCCGCCCTGCTCAAAAACGTCTACAACGGTTGCGCTGATGCGGAACCCGTATTTGCCGCCTGCGTATTCCGTCAGATTTCCGAGGATGTCCGCGATTCCCTTACCATTGTGATTGATTTCGATGTATTTCTTATATTTATTGAAGTAATTGTAGTACTCCAAGAAAGCTGTTTTGTCCTCAAACCCCCGCAGGATCACGAACTCGGCTGTATTTTGCAAGCCATCCTTCTCTGCAATGATCTCGGCCTTTGTCATGCCGCGGAAAGAAGAATCCGAGATTTTGAATTCATACATGAAAAGCCCTTCAGCATCAGTAGAAGGGTAGTATCCGATGACAGTTTCATAATCGGGCTTAACAAAAGTCAAGCTTGCACCCGGAGCGGTCCTGCCTTCAATTTGCAGAATTTCATCATCCGTAGTTATAAGTAAGAAACGGGCGGACAATGTGAGCGGCAAATATGCCTGGGTTTCCGCAGACTCCGGCACCGTTCCTTTGGCAATATAATCTTTTCGAATATACCCGTACTGATCCCTGCACTTCAAAAACCACCAGCCATCCTGCTCGACATAGAGTTTAACAACCGTATACCTTTCAACAGAGGCATTCACGATATTGTAGTTCGTGCCCGGACCTTCCCGCATCTCGACACTATCCGCATTGACATACCCATCAGCGGCGTTTTTTTCCATTGAAGCGGTCGGCTTCGAATACGGCGTCTGCGTAGACGTCGGCTCCGGCGTCGGCGTAGGCTTTTCTGTCGGTTTCTCCGTCGGATTTTGGGTCTGCGTCGGTGTCGGCGCTTCCGTCGGAACAGACGTCGGCGCATCCGTTTGGATGGATATCGGCGCATCCGTCGGCTTTTCCGTCGGCTTTTGCGTAGGCGCATCGGTCGGGACGGCGGTCGGCGCATCCGTCGGCGCTTCCGCAGGTGCGGCGGTCGGATCGGTCTCTGCCTGCTGCGAGGGCTTGCCCTTGCTTACGAGTACGACGATCAGGACCACCGCCGCAATCATGGCAAGTGCAGCCGCCGCGACAATGATCAGCAGTGTTTTCTTGAAACCCTTGCCGGCGGCTTTCCGGTCCGCTTGCGTTTTTTCGGGCTCCGGTTTCTCTGCCGGTTTTTCCGGCTTCGGCATGTGTTCGGTCTTTCTCTCCGCCTCTTTTCTGATCGGCGGTTTTGCTGTCTCCGGCTCTCTTCTGACGAACGGTTTCACCGCTTCCGGCTTCTTTGTGAACAAACCGACCGTTGCGTCTGCATCTTCGGCATATGCAGCCGTTCCATTTTCACGGATCGGTTCCGCTGCAATGCGCATTGTTTCGTCCATGCTCGAGGCCGTATTCGTGGTTTTTTCGGCACGGAACAAGCCGACGGTCGCTTCATATGTTTCCTTCTGCTGTGGCGCGCGGATCTCATTTAGAACGGGCGTCGGAACAATGACAGGCGCCGGTCTTTCCGGTTCGTTTGCTCTGACCGGCCCCGACATGGCGCTGACGGTATGATCGACGTCCGTCTCCTTTCGGTCAGTGCCGACGGTCGCTTCGTATGTGTCCGCGGAAACAGGCGGGATCGGTCTTACCGGCACTGCGATCGTCTCCGTTTCTTCCTTTGCAGCAACCGCACGCTCCAGATCGCGCCGCATTTCCGCCGGATTTTGATAACGATCCTTCGGATCAAACGCACACGCCTTCAGCACAATGCGCTTCAGTTCCTCGCTGCCGTTTTTCGGCGCGGGCAGCGCTTCCCCATTCATGCGGCGCTCCATTGCTTCCGAATTCTGACTCGGACGCGGCACCGCAGGCGGCATCGGCAGGAACGGCCCTCTGCGTTCGTTCAGCATCCAATAGAGGACAAGGCCGAGCGAATAGATGTCGACCGCCGCGTTATAGGGTCTTCCCCAGTAGACCTCCGGCGCCATATAGCCGTAGGTCCCCGTCTTGGTCGCTCTGGTCGTATGATCCGAGGTCTTCGCGATGCCGAAGTCGCCGAGCTTGAAATCTTCCTCCTCATTGACGAAGATATTCTGCGGCTTGATATCGCGGTGAATGATATTATGCCGTCCGCAGCGCTCCAGAGCGCGGCAGATATCTGTACCGAGCGCCGCAACGGCAGCGTCCGGAATACGGTTGTCCGGAAACGTCCGATTGATATAGTCCGGCAGCGGCGTCAGAAGCTCCATGCGGATGAAGATATCGTAGCCCGGATCATGTTCGTGCTGGACGATCGAATGGTCCTCATAGCTCACGATATGGCTGTCGCCCTTGAGCTTGCTCATCAATTCAAATTCGGCCGTGATGTCCTCGACCTGCGTACGGAACAGATCGGTAAGGCTCTTGTCGTCGTAACCGTCATCGCGATACGCCTTGACCTCCGCGTCCGTCTCCGGGATCGAGATGACCTTCAGCGCCGAATGTGCGACTGCGCCGAACACGCCCTCCTTCTCCACCTCATATACGCAGCCGAAGCTGCCCTTGCCGATTGTCCGAATGATCTTCCACCCGGGGATTTTGATTCTTTTCTCGTCCATATTGACCTTCCCTGATGATGTTTAATCTATGCGGATCACGATCGCCGTCGTGTTGTCATGGCCGCCGTTCTGCAAAGCGCGACGGATGATGTGTTCGACGGTCTGCTTGACACTGATATGCTCGCGCAGGAGCATGCAAAGCTCCAGGTTCGGAATCATGTCCGTGACACCGTCGCTGCAGATCAGATAGACGTCGCCCCGCTTCAGCTCGCATTTGACGATATGCGGCTCCAGCGCAAGCTCGTCCTCCGGAATACCGAGGAACTGCGTCAGACCGGCTTTTCTGTGCACGCCCTCGGGAACGCGCTCCACGTCGTCCACGGAGACCTGTGAAAGCTCGTTGTCACGCAGCCGGTAGATGCGGCTGTCGCCCAGATTGCAGGCATAGACCTCGTCCGGCACGAACAGCAGCATTGCTGCGGTCGTCCCCATGCGGGTGACATAAAGCTCCTTCTGCCGCTCGCAGACCGCCCGGTTCATTTCATGGCTGAGCTGTGTCAGAAACGCTCTCGAGCCGATCGCATAGCGTCTGCCGAGATCCGCCTTTGCTTTCGCGGTCTCCGCAGCAGCGAAAGACGCTTTTTCCCCGTACTCCTCGCCGCCCATGCCGTCGAACACGCCGAACAGGACCTCCTTCTCAAGGTAGGTCTTTTTCATGATGCTTCCGCTCAATCCCCGGTTCTCCTCCGGGAGCGAACTGCCGTCAAAGTAGAAGTTGTCCTCGTTGTTTTTGCGAACGCGTCCGATGCTGCAGCCGCATGCTGCCGATAATTGAAAAATCATTTTGCTGTGGCTCTCCCCCATAAACGATTTACGACGCTGATGATACAGCAGACAAAATTTCACGCATTATTGCTCAAAAATGACTGTTCTTTCTCTTTTCCCAAAATCCCAGCGTACCCTCCGTCCGTCGGTTTCCCGACAAACGGAGGGTCACTGAAATGCATTGCCGCCGCATAAGCGGCAATCTGATTCGCACGTACCGGTTAATCCAGTAAGGCTTTCATTTTGTCGTCCGCATCCTCGAGACGTTCAAGCACCGCCTTGGAGGTTGCTTCCACCAGTTGTCCCGATTCGACCAACGCGTCGTTCATCTCGGAAAAATACCGGGCCATGCGGTCTGCGTCGTTCATGAGCCGCCGCACGCGCGGCGCGGCGTCTATTGGCGCGCAGGAGGCTGCAAGGCGCAGCATATCCACCAGATTCCGCGCAAGTTTCAGTTCCTTCTTGCAGTACTGATCCGCATGATCCTCCAGCGCATTCCGGTCAAATCGGATTCTCGTTGCTTCACCCATTAGGATCTCCGCAATGCATCAATCGTCTGTTTTGCCTTATCCAGTTTTTCGGAATAATCAGCCTGCTGCTTGTATGCATCAGAACTGATGTTCTCAAGCTGCGTCTTAGAATTCCTGGTTTCTGCTTGTTTCTCTCTCACCAATGTGATTGCCGATTCGCAGACCTCAATGGCCTTTCTCTGATTGATATCTTCTTCGCCCCAAACTTTCTTTGCCTGATCCTTGAGCGCTTCATAATCACGGAGAATGTCACCAAGCTGTTCCAAACCATCACCCAACGCTCCGATTTGATTGCGAAATACTTCTTCATTTACATAAATTCTGGTATTATCTGCCATTTTCTTCACTCCTTATGCATTAGAACCCAAAGAATTTGCCGACATTGGCAATCGCCTCATTGATCGTATTCATTAATTGTCCTGCTGCGCCAATGACCTCTGCAATGCTGTTGACAAGATTACCGAAAGCTTTAACCATTGAAACTGCAGCATCGAACATTTCTTTTGCTCTATCCCACAGCTGCTTAATGATACTGCCTTCACCACTCTTACCGATATCTTGGACCGCTTGATTGATACCTTTTAAGATCGTTTCCAGTCTGCTGTTTAAGTTAGTCAATTCATTATTGAAACTCTCAGCAGCTTTGATGTCCATATCAACTGTTCCCATTCTGTTAGCTTCCTCCTGTTAATTTTGCTGTATATTATAATCCGGCGCTTGATTCCGAATATAATACCTGAATTTGTTTTTCGATCTTTTTGATCTTGTTAATCACTTTGTCACACTGCTTTTTATAAATCTCTTCTGCATCTCCCGAGAGTCCTCTGTGTATGTTCTGTTTATCTTCGTCCAGTGTATTGTCTAATTGTTTTAGAATTGATGAGCTGCGTTTCAGTGCTCCGAGATACTGTTCAATACTTTCCATAATTCCTCCTAAAACAACAATAAATGCATACCGTCTGTAACAGCATAATCTGCAAGTGTATATCGCGGATGCAGAATAATACCGTCCTCCCGTCGACAGAGAATCTCTTTCCCCGTAGGCTCAAACGCGCCGCTCGAAATATCCTTGACCGCGTCGGCAACCAGCTTCTGGAGCAGTTCGATCGGAAGATAGTCCGGCAGCAGCATATCGTCCTCCCGGCCAATCGCCGGGGTTTCCACGATGACGCATACCTTGTTCATGTCCATTCCTCCCTTTCTCAGAAGATCGAAGCGTCTTCTTCTGAACTCGTTGTTTCTTCCGACCCACAAGGCATTGTGATCGAATATGTATTCCCGCGATACGCCATCAAACCACGTCCGAATTTCGGCAACAATTCTTTAATTGTTGAATTATAATCGAGCGCAACAAGATTCTGTTTATCCATCTTGCCTCCGAACAGCAGGACATTCTTTTCCGGATTAAATGCTCCCTGTAAAGCGTTTGCAAAAAGCTTACCGGTATCGTCCGGATCATATCCTGCCAAGAACAAAACGTTATAGTATCTTGCAATCTCAAAAATAGCTTCCAGAATTTCTGCCTCGTCTTTTGTCCTGCACTCAAACGATACGAAGTTTTCCACTACAACAAAGAGCGGTTTCGTTTGCGCTCGAATCGCATCTTCTGCCTCAACAAGAGAGCTCATTTCCGTTTGTTCCAGTCCATGCTCGCGGCAATACGCATTCCGTATCAGTTTTCTCTCGTTTATTACATCAATAATTGCCGAAACAGCTTTTTCCCCTGCCCCCTCTTTACAGGGAATAATCTGATACTCAAACGGATAGTTCTGCAGAATACCCTCCGGTCCGTCGGCAACGCTGCCGTTTTCAGGCGACAGATACAGGATCTTGCCCTGCTCTCTTGCGAACGCAAACAGGAAATTCTGCAGGATCTTTTTCTTTCCGTCCTTGTTTCCAAAATAGACCGAAAGGAATCCGGCTTGCTTCAGCGGGATCGAGATCTTCTTGGCGTCCTTCATGGAATACCCGAGCGGGATCCTGCCGACCGGAATGCCGCTGCAGAACTGCTCGAATTCCTGCTCCTCCTGCACGATGGGCAGCTCCGCCGCAAACGCTTCCGCCGGCGTACGATCGGCGATCTCCTGGCCCATCGTCTGGATCAGTGCGTTGACCGCTCTTGCCGTCTCATCCGGACGCAGCATTGCAACTTGGTACTCCAAGGGCGCTTCATTATATACGCACAGCCCTCGTCCGGGTGTGATTGGGGGAATATAGTTACAACGCACATTTAACGTATCACCATATTCATATTTATCTTTTAACTGTAAAGTGAATCGTGTTGCAATCTCTTGCTTTGCTTTCGAATTCAATTCGTTGTTGTGCGTCGCCGTAATGATATAGCGGATACCGTAGCTCAAGCCCTCCTTGAGATACTGGCTGAAACCGTACTGCAGATCGCTTCCCTTCTTGAAATTGGTCATGCCGGCGAAATTGTCGATCACGACCAGGATCAGCGGAAGATTCTCGGAAGACTGCTCTTTGGAAACAAGGTACGACTCGTAATCTGCCACGCCCATTTCCTCGAACAGCTTTTTCCGCTCGTCGACTATATCGCCCAACATGGTGATCAGCCGATCGAAGTCGGTCTCGTTTTCGTCGTGCAGCGCGGCGCCGCAGTGCGGGGCGGTCCGGAACGCAGTCAAAGAACGTCCGGACAGGTCGAGAATGTAGAAGGAAATTTCCTTCGGGCTGTAATTATGCATGACCCCGTACAGGATCGTCTTCAGGAACGTCGTCTTGCCCGATCCGCTTTCACCCATGATCAGGATGTTCTTACTCTTGAGCAGATTGATGTACAGCGTATGCCGCGTCTGATGTTCGGGATCGTCGATCATGCCTCCGAGCACGGTAAAAGGCTGCAGTTCTCCGCTGCTCTGTTCGAGCTCTTCGATGGAGATCTTGCTTTCAAGCGGATCCATCCACAGCCGTTCTGTGGTGATCCCCTCGTGGACGGCGGTTTCCGCAAGCATCTTGACGGTTGCGACCAGCTGCTTGATCTCGGTCTTGATCTTTTTCCGTTCCGGCTTCATGGTAACGACCGCCTGCCCGGTCGGATCGATGACCGCAATGCTCTCGTCGACAGACTTCGGCGGCTCATCCGAAGGCTCATACCCGGCGCCGCACCATGCGGATTGGCCCATCGCAAAGTATTCGTTGTTGCCGACCTGCAGGTAGAATCGGCCGGTATCGCGCAGCTCGCTCGCCTCGGGACGCTTCAGCATATCCATACTGTCCGACTTGTCCGCAACGCGCAGACAGACGCGGAACTTGGTATTGGAAACGATCTGGTCGTTGACCACGCCGCCCGGCTTCTGCGTCGCGAGAATCAGATGCACGCCGAGGCTTCGACCGATACGCGCCGTACTGATCAGCTCGTTCAAGAACTCCGGCTGCTGCGCCTTCAGCTCCGCAAACTCGTCGGAGATGATGAACAGATGCGGCATCGGCTTTTTGAGCTTTCCGGCACGGAACAGCTTCTGATAGTCGTAAATGTCCATCGTACCGGCATTGGTGATGCTCTTTGCCTCGTTCAGGACCCGCTGACGGCGCTTCAGTTCGGCATTGATCGAGATCAGCGAACGCTGGATCGCCGCGCCGTCCAGGTTGGTGATCGTACCGATCACGTGCGGCAAATATAGCTTCTGTACGTCGTCGTAGAACGCGCCTGCAAGGCCGCCGCCCTTATAGTCGATCAGAAGGAACGCGACCTCATTCGGTGAGAAGTTCACCGCAAGCGAAAGGATATAGGTAATCAGGAACTCCGATTTACCGGAGCCGGTCGTACCGGCGACAAGACCGTGCGGGCCCTGCCGTTTTTGATGCAAGTCAAGTATGAACGGTTCGCCGTCCGTTCCGACGCCGACGGGAACCGCCAGCGATTTGACGGGATTGTTCTCTGCCCAGCGGCGCAGCGGCGCAAGATGCTCCACCTTACCGACGCCGAACATCTCGAGGAACGTGACCGTCTTGGGAAGCAGATATGCAGCGGACGCCGTAGGAATGCGGATACTTGCCGTCCGCATCAACGCCGCTGTTTTTTCCCGGTCATCGATCCGGTCGATCAAAAACTCTTCTTTATAGTGATCCGGCTCCTTGATATAGGTCGTTTTATTCTGCGAATTCTTGAGCTGGAAGATCTTCGTGCATTCCTTCGGCAGTTCCGGGAACCCGGCAACGACCGAAACGCCGACGGATTCGTCCTGTTTCAGAACGTCCTTCAGGAACTCAACCGAGTCGAGCAGCTTCTTGTCCAGCGCAAAGACAACGTAATACGCTCTTTCTTTCAGGATCTTCTTCAGTTCGGTTTTCTTTTCAAGGCTGTCCTCGATCTGCTCCGCCAGATAGCCGCTGATCCTGGTCGCTTCGACGATATTCGTCGCCATAAAGCGCATTGTGAAATCGTCGTTGCGCATGTGCTTCTGGAAACGGAACAATTCAAAGTTCTTCGCTTCGGACGGGTCGCACAGCAGAATGACCTTCACTTCATCCGGACTGTGCGTCATCATGATCTGCAGCATCATGTTCAGGATGAATTCTCTGATCTGCTCGGGGTCTCCGAGGATGCCGCTGACAAAATCCTTCGTAAGGGATGTCAAAACCGGCGCGTCCTTCAGCCATTCCGGCTCCTTGGTGATGCTGCGCATCTCCTTCTCAAGCTCGTCTTCTTCAATATTGAATCGTTCCTGATCGCAGTCATACGGCGCCAGCATCGGGTAATCGCCGTGTCCGATCCGGATCGTAAGAAAATCGTCGTCTACGTTTCTGCGCTCCCACAAACGACGTCTGGTTTCGGGCCAAATGGAAACAAGGCTCGTCTCCGGGTACGTCCTCTCAAGGATCCGCTTCTCCTCCGCGCATTCGTGACTGATTTCCTCGCGCTTTGCGTTAAGGTATGCCTTATATTTTTCGTTTCTCTGGGCTTCGTATTCTTTTCGTTGTTTTTCCGTAAAGCCCTGCGTCAAGAACGGCATAACAAGGCTTGTCACCGCCATGAAATAGTTGCCTGTGGCGAGCGCTCTTCCGCCCATCAGCGCCGGGCTGCCCATGCGCAGCATAAACGGAATCTGATTTCCGTTCAACGAGGGAGGCGGGCTGTCAAAAACGATCGGATCGGCCTTGATGATCTCCCGCTCGCGCGGCAATCTGTTATAACATGAATCGTCTTTCTCCGAATCTGCTTTCGGAAGCGTATATGCAATGTCCTTATCGGACTGTATGAGATGAACATAGGGAGATTGTACGGAGGCCCGTCCGTTGCCGTCGTTGATGGAAATGAATCCATACCCGATCACGATCCGCAATCCCATGATGAAGATGCTGTCACCGAAATCCAGGCTTGCGTCCTGAATCTTTTTTCCGTTTACGAAGATACCGTTCGTGCTGTTTGTATCCTGGATCCGCCATCCCTTCTCATTCCAGAAAATGATCGCATGGTGCCTCGATACAAAATCGCTGTCGATCACGATTCCGCAATCCGCCAATCGGCCGATCGTGATCGGCCTGCTTTTCTCCACGGAATAGCTGTGATGGATCCGCGCCTCCGTATTGACGTCCTCAATATACAGATAGTAGCCGCCGTCGTTGCCGGTCAGATGATACAGCGCATGATCCGTCAACACTACGGACCGGTTGCTTCCGAATTTGGACGCATCCGTAAATCTCACCCTCGGTCCGCAAAACGCGGCCCATTCCCCATCATCCTGCTTCCGGATCTGCAGAAGAATGTCCTTTCCGTTCTGTTCGAAAATCTTATGGATCCCGTCGGAATCGCGCGGAATATACAGCTCCTGCAGCTTGCCGCCGTTGGAAACGACTGCGATCTGAATACCCTGCGCATCCTTGAGATGTCCGGCATTATCCCTGTCCGGTCTGTTTGTGGAGTTGCCCAATCCGAATTTCGTCCCGTTGATCAAATCATCCATTATAATACTCCCGTCCGATATTGTCTGAATGCCGTATAAACATAAAAATGCGCAGCAACTCGCTATACTCAAAAAAGCACAAACGTCGTTGCTACCGCACAACCTCACACCGTATTCAAAGGGAATAGCACATTCCCGAAGCACGTCTTCCCCAGACGATCAAACCATATTATGAAAAAGTCCCAAATATGTGCGATTATGCGACATATCAAGTTTACCATATACATTTTCCAAAATCAAGATTTATGTCGAAAATTGTATTTTTTATCAATTCTACGTTTACTGTGTGCGGTTTCAGGTCGTCCTCCCGGGTTTCGGATCGTTTTTTTCGGCCCGATCGGCGTACAGCCGCCTTCAGTTTGCCGCAATTCTGCTGCTCCCTCCGCACACAAAATACAGGACCGGGTTCTGCCCCGTGTCCTGTTTTTGCGATTGCGGTATTTCGGAATTTGTACAGTCCCGGACCGTCGTTCTGCCGTCCGATGCGACGTAAAGCTTCGGCGCATTCAGAGTTGTCCGATCTTACGACAGCAGCTCGGGGATGCCGATCAGAACCATGCGTTTTCCGTTTACGCCGGTGCAGGTCGAGAGCGTTACGATCCGGGTGACGCGGTCGAGATCGATCGGTGCGGATACGAACGCGCTGCCGAGTACGGACCGCAGATACGTCCTCAGCTCCGCCGGATCGCCGTACAGCTCATACGCTTCGCCGAATGAAGGCACCCTTGCGCACGCAATGATTGTGATCTTGTAATCTGCGTCCGGCGTCAGATAATAGGCTGTCCGGTGCGCGTCGAAAAACGACCGTTTCTCGTACTTGCGCAGGTCTGAGAACATTGTACCGTTCTGCATATTGTGACCGTATATAACCGTATTGCCGTCCGAAAGCATCGGATCGTTTCGGGTATCCATAAAGATAGAACCCGATTTATTTTTCTTGCCGTTCGGCAGCGTATCGAGATACTTGCTGTTGTTCCCCGTCTGCAAGACCGGATAACTGATATCCGTGCCCGCAATGTAGATCCAGCCGATACACTCGCTGTTCATCTGCTTCAGCCCTTCAAAGTCCACGCCGATCGGCGCGACCTCCGGCAGCGGCGTCGGCGGAACTGCCGTCGGGATCGGTGCTTTTTCCGGCTCACGGGAACTGTTGCCCGGCGCCGGCGTCGCCGCATCCGGTCTCTCCGCGGATTCCGTTGTCGGCGCAGCCGAGTCAACAGCGCCGGTCGGCGGCGCGGTTACCTGTTGGATCGGTTCAGCCGTTTGGTCAGGTCGGACAATGATCGAGCCCGGTCGCGGCGTCCGCGGCGGAAGAAGAAACTGCTCTTCGATCTGTCGGTAGCTCTCGTCGCTTTCACCGTATTCCGCGAAAATTGTGATCACCTTGTACGCCGAAAATCCGAGAATCACAAGGACAACCGGGATCAGAACGAATCTCAGCCAACGATAAACACGAAGAGGTCCGGTTTGCGTTTGATCTTTCTTTCTCATCTTTTGCTCCGAAAAAGGCCGAAAAGCATTTGCGCTTTCCGGCCGTTCATTTGATTTACGCGCGACGTTTGCGATACATCCACTCCAGCATCAGAAGTCCGACGCTCGCGAGCAGCGAGGCTCCGAAAACGGTGACCCACAGCCAGGGATCCGATTCGTCTCCCGTCACGACCTCGTATGTGTTCGTGATGTCGAAACCGGTGACCGTCGCCGTATATCCGACGATTCGATCTTCCTTGACCGTGTACTTGATCTCCTTGCCGTTCTTATTCTTCGGAAGGTTCTCCCATTTCCACTTCCAGCCGTCCGCCTCGGTTACCGTCTTGGAGTCGATCTCGACGCCGTCCGCGAACAGTCGGATGACGATCTGCACGGGACGCTTGTTCTCCTTGTTGTCGTTATCGACCCAGGTCTTCTTTCCTTCTGCGGCGGTCTTTTCCGTGGTATGCGTGTTGGTGATCTTGTAGTTTTCAATCACCGTCTCATATTCGGGAACCGGATCCTCGGTAATCGTATAGGCGATCTCAACGCCTTGATCGCGGTACATCGGCAGATCCTCGAACGTGTACTCCCAATGTCCGTTTTCATCCGGAACGACCGTCGCACTCTTGATCTCCTTACCGTCTGCATAGAGACGGACCGTGATGCTCGCGGGACGAACGCCGTCCCGGTTTTCTTCGTCCTCCCACTCCTTGGTGATCGTTATATCAGTCGTGATCGGCTCATGCGTGTTGGTGATCGTGTAGTTCTCTATCTCCGCCTCATATTCGGGAACCGGATCTTCGGTGATCGTGTACTTGATCTCTACGCCGTCCCGGTACTTCGGCAGATCTTCGAACGTGTACTCCCAGCGACCGTTCTCGTCCGGCGTGACCGTTGCGCTGTCAACCTCTTTGCCGTCCGCAAGCAGATGCACCGTGATGCTCCGGGGACGAACGCCGTCGACGTTCTCCCCGTCCTGCCATTCCTTTGTGACGGAGATCTCTGTCGTCTTCGGCGTGTGCTTATTGACGATCTTAATGAGACCGTCCTCTGTCTCCAGATATTCAGGCTCATCATACTCGGGAACCGGATCTTCGGTTACCGTATACTTGATCTCCTTCGTTCCGTCTGCCGTGTACTTCGGAAGGCCGGTAAACGTGTACTTCCAGTCGCCGTTCTCGTCCGGCGTTATATCGATGCTCTTGATCTCGACGCCGTCTGCAAAGAGGCGAACCGTGATCTTATCGGGACGGACGCCGTCCTGATTGTCCGCATCCTGCCAGTCCTTTTCGATCGGGAGCTCAACGTAGTGCGGAACGTCTTTTTCGGTTCTCCAGTAGTGTTCCTGCTTCAGTTCCTCGTCGGTGACGTCGAGCTCAAAGGTGAGATCCATCCAGATGTTGACGTCGCGCTTGCCTTTTGCAACGCCGACCATCGGCTGGGACACGATCGTTCCGCTCTGATCTTCGGAGTTAAAGAAGTATACGTCATTCCTGAGATTCTGTGTGCCGCTCAGCGCGAACTTCAGCGCCGTTTCGCCTTCCTGAAGCTGGATCTCCTCGATCTTGTAGGCTCCTTCGTCGACGACCGACGCCGGAACTTCGCCCGCCTGGATCGGTCCCGCGATGCGCGCCTTGACGATCGTATCGCCGTTCTGATCCTGGATCTCCAGCACCAGATCATCGCCGTTCTCTTCGAGCGGCTTCACCTTGAACGCGATTTCCAGATCGACGGTATAAACGTCGTTGGTCTTGTCCGCGTCCTTGTTGTTCGCGTGATCCGCGGGTTTGTCCGTAATCGTCAGATTGACAGACTTCAGGAAGTTCTTCTCGTTGATGATCGTATTCTCGGTAGTGGCGTCATTCTCCGGAATCGCTTCCGGCTCCAGATCGTAAAGCAGCCAGTACAGGCGCATGATCACATCGGCTTTATCGGGATCGGGTTCTTCCGCGGCGTGATAGGATGCCGGTGTGATACTGCCGTTTTTCAGCACATGATGCACATTTACGAACGTCATGTCATCTTTAATGACGTTGCTGTAACTCCAGATAGCCATTTGCATGGCACACATCGCCATGCCCGGCGTCAGCATTTCAATCTGTTCATTGGTAAACTGACCGGAGTCACGCATCAATTTCTTTACTGCGGCAAGAGTGCCGAAGTCGGATTCTCCTCCCTCTAAGCCCCAGTATCCTTTATTGCCGATGGCACGAATATGCTTTGCCTGTTCCTCCTCGTAATACTCGGCGTCTTCCAGATTGTAGATCCTGTAGAGGGCGAGTTCTTCCGAGGATGTTCTTTGGTCGGCACAATATGCCGTTATGACGTTTTTATGTTTGTCGGCCAGCGTATAAAACCATACGTTATCCCACCTGATACCGATTCCGTTGGGATGATCGGCGTCTGTAACATCAACGATCCTGTGATCAGGCAAATAAAAGGTTTTCCTTCTCAAATGGTTGTAATTATAGACCCCGTATAACTGGTATATACCATCATCGTATACAGGACTGTCAGTTGCTGACTGGGGGGAAGAAAACAGCCAGCCCGGCCAGAATGCAGCCACTTGATCGGATTCAAGATTCACATATTGATAATCATCTGTGATCAATGCAACTACATCATCTGCAGGAGGAATTTCAAGTTGTGATATTTCTCCATTTGATGTTGTTCTTGTCACCAGGTCCAGATCATCATCAATCACCTGACTGTAATCCGGCTTAATATCGGAATGGACATACTCCATATCGTCCGGATTGACCGCGCCGTGCGAATCGGTGATCTCGATAAACTTCGTTGTGACCCCGATCACGCTCTGCGTGATGCGTTCTTTTACGGTATAGTCGTAGATGCCGTCATCGTCGGATTCCTTGACGTCACCCGTGACTTCGATCACCGTTGCAGCGGGACCGGTGACGGTTGTAGGCTTGCCGACGTCGTCTTCGTCGATCTTGATGCCGATCTCGGACGCCGGAGCATGGTATTCGTTGGACTTGTCGGAACCGCCTTCGGCCTCGTAGGTGTCGTTCGCATCCTGCGAGGTATAGTGGTCCTCAAACTCGTAACATCCGTTCGGCTGCTCGACGTTCTTGCCGGTATAATCGACGATCATGCCGGAAGAGGTCGTATAATCTTCCGCTGCGTGTTCGGTCGTCTTAACACCGTTTGCGTCGGTCGAGACCGTCTCACTGACCTCGACCGTCTCGTTCCGTCCCGCGCGCGTTTCAACCGTGACGGACGCATTGCCTTCCGCTTTCAATACGGAAAGCGGCATGAGTGTTGCCGCGAGCATGGTCGCAAGCGCTGCGCCGATAATCCTTTTCAACTTCATAGTGCGTCCCTCTCAAAAATGTTTTCATCCCGTACCGGTATGCTTCTATCCTTCAAAGCAATCTCATATTTTGTCGGGACGATGCCCGTTTTCCGCAAGAGACCGACCTCGGATAATATCAAGATATTGTGATGTCCTATACTAAACCATTCTACCTATATGTATAGTACCATATTTGTTTGTATTTGTCTACTGAATGATTAAAAAATGTTCGTTTTTTTCAGTGTTTTATAATCGAAAAAAGGCGGATTTTGTCCGAATGCGTATAGAACCCGTAAATTCGAGCAAGCTGACGGAAAAGGAGGTTTTTATGAGAAAACGGATCGGTGAACGGACGCTGCTGTTTCGGAGCGAGCCGCGGGTGAGAAGCGCGGCGGCGATCGTAGCGAAAAACGAAGGCGAAGGTGCGTTTTCGGGGCTGTTCGACACAGTGCTTGAGGACGACAAATACGGCGAGGACAGCTTTGAAAAGGCCGAATGCAAGATGTTTCAGACGGCTGCGCGTCTGGCCTGCGAAAAGGCCGGCTTGACGCCTTCCGACGTCCATGCCATGCTCGCGGGCGATCTTCTGAATCAGATCATCACGGCAAACTACGCCGCACGCGAGCTCGGGATCCCCTTTCTGGGCTTATACGGCGCGTGCTCCACGATGGCGGAATCGCTGCTTCTGGGCGGCGTGCTTTCCGACGGCGGCTACTGTTCGCCGGTTTTGTGCTGCGCAAGCAGTCACTTCTCCACCGCCGAGCGGCAATACCGCTTCCCGCTCGAAATGGGCACGACCGCTCCGCCCACCGCGCAGCGCACCGTCACCGGCGCGGGCGCGATCCTGCTGTCCACGCAGGAGGTCCCCCTGCCCGTCTTTTCGCACGTCGCGCTGACCGCCGCCACGATCGGCAGAGTCGTCGATCTCGGCATCACCGACACGAACAACATGGGCGCCGCGATGGCGCCTGCGTGCTGCGATACGGTCCTTGCGCACCTAAAGGATACCGGCAGCCGCGTCGAGGATTACGACCTGATCGTTTCCGGCGATCTCGGCACGTTCGGCAGCGAAATGCTTTTGGAGCTTGCGAAGCAGAAGCACTTGGACTTGGAGAAGCGCTATCTCGACTGCGGCGCGAGCATCTATCTTGAAGAACAGGGCTTCTCGTGCGGCGGCAGCGGCGCGGGCTGCTCGGCCGTCGTGCTTGCGGCGGAGCTATTGGAACGGATCGAACGCGGCGACGTACAGCGCATGCTGTTTCTCGCAACCGGCGCGCTGATGAGCCCGACCAGCGGCATGCAGGGCGAAAGCATCCCCGGCATCGCGCACGCGGTCGTACTGGAACGGAGGGACTGATGCAGTATCTTTGGGCGTTTCTGATCGGCGGTGCGATCTGCACGATCGGACAATTGCTGTTGTCCTTTACGCGGCTGACCTCCGCGCGCATCCTCGTGCTGTTCGTCGTTGCGGGCGTGGTTCTCGGCGGGCTCGGAATTTACGAGCCGCTTGCGGATTTTGCCGGCGCGGGTGCAAGCGTTCCGCTTTTAGGCTTCGGCAACGCGCTCGCCAAAGGCGCGATCGAAGGCGCGAAGGAGCACGGAATCTTAGGCGCGTTTTCCGGCGGTCTTACGGCGACCGCCGCGGGCATTTCCGCCGCGGTCCTGTTCGGCTGGCTTGCCGCACTGATCTTCCGTCCCAAAACGAAATAAAGCTCCCGTACGGGAGCTATTTTTATACGCTTATCCGGCGTGCCGCTTTGTCTTGGCGCGCGCGTAGAGGTACAGGAACAGGGCCATCAGGATCTCGCCGAACATACTGATGAAAAAGATCAGGTCGGTGTTGCCCGTGGCGGGTCCGAGCGCGGAGAACGCGAACATCAGAAATCCCGACAGGAACAGATGCGGCGTCTTCTCCTTGATCCACACGACGATCCCGACGATCATCATCGGAATGACCGTACCGAACGACAGGATCCGACTGACCGTATCCGCCCACTTCGGCGTACCCTCGCCCGCTTTCATGCGCGTGACGTTTGCGATCGTTTCCGGCACGAGCTTGGTTGCCAATGCCTGCGCGAAGCCTGCCGCCATGACGAGCACCGTGAACATCCACACGATCGTCATCAACGGTCTTTTCAGGTTCAGCGCATAGCCGCAGATCGGGAACAGCAGCGGGATCAGAAGCCCGTGCGCGATGAACCGGGCCGGGCTGATCGCGGCAAGGGCTTCGGCGGACAATGAGGAGCCGAGCCCGATGATCGCTGCGTCCAGAACGAGCCCGAGCGTCAGAACGCCCGAAAGCAGCGCGATCCTGGATTTTTTCTTTGCCTCATAAACAAACAGCAGCGCTGCGATCACCGCTTCACCCGCGACGATGCACCAGATCGCAACCGGGCAGATTTGCATCAAAAAGTCTCTCATAGCCTTATTTCCTGTTCTTTTCTTTCGCGCGCTTGTCGCTGATGATCTTCATATGCTCCGCGGTGACGAGCGTGACGTTGTTCTCCTTTGCCCAATCCACGCAGCCCTTCAGCACGAGCGGAAGGAATACGCGCGGCACGTTCAGGATCGTTTCGAGCGCGTCGTCGGTAAACTTGACCTTGTCGTCGGCGCGGTCCGCCGCGTAGCGCACGGAGTCCAGCGACTGCTTGCGGACGGCAAGCAGCTCCGCGCGCATTCTGCGCTTCCGATGGAACCAGAAATTCTTGGAATCGCGATAGCCGTAATCGACCGGCAGCGGCGGAAAATCCTTGGCTTTGACGCCGTTGATGATCGCGTCGCTGTATTTCTTCTTCATCAGGATCTTATCGACGCGCAGGATGAAATGCGCGCCGAACTTCGATGTGATGCCGTTGAAATCATGATACGGCGGCTCGTAGCCGTTGAGGTTCCCGGGCCGATCGTTCGCCGCGCCGTCGAGCTCCCGCATCCAAGTGCATTCGATCGCTTGGATCGCGTCAGTCAAAACCTGCGGGCGCTTCTCGCCGGTCTCCTCCTCGATCATGCTCTTTTCGAGCCGGAAATTGCACTTCGGCATCTTGTCGGAGGGCTTGTCGCCCGGCCAGGAAAGCTTTACCGCTTCCTTGAAGCTTTTCGGATCGTCGTCGATGAAGTTGATCGCGCACTTGCCGTCGCGCAGGATGTTCTGCGCCGTGTTTGAAGAATTGCGGCAGCACAGCAGCATGGCGTAATAATCCTTGCCCGCCACATAGTACGGCTGCACCAGCGAGTACGGTCCGAGCGTCGTGCTGCCGTCCTCGCACAGCGTGCTGATGATAACGGTCGGCATCGGGAAGAATAACGACGTCTGGTAGAAGTTGTCCACGATACGCAGGTTTTCAAAGCTGCTCATTTTTGCTCCTCACTTTCGATTTATTCACTTTTGCTGTTATTACCGTTCTTTCGGGAAGCGTCCTTCAGCCAATCAAGGACCGTCCCCGTGGTGATGCGGATCTGCTCCTCGTTCGTGATCGAGGGCGTTCCGTCTCCGTTCTGCTCGCCGTACATCCCGAAATACGAGTGACAGCCGCCTTCGATCACGGTTTCCGTCACGTCGCCCGGCAGCAGGCTCTTCGCCCGCTCGTATTGTTCACGATCCAGCACGCGGTCCTCGCTGCCGTAGATCGACAGCACGCGAAGGGATTCTTCCGTCAGGTCCTTGTCCGAAAACGAAGCAAGCAGGATCATACCCGTATAGACGCCGGGATGTGCCTTGACCTCGATCGACGCGACCGCGCCGCCCAGAGAATGCCCGCCGATATACCACTGTTCGATCTGGGGAAACGCTTCGCGAACGCCGTCCGCCCTATGCATATCGAGCACCGCCAGCCGAAACGGCATTTTGCACAGTACGCAAAGAACGCCGCCCGCGGAGATCTCGCGCATCAGCGGCGCATACGCCTCCTGTTCCACCTTGCCGCCCGGATAAAAGATCAGCCCGACCGTTGCGTTGCCCGGATCAAATACCGTTTCGCTGCTTTCGAGCGTCCGCTCCAAAACGGTCCGGTCCGCGGAAAACGCCGCGATCGCGTCCTCGTCCGCATGGTAATAGGTCTCCAGATAGATGAGCATACCCGAGAGCAGCAGCACAAGAATCGCAGCCGGGATCACGATCCAAAGGATCTTTCTCTTCTTCTGTACACCGTTTTTCTTCATGCGTCCTCCGCAGCGCCTGCATTTTTGATCATTCTATGCGATTTGTCCGCATGGAATCCGTTCAGCCACCGGTCCGTTTCGGCGCGGGTGCGGAAGATCATAATCTCCCTGTCCTCCGCATACCGGTCCAGAAGCGCTAAAACTTCCGGACGCTGCTCGGTGCGAAAGCCTCTCACCAGCGCGACAAGCTCTGGGTCGAGCATTTGTTCCGTCCATGGGATATCCGGGCGCTTTTCCCCGACGCGCGACGCGATCCCCTCCATACAGGTCTGCTCGTCGTAATCGAGAAAAATCACCGTGTCGCAGGCTTTGACCCGCATTTCGACCGTGCGGCTGTAATTGCCGTCGACGATCCATGCGTCCTTTGATAGGATCTCCCGAAGCGCCGCGTCAAATTCCTCGCGTGTGATATGCGTGCGGTCCGGCTTCCACCAGATGTTGTCGAGATGGTAAACCGGCAGACCCGTCCTTTCATGCAGCGCTCTTGCAAACGTGCTTTTCCCGCTGCCCGGACAGCCGATCACGGCGACTCGATTCATCATAAAACCTCTCCCGCAGGGCATATCGTGTCGATGACATCTCGTTCTCCGAAGGAGTATATCGCCAATCCCGCAGGGATTGATTTCGCAAAAATCCGCAGAGCGAATTTTCACTCCTCGTCCTCGTCTTCTTCCTCGTCCTCGTCGACCCAATCCGGATCCTGCTCGACGAGAAGCCTCAGAATGCGCATGCGCTCCTTTTTGAGCACCGTCACGGTCAGGTCCTCATAGACAAAGCTGTCGTAGAGTTTCGGATAGCCGCCGAGCATTTCCACCGCCCAGCCGCCGACGGTCGCATTGTCGTCGTCGAGGTCTTCCTCTTCCTTGTCGAATTCATCCAGGAAATCGGAAAGGCGCATATCGCCGTCGACTTCGTAGCGGTTTTCGCCGACCTCGGTAAACTCCTCCTCGATCTTGTCCGTCTCGTCCCAGATCTCGCCTACCAACTGTTCGAGCACGTCCTCCATCGTGAGGATGCCCATCGTGCCGCCGTACTCGTCGGTGACGACGACCATGTGGCTCTTTTTCCGGCGCATCGTGTCGAGCACGTCCGGCAGCGGCATGGTCTTATGCACGTAAACGACCGGCATCAGAAGCGATTTCAAGGGAACGTCCGGGTCCTCGACCATTGCCTTATAGAGGTGATTCAGATGCAGAATGCCGACCATGTGGTCCGGCGTCCCGCGATAGACCGGAATTCGCGTAAACGGCGACGCAAACGCGATCTTCATCTGCTGCTCGCGCGGATCGTCCAGGTCGATCGCCACGAGGTCCACGCGCGGCGTGATGACCTCGTACGCAAGCACCTCGTCGAAATCGAACGCCGACTGCAAAAGATCCGCGGTGTCCTCGTCGACCACGCCCTCGTCCTCCACGGTGTCGAGGATCGTTTCCATATCGTCCTCAGTGACGACGTCGTCGCTCTCCTTTTCCTTCCAGATGCCGGACAACAGCTTCAAAAACCGTTCCAGAAGCCAGATCAGCGGGAACAGCAAAAGCCACAGCCCGGTGATCGGCAGTACGACGAGCTTCGCAAAGCCCTCGGCGCGCTCGGACGCAAAGATCTTCGGCAAGATCTCGCCGAACGTGATGATCAGCACTGTCATGATCGCCGTCGCGACCCATGCGCCGCCTTCGCCCATCAGCGCGATCGCCAGCGCCGCCGCGATCGACGACGAACCGATGTTCACAAGATTGTTGCCGATCAGGATCGCGATGAGCCCGGAGTCAAACTTTTCGCGGAAGCGCAGCGCAAGCTTTGCAAGCCTGCTGCCCTTTTCCTCGGCTTCGTGTTTAAGCTTCGTCGGGTTCAGCTGCATGAACGCGATCTCTGCGCCGGAGAACATGGCGGACAGCACGATGCAGACGGCGATCAGGATGTAACGCAGGGTGTTACTCATTGACTTCACCCCCCACGTCGTCCTCGTCATAGATCTCGCCGACGAGCTCCTCGAGGATATCCTCGACGGTCAGGATGCCGAGCACTTTGCCGTCGTTGTCCTTGACGATCGCAATATGCGTTTTTGCCTTGCTCATACCGGCAAGCTGCTCGTCGATCGGCGTGCCGACCGTGACGTAATACGGCTTGTCCATCACGCGCGACAGCGAAACGTGCCCGCTGCGCCGGAGGTATTCTTTCAGATATTTGCGGATCTGCACCACGCCGACGATCGTTCCCTCGCGGTCCACGACCGGCAGGCGGCTGTGATTCGTTTGTTCGATGATCTTCACGACCTCTTTCGGATGCATGGCAAGCGAAACGGTCTGCACGTCCTGCAAAGGCACATAGACCTCGCCCACCGGCGTCTCGGTAAAATCAAGCGCCGACTGCATCAGATCCGCCGTGTCCTCGTCGATGTCGTCCGTTTCGTCGAGCGTTTCGATGATGTCGTGAAGCTCTTCCTCGGAAACGGTCGGCTCCTCCTCGTCCTTCACGCGGAACAGCTTTTTGATGCCGTTCGTCAGCGAGGTAAAGACGAAATTCAACGGGTACAGAATGCGCATCAAAAACCGCAGAGACGGCGCAACGAACAGCGCAAAGCTTTCGTTGCACGCCTTTGCAATGGTTTTCGGAATCATTTCGGCAAGCAGAAATACGATCAGCGTGGTCGCAAGCGACGTCGCCGTCGCGCCTGCGCTGCTCCAGTTCAGGCGCACCGCAACAAGCGCGGACAAAGACGCGCAGCCGATGTGCATGATGTTGTTGCCGATCAGAATGGTGGTCAGAGCCGCGTCAAAGTGATCCAATATATACAGAACGCGTTTTGCCGATTTCGATCCGTTGTCCGCGCGGCTCATGATGCGGATGCGGTTGACAGACGCGAGCGAGGTTTCCGCCCCCGCGAAGTACGCTCCGCCCAGCAAAAGCACAAAGAAAAATACGATAAGACCGATCACGCTCCGGAAATCGCCGGCATTGATCTCATTTGCCGTCTGTTCCGAGAGCATTCGTATAAGAGGACTTGGACTACTGTCCACTGTCGTACCACCTGCCTTGTTTCATAGAATAGATGTATTATACGCGATAATCGCAGAAAACGCAAGGGATTCGCAAAAGAAAAGCGGCTGTGAAAGCCGCATGAAATTATTATATCAATTATCTGTAACGTTATAAATAATAATGCCGTTATAAATTGCAAATAACACTCTATCTTTATCATTATAATCTGTAAACATTATAAGTAATCCATCATCTCGATCCCATTGTTTAAGGAGTTTTCTTATATCTTTATAGTTCTTTTCGATTACTTTTGTTCCCGCATTCCATGTGGCTTTATCTCTATTCTTGACAATTGCATCACTCATCCATTTATTGGAGAAAGCAATAACGAAACACGCCCTTTGATCGTCATAGCTTATTTCATACTGATCATAGAATATGTAATCAGATTGAGACTTATTTCTGCTGCTTTCAGTCATTTGTGTTAATTGTTGTATACAATACTCTATATCTATTTCTTTTGTTTTTCCTTCCGTTGCTCCACAGCGGGTGCAAGTCTTAGGTTTTGTATAAGTAGCTTCCTTCCAATCATGTCCCAGCGCTTCTCCGTCAACCTTGCCACAGCGAGCACAGGTTTTCGGTTCCATGCAAGTTGCTTCTTTCCAATCATGTCCCAGTGCTTCTCCGTCAATCTCTCCGCAGCGATTACAAGTCCTTGATTCTGTACATGTTGCTTTTTGCCACTCATGTCCTAATGCTACACCATCTTTTTTGCCGCATCGTGTACATGTTCTAGGTGAAACACAAGTCGCATTCGCCCAATCGTGTCCTAACGCCGCGCCTTCCGTTTCACCGCACAAAGCACATGTCCTCGGCTCGGTGCATGTTGCTTCCTTCCACTCATGCTTACAGCCACAGCCCGCTAACAACAGAACAACAAAACAGCACAGAATTGCAGTAACGACGACCAGCTTTGCTTTTCTATTCATATTGCCCCTCCAAAATCTATTCCGTATTGACTATACTCAATTATTGAGTTTTTGTCAATACTCAAACATTGAGAGTGCTATATTGCATCCAAGTGAGGGTATTATGGATTATCGGACAAGAATTCGAGCGATTCGAGAAGATCGCGACTTGACGCAAAAACAGATCGGCGAAGTTCTGCAGAAGTCTCAACAAGGATATAACCATATCGAGGATGGACGCGCAGAACTGAAAATCGACGATTTGATTCGTCTATGTCGTTATTATAACCTGTCTGCGGATTATCTTATAGGATTGACCGATACCGAAAAGCCTTTGGAATAGAGATCGACATGCTGTCGGTCTTTTCTATTTGTCATTCTGAGGCGCAGCCGAAGAATCTTTAGGATCCTTCATCATCCCTGCAGGATTCCTCAGGATGACAAAAAGAAGATACTTTGACAATGAGAGTCGGCATGTGGTTCATATTTCTGACCCTCCCTTGTCAGGGAGGGTGGCTCGCGAAGCGAGACGGGAGGGTAGTTTCCTGACTACCCCCAGTCATCTACGGCGACAGCTCCCCTGACAAGAAGCGCTCAAATATGCAGAAGATTCTCCGGCAGGAAAAGCAGCCTGTAACTCATGGTTTTGACCCGCCCTTGTCAGGGAGGGTGGCGGGCGAAGCCCGTCGGGAGGGTAGTCGCGCGCAAGATACGGCTACCCCCCAGTCACCTGCGGCGACAGCTCCCTTTACACAAGGGAGCCTCTGATCAGAAGATTCTCCGGAGGAGAATCCACATGAACGTGATCGAAGATCACACATCACTTGCGCGGAGCGCAAACATCACGCCACAGGCACATCACGCGCGCGAAGCGCGCATATCACTTTTTCGTCGCCGCGGGAAGATCCGTCGGCTGCGCCTCAGGATGACACCGTAGAGACGATGTCTGCGGCGACGAAAAAAAGAAAGACACTCATTCGAGCGTCTTTCTTGGATCCCGGCAGCTGCCTATCTTCCCGGGCCGTCTCCAGCCAAGTATTGTCGGTGTATGTGCGCTTAACTTCTGTGTTCGGGATG
>JBGULC010000012.1:0-229461 GCA_045114775.1 Christensenellales bacterium | reverse complement strand
GGTCGGGCTCAAATCGGACGGCACGGTCATTGCGGCAGGCAGTAATGGCTCCGGCCAATGCGGCGTTTCCGGCTGGACGGATATCGTGGCGATCGCGGTGGGGGAGGATCACACGGTCGGGCTTAAATCGGACGGCACGGTCGTCGAGGTCGGCCATAACTATTATGGTCAATGCGGCGTTTCCGGCTGGACGGATATCGCTGCGATCGCGGAGGGGGAGTATCATACGGTCGGTCTCAGGTCGGACGGCACGGTTGTCGCGGTCGGCAGAACCGATGACGGTCGATGCGACGTTTCCGGCTGGACGGATATCGTTGCGATCGCGGCGGGATTGCAGCACACGGTCGGACTCCGGTCGGACGGCACGGTTGTAGCGACAGGCGATAATGATTACGGTCAATGCAACGTTTCCGACTGGAAGAATATCAAGCTGCCGGATCGATAAAACGGAAACTGATGCCACGGTACCCGGCGACTATTCTAACCGTGCAGCCAATTTCAGCAGTATTGGCACCGTCCGCGTCAATGATTTGAATGTCCGCCCCGCCATGTGGATCGACGTCGGCGGGAACTGACGGACGTCCCCGCCCTTGAAAAAACGCGGGGGATCCGATATAATGAGAGTACGGAGCGGGAAGGCTTCGGGAAAGACGGGGGAAACGAGATGGGCAATATCGTGATGATCGTGGATGCGCAGGGCGGCGGGCTCGGCAAACAACTGATCGGCGGCATCAAAAAGATCCTGCCGGAGGCGTATGTGATCGCAATCGGGACCAATTCCACGGCGACCGGCGCGATGCTGAAGGCGGGCGCGGACGAGGCGGCGACCGGCGAGAACGCGGTGCGGGTCGCGGCACGGAAGGCAGACGTCATCGTCGGTCCGATCGGGATGGTGATCGCGGACGCCATGCTCGGCGAGATCACGCCGGAGATGGCGCGCGCCATTGCGCAGGCGGATGCGAAGCGCATCATGATCCCGTTTTCGAACTGTGACAATTTCATTGCCGGCGTATCCGATTTCAGCATGGGCAAGCTCATGGCGGACGCGATCGCACAGCTACGGAAATACTTGACGAACAACGCTTAGGCTGATAGAATATCATTTGAAGCTGAAGCTTCCCCGTCCTGCGCAGAAGCGCGGGAGCACAGGTTTTTTGTATCGCAAGGTAGGTCATGAAGGCATACGCCCCTCCTGAGGGAGGCGGGTATGTCTTTTGTTTTATCCCGAAGGGGGAGGGCGGATGGAGATCGGAAGAGATCTGAAAGCAAAACGGAACAGACAGCGGATCGTCATCATCGGATTGGCGGCTGCCGTCGTTCTGCTTGCGCTTGCGGCGCTCTTTGTCGGCTCTTCAAACATGACGTTTTCGGAGAGCGCATCCGCTCTGTTCGGGAACGGCAGCCCGGCGCATGCGCGGATCATCTGGAAGGTGCGCGTCCCGCGCGTGCTGGCGGCGATCGTCGCGGGAGCGGGGCTTTCGGTCTCCGGTCTCATCATGCAGACCTGCCTCAATAATCCCATGGCGTCGCCTTCGACGCTCGGCGTGTCCAACGCCGCAGTGTTCGGCGCGAACCTCTCGATCATCGGTTTTGCGGGCGGCTTTCTCGATACGGGACACAACGCGGCAAACTACACGGCGGGCATGAACCCCTACGCCGCGTCGCTCATGGCGTTCATCTTTTCCGCACTTTCGATCCTGCTCGTTCTGGGCTTGTGCCGCCTTCGGTCGTTCCGGCCGGGCGTCGTGGTGCTCGCGGGCATTGCGATCGGCGCGGTGTGGACGGCGGCGACGACGGTTCTGCAGTTTTACGCGACCGACGTCGGGCTTTCGGCGGCCGTGGTGTGGACGTTCGGCGACCTCGGACGCGCGACATATCGGACCGATCTCATCATGGCGATCCTGGTGATCGCCGGGATCGTATTCTTCATGATCCTGAGCTGGCGGTTCAACGCGCTTCTTTCCGGCGACGCAGCGGCAAAAAGCCTCGGCGTCAACGTCGATCTTTTGCGGTTTTTGTCCATGCTGATCGCTTCGCTGATCACGGCGGTCTGCGTTTCGTTCCTCGGGATCATCGGCTTTGTCGGCATCATCTGTCCGCACACGGTCAAGCGTATCCTCGGGCAGGATCACCGCGTTTCGATCCCGGCGTCCGCGCTGTTCGGCAGCGTTCTGCTGCTGCTGGCGGACACGGCCTCGCGCAGCATCGGAAACGGATCCGCTCTGCCGGTCGGCGCGATCACATCGCTGCTCGGCGCACCGTTCTTCCTCGCGATCATTTTCAGTCGAAGGGAGGAGCGCGTATGATGCTGGAGATCCGGGATCTGCATTTTCGTTACGGCAAGCATGCTCCGACGGTTCTGAACGGGGTCGACCTTTCGCTTGCGGCGGGGGAGATCGGCGTGGTGCTCGGTAAGAACGGCGCGGGCAAGTCGACGCTCTTTCAGACGATCCTCGGGATCCTGAAGCCGCAGCAAGGTACGGTCCGCGTCGACGGAAGGGACCTTCTGACCATGCGCCGCCGGGAACGCGCGGGGTACATCGCGTACGTCCCGCAGATGATCGCTTTCGGCGCGCTCAGCGTGTACGATACGGTGCTTTCGGGACGCATGGCATACTTCGGACTTCGAAGCGGCAAAGCGGACGCGGAGGCTGTCGAGCGGATCCTCGAAGACATGCGGCTGGAATCGCTTGCGATGCGGAACGTCGAACAGCTTTCCGGCGGTGAGCGGCAGAAGGTGGCGATCGCCCGCGCGCTAGCACAGGAGCCGAAGCTGTTGATCTTTGACGAGCCGACCGGGAATCTGGACGTCGCGAACGAACAGCTGATTCTGAAGGAAGCACGGCGGCTCGCACATGAAAAGGGGATCTGTATCCTGACCGCGCTGCACGATTTCAATCAGGCTCTGGAGCTCGGCGACCGGTTCTTCTTCCTGAAGGACGGCAGGGTGAGCTGTTCCGGCGGTGCGGAAATCGTCACGGCGGACGTGATCCGCGACGTGTTCGATGCGGACGTGCGCGTCATAGAAGCGGAAGGAAAAAGGATTATCATAAACGGAGGACAAAACACATGAAGAAAATGCTTGCAATGCTGCTGGCGCTGCTCATGACGCTTGCGCTGGTTGCCTGCGCAAAGACGGACGCAGCCGATCCGGCGGAAAAGCCTGCGGAGGACGAAGGCCCGAAGACTGCGGAGATCGTTGTGACGGACATGATCGGCCGCGAGGTCAAGGTCGTGCCGGGAAGTTACAAGCGCGTGGTCTGCATCGGCGCGGGCGCGCTGCGCATGTACAGCTATATCGGCGACGTCGGTTTGCTGTGCGGCGTGGAGGATATCGACAACACGACGCTTGCGGAACGCCCGAAGATGTTTGATTCGACGGCGCGTCCGTACGTGATGGCGTTCGGCGAACAGTTCGCAGCGCTTCCGTCCTGCGGCGTCGGCGGTCCGCAGGCGCAGACGGCTGAGGCGGAGAAGATCCTTTCGTGCAATCCGGATATCGTCATTTCGGAATATGAGGACGTCGAGAAAGAGAACGCGCTTGAGGAGCAGCTCGGCGTTCCTGTGATCACGCTGAGATCCGGTCCGGCATCCGTGTTCGACGAGAGCTTTTTCGGTTCTCTGCGCCTGCTTGGGAAGATCTTTGAGAAGGAGGAACGGGCGGAGACGCTGATCGGCTTCATCGAGGCCGAGCGCGCGGAGATCGGAAGACGAACGGCGGACATTCCCGATGCGGACAAGCCCGCGGTCTACATCTGCGGCCTCGGCAACTGGGGCACGACCAACCACCTGATGACGTCGCCGAATTACATCTCGTTCACGGTGGCGAACGTCAAGAACGTTGCAGCCGATCTCGCGGCGCCGGGCGTCCAGCCGATCGAAACGGAAAAGTTTCTTGCGCTCGGCGGGGATATGGATATCATGATCATCGACGCGGCGGCAGTCAAAAACATCAAGCCGCTCTATGCCGAGGATCCGACGATGTTCGATACCTGCAAGGCCTGGCAGAACGGCGAGGTCTATCTTGAAATGGCCTTCAATGCGTATTATACGAACTATGAGCTTGCGCTGATCAACACATGGTTCATCGCAAAGAGCGTTTATCCGGAACTGTTCGAGGACGTCGACCTTACCGCAAAGACGAACGAGGTCACGAAGATGTTTCTCGGCGTCGAGCTTGCGGACAAGCTTAACGGGTATCAGAAGATCGACACCGCAGCGTTTTTCAACTGATATGGTAAAAACGGAGGATGTGATCGACTTCTTCGACCGGCTTGCGCCGACGTGGGACGCCGATATGGTGCGAAACGAAGCGGTGATCGGGACGATTCTCGACAATGCGGGCGTTTCGGAAGGAAAGACCGTGCTGGACGTAGCATGCGGGACCGGCGTGCTGATCCCGGATTACCTCAGCCGCGGCGTCGCCTCGGTGACGGGGATCGACGTTTCTCCGAAGATGGCGGAGATCGCGCGGGCGAAATTCGAAGGCGAACGGGTGCATATCGTCTGCGGCGACGCGGAGCGCTGCGCGTTCGACCGCAGGTTCGACTGCATCGTCGTATACAACGCTTTTCCGCATTTTACCGATCCGGAAAGGTTGATCCGGACGCTTTCCGAAGCGCTTGCGCCGGGCGGAACGCTTTCGATCGCGCACGGCATGAGTCGTGAGAAGCTCAACGCGCATCATCACGGCACGCCGGAGAGCGTTTCCCGCGAGCTGATGCCGATCGAGACGCTTTCCGAAATCATGCGGAAGTATCTTCGGATTACGGCAGCGGTCTCGGACGATCGGATGTATCAGGTCTGCGGGACACGGATGAAATAAAAAAAGAACCGCTCGTTTTCACGGGCGGTTCGCTGTTTCTATGACGCTTATGAGTATTTGCGCTTGTTGCGGCCGGGGAAGGTGTTGTAGCGGTCCGGGACCCACATCGGGTCGACGTCCTTCACCGCTTCCGCGGCGGTTATGACTGCGCCGCCGTTGTCGAGGTCGATCAGCGTGTAGCGATCGTTGCCCATGTTAAGCTCCTTCATATAGCTGAGCTGACGGTGACCGTGCCGCGTTTCGATGCGCTCGATCATCGCCTTGCCGCCATGCTCCGGCAGCGCATAGATGAGATCCACGCACGCGGCGTCCGCCGCGAGGATATCCAACGACGCAACGATACCGACGTCCGGCGTCACGACCGGTTCCGCCTCCGGGCCTTCGCAGTCGCAGGAGACCGACATATTGCGCATCGTGTTGATGAAGCAGACGTGCGGCGCAAAGTGATCGACGGTCGCCTTGGTGCTTTCGGTCATGCGTTCCATCAGCTCCTCCTCGGCGATGCCCCACATATTGTCCGAGCCCTCCGGGGTGTGGATCTCTTTTTTGCCGATCCGTCCGTCCGCGCAGCCGATGCCGATGTTCTTGTTCGAGCCGCCGAAGCCGCCCATGATATGCCCCTTGAAGTGCGTCAGCACAAGCAGAGAATCGTAGCTTAACATGCTCTTGCCGACGTGCATGGTCTGAAACCATTTGCCTCCTTTTACCGGCAATTCCGCCACGCCGTCCGCGTCGGTGATATCGACCGGGCAGAACGTCCAGCCGTTGGTCTCGAGCGTCTTGCGGTGCTCCTCGGTCGTATAGCGGCTGCCCTCGTAATAGGTGTTGGTCTCGATGATCGCCGCGTCGGAGAGGCGTGTTTCGATCAGTTCTTTGACCCACGGACGCGGAATGATGTTCGGACCTTCCGCCTCGCCGGTGTGCAGCTTGATCGCGACCTTGCCGCAAAGAACGGCGCTTACGCGGTCAAAGATCTTCAGAAGCCCCTGTTCCGAGAGATCGCGGGTAAAGAACACGACGGAGCTTTCGCCGCCGCGCTCCTCAAACGGGACGTATCGGTCTCCGCCCTTGCCGGGCACGGGATGCCTGTCGTTCATGGTTCGAACCTCCTGAAAAATGATAATCTGTTATTGCCCGATAACGGGTTTCTTTACAAAGAAAGCTTAACCGCGGCCGTCCCGATACGCTTCCGCCTCGCGCACCGTGCGGACCAGGTACCGGATCGCCTCCAATGGGTATTCCCCGGAGGCTGTTTCGCCGGTCAGCATCACGGACGCCGCGCCGTCGAGCACCGCGTTGAAAATATCGCTTACCTCCGCGCGCGTGGGCACGGGGCGGTGCGTCATGGAGTCGAGCATCTGCGTGACCACCGTGAAATCCCTGCCCGCTTTTCGGCAGGCCTCAGCAATGCGCTTCTGCACCGCGGGCAGCTCCCAAAGCGGCATGGCGTTGCCGAGATCGCCGCGCGCGATCACGATCTCGTCGCAATGCGGGATGAGCTCGTTTAAATGTGCGATCCCGTCCGCATTTTCGACCTTCGCAAACAGCCGGAGATCTCCGCATCCGGCTTCGTTCAAAGCGCGGCGCACTTCGATCAGGTCCGTTTTGCTTCGCACGAACGGCTGCATCACGCCGGTCACGCCGAATTGCTTCGCAAGCTTGATATGCCGCCGGTCGGCTTCGGTCATGGCGGGCGTTTGGATCGCGATCCCCGGCAGGGCGACGCTTTTCCGGCTTTCAAGCACGCCGCCGCGCATGACGCGCAGCCGATCCGCGCTTTCTGTCTTCAGCAGCAGCTTTCCGTCGTCCAAAAAGATCTCCTGCCCGATCGGCGCGGAACGCAGAGCGCTGCGCACCTCGTCCGGAAACGGCAGCGCTTCCGGGGCGATCGCGTCTCCGACGTTCAGGGGGAAAGGGGAGCGGAGCGTTCCGATCCGCAGTTCCGGTCCCTGCATGTCGATGAGAAGCTCCGGGCGTACGCCGCAGGCCTCGGCGGCCTTCTGAAAGGCGTCGATCAGATCCGCCGCCTCCGCAAGCGCAGCATGAGACAGGTTCAGCCGAACGCCGTTCATGCCCTCCGACAGCATCGCCCGAAGGGTTTCCGGATTTGCGCACGAGGGGCCTAGCGTTCCGTAGATCCTGACCTGCTTCATCTGCGTTTTATCTCCTGCTTCAATCGTGATTGTATTATATCACGGTTTTCGGGCCGCGTAAACTCCGAAAATGCGATCGGGGGAGATCAAAATGCCTTGCGAATCGCAAGGCGGTATGATATGGTAATAATACTGAATGCGGAGGGAGACCGAAATGATCGTATTATACTGTTTTCTGGGGCTTGCGGCAATCGTTCTGTGCGCTGCGTACGCCGTGTTCCGGATCATTTTCCGATCGCCGAATAAATGGCAGAATGACGATCTCAATATTCCGCGTTCGGACCAGACCGATCCGCTGCTGGAGGAGATCACGGAGATGATCCGTACGCTGAACGCAAAGCCCTTCGAACGCGTCGGCGTAACGTCCTTTGACGGGCTGCGCCTTGCCGGTCGGTACTATCATCGGAAGGACGGCGCGCCGCTTGCGATCCTGTTCCACGGTTACCGCGGAACGCCTTCGCGCGATTTTTCGGGCGGAACGCAGTTTTATTGCGAGGAAGGCTTCAACGTGCTGATGATCGAGGAGCGCGCGCATTGCACGAGCGCAGGGCACGTGATCACCTTCGGGGTTAAGGAACGCCGCGATTGCTTGACGTGGATCGAGTGGGCGCGGGGGCGTTTCGGCGAACGAACGCCGATCCTGCTTTGCGGAATCTCGATGGGCGCGGCGACCGTGCTGATGGCGTCGGGGCTTGAACTGCCGGACAATGTGAAGGGGATCGTCGCAGACGCGCCGTTTACAAGCCCGAAGGAGATCATCCGAAAGGTTGCGGTCGATCGAAAGCTCCCGCCGTGGCTGGTCTGGTTCTTCGCATCGCTCGGCGCAAGGATCTTCGGCGGATTCGATCCGACGGCTGCCGACGCTGCGGAGGCGGTGAAGCGTTCGCCGGTCCCGATCCTGCTGATCCACGGCGAGGACGATCGCTTCGTTCCCTGCGAGATGGGACGGAGGATCGCCGCGGCGAACCCGGAGAAGATCGCGCTGCACACCTTCCCGAACGCGGGGCACGGTCTGAGCTTTCTCGTCGATCGCCCGCGGTATGAGCGAATTACACGCGACTATATCCGGCGCGTGTTCGGCGACGGGATGCTTTTGAATCATTGAAGGACGGTATTCGTTTTACGCGCAGGGGGTGTCGCCGGGATCCGGCACAAAGCTTTAACCGTACGCCCGCTATTCCGCCGATCCCGTATAGCGGATGTTCAGCATTACGGCAGCGTCGAACCAATCCGCGCCGGACGCGGAAAAGGACACCGCTCGAGTAAAGTGGATCGCCGTCGTATCTTTCGTGTGCTGCATTTGCGGCTCATTGGCCGGCGCGATAGTCGTTCGGGGTCCGGCCTGCATATTTTTTGAACACGCGGATGAAATGACCGTGGGAGGAGAAGCCGAGATAGGCGCCGATCGCGGCGGCGGGTTTGTCGGAATAGCGGAGGAGTCGTTTGGCTTCCTCCGTTTTTTCGCGGAGAATGAAATCGGTCAGCGTTTCACCGGTTTCCTGCCGGAATTTTGCCGAGAGGTATGGGCGGCTCAGGAAGAATTCCCGCGCCATTTTTTCGGTGCTGACCGGTTCGGAAAGGTGATGCCGCACGTAGTTCGCTACGTCCGACGCAAGCTTTGTTTCGTGCTTCGTGCGGTGCAGTTTTTCAACCTGTTCGGTGAATTCGAGGATCATGTTGTACTGCAGATTCATGATCCGGCCAGGATCGGACAAAAGCTCGACCCTTTGGATATAACCGTCGGACAGGGTAAATGCGTCGTCCTCACGCATGCCGCCGCGGATTGCCGCGCGCGACGTCAGCGTCACGGAGACGATGAACGTGTTTTTGAGCTGCCGCAGTTGGTTCGGCGCGATCGTACCGCCGCGGATCGCCGGAGCATCCGTCAGCCAACGCCTCAATGCGACGGAATCGCCCTTTCGTACGATCTCCATCAGCGCTTCCTCGAGCGCAAGCGCATTGTGCGTTTCTTTCGGATGCGGCGCTTCCTCATAAACGCGCGCCGTGCGGCGCCGCTCCACGCTCATCTTGATCGCCTGCTGCTCGTCGCCGCAGATCGCAACGTCCGAAATGGCAAGCGCTTCGCCGCCGTTCAGAAAATGGTTCAGCGTGCACATCAGCTGCAGAAGCGTTTCCACCGGCAGCCGCGTGACGCCGTTCATGCCCGCAATGAACGCGGCGGCGTCCTCCTTTGCGACGTCGAGCCGGAACGCAAGCTCCTTAAGCTCCTGTTCGCCTGCCATGACCTGCGAGGTCGGTCCGATCACGATCGCCGCGTCCTTTCCATTGATGACGCCGTAATAATGAAACAGCGGCGAAACGAAGTAGCCGACGTGCGCTTTGATCGAAAGGATCTCCTGTTCATACAGCGTCATCGGGTCCTTCGGAAGCTTTGCCGGAAACAGCGAAAACGTGCGGATTCCGTGTTCATACAGCCGTACCGGCACGCCCGAAAGCACGCCGACCGACTTGACGATATACCTCAGATCGAATACGTCCATATCATACCTCCGATTCATTACAATTATACGAAAAATCATACAATAATGCAATACAAATTACGACGGGTATTCTATAATGTTGTCAGAAAAGCAGAGGAGGGTTCTCTATGGACATCGAACGGATCCTGCGGGAAATGACGGTAGAGGAAAAGGCGGCGCTGGTTTCCGGTACGGACTTCATGTATACGAATCCGATCCCACGGCTCAATATACCGAGCCTTCGGATGTCGGACGGGCCGCACGGGCTGCGGGTCCAGAAGGAGGGCGGCGACAACGGCGTTTCCGAAAGCGATCCGGCGACCGCGTTCCCGACCGCCGCGGCGACGGCGTCGAGCTGGAACCCGGAGAACACGCGGAAGATGGGCGAGGCGATCGCGGAGGAGTGCCGGTACTACGGCGTCAATACGCTTCTGGGTCCCGGGGTCAATATCAAACGCGATCCGCTCTGCGGAAGAAACTTTGAGTATTTCTCAGAGGACCCGTATCTGGCGGGCGTGATGGGCGCCGCGGAGATCATGGGGGTCCAGTCGAAGGGCGTCGGCGTTTCCGTCAAGCATTTCGCGCTGAACAATTCCGAAAACTATCGCTTCATGGGCAATTCGGTCGCATCCGAAAAGACGATGCGAGAGATTTACCTGAAGCAATTCGAGTATATCGTAAAGCATGCGCATCCCGCGACGGTCATGTGCGCGTATAATCAGATCAACGGTACGTTCTGCTCTGAAAACAAATGGCTTTTAACCGATGTGCTGCGCAAAGAATGGGGCTTCGACGGCGTCGTGATGACCGACTGGGGCGCCATGCACGACCGCGTCGCAAGCCTCAAAGCCGGGCTCGATCTTGAAATGCCGGGCGATACGGCGATCTGCCGCCGCCGGATCCTGGACGGGGTTCAAAACGGTTCGCTGCCGATGGAAGATCTTGACAAGGCGTGCCGCAATATCCTGAATTGGGTCGACCGATATGCAATGCCTGCCGATCCCAAGCCCGTGGACTGGGACGCGCATCACGCGCTTGCCGCCGAGATCGCGGCGGATTCCGCGGTGCTGCTGAAAAACAACGGCGTGCTGCCGCTTTCCGGCACGGAAAAGCTGCACGTTGCGGGCGAGCTCTTTGCGAACATGCGCTATCAGGGCGCGGGCAGTTCGATGATCCGCCCGACGAAGGTCACGACGCCGAAGGACGCCTTTGAGACGCACGGCGTGAAAACGTATGCGCTTGAAGACAGCGATACGGTGCTGATCTTTGCGGGTCTGACGGACGAATACGAGTCCGAGGGCTGCGACCGTGAGGATATGCGGCTGCCGGAAAGTCACCTCAGGCTGATCGACGAGCTTGCCGCGAGCGGAAAGAAGACCGTCGTCGTGCTGTTCGGCGGTTCTCCGGTCGAGCTTCCGTTCTGCGAAAAGGTTGACGCGATCCTGAACATGTACCTGCCGGGGCAGAACGGCGGCGCGGCGGTCTATGACCTGCTGTTCGGCGTGAAAAACCCGTCCGGAAAGCTTGCCGAGACATGGCCGATGCGCTACGAGGATGTTCCGGATCATGAGACCTTCGGCAAGAACCTCTGCGAGATCTACGCCGAGGGGACGGAGGTCGGATACCGGTATTATAACAAGCACAATCTTCCATTGCGCTTCCCGTTCGGCTTCGGGCTCTCCTACACGACGTTTGCGCATTCCGAATGGGAGAAGAACGGGGATGTGTACACGCAGACGGTCACCAACACCGGCGACCGCTTCGGCGGCGAGGTCGCGCAGCTGTTCCTTGACGGGGAACTCAAAGGCTTTCGGAAGGTCTATCTGGAGCCGGGCGAATCGAAGACGGTCTCGATCACGGTCGAAGACGAGTCGGAAACGGCGTATTCCGACGAATACGTCGTCCCGGAGGAGAAGCCGCGTTTCCCGGTGACGACGGAATCGCGCTTCACCGATCTCAACCAAAGCTTTATGGGCCGCATCCTTTACAACGCCGTGCTTTCGGTGGTCAAGAAGCAGATGCGGCAGGCGAAGAAGCTGCCGGAGGGACCGGAGCGCGACAACGCGATCAAGGGCGCGTTCTTTATGAAGCGGATCATGGACAGCAATTCGCCGCGGTCGCTGTCGATGTGCGCGGGAAAGCAGATGCCTTTCAATATCGCGCAGGGCTTTGCGGAGCTGACCAACGGACATCTTTTCAAGGGGATCCGCTGCTTTATCACGAAGATCAAGGTGCCGAAACTGCCGAAGGAGGAGAGTAACGCATGAAACTGCCGGGAAGTCTGATCAAGACCGAGAATGTCACCGCAAAGGAAAAATGGCTGGGCTACCTTCTGGGGCCTGCCGGCGCGCTTCTGCTGAACGCGGTGCTCGCGACCTATCTGAACGTGTATTATACCGACGTTCTGAAGCTGAAAGGCCTTTGGGGAGGCATGTTCCTCTTCATTTTCCCGATCATCAGCAAGGTCATCGACGCGGTCACCAACATCATCATGGGCCGCGTTATCGACCGTACGCATACCAAGGAGGGCAAGGCGCGTCCGTGGCTGCTGCTGTCCGCGTTCCTTGTTCCGCTTACGGGCATTCTGCTCTTTACCGTGCCGGAAGCAAGCGATACGGTCAAGATCGTGTGGGTCATGGTCTCCTACAACCTCTTCTACTCGTTCGCTTGCACGATCTTCAACATGAGCCATAACCTCATGGTGCCGCTCAGTACGCGCGACAGCAAAGCGCGCGGCGGGCTCTCGGTCTTCAATCAGATCGCGACGATCATGATGAGCGGCATCCTTGTCGCACTCGTGTTCCCGATGCTCGTCATGCCCGCCATCGGCGTCGACAAAGCGAAATGGATCACACTGATGAGCATCATCTCGATCCTTGCGTTGCCGCTCACGCTCATGGAGTATTTCTTCACGAAGGAGCGTCTGACTGAGGAGGCGGGCGACCGGACGGACAAGACGATGTCGTTTAAGGAATGCCTGAAGATCATCTTCACCGACAAGTATATGGTGTTGATCTATATCTATTTCTTCATCTATACGGTCGGCACGTGCATGAAAAACATCGGCCTGGTCTATTACTGCAACTACGTACTCGGCACCTACAACGACGGAAAGACGCAGGTTTTGGTCTCCGTGCTCGGCGGGATCCCGATGGGCATCGGCATCTTCGCCGTCTGGCCCTTGGCAAAGAAGTTCGGCAAGCGCAACGTCACCATGTGGGGCTTTGTGATCTATGCAGTCGGTTCGCTGATCTGCTGGATCGCCAGCATGATGCCGCAGCCCAGTCTTGTGTGGGTGCTGATTGGTCAGTTCATCAAAAACATCGGTGGGCTCCCTTGCGCTTATGTCTTTATGGCGCTGTTCGCCGACTGCCTTGACCATCTGGAATGGAAAACGGGCAAGCGCGTCGACGGCAACGCAATGTCGGTTTATAACATCATTGCGGTCGCAATGGTCGGCATCATCACCGGCGTGTTCAACCTGCTGCTGTTCAGAACGGGCTATGTCGAACCGATGGAGTTCAAAGCTGCGGCAGAGGCCGGTTACCCCGCGTTTGCCGACGCTGCGACCGTGATCGGAAGCAGAATCTCGCAGATCCCGCTGGCTGAGATCGAAGCGAATGCAAAGGGGATCTATACCGTTGCGTTCCAACAGCCGGATTCCGTCAAGAATATGTTCACCTTCGCATTCGTCGGGCTTGAGGTCTTTACGGGCATCATCTCTGCCGTGATCCTTTGGTTCGTCAACGTGGAAAAGAATCTGTCCAAGGAGCAGGCGGAGATCAAGGCGCGGCACGAGGCGGAGAACGCGAAAGCGACGGAGAACGCCGAATGAGAACGCTTGCTGAAAAACTGGAAGCGGCTTACGACTTCTGGCGACCGAACCGCAGAGGGCTCAAGCCGTATCTTCTGAAGGACGGTAAAAAGCATCCGTTCGCGGTGATCGTGCCCGGCGGCGCGTACCGCATGGTCTGTTCCTATGTGGAAGGGCTGCCGTTTGCAAAGGCGCTGAACGAGAAGGGATATCACGCGATCGTCGTGTACTACCGCGTCAAGAAAAAAGCGCAGTATCCCGCGCCGCAGCAGGACCTTGACCGCGCGCTCTCCGAGATCTTTTCCCGCGCGGCGGAATGGAACCTCGATACGGAAAACTGGTCGCTCTGGGGAGCGTCGGCGGGCGGACACCTTGCCGCAGGCTATGAAGCGGGACTGCACGATACGCCGAAGCCGAACGCGCTGATTTTAACCTATCCGGTGATCACGATGGGCAATAAGACCCATGCGGTCAGCCGGGAGACGCTGCTCGGCAAAGCGCCGTCCGCGGAGCAGATCGAACGGACCTCCGTGGAAAATCACGTCACAAAGGACTTCCCGCCGACGTACGTCTGGTGCGGTACGGCGGACGCATCGGTCGATCCTTTGAACAGCCGGATGCTCGTCCGGGCAATGGAACGGGCGAGCGTCCCGTACCGGCACGACGAATTTGAAGGGGTCGGCCATGGCGTGGGTCTTGCGAAGGGCACGAACGCCGAGCCGTGGTTCGATCATGCAATCGCATTTTGGGAGGAACAGAAATGAACGCCATCCGTCTGAAAACCGAACACCTTTTCGATCCCATCGGGATCGACGTACAGCATCCGCGCCTTTCGTGGAACTGCGAGGGCGGGGAAAAACAGACCGCGTACGAGATCGTCTGCGACCAATGGAGCAGCGGCAGAGTCGAAAGCGACGCGATGCACGTCGAATACCCGCTGTCGCTTGCTTCCCGCGAGCGCGTGAACTGGAGGATCCGTCTTTGGGACGAGAACGGCGCGCCCGGCGAATGGAGCGAAGCGTTCTTCGAAATGGGATTGCTCGATCCGTCCGATTGGCAGGCAAGCTGGATCACGGGCGACGATACGCCGAATAAAAAGGAGCGTTGTCCGGTCGACTGCTTCAAAAAGGTCGTTCAAATCGAAAAGCCCGTTCGTACCGCGCGGCTGTACGCGACGGCATGCGGGCTCTATGAAGCCCGGCTCGACGGTCGAAGGATCGGCAAGTTCTGCTTTGCGCCGGGGTATACGGACTACCGCAGACGTGTGCAGTATCAGACCTACGACGTGACGGAGCTGCTTCATCCGGGCGAAAACGAGCTGACGGTGCAGCTTGCGGACGGGTGGTATCGCGGAAGCTGCGGCGCGTGGGGACGCAAAAACCAGTACGGCACGGAGACGAAGCTTCTTCTGCAGCTCGAGATCGTTTATGCGGACGGCACGGATGAAACGATCGGGACCGACCGCAGCTGGCAATGGTCGAACGACGGTCCGATCCGCTTTGCAGACAACAAGGACGGCGAGATCGTCGAAGCGTTCCGTACGCCGATGTATACCGGCCATGCGAGGGAAACGAAGCACGACGTCGTGCCGAGCGCATCGAACAACGTGCCGGTGACCGAGCACGAGCGGTTCCGCCCGACGGTCACGACCGCGCCGAACGGCAGGAAGCTTCTCGATTTCGGGCAGAACATCGCAGGTTATGTCTCGTTCCGCGTGAACGCGCACATCGGCGACCGAATGGTCTGGCGGTTCGGCGAAATGCTTGACGAGACCGGCAACCTCACGCAGAAGAACATTCAGCTTTCCAATAAGAAATACACGACTCCGCTGCAGAGGATCGAGTTTACATGCGGCGAAGGGATGAACGACTACAAAACGACCTTCGCGGTGTTCGGCTTTCAGTATGCCGAGGTCGAGGGAGACGTCGAACTCGATCCGGAGAACATCGAGGCGATCGCGGTCTATTCCGACCTTGAGCGCACGGGGGACTTTTCCTCCTCAAATTCGCTTCTGAACAGGCTTTTCGAGGCCACGGTCTGGTCCGCGAAGGGCAACCACCTCGATATCCCGACCGACTGTCCGACACGCGAGCGTCACGGCTGGACCGGCGACGCGCAGCTGTTCTTCACGACGGCGTCCTATCTTTTCGATTTTGCGCCCTTTGCAAAGAAGTACCTGCACGACGTTTATGATTGGCAGCGCAAAAACGGACGGCTTCCGCACATTGCGCCGGACGGCGGCGCGGACTTCTACATGTGGACGATGAACGGCTCGGTCGGCTGGTCGGACGTCGGCGTGCTGATCCCGTGGCGGTATGCCGAAATCAATCGGGACGATTCGATCCTGAAGATCTTCTACGACGGCATGGCCCGCTATGCCCGCTTTATGGAAAAGCGCTGCGGCAAGAATATGCCGCTGTTCTCAAAACGCTATGATCTGCCGAAGGACGCGAAAAAGTATTTCGTCAATCGCGGACAGAGCTACGGCGAGTGGGCGGAGCCTGCCGACGTGGACGGCGGCTTCCACTGGCAGGACTTCGTCGCGCCGCATCCGGAGGTTTCAACAGCCTATACCTGCTATGTACTCGGCCTGATGGCAAAGATCGCAAAGCGGCTCGGGCATGAGAAGGACGCAGAGGAGTTTCAGACCTACAGCGACGGCTGCAAGGCGGCGTACCGCGAACTCGTCAAAACCGAAGCGTTCAAGCTCGACACCGATCGGCAGGCGCAGCTCGTCCGTCCGCTGTACTTCGATCTTCTGGACGAAAAACAGACCGCGTTTGCGAAGAAGCGCCTGATCGAAGCGCTGGAGCACTACGGCTGGCGGCTCGGCACGGGGTTTCTCTCGACGCCGCTGATCCTGTACGTGCTCGCGTCGTACGATATCGAGGCGGCGTATCGGCTCCTCGAAAACGAGGAGATCCCCGGCTGGCTTTCGATGCCGAAAGCCGGCGCGTCCACGATCTGGGAAGCGTGGGAAGGCCCTGCGGGCGCGAAGGGCGGGATCGGCTCCCTGAACCATTATTCCAAGGGCGCGGTCGTCGAATGGCTGTTCACGACGATGTGCGGGATCCGGGTCGACGGCGAGAATCACTTCACGGTCGCGCCGCAGCCGGGCGGGCAGTTCACGCACGCGGAAGCGTCGTATAACAGCGTGTTCGGCAGAATCAAGAGCGGCTGGGAACGGAAGGACGGCAAAACGACCTATACGGTCGACGTTCCCGCGAACTGCGAGGCGGAGATCAGACTCCTCTCCGGCAGAACGGAAACGGTCGGCGCGGGATTGCATTTTTACACGGAGGAAGCATGAAACGGGTTCTTGCGATCGACATCGGCGCGTCGAGCGGTCGGCATATCGTAGGTCGGATTGAAAACGGTGCGTGGAAAACCGATGAGGTCTACCGCTTCCCGAACGGCGTGACTGAGCGGGACGGGCACTTGATCTGGGACATTGACGCGCTGTCTGCGCATGTAAAGAAGGGCATTGCGCTTGCGAAGGAGAAATACCCGCAGATCGAAAGCCTTTCGATCGACACCTGGGGCGTGGATTATGTGCTTATGAACGGCGATGAAGCGATCCGACCGGTCTATGCCTACCGCGATCACCGCACGGAAACAGCGCTTGATCGGGTCCACGCGCGCATGCCGTTCTCCGAGCTTTACCGGCGTACCGGCATCCAGTTTCAGCCGTTCAATACGATCTATCAGCTCTATGCGGACAAAGAATCGGGGCGGCTTGAAGCGGCGACCGATTTTCTGATGATCCCGGAGTACCTGCTGTATCGGCTCTGCGGCGTCAAATCGCATGAGTACACCAACGCCACGACCACCGGCATGGTCGGCGTAAAGACGGGGGAGTACGATCCTGCGATCATCGCGGCGCTGGACCTCCCGAAGCATTTATTTCATAAGCTGCAGCAGCCGGGGACGCAAATCGGCACGTATGACGGCATTCGGGTCGTTCTCTGCGCCACACACGACACCGGCAGCGCGGTCGAGGGGATCCCGATGGACGGGAACGCGCCGTACATTTCCTCCGGCACATGGAGCTTATTGGGCGTCAAAACGCCGAAGCCGATCACGGATGAAACAAGCGAGGCGAAAAACTGGTCCAATGAAGGCGGCGTAGGTTACAACCGGTATCAGAAAAACATTATGGGCATGTGGCTCGTCAATCGACTGCGCGCCGAGCTGTGCCCGGATAAAGCTTGGAGTGAGATCACAGCGGAGGCGGAGGCGAGCGCGTTCGACGAGACAGTCGACGCCAACGCTGCGGCATTCCTTGCGCCGGAGTCCATGCGGATCGCGTTCGATTCCGCGCTGATCCAAAGGCCGAAGGCCGCGGGGGATTACTTCCGTTGCGCGTACCGATCCCTTGCGCTGTCCTATCAAACGGCGATCGAGGAGCTGGAGCGCAACACGGGACGGACTTACGATAAACTGTACATCGTCGGCGGCGGCGCGAAAAACGGCTTTCTGAACCGCCTGACCGAAGAAACGACCGGAAAACAGGTGATCGCCCTGTCGATCGAGGCAACGGCGCTCGGAAATCTCAAGGTGCAAATGAGGGCAGACAACCCCTCAGTCACCTAACGGTGACAGCTTCCCTTGCACAGGGGAGCCCAAAGACTCAAGCAATTTGCCTCCCCTGTGTAAGGGGAGGTGGCAGGCGAAGCCTGACGGAAGGGTTGTTATCAATTGCGCTGACGCGCATGAATTGTTCTGACGAACATGAATTGGCTTTGCCATGAAGAATCAAACGGAGGAAGGAATATGAGTTTTACGGAAGCAAAAGCAGCATACGCCGCATACGGCGTGGATGCGGAACAGGCAATCGAGACCTTAAAGACCGTGCCCGTTTCCCTGCATTGCTGGCAGGGCGACGACGTGCGCGGCTTCGATACCGACCCGAATAAGCCCCTGACCGGCGGCATTCAGACGACCGGCAACTATCCGGGCAGAGCAAGAACGCCCGAAGAGCTGATGCAGGACCTCGACAAGGTTTTGAGCCTCATTCCGGGCAAACCCAAGATGAATCTGCACGCAAGCTACGCGATCTTTGAGGACGGCGCATGGGCGGACCGCGATAAACTGGAGCCGAAGCATTTTGAAAAGTGGGTGCGGTTCTGCAAAGAGCGGGGCCTCGGCTGCGACTTCAACCCGACGTTCTTTTCCCATCCGAACTGCGATCCGCTGACGCTGTCGAGCCCGAATGCGGACACGCGCCGCTTCTGGATCGAGCACGGCAAGGCGTGCATCCGCATTTCAAGTTACCTTGCGGAAGAATTGGGCGAGCCCTGCGTGATGAACATCTGGACCGGCGACGGTTTTAAGGACATTCCCGCCGACCGCATGGGACCGCGCGTGCGCTATAAAGAGAGTATTGACGAGATCCTCGAAGAGCCGTATGATTTCAATAAGGTCAAGCCGTGCATCGAGTCAAAGGTTTTCGGCATCGGCGTCGAGGCGTACACCGTGGGCAGCGGCGAGTTTGCGCTCTCCTATGCCGCGATGCACAAGGATAAGTGCATCCCGCTGATGGACAACGGACACTACCACCCGACCGAGGTCGTGAGCGACAAGATCCCGGCGCTGCTCGCGTTTTTCCCGGAGATCGCGCTGCACGTCACGCGGCCGATCCGTTGGGACAGCGACCACGTGGTCCTGTTCGACGACGAGACAAGGGAGATTGCGCGCGAGATCGTGCGCTGCGGGCTCGACCGCGTACATATCGCGCTCGACTATTTTGACGCCAGCATCAACCGTATTGCGGCGTGGGTCACCGGCTTCCGCAATGTGCAGAAGGCGCTGCTGTTCGCGCTCTTGCAGCCGAACCGCGAACTGAAAGCCCTGCAGGACAAGGGCAACTTCAGCAAGCTCATGGCGCTGCAGGAGGAGCTGAAGACCCTGCCGTTCGGCGAGGTGTGGAACGAGTATTGTAAGAGATGCAGCCGCCCGGTCGACGGCGCATGGTACCCGGAGATCGAACAATACGAAAAGCAGGTTTTATCAACAAGGAAATGACGCGAGCGACGGACAACCCCTCAGTCGGCATACGCCGACAGCTCCCCTTGCACAGGGGAGCCAAGGGATTGAACACATCTTGCGTATCTTGTACGTATGCATCGATTTATGAATCCGAGCATGCTAAAACGCATGCCTCCCCTGTGCAAGGGGAGGCGGCAGCCGAAGCGGAGCAAGGCTGTCGGAAGGGTTGTCAATGAATTGCGCTGACGCGCATGAAAGGAATAGAATTATGAAAAACATTCTGAACGCACCGTTTATGACGGAAATGATCCGCACGGCGACGAACATGTACAACCATGGCTGGGACGAGCGCAACGGCGGCAACATCAGTATGCTGCTGGACGAAGCGGAGGTGCGGAAATACTTTCGGTTTCCCGCGATCGTCCGCACGATCCCGACCGGCTTTACGGCGCCTGAGCTTAACGGAAGGATTTTCCTTGTCACCGGCACGGGCAAGTATTTCAAGAACGTGCAGTACGATCCGGCAAAGAACCTCGGCATCGTCCGCCTTGCGGAAAACGGCACGGAGGCGGAGGTCCTCTGGGGCTTTTCGGACGGCGGCAGATTCACGAGCGAGTTTCCCGCGCATATGATGAGCCATATTGCCCGCATGCGCGTTAATCCTGAAAACCGCGTGGTCATGCACTGCCATCCGGCGAATCTCCTTGCGATGACGTATGTACACGACCTCGACGAAAAAGCGTTTACGCGCACGCTCTGGCAGATGTGCACCGAATGCATCGTGGTGTTCCCGGACGGCGTGAACGTGTTGCCGTGGATGCTCTGCGGCACCAATGAGATCGGCGAAGCCACCGCAAAGAAGATGGAGACAGCGCGTCTGGTCGTCTGGGCGCAGCACGGCGTTTACGGCGCGGGCAAGGACCTTGACGAGACCTTCGGGCTGATCGAAACCGCCGAAAAAGCTGCTGAAATCTACATGAAGATCGCGCACCTTCCGCTTAAAAACACGATCACAGACGCGCAGATGCACGAGCTTGAGGTCCACTTCGGCGTCACGGCACGGGAAGGTTATCTGTCACGGTAACCGCCGGAGATCCGGTCACCGCGCTTTCCGCGAGGCAAACCGCGCTTTCTTCTGCCGAAAGGCGCGGCGTATGCTTTTGCGGTTCCGTTCATATATTTTTTTCGAAAAAAAGTATTGACAAACGGATGAGAAAAGCATATAATCTGTGACATGTTTTTTGTATATGATATATCGCCGAAACGGACAGCAAGGCGAACCGAACCGAATACGCGTCATATCGACGATGCAAACGAAGATGAACGACAGGCGTCCATCCGCGGGGAAAACTCCCCTCGGGCGGGCGTCTCTCTCTTTACGGAAAACGCAGGAGGAAGGGTATGAAGAAGTACATTTTTGTGACCGGCGGCGTGGTATCGGGCCTCGGCAAAGGCATAACGGCGGCGTCTTTGGGACGGCTTCTGAAGGCGCGCGGCTTCAAGGTAGCGGCGCAGAAGCTGGATCCGTACATCAACGTCGATCCGGGCACGATGAGCCCCTATCAGCACGGCGAGGTCTACGTAACAGAGGACGGCGCGGAGACCGACCTCGACCTCGGACACTATGAACGCTTTATCGACGAGGACCTGAACCGCTACTCGAACCTGACGACCGGCAAGGTCTACGCGAACGTGCTTGCGCGCGAGCGGCAGGGCGGGTATCTCGGCAAGACGGTGCAGACGATCCCGCATATCACCGACGAGATCAAGCGCTTCATTTACCGCGTCGGCGAGAAGACGGACGCGGATATCGTGATCACCGAGGTCGGCGGTACGATCGGCGACATCGAGGGACAGCCGTTTCTCGAAGCGATCCGGCAGGTGGGCCGCGAGGTCGGACGGGACAACGCAATCTACATTCATGTCACGCTTGTTCCCTACCTCAAGGCGAGCGGCGAGCATAAATCCAAGCCGACGCAGCATTCCGTGAAGGAGCTTCTGGGCATGGGCATTACGCCCGACGTCCTCGTGCTGCGCTGCGACGAGCCGATCACGGACGACGGGATCTTTGAGAAGATCGCGCATTTCTGCAACGTGGACCGCGACTGCGTGATCGAAAACCTGACACTCGACACGCTCTATGAAGCACCGCTGTACCTCGAGCAGGCGCATTTCTCCGATATCGTGCTGCGCAAGCTGCACCTTTCCGCGCCGGAGCCGGATCTTTCCGAATGGCGGGAGATGGTCGAGCGCGTCAAGCATCCGACCGGGTCCGTTTCGGTTGCGATCGTCGGCAAATATACGCAGCTGCACGACGCGTACCTTTCGATCGTCGAGGCGCTGAAGCACGCGGGCTACGCGCGCGGCGTTTCGGTAGGTATCCGGTGGATCGACTCGGAGACGTTTACGCCGGACGACGTAAAAGACGTCGACGGGATATTGGTTCCCGGCGGTTTCGGCAGCCGCGGGATCGAGGGCATGATCGAAGCGGCGGGCTATGCGAGAACGCACGGCCTTCCGTATTTCGGCATCTGTCTCGGGATGCAGATCCTGTGCATTGAGTATGCGCGAAACGTCCTCGGCTGGGCGGACGCGAACTCCGGCGAGTTCGATCCGGAAAGCGCGCACAAGGTCATCGACTTCATGCCGGGACAGAGCGACGAGATCGACAAGGGCGGCACGCTGCGGCTCGGCAGCTATCCGTGCGTCGTGCAGCCCGGTACGACGCTTTCCCGCTGCTATGCGCTGGATGCGATCGCGGAGCGGCACAGACACCGCTATGAGCTCAACAATGAATTCCGACAGCGACTTTCCGATGAGGGGCTGACCTTTTCGGGCGTTTCACCGGACGGACGCCTTGCGGAAGCCGCAGAGATCACCGACCTGCCGTTTTATATCGGCGTGCAGTATCATCCGGAATTCAAGAGCAGACCGAACAAACCGCATCCGCTGTTCCTCGGCTTTATCGGGGCGGCACAACATCATAAAATCAAAGGAGAAAAACCATGAAGCATTATACAAAAGAGGACATCGTCCGCATTGTCAACGAAGAAGATATCGAGTTTATCCGCCTGCAGTTTTCCGACATCTTCGGTCAGATGAAGAACGTCGCGGTCACCCGCTCGCAGATCGAAAAGGTCCTGGACAACAAGATCATGATCGACGGCAGCTCGATCGAGGGCTTCACGCGTATCCACGAATCCGACCAGTACCTGAGACCCGACCTCAACACCTTTGCGATCCTGCCTTGGCAGCCCGCCATGCACAAGACGGCGCGGCTGATCTGCGACGTCTATAACCCGGACGGCACGCCGTTTGTCGGCGATCCGCGCTATGTTCTGAAGCGGACTCTGAAACGCGCGGAGGAAATGGGCTACACCTTCAACGTCGGTCCTGAGATGGAATTCTTCCTCTTCGAAGCGGACGACAAGGGCCTGCCGACCTCGCGTACGGCGGACGCGGCAGGCTATTTCGATATGGCGCCGATCGACCACGGCGGCAACGTGCGCCGCGAGATCTGTCTGATGCTCGAGGAGATGGGCTTCGAGATCGAGGCAAGCCATCACGAGGTCGCCGAGGGACAGCACGAGATCGACTTCAAGTATGAGGAAGCGCTGACCGCCGCCGACAACATCCTGACGTTCCGCATGGCGGTCAAGACAATCTCGCAGAACTACGGTCTGCACGCGACCTTCATGCCGAAGCCCGTATTCGGGATCAACGGCAGCGGCATGCACGTGAACATGTCGCTGTTCCGCGATGGGAAGAACATCTTTTTCGATCCGAACGGCGCAAAGCAGCTTTCCGGAGAGGCGTACAGCTTCATCGCGGGCGTGCTGGCGCATGTGCGCGGCATGGCAGCGATCACAAACCCGCTTGTCAATTCCTACAAGCGCCTCGTGCCCGGCTATGAAGCGCCGTGCTACCTTGCGTGGAGCGCGTCGAACCGTTCGGCGCTGATCCGTATCCCGGCGGCGCGCGGAAGCTCTACGCGCGTGGAGCTTCGCTGCCCGGACCCCGCCTGCAATCCGTATCTGGCGGTCGCGGTATGTCTCGCCGCAGGGTTGGACGGCATTGAAAAGGGCCTCGAGCCGCCTGCGGAGATCACCGAAAACATCTATCTGATGACCGAGGCGGAGCGCAAGGCGCACGGGATCGACAGCCTGCCCGGGAATCTCCTGGAGGCGGTCGAGTGCCTTTCCGCCGATCCGCTGATCGTGGACACGCTCGGCAGTCACGTCTTCACACATTACACGGAGGGCAAGCGCCGCGAGTGGGATGAATACCGCACGCGCGTGACCGATTGGGAACTGAAAAAATACATGATCGTCTATTGAGGAGGAATTATGTGCGGAATCGTTGGGTACACCGGCTCGAAGCCGGCGGCGCCGATCCTGTTGGAGGGCCTGAAAAAGCTCGAATACCGCGGGTATGACTCAGCGGGGCTTGCCGTGCGCAGCGGCGATGCGCTTGCCGAGGTGGTGAAGGCGACCGGCAAGCTCAGGAATCTGATCGAGATGACCGACGAGGGTCGGACGATGCCGGGGTTTTGCGGCATCGGGCATACGCGCTGGGCGACGCACGGCGAGCCGAGCCGCGCAAACGCGCATCCGCATGTTTCCGGCAACGCGACGGGCTCCGGCTCGGGTCCGGTCGAATCAGACGTGGTCGGGGTACACAACGGCATCATCGAGAACTACGAGGAGCTCAAACAAAAGCTTCTGAACAACGGCTATCGCTTCTACAGCGGCACGGACACCGAGGTCGTGATCAAGCTGGTCGACTACTATTATAAGAAGTATAAGATCGGCCCGATCGACGCGATCAACCGCATGATGGTGCGCGTACGCGGCAGCTACGCGCTGGCGCTGATGTTCAAGGATTTTCCCGGCGAGCTCTACTGCGCGCGGAAGGATAGCCCGCTGATCATCGGCGTCGCCGACGGGGAGAGCTTCCTTGCATCCGACGTTCCCGCGATCCTGAAGCATACCCGCGACGTGTACTACATCGACAACCTGCAATCGGCCCGCATCCTGCCCGGCGAGGCGCACTTCTTCGACCTGAACGGCGACGAGATCACTTTGCCGCTTTCCCGGATCACCTGGAACGCCGAAGCCGCGGAAAAGGGCGGCTACGAGCATTTCATGATCAAGGAGATCCACGAGCAGCCGCGCGCCGTTCGGGATACGCTGAACAGCATCGTAAAAAACGAACGGATCGACCTCTCCGCCGCCGGACTTTCAACGGAGTTCCTGCGCGAAATATCGGACGTCCACATCGTCGCCTGCGGTTCGGCGTGGCACGTCGGCATGCTGGCGCAGTACGTGATCGAGGACCTTGCGGAGCTGCCCGTTCGCGTGGAGCTTGCTTCGGAATTCCGCTACAGAAAGCTGATGCTTACGGATCGCTCGCTGGTGATCGTGGTGTCGCAGTCCGGCGAAACGGCGGACAGTCTGGCGGCGCTGCGCGCGGCAAAGGCGAAGGGCATACCGACGCTTGCAATCGTCAATGTGATCGGCTCGACCATCGCGCGTGAAGCGGATCATGTGCTCTACACGCTTGCCGGACCCGAGATCGCCGTCGCCACGACCAAGGCGTACAGCGCGCAGCTTGCCGCCATGTACGCGCTTGCCATTGCGCTCGCCGACGTCCGCGGAAGGCTCGATCCGACGCGCTATGCAGCGTTTATCAGGGACCTTTCCGAACTGCCGGACAAGATGGAGCGCGCGCTTGAGGACAAGGAGCGCATCCAGTGGTTTGCCAGTAAGCACGCCAACGCGCGGGACATCTTCTTCATCGGCCGCGGGCTCGATTACGCGATCTGCCTCGAAGGCAGCCTCAAGATGAAGGAGATCTCCTACATCCACAGCGAGGCGTACGCCGCGGGCGAGCTGAAGCACGGCACGATCTCGCTCGTCGAAAACGGCACGCTGATCATCGGCGTGCTGACGCAGGAGGACCGGATCGAAAAGACGGTAAGCAACATGGCGGAGTGCAAGGCGCGCGGCGCGTATCTCATGGGGCTCACCGGCTACGGCAACTACAACGTCGAGGAGGCGGCGAACTTCACCGTCTATGTGCCGAACACCGATCCGCACTTTATCGGCAGCATCGCGATCATTCCCCTGCAGCTTTTGGCGTACTATACGAGCGTCGCAAAGGGGCTCGACGTCGATAAGCCCAGAAATCTCGCAAAAAGCGTGACCGTGGAATAAACGGATCGGCGGATCCGCAACGCCGGAAAACCGCAGAAGCATTCGTGAAAACCGCCCTTTTTCGGGCGGTTTTCGATTGCATCCGCGCCGTGGATATGATAAACTGAAAATCGAAGGACGCGAGGGCGGAATGCACTTTGGCTTTTCTTGCGTCGGGCTGATTGTTTCGCTGATGCCGTACTTGCCGAATCTGATCCGGGCGAAGCATCGGTCGAAGGATTGCGAACGGTACGCAGTCGGGGAGAATAAGGTTCTGCTTACAGCGGAACAGCGGACGGAACCGGACGGGACCGATGAATTCGGATCTCCGCGGAAGCTCTGTTCAGGAGATCCTTTCAACACCGTATAACACTGACAACCGCAATGGATCCCATACAGGATTGAGCGGAGGGCTTTGATGAAAAAGAAGACAAGTAAAACCGCAAAGCGTGCCGCGGCCGGAGCGGCAGGCGCCGTGGCTGCGGCGAGCCTGCTTGTGAACGCGGCGGTGACGGACCCCGCGACGCTGCTCAGACCGTCCGAAGGATCCGAAACCGATCCGTCGCATGTGTGCGTGGTCGACGGTACGGAGCACCGAAGCTATATTCTCGAAACGGACAGTTACGAGCCGTATACGCTGCGTGAACGCATTTGCCTTCGCATACAGTCCTGGCCGCTGCCGGTACGCGCGCTTGTCTTGCTTCCGCTTTGGGGGATCGGGGAACTGCTGATCACACTGCTGACCGCGCTGTGGAACTCTCCGGTCGGTCAGGTCCTGCTTCATTTTCTGCTGGAGGCAGCGCTGCTGATCGGGCTGTTTGCGCTCGTATGGAAGCTGCTGTTTCCGCACGTTCCGGTCCGTAAGCTCTTCTCCCGGAAAAAACTTCCCTGGCTGATCGGCGGCGCGCTTTTGATCACCGCCGCGGACGCGCTGCTCGGTTATTACTGGGAGCCGTGGAAGGTTTGGCGCATCGTGCTGCTCGTGATCGTGGGCTTTGCCGTGCTGCTTCTCCTGTATCACCGCATTCTGGGCAAGCTTCCGCCGCCGGAGCGGAGAAAGAAAAAGGTTGAACTATTTGTGCAATGATCGCAGCGCGCTTCCGCGCAGCGGCGGCAGGGGAGAGACGTGCATGTATCGCTTGCGTGCCCCTGCGGAATGTGGTATTCTGTAATTGAATTGACATCGACGGAGGAAAGCAATATGCAGATCCTGATCAAAAACGGCACGGTCGTGCGATCGACGGGCAGAAAAAAAGCGGATATTCTCGTTTCGGACGGGAAGATCAAGAGAATCGCCGAGAGGATCGACGCATCGGCCGACCGCGTGATCGACGCGGCGGGATGCTTCCTCTTTGCGGGCTTTATCGACACGCACACGCATTTCGACCTCGATCTCGGCGTGACGGTCACGGCGGACGATTTCGAGTCCGGCACGAAGGCAGCGATCGTCGGCGGCACCACGACGGTGCTGGATTTTGCGACGCAGGATCACGGCATGACAATGCACGACGCGCTCGATCTGTGGCACAAAAAAGCCGAGAAAAGCTCCTCGAACTACGGCTTCCATATGGCAGTGTCGGAATGGAACGACGCGCGAAAAGCCGAGGTCGACGATATGATCCGAGCGGGGATCTCCTCGTTCAAGATGTACATGGTCTACGACGCGATGCGGGTGAACGACGGACAGATCTACGACGCGCAGAAGTTTATCGGTTGTCGCGGCGGGATCATCGGCGTGCATTGCGAAAACTACGACGTTCTCGGGGCGCGGATCGCCGAAGAAAAGGCGAAAGGGCATCTGGACCCGACGGCGCATCCGGTCACGCGGCCGCAGGCGGTCGAGGCGGAGGGCGTCGCGCGGCTGATGCGGATCGCAGAGCTTTCCGGTTTCCCCGCATGGGTGGTGCATCTGTCCACGGCGGAAGGGTTAAACGAGGTCCGCGCGGCAAGAAAGCGCGGCGTCGAGGTCTATGCGGAGACCTGTCCGCAGTATATTACGCTCGACGTTTCCCGCTATGCCGACCCGGACGGCGCGAAGTTCGTGATGTCGCCGCCGCTTCGCGAAGCGAGGGACCGCGCGGCGATTCTGGACGGCATGAAAAAGAAGGATATTGACTTCATCGGCACGGACCACTGCTCGTTTACGATGGCGCAGAAGGCGCTGGGAAAGGACGATTTTACGAAGATCCCGAACGGCGGCGCGGGGGTACAGAACCGCGCGGAGCTCGTCTACACCTACGCGGTGCAAACCGGCGCGATCACGCTTGAACAGATGGCGCTTCTGATGAGCGAGCGGGCGGCGCGGCTGTTCGGCATGTTCCCCGAAAAGGGCGTTCTCAGGGTCGGATCCGATGCGGATATCGTGATCTTCGATCCGAACGATCCGCATACGATCTCGTGGAAAACGAATCTTCACGCCTGCGACAACTCGCCCTATGAGGGGATCGAGGCCAAAGGAAGAACGCGCGACGTCATCCTGAACGGCGAGCTCGTCGTGGAGAACGGAACGCTGATCAAACCGTACTGCGGGAGGTATGTCTTCCGCAGACCTGCCGAGAGGTACAGAAAATGAGGATCGCACTGGTACTGACGGCTGCCGGCAGCAGCAAGCGCTTCGGCAGCGACAAACTGGCATATCCGATCGACGGAAAGCCGATGCTTCTGCATGCGCTGGAGCTTTACGACAGGCTTCGCGAGCGGTTCGTTTCGCGTACCGTCGTGCTGAAGTCCGGCGCCGAGGAGCGCCGACTGGTCGCTGAGCGCATGGAATACCGCGTTGCGGAGAACCCGGATCCCGAGCGCGGGATCGCGTCGAGCGTCGCGATCGGTACGGAGGACGCGTTAAAAAGCGATCCGGACGGGATTCTCTATGCGGTGGGGGATCAGCCCTATGTGAGCGAAAAGACGGTCAACGCGCTGCTGGACGCTTTCTCGAAGGATCCGACGCGCATCGCGGCGCCGACGGCAAACGGCAGACGCGGCAATCCGGTGCTGTTTCCGAAGGATCTGTTCCCGGAGCTTCTGAAGCTTTCCGGCGACGTGGGCGGCAGCCAGGTCATCGCAAGGTATCGCGACCGGCTTGCAACGATCGAGGTCCCGGCGGCGGAGCTGGACGACATCGACACGCGCGCCGCGGGAGAAACGCGTTGGTACGTGCTGCACGGCAATATCCTGTCGGTGCCGAAGCTCGGCGAGCTTGAAGCCGTGAAGAACGGGTATATCGTGCTGAACGCCGACGGTGTGATCGAGGGCGTATTCGAAACGCTCCCCGAACGGTTCAAGAAGGGCCAGCTCGCCGATTACGGCGACGCGCTGATCATGCAGTCGTTCTGCGATATGCATCTGCATGCGCCGCAGTATCCGATGCTCGGCATGGGCATGGATCTGCCGCTTCTGGATTGGCTCAAGACCTACACATTCCGCACCGAAGCGCGGTTCGCCGATTCGGATTACGCGCGGATGCACTACCGCGCGCTTGCGGAGCGGCTGGTCGGCTACGGCACGACGCGGGTTTGTATGTTCTCCTCGATCCACGCGGACGCGACGCTGATCCTGATGGAGGAGCTTGAACGCGCGGGGATCTCGGGCTATGTCGGTAAGGTCAATATGGACCGGAACAGCTACGACTATTACTGCGAAACGACGGAGGAGAGCAAGCGAGAAACGCTGCGCTGGCTCGACGCGTGCGACCGGTTCACAAAGATCCGCCCGATGATCACGCCGCGATTTACGCCGTCCTGCTCGAATGAGCTGATGGACTGGCTCGGCAGGATCGCAAACGAGCGCAGCCTTCCGGTGCAGTCGCATCTGTCCGAGAACACGAGCGAGATCGAATGGGTGCGCGAGCTGCATCCGGACTGTCGGCAATACTGGGAGACCTACGCAAAGTACGGGCTTTGGAAGAACGATACGCTGATGGCGCACTGCGTCTACAGCGACGAGCGCGAGCGTGAAGCGATCAAAGCGCACGGCGTCACCGTCGTGCACTGCGCAGACTCAAATACGAACATCGCAAGCGGCGTCGCACCGGTCCGCACGATGCTCGACGAGGGCCTGAAGGTCGTGCTCGGCAGCGATATCGCGGGCGGCGCGCACCTGTCGATGCTGAACGTGATCCAGATGTCGATCCGCGCCTCCAAGATCAAGCGCATCGAAAGCGGCTGGAAAACGCCGTTCCTCTCCGTTGCGGAAGGTTATTATCTCGGCACGACCGCCGGCGCAACGTATTTCGGCGCGAAACCGGGCTTTCAGAAGGGCGATAAGCTGCACGCCGTGGTCATCGACGACCGCGAATACCCGGACACCGCGCGGCTGACGCTTCGCGAGCGGTTCGACCGTGCGGTCTATATCGCCGAGCCGAAGGACATCGTCGCGGTATACGGTGAAGGAAAAAGACTGAAATAGTGCATGATTCAAACAGGAAATCACATCCTATCCGAAAAAGACGGGATGTGATTTTTATGTGGACCGGAAGGATTCTTCTTTTGATTCTCTTGCTTCTGACCGCGGGCGGCTGGTTCGACGGTATCCTGACAAAGCCGAAAAAAGCCGCGATCCTTCTCGCCGTGCCGGTCGTGCTCGGTCTGAGCGTTCTTCCGACGCTGCGGGAATCGACCGTGCGGCTCTGCTTTGCACCGTGCGCGCTTGCGCTGCTGGCTGCCGCGCTCTGTCCGACGGATCATCCGCTCGCCGCGCTGTTTTCCGCGACGCTCGGCGGGCTGATCGGCTGGAAGCTTTGCGACGCGTTCCCGCTGTTTCCGGAGCCTGGAATCCTGATCGCGCTGCCGACAGCGGCGCTTGCCGCGCTCTACTGCCGCGATGCAAATGCAAAGGCGCTCGCGATCGCCGCAGCGCCTTTCGGAATGCTGATTTTTCAGATGATCGGGGATTATATGCTGTTCCAAAGCACGGTTCTGGAGCTCGGTAACGGCGACGCGCTGTGCGCACAGTCAGCGGGATTGCTTTTTCTTCTGACGGGAGGGCTCGTCCGAAGCCGGTTCGGGGAGAGGATGCGCCTGCATGCGCCCGCATAACGCCGAGGCGATCAGCGCGGTCAGCGGGACCGCAAGGATCAGGCCGATGCTGCCGGAGATGCCGGTGATGACCTCGTGCGTGATATAGTCGCCGGAAAGGATCGCCTTCAAATCCCAATTGAACAGACGGATCAGCAGCAGGTTGACCAGCGCGCTGCCGGTAAAGGCGAGGATCAGCGTGTTCGTCATCGTGCCGACCGCGTCGCGGCCGATGTTCATGCCGCTTCTGAACAGCGCGGAAAAGCCCATGCCCGGATTGACCGTTTTAAGCTCGTTGACCGAGGACGAGATGCTCATCGCTACGTCCATGACCGCGCCGAGCGCGGAGATCACGACGCCGGAGACGAACAGCCCGCGGATGTGGATCGGCGTGCCCTGATACTGCGCCTGTACGAGCGTGTCGGTCTCGGCGACGTTGTATTCAAGCCCGTCCAGATGCGCGAGGCGGCTTGCGAGCATGGCGAAGAGCCCCGCGACGGTGAAGCCCGCGACGGTGCCGAGGACCGCCGAAAGCGATTTCAGACTGACGCCGTCCAGCAGAAGGAAGCAGACCCCCGTGACGCCGACACACAAAAGCAGCGTGGTCGGGATGGGGGACCACCCTTTCAGAATCGCGGGAACAAGAATGAACGCAACGCAGGCGAGCGTCAGCGCAAGGCCGAGGATCGAACGGAAGCCGACGCCGCGGCCGACGATCAGCGTGACGATCAGAAAGACTGCGGCAAGACCGACGATGATCCAAAGACGGTTGTAATTCATAACGGAAACGGAGATCTTCGGCAAACCGTCGTCGCTCGCCGCGCGGCGGTCCGTACGGATAAAGACCAGAAACGACGTGCCGTCCTCGCCGTGCTTGCTGAACAGCTTGCTCATGTGGTTCTCAATTTCAAGCTGCCTGCCCTTGTGCTCGCCGGTCGTGATCTCGATCCGAAGCCGCTGGCTGCCGACCCGGACGTTTTCCGTGTTCGGATCCTCGTGCGAATCGTCCGCAAGCACCTCGATCACCTTTGCGTACGCATAGGATTCCGTGATGTACGAATCCTCCGGGTCCGCGTAATCCGCCGGAAGTTCCCCGTTTTCAAACAGCAGGCGATTGCTGTCCGCAGCAAGCGCCAGATGCGCAAAATAAACCTGCGCCGCGTCGCTGCGGTCCGGGTTTTGTTTGGCGGTTGGTTTTCGGAGCGCAGAAGCGACGAGCACGCCTGCGACGATCGCGACGAGCACGATCAGCGCCGCGACCCAGCGCCTCGGTTTTTTCCATTCGTTAATCCGGTTTCGGAACCATTTCTTCATATTCGGTATTATAGCCGTTTCATACGCTTCCCGTCAAGAAAAAACGCCGTCCCGAAGGACGGCGCAGATCGTTATTTTTCGTAGACGCGCGGAACGCGGTCGGAGAAGGAGAGCAGGATCTCGTAGGAGATCGTATCGGCCTTGTCGGCAAGCTCGTCTGCGGTGATCTGTTCGTTGCCCTGCCGTCCGATCAGCACGGCTTCGTCGCCGATCTTCACGTTCGGGACCTCGGACACGTCGACCATCATCTGGTCCATGCAGATCGTTCCGATCTGCGGGCAGCGAATGCCGCCGATCAGCACATCCGCCTTGCCGGTAAGACAGCGCTTGTAGCCGTCGCCGTAGCCGACGGGCAGCGTTGCGACGCGCGTGGGTCGGGAGGCGATAAACCGGAGACCGTAGCTGACGCCTTCGCCGGCGGGGATCGTCTTCAGATTGCTGATGAAGGTAACGAGCGACATCACCGGCATCAGCCCGCTGCCTGCCGAGCGCTTCGGGTCCGGATGGTAGCCGTACAGCGCGATCCCGAAACGGACCATGTCGTACTGCAGCTCCGGAAAATCGAGCGTCGCCGCGGAGTTTGCGGCGTGCACGATGGGATGATATCCGCGTGCATGGATCTCGGCGACAAACGCGTCGAAGCGCTTTGCCTGCAGATGCGTGAAGTCGGGATCGGCCTCGGATTTCGCAAAGTGCGTGAACACGCCGTCCATGGAGACGTGGGGACATTCGTCGAACGCGTCCAGTAGCTCGCCGAGCATTGCGTCGTCCGTGACGCCGATGCGGTGCATCCCGGTGTCGAGCTTGACGTGCACGTGCGCGGTCTTGCCGGAGATCTTCGCCCAGCGTTCGAATGCACGGACCTGATTTGCGGTAAAGACGGCGGAGGTGAGGTCTTTGGCAACAACGACGGGAACGTGATCGGAGTCGGTCACGCCGAGGATCAGGATCGGCAGCGTGACGCCGCTGTTTCTGAGACGCGTGCCTTCTTCGGGAATGGCGACGGCCAGCATGTCGACAAGACCGGACTGTTCGAGGTATTCGCCGACCGTGGTGATGCCGTGCCCGTATGCGTTGGCTTTGATGACGGCCATGAATTTCGTTTCGGGCTTCAGCCTGCGCTTGGCAAACCGGATATTCTTTAACAATGCGGGCAAATGGATGACCGCATGGGTACTGCGAAGCATTTTGATACCCCCTTTTTCCGCAGTTGATTCTACAAGAATGAGCCGGAAAAGTCAATTCTTTTGGCAGGATTTGACCGAAATTTTACCCGGACATATTATATCGAAAAAATATTAACAATTTGTTCAAAAACTATTGCATTTTCTATACCTTGGTGCTAAAATGGGATAGACAATACAAGATATAGGGGTTTCTATGGTCAGAATCATTGCGGGCGTCGCCCGCGGAAGGAAACTCGAAACGCTCGAGGGCCTTGAAACCCGGCCGACGCTGGACCGCGTGAAGGAGGCCGTCTTCGGGTCTTTGCAGTTTCGGATCCCGTATGCGGAGGTCCTGGATCTGTTCGCGGGAAGCGGCAGTCTCGGGCTGGAGGCCGTAAGCCGCGGCGCAAAGCACGCCGTGCTGAACGACCGCAATCCGGATTGTATCGGGATCATCCGCAAAAACATCGAAACGCTCGGCTTTTCGGAGGCCGCAAGAACGCTGAATCTCGACTACGAGGCGGCGATCGAGCGGCTTACACAGGAAGGCGCGTCGTTCGACCTGGCGTTTCTGGATCCGCCGTATCGGGAGGGACTTTCCGAGAACGCGGTGCGGCTGCTCTTCGAAAGGCGGCTGATGAAGCCGGGCGGGACTGTGGTCCTGGAGCATGCGTCGGATCTTGTACCGCAGGACGTACCGGGCGTTTACCGCGTAAAACGGACCAAGCGGTTCGGCAAATGCGGGTATTCACTCATCGAGGAGGACAGGCAATGAAGATCGGCGTGTATCCGGGCAGCTTTGATCCGTTCACGGTCGGGCATCTCGACGTTTTGCGGAACGCCGCCGGACTGTTCGACATCGTATATGTCGCGGTGCTGAACAACAGCGCAAAGAAGCCGGTGTTCTCCGTTGCGGAGCGGCTGGAAATGCTGGAGCGCATGATCGTCGACGAGGGGTTGACAAACGTTAAGGCGGCTTCGTTCGGCGGGCTGCTCGTCGATTTCGCAAAGCAGATCGGCGCGCAGTACATCATCAGAGGGTTGCGGGCGATCACGGATTTCGAATACGAATTCCAAATCGACGCTGTGAACCGGCACCTGGATCCGGAGATCCGGACGGTGTATTTCATGGCAAACCCTGCGCATTCGTTCCTTTCGAGCTCGAATGTGCGTGAAATCGGAGAAATGGGCGGATCCATCGAAGGATTGGTTCCGCAGTGCAATTATCATTATTTACGGGAAAGGTTGGCAAGGCAGAAATGAACGGCGTACAGACTATGAAGATCTTCAGCATCCTCTCGAAGATCGAACAATTGGTGGCGGACAGCCCGAAACCGAGATTCAGCAATGCAGGCAGCCGTCGCATCATCGACGAGGAAGAGCTGCTCGCGCTGCTCGACGATCTCAAGGCGACGATCCCCGAGGACATCAGAAGAGCCTCCGGCATCATTGCGGAAAAGGAGAACACGCTTCGCGACGCGAACGAGCAGGCGGATCAGATCGTCGCGGATGCGCAGAAGGAAGCGAACGAGCTGCATGATCAGGCGCAGGAGGCGGCGGAAAACGTCTACCGTCAGGCAGTCGCGGAATACGAGGGCCTCGTTTCCGAGAGCTCCGTCTATCAGGCTGCAGTGAAGCGCGCGGACGATCTTCGCCAGGCTGCAGAGGAGAATGCGGACTCCATCTGCAACGGTGCGCGTGCGTATGCGGACGACATCCTTGCGGATGTGCAGCGCTATCTGAACGATTATATGAAGATGATCAACGGCAACCGCGAGGAGCTGGACGTCCGTCCGAAGCCCGTGTCGCCGGAGCTTCGCGTGCCTGAACCCGATCCCGCGCCGATTTCCATGCCGGTGATCGAACCGGTCCGCCGTCAGGAACCGGCGCGCCGTCAGGAACCGGTATCGAAGCTGAAGCGGTCCCCGGCGCCTGCACAGCGTCCCGCACCCGAGCCCGATTATGCGGACGAGGAAGAAGAGGAGAAGCCGAAGCCCCGTAAGAAAGGGTTCTTTGCCCGTATGCTCGGCATCGAGGAGGTCGACGAGGACGAGGACGATTACGACGACGAAGAGGAAGAGGAGCGTCCCGCACCCAAGAAAAAGCGCCGCAGCATCTTCTCCTTCTCCGACGACGAGGAAGACGAAGAATAAGTCATTTAGCAGATATGATCCGGGGGGAGCTGGGTTCCCCCCGGATTCTTTTTTTTATGATTGCAGCAAAATCCACGTTTCATTCGTCTTATAGGTGAGTGATGAATCACGGACGATCCCGCAGGGGACATCGACGGGCGGGCGCCCGAACCCGGCGAAACCCGAATGGGACTTTGCGGAGAGAAAGGAGAACAGATGGAGAAACGAAACGAACAGGCGATACGGGATCGGGAGATCGTGCGGATCGTCGAGACCTATTCCGATATGCTGATGCGCATCGCGCTGAACCGTATGAACAGCATCGCGGAGGCGGAGGACGTCGTACAGACTACGTTTGAGCGCCTGATGAAACGGCAGCCGCGGTTTGAAACGCGCGAGCACGAAAAGGCTTGGCTGATCAAAACCGCGATCCGCATCTGCATCGACGAAGCGAGAAAGGCGTCGCGTGCAAATGTGCCGCTCAAAGAAGAGATCGCCGCGGCGTATTCGGAGGAGAGCTATGAGCTTCTCGACACGGTCAGAAAACTTCCCGAAAAAGACCGCGACGCCGTGTATCTCTATTACTACGAGGAATACACGGTGGCCGAGATCGCAAAGATCCTCGGCGAGCGCGAGGGTACGACGCGTTCCCGCCTGAGCAGGGCGAGACAAAAGCTCAAAGCAATCATGGAAGGAGAAGCGTATGAACAAGTTCTATAAAGGATATGACGATATCACGGCGTCCGACACGTTCAAACAACGCATGGTACGGACGCTGCAGAACGAAACGAAAGAGGAAGCGCCGCGCAGGACGGTGCATCTGCCGATCAAACGGCGCACGTTTGCGATCCTGATCGCGGCGGCGATCCTGGTCCTTGCGATCGGCACGGCGGTAGCAGTAGGCGTTTCGACCATCGGCAGAATGAAGGAAAACAACGAGCTGCGCATCGAAATGACCGAGGATGAGCGCTATCAGGAAGCGCGAGCGGAAGCTATCCGCCGTATGAACAGCGTTGTTTGGGATTATCCGGTTCCGATTGACGAGACCGTTATGCTGGACGATATCACGCTGACCCTCCGGCAAGTCTCGGTCGACGACGCCAACGAGCTGGACCTGTCGTTTGCTGCAGTGAGCGACAAAACGGGCATGATCATCACCTTCGATCCGTCGTTTCTTGACGGGGATCTGCAGACGCAGCGCATCCTGGACACGTATGACACGTTCTGCGCGGTGGGCACGGACGCAGTAGATTTTCGACTGGAGATTGACGGCACGGCGTATGCGCCGCATCTCTGGGACGGCGATCCGGTTGCGGCAGGGTACGATAAAGACGACGCCTTTGCCATGCAGTTCCATGACCTACCCAAAATCGAAAACGGCACGAAAATGACGCTTTTCGGCACGCTGTACCGCTATGATAAGCAGGGCGGCCGCACCGGTGAGATCGGCTCGTTCCGCATCCCGTTTGTCTATGACTTCACAGATGAAATGCGCGAGGCGGAGATCGACCGACTGACAAGAATGATCATGGAGGAGACGGAGAAATCCGACGCCGTGCAGCAGGCGGCTTTAAGCCCGCTGCCGGAGGAAGCGACGCCGCTTGAAAAGACGGTTGCGTTCACGACGTTCCATGACGTTGCCGCCGACGAAGACGGGATTCTTCTAGGCTTCACCAACAACTGGACGGGCAAGTACGGCGGAGAGGGCTCAAGCGCGTTCCAGTACTTCTGTCTCGACGGTTATCTCGTGAAGGAGGAGCGCGTCGCCGTAACGTGGGCGGAGGACTATCATTGGGAAACGAATCTGATGCGCCTGCCGTTTTATGTAAACCGCAAGCATATGAACGACGTTGTGACCGTCGCCTGCGTAGAACTTTCCGGCAGATACACAAAAGCGCCGGATGGCGAGGGCTGGACTGCGCCGGAGGAATACGAAGAGGAGGTCTTTGTCTTCCGCTACGATCTCAACACCGGCGAAGTGACGCTGCCGAAGGACGACGCCGAGCGCGACGCGTGGTATACGCCGATTGCATCGAACCGTACGGAGGAAGCGATTCGCGAGGTCATCAGCCACAGCCGGTATGATGTCATCGACGTCGAAGGCGTCAGCGACGAACAGAACGGCGTGCCGGTCTCGATCCGCCGCGTTGCGTTTGGGCAGGACGGCAGTCTTTCGATCTGCTATTGTGCAAAGAACCTTGCATGCGAGGTCATGATCTGGGAAACGTATCCCAAAGAAATCCTGTTAAACGGCGAAAAAGCGGAGCGCACCTTCAATAAGGACTGGAACTGGACCGAGGAGCCGTTCCGCCTCAGCGATGAACAGATCGCGGACATCATCGGCACTTACAGCATGGAAAAGACGCGTCACATCACGCACGATCTGTCGCTCAAAGCGCCCGCAAGGCTTGACATGTACGACGGACCGATCACGATCGAAATCAAGGATTGGGACGTTTACGATCTCAACAAGCAGGGTGAACGCGAACTTGTAGGAACCTACAACTTCACATTCACCGTCGATCCCGCGGACGCATATGCGTTTGTTGGCGTCCCGTATGAGGGAATTTCAATCAACTGAACCCAAAACAGCGCCGGAGGGGGTTCCCTCCGGCGCATTTCATCAAAATATGACGGTTCTGCAACAATTCAGCCATACAAATTCCGCAATTCTGTTGCATCCGCGTGATAGCATCTGTTTAGGGACGAAAGGAGAATAGTATGAAACGGATCATCATTGTATTGCTTGCGGGGCTTTTGCTTGCTGCCTGTCAGCCGACGCCGGAGACGGAGTTTGTGGTGAACAAGGGCGATCAGAGCGCTATGATCGATATGGCGAAGGGCAATGGGACCGACGTTGTGACGGCTGTCGGTATTGAAGATGAAAAGGGATCGCAGTCGTTGGACTATCGCGCGATGTACGGGATCCCGGGACGATGGAGCGATTCATTCTCTGACCGGGAGGGCAAGGTGACCGTCCGCATCGACGCGCCGATCGAGGTCCCGACCGCGCCGCTGCCGATCGTGCGCGTGTTCGCAAAGGATTTCGATCAGGAGACCGTCATGCGCATCTGGAACGTGCTGATCGGAGATACGCCGATGTTCGAGATCGTCGACGAAGAGAACCTGAACCGCAGGACACGGATCAAGGAGGAGCTCGAATATCTCTATTCTCTGTTGGACGATCCCGAATTGATGAAAGCGAAGCTGTACGCGTCCGCCGATGAGGTGTTGGAGGAGATCGCAGACCTGCAGGCGGAATACAACGCTGCCGAGGATGCTGCGCCGAAGGACGCGAAACGCGTGGACGGCACGCTGCGGCGGCGCGGCGTCGGGTTCTCCGACAAGCCGGATGTAACGACAAGGCTCGGCCTTTGGGCAATCTCCGGGGACGGCAGCGTCCGCTTCGAAGTGAACAATCCCATCGACAGTGACGAGCCGATCTACGAGCATGTCGACGGCGGCTGGAACGTGATCCAGAACGACAAGCGCGCGACGCTGCTCTATCGGCGCAGTTCTCCGGTAATTGACGTGAATACCGGATCGGGACCGCTGTTTATTCCGCGCGGGATCGCCGTTTCGGAGGACGATTCGCTTAGGGAGGAGGCAAAGAAGTGCCTGTCCTATCCGCCGAAGGAAGCCGCGGACAAGGTACGCGCGTTCCTTACGCAGGCGGGACTTTCCGACGACTTCACGATCGCTTATATCCGGCTTGAGAACAACGCGGGCGCGCTGTACGATCGGTACGGGGACGGAACGGTCCCGAAGCCCACGCATTACGCCTATCACATCGAGTGTGTGCGGACGGTGTCCGGCGCGCCGTGCTGTGTTTCCGAGGCGAACGTACGCGAAAGCCGCGGCGGGGAGAGCACCAAGACCGCCTATGCGCCGAGCTGGTCGTATGAAAACATGCTGTTCTATCTTGACGATGACGGGATCTATTGGTTCGGCTGGGGCACACCGCTGTCTGTCGCCGATACGCTTACGCCGTTCAGCAACCTGAAACCGTTTGATGAGATTCAAACGATCGTCGAAAACCGGCTGCCGCTGTCATACGTCGAGGACGTGAATCGACTGTTGGAGACAGCGGAAAACCCGCCCGCGCTGCCGGCAACGGAACTTTCGATCGACCGCATTACGCTGGGACTCTGGCGTATCGCCGAACAGGACAAGCTCGGACAGGGACTGTTGGTCCCCGCGTATTGCTTCTATGGCACGCTGAAAGGAACGCGGTATCAGGATGAAACACCGCGTATGGAATACAACGATCTGTTGTTTGTGATCAATGCGGTCGACGGAAGCGTGATCGATCCGGAGAAGGGGTATTGACGACGCTGTGCGCCGTCAGCGACGCAGCCGCAGTGATATGTTCCGAATTCGCGGAACGTGATATATCCCTTCGGGATGTGATATCCGCTGCGCGGGTGATATATGCTCTTTGAGCATGTGAAGGTGGATTCTCCGATGGAGAATTTTGGATTGAACGGGGCGCCGGGACTGTCGCCCGCTGCGATTCGCAAGCGTGTTTCTTGCCCTCCCTGTGCAAGGGAGGGTGGCGAGGAACGAGCCGGGAGGGTTGTTGACTGCGCAACTCGGCTTTACAACCCCTCAGTCTCGCTTCGCTCGACGGCTCCCATTGTACAGAGGAGCCAAGAATAGCGAAACGCCCCGAAAGAAAGGAGTCAACTATGAAACGAATCATCATTGTATTGTTTGCAGCGCTGCTGCTTTGTGCATGTCAGCCCACGCCGGAGACGGAGTTTGTGGTGAACAAGGGCGATCAGCGGGAGATGCTCGACATGGCGCGGGGCGAGGGCGTCGACACCGTTGCCGTGGCGGGCGGCACGGAGGGAAAAGCGATCCAAACGTATGATTTGCATATGATCTACGGGATCCCGGAGCGATTGGAGATGGAAACGGAGAGCACGGACGGCGCGATTAAAATCTCGATCGACGCGCCGATTCTGGTACCTGACGCGTCGATGCCGATTGTGCGGGTGAAGGCGGGCAGGTTTGATCAGAAGCTTACAACGCAGCTTTGGAACGCGCTCATCAAGGACGAGACGATGTACTGCATCGCCGACGAAGGACAGCATAAGCGTACCAAATCCGAGATCGCCGCGGAGATACAGGATCTGGTCGACTGGCTCGACGGCAAGAACGACGATCAGCAGTACGCGACCGAGACGGAAACGCGTGAGGCGATTGCCGCTTTGCAGGAGCAGTACCGGGACGCGCCGGATGAACCCGACCGGAACGAAAGGATCCCGTGCGACGGCACGCTGTACACCATCATGGTCAGCATGGACGGCACAGACGCGACGGCGACACGCACTGGGATCATGGCGGGAAACAACGCGGAGGATCCGCGGCGCAGCGTCACCTTTCACCTGAAAAACGACACCGATAACGAGGAAGCGATCGTCGTGGACGATGGACACGGCGAATGGGGCGTGATCCCGGTCGACAAAAACGCAAGCATGAGTTATTTGAGATGGAGTGACGCTATGTCCTGCGGGCATACCCTCGGCAACCTTGCGATCGAGCTTTCGCGCAGCGATCCGCTTCCCGAAGAAGCCGCGCAGTTCATCGGAACGACGCCCGCCGAAGCCGTCGAAATGACGGAAGCGTTTCTGCGGGAGGCGGGGCTTTCGGACGAGTTCGGCGTCACGCAGATCACGCTTTGGGACGACCGTTCCCCCAGAAATTATAAGCCGGATCCCTCGCAGTATGCGTATCAGATCCTTTGCATGCGAAAGGTAAACGGCGTTTTATGCTGTTCGACGCGCAATATCTGGAAAAGCGGGGAAGACCTCTTTGCCCGCACCTATGTACCGACATGGGCGTACGAATATATCATCGTGGAGATCGACGACAAAGGTATATTCAGCGTCGATTGGAACGGCAAGCTCACGGTCCTCGATACATTGATGGACGCCGCGGCGCTGCTGCCGTTTGAACGGATCGGGGAGATCATCAAAACCCGCTTCCCCGTGCAGTACCCGCACCCGACATGGGAAAGCGACGGCGGCAACGGCTGTGTCGTCAACGTCGACCGGATCGAGCTCGGGCTCTGGCGCGTGCTGGAGCAGAATGAGCTCGGACGCGGTCTGCTCGTTCCGACCTACTGCCTGTACGGGACCGCGCAGCGGAGGGAGAAGGACGGCTCCCTGCGCGATCCGGAGGATTATACGCTGCTGTACGTGATCAACGCCGTCGACGGCAGTATTATCGATCCGACAAAAGGCTATTGAGCGGCTTGCCACAATGATAACCGCCTTCGGCGGGTGAAAAATGCTCTTCGAGCATGTGAAGGAAGATTCTCCGATGGAGAATCACGGATGACATCCTGGCTCTCCTGTGGATGAGGTGCGCGTAGGCAACAACCCTTCCGGCTTTTGCTTTGCAAAACCCACCCTCCCTTACACAGGGAGGGCAAGAACGCACCATAGCTTCCCGCGCAAAAAAAGAGATTCTCCGCGAGGAGAATCATCCTGAACATTCCCGAAGGGAATATATCACCGCCCGCAGGGCGATATCACCCGCGCAGCGGATATCACCTGTTTGAGACAGATATCACTTGCCCGACAGGGCATGAAACGGAGGCGTTATTCGTCTCCGTTTTTTCTGTGCATTGAGCGATCGGCGGTGAAGCCTTCGGGATAGCGGGCTTTCAGCTTGTCAATGTTATTCTGCAGGATGGTTTCCAGGTCGTAGCCGATCGCGGTCGCGGTCTCGGCAAGGTACCACGCGACGTCGCCGAGCTCCTTTGCAAGATGCGCCTTGTCGAGCTCGTGTCCCTGCATCATCCATTTCTTGACGAGGTCGATTGCCTCGCCCGATTCGCCGCAAAGCCCCATGACGCCGTTCAGCAGAACTTCCTTTTCGGAAAGCGCCGGGTTCAGGGTCGTCATGGCAAGCTTCTGATACTCGTTGATCGTCATAAGCCCATATCCTCGTCGATCAGCACGATGCGGAACGCCTGATGGCGGCGCGACGGGTATTCCGTGATCGCGGTCACGTTGCACATACGCACCGGCGGGCGGCAGTCGCGGCAGACGTTGTCGATCGAGCAAGGCGTTTTGAAACCTTGCCGCCGCGCGTTCGGCCCGCAGGCGTCGCGCTTGATCCGCGCGATCGCTTCGTCGTAGTCCTTGACGAGCTTGTTTCTGCCGACCGCGAGGATGACCGTCTTCGGCCCGTAGATCATGCCCGCAAGGCGGTTGCCGGTGCCGTCGATGTTGATGAGCCGTCCGTCCTCGGTGATCGCATTCGAAGAGCACAGATACACGTCCGCGGCGATCGCGTTGATGCGCGTCTGCTCAACCTGCGGCTTTTCGACCTTCCAGTGCCACCAGACCGTGTTGCCGCGCTCGGTCAGCGCTTCATAGAGCCCGAGATCGCGCACAGTCGCCGAGCCCGCGATGCCGACGGAGCGGTCGCCGATGTAGTTCAGAATCAGTTCCTTCGCCTCCTCGGGCGTTTTGCAGACGTCTGTGAGGAAGCCGCGTTCGTTGAGACGCTTTGCGACGGCATTGAGATCGTATTGCATGTGTCCACCTCCGAATCTTGCTTGTTTCGATTGTATCACACTTCTTGCAATTTTGGCAACGGTAATGTACAATAATGAGTACTTATGGAGACGGCGTCGGCACGCCGTACCATTCCGGAGGACTTTTATGAATTTCGATCCCAACCTCATTCGCAATTTTTCGATCATTGCGCACATCGACCACGGCAAGAGCACGCTCGCGGACCGCATGATGGAGCTGACCGACACCGTCGCCAAGCGCGACATGGAGGAGCAGCTTCTGGATTCCATGGACATCGAACGCGAGCGCGGCATCACGATCAAAGCGAGCGCCGTGCGCATGTTCTATCACCATACCGACGGCAAGACCTATATGTTCAACCTGATCGACACGCCGGGCCACGTCGACTTTAATTACGAGGTATCGAGAGCGCTTGCGGCGTGCGAAGGCGCGGTGCTGGTCGTCGACGCGACGCAGGGCATCGAGGCGCAGACGCTTGCAAACGTCTACCTCGCGGTCGACAACGGGCTTGAAGTGCTCCCGGTCATCAACAAGGTCGATCTGCCGAGCGCCGAGCCCGAGCGCGTCAAGAAGGAGATCGAGGACGTCATCGGCATTCCCGCCGAGGACGCGCCGTGTATTTCGGCAAAGACGGGAGAGAACGTCGGCGAGGTCCTTTCGCGCATCGTCGACACCGTCCCCGCGCCGACCGGCGATCCGGACGCGCCGCTGAAAGCGCTGATCTTCGACTGCCTTTACGACAACTACAAGGGCGCGCTGTCCTACGTGCGCGTGTTCGACGGCACCGTGAAGCCCGGCACGCGCATCCGTATGATGGCGAGCGGCAGCGAATTCGACGTCACCGAGGTCGGCGTGTTTGCGCCGACGTGGAAGCCGGTGGATTCCCTGACCGCGGGCGAGGTCGGCTATATTGCCGCGTCGATCAAGAGCGTCGCGGAAACGAAGGTCGGCGACACGATCACCGAAGCGGGACGCCCTGCCAAGGATGCGCTGCCCGGCTACAAGCAGGCGAACTCGATGGTCTTCTGCGGCGTGTACCCCGCGGACGGCGCGCACTACGACGATCTCAAGGAGGCGCTCGACAAGCTGAAGCTGAACGACGCGTCTTTAAGCTACGAGCACGAGACGTCCGCCGCGCTGGGCTACGGCTTCCGCTGCGGGTTCCTCGGCCTATTGCACATGGAGATCATCACCGAACGGCTCGAGCGCGAGTTCGACCTCGACCTCGTCACCACAGCGCCGTCGGTCGTGTACCACGTTTATACGCTCGACGGACAGAGGATCGTCATCGACAACCCCTCCAACCTGCCGAACGCGGCGGAGATCGACTACATGGAGGAGCCGATCGTGAAAGCCACGATCATGACCCCGTCCGAGTATGTCGGCACGATCATGGAGCTCTGTCAGAACAACCGCGGTACGTTCGTCGATATGCAGTACATCGAGGCGGACCGCGTGAACCTGCACTATATCCTGCCGCTGAACGAGATCATCTACGACTTCTTCGACAGCCTGAAATCCAGAAGCCGCGGCTATGCCTCGTTCGACTACGAGCTTTCGGGCTACGCAAAGAGCGATCTCGTGCGGCTCGACTTCCTCTTAAACGGGGAGATGTGCGACGCGCTGACCACGATCGTGCATAAGGATCGCGCGTATGCGAAGGGCCGCGCCGTTGCCGAAAAGCTCAAGGACGTCATTCCGCGTCAGCAGTTCGAGATCCCGATCCAGGCGGCGATCGGCAGCAAGATCATCGCCCGCGAGACGGTCAAGGCGGTCCGCAAGGACGTTCTGGCGAAGTGCTACGGCGGCGACATCACGCGCAAAAAGAAGCTTTTGGAGAAGCAGAAGGAAGGCAAGAAGCGCATGCGGCAGGTCGGCTCCGTCGCCGTGCCGAGCGACGCCTTTATGAGCGTGCTGCGCATCAACGGATGATCGGCGTCTACGTACATATCCCATACTGTATCCGGAAATGCCGCTACTGCGATTTCTGTTCGATCCCGATCGACGAAACCGCGGGGCGGTATCGCTCTGCCTTGGAACAGGAGATCGCGCTGTCCCGGGCAAAATACCCGGACGCGCGCGTGAAAACCGTGTTCTTCGGCGGGGGCACGCCGACGATCCTGCCCGCGGAGGACCTTTGCGCGATCCTCGATGCGATCAGAACCGCGTTTCCGGTCGAGCCGGACGCGGAGATCTCGATTGAATGCAACCCGAAAACGATCGGGTTCGACGGTTTGAAAAGGCTGCGCGACGCGGGCTTCAACCGCCTTTCGATCGGTCTGCAGGCGACGCAGAATGCGCTTCTATCCCGCATCGGGCGCGTGCATACCTACGAGGAATTTCTTGCAACCTATTCTGCCGCGCGTGACGCGGGCTTTGCGAATATCAACATCGACCTGATGCACGGACTGCCGGGGCAAACGCAAGCGGATTATCTCGACGCGATCCGCACCGTCGCTGCGCTCGAGCCCACGCATATCTCCGCGTATTCGCTGATCCTCGAAGAGGGTACGCCGCTTTATGACGACGTAATTGCCGGGCGCGAAACGCTGCCCGATCCGGACGCCGTCGCGGACATGGAGGACGCGGGCATGGCGCTGCTCGATGAGCTCGGCTATCACCGCTATGAGGTTTCTAACTTTGCAAAGCCGGGCTTCGAATGCCGCCACAACCTCATTTACTGGCACAACGAGCCGTATCTGGGGCTCGGCGTTGCCGCGCATTCCTCGATGGTCGAGGACGGCTTTTGGGTGCGGTTTTCAAATGAAAGCAGCATTCCGGCGTATCTCAAAAAGCTCGATAAGGGCAGGCTTCCGCGCGCGGAGCACATCCTCACGAACACCTTCGAGCAGATGTTCGAGTCCGTGATGCTCGGCCTGCGCTTAACATCCGGCATCGACCGCAAGGCGTTTTTCGACCGCTTCGGCTGCGACGTGATCGAGACCTATAAGGAAGCCTACGACAAGAACGATCGCTTCGGCTTCTGGGATCATTCCGATCCCGCCTGTCTGCGCCTGACGCCGCTTGGCATGGACCATCTCGATTCTGTCCTGCGCGATTTCCGCGAACGCCGCTTAATCGACTTTTTGCGATAAAAACAACAGCCGTCCGACCGGGCGGCTGCTATCATAATGCGGCGTATCATCCGTCAATATCTATTTCGTCGTTTTCCTCGCTTTCGGCGGGGGAGATACGGTAGAAGTATCTTGCCGAGTGGACCATGGCGTAGAAGCGTTCGGCGGCTTCCGCGTCCAATGCGGCGATATCCGTTTTTCCGAACTGGTATAGGATCGTGATCCCGTCGTTCTCGAAAAAGATCATGGAGGACCGTGTCCCGTCGGTCTGCGGGTCTCCGTATTGCACGACGCCGTAAGGCATGTTTTTGAGGTATCCGCCGAAATAGGCGCTCGGCGCGACTTGTATGAGCAGTGTATCGTCCAATTCTTCGTTGTAATAGGTTGCCTTCAATACGCGACGCTCGGCGTGAAGCGCGTCGGCGCCGTCGCTGTATAAATTGAAGCCGTCCTCAGTCAGAGCATACCCTTCTTCGATCTCGGTCGGGAACAGGTATCCGAACGCGGCATCGAGTTCTTCATCCAGAATGGGGTTCGGCACTTTGCATTCCGTGTCGTTGACCGGGGCGCCTTCGCTTTCCGCTTCTATTGGCTCCCGGCTTGCGGTAAACCAGTTCAGTCGGATCCCCACAATGCCGACGACGGCTAGCAGCACCAGACAGACGGCAGGGATCAGAAGCTTTTTAGTATGCAGCATCGTTTTCTCCTTTCTTTTGCGTTCGGAACGGTTCGCCGAAAGAATCGCGGACAGGATCCGCGCATCCTGCGAATCGTTCGGTTCGATCGCGTTCCATGCAGCAATGACAAGATCATTCTTCATCGAAAACATCACCTAACCTTTCTTTGAGGATCGCGCGCGCCTCGCGCAGATGATTACGGACGGTCGACTGTGGCTGCTTCAAAATCCCTGCGATCTCTGCGCCGGTATAGCCCTCGTAATAATACAGATACACCGCGGCTTTGTACCGGTCCGGAAGCGCCAGGACAGCTTCCAGAACATCGTTTGTTTCGATCCTTTCCCTGTCGGGAAGATCATAAAAACGCTCGATGTCCTCACGCCTTCGCCACCAATGCTTCAACTGGTTTTTGCACACGTTCGACGCGGTGCGGATGAGCCATGCCTTTTCGTGTTTTGCACTCTCGAACGCGGGAGCGCTCTTGATCAGCCGGAAAAAGGTCTCCGAAACGGCGTCCTCGGTATCGGCGGGGTTTTTGAGGTAAGCAAAGCAGACACGGTAGACCGTGCTTTTATGGCGCGCATAGAGCTCCGTAATCTCTTTGTCCGTACGCAACAAAGGATTTTTCATATTGCCTTGCCCTCCTTTCACTATACATACAATCGGGGACGCCGAATTGTCGGATGCATGCGGCAATTTTATCAAATGACGGAGGAAAAAATCAAGATACGCCCCCTTATCAGTCAACTTCGTTGACAACTTCTCCACCCTAAAGGGGGAGAAGCCTCTTTGCACGCATCCAAAAGCCTTCCCATGCGTACAGCATGGGGAAGGGGGACCGCTTGCGGTGGATGAGGTTTCCTTGTGAAAAGCCGCAAAAGGTTGGTAGCGACAGTACGCCGTTGTGAATGCGTTTACAAATGAACAGGCGTACCGAGCGCGACCTTTTGCGGAGAGGAGGGGCGGCGAAACGGGTGAACGACAATGCTTTCGCGAAACGGATGATACGGATGCTGTCACAAGCATCGTCGTGAACAGAGTTGAGCACGCTCCGACGAGATTTCACTTTTGTTTCACATTGTTGCCCCGAAGTTCACTTGACTATTGTGCATGATAGTGGTATCTTATGCATAGTGATTAGCACTCGAACAAACGGAGTGCTAAAGGAAAGGAGACGATCGCATGGAACTGGATCAAAGAAAGCTGCAGATCCTGCGTGCGATCGTTGATGAGTACATTCTTTCGGCTAGCCCGGTGGGCTCCAAAGCGTTGAGCCGGGGCGGCATGAAATGGTCGTCCGCGACGATCCGCAACGAGATGGCGGACCTCGAAACGCTCGGCTACCTCGCCCAGCCGCACACGAGCGCGGGACGCATCCCCTCCGAGAAGGCATATCGCCTGTACGTCGATCAGATGATGCAGCGCGCGCACCTTTCGGATGAGGAATCGAAGCTCCTGTACGGGTACTTCCGCGAGCACGTCCACGGCGTCGACGCAGTGCTGCGTTCCACGGCAAAAGCGCTTTCGGAGATCACGCACTACACGGCGGTCGTGATGATGCCGGACATCGGCGTGAACCGGCTCCGCCATCTGCAGCTCATTCCGCTGACGATCGGCAAGGCGCTGGCGGTCGTCGTCACCGACGCGGGCGTGTCCCAGAACACGGTGATCGACGTCCCGGAGGACATCGGACCGGAGGAGCTGGACCGCATCTCTAAGGCGATCACGGCAAGGTTTTCGGGCTGTCGGATGTCCACGGTCTCGTCGAAGCTCGTGCGTGAGTTCGGCGGCGAGCTTTCCGCCCGTGCGGATTTCGTCGAATCGCTGCTTTCCGCGCTTTGCGAGAATCAGTCGAGCGACCGGCGTATGGTCGAGCTTTCCGGCGCGACGAACATGCTCGAGTACCCGGAATACAGCGACGTCAGTAAGGCGAAGACGTTCCTTGCAACGGTCGAGCAAAAGGACGATATGTATCGGATGCTGAAGAAGGCGTCCAACATGGAGTTCACGGTCACGATCGGCAGCGAGAACGAACAGGAGGGCTTTCAGGACTGCAGCGTGGTCACCGCGAGCTATCGCGTGAACGGAACGCCGGTCGGCAGCTTCGGCGTGATCGGACCGACCCGCATGGACTACGCGAGGGTGCTTTCGATCCTGAAGAATGTACAGACCAATCTCGGTACGGTGTTACAATCGTTTTTGAAGGAGGAGTAGGAACTTGGCTTCCAAGAAGAACAAGCCGCATGAAGCGGAAAAGAAGCCCGAAGCGACCGAAGAGATCGCGGAGGAGCAGCAGACCGAAGAGCAGGTCCCCGAAGTCGTCACAATGACGCAGGAGGAGCTTGAAACGGTCAAGAAGCACATTGACGAGCTGCAGAAAAAGCTGGACGACACGATCGCGCTTCTGCAGCGCAATCAGGCGGATTTCGACAACTACCGCAAACGAAACGCAACGGTCCGCGCGGACAGCTACGACGAGGGCAAGCGAGACTGCATCAAATCGCTGCTGCCGGTGCTGGACGATTTCGACCGGGTTGCGGAGAGCGATCCGAGCGCGGACGGCTGGGCGGACGGCGTGAAGCTCGTCCATAAGAAATTCGCCGAGATCCTCAAAAAGGAAGGACTCGAGGAGATCCCGTCGGACGGCGCGTTCGATCCCGAACTGCACAATGCGGTGATGACCGAAGCGGTCGAAGGCATGGAGAGCGGCAACATCGTGCAGACCTTCCAGAAGGGCTACAAGGTAAAGGAAAAGATCATTCGCCACAGCATGGTGAAGGTCAGCGAATAAGGCAACAACAAGGTTTACGCTTGTTTGCATAAAATAAAAAGAAAAATCTTCAAAGAACTCGGAGGTATAAACATATGAGTAAGATCATCGGTATTGACCTGGGCACCACCAATTCCTGCGTCGCGATCCTTGAGGGCGGCGATCCCGTCGTCATCCCCAACGCGGAAGGCGCAAGAACCACCCCGTCCGTCGTTGCGTTCAAGGGCAACGAGCGTCTCGTCGGCTCCATCGCAAAGCGTCAGGCGATCACGAATCCGGACCGGACCGTCTCCTCGATCAAGCGTGAGATGGGCTCGTCCTACAAGGTCCACATCGACGACAAGGATTACACGCCGCAGGAGATCTCGGCGATGATCCTGCAGAAGCTGAAGCAGGACGCGGAGGCGTACCTCGGCGAGACCGTCACGCAGGCGGTCATCACCGTTCCGGCGTACTTCACCGACAGTCAGCGTCAGGCAACGAAGGATGCGGGTCGCATTGCGGGCCTCGAAGTGCTTCGTATCATCAACGAGCCGACGGCTGCGTCGCTTGCTTACGGCCTTGATAAGGAAACGAACCAGAAGATCCTGGTCTACGACCTCGGCGGCGGCACGTTCGACGTCTCGATCCTCGAAATCGGCGACGGCGTCTTCGAAGTACTGGCGACCGCGGGCAACAACCGTCTCGGCGGCGACGACTTCGACCAGAGACTGATCGACTACATCGCGTCCGACTTCCTGCGCAACAACGGCATTGATCTCCGCAAGGACAAGATGGCGCTGCAGAGATTGAAGGAAGCGGCGGAGAAGGCGAAGATCGAACTATCCGGCATGACCCAGAGCAACGTGAACATCCCGTTCATCACGCAGGGACCGGCAGGCCCGCTGCACCTCGACTGCACGATCACCCGCGCAAAGTTCAACGAGCTGACCGCGGACCTCGTCGACAAGACGCGCGTCTGCGTTCAGAAGGCGATGGCGGATGCAGGGCTAAGTAACAGCGACATCAACAAGGTCATCCTCGTCGGCGGTTCGTCCCGTATCCCGGCGGTCCAGGAGATGGTCAAGAACATCACCGGCAAAGAGCCGTTCAAGGGCATCAACCCCGACGAATGCGTCGCGATCGGCGCGGCGATCCAGGGCGGCGTACTCGGCGGCGAGGTCAAGGACATCCTGCTCCTCGACGTCACGCCTTTGTCGCTCGGCATCGAGACCGTCGGCGGCGTGTTCACGCGCCTCATCGAGCGCAACACGACCATCCCGACCAAGAAGAGTCAGATCTTCTCGACCGCGGCGGACGGACAGACGAGCGTTGAAGTCCACGTGCTGCAGGGCGAGCGTGAAATGGCGCAGTACAACAAGAGCCTCGGCAGATTCCAGCTTGCGGGCATCGCGCCGGCACCCAGAGGCGTACCGCAGATCGAAGTCACGTTCGACATCGACGCGAACGGCATCGTACACGTCTCCGCAAAGGACCTCGGCACGGGCAACCAGCAGCAGGTAACGATCACCGCGTCCACGAACCTCAACGAGGACGAGATCAAGAAGGCAGTCGCGGAAGCGGAGCGCTACGCGGCGGAGGATAAGCAGCGCAAGGAAGCGGCGGAGAACCGCAACCATGCGGATCAGCTCGTCTACACGACCGAAAAGACGCTCCGCGAGCTCGGCGACAAGATCGACGCGGGCGACAAGGCGAAGGTCGAAGCGGCGGTCGCGGACCTCAAGAAGGCGCTTGAAGGCACCGACGACGCGAAGATCAAGGCGGAGACGGAGAAGTGCACGAACGTGAGCTATGAGGTCTTCGGCAAGATCTATCAGCAGGCGGCACAGCAACAGCAGCAGCCCGGCGCGGAGCCGAATCCGAACGCCGGTCAGCAGCCGAAGGACAATGTGGTCGACGCGGATTACACGGTCGTCGACTGAGAATCAACACTTTCACAGGGAACGGATCGGGCAAGTGTACGCTTGCCCGATCGTGAGGTACGGTAGTGGAAAACAAACGTGATTACTACGAGGTGCTCGGGGTCGAGAAAAACGCCTCGGATGCGGACATCAAAAGCGCGTTCCGCAAAAAAGCAAAGACCTGTCACCCCGATCTGCATCCGGGCGATGCCGCAAAGGAAGCGGAGTTCAAGGAGCTGAACGAGGCGTATGAAGTGCTGTCCGATCCCGAAAAGCGGTCGAAATACGACCAGTTCGGGCATGCGGCGTTCGATCCGACGATGGGCGGTGGCAACCCGTTCACCGGCGCGACGGGCTTCGACGGCTTCGGCGACATCTTCAGCACGATCTTCGGCGGCTTCGGCGCGCAGACGCAGAGTCGCAACGCGCCGATGACCGGCGACGACATCCGCTACAATCTGACACTGTCCTTTGAGGAGGCCGCGTTCGGCACGGAGAAGGAGATCAGCGTCACGCGCGAAGAGGTCTGCGACGTGTGCAACGGCTCCGGCGCAAAGCCCGGTACGCAGCCGCAGCGCTGTCAGACGTGCAAAGGCACGGGGCAGGTGCGGATGCAGCAGAACACGCTGTTCGGCGCGACGACGATCACACGGCCGTGCTCCGCGTGCCGCGGGACCGGCAAGATCATCTCCGAACCGTGCGCGGAATGCCGCGGCAAGGGCCGTGTCAGAAAGCTCAAGCGCCTTTCGCTGAAGATCCCGGCGGGCATCGACGACGGACAGACGATCAACATGCGCAACGAGGGCGACGCCGGCTACAAGGGCGGTCCGCGCGGGAACCTGTACGTCACGATCTCCGTGCGCACGCATTCCCAGTTTGTGCGGCGCGGCAGCGATCTGATGCTCACTATGAACATTCCGTACACGACGGCGGTGCTCGGCGGCGAGATCACGGTTCCGACGCTGACGGGTCAGATCAAGTACAACGTTCCGGCAGGCACGCAGATCGGCACCACGTTCCGCCTGCGCGAGCAGGGCATCCAGCGGCTGCAGCAGCAGGGCAAGGGCGATCTGTTTGTTACGGTCAACGTCGAGGTGCCGCGAAAGGTCACCCAGCAGGCAAAAGAGCTTCTGGAGCAGCTTGCCGCTTTGGAGGGCCGTCCGGTCGTGCAGAAAAACAAAAAACGTCCCCTAAAGGACATCTTCAAGTAAGCAAAAACAGGAGGCGAAAACCTCCTGCTTCAGTCTGCCGTAAAAGGGGTCAGACCATTTGCGGCGAGGAGTTATATAGGAATGCTTGTCGGATGAAAAGGCGTAAAACCGCCTTTTCTTTTTATTGGTTCGCCGCAAACTATCCGTGTTTTCTGAACCACTTCGCTTCGCTCCGTTACAGCGGTGACGCCGCGCGTTTGATCACGCGTCGCCATCCTCGGTCGCATACTTTCCACTCCGGTGCGCTTCGTTACAGCGGATGTTCGCGCGTTTCTCGCGCGTGCCATGTATAGCTCCGTCGCGAAAACGAGGATTCTGCCCACCTTCCCGACAGCCTGCTCTTTTGATGCTTTCGATTATTCCAACGTAAAGAACGCCTGCTCGCCGTGCACGCCGACGACGTGCAGCACGGGGATGTGTTCCTTGGGTAGCGGAAGCTGGATCGGCAGCTTCGGCGCGCAGTTCGTATGGACCGCATGGAAGCACGAGCCGTTCACATAGCCGGTCGCGGCGTACATCGGCGCGGATTCCTTTGCGGAGAAGAACGTCTTTTTGATCTGAACATACTTGCGATCGCCCTTTGCGGTAAGCTCGGTGTTGATCCGACAGGGCGTTTTGTCGACCGGATACCGGATCGAGAGCGCATGCGCGGCGGTCTCGGTCAGCGTCGGTTCGCTTGTGATATTGAGCTGGCGGCTCCGCAGAAGCGCGCAGGCGATGGGGCTTTGATCGACGACGACGAACCTGCGTCCGAGCCGCGTCGCTGCCGCCGCGGTCGTGCCGCTCCCCGAAAACAGATCGAGCACGAGATCGCCGGGTTCGGACGAAGCCGCAATGATGCGCTTTAGGAGCGCCTCCGGCTTTTGCGTCAAGAATCCCGTGCGCTCGCGGTCCTTCTGCTGCAGATGTTCGATGTCCGACCAGACGTCGGAGGGGTAGATCAGCGAATCTTCATAATAGGTGTAGGTCTTGCCGTTCGAACGGATCGAGAAGCCGATGCGGCCGTCCTCGTCGATGAAGCGCTTCATGTGGTTGCGGCGCTCCGGTCCGCGAGGGGTGCCCACCGCCTTGATGTTGAACAGGACCTTTTTGGATTTGCGGTAGAAGAGGATCGTGTCGTGCTTTCGCGGATAGCAGCGTGTGGCGCGTCCGCCGGAGCGATACGCCCAGATGATCTCGTTCATGAAGTTCGATTCGCCGAAGATCTTGTCGAGAAGCATCCGCGCCTTGTGTGACATGCGGTAGTCAAGGTGCAGATAGATCGATCCGCGCGGATCCAAAAGCTTATGGCAGCCTAAAAGGATGCGTTCGAGCCAGAGGAGATAGCTTTCCTCATCCAGCTTGTCCTCATAAAGCACGACTGTCTGCGCCTGCTTGCCCTTGCCGATCTTCATTTTGAACGACTCGCCCGTGCGGAACGGCGGATCGAGATAGATGAGCCGTACGCTGTTTTCGTAGCGCGCGATCAGCGAATCGAGCGCATCCTCCGCCTTTGCAAGATAGAACGTTCCGTCGCCGCCCGCCGCATGCAGCTCCTCCGTACAAAAAACGCGCATACCCGCCTCCGAAGCTTTTTCTTTATTATACAATATCTTGTATGAAAATACAAGCGGGAAAACCATATCTTGTAAAAGATTTCCGCATGGAAACCGCGCTTGCGGAGGACCTGCCGGTGTGGTACAATACGGAAAACGGAGGAACGGCTATGGCAAAGGCAGACCCGATCGAACGGCAGATCTATATGTGCATCGCAAAGAGCGAGGAAGGCGTCAAGGCGCGGGATATCGCGCGCGCCGTCCGCGCAGACGCATCGACGGTCAATCATTTCCTGTATGCGTCGCCGTTTATGAAGGAGCTTTGCTGGCAGGACGACGAGTACCTTTGGCACGCGCAGATCCCGCAGACGCGCCCGCACTACGGGCTTGCGGAGTTCGCGGGCTTCTATTCGTCGGTCAAAGAATTCCTCGAAATGGACGAACAGCGTTTTCTGGCGCTTCTGAAGCTCGGCTGCGAAAACGTCGGACGGAATCTGAACGACACGCGCGGGCTGTTCCATTCCTTTACGGACGCGCGGCGGACGATGCGGGATCTGTTCCGCGATCTAAAAGAGTTCGGCTATCCCGAAAAGCTCAGCAACGACTGGGAGATCGTCTTTGAGCTGCGCATCAAAAAATCCAAGCATATCCGCATCTACGCGGATGTGCTGCTCGTCACGAAGCGGTACGCGTTTTCCTTTGAATTCAAAATGAAGGACAAGATCGAACAGGAGGAGGTCGATCAGTGCGCGAAGTACTGCGAATACCTCGACGTGATCTTCGGCGACGACTACGAGATCGTGCCGGTACTGGTGCTGACCAAAGCCAGCGACCTCTTCACCGACGCCACGGTTTCCGGCACCGACGCCTCGGTGCAGGTCTGTTCCGGCGACATGCTCTACAACGCGTTGGACTTCTGGCTCGGGTTTATCCGGTAGAAACAGCGAAGATCTGAAAAGGAGGACTATACGATGAACGGTTTGAGGTATTTGATCCGAATTGTGATCATTCTTTAGGGTGCAGGATCAGCAATTCTGTTTTGTAAAAAAAGACAGGTAAAAATCATAGTATCCGTGCTTGTTTTCGTGTTGGTTTGCATATCGATTATCATCCCGCCGGAATCCTTCTTTCTTCGCTTTGATACGCCGGAACAGGCGTTTCGATATACAAACTACCGTTATGAAACGATTGAAGATACTCTGCTCGGAGAGGAATCGGCGATGAGCATCTCAAAGGGCAGAAACGAAGGCAGTATCGGATACTTTAAAAAGGACAACGACGGATACAGAATACTCGGCTTTGGTGCAATTGAAACGGTTCGGAAAGAGATGACGAAAGACGGATTGGCTGTCGTCGAACGAGTAAAGGGTACCAACGACTGCTATTGTTATGGATTTCCTGCCTCAGAGGATGTTCATATTGACGAGGATCATAACGACGTCAGACGGACGGAAGACGGCATGTATTACTACTACAGTAAAATCCAAGGAAAAGAATCCGATGATACACAAAGATGAATTGCCTTCGGCATGAATCGACTTGCGGCATATGCAGAACGCCGGGGACTCTTCGCCTCGTTACAGAGGCAGATCACACGTTTTCCGCGCGTACCTTCGTCCCTTACGGACCATTGGAGTGATTCTTGGCTCCCCTGTGTAAGGGGAGCTGTCACCGATAGGTGACTGAGGGGTTGTCGGTGCGTCGTCCGACCTGTCAACAACCCTTCCGGGTTCACTTCGTTCACCCACCTCCCCTTACACAGGGGAGGCAAGGGCTTCCCGCAACGAAAAGCCTTCCCCCTGATGTGGGGAAGGTGCCGTTAGGCGGATGAGGAGTACACGCAGAAAAGCGGAACGCTTTTCGCGGATCCATAAATTGCGCTTTCGCGCATGAATTGTCCTGCGGCACATACGGGACGCCGGAGAGGACGCCCCACGGCATGAACTGCGGCAAAGCCGCATGAAAAAGTCCGAAAAAATCTGAAAAAAATGCTTGACAAACCGAGCGCGGACGTGTATTATATCCAAGGTTAAGTTCCGTCGCCAAAGACAGCCGGTGTCGCATCAGCGTGTAAATCCTGCCGAGGTAGACACGAAAGCGCCTTTTGTTTTCGAGTCCTCCGTTTCTGCGACGGAGGGCTTTTCACATTACAAGGAGGTGCAACCATGGCAAATGCAAAGATTCTCGAAATGAAGGCTGCAAAGGTCGCCGAGGTTGCGGACAAAGTCAAGAAGGCAAAGTCCGTTATCCTGTTCGACTATCGCGGTCTGACCGTTGCCGAGGATACCGCGCTGCGTGCCGAATTGCGCAAGGAAAACGTTGAGTACGTCGTTCTGAAGAACCACTGTGTCCGCCGTGCTTTTGATCAGCTCGGACTCGAAGGTGCAGACGATATGCTCCACGGCACCAACGCATTCGCATTCGGATACGAGGATGCGGTAGCCCCTGCAAGAGTGCTCAAGAACTTCATCAAGAAGGCGAAGAAGTGCGAATTCAAGGGCGGTATCGTCGAGGGTAAGGTCAGCACGCCCGCGGAAGTCGAAGCGATCGCAGATCTGCCGAGCCGCGAAGTGCTCATCGCCCGTATGCTGGGCAGCATGATGTCGCCGATCTCCGGTCTCGCAATCGTGCTCGACCAGATCGCAAAGAAGCTGGATCCCAACGCTGCCGCAGAGAACGCGGAAGCATAACAACCGAAACGGCATAGCCGTACAAACCCAAAAAACAAAAAATAAATTTTCAAAGGAGAAATATCATGAATAAGGAACAACTGATCGCCGATATCAAGGCAATGTCCGTTTTGGAGCTCCATGAACTCGTCAAGGCTCTCGAGGAAGAGTTCGGCGTGTCCGCAGCAGCAACCGCAGTCGCAGTCGCAGGCCCCGTCGCCGCGGCAGAAGAAGTCGAAGAGAAGACCGAGTTCGACGTCATCCTCAAGGAGATCGGACCGGAGAAGATCAAGGTCATCAAGGTCGTCCGCGAGCAGACCGGCCTCGGCCTCAAGGAAGCAAAGGACGTCGTCGACAACGCGCCCAAGGCTGTCAAGGAAGGCATCTCCAAGGAAGACGCAGAGAAGATCGTCGAAGCGTTCAAGGCAGTCGGCGCAACCTGCGAGATCAAATAATTACATCCAAAACATCGAGAGACGGAATCGCTTCCGTCTCTTTTTTTTGATCCTCGTGCAATCGGTTGTGGCGTTTTCCGTTCGGCTGTGGTATGATGAACAAAAAGATTCAAAACGGAGGAAAATGCTGATGAGACGGCTTGCCGATTCCGTCGGTATGGTTGAAAAACTGAGGCAGGCGCTTTTGTCCTGCCTGAACGAACGGGAATACTGCGACGTCACGATCACGGAATTGTCCAGACGCGCCGGGATCAACCGGACGACGTTCTATCTGTTCTTCAGCTCGAAGGATGAGCTGCTCATTGAACTCGGCAATTTCCTGGTCGATCAATGGTTTCAGCCGTTCTTTGATTTGAACATCCATAAAATGCAGATGACCGAAAACGGCGCCATGGAGAAGGAGCTGTTCCGTCGGCTGCTCCTGTGGATCCAGACGTGGCGGTTCGCGCTGAAAGGGATCACGGACGTCCGGACGGAACAGGTCGACGGGCTCAGACTGTTTGCGGACGCGTTCGAAAAGAAGATGGTCGCGCAGAGCGTATTCAAAACCGACGACGAAAAGAAACGGAAGAAATACAGCCTGTTTATCAAGATGTATTCCCTCGGATTGACGACCGTTCTGAAATGGTGGATCGACGAGGGGGACGGCTTCGACGCACAGGAGTTCTACGATATGATCGAGCGTCTGCGCTATAAGGGGTATTACAGCATCCTCAGCGACTGATCGAATCGGTCGACACATGATGCACGTTTGTCTTGAATAATGCGTAATATCTGACTACAATAATGTCGACACGACAGGTTCGGATCATTCCGTACCGGATACTTGCGAGGGAGGGACAGACGACATGAAAAAACGCGGAGCGGTACTTGCGATCATTTCGATCGTGCTTGCGGCATGCGCCGCGCTTGCGATCCTGCTTCCGACGGTGATCCTAAGGGCGGTCCGATCCGGGCAGGCGGAAGCGATCGGCGAGAGCGATCGGCATGAAGAAGCGATCGTTCCGTCTGCAGCGCCGGAGGGAGATCGGGACAGCGCAGCACCTGCGCAGACCGCAGGCGAGCCGCAGGAAATCGTGGGGATCCGGGAAGCAAAGGTCGGCGATTTTGTGACGTTCGGCGCGTACGAGCAGGACAACGATCCTTCGAACGGAAAGGAAAGCATCGAGTGGCTGGTATTGGAAAAGGACGGCGACAGCGTGCTTCTCATCAGTCGGTATGCGCTCGACTGCCGGCCGTATCACGACGCGCTTATTGGCATGACGTGGGAGGAATGCTCTTTGCGCGCCTGGCTGAATGAGATTTTCCTCAACGATGCGTTCAGCGCAGACGAACAGAGCCGGATTCTGAACACGCGCGTCAGCGCAGACCGGAACCCGAGCTACACGACGACGCCCGTGGGGAACGATACGGAGGACAGGGTGTTCCTTCTGAGCATTCCGGAGGCCGTTCGGTACATGGATTCGGAAAGCGCGAGACAATGCGAGCCGACCGCATACGCGAATGCGCAGAGCGGATTCGAAAACATCTGCACCGCCAACGGGCACTGCCTGTGGTGGCTGCGGTCGCCGGGGATCCAGAGCATCAACATCGCGTTCGTCGACAGCAACGGCTGCGTCAGCTTACACGGGTACAGCGTCGATCACAAGAATACGGCGGTCCGCCCCGCGATACGGGTCGACGTCGGCGACAGTTGATGCGGCTTCCGCCTTTGAAAAGGCGTTCAGACGCGGGAACAGAATTTGATCGACGGATCCGCTTTTGCGGTCCGGACGGCGATCGGGAAAGGACAGAGGACACTGCATGGAAACAAAGGATCAGACCGTGCTGACGGAGACGCAGAAGGACGGGATCTACGAGACTGCATGCGCGAAGATGCGCGGCGTGAAGAACGCGGACATGCAGCGCGAGGCGATCGCGTTCTTTCGGACGATTCCGGGCTTTCGCGACGCGGACGAGCAGATCGCGGTCTGCGAACAGCGGATCAAGGCGCTTGCGGAAAAAGAGGAAGCGGAACGCAGCGAAGCGGAACGCAGAACGAAAAAACGGAAAACGGCGCTTGCGGTCGCGCTGACGGTCCTCGCTGCATTGGCGGTGCTCGCCGTTCTGCTGCCGCTCGTTATCTTGCCGGGCATACGCTACGGCAAGGCGACGGCGCTCTATCACGCCGGCGAGTACGAGACCGCGATCACGGCGTTCGAGGCGATGCGCGGTTACCGGGACAGCGAAGCGATGATTACGGAATGCCGGTACGGCGTCGCGACGAATTTGTTCGACGCGGGCGAATACGAGGCGGCAGCCGAGGCGTTTGCGGCGCTGGACGGATATCGGGACAGCGCAGCACGAATCGAAGCGAGCGAAGCGGCTTTCAGGGAACAACGGTATGCAGAAGCCGAGACGCTCGCTGAAAACGGGAAGTACGACGAAGCATATCCGATCTGGACGTCGCTGAACGGCTATCGGGACAGCGAAAAGCGGGCAAGCGATATATACGAACCGTATAAGGAAGCCAGACTCAGAAACGCAGCGGTCGGGGAGTACATTCTGTTCGGCTCATACGAGCAGGACAACGATCTTTCAAACGGAGCGGAAGACATCGAATGGCTGGTTCTGGCAAAGGATAGCGAGGGTCTCTTCGCGGTCAGCCGGTATGTGTTGGACTTCATGCAGTACACTTCGTCTACGGAGGTCGTTTCCTGGGAGGAGTGTTCGCTTTGCAAGTGGCTGAACGACTCGTTTTACAACAGCGCATTCCGCCGGGATGAACAGCGCAGAATCCGAAATGTCATCGGCAAAGTGCTTTTGCTGAGCACGTCGGAAGCGCATAAATACATGGACTCGGACGAAGCAAGAAGGTGCGCCCCGACAGCATACGCGATCGCGCGCGGCGCGATGACGAGCAGCACGTACCAGGCTGACGGAAAAGACACGTGCGGATGGTGGCTGCGGAACGTCTACAGCACCAACTTCAACGCCGCTACGATCACCATCGAAGGCGCCGTTTCAACGCTCGACGTCGATCTCTGGCTGGCATATTACGGGGTCCGCCCTGCTTTGTGGATCAATACGGACTAAAAGGTCTCAAAGTTCAGCGGAACCGTTTTTTGCATTGGCTTTACTGCCTAATCAAGATTTATCGGCAAATCGTGTGATTCAATAGACGTGCAAGAATCGGAAAAACATGTTATAATGAGCGCGAGGATTTTTCAAAGGTAAGATCTGCGGAATCTGCGATATGCCTTTTGCAGCATGATCCAAGTCGCGGTTTGTTACAGAATAAAGGATGGGAAACGCTATGACGGCAATCAAAAACGGAATTAAGTGCACTTTACGAACTCCATGGAAAACCATCCTGTTTTCCATGGTGCTGATCCTGCTTTCTACGCTGCTGACCGTTTCGCTCTGCGTTTACACGGCGGTGCGCAGGTATCTTTCCGAATGCGACGAGTACTATCACACGATCGCAGATCTCGAGTATATCGGGAGTGATTATCCAAAGTCAAGCGTGTACGATCCGGCGCTGACCAAAGCCGTGTCGGCGCATCGGGACGAACTGGACGCGCTGATCCGAGCGGAAGAAGTTATTTCCTTTGAGCCGGAGAGCAATACGGTCGCGATCATTGACGGGTTTCATCGGTGGGACAACTACATTTTGGAACCAAACCGGGCGGTCATGCGCCTGAGCAATCAGCTTTACGACGAACGGTACGATCTTTATATGATGATCGTCTCTGAAATATACTATTCCAGCAAGGATTACACCGGAACGCTGATCTACGTCCGTACACAGGATATGCCTGCAAACGGCGCTGAAAAGCTGAAATCGGGTAAATCCTATTATGCCGTGGGGAGATTTTTCAAGGGGCAGACCAACAACCCGTGGTTCTATGCCGAGGAAATAAGCTTCCTTGACGACGGGGAACAGGTGACCCTCGCACCCTTTACGCCGGTCGACACTGATGCGTTGAGCGGAGAGCAATACTTGCGTTACGCGGACATCGTACAGCTCCAAAACGATAGCTGCCGCGTGTATTATTCCGCGTCACTGGATGACTATCCGCCGTTCCAGCAACAGAGAATATCGCTGATCGAGGGCAGATTGTTCACGGAACAGGAATATTCGGATCGCGCGCATGTGTGCGTGGTTTCCGATCGGATTGCCGGCGCGTTCGGCCTCGGGATAGGGGACCGGCTTCCGCTCAAGGTATTCTCTTCCGAAGAAAACCTATATGAGCCCGGCGAGTGGAAAACAGTTGATGAAGACGACTTCGAAATCGTCGGCATTTACAAGGATACCGAGGAATACCCGTACCGGATCTATTTGCCGGACGCGAATACGGTTCACAAAGGCGTTCGGTTGGTCACCGGCTACAGGCTCGGGCATTTCCGCATACATAATAATAAGGCTGCGGCGTTTGAACAGCTCGCGCAGCCGCTGTCAAAGTACGGATTCCGTATCACCGTCTATGATCAGGGCTATGCTGCGGCGACGGAACCGATGCGGGAGCTGATGTTCATTTCCATCGTGTTCCTTGCAGTTTGTTTGCTTCTTGCTTTGGTCGCGCATGCGTTGCAAAGCCATCTGTTCGTCTCGAGACAAAAGGAAAGCGCGCTGACGATGCGCGCGCTCGGCAGCGGAAAAACGCACGTGATTCTGTATTTTCTCAGCGCGACGCTGCTGCTTGCGATCGTTTCCACCGTGATCGGGTGCGTGATCGGAAAACTGCTGGAACAGCGGGTCATGGACGCTTTGAGACAGTTCGCAACGCAGTTTGCTGAAGCGGATCTGCGATTCTCCGGCAGTCGCCTGTCACTTTCGCGCACGCTTGCGTTTGCGCCCGATATTTCGGTTTTTGTTTACATGCTGTCTGCGGCGCTGCTGATCGTCGGATCGCTCCTGTTCACCGCTGTGTTCGCGCTTCGGTCCGTGCGCGATGAGCGAACAGAAAAGAAAAAACGTCGGACCGCGCAGCTTGTGCTTCCGAAGCATGCGGGAAAGAGCTCAAAGCTTTCCGGTGTGCTGAAATACGCGTTGCTTTCGATGCGCAGGGGCGTGATCCGCACGGTTGCGGTTATTCTGCTCTGCATGATGGTCGCGGTCTTTTTCGGACGGCTGACGGCGTCGCTTGAAGGATATCGAATCCAGCTCGAAACCTATCGGAAAAACGCAGTCGTCACCGGATTCGCGACTGATTATCAGGGACAGCTCATCGACGGGCTGATCATTCGGGCGTTTCCGATCGAGAAGCTGAGAACCTATGATCTGCTTTCGGATGATACCGTCACCGATACGATCGCATACGGCGAAGTGGTCGGCGTGACGATATCGGCGGACGGAACGGAGCATGAGCTTCCGGCGGTCAGGATCCCGTCCGGAGGATCGTTCGCGTTCGATACGCTGATCGACCGACTGTATTCGCAATCCAAGTGGATCGCTGCTTCGTCGGTCGAAGGGAGTCCGCTCTTCCATTTTGAGAAGGTCAAAGACATCCTTTGGCTGGACGGATATTCGGACGCCGATTTTACGGGGGAAGACAGGATCTGCGCTTTGCCGCGGAGCATGATGGAGGAGAAGGGGATCGAACTCGGCGATACGATCCGGATTCTGTACACGGATGCGCCTTCGATGTATTTTGCCTACCTTACATGCGGAACCGTGGATATCAAAGTCGTCGCCTCGTACACTTCCGAATCATTCAAGCCGCACATATTCTCGCCGATCCGTTATTATCCGACGGCGGAGGAGACGGAGGAACTTCAAAACGAGGAATATGGCAACGGTTCAGACGGCAATAACGACCAGGTCGCCTCGTCCCGCCGTACGTATGACAGCTTCCTGTTTACGCTGAAAAACGCCGAGGATCTGGACTTACTCCGTCAAGCGCTTGAGGATTCCGGCTTTACGTATGTAAACTCCGGTATCCGCTCGAAGCCGTTTGCGATCATCGAGGACGAGATGTACCTCAACACAACGCATTCCATGGAGCGGCAGATCCAGTACGTCGGCGTCCTGTACGACGCGCTGTATATCATTGCGGGCGTGATCGGCCTGGTGCTGGCGTGGCTGCTCATGCTCTCGAGAAGAAAGGAGATCGCGGTCATGCGCGCGATGGGTACACAGCCGTACCGGATCGTGCTGAACTTCGCGTTCGAGCAGGCGGCGCTGTCCGCGCTCGGCGTCGTGACAGGCGGCGCGATCGCGGTTTTGACCGGCTGTGCGTTGATACCGTTGTTCGTGATCCTGTGCGGTGCGTTCTGGGGGATCTGGAATCTCTCGACGCTCGTCTGCCTGATCTCGGGACTTCTGAAACCCTCCTACGCATCTCTGACCGAACCTGAATAACGAAAGGAAACGACTATGGCGATCATTGAAGTCAAAAACGTAAAGTACCGTTACGAGAATAAATATCAGACCGTTCACGCGCTGAACGGTGTAAACTGCAGCTTCGAAGAAGGACAGCTTTATGCGCTCGTCGGCAAGTCCGGCTCGGGCAAGAGCACGCTGCTTTCGCTGATGGCGGGACTGATGCTGCCGACGGAAGGCGAGATTCTGTTCAGCGGAAAGCCGACGTCCTCAATCGACCTGAACCGCTACCGTCGGGAGAACGCGGCGGTTATCTACCAGTCGTTCCGGCTTTTGCCGCTTCTCACAGTTGAGGAGAACGTGACCTATCCGATGGAGCTTCGGGGCTTCAAGGGCAAAAGCGCAAGGGAGAAGGCGGCAAAGCTGATCGAAAAGGTCGGGCTTCCGGACACGGTTCTGAACCGCTTCCCGAACATGCTTTCGGGCGGCGAACAGCAGCGCGTGGCGATCGCGCGAGCCATGAGCATGGACACGCGTCTGCTTCTGGCGGACGAGCCGACCGGCAATCTCGATACCGAGAACAGCCGCAGGATCATCGACCTTCTGTTGGATCTCGCACACGAAGAGGGCTACTGTGTGGTGGTCGTGACACACGATCCGGAGATCTCCTCCCGCGCGGACGTGACCTACCGCATTCGCGACGGCGTCCTGTACAAAGAATAATCTCTTATTAACGGAAAAGTCGCAAATCGTTTGCATTTTCGGCGTTGCGAAAGGTGCCGATATACGGTATAATATCGGCATGAGCAGAAAGCAGGGACGGACCGTCGGTCCGAAGTTTATATTGTTTTGCGCGTCGGTGTTCATTTTGGTGATCGCCGTCATGATTCTCGTGTTCGTCGTGACCATGCAGAACAGCACGGCAAAATCCGGCGGCGCGGGAAGCTGCGCAAGATCGCAGGACGCGCTTTCGCTGGCAACGCAGATCGACACGGATCCCGATGCCTCGGCGACCGAGCGCCCACAGCAGCAGGAGACGGCGCCGACCGAGGCGAACGTGATTCCGGATCCGGCAGCACTTCCGGATTCCGCACCGTTCGAGATCGAGCCCGTGGAGGAAGCGAAGCCCGCACAGTTTGGCTTTACGTACGAGATCCGCAAGAACAACCGCGACGACAGCTACAGCTCAAACCCCAACGAAAACACCTTTTCATTCGGCCGCGGGCAGGATTACACGCAGATCAAGGGAATCACCACGTTTGCCGGAAACAACTATCGCAGCGGATTTGCGTACGGCACGGCAAGAGTCACCATGCAGACGATGGATCAGGTCTGGTCGTTTGCCATAGGTTCCGCGAACGGCTTTGCGGGCGCTTCGTGGACAGGGCAGCCGCTGGTCGTCACGTGGGAGGGACAGACGCTGAAAACGCTTGGCGTGCGCGACGCTTTCCGTCAGAAGGACAGTCTCAATGAGGTCATTCTCTGCGCGGCGGACGGTAATATTTATTTCTATGAGCTTGAGACCGGCGAGCGCACACGGGAGACGATCACCGTCAATGCGCCGATGTTCGGCACGCCGACGCTGGACCCGCGCGGCATTCCGATGCTCTACATCGGTATGGGCACGCTGTCCGAGAAGAATACGAACAAGTCTTCGACCTTTGCGGTCAACCTTTGCAGCAACACCGTTCGAACCATCGTCAGCGGCAAGGATTACACCTCGCGGCGTTCGGATTGGAACGCGTTCGATTCGAGCCCGCTGATCATTGAGGATACGCTGATCTGGCCGGGCGAGAGCGGCGTGCTCTATCTTGTCGATCTGCATACGAGTTATAACGCCGAGACCGGCGATCTGTCGATCGATCCGGGCGATCGCATCAAGTATCGCTACACCGGCACGGGATACAGCGGCGTCACGCAGCCGGGCAAGCGCTCCTACGGCTTTGAATCGTCCGCCGCGGCGTTCCGGAATTACCTGTATCTTTGCGACAACGGCGGCTTTTTGCAGTGTGTCGATCTGAACACGCTGAAGCTCAAATTCGTCACAGACGTGGGCGGCGACTGCGATGCGACGCCGGTCCTTGAGGAGGACGGCGGCGCGGGCACGGTCTATGTCTACACCGTGTCGCAGACCGATCAGCAGGAGCCTTCGATGCCGAACGGTTACGGCTTCACCTACGTTCGCAAGATCGACGCGCGCACCGGCGAGATCGTCTGGGAGCAGAAACAGTACGTGCAGATCCTCGACCCGATCACCGGTAAGTCCATGAAGGGCGGCGCCCGCGCCACGCCGCATATCGGTCACGGCACGATCGGCGATCTCCTGATCTGCAGCTTTTACGGCCTGACCGTGCAAACGGTCGACGAGGAGGGCAACTCGACCTATACCTACGGCGGCAAGATCGTCGCGTACGACCGAAAGACCGGCGCGGTGCGTTGGGAGATCGTGCAGACGGGCAACGCGGACTACGTTTCGTCCCCGCTCGTCGTGTACAATGCCCGCGGCGACGCGTACCTGATCGCCTGCGATCGCGACGGCGGCATCCGTCTTTACGACGCTGCCAACCCCGGCGAAAACGCGCTGTTCGCCCTGAAGCTCGGCGAACGCATTGACGCCACGCCCGTCGCCTTCAACAACTACATCGTGGTCGCCACCACAGGCGCCACCGAGCAGACCCGCATCTTTTGCCTGAAGCTGAGCTGATCCATGATCCGGATTCTATTGGTCGAAGACGACGAAACCATCGTTCGCACGCTCTCTGCCTTTCTGGAAGGCGAGGGCTTTTTGTGCGTACACGCGCCGGACGAGGGGGAGGCGAAAAACAAGCTTTGCTCAGCGCCGTTTGACCTTGCGCTGCTTGATATCTCGCTGCGGCGCGGGAACGGCTTTTCCGTGTGCGGGACGGCGCGGGAAAGAAATACGCCCGTGATCTTCCTGACCGCCTCCGGCGACGAAAACAGCGTTGTGGCGGGACTCGATATGGGCGCGGACGACTATATCACCAAGCCGTTTCGCCCGCGCGAGCTGCTCTCCCGCATCAAAAGCGTTCTGAGACGGCGCGGCGCGGAGCAGGGGATCCGGCTGCCAAACGACATACTCGTCGATCCGGAACGCGGAACGGCTGAACGGGCCGGAAGCGAGATCCGGCTGTCCGCGCTTGAATTCCGTCTGCTCATGGCGTTTGTGAACAATCGCGGAAGACTGCTGACGCGTGAAAAGCTTCTGGAGGACATCTGGGACATCGCCGGAGATTTTGTCAACGACAACACGCTCACCGTCTACATCAAACGCCTGCGGGAAAAGCTCGGCGACGACCCGCAGAATCCGACGCTGATCAAAACCGTTCGCGGACTTGGATACCGCATGGACTGATATGTTTCGGAATCGCGAACTCAAAATCGAATGCATCGTTGATGCCGCCGCAACGGCCGTGCTTGCCGCCGCGGGTTTTTTCGTGCATCCGCTCGCGGGCGCATTGCTCCTGCTGCTGGGCTTCGGACTGACCGCACTGCACCTTTGGCACGGACGCAAACGCTATGCGCGCATCGACGCGCTTTCCAAGAGCATCGACCGCCTGCTGCACGAACAGGACCGGATCCTGATCGCCGACAGCGAAGAGGGCGAGCTCGCCATTCTGACCTCCGAGATCCGCAAAATGACCGTTCGGCTGAAGGATCAGACCGATCAACTGAAGGATGACAAGCGCCTGCTGTCCGACGCGATCGCGGATCTGTTCCACCAGATCCGCACGCCGTTGACCTCGCTGCATCTGCTCGTGTCGCTGCTCTCCGAAGCGTATCTTCCGACCGAAAAGCGGGTTCAATATCTGCACGAATGCAAGCAGCAGCTTTCCCGCATTCAATGGATCACGGAAACGCTTCTGAAGCTTTCGAAGCTGGACGCCGATACGGTGCGCTTCCGTCCCGAGCCGATCGAAGCGAAAGCGCTGATCGGGCAGGCGGCGGAGCCGCTGCGCATCCGCATGGAGCTCAGGGAGATCGCGCTTGCGATCGAAGATCGCGGCGTGACGCTTTCGGTCGACCGCGCGTGGACGGTCGAAGCGCTTTCCAATATCCTGAAAAACTGCATGGAGCATACGCAGCCGGGCGGGCGGATCACGGTGACGGTGGAGGAGAGCCCCGTCTTTTGCCGCATCACGGTAAGCGACACCGGCACGGGCTTTGAGCCCGAGGATCTCGGGCACGTCTTTGAACGCTTTTATCGCGGCAAAAACGCAGCAAACGACAGCATCGGCATCGGGCTTGCGCTTTCCCGCGAGGTGATCGCAGGTCAGGGCGGCACGATCGTCGCAAAGAACACGGACGTCGGCGCGCAGTTTGTGATCACGTTTTATAAATCGGTTCTGTAAAAATTCAAAAATGTTGTGTGACAGTCACCGAGCTGTCACTTTTCTTTTGTAGACTGATTGCAGAAGAACAAAAGGAGGAAATCTCATGGAAATTCTGAAGGTGGAAAACCTGACCAAAATATACGGCGCGGGAAACAACGAGGTCCGCGCGCTGGACGGCGTTACGTTTTCGGTGGAAAAGGGCGAGTTTCTGGCGATCATCGGTCCCTCCGGCAGCGGCAAATCGACGCTCTTGCACGCGCTCGGCGGCGTCGACCGCCCGACGTCCGGCAAGGTCTATATGAATGGCGAGGACGTTTACGCGCAGAACGAGGAGCAGCTTGCGATCTTCCGCCGCCGTCACGTCGGACTCATCTATCAGTTCTATAACCTGATCCCGGTGCTGAACGTGGTCGAAAACATGACGCTGCCGGTGCGTATGGACGGGCGTAAGGTCAACGAGGAACGGCTCAGCGAGCTTTTGCATCTGCTCGACCTCGAGGATCGGAAGAACAATCTTCCGAATCAGCTTTCCGGCGGTCAGCAGCAGCGCGTGTCGATCGGACGCGCGCTCATGAACGCGCCGGAGATCGTGCTTGCCGACGAACCGACCGGCAACCTCGATTCCAAAAACAGCCGCGAGATCGTGGAGCTTCTGAAGCTTTCAAATCGCAAATACGACCAGACGCTGATCGTTATCACGCACGACGAACAGATCGCGCTGCAGGCGGACCGCGTGATCGCGATCGAGGACGGCAGGATCGTTCGCGACGAACGCATCCGGAGGACGCAGGCATGAACATTCTGCACACCTTTACAAGGCGCGCGCTCGGCAAAAACCGCATTCGGACGCTCGTCACCATCATCGGGATCGTGCTTTCGATGGCGCTTCTCACCGCAGTCATCGAAGGCGCGTACAGCGGGCTTGTGTATATGCGCGGCGTGACAGCCGAGGACGCCGGGAATTACCACGCCTATTTTCCGCAGATGGACGAAAAGAGCGCAGAGAGCGTCAAAGAGCAGGACTTTGTGAAAGACGTCGTCACAAGCTGGCAGACGGTGGGCTATGAATCGCTCGACGCCGGAACGGACCGGCTGCCGGTCTTTGTGGACGCTTTGATCGGCGACGCGCCGCTGATCGAAAGCCGCATCGTCAAAGGCCGCATGCCCGAAAACGAGCACGAGATCATTCTGTCCACCCGCTTTTATAACTACGGCGAGCTCGATACGGACGCATACGAGATCGGCAGCACCGTCACGATCCCGATCGGAACGCGCATGAACCCGCTCGGCGAGCCGCTGACGGAGAACAATCCGCTTTGGGAAGGCGAGTATGTGACCGACGCAAAGCCCTTGACCTTTACTGTCGTGGGCGTTTATAAAAGCTTCGATCCCTCGGTCGGCGGCACGGGCTACCGCGCGCTGACCAAAGGCACGGGAACGGGCGATTGTGCCGTATTCTTCACGGTCCGGCATCCGTATCTGTTCAAGCGCGTCATGGCAGAGCAGACTGTTTCCGAATACTGGCGTCCGAACAGCTCGCTGATGCGCTTTTACGGCGCATTCGGCGACGATACCGTCACAACGATGCTGTACGGCTTTGCAACGGTGCTGGTTGTGCTCGTCATGTTCGGCTCGATTTCGCTGATCTACAACGCGTTTTCGATCTCGGTTTCGGAACGCACGCGGCAGTTTGGCGTCCTGAAATCCATCGGCGCGACGAAAAAACAGATCCGCGCGTCCGTTCGCTACGAGGCGCTTGTGCTGTCCGCCGTCGGCATCCCGGTCGGCATGCTCGTCGGCTGCGCGGGCATCGGGATCACGCTCTTTGCGATCCGCGATACCTTTACCGCGCTGATGCCGAATGCGACGACACAGATGCGCCTTGCGCTCCATCCGATTGCGCTTCTGATCGCCGCGCTGATCGCACTCATTACCGTGCTGATCTCCGCCGCAATTCCCGCACGGCGGGCGGCGCGCCTGCAGCCGATCGACGCGATCCGCCAGAGTAAGGACGTCAAGGCAAAGCCGAAGGAGGTCAGAACCTCGAAGCTCACCCAAAGGCTGTTCGGCTTTGAGGGGACGATGGGGGCAAAGAACTTCAAGCGCAACAAAAAGGGCTATCGCGCGGCGGTGCTGTCGCTCTTTATGAGCGTCGTGCTGTTCATCGGCGCGTCGTCATTCTGCACGTACCTGACCGATATGGTAAAAACGCTGGCAGAAAACGCGAACTATGATGTATTCGCGTACGTTCCGGTCTCTGCCGTACAGGACGTAATGACAGAGATTCACGCCTTCGACGGCGTGACGCGATCGGCGTATTTCTACGTGGAGGATGCGGCGGACGGCTACCTTGCGGAAACCGCGCTTTTGACCGACACGTTTCTCGCCGTTCCGTCGCATACGTCGGACAGCCGAAACAAACAGTGCTATGTGCCCGTCGATGTGCTCTATCTCGAGGACGACGTGTTCCGTACCGTGTGCAAAAGCAGCGGGATCGATCCGGAGCCGTACTTTGACCCGGAAAATCCTTACGGAGTTCTGATGAACTCGGATATCACGGAGACCATACATCTTGCCAGCAACAAGGTCAAGCGCTATCGCTACGATTTGTTCAAGGACGATGCACTGCCCGCGACCGTCACGACAAAGAAAATCCAACGGCGCGAAGGACTTGTCTGGGAATACCATTGGGATGACGAGGCCGGAGAAACGCGGGTTGCGTATTATCCCGAGGCGTATTGGCGGCAGGTGATGGAAGGCGCTGCCGAAACACACAGCTACACGATGGACGTCAGTCGCGCAGAGCTTGTGATGACGGAGGAAGAGGCGACCGAAACAGTGACCTATGCGTTCGACGCGTTTGTCAAAACGGACGGTTTTTGCCTGTCGCAAAACAACGCTTCGCTGATCTATCCGTTTGCAAAGTTAGATGCATCGGTGTTTGAAAGCGAACGGCAGGCGCAGCTGTTCTTTGCGGCAGCGGATCACAAGGCGGTACGGCAAGCTGTGCTGGAAATCATTGAAAAATCGGATTTCAAGTATAATGCCTACGCAGGCGACGTTGCCGAGGAACGCGAAAACAGCCGCATGATCGTCGGCACGGTCAATGTGTTCGCCTACGGGTTCATCATCCTGATCTCGCTGATCGCGGCAGCGAACGTGTTCAACACGATCAGCACCGCCATCATGCTGCGCCGTCGGGAGTTTGCCATGCTGAAAAGTATCGGCATGACAGAGAAGGGCATGCGCCGGATGTTGAGCTACGAATGCGTGATCTACGGACTGCGCGCACTGCTTATGGGCCTGCCGGTTTCGGTCGGCGTGACGTATTTCATTCATCGGATCGTCGCGCAGGAGCTTCAACGCGGCTTCTACATGCCGTGGCACAGTATTCTGATCGCCACAGGCTCCGTGTTCCTCGTCGTCTTTGCCACGATGCTCTACGCGCGGCATAAGCTTTCAAAGGACAATCCGATCGACGCGCTGAAAAACGAGAACCTGTGACACGATGCGCCCGCCGACCCCGGCGGGCTTTTTTCATGCGCGGAGCCCTTGCAACGGCTGGCGGGATTTGGTATAATCAACTATATCAAACTGGGGGCATATGGAATGAAGATCCTTTTGGTCAACGACGACGGCGTCGACGCGGCGGGTATCCGCACACTGATCGGCGCATTGTCAAAGGCGCATACGGTATGGGTCGCCGCGCCGGACCGGCAGCGCAGCGCGGCAAGCATGTCCATGACGCTCGATCAGCCGCTTCGCGCCAAGCCGCGCAGGATCGAAGGCGCCGCGCTTGCGTACGCGGTCGACGGCATGCCGGTGGACTGCGTGCGGCTCGGGTTGGGCAACCTTGTTCCCGAAAAGCCGGATTTTGTGATCTCCGGGATCAACCACGGATCGAACATCGGCAGCGATACGCTCTATTCGGGGACCTGCGGCGCTGCGCAGCAGGCCGCGATCCTCGGCGTGCAGGCGATGGCGATGTCTCTGGATGGGCGCGACCCCGTGCGTTTTGAAACGGCGGCGGCGATCACCGAGCGCATGACCGCGATCGCCGAAAGACGCCCGCTGCCGTTCGGTATGTATTATAACGTCAACGTGCCCGACCTGCCGCTCGATGAGATCAAAGGCTTTCGGGTCACGGGCCTTGCCATGGTAAACTACAACGGCGTCTACATCCGCTGCGAGGATCCGCTCGGAAAGCCCTATTACTGGGTCCCGCGCGGAAAGCTCCCGTGCGATCCGGACGAGGACAGCGACTACGCGTGGCTTCGGAAGGGATACGTGACCGTTACGCCGATGAGCTTCCACAGTGAGGACCTTTCGGCAGTCGATCTTTCGGAAGAATTCGGAGGCGAAGCATGAGAGTCGCAGTCGTCGGCGGCGGCGCCGCGGGACAGATCGCCGCGATCAAGGCAGCGGAAAACGGGCACAGAGTCACGATCTTTGAGAGCAACGAAAAGCTCGGCAAGAAGCTGTTCATCACCGGCAAGGGCCGCTGCAACGTCACGAACGCGGCGGACCGCGAGGGCTTTTTCCGGCACGTCGTTCAAAATCCGCGGTTTCTGTACAGCGCGTACGCGCATTTCGACAGCGCGGCGATCATGGCACTGATCGAATCGGCGGGCGTGCCGCTGAAGGTGGAGCGCGGACAGCGCGTATTTCCGGCGTCCGATCATTCGAGCGATATCCTGAAGGCGCTTGAAAAGACCGTGCGCGCCCGCGGGGTCGACGTGCGGCTGAACACCCGCGTTTCGGAGATCCTGACGAACGGCGAAGCGGTTTCCGGCGTACGCGTCGGGCAGACAGTCGAGCCGTTCGACGCGGTGATCCTCGCGACCGGCGGTCTCTCTTATCCGTCCACCGGCAGCACGGGCGACGGGTTCCGGTTTGCGCAGGCGCTCGGACATACGATCGTGCCGCCGAAGGGCTCGCTCGTACCGTTCGAGACGGAGGAGACCTGGTGCGCGGAGCTTTCGGGGCTGACGCTCAAGAACGTCACGCTGACCGCCTATAATAAAAAAGGAAAGGAAGTCTTTTCCGAGCTTGGCGAGATGCTGTTCACACATTTCGGCGTCAGCGGGCCTCTGGTGCTTTCGGCCTCCGCGCTTGTCGCGGAGCAGCCGGAGGGAACGCTTCTTTCGATCGACCTCAAACCGGGGCTTTCCGAGGAGCAGCTCGACGCAAGGCTTCTCCGGGACCTCGCCGCGAACGCGAAGAAGACGTTTTCCGGCGCGCTCTACGGGCTTTTGCCGCAAAAGCTCCTCGGCGTCGTGCTCGACGCGGCGGGGATCGACGGAACGGCGCAGGCGGGCAACTGCACGAAGGCGCAGCGCAGGGCGCTGGTCGACACGCTGAAGGACTTGAAGCTGCATGTGACCGGCGCAAGGCCGATCGCGGAGGCGATCGTCACCCGCGGCGGCGTCTCGGTCAAGGAGGTCAACCCTTCCACGATGGAATCGAAAAAGATCGCGAACCTGTATTTTGCGGGCGAGCTTCTGGATACGGACGCCTTTACGGGCGGATTCAACCTGCAGATCGCCTGGTCGACGGGCGCGCTTGCGGGCAGCAGCATACTGAACGAAGAAATGACGGAGGACGGAAAATGAAACAGAGCATCGGCATCGACGGACCCGCGGGCGCGGGCAAGAGCACGGTCGCCAAGCGCGTTGCGGCGATCCTGAATATCCCGTATCTCGATACGGGCGCGATGTACCGCGCGTTCGCGATCGCGGCGAAGCGGCACGGCGTCGGCTTCACCGATGAGGAAGCGCTCGCAGAGCTTGCGCATCGGGTCGACGTGCAGATCCGGCATATCGACGGCGTACAGCACATGCTGATCGACGGCGAGGATGTCACGGGAGAGCTCCGCACCGAGGAGATCAGCCAGGGCGCGTCGCTCGTGAGCAGGGTCCCCGCCGTGCGCGACCGCATGACGGAGCTGACCCGCGAAGCCGCGCATGCGCAGCGCGTGATCATGGACGGACGCGATATCTGCACGAACGTGCTGCCGGACACGCCGTACAAGTTCTTCATCACGGCGTCGGCGGAGGAGCGGGCGAACCGGCGTTATAAGCAGCTTCTGGAGAGCGGTCAGGCGGCCGATTACGACACGATCCTTTCCGACATCATCCGCCGCGACAGGCAGGACAGCGAGCGGGCGTATAAGCCCCTGTACTGCGGCGCGGATACGAAGCTGATCGACACGACGAATATGACGATCGAGGAAGCGGCAGAGGCAATTCTTTCGGAGGTGTGATATGCTGTACGTCTTCGCATGCATCATCTTAAAACCGATCATATGGCTGTACGGACGGCCGAAGATCGCAAACAAAGCGGCTCTCCGGAGCAAGGGCAAGGTCATCTACATCAGCAATCACGTCAAAATGACCGACCCGATCTGGATCGCCGCGATCGTATGGCGCTGCATCCACTTTATGGCGAAGTCCACGCTGTTCACTTCAAAATTCATGACCGGGGTCTTCAAACTGCTGCTGGCGTTTCCGGTCAATCAGCGCACCGCGGACACGAAATCCATCAAGCACGCCTGCGAGCTGCTGAACAAGGGCAAGGCGTTCGGCATCTTCCCGGAGGGGCATCGGTCCTCGACCGAGCGCGACATGGACGCCTTTGACAAGGGCTGCGCGTTCATCGCGCTGCGCGCCGACGCGCCGATCATCCCGCTGTATATCGTGCATCACGACCGGAAGTTCGGACAGAGGCTCAGAGTCGCGGTCGGCGATCCGATCTATCCCGCCGAGGTCAAAGCGCAGTGCCCCGGCAAGAAGCCCGTCGACGCCGTCAACGCGGCGATCGCGGATTCCATGATGACGCTTCGGGACGTCGCGGAGGCGCTCTGATGCGGATCCTGCTCGCCAAGCACAGCGGCTTCTGCTTCGGCGTATCGCGGGCGATCGGGCTCGTGAACGAGGCGGCGGAAGCGAATACGCACGTTTTCACCTACGGCAAGATCATCCACAACGAGGGCGTGGTGCGGGAGCTCGCATCGCGCGGCATCTTTGCGGTCGATTCCGTCGACGCGCTTTCGGCGGGGGACACGCTCGTCATCCGCGCGCACGGCGCTCCGCCCGAGGTCTTTGCGGCGTGCGAGGCAAGGGGCGTGCACGTCGTCGACGCGACCTGCCCGTTCGTGAAACGTATTCATCGGATCGTCGAAAAGGCCGCGGCGGCGGGGGAGCGGGTGGCGATCCTCGGCAGGCCCACGCACCCGGAGGTCGTCGGCATCGTAAGCCGGGCGGGGGCGCGCGCGACCGTTCTTTGCGGACCGGAGGACGTGGAAGCGCTGGAGCCCTCCGAGCGGCTGACGTTCGTTTCGCAGACGACCGCGAAGGCGGAGACCTACAAGGCCGTGCTCGCCGTTCTCGAACGGAAGATCCCGCAGCTTTCGGCGCACTGCACGGTCTGCGATACGACGCGTCAGCGGCAGAGCGAAGCGGAAATGCTGGCGAAACAGTGCACGCAGATCTTCGTCCTCGGCTCGGAAACGAGCGCAAACACCTGCGCTCTGTATGATTTGTGTAAAAAAACTTGCAAAAAGGCCCAAATCATTGACGATATCGGTAAAATTCCTCTTGCAAAAATAAAACACGATGATATAATAGGGATAATCGCGGGCGCATCGACGCCAAAAGCGATGATTAGGGAGGTTAAACAAGTAATGAGCGAACTCGAAAAGACGACAGTTGAAACCATCGAAGCGGAAGCTCCCGCTGAGGTTGTCGCCGAAACCACAGAAGTCGTTGCGGAAGCAGAACAGGCAGTTGCGGAAGCGGCAGCGGAAGCAGTCGAAGCGGTCGAGGAAGTCAAGGAGACCGTCGAAGAAGCACCGGCAGCCGTGGAAGAAGCAGTCGAAGAAGCAGTGGAAGCAGCGGCACCCGTTGCTGTCGCGGCAGAGGCGGAAGCCGAGCCGGAGACTTTTGAACAGGCCTTTGAAAAGACCGTAAAGCGGATTCGTCCCGGCCAGGTGATCACGGGCACCGTGCTTCAGATCGTGGACGGCGAAGTATTCGTCAACATCGGTTATAAGGCCGACGGCGTGATTCCGAAGGGAGAATTCTCCGCGGATCCCGAAGTCCGTGCGGAAGACGTTGTCAAAGAGGGTGACAGCATCGACGTAGAAGTTCTCATGGTCAATGACGGCGAAGGCAATGTGCGCCTTTCCCGCAAGAATGTCGAAGGCAAGAAGCTGATGGACGAAATGTTCGCAGAAGACGTCGAAGGCAAGACCTTTGAGGCAGTGGTCAAGGAAGTCGTCAAGGGCGGCCTGATCGCCGATATCAACGGCGTCCGTGCATTCGTCCCGGCTTCGCACGTTTCCACCAAATACGTTGAAAATCTCAACGATTACGTCGGCAAGACCATCAAGGTCAAGGTTCTCGAGGCGGACAAGGCCAAGAAGCGCATCGTCGCTTCCATCAAGCAGGTCCTCATCGAGGAGGCAAAGGCAGCGAAGGCGGCCAAGTGGGACGCGCTCGTCGTCGGCGAGAAGGTCCACGGCGTCGTCCGCCGCATCACCGATTTCGGCGCGTTCGTCGACATCGGCGGTCTGGACGGTCTCGTTCACGTAACGGACTGCGCATGGGGCAGAGTGAAGCATCCGAGCGACGCGCTTTCCATCGGTCAGGAGATCGAGGTTCTGATCCTCGGCGTCGACCGTGAAAAGGAACGTATCTCGCTGGGCTACAAGCAGCTCCAGCCGAAGCCCTGGACCAAGGCGGCCGAGAAGTATCCGATCGGCTCGATCGTCGAGGGCAAGGTCGTCCGTATCGTTCCGTTCGGCGCGTTCGTCGCGCTTGAGCCGACGATCGACGGTCTCATCCACATCTCTCAGGTCGGCATCCACCGCATCGAGAAGGTCGAGGACGAGATCAAGGTCGGCGACATCGTTCGCTGCAAGGTGCTCGACGTCAACGTCGAAGCAAAGCGCATCAGCCTCTCCCGCAAGGACGCTCTGATCGAGGAGAACCCCGAGATCGCGGAGCAGCTCGCGGCGGAGAAGGCGGAGCGCGAGCGCATCAGCGCAGAGCGCAAGGCGCAGCGCGAGGCACAGCGTGAGCAGCAGAACAAGGAACGCGAGGAGCGCAACGCGCGCCGCGCGCAGGACAACGGCGAGCGCCGCGAATCCCGTCCGGATCGCCGCCGCCGCAACTCCGAGGACGGCGAGTACGAGCTGCCCCCGGTCACGCAGACGACCACCTCTCTGGCGAGCCTGTTTGCGAACTTCAAGGCGGACGAGGAGTAATTCTTCTCCGCACCCATCCGAAACAAAGCCGATCGTGAAAGCGATCGGCTTTCGGTTTTTTGGACGGAATGATGCAACATATCATGCAATATATGAAAAAATTATGAAAAATATGAAAGATTCCTCTTCCATTCTGAAAAAGTATCTGTTATAATACGTGCGTACGTATGGCGTGCAAATTTATACCTGTATAATCAGGAAAAACAAATCAGGAGGAAAACAAACTATGAAGAAAATCATTGCATTGCTGATGGCTCTCGCGATGGTCTTCGCGGTTGTCGCATGTACGGCCACCGAAGAGCAGAAGCCCGCGGAACAGCAGGCAGAGCAGCAGCCCGAGCAGCAGCCCGAGCAGCAGCCGGAGCAGCAGCCGGAAAACGAGCCTGCGAAGGTTGAGTACAAGGTTGCGATGATCACCGACTACGGCGACATCACCGACCAGAGCTTCAACCAGACCACTTACGAAGCTTGCGAAGCATTCTGCAACGACAACGGCGTAGCGTTCACCTATAAGAAGCCGGGCGACAACAACACCGCGGCTCGTGTCAAGATGGTTGACGCAGCGGTTGCAGAGGGCTACAACGTGATCGTTATGCCGGGCTATGCATTTGCAGGCACGATCGTTGAAGCGGCTCCGAAGTACAAAGATGTCAAGTTCATCGCTCTGGACGTCGGCATCGGCGACCTGCTTGAGGCGGGCGTCACCGAAGCGGGCGAAGCGTATGACTACACTCCCGACAACTGGAAGCTCGAGGATTATGTCGACATGAGCAATGTCTACTGCGCGGTCTACCAGGAAGAGCTCTGCGGCTACATGGCAGGCTATGCGGCTGTCAAGCTCGGTTACAAGGAGCTCGGCTTCCTCGGCGGCATGGCGGTTCCGGCGGTCGTTCGTTACGGCTACGGCTTCGTCCAGGGCGCTGATGCAGCGGCCACCGAGATGGGCGTGAGCATCAACATCAAGTATGCATACGGCAACCAGTTCTACGGCGATGCGGACATCACCGCTTACATGGACACCTGGTATGGCGCGGGCACCGAGATCGTCTTTGCTTGCGGCGGCGGCATCTACTCCTCCGCAGCGGAAGCAGCGGCGAAGGTGAACGGCAAGGTCATCGGTGTTGACGTTGACCAGGCTGCCATCATCGACGGTCTCTACGGCGAAGGCATGACGGTCACCTCCGCAATGAAGGGCCTCTATCCCGCGACCTATGACGCTCTGAAGGACGTCATCGTCAACGGCAATTGGGACAACTACAAGGGCAAGATCGCGAACCTCGGCCTCGTTGACGGCGAGAATCCGGAGAAGAACTATGTCCAGATCCCGATGGAGAGCACCCAGTGGGCAGAGGGCAAGTTCACCAAGGAAGACTATGCGGCGCTCGTTGCAAAGATGTTTGCTGGCGAGATCAAGGTTTCCAACGACACCACCGTTGAGCCGGCAGTCACCACTGCAGTCGTCGACTATCAGGGCAACATCAAGTAATCCGATCCTTCGATCGACACAAAACACGCTTTCTTCGGAAGGCGTGTTTTTTCATTCTTTTTTCGCAGATCGTTCACAAAAAGATTGCATTTTCTCTGTCAAACATATATACTATACCATAAGATCATATCTTAAGAATGGCAGTAGGAGGGCAAGCTATGGAGCAAGCAACGGCGCAAGCCAACCCCTATGTAATCGAAATGCTGCATATCACCAAGGAATTCCCGGGGATAAAGGCAAACGATGACATTACTTTGCAGTTGAAGCGGGGAGAGATTCATGCGCTGCTCGGCGAAAACGGCGCGGGGAAATCAACGCTGATGAGCGTGCTGTTCGGCATGTATCAGCCCGAAGCGGGCGAGATCCGCAAGAACGGAAAAGTCGTTCACATCAAGGACCCGAACGATGCGACGGAGCTCGGCATCGGCATGGTCCATCAGCACTTCAAGCTGGTCGAATGCTTCACCGTTCTCGACAACATCATCATGGGCGTCGAGCCGAATGTCTGCGGATTCCTGAAAAAGAAGGAAGCCAGGAACAAGGTCAAGGCGCTTTCCGAGAAGTACGGCCTGCAGGTCAATCCGGACGCCAAGATCGAAGATATCACCGTCGGTATGCAGCAGCGTACCGAGATCCTAAAGATGCTCTACCGTGACAACGAGATTCTGATCTTCGACGAGCCGACGGCCGTTCTGACGCCGCAGGAGATCGCGGAGCTCATGCAGATCATGAAGAATCTCAAGGCCGAGGGCAAGAGCATCCTGTTTATTTCCCATAAGCTTAACGAGATCATGGAGGTCGCAGACCGCTGCTCGGTTCTTCGCAAGGGCAAGTACATCGGCACGGTCGATATCGTCGACACCACCAAAGAGGAGCTTTCCCGCATGATGGTCGGGCGCAACGTCAATTTCCATGTCGAAAAGGGCGAAGCGCATGTCGGCGACGAGATCCTGCGGGTCGAGCACATGACGGTCGCCTCCAAGGTCCATAAAAACAATGCGGTCAAAAACGTCAGTCTGACCGTGCATGCAGGGGAGATTGTTTGTCTCGCCGGCATCGACGGCAACGGCCAATCGGAATTCGTGTATGGTCTCACCGGTCTCGAGCCGCTCGTTTCCGGCCGTGTTCTGATGCGCACCAACGCGGCGAGGATCGCGGAAGAGAAGCTTCCGAAGCTCTCCGAGATCGAGGTGCAGAGCGGTATCCCGCAAAGCCTTTCCGCGCCGCTCTCCGGCGACGGCACCGAGCCGGCCCCCTTCCTCTATAAGACCGGCGCCGCGGAGATCATCGGGTTCGATTATTTGGTCTCTCTGCTCGTGAAGGCGGTCGAACGCGGGACGAACGTATTTGTCACGATCAAACAGCCGCAGGCTTCGGTCATGATCATCGCAACGCCTGCGGAGGAACTGCTGTTTGCGGTGAACACGGCGGGCGATTGGGGACGGGAGAATCTTTCGGCGCCGGTCGGCGGCGACGGATCCGGAGCCGATCCTGAGATCTTCCGTTATGCGTCGGGGGTTATGCTCCCCGCAACGTTCCTTGCGGAGCAGCGCGAATCGGCGAAGGCTGCGGGAAAAGACCGTTTTGTTACGCTCAAGGCAGGACGTTTTTCGGTCCCGATGCGCTTCGGCAGCGACGGATCCATGCTCTTCCGCGTCGACGTCCGCGGTTATGCCGATATCACGAAAATGCCGATCCGCAAACGCAGCGTATTCGGCATGAGCCATATTCCGGAGGATCGCCACAAGCATGGTCTCGTGCTCGACTATACGTTGGAGGACAACCTTGTTCTGCAGCGCTACTTTGAGCCGGAGTTTACGAACAAGGCTGGCTTCCTTCGCCGCAAAAACATCCGCAAATACGCGGAACGTCTGATCGAAGAGAACGATATCCGTTCCGGTCAGGGCCCGATCACGCTTGCGCGGTCGATGTCCGGCGGCAATCAGCAGAAGGCGATCGTTGCCCGTGAGCTTGACAAGGAGCCGGATCTTCTCGTCGCGGTGCAGCCTACGCGCGGCCTTGACGTCGGCGCGATCGAAGGCGTCCATAAGCAACTGATCAAGGCGCGCGACGCAGGCAAGGCCGTCCTTCTGGTCTCGCTCGAACTGGACGAGGTCATGGACGTTCCGGACAGGATCCTCGTGATGTATGAGGGCGAGATCGTCGGCGAGCTGGATCCGAAGAAGACGACACAGGAAGAACTCGGTCTTTACATGGCCGGCGCGAAAAGGGATGAGGTGAAAGTTGATGAAATTACTCAAGAATAAAGCCGTACAGACGCTTCTCTCATCGCTGATCTGTATCGTATTCGGCATTCTGATCGGCTATATCGTTCTGCTGATCATCAATCCGTCCGGTGCGAGCAAGGCGATGGTTACCATTCTGAAGAACTTCATGACCTTCCCGACGTCCGAGATGCGCATGGAGCAGTTCGGGACCACGCTCGTCAAGACGGCGCCGCTTCTGATGTGCTCGCTGTCCGTTCTGTTCGCGTATAAAACGGGTCTGTTCAACATCGGCGTTGCCGGGCAGTACTGCATCGGCGTATGCGCATGTCTGTTCACCGCGCTTTATCTGAAATGGAGCTGGCCGCTGTGCATGCTCTCCGCGATTGCCGCGGGCGCGCTGTTCGGCTTCCTGGTCGGCCTGCTGAAGTCCTACAGAAACGTGAACGAGGTCATTTCCGGCATCATGCTGAACTGGATCGCGCTCTACATCACGAACGTCGTGCTCGGTCTCGTTGCGGAGCCGACGAGCCCGGCGACCTTCAAGATGAAGGGCAGAGGCAAGCTCGCGCTGCTGCCGAAGCTCGGCCCGATCAATAAGTTGTTCAATGACAACCAATATCTGACAATCGCCGTTCCGATCGCGATCGCCATCGCGATCATAGTCTGGGTCGTGCTGGAAAAGACGAAGTTCGGCTACGAGCTGAAGGCGACGGGCTTCAACAAGAATGCGGCAAAGTACTGCGGCATGGCGGAAAAGCGCAACGCGATCCTGACGCTGGTCATCGCAGGCGCCTTGGCGGGTCTCGGAGCATCCTTCTATTATCAGACCGGCATCGAGCAGTGGGAGACCTCGTCGACGTCTGTTCCCGGCATGGGCTTCAACGGCATTGCGTCGACGTTCCTCGGCGGTCTGAACCCGATCGGAACGATCTTCGCCTCGTTCTTCCTGCAGCATATCACGGAGGGCGGCACGCTGATCGACACGAACATCTACAATTCTCAGATCTCCGACCTGATCTCGTCCGTGATCATCTATCTCTGCGGCTTCGCGCTGTTCATCAAGTATTCGATGAACAAGATCGTCGCCAAATCGGAGGAGCGGAAAGCGCTGCGTGCAGCGGCGGCTGCGGCAAGCGCCGCTTCCGCGGAACCGGAGGCAAAAAAAGAACCTGCTTCTGAACCTGCGAAAGGAGGCGATCGCTGATGTTACAGATCATTGAACAATACGTTCTGTTGGTTCAGTACACACTGATCTTCGCATCGGTCCTGATGCTGGTCGCGCTCGGCGGCTGCTTCTCCGAGCATTCCGGCGTCATCAACCTCGGTCTTGAGGGCATCATGGTCATCGGCGCGCTCGGCGGCACACTGTGTCTGTTCTTCCTACAGGGAAAGGTCGGCGGGTTCCCGCTGATCCTGCTGACCGTTCTGGCCGCGGTCGTATCGGGGGCTTTGTATTCCGCCTTGCTCGGCGTAGCCAGTATCAACTTCAAAGCGGATCAGACGATCGTCGGTACGGCAATGAACCTGCTCGGCACGGCGGTCGCAACGGTCGTCGTCAAGGCGATCAACCTTGCGCAGACCGGCAAGCAATCGGACGAGCTGATCTACATCGAGGGCAGAAAATCCTTCCTCAATACGTTCCAGATCGGCAGCAAGAACTTTGAGTTCAACTGGTTCATGGTAATCGCCATCGTGATGCTGGTCGTGGCGTACATCGTGCTGTACAAGACCAAATTCGGTCTGCGTTTGATGGCATGCGGCGAGCATCCGCAGGCGGCGGCGTCCGTCGGCGTCAACGTCTTTAAGATGCGCTGGTCGGGCGTTCTGATCTCCGGCGTCTACGGCGGTCTCGGCGGTATCTGCTACGTTATGGCGGGCGGCGGAAGCTGGCATTTCGCTTACGGCGTCGCAGGCTTCGGCTTCCTTTCTCTGGCTGTTATGATCTTCGGTCAGTGGAAGCCCACCCGGATCGCGCTGGCGGCGCTGCTGTTCGGCGTGTTCCGCGCGTTGTCGAACGTCAACCAAAGCATCGACCTTTTGAAGGAGCTGAACCTTCCGGCAACCGTATACAATATGCTGCCGTACATCGTTTCGCTGATCGTTCTCGCGTTCACGTCCAAGAAGTCGCGCGCGCCGAAAGCGGAAGGTATTCCGTACGACAAGGGCATGCGATAAGGGCAGAGCTCTCGGTCTGTTGAAAAGCAAGTTTTCAACAGACCGGTTTTCAGCCTGCGCCTATGCATCAAAGATGCACCGGGCGGCGCGGACTGCAAGGAGTCAAATGCACCGCGCATGTCGCTGCATTTGACGGATTTACATGTATTAGGACCGTTTCCGGACGGTCCTTTTTGTATGGAAAAAACGCGATCGGGAAACACTTTCGATATGTGGATCCTGATCGTTTTGTTTGTTCTGCTGTTTTTGCTGCTGCTTCTTTCCGTGCCGCTGATCGTCGAGGCAAGGGGCAGGACCGGGCTGCGCGGCGCCGCGATCCGGGCGAAGGTATATCTGTTCGGGCTGCTCCCGATCCCGCTGAGGTTTCGGCTGCATCTTTTGGAACCGCCGTATTTTACGCTGCAGTTCGGCAAAAAGCGCGTGTTTCTGCTGAACAAAAAACGGACGCGGACACAGATTCCGCCCGCGGGCGTGCGGATCCTGCGGCTCGACGCAAAAACGACCGTCGGGATCGAAGGCGAGCCTGCGGCGGCGGTGACGGCGGCGGGTACGGTGTCGGTCCTGCTTGCCATGCTGATCCCGCGGATCGCGGAAGGCGGCTCCGTGCGCGCCGCGATGTGCGCTTCGCCGATGCTGCGGATTACGCTTCGCGCAAACGCGATCGTGTTTCCCGCCGAGCTTGTTTTCGGCATCCTGCGCGATCGGCGTATAGCGCGGCGCAAAGCGGCAAACAATAGCCGTAAATCAAACGAAAAGAGGACGAACTATGCATCCTGTTGAAACCATTCTGCAAACGACGATGCGCGAACTCAAGAACATCGTCGACGTCAATACGATCGTGGGCAATCCGATCTACGGCGAAGGCGGCTCGGTCGTGATCCCGGTGAGCCGGGTCTGTCTCGGCTTTTTCGCGGGCGGCGGCGACTTTCCGACGCAGGCGGTGGCCAAGAAGGGCGCGCCGGACTTTGATGCGAGCGGCTATCCGTTTTTGGGCGCAAGCGTCGTCGGCGTGTCCATCAGCCCGAAGGCGTTTCTGTACATGCAGGGTCGGGAGGTCACGCTGCTGCATGCCGACTGCGACAACACGCTCGATCGGCTCGTGCAGATGATTCCGACCGCCATGGGTGAGATCCGCGACGCGATCAACGGCGTCCGCGCGCAAAAGACCGAAACGGAGCCGGAGGACGAGCCGTGAAACAGCTCCTTGCCGCGCTGTTTGCCGTTCTGCTGCTTCTGCCGAAGACGGCGAAAGCGGACAACCCCGATTTCGACGCGCCGGCGCAGGCGGCGTATCTCATCGAGGCGAACTCCGGCCGCGTGCTGTATGCTAAAAACGAGAACGAGCGGCTGCCGATGGCGAGCACGACCAAGATCATGACGGCGCTCCTTGCGATCGAATCGGGCAGGCTTGAAGAGACGGTGAAGGTCGCGGACGAGGCGGTGGGCACGGAGGGCTCCTCGATGTACCTCAAAAAGAGCGAGACGATCCCGCTTATAGATCTTGTTTACGGCCTGATGCTGACCAGCGGCAACGACGCGGCCGTCGCGATCGCATTCTTTATAGACGGCGGGATCGAAGCGTTCGCGGCGCGGATGAACGCGAAGGCGGCGGAGCTCGGCCTTGCGGACACGCATTTTGTAACGCCCAACGGGCTGCACGATAAGGACCATTACACGACGGCGAAGGACCTTGCGCGGCTCGGCGCGGCGGCGCTTGAAAACCCGGTATTCTCGGAGATCGTCGCAGCGCAATATCACAGGACCGGCGGCTCAAACCCGCATACGCTCAAGAATAAGAACCGGCTCCTCTGGGAGTACGAGGGCGGGATCGGCGTCAAGACTGGCTATACGAAGGCGGCGGGGAAGTGTCTCGTCTTTGCGGCGGAGCGCGGCGCGATGAAGCTTTGCGGCGCCGTTCTGAACTGTCCGACGATGTGGAACACGGCGAAAGCCCTGCTGGACCGTGGCTTTTCGGACTACCGTGCGCAGACGTTTCTCTCCGCGGACACGTTTTTTTCGCTTCCGGTCCGAAACGGTGTGAAAAAAGCATTGTCTGCCGCGCCGGTCTCTGCTATACTGTATCCAACGGAGGTCGGCGGCGAAGAGGTCTTCTCTGTGGAGACGTCGTTCAATGCGGCGATTCCGGCGCCGGTTTCGGCGGGGGATCCGGTCGGGACGGCGACGCTGTACCGGAACGGGATCGCGGTGCGATCGGTTCCGATCGCTGCAGCGGAGACGGTCGACGCCGCGGGCTTCGGCTATTATCTACGAAAGGCGATTCTGGACTTTTGCGGCTGAATCGCGGGCGGGGCGTATGCGATTGCAAAAATACATGGCGGACTGCGGCGTGGCTTCGCGCCGCGCCTGCGAGAAGATCATCGAAGACGGACGGGTCACGGTCAACGGCATCCCGGCCGTCCTCGGCATGTCCGTGGAGGAAGGGGATGACGTGCGGCTCGACGGAAAGCGGCTGAAAACACAGGCGGAACGCGTCGTGCTGATGCTCTATAAGCCGCGCGGCGTGGTCTCCACCTCGAGCGACGAAGCGGGGCGCAAGACCGTGCAGGCGTTCGTCGCGGACTTGCCGTACCGGCTTTACAACGTCGGACGGCTCGACCTCAATTCCGAGGGCCTGCTGCTTCTGACCAACGACGGCGAGCTTGCGAATCACCTGATGCATCCGCGCTACAAGGTGGACAAGACCTATCGCGTCGTGTGCGACGGCGAGCTTTCGGCGTCGGAGATCGCGGCGCTCACGAACGGCGTCATGCTCGACGACGGGGTGACCGCTCCCGCGAAGGTCACGAACATCCGCCGCTCCACGACCGGCGGGACGGCGTTTTCGATCACGATCCACGAGGGCAGAAACCGGCAGATCCGGCGCATGCTCGAGGCGGTGGGGCATCGTACCCTGCGGCTGAAGCGCGAGGCGTACGGACCGCTGAAGCTCGGCGATCTCCGCCCGGGCGAGTGGCGCTATCTCACGAAAGAGGAGATCGACGCTTTGAACAGGTAGCATCGGGGACAGCTTGCGCGAGCTGTCCTTTTTGCGTGTCAAATTCACGTAAAATTTTGTACAAACGTTTGCATCACTTGACTTTATCGGTCGAATCCGTTACAATAAACTTGGTATTTGTTTTTGAATGTCCGGAACGGCTGAAACACAGCAATGTGTTCAAATACAGCAAAAAAACTGACAGATTATTGGAGGGTAACATGAAAAAATTTTTTGCTATCGTTCTGTGTCTCTTGATGGTCATTCCGTTTGTGGCCTGCAAGAAGAGCAACCCGGTCGTGGGGTTTATCTGTCTGCATGACGAGAATTCCACCTATGACCTGAACTTCATCAACGCAGCGAAGGCAGCCTGCGAGAAGCTCGGCATCAAGGATTACGTCATCAAGACCAACATCCCCGAGGGCAAGGAGTGCTACGAGACCGCGGCGGATATGGCGGACGCCGGCTGCAAGATCATCTTTGCGGACAGCTTCGGTCATGAGGACTTTATGATCCAGGCGGCGAAGGAATTCCCGAACGTCCAGTTCTGCCATTCCACCGGCACGAAGGCGCACACCGAGAATCTCAGCAACTACCACAACGCGTTCGCGGCGATCTATGAGGGCCGTTACCTCGCGGGTATCGCAGCGGGCATGAAGCTCAACGAGATGATCGAAGCGGGCAAGATCACGGCGGACCAGGCCAAGATCGGCTACGTCGGCGCATTCACCTATGCAGAGGTCGTTTCGGGCTATACGTCCTTCTTCCTCGGCGCACGTTCCGTCTGCCCGACCGCTACGATGGAAGTCACCTTCACCGGTTCCTGGTACGATGAGACCGCCGAAAAGGAAGGCGCGGTCAAGCTGATCAACAACGGCTGCGTGCTCATTTCGCAGCATGCCGACTCCATGGGCGCACCGTCCGCTTGTGAGAGCGCGGGCGTTCCGAACGTCTCCTACAACGGCAGCACGGTCTCCGTCGGCCCGAACACCTACATCATTTCTTCCCGCATCAACTGGGAGCCGTACTATGAGTACGCGATCACGGCAGCGCTGGCAGGCAAGGCGATCGACACCGATTGGACCGGCACCATCGCGACCGAATCCGTCCAGCTCCTTGAGCTGAACACCAAGGTTGCGGCGGACGGCACGCAGGCTGCGATCGACGCGGCGAAGGCGGCGATGGTTGCGGGCACGCTCCATGTCTTCGATACCGCGACCTTCACCGTTGACGGCAAGAAGCTTGACAGCTATCTGGCGGACGTCGATACCGATGCGGCATTCCAGGGAGACACCGAGGTCATCAAGGACGGTTACTTCCATGAGTCCGAATACCGCAGCGCGCCGTACTTCGATCTCCAGATCGACGGCATCACGCTTCTGAACAAGGCATTCTGATCAAAAGCATAAACAACATGATCGGACCGTTTCGACGGTCCGATCGCTTTTTTGAGAAAGAAAAATTGCTTGCGCCGTGTCGGATGATAATTTACAAACGCAAAGGTATATGATATAATACGGTATGATCGGGTGGAGTATGTCGTTTATGCCCGACAGAAAGGATGGGTGACCTTGGAAGCAGTCAAGAATGCCGTCAGGATGGAAGGCATCACAAAGCACTTCGGCAGCGTGATCGCCAACCGCAGCATCAATCTGGAGCTGCATGAAGGCGAGATCCTTTCGCTGCTGGGGGAGAACGGCAGCGGAAAGACCACGCTGATGAATATGCTGTCCGGGATCTACTACCCGGACGAGGGGCAGATCTATATTCACGACGAGCCGGTGACGATCCGATCGCCGAAGGACGCGTTCGATCACGGGATCGGCATGATCCACCAGCACTTTAAGCTGGTCGACGTGTTCACGGCGACGGAGAACATCATTCTCGGCCTCAAGGAGAAGGGCGGATTGAACCTCAAGCGCGCAGCGAAGCGGATCAAGGAGATCAGCGAGAAATACGGCTTTGAGATCGACCCGAACCAGAAGATCTACAACATGTCCGTTTCGCAGAAGCAGACCGTCGAGATCATCAAGGTCCTGTACCGCGGCGCGAACATCCTGATTCTGGACGAGCCGACGGCGGTCCTCACGCCGCAGGAGACGGACAAACTCTTTAACGTCATGCGCAACATGCAGAAGGACGGCAAGTCGCTGATCATCATCACGCATAAGCTGCATGAGGTTCTGGAGGTCTCCGATCGCGTCGCGATCCTCAGGAAGGGCGAGTACATCGGCGACGTTGCGACGAAGGACGCAAGCCAGCAGAGCCTGACCGACATGATGGTCGGCCGTTCCGTGTCCCTGAATATCGAGCGCCCGAAGGCGGAGGAGATCAAAGAGCGCCTTCGCGTCGAGCATCTGACCGTCAGGGATATCGAAGGCGTCAAGCGGCTTGACGACGTATCCTTCATCGCCAATTCCGGCGAGATTCTCGGCATTGCGGGCGTCGCGGGCAGCGGACAAAGAGAGCTTCTGGAATCCATTGCGGGATTGCAGAAGCTGGAGCCCGGCAGCAGCATCGTGTATACCGATCCGGAAACCCAAATGGAACGGAACCTCATCGGCATGGATCCGCTGAAGATCATCAAATCCGGCATCTACCTTTCGTTCGTGCCGGAGGACCGCTTCGGCATGGGCCTGGTCGGCAGCATGAGCGTCGCGGACAACGTGATGCTGCGAAGCTATCGGAGGGGCAATCACAATCCGTTCCTGGACCGCAGATTTCCGAGGGATCTCGCGAACAAGATCGTCAACGATCTTGAGGTCGTCACGCCGAATATCGACAAGATCCCGCTCAGAAGGCTTTCCGGCGGCAACGTGCAGAAGGTCCTGGTCGGCCGCGAGATCGAGCAGACCCCGACGGTGCTGATGACGGCGTACGCAGTCCGCGGTCTGGACATCAACACGTCCTACACCATCTACAATCTTCTCACGGAGCAGAAGATGCGCGGCGTTGCGGTCATCTACGTCGGCGAGGATCTGGATGTTCTTTTGGAGCTGTGCGACCGCATCCTCGTGCTGTGCGGCGGACAGGTCTCCGGCGTCGTCGACGCGCGCTCCGTCACCAAGGAGCAGATCGGTCTGATGATGACGCAGTTCCGGAAGGACGGAAAGGAGGCGGAGCATGAAGCGTAAAAAACAGTTCATTCTTCCGTTCGGGATCCATATCGCCAAGCGCGACGGCATCCCCGGGTGGAAACGTTGGCTGATCCGCGCCGCCGCGATCCTGATGGCGCTGCTTTTGTGCGCGCTCATTACGATCCTCGTTACCAAGATGAATCCCGCGACCGTGTTCAAGAGCATGTTCGAAGGCACCTTCGGCTCGGGCCGCAAGACGTGGAAGACGGTCTATTATGTGGCGATCCTGCTCGGCATTTCGCTTGCGGTCACACCCGCGTTCAAGATGCGGTTCTGGAACATCGGCGCGGAGGGACAGGTGCTGATCGGCGCGTTTGCCGCGGCAGCGTGTATGTTCTATGCCGGCCGTATGCCGTTCTTCAACGATCCCGAGGTTTCGATGACTGTCAAGAACCTGATCCTGTTCCCGTGCATGCTGATCGCCGCGATCGCCGCGGGCGCGCTCTGGGGCTTCCTTCCGGCGTTTTTCAAATCGCGCTGGAACACGAACGAAACGCTGTTCACGCTGATGATGAACTACGTCGCAATACAGATCGTACGCTTCATCATCCAGTTCACCGGCTTCCCGAAGCTCTATCAGTGGACCTCCAACGGAACGGCGGTCGGATATATCAACTCGGCGTTTCCGTCCTACGGCATCGGCAACTTCCCGATGATCGCCGAACAGAACGGCACGCAGTATCTGTTCCCGATCGCGTGCATCGGCATTCTGACGGTCCTGATGTTCCTGTATCTGAAGTTCAGCAAGCAGGGCTATGAGATCGCCGTCGTCGGCGAGAGCGAGCGCACGGCAAGCTACGCGGGCATGAAGGTCGACCGCGTCATCATTCGCACGATGATCCTTTCCGGCGCGCTCTGCGGCCTGATCGGATTCTTGCTGGTCGGCGCGGAAGGCACGATCTCCGACACGGCCGTCGAGGGCCGCGGATACACGGCGGTCATGGTCTCGTGGATGTCGCAGTTCAACCCGTTCGGCATGATCGCCTCGTCGCTGCTGCTGGTCTTCATGCAGTACGGCGCAAAAGAGGTCAAGATGCCCGACGGCGTCAGCCTCGATAAGAATTTTGCGAACATGCTGATGGCGATCATTCTGTTCTTTATTATCGGCTGCGAGTTCTTCATCACCTACAAGCTGCAGCTCAGCCGCCGTAAGAAGAGGGAGGAATAACGGTATGCAGAACGAAATGAGTTTGTGGGAAGCTATCTGGAGCTTTGTGGCAGCTTTCATTCCGCGTGCGATCATGCAGGCCATGCCGCTTCTGTACGGCAGCACCGGCGAGATCCTCACCGAAAAATCCGGCAACCTGAACCTCGGCATCCCGGGCATTATGTTCATCGGCGCGATCTCCGGCGTCGCCGGCGCGTTCATCTACGAGCATTCGGTCGGCGCGGCGCAGATCAACGGATTCATCGCGATCATGATCCCGCTGCTCTGCTGTCTGATCGGATCGTTTCTCATGGGGCTGCTCTACTGCTTCCTGACGGTCACGCTTCGCGCAAATCAAAACGTGACCGGTCTTTCGATGACGATCTTCGGCACGGGAATCGCGCAGTTTCTGGGCGGGTCGCTGATCAAGCTGACCGACGCGCAGGCCTCCGGCGTCGCAAGCATCACCATCACGGGAACGGTCGGATATTTCAGCGACGGCAACGTGCCGGGCTGGCTCGGCTACTCCGCGATCGTCGTCGCGATCCTCGTTGCGCTGTTTTTGAAATACAGCCGAACGGGTCTGCAGCTTCGCGCGGTCGGCGAAAACCCGGCGACGGCGGACGCCGCGGGCATCAACGTTACGCGGTATAAGTATCTGGCGACCATCGTGGGCAGCATGATCGCAGGTCTCGGCGGGCTCTGCTTCGTCATGGAATGCGCGCACGGCACGTGGTCCGAGCCGAAGATCGACCAGATCGGCTGGCTTGCGATCGCGCTGGTCATCTTCACCACCTGGCGTCCGGCGATCAGCATACCGGCTTCGATCATGTTCGGCGGCCTGCTGATCCTGAGCGAGCATCTGAACCCGCTCATGGGCATGAAGGAGCTTTATAAGCTGATCCCGTACGTCGTTACGCTGCTGGTGCTGATCTTCGTTTCGCTGCGCAAAAAGCGCGAGAATCAGCCGCCGCAAAGCCTCGGCCTCGCCTACTTCCGCGAGGAGCGATAGCGAACATAATCGCAAAGGACCGTCCGAAAGGCGGTCCTTTTTGTGCGCGCAGATTTCAGGAAAAAGTTCACAATTCAAAAAGAGGGTTTTTGCCGAAAACGTCGTATAGTTAATAACTATTATAAGAATAGCTATTATAAGAATAGCTATTATGAAAATAATACCGAAAGAAATCCAGTATCATAATAGCTATGATCATAATCATCATAGCTGTCAACAGAATGCCTCCCCCTTTCGAAAGGGGAGGCATTGTATGAAAGTCTGATCTTAGCTATTATAAAATCTTATATCAGCTATGATAATAGCTATCGTCACAGCTATGAAAAACGCCTTCCCCTTCGGGGAGGCGCTTCGGAAAAATCAATCCCGGAAACGGCTCAGGGATTCGCCGTTCAGCCAGCGAACAAGCTCCGGGGGCGTGTCGGGAATGTTGACGGTCGTGAAGGTCGTGCGCTTCGGGACCATGCTTTCGGGATCGTCGCTTTCCGCCCAGACCACGCGCTGCAGCACCTTCTTCTCACAGCCGATCGCGCCTTCGTCCGGCAGCTCTTCGATCTGCAGCAGAATGGAGGCGTGCTTCTGATCCGAGCTCCAGCAGCCGAAATTCGTCGTGGGGCTTTTCCAGAGCCATTGCATCCGCTTGCCGCCGTCCTCCTTTTTCACGCATTTCAGATAGCCGTTGTGGATGTCCTGCGTACAGCGCATCAGCCAGACCACGTGATAACCCGCGCTTTGAAACAGCTCGCAGACGTCAAAGAACGTCGCCTGCATCAAAAGCCCGTCCTGCAGCATCATGGCATTGTGACCGACGAGCACATACGCGATGTGCGTCACGCCGTCGACGGTGACGGGGACGTTCCGACATTCCGGCGGAAACAGGCTTTGCCATTGCGACCGCCATAGCTCGTGCTCGGATTGGGTAAAGGGCTTCTTTTTACGGAACAGACACATAGGCGTTACCTCTTGCGAAACGGAAGGAAAGCGCAGCGAACCGTATAAGCGCGTTTTTACGCGCGTCCGGACGCATCGGGGGAAAGAACGGAGCATAGATCCGTCAAATTCGGCGACATGTGCGGCGAATTTGACACCTTTGAGATCCCGCCGCTCGCATCATCCGCAGGATGATAGGCGGGAGCTGCAAACCGGTCTGTTGAAAACGAAGATTTCAAGAGACCGAGTGATATAAAAACGACATCGTCCGCACGTCAAAGAGCCCGCAGTCGGTGAGACGGACCTCCGGGATGACCGGCAGGGCAAGGAACGAGAGCAGGACCAAGGGATCGCAGGCGTCGTCTGCACCGAGCGCGTGCGCGGCCAGGAGCAGCCCCTGCTGCTTTTTGAGCACGGTTTCGACCGGCGCGTCGCTCATCAGTCCTGCGACCGGAAGCTCCAAAAGCGCTTTTACCTCGCCGTTCGAGACGACCGTAAAGCCGCCGCCGCATTTCTGCAGCGTTTCGCCCGCAAAGCACATATCCGCGTCGTTGTCGCCGACGACCACGATGTTGTGCGAATCGTGCGCGACCGTCGCCGCGATCGCGCCGCCTTTGATATGCATGCCCTCCACGACGCCGACGCCGATGTGTCCCGTCGCGTGGTGACGCTCGATGACCGCAAGCTTGTTCAGCCCGTCTTCGGAAATGAAATATCCGTCTTCGTCGGTCGGGACGATGCCGGTGACGAGCCGCGTCACAAGCTGATGCGGCACGGTTTCGATGATGGGCATAAACTGTTTGGTGGGAAGCTTCAGATTCTCCGGGCCGAACGGCGCGGCGTGCACGCTGTTTTTGACGCTTTCCGGAACCGCGGGGGAGGGGATCGGCGCGTTCGGATCGACAAGCGTTCCGTTTGCGAAGACCGCCTTCGGCACGATCGAATGCAGATCGTCGAACAGCACGAGGTTCGCGCGGTATCCCGGCGCGATCGCCCCGACGCGCTTTAAGCCGTAGGCCGTCGCCGTGTTCAGGGTCGCCATGCGGATCGCGTCGAGCGGACGGATCCCGCGCGAGATCGCGACGTTGACGATGTGGTTGATATGGCCCTCGGAACGGATGTTCTCAAGGTGCTTGTCGTCGGTGCAGAAGCAGATCCGGTCGGTCGGCAGCCCCTCCGCGACGATGCCGTCGAACATCTCGGTCACGCCGTTTGCGGCTGAGCCCATGCGGATGAGGATCACCATGCCGTTCCGCAACTTTTCCTTGAGCTCCGGGAAGTTCGAGCATTCGTGATCGGTGCGCGGTCCCGCAAGGCAATAGGCGTTCAGCGCTTTGCCGGTCAGCATCGGCACGTGTCCGTCGATCGGACGGTCGCTGAAGCGTTCCAGCTTTTTGAGCATATCCTCCGCGCCGGCGACGACCGAGGGATAGTCCATGACCTCGCCGAGCCCGAGGACCATCGGATCGTCCAGAAACTCCGCAAGATCGTCGGCGGAAAGCGACGCGCCGCTGTGCTCGAACGGGGTTGCGGGAACGCAGGAGGGGAGCATGAAATGAATGTCCAGCGGCAGATCCCGCGAAAGCGCGAGGATCGCCCGCAAGCCCTCCTTTCCCGCGACGTTCGCGATCTCGTGCGGATCGGCGACGATCGAGGTCGTGCCCTTCGGCAGGATCATCTGCGCAAAAGAAGCGGGCGTGACCATCGAGCTTTCGATGTGCACATGCCCGTCGATGAACCCCGGCGCAAGGTACGCGCCGTGGGCGTTGTATTCGTTTTCGCAGGAGTAATTGCCGACGCCGATGACCGTGCCGTCCGCGATCGCGACGTTCGTTTCCATGATCTCTTTGGTGAACACGTTGATCACACGCGCGTTCCGGATCACAAAGTCCGGCCTGCCCTTCCGCGCGAGCGGGATCAGACGGGATAGATCGCCTGCTTTCATGCCGAAATCCGCACCTCATTTCGTATATTTTTATCAGTATACCACAGTTCGGCGCGGGAGTAAATGCTAAAGCAGATTATTCCACGAAAAATGTTCGATCCCGCGGATACGGACGAGGATCGAGCGCGCTTCGGCAAGCGCTTCGGCGGCGGCTCCGGCTTCCCCTGCGCGCGCCGCGCGGTCGGCGACGGCGGATGCGGCGTCAAGGTCGTCGATATCGGCATGGTTCAGGAACCGTTCGAGCGCAGGCATTCGCTCGCGCACAAGACGGGACAGCGCTTCGCAGTCCGGCAAGGCGGACGCAGGATCGCTCTTCAGCAGCGAGACCTCCGCCCGATCGATCAGGGCGTCGGCTTCGGCGCAGAACCGGTCCAGAAACGCTGAGGACAGCAGAAAAAGCACGATGAGAAAACAGCAGATCGCGATCGTCATGACCGTGCGGAAGATCGTAAAGCCCATGGTCCCTCCTATACCGAAAAGTGCATCACACGGCTTTGATTTTTGCGGTCGAGCTGAAGATGCAGCTCGCCGTCGCCGTTCATCTGCGCAAAAAAGACGTTTTCGAGCGCGAGCCCGTGCTCCTTCAGCATCGCTTCGACGTCCGCGCGGGAAAGGTGCAGGGTGGAAAGTCCGCTCTTCTGGATCTTTCCCTCCAGGATCAGAAGATGGGAAAGCGCGGCGGAGCCGGGCTCGATATTCAGCTCCTGCTTGTTCGGCTGCTGGAACGCCGCCTTCTCGAGCACGCTGACGGTGCCGTTCGTTTCGAGGATCGCGTAGGCGACCTCGTGTACGTCAAAGATATCCTTGCTTCGGAGGCTGTCGAGGAGGTCGCGGACCGTGTAGTTCGTGCGCCGCATGATCTTCTCCTGCAGAACGCCGTCGAGGATCAGGATCTGCGGCGTGCCGCATACGAGCCGCCGGATCGCGGAAGACTTCAGACAGAGCTTCGCAAGCGCCTGCTGCACGAGGTACAGGGCGAGGATCGGGACCACGCTGTACAGAAGCGGGATGTCCGTATCCGCGATCGCCGTGCTCGCAAGGTCGGCGATGATCAGCGTCATCAGAAGGTCGTACGGCTGCAGATCGCTTACCTGACGCTTGCCGGTAAGCCTTAAAATCAGCAGCACGAAGAGGTCCAGAAAGACCGCGCGCAAAAACAGTGTCAGCATAGAAACAGCGTGCCCGAAAAGCCGTAAACAATACGCGGACATTGACATATAACGAAAACGGATATATAATATTCAAAAATGATAAAAGGAAAAAGAGGTTTTCCGTCGAATATAATACAAAGAGGGTTAGATTGAGATACAACGGTCTGACCGGAAGGATGGAGGTAATCTATGCTGTTTGCGAAAATCATTGCGGCAGCCGGGACCGCTGCCGAAACGGGCGGCGGAGGACTGTTCGCCGAGGGCAACACGGCGTCCTCGACGCTGATCACGTTCCTCCTGGGTCTCGGGATCGTATTCATCGGGCTGATCGCGCTGATTGCGATCATCAAGATCATGGGAGCGATCATGAGCCGCACGGGCAAGAAAAAACAGAATGCGAACGAACCGGCGCCTGCGCCGGTGAAAGCCGCTGTGCCGGAAGGCGATCTCGGCGAGATCAAGGCGGCGGTCGCCGCAGCCGTTGCGACGGTGATGGGCGAGAGCGTCAGCGGGATCCGGATCGTATCGTTTAAAAGAGTGGATTAAACAGGGGGTAAAAAACCATGCGTAAATTTCTGATCAATGTCAACGGAACCAAATACGAAGTCGAGGTCGAGGAGATCGACGCGAAGACGGCGGCAGCCGCATCGAAGGCGGCGGAGCCGGTCAAAGCCGCGGCGCCCGCGGGCGCAGGCACCGAGGTACGTTCTCCGATGCCCGGCAACATCCTGCAGGTCAACGTCAATCCCGGCGATACCGTCAAGGAAGGCCAGCAGCTCATGATCCTCGAAGCCATGAAGATGGAGAACGAGATCCTTGCGCCGTGCGCGGGCCGCGTCAGCTCCATGATGGTCGCGAAGGGCTCCTCGGTCGAAAGCGGCGCGCTGCTGTGCACCATCGCCTGATCGGGGGCGCCTATGGAAACCGTTTGGAAAACCGTTTCCGAGTTTTTCACCGGCTCGGGCTTTGCGCAGTTCTTTGCCGGGGATAACTGGAAAATGCTCATTATGATCGCGATCGCGTGCGTGCTTCTGTACCTTGCGATCGTGAAGAAATTCGAGCCGCTTCTGCTCGTGCCGATCGCGTTCGGCATGCTGCTCACGAACCTGCCCGGCGCGGGCCTGTTCCACGAGGAGTACTTCGCGGGCGGACATGTGCATTGGGAGAACCTCACCGGCGGCGCGGGACTACTGGACTATCTGTATCTCGGCGTCAAGCTCGGCATCTATCCGTGCCTGATCTTTATGGGCGTCGGCGCGATGACGGATTTCGGTCCGCTCATTGCGAACCCGAAGAGCCTGATCCTCGGCGCGGCGGCGCAGCTCGGCATCTACATCGCGTTCGCGCTGTCGATCCTTGCGTTCCAGTGGATCCCGGTCGGCGAAGGTACGCCGATCCAGAACCTCGCCGCGTCCATCGGCATCATCGGCGGCGCGGACGGCCCGACGGCGATCCTCGTCACCTCGCAGCTTGCACCGGAATATCTCGGACCGATCGCGGTCGCCGCGTATTCGTACATGGCGCTCGTGCCGGTCATTCAGCCGCCGATCATGAAGGGGCTCACCACGAAGAAGGAACGCCAGATCGTCATGGCGCAGCTGCGCCCGGTCTCGCAGACCGAAAAGATCCTGTTCCCGATCGTGGTCACGATCTTCGTCGCGCTGCTGGTGCCCTCCGCGGCGCCGCTTGTCGGCTGCCTGATGCTCGGCAACCTCTTCAAGGAATCCGGCGTGACCGAGCGGCTTTCGAAGACCGTGCAGAATGAGCTCTGCAACATCGTCACGATCTTCCTCGGCGTCTGCGTCGGCGCGACGGCGACGGGCGGCACGTTCCTTTCGTGGACGACGCTCGCGATCGTGGTCCTCGGCGTGCTCGCGTTCATGGGCGGCACCGCCGGCGGCGTGCTGCTCGCCAAGTTCATGAATCTGTTCCTGAAGAACAAGATCAATCCGCTGATCGGCTCCGCGGGCGTATCCGCCGTTCCGATGGCCGCGCGCGTAAGCCAGGTCGTGGGGCAGAAGGAGAATCCGAAGAACTTCCTGCTGATGCACGCGATGGGCCCGAACGTAGCCGGCGTCATCGGTTCCGCGATCGCGGCGGGCGTGTTCCTGTCGCTCTTCGGAAAGTAAGGAGGAACGAATATGGGAAAGCTTTTTGTGACCGATACCATCCTGCGCGACGCGCACCAGTCGCTTGCCGCAACGCGCATGACCACGAAAGAGATGCTGCCCGCCTGCGAAATGCTCGACGCGATCGGCTACTGGTCGCTCGAGGTCTGGGGCGGCGCGACGTTCGACTCCTGCCTTCGCTATCTGAATGAGGATCCATGGGAGCGTCTCCGCACGCTGAGAAAGGCGCTGCCGCATACGAAGCTGCAGATGCTCTTCCGCGGACAGAATATCTTGGGCTACAAGCACTACGCGGACGACGTCGTCGAGCAGTTCTGCCGCAAGGCGATCGAAAACGGCATCGACGTGATCCGCATCTTCGACGCGCTGAACGATCCGAGAAACCTCGAGGCCGCGATCAAATATACCAAGAAATACGGCGGCTTCTGCGAGGCGGCGATCTCCTACACGACCTCGCCGGTGCACAGCGAGGAGTATTTCGTAAAGCTCAGTAAAGAGCTTGCGCAGATGGGCGCGGATTCGATCTGTATCAAGGATATGGCGAATCTTCTGCTCCCGTACGACGCATACTCTCTGGTGAAGAAGCTCAAAGCCGAGGTCGATATCCCGATCCATCTGCACACGCACAACACGACCGGAACGGGCGACATGGTGCTGTTGAAGGCCGCGGAGGCGGGCGTCGACATCGTCGACACCGCGCTTTCTCCGCTCGGAAACGGCACAAGCCAGCCTGCGACCGAATCGCTCGTTGCGACGCTCAAGGGTCAGGAACGCGACACGGGACTGGACCTCAACGCGCTCTCCGAATGCGCAAAGTATTTCCGCCAGGTCTATGAGCGCCTGAAGCAGGACGGCCTGATCTCGGATAAGTCCCTGCGCGTCGACACGAACACGCTTCTGTATCAGGTCCCGGGCGGCATGCTCTCGAACCTCATCAAGCAGCTCAAGGACGCGGGCGCGGAGGATAAGTATTACGACGTGCTCGCCGAGATCCCGCGGGTCCGGAAGGACTTCGGCTATCCGCCGCTCGTCACGCCCACGAGTCAGATCGTCGGCACGCAGGCTGTGTTCAACGTGCTCGTAGGCCGTTACAAGACCTTCCCGAACAATTCAAAGGCGGTCCTGCGCGGCGAATACGGCAGGCTTCCCGGCCCGGTCAACGAGGAGGTCCGCAAAATGGCGATCGGCGACGAACCGGTCGTGACCTGCCGCCCCGCAGACCTTCTGGAGCCGGAGCTTGAAAAATACAAGGCTGAGCTCGGCGATCGCGCAAGAAGCGAGGAGGACGTATTGAGCTATGCGCTTCTCCCGCAGGTCGCGATGAAATACTTCGACTGGCGCGACGAACAGGAGCGCAAGGCAAACGAGCCGGAACCCACGGTCAAGGCGGCTCCCGCACCGGATCCGAACGCGGTCCGCGAGCTGTACGTAGAGGATATCAGCATCTGATGAAACACATTCCGAACATTCTTTCTTCCCTTCGCATCGTCATGGTCGGCGTCTTCGCCTGGCTGTTCTGCTCGGCGTATCCCGATCATCCGATGCGGTACTGGTGGGCGCTCGGCGTCTTTGTGCTCGCTTTTCTGACCGACGTGCTCGACGGATTCTTAGCCCGCACGTTCAACTGGGTCACACCTGTCGGAAAGCTTTTGGACCCCTTTGCGGACAAGCTGATGGCGATCACGGCGCTCGTTGTGATCCTGATCGCGAAGGCGCAGCAGCACGATCTCTTCTGGATCTATTTCGCGCTGGTGATCCTCGTTGCGGTGAAGGAGATCCTGATGATGATCGGCGGGCTCATCATGCTGCGGCAACGCAAGGTCGCTTACTCCGATTGGTACGGCAAAACGGCGACGGGACTTTTCGCGATCGGCATGGTGCTGACGCTTTTAGGCTTCACGATCCCGCAGATCGAGCCGTGGAACATCATGGTGCTGTCCGCGTCGATCGGGCTTTCCTACGTTGCCATGGCGCACTATGCCCGCACGCAGATGTTCCGGCCGCGCGAGGACGAGCCGAACAAGGACGAAGAGAAGCTGTTCGAGAAGTTCGACCGTTTGGCGAAATAATGCTTGCAATCCGGAAAGGACTGTGGTATACTGCATTTGTTGGAATGTTGAACTTGAAGGAGTGGGGAGATCCCACTCCTTCGTTTTGAGAGAGGACAGGGCATGAAAACGACCGAGATCTGCGAAAATCTCTGCAAGGCAAGGATCGAATCCATGGGATTCGAGCTTTGCGACGTCGAATATCAGAAGGAATACGGCGACTGGGTGCTGACGTTCTATATCGATAAGCCCCAGGGCGTGACGATCGACGAATGCGAGGAGGTCAGCCGCGCGATCGAGCCGATCCTGGACGAAGCGGATCCGATCGAATCGGAATACGTGCTTTCGGTATCCTCGCTCGGGATCGACCGCCCGCTCAAAAAGGACCGCGATTTCGAGCGCGCGGCGGGCAAGGAGCTTGAGATCAAGCTCTATGCGCCGCTTTCCGGCAAAAAGCAATGGATCGGGACGCTGACCGCCTTCGATGCGGACAGCTTCACCGTCGAAACGGAAAAGGGAGAGACGCTCACCGTGAAAAAGAAGGACTGCGCGCTCGTCCGTCCGTATATCAGATTTTAATCACAGAGGGTTCAGAACAGAAAGGAAAAACCATGAACGCAGAATTTATCGAAGCATTGAACGCGCTCGAAAAGGAACGCGGCATCAAGAAGTCCGTGCTGATCAGCGCATTCGAATCCGCCCTGATCGTCGCTTACAAGCGCAACTACAACTCGACCGGCAACGTCCGCGCCGAGGTCAACGGCGACACCGGCGAATACCATATCTACGCGAGCAAGACCGTCGTGGAGAAGGTCGAGAACCCGTCGCAGGAGATCTCGATCGAACGCGCAAAGAAGGTCAACCCGCTCTACGAGCTCGGCGACGTGCTCGAAGAGGAAGCGTTCACGAAGGATTTCGGACGCATTGCGGCGCAGACCGCGAAGCAGGTCATGGTGCAGCGCATCCGCGAGGCGGAACGCGGCAACATCTACGACGAATACATCGAGAAGGAAAACGAGATCCTGACCGCGATCGTGCAGCGCGTCGAAAAGGGCAACGCGTACGTCGAGCTCGGCAAGACGGACGGCATCCTGACCGAAAAGGAAATGATCCCCGGCGAGGAATACGAGAACAACGAGCGCATCAAGGTCTATGTGCTTGAGGTCCGCAAGGAGAACAAGGGCCCGCAGGTCGTCGTGAGCCGCACGCATCCGGGCCTTGTAAAGCGCCTCTTCGAGCTTGAGGTCCCCGAGATCCAGAGCGGCACGGTGGTCATCAAGTCCATCGCGCGCGAGGCGGGCTTCCGCACGAAGGTTTCCGTGTTCTCGACGGACCCGCAGGTCGACGCGGTCGGCGCATGCGTCGGTCCGCGCGGCGCGCGCGTGGAGCGTATCGTCAACGAGCTGCACAACGAAAAGATCGACATCATTGAATACGATTCCGACAGCGCGATCTACATCGCAAAGGCTTTGAGCCCCGCGAAGGTGCTGATGGTCTACGTCAATGAAGAAGAAAAGGCCGCGCGCGTAGTCGTGCCCGATTCGCAGCTCTCGCTTGCCATCGGCAAGGAAGGCCAGAACGCACGTCTTGCGGCGAAGCTGACCGGCTGGAAGATCGATATCAAGAGCCAGTCGCAGGCGGATGCGGCGGTGGACGCAGCGACGGCCGAGCGGAACGCGGAGGAGTAAGCGATTGAAAAAGATCCCGATGCGGATGTGCGTCGCCTGCCGCGAGATGCAGGCGAAAAAGGACCTGATGCGCGTGGTGCGCACGACCGAGGGCGAGCTGGTGCTGGATACGACCGGAAAGAGAAACGGCCGCGGCGCGTATCTCTGCCGGAGCCGGGCATGCATGGAGAAGGCTTTCAAGATCCGCGCGCTGGAGCGCGCGCTCGAAGCGCCCGTAAACGACACCCTGAAGCTTGCGCTCGAATCGGAGATCGGACATGACGGACCGGCTGTATAACGCGATCGGGCTCTGCCAGAGAGCGGGAAAGGCCCAGAGCGGCGCTTTTGCCGCCGAGAAGGCGATCCGGGCCGGGAAGGCCAAGCTGGTCTTATTGGAAGAAACGGCGTCGGAGGCGACGAAGACGCATTATGAACAACTTTGCGCCGCGCACGGCGTTCCGCTGATGCTGACGGAAACCGTGGGCGCGGCGATCGGAAAGGACGCGCGCATCGTGATGGCGGTGACGGACGCATCCTTCCGGGACCTGATAGAACGCGCAATGCGCAATACCGACGAAAAGCGGGGATGAGTATGGCAACGAATTTTCTGGATACAGCAAAAGCCTTAAAAGAGGAGATGCAGGCTCTCCTGAATAAGATCGACGGAACGAAGGGAACGATCGGTTCGCTTCTGGACGCCGCGCGGCGTACCGAGGGGAGCATGATCGACCGCGAGGAAAAGGAGAAGCAGGAGCGCGAGGAACGCGAACGCGCCGAGCGCCTGAAGGCGCTGCTCGAAAGCGAGACGGACCTTGCGGCGCACGCGGGCGGAACGGAGCAACCGGAGCCCGAAGCCGCGCCTGCGCCGGAGCCTGTGAAGCCGGAGCCCGTGAAGATCTCCGAGCCGGAGCCGAAACGCCCGGCAGAGCAGAGACCGCAGCGTCCGCAGCAGCCGCGTGAGCAGCGTGAGCAGCGTCCGCGCAGCGACGAAAAGCCGCGGCAGGGCGGAAACGACCGGCGTCCGGGCGACAATCGAGACAACCGCGACAACCGCGGACCGCGCCGCGACAGCAGCAGCACGCAGCGCGCGGTCGTAATCAATCCGCCGACGCCGGAGACCGGCAAGCAGCGGATCGACAAGAAAAAAACGTTCGATACGACGGATAAGAAAGCGAAGAACAAGAAGACGATGATGAAGGAACAGGGTCCCACCGCGCGCGGTTGGGAGGATGACGGACAGATGGGCAACCGCCGCAAGGTCAAGCGGCACGAGGCCGAGGCGCAGCAGCCGAAGCCCGCGCCCGTCGTGATCGAGCATGCCGTGATCACGACCGAAACGATCACGGTCAAGGATCTTTCCGAGAAGCTCGGCAAGCCCGCCAATGAGATTCTGAAGAAGCTTCTGATGCTCGGCATCATTGCGAACATCAATCAGGAGCTCGATTTCGATACCTGCGAGCTGATCGCGGGAGAGTTCGGCATCACGCTCGAACAGCAGCTTGCGAAGTCCTTTGAGGACGTTCTGATGGATTCCGCGGACGACGTCGACGCGCCGGAAGCGCTGAAGCCGCGTCCGCCGGTCGTCACGATCATGGGTCACGTCGACCACGGCAAGACGTCGCTCCTCGACGCGATCCGCAACTCGCACGTTACCGCGGGCGAGGCGGGCGGCATCACGCAGCACATCGGCGCGTATACCGTCACATTAAACGGCAAGCAGATCACGTTCATCGACACGCCGGGCCACGAGGCGTTCACCGCCATGCGTGCCCGCGGCGCGCAGGTCACGGATATCGTCATCCTGGTCGTCGCGGCGGACGACGGCATCATGCCGCAGACGATCGAGGCGATCAACCACGCGAAGGCGGCGGGCGTTCCGATCGTCGTTGCGATCAACAAGATCGACCGCGACACCGCGGATCCCGAGCGCGTCAAGCAGCAGCTCACCGAATACGGCCTCGTCACCGAGGAATGGGGCGGCGACACGATCTGCGTGCCGGTTTCGGCCAAGAAGCAGATCAACCTCGATCAGCTCCTCGAAATGGTGCTTCTGCAGGCGGACGTCCTCGAGCTCAAAGCGAACCCCGACCGTCTTGCAAAGGGCACGATCATCGAGGCGCAGCTCGACAAGGCGCGCGGTCCGGTGGCAACGGTGCTCGTGCAGAACGGCACGCTGAGAAAGGGCGACACGATCGTCGCCGGTACGGCGTACGGCCGCGTCCGCGCCATGATGGACGACAAGGGCCGCACCGTCAATTCGGCGGGCCCGTCCACGCCGGTCGAGGTGCTCGGCTTCAACGAGGTCCCCGCAGCGGGCGATACGCTCTTTGCGGCGGACGACGACAAGCTGAACCGTCAGGTGGCAGAGGAGCGCCGCGACAGGCTCAAGGCGGCGCAGGTCAAGCAGGCGCAGAAGGTCTCGCTGGACGATCTGTTCAACCAGATGGCGGAGGGCGAGCTCAAGGATCTGAACCTGATCGTCAAGGCGGACGTGCAGGGCTCGGTCGAGGCGGTCAAGCAGGCGCTCGAAAAGCTTTCGAACGACGAGGTCCGCGTCCGCGTCATTCACAGCGGCGTCGGCGCGATCACCGGATCGGACGTCATGTTCGCATCCGCGTCGAACGCGATCGTCATCGGCTTCAACGTGCGTCCGGATTCCACGGCGCGCGCGACCGCCGAAAAGGAAAAGGTCGATATGCGTACCTACCGCGTCATCTACAACGCGATCGAGGACGTCGAAAACGCCATGAAGGGCATGTTCAAGCCCGTATTCCAGGAGGTCGAGCTCGGCCGCTGCACGGTGCGCAGCACGTTCCGCATCTCCGGCGTCGGCACGATCGCGGGCGCGTACGTCAACGAGGGCAAGGTCACGAGGACCGCGCAGGTCCGCGTCGTCCGCGGCGGCATCGTCCTGCACGACGGCAAGATCGGCTCGCTGAAGCGCTTCAAGGACGACGCGAAGGAGGTCCTTGCGGGCTATGAGTGCGGTATCTCGATCGAGAACTTCAACGACATCCTCGAGGACGACGTGATCGAGTGCTATATGATGGAGGAAGTGAAGCGCTGATGGCAAAGGTCAGAAACGAACGGCTCCGGGAGGAGCTCAAAAAGACGGTCAGCGCGATCATCTTCGATATGAAGGATCCGCGCATCCCGGCCGTGACCTCGATCACCGAGATGGAGATCACGCCGGACCTCAAGTATGCAAAGGCGCACGTCTCCGTGTACGACGCAGACGAGAACGCGGCAAAGACCGCGGTCGACGCGCTGAACCATGCCGCGGGTTTTATCGGCCACGAGGTCGGCGCGCGCATGACGATCCGAAGAGTGCCTGCGATCAAGTTTGTCGCGGACGATTCGATCGCGTATTCGGTGCATATCTCCGAAGTGATCCGCTCGCTGCATAAGGACGACAAGCCCGAACAGGAGGAGGAAGAATGAACCTCGACCGGGCGGTATCGTTTATACAATCGCATCAGGATTTTGTTCTGGCAGCCCACCAGTCGCCCGACGGCGACACGCTGGGCTCTTGCCTTGCTTTGCGGGAGGCGCTGCTTGCCTTGGGAAAGACGGCGCAGGTCGTCTGTCCGGACCGCGTGCCGCCGGTGCTCGGCTTTCTCGTCGGCGCCGATACGGTGACCGGCACGGACGGCGTCGAACCGCCCGCGGAAGCGGTGATCTATGTCGACTGCGCGGATCATAAGCGCACCGGCGCGCTCAGGGAAACGCTCGAAGCGGCGCCGTATCAGTTCTGTATCGACCACCACGGCACGAATCCGAAGGAATCAAAGGACGGCGACTGGGTGGAGGAGGTCTCCGCGACCGGCGAGCTGATCCTGCGCTTGCTTGAAGCGCTGAACGTTTCGGTCACAAAGGAGATCGCGACGGCGCTCTATACCGCGATCGCCACCGATACCGGCAATTTCTCGTACGGGAATACCTCTTCGGAGGCGTTCGAGGCTGCGGCGAAGCTCTTGGGATACGGCATCAATCTGCCGGAGCTGAACCGGGTGCTGTTCCGCGAGATGCCGCTCAAAAAGGCGAAGCTGATCGCCTACGTCCTCGGCAATATGGAGCTTTCGGCAAACGGTCGGCTGAACCTTTGCGCGATCCCGCTTTCGGCGCTTGCCGCGTGCGGCGCGAGCAAGGAGGACTGTGAAGGGCTGATCGACAACCTCCGCGACATCGACACGGTCGAGGCAGCGTGCGTCCTGCGCGAGAGCGAGGGGTGCGTACGCGTGAGCATGCGCAGCAAGCGCTTCTGCAACGTGGCGGCGATCGCAAAGCGCTTCGGCGGCGGCGGGCACGTCGCCGCGGCGGGCTGTACGCTGTATCTGCCGCTCGAAGAAGCGGTCCGCACGATGCGCGATGCGCTCACGGAAGCACTGCTATGATCGAAGGCGTCGTGACCGTGCTGAAGCCGCCTGCGATGTCCAGCTCGGACGTCGTGGTGGACCTCAGGAAAATCTTTGAAACGAAGCGCGTGGGACATCTGGGCACGCTCGATCCCGAGGCGGCGGGCGTTCTGCCCGTGTGCGTCGGACGCGCGGTGCGGCTGTTCGATTATCTGGTCGACAAACAGAAAACATACCTTGCCGAGATTGCGTTCGGCGCGAGCACCGACACGCAGGATGCGCAGGGGGCGGTGCTCGAAACGAGCGACGCGGTCGTGACCGAAGAGATGCTCGACGCGGTCCTGAAGCAGTTTACCGGCACGATCACGCAGACGCCGCCGAAGTATTCCGCACTGAAATTCAACGGACAAAAGCTTTATGACCTCGCGCTTTCGGGAAAAGAGATCCCGGACAAATCGCGCGCGGTGGAGATTGCCTCGCTTCGACGGACGGAAACGCTCGGCAGGAACCGGTTTCTGATCGAGGTTGCCTGCTCGCGCGGGACCTATATCCGCACGCTTTGCGCCGACATCGGAACCGCACTCGGCGTGCCCGCGCATATGGCGTTTTTGCTGCGCACGGCGTCGGGACCGTTTACGCTTGAACACGCGCATTCGATCGCGGAGCTGACCGAGTGGAAGGAACAGGGGCGTCTTTCGGACGCGCTGACGAGTTGCGAGGACGCCGTCGCTTTCTTGCCGCGGCTGGACCTTATGCGCGAACGCAGAAAGCCCGCGATGAACGGGCTTCCGACGCGCACGAACGCGCAGGACGGCATGTATCGTCTTTATTGCGAAGGCTTCCTGGGCGTCGGCGCGGTGCAGAACGGCAGCGCCGTGCTGAGAGTACACTTATACGGGGAATGACAACCCCTCAGTCGCCTTGCGGCGACAGCTCCCCTGACAAGGGGAGGTCAAAGGGAGAGCATTGACAAGTGGGAATAGGTGACTACCCCTCCGTCGGTCTGACGACCGATACCTCCCCTGACAAGGGGAGGTCGAGAGGAGAGCATCGACCTCGCTCTGACGAGGGGAGGTCGAGAGAGCACTGACTCCGCTCTGACAAGGGAAGCTCGAAAGGAGCATTGACCTCCCTCTGACGATGGGGCATCGATCCGAGCGCTCGCTGTGCGAGGAGGAGCGAGGTGAGGTGCGACCGAAACAGGAAGTTGAAGGAGCATGGTACGCGCGGGAAGCGCGCGAAATGCCTCTGTAATGAAGCGGAGCGAAATGGTCAGCGACGTACAACGACCATGTTTCGGGACGAGGTGGCAGCCGCAAGGCTGACGGAGGGAGAGACCGAAGCAATGAAGCCATATCAAAAGGATAACATCGTTCTTGCGAGAAATCTTCGAAAAACGATGACGTTCCCGGAACGAGAGCTTTGGTTTCACTTCCTGCGGGAATATCCGATCCGATTCCAAAGACAAAAGCCGATCGGAGATTATATTGTCGATTTTTACTGTGCAAAAGCAGGCTTAGTTGTCGAGCTGGACGGTCCGTATCATGGGATTGAACGGCAAATGGAGGATGATGCAGCGCGAACGCAAGCGCTTGAGCAGATGGGACTTCATGTACTGCGCTTTCAGAATAAGGATGTTGTGCGGAATCTGTACGGCGTAACGCTGGAGATCGACCGGGTCGTGAAAGAACGGTGTGAGGAGATGGGAACTACCCCTCAGTCACTTCGTGACAGCTCCCCTGACAAGGGGAGCTCGAAAGGGGAGCATTGACAAATGGGAATAGGTGACTACCCCTCCGTCGGCCTGACGACCGATAGCTCCCCTGACAAGGGGAGCTCGAAAGGAGAGCATTGACCTCCGCATGACAAGGGAAGGTCAAAGGGAGAGCATTGACAAATGGGAATAGGTGACTACCCCTCCGTCGGCCTGACGACCGACACCTCCCCTGACAAGGGGAGGTCGAAAAGGGAGCAGTGACCTCGATCCGACAAGGGAAGCTCGAAAGGAGCGTTGACCTCCCTCTGACGAGGGAGGTGGCAGCCGCAAGGCTGACGGAGGGAGAGAAGAACTCCGCCAACTGTATTCTATGGAGGACATATGAACAAAACGGTCGTGGCGCTGGGGATGTTCGACGGGGTGCATAAGGGGCATCTCGCGCTGCTGACGCGCGCCGCGGAAATCGCACGTGAAAACGGCGACAGGGCGGTCGCGTTCACGTATGACAATCATCCGAAGGAACTGTTTACCGGCACGTTCTCCTACTTGTGCACAAAAGAGCAGCGCGAGACGCTGATCCGCGCCGCAGGCTGCGGCATGGACAGCGTACCGTTCGACGCGGCGTTTGCGTCCATGACGCCGAAGCGGTTCGTGGATTGGCTTACGGCGCGCTATGAGGACGGGATCTCCGCGATCGTTGCAGGCTACGATTATCGCTTCGGCGCAAGGGCAAAAGGCGATACAACGCTTCTACGCGCGCTGTGCGGGGCGCGCGGGATCGCACTTTCGGTGATCGACGAGGTGAAAATCGACGGCGTGACCTGCTCGTCGACGCGGGTGCGCGAAGCGATCCGCGAGGGGGATACGGCGTTTGCCGAGCGCATGCTCGGACGACCGTACGTACTTTCCGGGACGGTCGTACACGCAAAGGCTTTGGGGCGGCAGTTCGATTGTCCGACGGCGAACCTCGACGCCGGACGGCAGCTTCTGCCGAAGGACGGCGTCTACGCGACCGAGCTGATCTTCGACGGCATGCGATACGACGCCGTGACCAACGTCGGCACGAATCCGACGGTCGGCGGAAGGAACAGGACCGTGGAAACTCACGCGATCGGCGAATCGCTCGAGCTCTACGGCAAACACGTCGAGGTGGCGTTTTTCGAACGCCTCCGGGACGAGAAAACGTTCGATTCGAAGGACCTGCTCTTCGCGCAGATCAAAAAAGACGCGGCGCAGGCAAAAAAAGTTTGCGAAGATCGCAAAAAAAGTGTTTACATTTCGGAACCGTTGTGCTAAACTGTCAAAGGTTAAACCGTAAGCTGGGTTGATGCGACTCTCCGACGCCATACGCAGTCTACGGGGATACGAATAAAAGGAGGAAAAACATCATGACGAAACAGGAAATTATCGCAAAGTACGCACTGCACGAGGGCGACACGGGTTCTCCCGAGGTCCAGATCGCACTCCTCACCGAGCGCATCAATCACCTCAACGAGCACCTCAAGGTCAACCAGAAGGACCATCACTCCCGTCGCGGCCTTCTGAAGATGGTCGGTACCCGCAGAGGTCTTCTGAACTATCTCAAGGAGAAGGACATCGAGCGTTACAGAGCGATCATCGCAGCATTGAACCTCAGAAAGTAAAGAGAAAAGGCGGGGGGTTTGCTCCCGCCTATCTTTTTGGGCGCTGCATTCTGACAGGCAATTATTAAAATAAAGATAAAGAGGAAAAAAGAAAAAATGTTCAGAGTGTTCGAAACCATGGTAGGCGATCGCAAGCTGATCGTCGAAACCGGAAAGTACGCCGAGCAAGCGGGCGGCAACTGCCTCGTGCGCTGCGGCGGAACGGCGGTCATGGTCAACGCAACGGTCGCCAAGGAACCGCGCGACGGCGTTGATTTTCTGCCGCTGTCCATTGAATTTGAAGAGAAGCTGTACGCGGTCGGCAAGATCCCCGGCGGCTTCATCAAGCGCGAAGGCCGTCCGACCGAGAAGGCGATCTTAACGAGCCGCCTGATCGACCGCCCGCTGCGTCCGTTGTTCCCGAAGGGATTCTACAACGACGTACAGGTCATCGCAACCGTTCTCTCCGTGGAGCAGGACGTCCAGCCCGACGTGCTGGGCATGATCGGCTCCTCCATCGCGCTGTCCATTTCTAACGCCCCGTTCATGGGCCCGACGGGCTCCGTGGCGGTCGGCATGATCGACGGCGAGTACATCCTGAACCCCGACTGCGAGCAGCGTGAAAAGAGCCGTCTCGCACTGACCGTCGCCGGTACCCGCGACGCGGTCATGATGGTCGAGGCAGGCGCAAACGAGGTCACCGAGGAGGAAATGCTCGGCGCGATCCTGTTTGCACATGAGGAGATCAAGAAGATCGTCGACTTCATCGAGATGATCCAAAAGGAAGTCGGCAAGCCCAAGATGGAAGTCAACATCCACGTTCCGGACGAGGATTTGAATCGCCGCGTCCGCGAGTATGCGATGGATAAGGTCGTCTGGCAGATGGACACCTTCGACCGCCACGAGCGCGAGATGCGCACCGAGCAGGTCAAGGAGGAGACGAAGGCAGCGTTCGCGGAGTCCGATCCCGGCATGGAGAAGGACGTCGACGCGATCCTGTACCAGATGCAGAAGGAAGTCATGCGCGACAAGATCATCAACAAGAAGATCCGTCCCGACGGACGCGCGCAGGACGAGATCCGTCCGATCTGGAGCGAGGTCCACATGCTCGAGCGTCCGCACGGCAGCGCGGTGTTCACCCGCGGCCAAACGCAGGTCATGACGATCGCGACCCTCGGCACCATCGCCGAGGCGCAGATCCTCGACGGCCTCACCCTCGAAGATTCCAAGCGCTACATGCATCAGTACAACATGCCGCCGTATTCGACCGGTGAAACGCGCCCCGTGCGCAGCCCCGGCCGCCGCGAGATCGGTCACGGCGCGCTCGCAGAGCGCGCGCTCCTGCCGGTGCTTCCGAGCGAGGAGGAGTTCCCGTACTGCATGCGTCTCGTGAGCGAAGTCATCAGCTCGAACGGCTCGACGTCGCAGGCTTCGATCTGCGCGAGCACGCTGGCGCTGATGGATGCGGGCGTTCCGATCAAGAAGCCCGTCGCGGGCGTTGCGATGGGTCTCATCAAGGACGTCGAGAGCGGCAACATCGCGATCCTCACCGACATCCAGGGCCTCGAGGACTTCCTCGGCGACATGGACTTCAAGGTGGCGGGTACGCGTGACGGCATCACCGCGATCCAGATGGATATCAAGATCAAGGGCATCGACCGCGAGATCCTGACCAGAGCGCTCGAGCAGGCGCGCAAGGGCCGTCTGTTCATCCTGGACAAGATGGCGGAGACGATCGCCGAGCCGCGCGCAGAGCTTTCGCCCTATGCGCCGCGCATCCTGACCTTCAAGATCAATCCGGACAAGATCCGCGACGTCATCGGCAGCGGCGGCAAGACCATCAACGGCATCATCGCCAAGACCGGCGTCAAGATCGACATCGAGGACGACGGCAGCGTCTTCATCGCGTCGCCCGATCAGGCGGCGGCCGAGGAAGCGAAGCGCATCATCGACGGCATCGTCGAGGACATCGAGGTCGGCAAGGTCTATCTCGGAACCGTCGTCGGCATCAAGGAATTCGGCGCGTTCGTGAACCTGAAGCCCGGCACCGACGGTCTCCTGCACATCTCCCGCATCGCCAAAGAGCGCGTGAACAAGGTCGAGGACGTTCTGAACCTCGGCGATCAGGTGCTCGTGCGCGTGTTCGAGATCGACCCGAAGACCGGCAAGATCGGCCTGACCCGCAAGGATCTGCTGCCCGATGCGTGATCGGGAATAACGGGGGAAGCAAAACGACAGAATAGAGAGGGGCAGAGCGTATTTCTGCCCTTCTTTTGCAATCGGAGGTACGGATATGATCGAAAAGACCGTTCTCAAAAACGGCATACGCGTGATGACGGAACGCATGGAATCGGTGCGATCGGTTGCGATCGGCGTCTGGGTCAACGCGGGCTCGGTCTTCGAGTCGGACGAAAACGCCGGCGTATCGCATTTCATCGAGCACATGCTCTTCAAGGGCACGGAGCGCAGAAGCGCTTCGGACATTGCGGCAGAGACGGACGCGATCGGCGCGAACCTCAACGCGTTCACCGCGAAGGAATGCACCTGCTTCCACATCAAGGCGCTCGACGAGGACCTGGCGCTTGCGGTCGATATGCTTTCCGATATCGTGCTGAAAAGCACGCTCGATCCCGAGCAGATGGCGCGGGAAAAGGGCGTGGTGATCGAGGAGATCGCTATGACCGAGGACAGCCCGGAGGACATCGTGTTCGACCGCGCAAGCGAGCAGCTCTTCAAAGGAACGTCGCTGGAGTCCGAGATCCTTGGCACGGAGGACACCGTGAACGCGCTTTCCCGCGAGGATCTTCGCGCATACATGGCGAAGCATTACACCGCGGAGAACACCGTGATCTCGGTCGCGGGGAGCTTTGATCGCGATGCGCTGCTTACGCTGCTGGAACGGCATTTTGCGGACATTCCGCACAGCGAATGCCATCCGGCGCCGCCCGTTTCGGTCGAAAAGGGCTTTCGGACCGCGCTTGTTCAGAAGGACGTCGAGCAGATCAATCTGTGCCTTGCGCTGCCGGGCGCGGCGCTCGGGACCGACGAATACTATGCGCAGGCGGTGCTTTCAAACGCGCTCGGCGGCAGCATGAGCTCGCGGCTCTTTCAGCACATCCGCGAGGAGCGCGGGCTTGCGTATTCCGTCTATTCCTACCCGATGGCGTATCGCGGCGCGGGCAGTCTCTGCTTCTACGCGGGCTGCACGGAGGGACAGGCAAACGAGGTCCTTTCGCTGATGCTTTCGGAGCTTTCCGACGTGAAGGAAAACGGCGTTTCCGAAACGGAATTCGTCCGCGCAAGGCAGCAGCTCAAGGGCAGTTACCTTCTCGGCATGGAGTCCACGATGGCGCACATGAGCGCGCTCGGCAAAAATGCGCTGCTTTTGGAAAAAGAATATGATTTGGAGACTACCCTAAAGCGCATCGAATGTGTTACAATAGAAGCGGTGCAGGAGGCAGCGGAACGGCTGTTCACACCGGAGGCCGCCGCGTTTTGCGCGGTGGGAAGGCTGGAAGGCGTCGGAAAGGCGCTCGAATCGACGGCGGAGGATTGGTGGAAGAAACATGGAAGACAGGCTTGAAATGATATTCCGGCTGCAGAGCGCGCTGGACGGGGACATCATCGAACGGCGAAAGCTCGATTTTCCGTACGAGGTCTGGATGCAGAAGGACATCCTCGCCTGCATGGACGAGCTGACGGAGCTTCTCAATGAGCTGAACTGGAAGTGGTGGAAGAATCCGAAGCCTTTGGATCCGGAGGCGATCAAAGGCGAGCTCGTCGACGTGCTGCACTTTTTCGTGAGCATGTGCCTGAAGAGCGGCATGAGCGCGCAGGACCTGTTCGACGGCTACGTCGCGAAGAACAGGGAAAATTTCGACCGCCAGTACGGACGGTCCCGGAAGACGGGGTATGAGGTAAATTCGAATGGAACGGAGCTTTCGGGCGACTAAACGGTTTTATCTGCTTTTTGCGGTCAGCGCGGCGCTGCTGGTCGTGTTCGTCGTCGGCGCGATCTGGCTGATGAAACGCGTCACCGGCAACGTGCGCAAGCTGGAGCATACGACCCTGTACACCGAGGTCGAGTGCGAAGCTGTCGTCGTGCGGAGCGAACGGCTGTTCACGGAATCCGCGAGCGAAAGCCGTATTCTTCTGCGCGAAGGCGCGCTGGTGAGCGAGGGCGATCCGATCGCGGTACTGTTCCCGTACTCCTATGAGAGCCAGATCCAGGCGATCTGCACAAAGGAAACGGCGCTCTATACACAGCTCCAATCCCTGCTTCGGACGGACAACGCGGGAAACCTTCCGCAATCGGTCACGGATTACAACAACAGGATCGGCGCGGTCACCAAGGCTTTGCGCGCTTCGGCGAATCGGGAACGCGATCCCGTACAGTACACCCAACTTGAGCAGCAGCTTTCGAACCTTCTGCAGGAACGCAGAAGGACCATGGTCGACGCGCTTCCCAAGGAGAAAAAAACGCTGGTGAGCGACGCCGAAACAGAGCTTGACCAGCTTCGGGAGAGCTTTGAAACGGGCAGCGCGCGCACGGTCAGATCGGAGTATAACGGGTATGTGAGTTTCTATTCCGATGCGAACGAGGACAACCTCCGCGACGTGACGCAGCTCACGGTTCCGCTGATCAAGCGAATCCTGAACGCGCCGTCGATCAGCATGGATAATGAGAGCTTCGGCTATCGCATCGTTACCGATCGCACGACGTTCTATCTGGCATTCGTGCAGAGCGCGAAGAGCGCGGACCGGCTGATGCCCGGGCTGACCTACTATTTTACGATCAAGGGCATCAACGGAGCATATCAGGGCAAGATCCTGACCGAGCGCGACACTGCGCAGGGCGTTCTGTACGTTATGCAGGTCAATGCGGACGTGCGGCCGGTGCTGACCACGCGCGTCGTCGAGATCTCGGTGCAGAACAACGCGTCGGGGCTCTATGTGCCGCTGGATTATATCCAGTATACGGACGGCGTGCCGTATCTGTACGCCAAAACGACGGACGGCAGCTTTCAGAAGATCGCGGTCTATATCGCGGGAAGCGACGGCAAACGTGCGATCGTTTCCGCGCGCGACAGCCATCTTTCCCTGTTTGCCGGGCTGAAGATCCGTATGCCGGTGGAAGAGGAGGAGAACAAGTGATGACCATTCGGGAGAATCTGGAATCCGTGCGCGAGCGGATGGCGCTTGCGTGTCAGAGAAGCGGGCGGAAGGAAGGCGACGTCACGCTGATCGCGGTCACGAAATTCGTGGACGTCGACCGGATCGCCGAAGCTGTAGCCGCCGGCGTGACCGAAATCGGCGAAAACCGCGCGCAGGAGTTCACCGAAAAGTTAAATTTTTATAAACAGAATCATTTAAGGGCGCATTTTATTGGACAACTGCAGACAAACAAGGTAAAATATGTTTGCGGAAAAGCGGACCTGATCCAATCGGTCGATCGCGAACCGCTGCTCGACGCGATCTCAGCGTATGCGGAGCGGAACGGGCTCGTGCAGGACATCCTGATCGAGGTCAACATCGGCCGCGAAGCGCAAAAGGGCGGCGTTATGCCGGAGGCGCTGATCGCGCTGTCGGAAAAGATCGCTGCGATCGGACAGGTACGACTGAGGGGCCTGATGTGCGTACCGCCCGCGATCGAGAAGGAAGCGGTGCGTCCGTACTTCCGGGAGATGCGTACATGGTTCGAACGGCTGAAGAACGCGTTCCCGGAGGAAAGGATCGACGTGCTTTCGATGGGCATGAGCCACGACTTCGAAACGGCGATCGAGGAAGGCGCGACGACCGTACGCGTCGGAACAGCGATCTTCGGGCCGCGACAAATTTTGGGAGGAAAACAGAATGGGTAGATTTTTGAATTTCATCGGACTGGAAGAGACCGAAGAGGAAGACGTACTGAAGGACGATCAGATCGACGAACAGCCCGCGAAGCGGGAGCCGCGGTCGAGACGCCGCGAGAATTCGCTGATGGGCGGCGGAGACGCGCAGCCCGTTCCGCAGAATATGGCTTCGATGAAGATGATCGTGTATCATCCGGTCTGCTACGACGACGCGCAGACCATCGTCGACAATCTCAAGAACCGCCGTCCGGTCATCGTCAACATGGAGGAGCTCGAGGGAAGCTGCGCGCAGCGCGTGCTGGACTTCCTGCTCGGCGCGATCTATGCGGTCAACGGCACCGCCAACAAGATCTCGCGCGGGATCTTCCTCTTTGCCCCGCGTGACGTCGACGTCGAGGATACCGTCGAGGATCCCGGCTTTACCGACATGTAAGGCCGCTCGCCGATGATCAGGGCGGACAACATCGTCAATAAGGAGTTTCGCAAGGCGTTGTTCGGATACGACCGCGAGGACGTGGACAAGTATCTGGACGAGCTGATCGCACAGCTTCGCGTGATGGAAAACGAGCGTAAGGAGATGGTAGCGACCATCGAATACCTCGTTTCCGAGGTGACCGCGCAGGGCGTGGAAAAAGCCACGCACGAGCCGGTCGTGGGACCCGTTTCACCGCACGCCACGGTCAGCGACGAGGAGCGACGCCGCGCACAGGAGACCGAAAAAAGGACGAAGTGAACCGAGCACCGATCAACACCATACCGCCGTTATCGGCGCAGGAAATGAAAGCCCGCGGAATCGACGGGCTTGATTTTGTTTATATCAGCGGCGACGCGTACATCGACCATCCGAGCTTCGGCACGGCGATCATCGCACGCGTGCTGCAGAGCAGAGGCTTTTCGGTTGGGATTCTGGCGCAGCCGGACTGGCACGACGTCGACGCGTTCCGCAGCATGGGAAAGCCGCGGCTCGGATTCCTCGTGTCCGCGGGAAACCTCGATTCGATGGTCGACCACTACACCGCCGCGAAAAGACGGAGGAGCGACGACGCCTATACGCCCGGCGGCAGGGCGGGGAAACGCCCGGACCGCGCCGTGATCGTCTACGCGAACCGCTGCCGCGAGGCGTTTCCGCACGTGCCGGTGCTGATCGGCGGGATCGAAGCGAGCCTTCGCCGCTTTGCGCATTACGATTACTGGGACGATAAGGTGCGGCATTCGATCCTGTACGACGCGGGCGCCGACATCCTGATGTACGGCATGGGCGAGCGCAGCGTCGTCGCGATCGCGGAGCGGCTCGACGCGGGCGTTCCCGTGCACGAGATCCGCGACATTCCGGGCACATGCTTTAGGGTAAACGATCCGAGCGAGGTCCCCGACGCGCTCCCGCTGCCGTCGTACAGCGAGGTCGCAGCGGACAAACGCAAGTATGCCGAGGCGTTTAAGACACAGTTCGAGGAGCAGGACGCGATCCGCGGGAAAAGGCTCATCCAGCCGCATGAAAAGGGGTGCCTCGTGCAGAACCTGCCGCAGGCGCCGCTTTCCGCCGAGGAGATGGACGCGGTCTACGCGCTGCCGTTTACAAGGCGTCCGCATCCGTCCTACAAGGAGCCGATCCCCGCGATCGACGAGGTGAAGTTTTCGATCACGTCCTGCCGCGGCTGCTTCGGCGGCTGCAATTTCTGCGCGCTGACGTTCCATCAGGGCCGCGTGATCTCGGCACGAAGCCACGAGTCGATCCTCAAAGAAGCGCGGGAGATGACGAAGGATCCCGATTTCAAGGGCTTTATCCACGACGTCGGCGGACCGACCGCGAACTTCCGAAAGCCCGCGTGCCATAAGCAATTGAAAAGCGGCGTGTGCAAAAACCGCTCCTGCATCGGTTACGAGCGCTGCCCAAACCTCGAGGTCAGCCACGAGGACTACGTTGCGCTGCTTCGTAAGCTTCGCGCCGTGCCGGGCGTGAAGAAGGTTTTCATCCGAAGCGGTGTGCGCTTCGACTATCTCTTATACGACAAGAGCGACGCGTTTCTTCGTGAGCTCTGCGAGCATCACGTGTCCGGACAGCTCAAGGTCGCGCCGGAGCATATCGCGGACCGTACGCTGTATTACATGAACAAGACGCCGCACGCGCTCTACGAGGAGTTCATCCGCCGCTACGAGCGCATGAACGAACGGCTTAATAAAAAGCAGTTCGTCGTGCCGTACCTGATGAGCTCGCACCCGGGGTGCACGCTCTCCGACGCGATCGAGCTTGCGCAGTATCTTAAGAAGATCGGGCACCGTCCGCAGCAGGTGCAGGACTTTTATCCGACGCCGGGCACGGTCTCGACCTGCATGTACCACACCGGACTCGATCCGCGCTCGATGCAGCCGGTCTATGTTCCGAAGACGCCGCAGGAGAAGGCGATGCAGCGCGCGCTGATGCAGTTTTTCCTGCCCGCGAATTTCGGCACGGTGCGAAAAGCGCTGAAGCTTGCGAACCGCGAGGACCTGATCGGAACGGGCAAAAACGCGCTGGTTCCGCCGGAGCGGACGCGCGAAACGCCGCCTCGCGGGACAAAACCGCAAAAGAGAAGCGAAATCCCGCCAAAAAAGGGAAAACAAGCAAAGAAATCTGTTGACAAACGGCGTCGGAATGGTTAAAATAGCTGTTGGTTCATTTTGAGGTAGCGTATGATTGTATCGGTGAATGAAGCATTGCGAAGGGTCGGCGAGCCGTTCCCGTTCGCGTGGGAAGGCGAGCTTGAGGAGCAGACGTACGCGGGCGATCCCGTAAAGTTTGTGGGCCCGGCAAGGCTTTCCGGCACCTATGTTTACGACGGAAAGACCTTCCGCGTGGACGCGGAGGCAGAGGCTTCGTACGAAACGACCTGCGCGCGCTGCGGGGAACCGATGGTAGAGAAGCTCAGCTTTTCCTTTACGGAGCATTTCGTGCGTTCGGTCTATAAGACGCCGGACGACGAGCTCTATCCGTACGAGGGCGAAAAGCTTGATCTTTCCGAAGCGTTTTTCGACAATCTCTTTTTGGAGATGCCGATGACGACGGTCTGCAGCGAGTCGTGCAAGGGGCTTTGTCCGATCTGCGGCGCCGATCTGAACCTGGGGCAGTGCGGCTGCCTGAATTCCAAAATAGACGCGCGTCTATCCGCGCTCGAATCATTATTGAACGATCATAAGGAGGTGTAATCATGGCAGTACCCAAGAGAAAAACATCGAAGGCGAGAAGAGATTCGCGCAGAGCGAACAACTCCAAGGCAATCGCGCCCAACCTCGTCGAGTGCCCGAAGTGCCACGAGCTGAAAGCGCAGCACACGGTCTGCAAGAACTGCGGCTATTATGATGGCAGAGAAGTCATCAGCATGGAAGAAGAAAAGTAATTACCATGATTGCCCGTTCGGAATGACCGGATCGGAGCTTCCCGAGCGGGAGCACCAGAAAGTTTGAGGGAGTCAGAGATTCTGACTCCCTCGTGATATATTTCGCCGCGCGGAATGCGATATATGCCTGCGGCGCAATGCTTCGCGGTGATATTTGCCGCTTTGCGGCAAGTGAAAGATTGCTTTGCAAAGTGATATACGCCCTCGGCAGCGTGGGATTGATCCGCGAAAAGCTGACGCTTTTCTGCGTGTCCACCTCATCCGTCTCGCTGCGCGATCCACCTTCCCCTCAAAGGGGAAGGCTTTTGGTTCGCGCAGGCGACTGCAGGGGAAGCTGATCCCGGCCTCCCGTATGAATTGCGGGCATGCCGCGCGATATGTTTGCTTCGCAAACGTGATATGCTGCCGAGGCAGTGAGAAGAACTACCCCTCCGTCAGCTGACGCTGACACCTCCCCTGACAAGGGGAGGTGGATGGTATCCTTCTGACCCTCCCTTGTCAGGGAGGGTGGATCGCGAAGCGAGACGGAAGGGTAGTCGATGTACTTTTCATAACATAAGGAGCAACCTATGAAAAATGATTTCGGACCCGATCTGTGCATGCCCTGCGGGGAAGGGCTGATTAACATCCGCGTCGGCGCGATCATCGAAAAGGACGGCAAAGCGCTGATGGTGAAAAGCAAGTTCGGCGACTACTGCTATTCGGTCGGCGGACGGATCAAGTTCGGCGAAACGGCCCAAGCTGCCGTCGTGCGCGAGGTCTTCGAGGAGACCGGCGTAACGATGACGGTCGACCGGCTCGGTTACGTCAGCGAGGTCTATTTCTATAACGACAGCCCGAAGAGCTTCGGCAAGCCCGTTTACGAGCTCGCGTTCTATTTCTATATGAACGTGCCGGAAGACTTTGCCCTCGAAAGCGATCATCTCCGCGATGGGGAAGAGAAATTTGTCTGGGTCGCGCCGGACGATCCGCGCACGCTCTATCCCGGATTTATGCGTGAGGCGCTTCTGGATCCGAAGCCGTATGTTATTCACGACGTGCGCGACGACCGGAGAAAATGATGCGCGTCTGCGGCGCACGCGGGGCGCCGGGGACGTCGCCCCCTACTGTATGACAAAAATGATCCTTGCGGCTTTGCCGCATATTCCGGACGGTTCTTCTTTGCGGAGAACTTTTTTTGTTTTTTTGAAAAACCATGCAGCACTTTGCAGGCCACGTGCGTTATATATATACAGAGAACCGAAGATGCGAAATTTTTGTTAACAAACTGTGACTTTTGTTTTTTTGTGCGTTTTTTGGTATAACATAAATAATAGATAAACAGGAGGTTTTTCCGTATGAACGGCAACGGAAGAAGACGGGCGATCGCGCTGCTCCTTGCGATCATTCTGGTACTGCCCCTGCTGTGGATTACGGCGGCGGACGGGCTTTCGGGCGAATACGTGGATTGGGACGCGGACGAACCTGACCGCGCGCGGATCCGCATCGGCTGGGAGATCAGCGCCGACGGCAAAGCGTTCACGCTGACGCATCTCTACTGCGATCCGGATCTGCAGAACGACACGCGCGACGTCTGGCTGATCCTACGCGACATCGGCGAACGCGTCGGAAAGACGTGGGAGGAGGTCGCGGACGGGATCGAATCGCTGAAGCTCGTCGGGTTCGACGTGGCGGGAAGCGATCTTTACGTGCTCAAAAATCTGCGTGAAATCGACCTCGGCTCGGTCCGCGTGATCGAAGATTGGGCGTTCAACGGCCTACCGATCGAAGAGCTGACGATCCCGGGAACGGTCAGGACGGTTTCGGGGTTCGCAGACTGCGATTCGCTCCGTTCCGTGCATCTTGAAAACGGCGTCGAGCAGATCGGGTTTACGGCTTTTTTGGACTGTGACAGCCTCACAGAGGTCACGATCCCGAATTCCGTAAAGCGCATCGGGCTGAACGCCTTTGCGGGAACGCCGTGGATCGAACGGCAGACGGACGAGTTTGTCGTCGTCGGCGACGGCGTGCTGATTCGTTATAACGGCACGGGCAAAACGGAGCTCACGATCCCTGCGGGGATCAAGTCGGTCTGCTGCACGTTGGGGTTCACGCATGAATTCCGGCGAATCGCAAACGACACGGACGACAGCGCGAACATGACGAATCCCGATCTTAAGACGGTGGTGTTCGGACCGGACGTAAAAGAGATTTACGGCGCGTGCTACGGGCTTCGTGCGCTCGAAACCGTCGTGCTGTCGGAGGGCGTCGAATCCGTCGGCGCGTACAGCTTCTTCCAATGCGATTCACTCGAGACGATCACGTTGCCGGAGAGCTTGCGGTATCTCTTTTGGAAGGAGACGTTCGGCACGTACCGGACGGATCCGGAGGGGTTTACCGGGGAGCTTTATGAGGATCCCGCCGTCAGTTCTTCCTATCCCTACGGACCGACGCCGACGGTCATCTTCCTCGGACCGCCGCCCATGATGCACCCGGACGAGAATCCCGCATACGAATGTCCCGTGATGTGGAACGGTGACGGGCAAAGCCTCGGCGAGCTTGCGTATGATCTTTCGCCGGGCGTGATCTGGCATCTGAGATACAGCCTGAAACACGCGGCGGAATGGGAGAGCTTCGAGCCGGAACGGGGTGACGGCGTTTTGATCTGGAGCGCCGACTATATCACCTTCGCGCAGCAGTACGACGTGCAGCCGTATCTTCTGAGGGGTGACGCCAACATGGACGGCTCCGTTACCTCTGCCGATGCGGCGCTGATCCTGCGGCACGTGATCGGGTTCGAAACGCTTGCGGACACGGCGCTGCAGCTTGCGGACGTCAACGGCGACGGAAAGATCACGGCTGCCGACGCGGCGATGATCCTGCGGTTTGTCGTCGGGCTGATCCATACGCTCTGATACGGCGAAGCCGCATTGTATTCGGGACGTTTCGGCGTCCCGATTTTTCTTGCATCCCGGCGGATTTTGGGGTATAATAAATCGGTTCAAGCGATCGGATGGATCGTAGATTTATAGAGCGAGGGGAATTATGAAGCTTGCAGTTGACGTGATGGGCGGCGACAACGCGCCGCAGGCGGTGCTGGACGGCGTTCTGGCGTTTTTCAACGAACCGGAGGCGGAGGGCGTGGACCTGAAGCTGTTCGGCAATGAAGATGTTTTGAAGGAATTTGCGGCGGCGCATCCGGAGATCGGAAATCGGATCGAGACCGTCTATACGACCGAGACGATCGCCATGGGCGAGCATCCGACCGAGGCGATCCGCAAGAAGAAGGATTCGAGCCTTGTGAAGGCGCTCGAAGCCGTGCGCGATCACGAAGCGGACTGCTTCTTCTCGGCGGGTTCTACCGGCGCGGTACTGACCGGCGCGACGTTGATCGTGCGGCGGCACAAGGGCATCAAACGTCCGGCGCTTGCGACGCTGATCCCCACGACGGAGGGGACGGTGACCGAGATCCTGGACTGCGGCGCAAACACGGATTGCAAGCCGGGCTATCTTGTGCAGTTTGCGCTGATGGGCGCGGCGTACCTCGAGGCGGTCGAGGGCGTGAAGAATCCGAGGGTCGGGCTTCTTTGCAACGGCACCGAGGAGGAGAAGGGCAACGCGCTCGTAAAGGACGCGCATCAGCGCCTGAAGGCGATTGAGGGGCTGAACTTCATCGGCAACGTCGAGGCGCGCGACCTCACGAGCGGCGCGGTCGACGTGCTCGTCTGCGACGGCTTCGACGGCAACGTGATGCTGAAAACGACCGAGGGCGTGGCAAAGTGGATCGCGACGATGCTGAAAAAATCGTTGATGGAATCGACGCGCGGCAAGCTTGCCGGGCTGATCGGAAAGCCTGCGTTCTCCGCGCTCAAAAAGAAGCTGGACTACACCGAATACGGCGGTGCGCCGTTACTCGGCATCAACGGCGGCATCATCAAGGGGCACGGCAGCTCGGACGCGAAATCGGTCAAGGTCTGCCTGCTGCAGGCGACGCGGCTCGTGCGCGGCGGCGTGACGGAGAAGATCGGCGCGTTCGCGGAGACGCTGAACATTGAGGATTGACAAACACACTGATTTTCGGTAAAATAATCAAGTGATCGAATCGTCCTTCGGGACGGAAGGGAGTAACAATGGAATTCGAAAAAATCTGTGAGATCATCGGCAAGCAGCTGGATATTGATCCCAAGAGCATCACGATGGAGAGCAAACTCGTAGAGGATCTGCATGCGGATTCTCTGGATGTGGTCGAGCTTGTTATGGACATGGAACAGGAATTCGACACCGAGATCCCCGATGAGGAGCTGCCGAACGTGCAGACCGTCGGCGACATTCTTCGCTATCTGCAAAAATAAGCGGAAACAGGCAGGTCGAACCGAACCCGCACGATACGAGTGCGGGTTTTTTGGTAAAGAAAACGGTATGCTGACAAAAGATCGGATCAATGAACTGGAAAGCCGGATCGGGTACGCGTTTCAAAACCCGGAGCTATTAAAGCGCGCGCTGATGCATTCCTCCTACGTGCCCGGCGAGGGCGGCGACAACGAGCGCATGGAATTCCTCGGCGACGCGGTGCTGGAGCTTTGCGTAAGCGAGGAGCTCTTTTTCCGCTTTCCGAAGATGCAGGAAGGACAGCTCACCAAAAACCGTGCGTCGATCGTCTGCGAGACCGCGCTCTTTGCTGCGGCAAAGCAGATCGGGCTCGGCGACTTCCTGCTTTTGGGCCGCGGCGAGGACGCGAGCGGCGGAAGGAAGAAGCCCTCGATCGTGTCCGACGCGTTCGAGGCGGTAATCGCGGCGATCTTCTTAGATGGCGGGCTTGAACCCGCGAAGACGTTCATTCACCGGTTCGTGCTTTCACAGCTCGATCTTTCGGCGCCGGTCTTTGAGAAGGACCACAAGACGCGGCTGCAGGAGCTGATCCACGCGAAAACGCACGGAAAGCAGGTCGCGTATCGCCTGATCGGCGAGACGGGACCGGATCACGACAAGACCTTTACGATGGAAGCCGTGCTCGGGGACGAGGTCCTCGGGACCGGCACGGGACATTCGAAGCAGAGCGCGGGACAGGCGGCGGCCGCAGACGCGCTGAAGAAACTGGGAGCAAAATGAGACTCACAAGACTGGACATCTCCGGCTTCAAGTCGTTTGCCAAAAAGACCGAGCTCGTGTTCGGATCGGGCATCACGGCGGTCATCGGACCGAACGGAAGCGGAAAAAGCAATATCTCGGACGCGGTGCGCTGGGTGCTCGGCGAGCAAAGCGCGCGTGCTTTGCGCGGCTCGAAAATGGAGGACGTCATCTTCAACGGCACGCAGAAGCGCAAGCCGCAGTCGATGTGCGAGGTCACGCTGACGTTCGACAACGCCGATCACCTGCTTCCGACGGACTACGACGAGGTCGCGGTCACGCGGCGCATGTACCGCTCGGGCGAGAGCGAATACGTGCTGAACGGCCGGAACTGCCGCTTGAAGGACATTTCCGAGCTGTTCCGCGACACGGGCATCGGCAAGGACGGGTACTCGATCATTTCGCAGGGCCGCGTCGACGAGATCCTTTCGAACAAATCGGGCGACCGCAGAACGGCGCTTGAGGAGGCGGCGGGCGTCATGCGCTACCGCGTCCGCAAGGAAGAAGCCGAACGCAAGCTTGAAAACACCGAGCGCAACATGGAGCGCATCGCGGATACCTTAAAGGAGCTCGGCGACCGCATCGAGCCGCTGAAGGAGCAGAGCGCGACGGCAAGGGCGTATCTGAAGCTCAGAGAAGAACTCAGAGACCTCGAGGTCAACCTGTTCCTCTATAACAGCGACCGCATGCGCGAGCGCATGAAAACGCTTGCGGAGCAAACCGCTGCGCTCGAAGCGGACCTCGCCCTGAACGAGGAGAAGAACCGCACGCTCGGCGAACAGTCGCTTGCGCTCGAAGCGCAGGTGCGCGAGCTGGACGAGCGCGCCTCCGCACAGCAGAACAAGGTCATCGAAATGCTCTCCGGCGTGGAATCGCACGTCGGCGAGAGCAATCTTCTTCTGGAGCGGCGCGAGCACGCGAAGAAGGAGATCGCCCGCGTTTCGGAGGAGCGCGACGGCGCACTGCGCGCGTGTGAAGAACTGAAAACGCAGATCGCGGCGAACGAACAGGCGAACGACGACGTCGAGACGCTTGCGGCGCTGACCGAGCAGATCACCGCCGAGACCGAAGCGATCCGGGACATGGACGAGGCGATCGTAAACCGCGAAAAAGCGGTCGAGGAACAGAAGACTGCCGTCATGGAGGCCATGAACCGCCTCGCCGACGCAAAGAGCGACCTCAGCCGCTTCGATACGATGGTCACGGCGCTGAAGGACCGGCTCAACGCGATCGACGGCGAGGAATACGAGGCGCGGAAAAAGGTCGAAGCGTTGAAAAACGAATTTGCGGCGGCGCAGAAGACGGTCGACGCGCAGGCGGCAAAGATGAACGAGCACGTTGCGGCGCGGAAAACGGCGCAGCGCGAGCGGCTTGAAATGGAATCGGACTATCTCGCAAAGCAGGCGGAGCTTCGCATCGCGGAGCAGAACGTCGGAGCGCTGTCCTCGCGCGAGCATGTGCTGCGGGAAATGATTCGTTCACACGAGGGCTATCAGAACAGCGTCCGCGCGGTGCTTTCCGCCGCCGAAAAGGACGCGAAACTTCGTGACTGTATCATCGGACCGGTCGCAGAGCTTCTGAAGGTCCCGAAAAAGGTCGAAACAGCCGTCGGCATGTCTCTGGGCGGATCGCTGCAAAACATCGTCACAACGACCGCTGAGGACGCGAAAACGGTCATTGAATACGCGCGGCGAAACGATCTCGGCCGCGTGACGCTGCTGCCCGTGACGATGCTGATCCCGAACCCGCTTTCCGAAAAGGAGCGCGCGCTTCTGAACGAGCCCGGCGTAGTCGGGCTTGCGAGCGAGCTTGTGACCTGCGACAAGCGGGTGAGCGTCATAGCGGACTACCTTCTCGGCCGCACAGTCGTCACCGAAACGCTCGACGACGCGATCGCGCTGCGAAAAAAATCGAGGAACGCGTTCCACATCGCGACGCTTTTGGGCGATTTCCTGTCTACCGGCGGCACGATGACGGGCGGCAGCCTGAAAAAAAGCGGCTTCTCGCTGCTCGGCAGAGAACGCGAGGTCGAGGAGATCAAGAAGCAGATCAAGGCTGCGGAAAAGGCCGTCGCGGACAAGCAAAAGGAGATCGAAGAACAGAAAAAGCTGATCCTCCTGAAGGACGCGCAGATTGACGGCTTCGTCGGCGCGGCGCATGAGGACGAGCTTGAGCTGGTCCGTTTGAAGGAGCAGTGCGAGATCATCGGCCGCGATCGCAGAGAGGCCGAAGAGGCCGTGCAGGAGCTCATGGACGAGCGCGGCGACGTCAACGAGAGCATCACCGACATCGAAAAGCGGCGCGCCTCGGCGGCGTCCGTGGAGGACGATATCCAAAGACAGAATCTGCTTTCCACGGAGGACATCCGCAAGGAGCAGCTTTCGATCGCAGAGGCGAAAAACGCGCGCGAGCTGCGCATGGCAGAACTCACCGAAAGCCGCATCCGGCTCACCGCCATGGAGAAGGAAGCGGACGCGCGGCGCGCCGAGCATCACCGGCTTTCGCGCGATCTCGCGCTGACCGAACAGCGCGTCGGCTCGTTCGAGGCGGAGATCAAAACGCTCACCGGATCGGTCGAGGCGGCAAACGCGCGGCTTTCCGAAATGGAAAAGAGCATATCGGGCGAGCAGGCGGAGCTGTCCCTCGCAAAGGAGGAGCAAAGTAAGCTCGAAGCGGAGCGCACGCGTTTGAACGAGCTTCTGAGCCAGTATCGGCATGAGCGCGACGGGCTCGCGGAGAACTACCGCACGCTCGGCGAGCGCAAGCATAAGAACGAGCTTGCCGAGAGCCGTATGGAGATGGAGCTGAAGCAAGGCGCGGACCGGATCTGGGAGGAGTACGAGCTGACCTACGAAAACGCGCAGGCGCTTCGTCACGACATCGCGGTCGGCGCGACGCAGCAGCGGGTCGCGGGCCTGAAGAGCGAGATCAAAAACTTGGGCGACATCAACGTGTCCGCGATCGAGGATTACCGCACGGTGTCCGAACGCTATGAATCGCTTTCGACGCAGTACGCCGATCTCGAGAAGGCAAAGACGGACCTCTATACGCTGATCGGGCAGCTCACCAAAACGATGGAAAAGACCTTCGTCGAGGAGTTTCAGAAGATCCAGCAGAACTTCACGGACACGTTCACCGAGCTGTTCGGCGGCGGGCACGCGGAGCTGCGGCTTTCGGACAAGAACGACGTATTGAACTGCGACATCGACATCATTGCGCAGCCGCCGGGAAAGAAGCTGCAGCTTCTGTCGCTGCTCTCGGGCGGCGAACGCGCGCTGACGGCGATCGCGCTGCTGTTTGCGATGCTGAAGCTCAAAGCCCCGGCGTTCTGCGTGCTGGACGAGATCGAGACTTCGCTCGACGAGGCGAACGTCTCGAAGTTCGCGAACTATCTGAAGGCGTATTCCGAGGGCACGCAGTTTATCATCATCACGCACCGCAAGGGCAGCATGGAGGTCTGTGACACGCTGTACGGCGTCGCCATGGAGGAAAAAGGCATCTCGAGCATCGTCTCGGCAAGATTCGGAGAAACGGCATAATGGAGAAGAAAGAAAAGAAAAAGGGCTGGTTTCAAAAGCTGAAGGACGGCCTGCACAAAACGAACAACTGGTTTTCGACCCTGTTCAACAAGGACGGCATCAACGACGACTTCTACGAGGAGCTTGAGGAGGCCATGATCCTTGCCGATATGGGCATGGAGACGGAGGAGCGGCTTTTGGACGAGCTTCGCGCGACCGTCAAGCGGGAAAAGCTTTCGGAGCGTCCGCAGGCGAAGGACGCGCTGGCAAGGATCATTGCGGACGCGGTGCGTACTTCGAAGCCCTTCATGGGCGACGAAGGTCCCGCGGTCCTTCTGATCGTTGGCGTGAACGGCGTCGGCAAGACGACCACGATCGGCAAGATCGCAAACGAATACGCGCAGGCGGGCAGAAAGCCCATGATCGCGGCGGCGGACACCTTCCGCGCGGCGGCGGCGGAGCAGCTCGGCGAGTGGGCGAACCGCGCGGGCGTGCCGATGGTGCGGCACCAGGAGGGCGCGGACCCGGCGGCGGTCGTGTTCGACGCGATCGCGTCCTATCGCGCAAAGGGCTGCGATCTGCTGCTCGTCGACACCGCGGGACGGCTGCACAACAAGAAGAACCTCATGAACGAGCTCAACAAGATCCGCCGCGTGATCGCGCGCGAGCTTCCGGACGTGCCGTGCGAGGTGCTGCTCGTGCTCGACGCGACCACGGGACAGAACGCCGTCGCGCAGGCCGAGGCGTTTTTGGAGGTCTGCGAGCTTACCGGCGTCATCCTCACGAAGCTCGACGGCACCGCAAAGGGCGGCGTCACCGTACAGATATCCGACATGCTCAAGGTCCCGATCCGCTTCATCGGCGTGGGCGAGGGCATCGACGATCTTCGGCGCTTCGACGCGGACGACTTTGCGCAAGCGCTTCTGGATACGGACGAATAAAGCTTTACGGCACCGCGGCATGCGGTGCTTTTCTTCAAAAAACTTTGTAAGATTTTCCGATCCCGCGCGTCATATAGACGGAAGATGAACAAGATGGAGACATTCGAACAGATCTATCGCGCATATTTTACGGACGTTTACCGCTATTGCCTGAAGCTCTGCGGAAACGCCGACCAAGCCGAGGAGCTGACCGCCGAGACCTTCTTAAAGGCGCTGCAGGCGTTGAAAAGCTACCGCGGCGAGTGCGAGCTGCGCGTCTGGCTCTGTAGTATCGCCAAAAACAGGTACCTTTCCGAACAGCGAAAGCGAAAGCCGGAACCGCTTTCCGACACGCTCGAAAGCCCCGCGGATTCGCCGGAGGACCTTGCGGTGCGAACCGACGAGACCGAACGCGTAAGCGAGGCGGTGCACCGTCTCGACGAACCGTATAAGGAGGTCTTTCTTCTGCGCGTGTACGGCGAAATGCCATTCGATAACATCGGAAAGCTGTTCGGGAAAACGGCGAACTGGGCTTGCGTTACCTTCCACCGCGCGAAATCGCGCATCAAATCCGAACTGGAGGAAACGAAACAATGAAGGATTGCGGGATCGTAAAGGATCTGCTGCCGCTTTACGCGGAGGATATGGCGAGCGAGGAATCGACCGCCTTTGTGAAAAACCATCTTGAAACCTGCGCGGATTGCCGTGCCGCGTTCGACGCCATGCAGGCGCCGGTGGAGACCGAACCCGCCGCGCCTTTGAAAACCGTACGTAAGGCGGTAAAAAAACGCGGACTTCTGATCGCGGGACTGATCGCATGCCTGGTCGCGGCGCTCGTGATCGGCTGCGCGGCACGCCTTTTGAAGCCGTTTGCGATCAACTCGAAGGATAAAGCGTTTGAATCCGTCAGGTATGTGGGTGCGATCCGGTATGAAGTGCAGGGAACCGACATTTATATGAAAAACGTCGAGTTCGATCCGGAAACGGAGAAAGCGTATCTGATCACCGACGACGGCGAACGCATCCTGATGGATGAATCGTTTGTTTCCGATTCGGCAGGGCGGTTGATTCTGGTGATGAATCCCGCGTATAACGCCGTCGTCACCGTCAATGAGGGAGAAGTCAGCGTCTCGGTCTATACAACGCTGTGGCGCGAATGGCTGTTCGGCGGGCAAGGCGCGCCGAACCAGTCCGCGATCCCGCTCGACGGCGTGGACGCGGTGTTCTTCGAGCCGTACAACAATACGGACCGTGAGGCGCTCTATGTGCGCGAGGGCTATACGCCCGAATCGGGCTTTGCGCTGCCGCGGCTGGTGCTGAACTATTACTTTTTGATCGCGCTCGTCGGAACGGCGATCCTTGCCGCCGTATGGCTCGTTTTACTGCTGACGAAACAGAAAAAGGCAAGACGCGTGTTCGACGTCCTGCTGATCCTTGCGGCAAGCTTCGTGCTTGCGTTCCTCGCGGCGGGATTCCCGGCGACGACGATCGCGCCGGTGCGCGAGCTTGCGTTCGTCTGCGTGATCGCGCTTCTTCTGATCGGCGCGGGACTCTGCGGGCGGAAGCTGCTGAAAAAGGAGTGAAGATTCTCCGGCAGGAGAATCAACATGCAGGACGACCGCAAAAGGTTGGTAGTGACAGAGAGCCGTTGTGAGCGCGTTTACAAGCGAACAGGCGAACCGAACGTGACCTTTTGCGGAGAGGAGGCGCGGCGAAGCGGGTGAGCAGCCGCGCTGCAAAAGGGAAGCGATATATTTTATGATGATGACGCGGCTGCGAGCAAAGCTGAGCCCGCGCCGACGATGAGGTTGTGAAAAACGTGTGGAGTTTTTTGCAACCTCTTTTCTTTTTGCAAAGTATATGGTATACTGAATGGCATAATGGAGGATTGTGGGATGAAACGAGTTTTGATCAAGGTTTCCGGCGAAGCGCTTTCGAGCGCGAATCAGCCGGTATGTTTTGAAAAGGTCGAGGAGACCGCGAAGGAGATCAAGCTTTTGTACGACGCGGGGCTTGAGATCGGCATCGTGGTCGGCGGCGGCAACATCGTCCGCGGACGCGACACGGTCATGCAGGAACGCTCGCGTATGGACAGCATGGGCATGCTCTCTACCGCGATCAACACGCTTGCGCTGCAGGACTGTCTGGAACGGCAGGGTATGCCGACGCTTGCGATGAGCGCGATCGCCATGACCCGCTTCATCGACGAGTATACCGCCCGCGGCGCAAGAGAAGCGCTTTCGAACGGCAAGGTCGTGCTGTTTGCCTGCGGGACGGGCTGCCCGTACTTTTCGACGGACACGGCTTCCACGCTGCGCGCGCTTGAGATCGGCGCGGACACGCTTCTCATGGCAAAGAACGTCGACGCGGTGTACAGCGCGGACCCGAAGGTCGACCCGAACGCGATCCGCTACGATCATCTCAGCTACGACAAGGTGATCCGCGACAACCTGAAGGCGATCGACATGAGCGCGATCACGCTTTGCCGCGACAACAACCTGCCGATCCTCGTGTTTGCAAGAAGCGAGATCGACAAGGTCGCAAAGGGGATTCCCGTCGGCACGCGCATCGACGGAAATGAGGCTTGAAACCGACGGAAGATCCGTAGTATACTATCAAATTGAACGAAACAAACAAGGAGGGATCCGATATGCCGATGGAATTGATCGATGAAACCAAAGAAAAAATGACCAAGACACTGAACGTGCTGAAGGCTGAGCTTGCGGGGCTTCGCGCAGGCCGCGCGAACGCGCAGGTGCTGGATCGCATCACCGTGGATTACTACGGCTCGATGACGCCCATCAACCAGCTCGGCAACATCAGTACGCCCGAGCCGCGCATGCTGATCATTGCGCTGTGGGACACCAAGATGATCCCCGCGGTCGAGAAGGCGATCCAGAAGTCCGATCTCGGCATCAATCCGGCGAACGACGGCAAGATCATCCGTCTTGTGTTCCCGGAGCTGAACGAGGAGCGCAGAAAGGACCTCGTGAAGACCGTCCGCAAAAAGGGCGAGGAGAGCAAGGTCGCGATCCGCAACATCCGCCGCGATCTGAACGATCAGATCAAGAAGCAGAAGAAGGACAGCCTGATCACCGAGGACGACCAGAAAAAGCTGGAGGAGAAGGGGCAGAAGTTGACCGACGAATTCATCAAGGACGTCGACGCGATCCTTGCGGCGAAGGAGAAGGAGATCCTTTCGGTTTGAGGAACGTGCTCGGGCTCGATCTCGATACGGCGATAAAGCTTTTGGAGACGGAGGGGAAGCCCGTCCGCCTCGTTGAAGTACGCTCGAAGAAGGGCGGCAAGGGCGAAGATCGCCGCGTGATCAAAACGGCCGAAACCGAAGCGGAGAAGGTCGTTTACTGGTCCGCGTTCAAGACGGAGGTTACAACCCCTCAGTCACCTGGCGGTGACAGCTCCCCTTACACAGGGGAGCCAAGGGATTAGAGGAAACGGCGACAGCTCCCCTTACGCAGGGGAGCCAAGGGATTAAGTCGGAACGATCTTGCCCCCCTGTGTAAGGGAGGGTGGCAGCCGAAGGCTGACGGAAGGGTTGTATAATACAGCAAACAGGGGGGCTTAGCGCTTTCACGCGACAGCCCCCGCTTGTTCGATGGGAGAAGTATGAGAAAATACAGCGACGGTGAACTGAAAGCGTTCGGGCTCATTCCGGACCGCATCCCGAAGCATATCGCGATCGTCATGGACGGCAACGGCCGTTGGGCGACCGCGAAGGGCCTGCCGCGCGCCGCAGGACACCGCGCGGGCGTGAACGCGCTCCGCGACATCATCCGGTTTACCTCGGATATCGGCGTCGAATCGCTGACGATCTATGCGTTTTCGACTGAAAACCGCAAGCGGCCGAAGGACGAGATCGGCATCCTCTGCGGACTTCTGATCGAGTATTTCAATCGCGAGATCGACGAGCTGCACGCAAACGCGGTCCGCATCAAAAGCATCGGAGACCTATCCTGGTTTCCGACCGCGGTGCAGGAGACGGTCCGTGCGGCGGAGGCAAAGACGGCCGCAAACCCCGGTCTGAAGCTCAATATCGCGCTGAACTACGGCGGCCGGGCCGAGCTCGTCCGCGCAATGCGCCTTGCGATGCGGGAATCGGACGAGCCGGACGAGGACGCGATCTCGCGCTGCTTGTATACGGCGGACTCCGGCAACGTCGATCTCCTCATCCGCACCGGCGGCGAAGAGCGCGTGTCGAACTTCCTGCTGTGGCAGATCGCGTATGCGGAGCTGTATTTTACGGACGTCAGATGGCCGGACTTTACGCGGGACGAGCTCATCAAAGCGCTCAGAGACTTTGCCGGGCGCGAGCGCAGGTTCGGCGGACTGAAAACGAACGGGGCGAAATAGAATGAAACGATCGGTACTTTTGCTCGGCTGCACAGGCTCCATCGGAACGCAGACGGTCGACGTGCTGAAGCTGCATGCCGACCGGTTTTCCGTATGCGGACTTTCGTGCAGAAGCGACGTCGAAACGCTGTACCGTCAGGCGAACGAATTGAAACCGCAGTTTGTCGCGGCGGAGGTCCCGCCGGACGAGAGCAGACTGCCGGAGGGCACGGTCGTTTTTTCGGGACCCGACGCGGCGGAACGCATTGCGGAAAAGGTCGATGCGGATATCACCGTGCTTGCGATCTCGGGCTATGCGGCGTTAAGACCGCTGCTTGCGGCGATCAAACACGGCAAGCGCATTGCGATCGCGAACAAAGAGAGCCTCGTGTGCGGCGGCGCATTGGTCGACGCGGCGCTTGAAGCGTACGGCGCGGAGCTTTTGCCGATCGACAGCGAGCAGAGCGCGATCTTTCAGGCGCTGCAGAACGGCAGCAGGGACGAGGTCGAACGGCTGATCCTGACGGCGTCGGGCGGGCCGTTCTTCCGCAAAACGCGCGAGGAACTCAAAGGCGTGACACTTTCCGACGCGCTGAATCATCCGACGTGGCGAATGGGCCGAAAGATCACGCTCGATTCCGCGACGCTCATGAACAAGGGACTTGAGATCATCGAAGCGAGCCGGCTGTTTCACTTCGACGCGGAGCATATTTCGGTACTGATCCACCCGCAGTCGATCGTGCACAGCATGGTGGAATACCGCGACGGCACGATCATGGCGAATATGTCGAAGCCCGATATGCGGCTGCCGATCCAGTACGCGCTGACATACCCCCTTCGGACGGAAAGCCCGTGCGAGCCCCTGAAGCTCGAGTTCAATCACCCGTTGGAATTCTATCCGGCGAACCCGGAACGCTTCCGCGCGATCCGCATGGCGTACGACGCGCTGCGGGCGGACGGCATCATGCCGACGGTATACAACGGCGCGAACGAGCGCGCGGCGGAGGCGTACTTTGCCGGGCACATCGGGTTTATCGACATCGAGGACTGCGTGGAGGAGGCGCTGAACGCCGTCGGGAACACGCCCGTCGATTCGATCGAGACGATCGCGGCGGCGGACGCGGCGGCGCGGTATGCGGTCGACCGGTTCATCGGACAACACAAACGGTAAAGGAAACGATATGACGATCTGGTACATTTTACTGGCGATCTTAGGACTTTCGGTCCTCGTCATCACACACGAGCTCGGCCATTTCCTGATGGGAAGATGGCTGGGCTTTACGATCACGGAGTTTTCCGTGGGCCTCGGGCCGAAGCTGTTCGGCATCAAGGGCAAGCGCACGGAGTTTACGCTGCGCGCGCTGCCGATCGGCGGCTCCTGCCGCTTCTACGGCGAGGACGGTCAGGACGGTGAAAAGAAGAAAAAGCATCCGGAGGCGTTTGAGACCGACGAACCGGAAACGAAAGCCGAGGAACCGCCGAAGGATCCAAACAAGACGCTCTTTTCCGCCATGCCTGCGTGGAAGCGCTTTCTGGTCGTTCTGGCGGGCCCGCTGGTCAATATCCTCACCTGTACGGTCCTGTGCTTTGTGATTTTGCTCGCGTACGGAAGAACGACGACGGGCGATCTGTTTGTGCGCGTGATCGCGGTCGGAGAGAACAGCCCGGCTGCGGAGGCGGGCGTCGAAGAGAACGATATCCTCGTTTCGATCGACGGCAAGCGCTTCGACGACGATCGCGCGCTTCGAAAGCTGATGAACAGCGCCGATCCGAACGGAATGGAGCTTGTCGTGCTGCGCGGCGCCGAAATCGAGACGCATACGACGGAGGAGAAGCATGTCAAGCAGACGGACGTCGCGCTGATCGGCGGCTCGGAGATGACCCTGCGCTTCACGCGCATGAATATCGACCAGAAGACCGGCGACAAACTGATGGGCGTCGGCATTCAATGGGGAACGTATTCTGTAAAGGAGGAGACGTTCAACGTCGCTACGGCGGCGCTTGCGGCGTTTCCGGAGACCTGGGAGACCGGCAAACTGGTCTATGAATCATTCTGGATGCTGATCACGGGGCAGGCAAGCTGCCGCGATATGTCCGGCGTCATCGGCGTGGTCGACGCGGTGAGCGAAACGGTCGCGCAGGCGGAAACGGCGGCGGACGCGGCGCATTCCTACCTGTTCCTGATGGCGCTGATCGCCGTAAACCTCGGCATCGTGAACCTTCTGCCGCTGCCCGCGCTGGACGGCGGACGGCTGATTTTCATCATCATCGAGATGATCCGCAAAAAGCCCGTGCCGCCCGAAAAGGAGGGCATGGTGCATCTGATCGGCATGGGCGCGCTGCTTCTGCTAATCCTGGCGGTCACGGTCAACGACATCATCCGGTGCTTCGGAGGCTGATATGGCGGATTTTGTGAAGGTCGGAAACGTGCAGATCGGCGGCGGCGCACCTGTCTCCGTGCAGTCGATGTGCAATACGGATACGCGAAACGTCGACGCGACGGTCGAACAGATCCTGCGGCTTGAAAACGCCGGATGCGAGATCATCCGCGTTGCGGTGTTCGACGAAGCGGCGGCGGAGGCGATCAGGGAGATCAAGGACCGCATCCATATCCCGCTTGTCGCCGACGTGCATTTCAACTACCGGCTTGCGATCGCGGCGGTTGAAAACGGCGTGGACAAGCTGCGCATCAATCCGGGCAACATCGGAAGCCCGGAGCGTGTGCGCATGGTCGCGGACTGCTGTAAAAGCCATCATGTGCCGATCCGCATCGGCATCAACGGCGGCTCGATCGAAAAGCAGTTTTTGCCGCTGTACCGCGAAAACCCCGCGGAGGCGATGTGCCGCAGCGCGATGGGCCACGCAAAGCTTCTGGAGGACTGCGGGTTCGACGATATCGTGATCTCCTTAAAATGCACGACCGTTTCCGAGACGGTGCACTCTTATCGCATGGCGCAGGCGCGGATGGATTATCCGCTGCACATCGGCATCACAGAGACCGGCCCGATCGAGACCGGAATCATCAAGAGCGCGGCGGGGCTCGGCGCGCTGCTTTTGCAGGGCATCGGCGACACGATGCGCGTCTCCTTAACAGGCGACCCCGTGCGCGAGGTCGAGACCGCGCTTGCGATCCTGCGTGCCTGCGGGCTTCGGAAGGACGACGTGGAGATCGTTTCCTGCCCGACCTGCGGACGGACGCGCTGCGACGTCGAAAAGGCCGCGGCGTACGTGAACGAACACGTCGCGCACAACAAGGGCTATCTGAAGATCGCGGTCATGGGCTGCGCGGTCAACGGGCCAGGCGAAGCGCGAGAAGCGGACATCGGCGTGGCGTTCGGCGACGGCAACGGCGTGCTGATCAAAAAGGGCGAGATCGTCGGAAACGGCGGCTATGAAGAGATTTTGCGGCGTCTGGTCGACGAGGCCAACGCGCTGCTGGGCGTATAAGATCGCTGCGGGCGGACGAGGTCCGCTCCGGGGATATATCGGGACAAAGGGGCAGCATGAAGGACGAACTCAGAGCGGCGTACGACGAAGCGCGCGTGAAGACCGATTGGCTCACGATCCGAAACGTGTGCCTTTCGCGTGAGACGCAGACGCTGACGGTCTCCGTCGACCGCATGGCAAAGCTTATATCGGAGAACGGTTTGAAAACGTGGGAGGCGGCGATCCGTGCGCTGCTGCCCATGTATGCGGTCGTATTCGAGTATCATGACGTCGAGCCGGAGCGCGTCGCGGTGAAGCCCGCGCCGCAGAAAAAGAACGAGGTCGACGTGCCGATCCCCGAAAACGGCGTGCTGCTCGGAAAGCCGATCCCGGAGGGGGCGGAGGAGGTCTCGATCTTCGAGCTGGACGGCGAGGCGGAAACGTCCGCCGTGTTTACCGGAAGGCTCGTTTCCTCCGAGATCCGCGACGACTGGTCGATGCGGCAAAAGAAGCCGAACTGCCGGGTCCTGTTCAACGTGACCGATCTTTCCGATTCGATCTACTGCACCGCAAGCTTTCCCGAGGAATGGCAGGCCGCGCGGTTCGACCATTGGCTGAACGACGCGGCGAAGGGCGGCAAGGATCTTCGGATCAAGGGGACCTGCAAGATCGTCAAAAAGACCGGCGAACGCAGCGTATACGTCGATTCCGCGGACGTGCGTTCGCGCGCTTTGAGGAGCGACGACGCGGAGGAAAAGCGCGTCGAGCTGCATCTGCACTCCAAGATGTCCACGATGGACGGCATCACGAACCTGACCGACGCGTTCCGCACGGCGAAGCGCTGGGGGCACAAGGCGCTTGCGATCACCGATCACGGCGTGGTCCAGGCGTTCCCGGAGGCGGCGAAGGCGGCGAAGGCGACCGGTGTCAAGGCGATCTTCGGCGTGGAGGGGTATCTGATCCCCGACTGCGAGGCGATCCCCGCGGACGGCGACTTCACCGTGTTCGACATCGAAACGACGGGTCTGAAGGCCGAAAGCTGCGATATCATCGAGATCGGCGCGGTGCGCCTGCACGAGGGCAAGGTCACGGGTCGGTTCCAGTCCTTTATCGACGACGGCGTCGTCATTCCGAAGAACATCACGGAGCTCACCGGCATCACGCAGCCGATGCTCGAGGGCGCGCCGACCACGCGCGAGGTCCTCGAGCGTTTCCGCGCGTTTGCGGAGGGCAGCACGCTTGTCGCGCACAACGCGAACTTCGATACGGGCTTCATCACGCGACACGGCGACCGGTTCGGGATCGTGTTCCCGATGCCGTACGCGGACACGCTGATGCTCTCGCGCTATCTGCTGCGCGACGAGCTCGAAAATCATAAGCTCGATACCATTTCCGCGTATTTCGACATCGACATGGGCAGCCACCACCGCGCGGACGACGACGCGAACACCTGCGCGGAGATTTTGCTGCGGTTTATCGCCATGCTGAAAGAACGCGGCATCGACCGCATCCCGGCGGTGCCGAACACGCATGAGGCGTACCTCCGCCGCACCGCGAAGGAAAAGCGGCAGACGAAACACATCATCCTGCTTGCCCGGACGCAGAAGGGCATGAAGGACCTGTATAAGCTCGTGAGCTGGGCGCACCTTGACTATCTGCACGTACGCCCGCAGATCCCGAAATCGCTGCTGATGCTTTACAGGAGCGATCTCATCATCGGCTCCGCGTGTGAGGCGGGCGAGCTTTTCCGCGCGATTTTGAACGGAGAACCGGAGGAGCAGATCGAAAAGATCGCCGCGTTTTACGACTATTTCGAGATCCAGCCGATCGGCAACAACGCGTTTTTGAAACGCGAGGGCAGGGTCGAAAACGACGAAGGTCTTAAAGATCTGAACCGCAGGATCGTCGCGCTCGGCGAAAAGATGGGAAAACCCGTGGCCGCGACCGGCGACGTGCACTTTTTAGAGCCTTCCGACGCGATCTACCGCGCGATTCTGATGAGCAAGCTCGGCTTCGAGGACGCCGAGCAGCAGGCACCGCTGTACTTCAAGCCGACGCAGGAGATGCTTGAAGAGTTCTCCTATCTCGGTCCCGAAAAGGCGCATGAGGTCGTCATCGACGTGCCGAACCGGATCGCGGATCTTTGCGACGAACTGAAGCCCTTCCCGGACGGCACGCATTCCCCGACGATCGAAAACGCGGAGGAGGAGCTCAAGAACACGGCGATCGACCGCGCGCATGAGATCTACGGCGACCCGCTGCCGCCGATCGTGCAGGCAAGGCTCGACAAGGAATTGAAATCCATCATCGGCAACCACTATGCCTCGCTGTATCTGATGGCGCAGCGGCTCGTGAAAAAATCGCTGTCCGACGGGTATCTCGTGGGCAGCCGCGGTTCCGTCGGCTCGTCCGTCGTGGCGATGCTCGCGGGCATCACGGAGGTCAACGCGCTCGCGCCGCATTACGTCTGCCCGAAGTGCAAATTCTCGGACTTCGACATCGACAAGGAGAAGTACAGCGTCGGCGCGGATATGCCGAACCGCGCGTGTCCCGTCTGCGGCACGATGCTCAAAAAAGAGGGCTTTGAGATCCCGTTCGAGGTCTTTTTGGGCTTCAAGGGCGACAAGGTCCCCGATATCGACCTGAACTTTTCCGGCGAGTATCAGCCGGTTGCGCATAAATACGTCGAGGAGATGTTCGGCAAGGGGCACGCGTTCCGCGCGGGCACGATCTCCGGCCTTGCGGAGCGGAAGGCGTTCGAGTGCGTCTATTCGTTCGCGGAGACCACGGGCCGCACGTTCTCGTCCGCCGAGGTCCAGCGACTTGAAAAGGGCTGCGAGGGCGTCAAGGTCACGACCGGACAGCACCCGGGCGGCATCGTCATCGTGCCGCGCGATCACGACGAATACACCGAGGTCTACGACTATACCCCGATCCAGTACCCGGCGGACAAGGTCGACAAAAACACGATCACCACGCATTTCGACTTCCACGCGATGGACGACCGTCTCGTCAAGCTGGACATCCTCGGGCACGACGATCCGACGGCGCTGCACATGCTCGAAGCGCTGACCGGGCTGAACCCGCGCGAGATCCCCTTGGACGATCCCGACACGCGCATGCTGTTTTCGACCGTAGAGCCGCTTCACATCGACCTCACGGAGATCGGCTGCTCGCTCGGTACGCTCGGCGTGCCGGAGTTCGGCACGGGCTTTGTGCGGCAGGTGCTTGAGAACACGCGCCCGACGACGTTCGAGGAGCTGATCCGCATTGCGGGGCTGACGCACGGCACGGACGTGTGGCTCAACAACGCCGAGCCGCTCGTCACGGGAGGCATCGCGAAGCTAAGCGAGGTCCTCTGCACGCGCGACGACATCATGAACTACCTCATCGCGCACGACATGGAGGCGTCGCTCTCGTTCAAGATCATGGAGCGCGTCCGAAAGGGCAAGGGCCTGACCGACGAGATGGAGCAGGCGATGGTCGACGGCGCGATCCCCGCGTGGTTCATCGACTCCTGCAAGAAGATCAAGTACATGTTCCCGCGCGGGCACGCGGTCGCGTACTCGATGAGCTCGTTCCGCATCGCGTACTATAAGGTGCATCATCCGCTCGCGTTCTACGCGGTCTATTTCACGGTCCGCGCGGACACGTTCGACATCACGCGCGCTTCCGGCGGTCCGGAGGCGGTGAAGAAACAGATCGACCTGATCGAGAAGGACGCGAACGCCGGGCAGAAGACCGACAGCGAAAAGAAGAAGGACAAGGAGCTTGTTACGATCCTGGAGCTCGTGTACGAGATGAATCTCCGCGGGATCGAGCTGTTGCCGGTCGATATCTACAAGTCCGACGCGACGAAGTTTTTGATCGAGGGCAATGCGCTGCGTCCGCCGTTCGACGCGATCCCCGGCGTCGGCGCGGGACAGGCGATCGCGATCTGCGAGAAAAGAAAGCCCGGCGTGCGCTATCCGACGATCGAGGACTTTGCAAACGAGACCGGCGCAAACACCGGCATCGTCTCCATGCTCGAGCAGGTCGGCGCATTCGGCGACATGCCGAAGAAGAAGCAGATCTCGCTGTTCGATTTCTGAAAAAAGCGAAGGAAGCCGCCGGATCGGCTTCCTTTTGCATATCTGCGAAGATATATTATACAGATACATGGTTTTTATGCAGTTCGTCCTTGACTTTGCCGGGAAATGCGTTTACAATATTATCGAGTAATCCTGCACTGCCGAGTGCGTTCATCATAGATTATAGATTTGCGGAACGCTTTGCCGCGCTGTTGGCGCGTTGAACTATTTCGAAAACTTGAATCGATCCTGAGGAATAGCCGGGCAGTATGCTCGGTTATATTGATATAGATCGGAGTAGAATAACGTGGAGTGGTGGCAATACGTATTGATCGGCGCCGGGTTGCTTTTAGGCGGCGCGATCGGAATTGCGATCGGCTACTTCTATCGTAAGAACGTGGCGGAGGCGAAGGTCGAGAAGGCCGAGGACGCCGTGAAGCGCCTGTACGATGAAGCGCAGAAGAAAGCCGAAGAGATCCGTAAGGAAAAGGTACTGGAAGCGAAGGACGAAGCCTACAAGATCCGCAACGAGGCCGAGAAGGAAGTCCGGGAACGCAGAAACGAACTGAAACAGAACGAACGCAGACTGTTCCAGCGCGAGGAATCGCTGGATAAGAAGCTGGAAGGCGTCGAGAGCCGCGAACAGCAGCTGAACGACCGCACCAAGAAGCTCGACAAGCTGGAGGACGAGATCAACGCCCTCTACAAGAAGCAGGAGGAGGAGCTGGAGCGCATTTCCGGCATCACCCTCGACGAAGCAAAGACCATGGTGCTTTCCCGCGCGGAGCAGGAAGCGAAGCACGAAGCGGCGGTCATGCTCCGTGAGATCGAGCAGCGCACCAAGGAGGAAGCCGACAAGCGCGCGCGCAACATCGTCTCGCTGGCGATCCAGCGCTGCGCTGCGGACCACGTCGCGGAAGCGACCGTGTCCGTCGTGCCGCTGCCCAATGACGAAATGAAGGGCCGCATCATCGGCCGTGAAGGACGCAACATCCGCGCGCTCGAAACGGCGACCGGCGTCGATCTGATCATCGACGACACGCCGGAGGCGGTCATCCTGTCCGCGTTCGATCCGGTGCGCAGAGAGATCGCGCGCATCAGCCTCGAAAAGCTGATCATGGACGGACGCATCCATCCGGCGCGCATCGAAGAAATGGTCGAGAAGGCGCGCAAGGAAGTCGATCAGACCATCCGCGAGGCAGGCGAGGCCGCTGTTCTCGAAGTCGGCGTGCACGGTCTGCATCACGAGCTCATCCGTCTCCTCGGCAGAATGAAATACCGTACCAGCTACGGACAGAACGTATTGAGGCATTCGATCGAGGTCGCGCACCTCGCCGGCATCATGGCAAGCGAGATCGGCGCAAACGTCGCGCTCGCGAAGCGCGCGGGCCTTCTGCACGACATCGGCAAGTCCATCGACCACGAGGTCGAGGGCAGCCACGCGCAGATCGGCGCAGATCTCGCGAAGAAATATCGCGAGAACAACGCGGTCATCCACTGCATCATGGCGCACCACGGCGACGTCGATCCCAACTCGATCGAAGCGGTGCTCGTGCAGGCGGCGGACGCGATCTCGGCGGCAAGACCCGGCGCACGGCGTGAAACGCTCGAAGCGTACATCAAGCGCCTTGAGAAGCTCGAGGAGATCGCAAACTCGTTCGAGGGCGTCGATTACTCCTACGCGATCCAGGCGGGCCGAGAGGTTCGCATCATCGTCAAGCCCGAGCGCGTCAGCGATACCGAGACCGTCATTATGGCGAAGGATATCGCAAAGCGCATCGAGAGCGAGCTCGAGTATCCGGGCCAGATCAAGGTCAACGTCATCCGCGAGACCCGCACGGTCGATTACGCGAAATAAGGAGACCAGACAACCCTTCCGTGTCGCTTCGCGATCCACCCTCCCTTTTGATACTTCGCTGCGCTTCGTTGCAGCGGTAGATCGCGCGCTGCCCGCGCGTACCATCTACAGGGAGGGCAAGAAAGAAAAAACTCTTGGCTCCCCTGTGCAAGGGGAGCTGTCACCGACAGGTGACTGAGGGGTTGTAAAGCATCAAGGGGTTGCAAAGACAACCCCTTTCATTTTAGGAGGATCAAATGCAGTTTTACGCGGCAGACGCGCATTGCGATTATCTGTTCGGCGCGATGGATTACGGCTGGACGATCGACACACAGAAGCGGAATCAGACGATCACGCTGGAAAACCTGCAAAAAGGCGGGGTAGCGATCCAGTTTCTTGCGGCATGGGCGGACACGACGCTGAAGGTCCCGCCGCTCGAGCAGGTGCTGATCATGATCGACCGGTACTATGCCATACACGAAACGCGTCCGGAATTCGTTCCGCTCAGTAAGGACTTCGATCCGCGCTGCGGAAAGATCGCGACGGTGCTTGCGGTCGAGGGCGCGGAGTGTCTCGGGGCTTCGCCTTCGATCCTGCGGGATCTCTATCGGCTCGGCGTGCGCGCCATGACCTTTACCTGGAACTCGGACAACGAGCTTGCGGGCGCGGGGCAGGGGAAACGCCGCCGCGGGCTGTCCGCCGCGGGACGCGAGATCCTTACCGAAATGAACCGGCTCGGGATCGCGTTTGATGTGTCGCATCTAAGTGACGACGGGATCGAGGACGCGCTGGCGTACAGTACGCAGCCGATCTTTGCTTCGCACTCGAACTGCCGCGCGATTCAGAACGCACCGCGCTGTCTCAAAGACGAATACATCAAGGCGATCGCCGAAAAGGGCGGCGTCGTCGGGATCAATTTCTACGGTCCGCAGCTTGTGGATTCCGGGCATGCAACAATCAAGGATATCGTTCGGCATATCTCGCACGCGGTCTCGGTCGGCGGCGTGGAACACGTTTGCGTCGGCTCGGACTTCGACGGCATGCAGCGCTATCCGAAGGACCTCAAAAACCCGTCCGACCTGCCTGCGCTGTTCGACGCGCTCCTTGCGGAGGGCTTCACGCCCGCCGAGGTTGAGCGCATCGCGTACCGCAACCTGCATGATTATATCGTGCAGTTTGTGTAAGTCCGAAAAAATGCTTGCAATTTGTTTGCGGCTGTGGTATGATACCGCTTGCAAACGAAATAGGGGCATGATGTAATGGTAACATAGCGGTCTCCAAAACCGTTCTTGAGGGTTCGAGTCCTTCTGCCCCTGCCAAACAAAAGACCACCCGCATGGGTGGTTTTTTGTTTGGCTTTATGACGGAGGACTCGAACGCCGCGGCGACGACTCTGTCGCGCGAAAGCTTTGCGTTAGGGCTTTTCAATAATACGCATGCGGTACGGAACGGTTGAAATACGACCGGTTTTCAGGTATAATAAACCATCATACACATCGGAGATTCGTATGGAGATCACGCTGAAGCCCATGACGCGGGAGATGTATCACCGCTATCTGAAAGAATACGAAAACAGCCCGGAACTGTACCTCGATCCGTCGAAATGCGTTCCGTACGTATACGATCCGGAAACCGTCGATCGCTACGTGCAGCGGCAGATCGACCTCAAGAGGATCCCGCTTGCGATCATGCGCGGCGACGAGATCGTCGGCGAGATTGTATTGAAGAACATCGAGGACAAAAAGTGCGCGACGATGGGACTTTGCCTGAAAGGCGCAGCATACAAGGACCGCGGGATCGGAACACAGGCGGAGCGGCTGGCGGTGCAGTACGTGTTTTACGAGCTGGACATCCCGACGCTGTACGCGGATTCGATCCTGCCGAATACGCGCAGTCAGCACGTTCTGGAAAAAATCGGGTTTACGCTGACAGGCGAGGACGAAACCTTCAAATACTATCGGATCGACCGACCGGAAGGATAACAACATGACCATCGAGGAAAAGGTTTTTCAGCGAAAACGCTTCGTGCCGGAAGCCATGGAGACATTCGGCTTTCGGAAAACGGACGACGGATACTTGTATGAAGCGGCGTTTCTGGACGGCGATTTTTCCGCGCGCATTTTGGTGACGGACGGCGGCGCGGTTTCCGGTACGGTGATCGACGCCATGAACGGCGAGGAATACGCGCCGCTTCGGGCGGAACGCTACAACGGCGCGTATGTGAACAAGGTGCGGTCCGCGTATGAAGCGCTGCTGGAAGGCCTTGCGGACGCCTGCTGCCGGGACGTACCGTTTGCGTCCGATCAGGCGAACCGCATCAAGGAATGGATCCTGAAAACGTACGGCGTAAAGCCGGATTTTCCGTGGGGACAGAGCCCGTATGACAACGCGGGTACGTTCCGCCATGCGGACAGCGGCAAGTGGTTTGCGCTGGTCATGCATATCAGCAAGGGGCTTCTCACAAAGGATGCGGACGGAACGATGATCGACGTGATGAACCTCAAGATCGACCCTATCGAGGGAAGGCCGGAGAGGGACGGCGTATACCCAGCGTATCACATGAACCACAAAAGCTGGATTACGGTCGCGCTCGACGATACGCTGTCCGACGACGAGGTGACGGCGCTGATACAAACGAGTTTTCGTATGACCGCGGGCAAGGCAAAATAAGACGCCGTATTTCGGTCGGGATCGGATTGAAATGCGGCGGGATCCGTGTTATAATGCATCCGAAGATCACGGACGAGGCAGGGGCATGACATACCGGAGACTCCCGTTTGAGGAGTATTTCATCAATACAAGCGAGGACTTTACGCACACCGGAAGGGTGACCTATCCGGTGAAGTACGTTGCAAAAAAGTACAACACCACCAAGCTCGGCAGGTTTCTGAAGATCGCGCACGAGGTCAATTACGAGATCCACTACGAGCCGGACCGCGACGTGATCCAGCTGCATTTTCAGCGCACATTCGGCACCATCGACTGGATCGCGAACGTCTTTGAGTTTGCGAGCCGCTACTACGCGGCGATCGACTTCGAGGGCGAACCGCTGCAGCTTCGGGTGCATCACGGCTGGGGCAATATGTACCTTGCGGTCAAGCATGAGGTGCGCGAACAGTGGGCTGCGCTCAAAGAAGCGCACCCGGACGCGGCGACGGAGATCCTCGGCTGGTCGCTGGGATCGGGGATCGCATGCCTTTGCTGCCAGGACCTGAACTACAATTTCGGCGTGAAGCCGTATCTCTACACGTTCGGCAGCGTTCGCCCGTTCAAATGCACGCCGCTGAACAAGAAACGCATGCGCCGGTATCTCGCGACGCTGTGCACCGACTGCGAAAACTTTGCCGACGTCAACGACCTGATCTCTTACATGCCGCCGTTTCGCGGATTCACGATGATCCGACGCGTCAACGTCGGAACGGAGAAAAAGCGCTCGTTCTTCCGGCTGCTGCATCCGCTGCGCTATCATGTGCATTACGACCTTCCGGAGCTGTATAAAAAGTTTGTCGGGCGGACGGCGGAGGAAGACGGCGGCACGGAGGGCAAGATCTGAAACATCAAGCTTGCGACTGAAACTTAACAAAAGCTGACCGAGAGGAGAAGAATATGGCTGCACATCTGGATCCCGCTGCATGGAAAAAGAAAAGGAACACGATTATAATCGTTTGTCTGGCGATCGTTCTGCTGGCAGGCACAGGGTTGGCGACCTGGCTTTTGCTGCGCGACCGGATCATCCCGGGCAAGAAATACGCGCAGGCTGAAGAAGCTTTGCAAAACGGCAATGTCGCCGAGGCGATCGAAATCTTCGAGTCGATCGGAACCTATCGCGACGCGAACGACCGTGCGGCGGAAATCGCGTTCTCCATGCAGACGGATACGACGCAGGCGGCTGCGCTGAAAGCGGCGAAACCTGGCGATTATATTCGGTTCGGACACTACGAGCAGGACAACGATCCGAACAACGGCCCCGAGCCGATCAAATGGCTCGTGCTTACCGAACGGGACGGACGGCTGCTGCTTTGGGCAACGGATGTTCTGGAGGAAGCGCCGTATAATGAGGAACAACGCGAAACCACCTGGGAAGACTGCTCATTGAGGACGTTTCTGAACGGGATCTTTTATGACAGTGCGTTTACTGAAACCGAAAAGCTGTTGATCCCGAATACAAAAACGAAGAATAAAGGTAACAGTGCAAGCTTGACGAGGGGCGGCAGGGATACGGAGGATCATGTCCTGATTCTGGCGTTCGATGAACTGCTGGAGTATTGCGTCGGCAATCCAAGCATCGAAACCCTTGCGGCTTGGCCTTCTGCGTATGCAACTGCGCGTGGCATCGAGACGCACGCGCGATACGGAACCTGTAAGTGGTGGATGCGCACGCCCGGGCTGGATCAGACGAATGCGACCTATTGCGATATGGTCGGACAGCCGTTCTACACCTGCCGTGTGTCGAATAACGGCATTGGCGTTCGCCCGATGATCTGGGTGCTGGTGGGAAAACGCGGGGAGTGATAAAGGACGTGAACGCGGCGTCTGAATAAAGCGGTTTACGGCTCGCCGCCGTGCCGGCAGGACGAACAGACGGATGGGAGCGCATTTCCTTCCGACACAGTCGAACGAAGCGCAAAGCAACGTTTCCTTCGGGTATAACGGACGCGATTTTTGTGCAAGCTTTATGCATGAAGAAAGCGATCCGTTCTTTTTTACGATTTGACGAGCCGTACGATCGGTTTGAGCTTAAGGAGACGGAGTCCCTCGGGACCCCGCCTTTTTTCGCACAGCAAAAAGAGAAACAAGCGGAGCGGCCCGGATCGCACGGGCGGCTCAAAAAGGATCTGGACGCGAACGAGAAGCGCTTAAGGGAGATCTTTCGCGCAACGATCAATTCGGACCTGATCATCAGGCCGTTTCGGATCGGCGCAAAAATCCGCGCGCTCGCCGTCTGTATGAACGGCATGGCGGATGACGCCAAGATCGCCGATTTCATCCTGCGTCCGGCGCACGCATTCGATGCGGAAGGAATACCTTTTGCCCGCCTTCCGGAGCGGTTCGCAAGCCTCGCGCTCGAGATGAACGAGACCGGGCTTTCCGATTCGATGGACGAGCTTGTACAGGCGATTGCGGAGGGGCGTACGGCGGTCCTTTTCGACGGCGCGAGCCGGGCGATCCTCTGCGATACGCGCGGGTTCGTTTCGCGGCCTGTCGGCCCGCCCGAAAACGAGATGACGATCATGGGGCCGAAGGAGGCGTTCACGGAAAACATCCGTACGAACGTAACGCTTTTGCGGCGGATCCTGAAACGGCCGGATTTCGTCTGCGAATTCCGCGATTCCGGCGGTACGAACCGGACGAAGCTTGTGCTTGCGTATCTTGACGGGACGGTGAATCCGACGCTTCTTCGGGAGGTCAGACGGCGGCTCGACGGCGTTTCCACCGACATGCGGCTGACTGTCGGACGGCTCGAGCAGCTCATTGAGGACCATTCCTGCCTGCCGCTTCCGCAAATGCTGAAGACCGAGCGGCCGGACCGCGCGGCGTCGGCGGTGCTGGACGGGCGGATCGCGCTGCTCATGGAGGGCTGTCCGATGGCGGGCGTGCTGCCGATCACGGTCGGTTCGCTGCTCGAAAGCGGCGAGGATCTCGATATGCGGCAGCCGGTCGGGTCGATCGTGCGTCTGGTGCGCATGGTCGGCGCGATCCTTTCGACGTACCTGCCGGCGTATTTTCTCGCGCTCGCGCTGCACCATCCGGGACAGCTTTCGAGCGAGATCCTGGAGACCGTGATCGCGTCGCGCGCGATGGTGTTCCTGCCGCTGTGGATGGAGATGATCTTTTTACTGCTGGTGTTTCAGCTCGTACGCGAGGCGGGACTGCGGGTGCCGGGCTCGATCGGTCATGCGATCGGGATCATCGGCGGTCTGCTTCTGGGCCAGGCGGCGGTCTCCGCAAATATCGTGTCGACGGTCGTGTTGATCATCGTCGCGCTGACGGGACTTGGTAATTTCACGATCCCGGATTACAGCGCGCAGGTCGCGGCAGCGTACTACCGCATCCTGCTGTGTATTGCTGCGACGCTTGCCGGGCTTTTGGGGGTTACGGTCACAGGCCTTTGCGCGACGGCGGCGATGTGCTCCGTAAAGAGCTTCGGAGTGCCGTTTTTCGCGCCGTTCGCGCCGGTCACGAAGCACCGGGAGCATCTGCTGTTCCGCGCCGGGCTGAAAAACCGCGCGGAGGCGTCCGACTGGTCGAACACGAAAAGGAGGCGCGCATGAATCTTCGAATCGGTTCGTTCGGGCGGCAGGAGAGCGCGGCGATCGTGCTGACCGCGACCTTCTTCAGCGCATGCTTCTCGGTGGACAGCCGCGCGCTTTACAGCGGCGGGAACGCGTCGTGGATCGCGGAGATCATCTCCTGCATTCAGGCGCTGCTGCTGTTCGAGATCGTGATCTGGACGCTCCGCGTGCGCGGCGGCAGCGATCTTTCTGCGCTGATCGGCGACTCGCGGTGGAAGGCGGCGCTCGCGATCCCGCTTGTCCTCGCGCTCGTGCTTGCGGCTATGCAGCCGTTGGAAAGCTTTCTTCTGACGATGACGCAGTATGTCTTTACGGAATCGAAGCAGGTGACCGCCTGCCTGTGGCTTTTGCCGTGCCTGTTTCTTCTCACTGCGCTCGGCGCGGAAACGATCGTGCGGACCGCGCGGATCCTGCTGCCGATTTTGCTCGTTTCGATCGTCGCTGCGCTGCTCTCCGGCGTCGGCGAATATCGCCTGTACCGCATTTACCCGATCCCGATCGGGGATCCCTTTTCGCTTTTTACGCTGGCGGGAGCCGCACAGCTTCGCACCGCGCCGCCGCTTCTGGCGCTTCTGTGTATCGGCGAGGGCACGCAGGACCGGCTTGCCATGCGAAGCGCCGGACGCATCGGCGCGATCGCGGGCGGGCTCCTTGCGGCGGCGGCGCTGTTTGCGCTGTCCATGACGTTTTCCTATACGCAGCTCAGAGAGATGCCCGCACCGTTCTACCGGATGCTTGTCGAGGTGCGCGCCGAAAATCCGACGCTGCGGCTCGACCGCGCGGTGCTGTTTCTGTGGCTCTCCGGCGCGATCCTCAGCGCGGGATTCTATCTGTACGCCGCGGGCGTGCTGTTCTCAAAGACCTTCGGCGTGCGGGACGTGCGGCCGGTCGTGCTGTGCCTTTCGGCGTTTGCGATTACGCTGATCCAGGTGCTGTACTACGATTCCGAGACGACGGTCGCGATCCTGAAGTTTCTGTACGGCTACGGCTGGACGCTGATCTCCGTGCCGTTCCCGCTGATCCTGTTGAAACCGAGAAGGAGGAAACCGAAATGCATCGCTTCCGTTTGATCCCGCTCTGTGCGCTGCTGCTCTTATGCGGGTGCATGCAGACAAAGAACATCGACGAATACGCGTACGTGCTGAACGTCGGCGTCGAGCGCGGAACGACGATGCCGTACCTTGTGACGCTGCTCGTGTCCGCGCCGGGCGGCGCAGAGGAAACGAAGGTCGAAAACAAGGTGATCACAGCCGAGGCGAGAAGCTTTTCGGAGGCGTATGAAACCCTGAACGCGTCGTATCCGAGCCGGCTGAGCTTTTCCCGCGCGTCGCTGCTGGTGATCGGCGAGGACCTTGCGAGGACGGGGGAGCAGAGCGCGTTTCTGGACTTTGCGTTCGGCAAGCCGGATCTTTGGCCGAACCTGCGCGTCGTCGTCGCAAAGCCGCCTCTGCGGGACGTATTCGAGGGCTGGCTTTCGGACGCGGACCCGTCGCTCCGCAAGATCAAGACGTCGGTCGGGGATCTCGAAAAATCCTCCGGCGTCAGCGCGGACGCGGGCTACGGGACGTACCTTGCGGCGATCTCCGATCAGCGTTTCGACGCGATGCTCGCTTACGCGGCTGTCAACGAATACGGGCTTACCGAGGATCTGATCGGCAAGGAGACCTATCCGTATGTCGGCGGGTCGTTGTTGACGGAAAGCCTTCTCAAAACCTCTACCGCGGGCAGCGCCGTATTCGACGGAGACCGTATGGTCGGGATCCTGGACGGAAGACACACGATGGAGACGCTGATGGTGACCGACGGGTTCCGAAAGGGCGATCTCGGCTTTACACTCCCGAGCGGAGAGGAGATCACGGTGACCCTCTATCGGATGCATGCGCCGAAGATCCGATCGGACGGAAGGACGGCGCGGATCGAACTGTTTCTGGAGGTCGATCCGAAGGAGCCGGAAAAGCTGCCGATTCGGAGCGACGAGCTGAAAGACTTCCTGGAGCGGGAGCTGGAAGGGGAGCTCAGCGCGGTCCTTTCCGCGCTGCAGCGCGCGGGCAGCGACGCAATGGGCTTCGGCAGATTCGAGGCGATGCGCATGAAAACGGCGGAGGAGTGGGAGCGGTATGATTGGAAAGCGGCGTATCGGACGCTTTCGGTCACGTTTTCGGTGACGGTCATGCTTTCGCACAGCCCGCACGATCCGCAGAAGGAGTGACGCCGTGATCCTGTTTTTCGGAATGCTGCTGCTGCCGCTGGGTTACGGCGGACTGTATCTTTACCACAGCGTCAAGAGACGCAGGCGCGGTCAGGCCGCGGCGATCGGCGCGCTGCTGCTGCTTTGCTCGGCGGCTGCGGCGCTGCTGCTGTGGGAATTCTATCGGATGCCATAAAAAAACAGCCGTCTGTGCAGACGGCTGTTTTGCGTGTGCGGATTATTGAACGGTTTCCGGGATCAGCGCGGCGGCGTCCATGATGTGCGCATAGAGAAGCTCGACCGCTTCGGCGACGTTGCCCGCCTTGCATGCGGAAAGGATCCGTTCATGCTCGACCACGGAATTCTCGCGGTCCGCGGCGTCGCTGTAGAAGCCGGTACGAAGATACCGGTCGATGTTTGCGTGGATGATCTCCATCAGCATATCCGCGACCGGATTGTTCGCCTTCGCGATCAGGACTTCGTGGAAACGAATGTTGAGGTTCTCGGTCGCGATCGTTTCGGTGGTCTTGCGCTCCTCTTCCAGAATTGCGTCAAGCGCCTGAAAATCTTCTTCGGTCATGCGCGGAACGGCGATCTTCAGCATTGCGATGGAGATCGCGGCGCGGACCTGCATGGTGTTGATCAGCATCTCGCGGGACAGCTCGGTGACCGTCGCGCCGCGGTTGGCGTGGATCGTCACAAGATGCTGCGCTTCAAGCTGACGCAGCGCTTCGCGGACCGGAATGTGGCTGACGTTCAGCGCGGCCGAGATCTCATCCTGCTTCAGCTGCATTCCGCCGGGTAAAGCACCGTTTACAATACCGGCGCGCAGGACGCGGTAGACCCATTCCTGCGTTCCGAACCCTTCACGGTTTTCAACATTGGCTGCAAGTGCCTTGTAATCCATAATTCTCACTCTCCATATTGATATTGCGGCAATTTGCTGTGATTACCCTTTAATAATATAATATAAATTCGCGATTTCGTCAACCTTTTGTTAAAAATATTCTTTATTAAGGGTAAAAGGAGAAGGAATGCCATACGGAGATCCAGCGCTTTTCACTGATTCGTCCCGTGACAGGCTGCCCGTCGACCGTGAGCGAGGGGTGGACCGGGATCACGTAATAAGCATACTCGCCGTTCAGATCGCCGACGGGATCGGAGAAACCGACGGTGTACGCGGCGCCCTCGAACGTCGTCAGCAGAAAGGCGAAGCCGGAGGCGTCCTCGCGGTAGAGCCGGTAGCGCATATAACGCGAGGGAGGCGTGAACGTGATCTCCGCAACGTCGTTTGCAAGCGTGACCGTCAGATCGGTCGGCGGCTCCGGAAGCTGCCAGTAGTCCGAAACGTCGACAGGCTCCGTTCCGCGCAGAAAGTATTCCGAAACGGTCTGCTCCTTCGGCGTAAGCGACGAGGCGCGCACGGCGATATGTTCGTTTTTCAGCGTCACCGCGTCGAGCGCGATCTCCGTCACGCTGTCCGGTACGGTAAAATCCGGCGCCTCGCGGTCGCGGTACAGCGCGGAAAAGACGTCCGAAAGCAGCATGGCGGGAAAGGTGCCGCCGCCGCTGTCCTTCGGAAGACAGCGTCCGTCGCTCGCATCGTCGAAACCCATCCAGACGACGGCCGCGTATTCGGGATTGTAGCAGGCAAGCCAGATATCGCGGTTGCCGGTCTCGTCGCCGACTGTGCCGGTCTTGGCGGCAAGCGGGATCGAAAGCGCGTTCAGCATGCTCGCCGTGCCGCGCTGCGCTACGCTTTCCAGAAGGGAGGTCAGAAGAAAGGCGTTGCCCTCGGACATGACCCGGCTTGCTTGCGAAACGTGCCGATAGAGCTCGGTCCCCGAGCGGTCGACGATCCGTGTGATCACGTACGGCGCTCGGTAGACGCCGCCTGCGGCGAGTGCGGCATAAGCGCCGCAGAGCCGGTAGGGGGAGACGCCGTAGGTGAAGCCGCCGAGCGCGAGCGTCAGAGAATCGTCCCGCACGTCGAACGGGATGCCGAGCTGCGCGGCAAAGGCTTTGCAGTACGAGACACCGAGCTCCCGGAACAGCGACACGGCGGGCAGATTCAGCGAGCGTGTCACTGCCTCGCGCATGGTGATCCATCCCATATAGCGGCCGTTGGCGTTGCGCGGCGTATAGTCGCCGAACTCCGTCGCGTCGTCGAGCAGCATGGACGCTGGCGTATAGCCCGCTTCAAGCGCGGGACCGTAGACCAGGATCGGCTTGATTGCGCTGCCCGGCTGCCGCCGGATGCGCGTCGCGCGGTTGAAGCCGAGCGCGGTCCCGTCGTCGCGGCCGCCGACGATCGCGGATACGCCGCCTGTTTTCGCGTCGATCAGAACGAGCGCGCCTTCGGCGGATTCGTCGCCGTACAGCGGAAAGTACGCGTCGTTTTTGAACGCGTTTTCCGCAATTTGCTGCGCTTCGGCGTCCATCGCCGTCTCGATCGTCAGGCCGCTGACCTGAAGCGTATCGAGATCGCAGCCCAGGATGCGGCAGGCCTCGGTCATGGCAAGGTCGATGTAGGAATTGTGCTTTTGCTTCAGCGTGTCGGAAACAAGGTTCAGGGGTTCGGTTTTCGCGCGCGCGGCAGCCTCGGCGTCGATCATGCCGTATTCGACCATCAGATCGAGGATCACGCCGCGGCGGCCGAGCGACGCTTCGGGCCGAAGGTGCGGCGCATACGTCGCCGGAGATTTCAGAACGCCCGCCAGAAGCGCGCTCTGCGCAAGCGTGAGCTCGTTTGCGTGCACGCCGAAATACCCCTCGGCTGCCGCTTCGACGCCGTAATAGCCCGCGCCGAAATAGACGCGGTTCAGGTAACAGGAGAGGATCTCGTCCTTTGAAAGAAGCTGCTCGAGCTGATAGGAGAGGATCGCCTCGTCCACCTTGCGGTCAAGCGTCTTTTCGGCGGTAAGATGCGTGAGCTTGATGAGCTGCTGCGTGACGGTGCTCGCGCCTTCGATATAGGAACCGGCCTTGAGATCGTGCAGCGCTGCGCCCGCGATGCGGATGAGGTCGAAGCCCGGATGCGAGTAGAACCGCGCGTCCTCCGCGGCGAGAAACGCGCTTTTGACGTGGTCCGGCAGTGCGGAAACGTCGACGGAGATGCGGTTTTCACGAAGGTACAGGCGGGAGACGACGGCGCCGTCCCGGTCCTTGATCAGAAGCGTTTCGTCTGCGGCGTAGATCTTTTCGAGATCAAGCGCATGCCACGCGTCCTGCGAGAACAGCCAGATCGCGCCCGCAAGCAGCGGCGTGAAGAGCAGGAGCAGGAGCGTGATGAAAAAACGCCGACGGCGGCGTCGGCGGGAAAGACTTTTATAGATTCGAATGGCTTTTTGCTCGCACATACTCTCAGTATGCCGCGAAAGAGCGCGCTTATGCGCGGGGCAGAAGGAAACGGCGCAGACGGTTCCGGTAAAGCTTCAGAAAAAGCTGATAAAAAACGTCGAACACAAACAGGAACAGCAGAATACCGATCCCGAAAAGAACCGTGATCAGCGGCGGGAACAGCGTCAGCAGATACACGTTGAGAAACGTCAGCCCGAAAACGATCAGCGCGGTCCACAGGAGCGTGATCCCGATCGCAAGCAGCGTCGAAAGGGCCGTTTTTTTCAGATTCCGCAGTGCGTGTCGGACCGGCACATACGGCGCGAGAATGCATAGAAATGCAAGCCATGCATAATGCGGGACAGGCAGGGCGAGCACGATCGCGGCGATCAGCAGATCGCAGAGGATCAGATGCGCCCAGAGCCGTTCCTCGCAGAGCGGCAGCATACAGAGCGCGATCGGAAGGAAAAAGAGCAGAGCAAACCATCCCGTCGCCTCGGCTGCGCAGAGCAGCAGAAGCGCGAGCAGCGCGCACATCGGCACGAGCCGTATGGGGGATGCCTGACGTTGATGCGACATCTTACAGCCGAAGGACCGTGAGGCCCTTCTTTTCCGCCATCTGCATGGTCTGCGCGGAGCCGCTGTGCTTTCTGCGCACGTACGCGATGCAGAATGCGGAATCGTTCACCATACGCGCGTTGCGTTCGCGCATACAGCCGGGGTAGTACGGCTCGGAAAGGATTAGGACCTCGTCCGCGCCTTCGAGCAGCGCGCGATAGCGCTGCCGGTCGTTCGGAGAATATGCGTTCGCCTGTCCGCGGTGCGGCACGTAAACGCTAAGGGATACGGTCGGATCGACCTTCTTGAGGGAAAGGATCCATTCTCCGGCAAGAAGATCGAAGCCCTTGGCGCCGCCGACAAGGAATCGGCTGCAGCCCTCGCGAACGACGTCGCGGACGGCGTTTTCGAGCGAGGAGAGCAGCGCGGCGTATTCGGGGGAATCCTCTTTCGGCAGCTCGCGGTGTCCGGTAAAGCAGCAGGTCTTCATTGCGGGAGCGCCCCCTTCTGCATCGTACGTCCGGAGAGCAGAGCGCGCAGCGTTTCGCGGTCGTCGGCTTCGTACGCGCGGATGAGGGAAACGGCAAGCGCTTCCGCCTCGTCGAACAGCATCGGGACGCTCTCGGTGCGGATGCGGTCCGGCTCCCAGGGCGACGCCCATTCCGAACGGGAGAGGTTCATGCAATCCTCTCCGTCGTCGCGTTCGGCGGCGAGCAGAAAGGCGGAAAGCAGACCTTCCTTTTTGAACAGGCGTTCGGCACGCCGGATCGCACGGAATCGCCCGCCCTTCGGATCGAACAGAAACGGGGCGAGCCTCGAAAACTTTCGCGCGCTGCGCGTATATGCGCCCGAAACGGACGCGCTGCAAAGCGCTTTTGAAGCGTCGGCGAGCAGCGCGTCGATGCGGTCGGTGTTTTCACGGCGCGTAAGGATCTCGCGGTAGGGGATCGCATCTTTCGTTTCGGCGTAAACGATCGAGTCGATCACGCCCTCGAAGCGCGTGTGGTCGAGGCCGCGGTGCTTCGCTTCGATATAGGGGTGGAGGGTGCTGTCCAGCGCGATATGTGTTAAAAACCCGAGAAGATACGCATGAAGCGATTCGTCCGAAGCGTCGGCAAGCGCGGAAAACAGTGCAAAGCAATCCTGCGCGTGCAAAAGATTGCCGTGCTTTTTCTGATGCGGTATGAACGGCGTCGGCGGCAGACGGTCGAAGAAATAGAGATCCGGACCGAAGCAGCCGAGCGCGTACGGTCCTCCGAACGCATCGGGCGAGCGCCCGAGCGCTTCGGCGACGCGCTTTCCGAATGCAAGATGCGTACAGATATAAGGCATGTCCATATCATACCATATTTTCCGGGATTTGTATCCGTTATCTGCGTGCTTTTTTAATCTTTTTTGAACAAAATGCAAAATCTCTTCCGATTTGCAAAATGCGTGATACAATGAAATAGCAAAAATCGGCTTTCGGAAGGAGCGATCCCATGAAACGAATCAAAAACAGAAAAAAGCATTTCCGGATCAACAATCCGTTGGGTTTTTCGCTGTTCTGCGCAATGATCATATTGATCGTCGGCATGATCGTCGGCGCGATCTATTTCTTTGCGAGCGGAGCGTTCCGGGAGACGCTGCGCTGCATCAATCAGAAGATGAACGAGGAGCCGACGGCGTCCGACAAGGCTCTTCCGCCGGAAGAGAACACGCCGGATCCGCTTGCGGAAACGACTGACGCGGCTACCGAAGAACCGACAGACCCGAATGCGACGCCTTTTGAGACGCCGGAAGCCGGTACGCCCGTGCCCGAAACGCCGACGCCTCCGCCGATCGAGCCGGAAACGCCGAAGCCCGGCGTGACGCCGGAACCGGATCCCGATACGGGCACGGAGTTTGCGGGCTTCACGATCGGTATCGACCCCACGCGCGACGGCGGATCGAAGTACAAGACCGAGGGCGCATACAATCTGGAATTTGCAATGCAGCTCAAGGAGTACCTTGAATCCAGAGGCGCGAAGGTCGTCATCACCCGTGAAGACAACAAGAAAGAAGTCGGGAACTCCAAGCGCGCGAAGATCATCAAGAACGCCAAGTGCGACGTAGCGATCCGTCTGATGTGCAACGAGGTCAGCTCCTCGACGCACGGCTGCTTTGTACAGGGTACGAAAAAGAACGAGAGCTTTGCCCGGATCATGATCAAGGCCTACTCGGAGGGGACCGGCATGAATATCCAAAGCAGCAAGGGCAAGGGCTTCGACAAGGTCAGCGACGAGGTGGCGTCCAAATGCGGATGCCCGTGCGTCCGTCTTGTCCTCGGCAACTGGAAGAACAAGAATGACCGCGCGAACCTGGAGGACGAAGCATTCCGTGAGAAGATGGTGCAGGCGATCTGCGAAGGGCTTCTGGAACAGCTGAAGAAACAATAAAGGGATTGACGGACGGCGTGCGGCGCAGACTGATGCGGGTGCGCCGTCTTCGACAGAATTCGCGCGTTATAATTTTTTAAAAAGAAGAGAAACCGCGCAACCGAATCCGGGACTTCGCGGTATTATATGTGAGGAGCAAAAAACGTTGGAACACTGCATGCAACACCAAGAAAAACGGCCGGTCAACAACGACCTCGATACCCTGTTTCAAACGTACGGCGACATGATCTACCGTCTGGCGCTGGTACGCACGCGAAGCGCCGCCGACGCGGAGGACGTCGTACAGGAGGTTTTTCTGCGATGCCTGAAGAGCGGCCCGGACTTTTTGAGCGAGGAGCATCAGAAGGCGTGGCTCATCAAAGTCGCGCTGAACTGTTCGAAATCGCTTTTGGGCAGCGCGTTCCGCCGGCACAGCGTACCGGAAGAAGCGGCGGGTCAGCTTGCGTCGGAGGACGAGGGGACCGATTCGACGGTGTACGATGCGGTGATGCGGCTCCCGGAAAAATACCGTACGGCGATCCATCTGTACTACTACGAGGATTACGCCGTCAAGGAGATCGCCCAAGTGATGCGGACGACCGAATCGACGGTCAAATCCTGGCTGCACCGTGCAAGAGGAATGCTGAAAGAAGAGCTTGGAGGAGAATATGAAGTTTAAGGATTCGTATCGAAAGACAAACGATGAGATTCATGTGCGCGAAGGCCTGCTCGATGAGATTCGGGCGGAGAGCGCACAGAAGACCAACGCACGGAAGAGCAGCGCCCGTCAATGGCTGATCGCGATTCCGGCGGCTGCCGTCGCGACCGCGGCGTGCCTTGCCGTCGGCTTCGGTTTCGGCAGAAATGCAGGCAAGAAGGAAGCTTCCCGTCAGGCGGACGCCGTAAGCGCCAATGCGCCGATCGTCGCCGAAGCGAACGAAACAAATACCGAGGCGGACGGATTTGTCGCGAATGCGGAAGACGCATCGCTTGCACTCACAGCGGAAGCGTTGAACGTATCCGATCCGACCGCGCCGGAGCCCGTAGGCTCCTACGACGCGCTCGGCGAGATCATGAAAGAGCGCATGAACAGAGACCGCGGCTCGTCTTACAGAAACGGGATCATTGCGGATGAAGCCATATCGTTCGAGATGGAAGCAATGCCCGAGGAAGCGCCGATGGCGGCGTCGGATTCGATGGCGATGCCGATGGATGTCGTGAAAACCGTAGACGCCGCGAACGGCGAAACCGGCCGCAGTTATTCCGGCACGAACGTGCAGGTCGAGGGCGTCGACGAGGCGGATATCGTCAAGACCGACGGAACCTGGATCTACGCGCTGAATCAGAATAAGAATAAGGTCTATATCCTTTCCGCGGAGGGTCGTGATTCGGAGATCGTCGGCACGATCAAGCTTCGCGAGTCGAAGGATATGGATATGTTCTATCAGTATTACAGCGAAATGATGCTGTGCGGCGATCGCCTCTTCCTGTTCGGCAACTACAATGACTGGAGCGATAAGGTCAAGGATGAGGACCGCCAGTACACGATCGCGGATGTCTACGATATCAGCGACCGCACCGCGCCGAAACACCTTGCCACGCACAAGCAGCAAGGCAACTACCGCTCCGCACGACTGGTCGGCGATCTGCTCGTGCTCGTTTCGGATTATCGTATCTGGTATTGGTACGCGATCGACGAAGCAATGCCGGTCCGTGAGTACTGCCCGAAGGTGATCACGAACGGCGAAGCGGTCACACTGCTTCCGGATGAGATCTATGTCAATACGGAATCGAAGGACAACGCGTTCACGATCGTCGCGACGATTAACGCACTGGACGGCAAGGAGTTTGATTCGCATAAGGCCGTGCTCGGCGGCTGCAGCCAGGTCTACTGCAACGGCAAAGACGTTCTGATCGCGTCGCAGGAGTGGCGCAGCGATCAGACCGAGGAAAAGACCGACAAGAACGGCAAGCATTATGTGCAGACTTTCTCCGGCTCGGACACGAACCTGTTCCGGTTCACGATCGAGGACGGCAAGATCGAAGCAGTCGCTGAGACGAAGATCCCCGGTCAGCTTCTCAATCAGTTCAGTATGGACGAATACAACGGCTATTACCGGTTCGTTGTGACGCGCAATGAGAGCGTACAGACGATCTGGACGGACGGCATCGACACTTACGAATGGAACAGCAGCGGCGACTGCAGCCTCCTGGTGCTTGACGGAAACCTGAACATGGTCGGCAAGCTCGAAAACCTCGCGAAAGATGAAACAGTGCAGTCCGTGCGGTTCATGGGCGACGTTGCATACTTCGTCACGTTCCGCCAGGTCGACCCGCTGTTCTCCGCAGACCTTTCTGATCCGAGCAACCCGAAGATCATCGGAACGCTCAAGATCCCCGGATTCTCCGCATACCTGCATCCCTTCGGCGAGGGCAAGCTTCTCGGCATCGGCTACGACGCGGACGAAGAACACGGCTGGACGGAAAACGTCAAGATCAGCATGTTCGATATCTCCGATCCGTCGGATGTGAAGGAAGCGTTCAAGCTGTCCGTGAAGGACGTGAACTGGACGCAGGTGCAATATAACCACAAGATCGTATTTGCCGACGTCGCGACGCAGACGGTTGCGTTCCCGGCGGACAACGCATACTACGTGTTCCGCGTTGAGGGCGATTCGTTCAAGAAGATCGGCGAGATCCAGACCGACGACGATTGGTTCGGCGACGGCAGAGGCCTCTTCGTGGAGGATGCATTCTACGTGATCGGTCAGAACGAGGTCACGATCCTCTCCTTCGAGACGATGGAGAAGCTTAAGACGGTCAAGTTCAAGTAAATCAGGACATAAAGAAGGAGGGGCGCGAAACCCCTCCTTTTTTTGTGCCTTTTAATACCCGTATTTCTTTCGCTTGATCGCCATGAAAAGGAACGAGAGCGCGGTCGCCATCAGCTCGGCGACGACGACGGAGAACCAAAGTCCGTTGACGTCGAACAGCAGCGGGAGCAGCAGGATCGCGCCCAGTTCAAAGACGAGCGTTCGGAGGAACGAAATGATCGCCGAGGTTACGCCGTCGTTCAGAGCGGTGAAGAAGCCGGAACCGAAGATCGCAAACCCGATGAAGAAGAAGGACAGCGCAAAGATGCGGAAGCCGGATTCGGTCAGCTCCATGAGATGCGCGTCGTAGCCCACGAACAGCAGCGCAAGCGGTCTTGCAAGCCCCTCCGCGGCGGCGACCATCAGAATACCGCCGATCAGCAAAAGCAGCAGGCTTTTGCGCAGCAGATTTCTGAGCTCGCTGTGATTCTTCGCGCCGAAATGAAAGCCGAAGACCGGCGCGGTGCCGATGGAGTAGCCGATGAAGATCGCGGCGAAGATCATGTTGACGTACATCATGACGCCGTATGCCGCCACGCCGTCTTCGCCCGCATACTTTAATAGCTGCAGGTTCATAACAATGCCGACGATGCTCATGGACGCGCTGCTGACAAGCTCGGACACGCCGTTGGTCATCGCCTTCCAAAGCGCTATTGCGTCAAAACGCGTCTTGCCGAGCCGCAGGATGCTGCTGTTTTTGCGGAAGAAATAGATCAGCGGAACGCCGCCGCCGACGACCTGTCCGAGCGCCGTCGCGATCGCCGCGCCGGTCAGTTTCAGTTCCTGCGGCAGAAGCGTGACGAGCAGCGCGTCGCCGATCATGTTGGCGACGCCGCCCGCGACGATGACCCAGAAGCCGAGATTCGGCTTCTCCGCCGCAACGAAGAAGCTCTGAAAGAGCAGCTGCAGAATAAAGAACGGCATTGCCGCGATAACGATCGTGCCGTAAACGACGCAGTTGTCGAGCAGCGTTCCTTCGGCGCCCAAAAGCCGCGAGATCGGCCGCAAAAACACGATCCCGAGGACCGAGAACAGAACGCCGAGGATGAAGGACGCATAAACGAACAGCGAGAAATACCGGTTTGCGCGTTCCGGATCGCCCTCGCCGAAGGTCTTGGAGACGAGCGCCGTGCCGCCGGTGCCGAACATAAAGCCCACGGTCGCGACGACCATGATGAACGGCATGATCAGGTTGACCGCGGCGAACGGCTCCTTGCCCGCAAAATTGGATACAAAATACCCGTCGACCACGCCGTAGATCGAGGTAAAGATCATCATGGCGATGGACGGCAGGGTAAATCGGAGGAGCTTTCGATATGTAAAGTGATCGGAGAGCTTGATCCTCATGCCTTGCTCTCGAACCATTTCTTTGCGAACTCCGCAACGGCGGCGGACAGAAGCTTCATATCCCAGTCGCCGGTGTTGACGGTGAGATGGTAGCTCTGGCACTTGCCCCACTCGCTGCCGGTCAGAAAATCGCGCGTGCGTGCGCGGCCCTTGTCGATCTCCTTCATCTTGCGGACGAGCTCGCGGTCGGTGAGCTTTTCGTCTGCACGTGCGCGGGCGCGGCAGCGGGCGATCTTCGCCGCCGTATCGGCGCAGACGAAGATGCTGAACGGGTGATAATCCTTCAGGATCGCGTCGGCGTTGCGGCCGATGATAACGCAATCTTTGCCGAGCGCGGCGATTCCGTCGATGACCTTCTTCTGCTGAATGAGAAGATCGATTTTGCTTGCCTGCAGATACGCGACGGAATGCATCGTTCCGCCGAAGGAGACGGGAAAGTCCTGCCATCCGTGATTGTCCAGCGTACTTTCGACAAAGTGTTCGTCGAGTCCGCTTTTTTCGGCAATGGCGGAAATGATTTCGCTGTCGTAATAATCGTAGCCGAGGATATCCGCGATGCGCTTTCCGAGCTCGCGGCCGCCGGAACCGAATTCGCGGCTGACGGTGATGATGTTCATGATGACTCCCTTCCGAAGCGCCCGCAGCGGATCGCTTCATGGATCGTATATAAAAAATATAGTACAATTCGCGCGAAATGTCAATCGGATCGGCGAAAATCGACACAGGAGAGCGAAAGACTCTTGCAAGCGCCGCGGGATTGCGGTACAATACTACAAAAGAAATCATTCGGAGGGGGTTGCATTTTTATGATCATTGTGGGTATCTGCGGCGCGTCCGGCAGCGGCAAGAGCACGCTGGCCAAGAGGATCCAGGACAGCCTTTCGTGCAGCTGCGTTATCATCGGCCAGGACTGCTATTACAAGAGCTTTCCGGAGCTGCCGTTCGAGGAGCGCGTGCACATCAACTACGACGAGCCGAACATCTTCGACTACGACGAGATCATCCGCGACCTCGACACGCTCGAAAGCGGCAAGCCCATCACCAAGAAGGGCTACGACTACGCCGCACATCTCCGCGCCGACTCGGACGAGCTCATCTACCCGCCCGAGGTGCTGATCATGGAAGGCATCCACATGTTCTACGATCACAGGCTTTTGGACCGCATGGTACTGAAGGTCTACATGCACGTCGATACCGACATCTGCCTGCTTCGCCGCATCAAGCGCGACATCAAGAGCCGCGGCAGAACGATCGACAACATCGCCGAGCAGTACGTCGAAACGGTCAAGCCGATGTATGAAAAGTATATCGTCAACTACATCACCGACGCCGACTTTGCGATCATGCGCGGCGGCAAGAACAAGATGGCGATCGACTGCATCTCAGCCTATCTTACGACAAAAGTTCTGGCCGAGCGTTTTGAGAAGGAATCCGGCGTGCGCGTCGCCGCGTCGGCGGAGAGCGAGAACGACGAGGATTGATTTTACTTGCGGGGGCGGAGCGATCCGTTCCTCTTTTTTGCCGGGATCGTCCCGGCTTTTTGTATATTTCCCGCAGAACGGCGGAATCGGACGCGAATCGGCAAAATAAGTGTTGACAAAGGGGAGCGGATATGGCATTATATTGCAAGAAAAGTTTAGTGATCGTAAACTTTAAGTTTAGAAAGGATAGACACGATGGAATCGGGCAGACCGGAGATCGGAAGAAAGCTCAAGAGGCTTCGGGTCAAGCTCGGGCTGACGCAGGAGGAGCTTGCCGACCGGACCGAATTGACCAAGGGGTTTATCTCGCAGCTTGAGAACGATATCACGTCGCCCTCGATCGCCACGCTGATGGACATTCTCGAGGCGCTCGGGACGGATATTGCGGCGTTTTTCAACGACCGCTCGGAGGAGCGCGTCGTTTTTTCTGCGGACGACACGTTCGAGAAGGAGGACGAGGAGGCGGGCACGCTGATCCGCTGGCTCGTGCCGAACGCGCAGAAGAACGCACTGGAGCCCATTCTCGTTACGATCGCGCCGGGCGGACAGACGGAGGAGCTCGATCCGCACGAGGGCGAGGAATTCGGAATGGTGCTTTCCGGCACGGTCACGCTCGTAGACGGCGACGCAAAGCACCGCGTTCGTAAGGGCGACAGCTTTTATCTGCATCCGCAGGGCGTGCATTATCTTTTCAACAACGGAAAAACACCGGCGAAGGTGCTCTGGATCAGCACGCCGCCGTCATTTTAAGGGGGACTCATGGAAAATAGCAAGCATCTGATCGAGCTGATCGACATCAGCAAGGATTACAACGGGGACGTGGCGCTGGATCATGTCAATCTGTACATCGACGACGGCGAGTTCTTGACCCTTTTGGGCCCGTCCGGCTGCGGCAAGACGACGCTTTTGCGCTGCATCGCGGGGTTCATCATTCCGTCCTCCGGCATGATCAAGATGAACGGCGTCGATATCGCGAAGGTCCCGCCGCACAAGCGCGAGATCAACACGGTCTTCCAGAAGTACGCGCTGTTCCCGCACCTCAACGTGTTCGACAACATCGCGTTCGGTCTGAAGATCAAGAAGAAGCCGAAGGCCGAGATCAAAGAAAAGGTCGAGAAGATGCTGAAGCTCGTAAACTTAGAGGGCTACGGCAAACGCTGGATCGACCAGCTTTCCGGCGGTCAGCAGCAGCGCGTTGCGATCGCGCGTGCGCTCGTCAACGAGCCGAAGGTCCTGCTTCTGGACGAACCGCTCGGCGCGCTGGATCTGAAGCTCCGGCAGGAGATGCAGGTGGAGCTCAAGCGTATGCAGCGGCAGCTCGGCATCACGTTCATCTACGTTACGCACGATCAGGAAGAGGCGCTGACGATGTCCGATACGATCGTCGTTATGAAGGACGGCGTCATCCAGCAGATCGGTAAGCCGACCGACATCTACAACGAGCCGAAGAACCCGTTCGTCGCGGACTTCATCGGCGAGAGCAACATCGTCCCGGGTCTTATGCTCGAGGACTATAAGGTTCGCATGAACGGCGTCGTGTACCGCTGCGTGGACGCGGGCTTCGGCAAGAACGTCGAGGTCGACGCGGTCGTCCGCCCGGAGGACATCGACATCGTCCCGCCCGAGAAGTCAAAGGTCTCCGGTACGGTCGCTTCGGTCGTGTTCATGGGCGTGCACTACGAGATCTGCGTGGACTGCGGCGGCTATGAATGGATCGTGCACACCACGGACTTCGCGCCGGTCGGAAGCCGGGTCGGCATCCAGATCCTGCCCGATGCGATCCATATCATGAAGAAGACGCGCGCGAACAACATCTTCGACGCGGAGACCTGGCCGAGCGAGAACGCGATCTACATCGACGACGTGGCCTTCCCGTGCGAGGGGCTCGAGGATTACGAGAACAAAGAGATCGCCATCGTGCGCATTGCGCCCGAAAACGTGCGGCTCGTCGCGCCGCAGGATGCGAAGCTGACCGGTACGATCAAGGCCTGCATGTTCCTCGGCACGCATTACGAGGTCACAGTCTCCTGCGAGGAGAACGACTGGATCGCGCATTCCGACGACTTTATGGAGGACGGCGAGGAGGTCGGTATCTTAGTCGATCCGGACAAGATGGAGCTGACCAAGAAGGAAGCCGAGGAGTCCGAAGAAACCGAAAAGACCGAGTCCGTTTCGCGCGAAGAGTAAGAGGGCAGGGGCATGAAGCGAAAATTCTTTGCTTATCCGTATATCGTATGGATGATCCTGTTCATCGCCGTGCCGATGCTGTTCATCTTCTACTACGCGTTCAACGTGGACGGGCAGTGGACGGCGGAGAAATTCCTCTCCACCTTGAAGGATGCGGACAATTGGCGCATTCTCTGGGTCAGTATCGAATTCGCGTTCGGAACGACGGCGATCTGTCTCCTTCTGGGCTATCCGATCGCGTACATCCTGTCGAACATGAAGAAGTCGGTCGCGGGTTTCATTTCGGTCCTGTTTTTCGTTCCGATGTGGATGAACTTCGTGCTGCGTACGTACGCATGGAGCGCGATCATCGAGTACGCGATCCCGGAGCTGCTCGGCGTTACCGAATCGCTGACGGATACGGCGTCCGGCCGCACGATCGCGGTCCTGCTCGTGCTTGTCTACGACTTTCTGCCGTTTATGGTCATGCCGCTGCACAATACGCTCAGTAAGCTCGACAAGAGCCTTCTGGAGGCGTCGCGCGATCTCGGCGCAAACGGCGTAAAGACCTTTTTCCGCGTCGTGCTGCCGCTTTCGGTTCCGGGTATCGTTTCCGGCATCACGATGGTATTCGTTCCGTCGATCACGGCGTTCACCGTTCCGGCGCTGATCGGCAACGGCGCGTATATGCTGTACGGCAATAAGATCGAAACGGCGATCACCTCGGCGGCGGGCTACCACAAAAACGACTTCTCCGTCGGTTCGACGCTGTCCATCATTCTGCTGCTGTGCATCGTCGTCAGCACGCTGATCATGAACCACTTCGACAAGGATAAGGAAGGGGGCAGCATCCTGTGAGAAAATTCGGCCGCTCCTTCAAATATGTGTATCTCGGCCTGATGCTGCTGTTTCTGTATCTGCCGATCATCTATCTGATCCTGTTCTCGTTCAATCAGTTCCATGTCGATTCCAACGGCGACACGATTTTCAAGAATCTCGGAAAATGGAACGGATTCACGCTTGAGAACTACGGCTCCATCTTCGGAAGGTTCAGAGGATTCACGTGGGACAATCTGACGTCCGGGCGCCTGTTTTCCAACAAGGCGGGCAATTCTCTGATTCTGACGCTTGAGGTCGCGTTCGTTTCGAGCATCGCCGCGACGATCATCGGAACGGCTGCTGCGATCGGCATCAACGTCATGAAGAAACGCACGCGCACCGTCGTGCTTTCGGTCTCGCAGCTCCCGATGGTCAATCCCGACCTCGTGACCGGCATTACGTTCATGATGCTGTTCGCGTTCGTCAATACTCTGTTCGGATTGGAGATCAGCGACTTTCTGAAGCTGCTGATCGCGCACATTTCGTTCAGCATTCCGTATGTGATCTTCTCGGTGCTGCCGAGATTGAAGCAAAGCTCGGATATGCTGTACGAAGCGGCGCTCGACCTTGGCTGTTCGCCGTTCAAAGCGCTCATCAAGGCGGTCATTCCGGACATCATGCCGGGGATCACGTCCGGGTTCATTATGGCGCTTACGATGTCGCTCGACGACTTCGTCGTCAGTTACTTCACGGCGGATTCACAGGTTTTGTCCGTATTCATCTACTCGAATACCCAGAAGGGAAAGATCGGCGTCAACCCGGCGCTGGCGACGATCATCTTTATCCCGCTTGTGGCGATGCTGCTTGCCGTCAATCTGAGAAGACTGGCAAAGGAGCGCGAGTATGAGGTTCAGAACAGGAAAGTCAAACTGAAATAATAATCATAAAGGAGAAAAGAACAATGATGAAGAAGATCCTTTGCCTCGTTTTTGCGGCATGTATGATCCTTGCGTTTGCAGCGTGCGGCTCGAAGACCGCGGAACCGAACCGCGAGCTGAATGTCCTGAATTGGGGCGAATACATCGATCCCGATCTGATCGACGAATTTGAAGAGCAGACCGGCATCAAGGTCAATTACATCGAAATGACGAGCAATGAGGAAATGCTGATCAAGCTCCGTTCCTCCGACAGCAACTATGATCTCTGCTTCCCGTCGGACTATATCATCGAGCAGATGATCCGTGAGGACATGCTTCTTCCGCTGGATTATGCAAAGATCCCGAATGCAAAGAACATCGACCCGAAGATGATGGAGATCACGAACAGCTTCGATCCGGGCAACAAGTATTCGCTTCCCTATATGTGGGGCACGGTCGGCATCCTGTACAACACGACGATGGTCGAAGAACCGGTGGACAGCTGGGGGATCCTCTGGAATGAGAAGTACGCCGGCAAGATCTGGATGTACGACAGCGTTCGCGATACCATCGGCATCACGCTGAAGTATCTGGGCTATGATTTCAACACCCGCAACGAGGCGGAAGTCAACGCCGCGCGCGATCTGCTGATCGCACAGGCGCCGCTTAGAAAGGGCTTCGGCACCGATAACATGCGTACCTCCATGGTCAACAACAAGGCGGCGCTCGCGGTCGTATACTCCGGCGATGCGGTCGCATGCATCGGCGAGAACGAGGATCTTGCGTTTGTCGTCCCGAAAGAAGGCAGCAACGTCTGGTTCGACAACGTCATCATTCCCAAGAACGCAAAGAACGTCGATGCGGCGCATGCGTTTATCAATTTCCTGAACGACGCGGAGAATGCGACCCGCAACACCGAGTATATCGGTTACACGACTCCGAACAAGGCTGCGCTGGATCGTCTCGGACCGGACTACACCGAGGATGAGACCTATAATCCGCCGCAGGAGGTCCTCGATCGCTGCGAAGTCTTCCATGACCTCGGCGAATTTGTAGAGGTGTTCAACGCCGCTTGGGACAAGATCAAGGCGTCCAAATAAGGAGGGCCGTATGGAACAGCTGAAAAAAACGCTGCGTGATCTGATGGCGATCGACAGCACGACCGGTTTCTTTGTGGAAATGGACGAGTATCTGCTCGCGGAAGCAAAGCGGATGGGCATTCCCGCCGTGCAGCTCAATAAGGGCGGCGTGCGGTTCGACCTCGGCGGCGAGGGCAATCCCGTCACGATCGCCGCGCACGTCGACGCGATCGGACTCATGGTGCGGCAAATCAATGCGGACGGAACGCTGTCCGTCATCAAGGTCGGCGGCGTGCATCCGTACTACGCGCTCGACTGGAACTGCCGCGTGCACGCAAGAAACGGCAAGATCTACACCGGCACGGTGCGGAGAAAGAATCCGAGCGTTCACCTGATGAGCCAGTCCGAAAAGGACACGCCGATGGACCTCGACACGAATCTTGTGCTGCTTCTGGACGAGGACGTGTATTCCCGCGCGGACGTCGAGAAGCTCGGCATCACCTGCGGAGATCAGGTCGCGATCGAAACGCGCTATCAGGAGACCGAGAAGGGCTTCATCAAGAGCCGCTACCTCGACGATAAGGCAAGCGCGGCGACGCTCCTCAGCTTAGCGCAGCGCGTTACGGACGGCAGAGTCAGGCTCAACCGCAAGGTCAGCCTGCTCTTCACCGAATACGAGGAGATCGGGCACGGTGGCGCCTGCGGCATTCCCGCGGACACGAAAGACCTCATCGCGGTCGACATCGGCTGCATCGGGCTCGATCACGACAGCAGCGAGCACAAGGTCACGATCGCCACGAAGGACGCAGCGTTCCCGTATCACACCGTGCTGACCGACGAGCTCGTCAAGCTCTGCGAGAAGAACGGCATCCCGTACGCGCTCGACATGATGGTCCCGAGCTACGGCTCCGACGCGGACGTATCGCTTCGCGCGGGTTATGACGTGCGGCACGCGCTGATCGGACCCGGCGTTCGCGAAACGCACGGCTACGAGCGCACGCACGAGGACGCGCTCGACGCGACCCTGCGGCTGATCACCGCCGTCGTCGAGGCATAAACAAAATCCTATTCAGGACGCTTTACGGCGTCCTTTTTCTTTTGGACAACCCGAAGGTAAAGACAAAAACGAGCAGCAGGCCGAACGCGGAGGAGAGGGAGACGGCGAGCATATCAAAGGTGTTTCTGACCATTTCCGCACCGGTGGCGAGCGTCGGCACGGCGGCGTCCGGGCAGAACAGCGGCGTCAAAAAATACACCGCAAGCGCGGCAGAAAGCGCAAGCGGAAGACGGCGGAGGAGATACTGCGGCAGGGGCAGCGAAAGGTTCGAGGCGCTTTGCAGAGCGACGGACAGCCCGCCGAGCTGAATGAAGAACGCGCAGAGGGCAAGCCGCAGCGAGAGCGAAAACGGCAGCGCCGCGATTTCATGCGCGCCGGAAGTCATTTCAAAGAGCCCGAGCGAGACGGCGCGGGCGATCGAGGCGTTTGCGCCGAACAGCGAAAAAAAGCCGGAAGCGTTTAGCAGCGCGCCGAGCACCGAGGCAAATACGAGGCAGCCGCCGATGTTCAGGATCGCGCGGACGCCGTCGCCGATCGCCGCAGGCAGATCGTTTGTAAGCTTTGAATGTTCAGGCGCGGATGCGGCAGGTGAAAAATGCAGGCGGGAGAGCGGGATCAGCCCGAAAAGCGCCGTGCCGTACACGCCGATCAGCAAAGGCAGTGCAATTTTTGGATCGTGAAAGAAGCCTGCGGAGACGACGGAAAGCAGAAAGATCGGATTCGGAAGATTACAGAACGCGGCGGCTTTTTGTGCGTCGGAACGGGACAGCGCGCCGCAGCGTAATAGCTTTCCTACGAGCCTTGCGCCGACGGGATAGCCGCCGAGCAGCCCGAAAGGAAGCAGGAAAAACGGGGCGATCCGCTTCGGCAGTCGATTGAAAAGCCCGCTGCGTTCCAAAAGCGACGCCGCGATCAGATACGGCAGCAGCGACGGAAGCACCCGCGTCCACCATAGCATTGCGGCGTCCGAGGCGGCGGCAAACGCGGCGTCCGGCGCGGCGAGCAGACCGAACAGAAGCAGCAGCGGAAGAACAATACGAAAAACCATCATACCCTCCGCAGTATCGTATGCGGAGGGTCGCGCGTCGATTACCGCGCAAGCAGCCCGCGGATCTTCGGCAAGGCCTCGGATGCGGCGGCGCGGCCGATGGCGATGCACTTCGCGGCGTCGTGCGGAAGGATCCGGCCCATGAACGAGACGTCGGGACGGATCACGACGTCGGCGCGGTCGGGCGCGAGCGTGTCCATCGCCATGCGCATGATGTCGAGGGAGCGGAACAGAATGCGGCCGACGCTGTCGCGGCGCTTTTGATACGGCGGGGCGATGCCGAGATCGACGCCGATCACCGCGTCGGCGCCGTTCTGCCGCAGGACGGAGACCGGGATGGATTCGACCGTGCCGCCGTCGATATAGGTCGCGTCGTTGAGCTTGACCGGGCGCAGCAGCCCCGGAATCGAAATGCTCGCGCGGACCGCACGGTATAATGGACCGCTGTGCAGATATTCGGTCTTTCCGGACCGGAGATCGACGGCGGAGCACCAGAAGGGCACGAAGGTATCGGCAAAGGAGCGGTCGTCGGTAACGAGACGGCAGAGACGCATGAATTTGTTGCCGGACAGGAGCCCGGAGCGGAACGGATTCGGCGGATCGAGCACGTCGCGCTTGAGAAGCTTTACGGCGAACGCGCCGAGCGCGTAAAGATCCATCTCCGCTGCGTACGCCGCGCCGAAAAACGCGCCGGCCGACGCGCCGGAAACGAGGTCGATCGGGATCCCCGCCTCCTCTAGAACCTGCAGTACGCCGATGTGCGCCATACCGCGCATGCCGCCCGCGCCGAGCGCGACGCCGATGCGTTTCCGTTTGTTTTGCATGACAATCTCCTCCGAATACCGTTTCGAATAGTATGTACGGCAGCGAATTATACATGTACGAACTGGACAGATACATTTTCTTGTGGTATACTTTTTTTATCGAAAGGTGTCGAACGCATGTAGAATTGCCGACGACTCGATTTGGAGGATCCGATGAAGAAAACGATCGTATGTGTATTGTTGCTGCTGCTGCTTTTTGCCGCAGCATGTCAGCCTGCTGAGCAGACGGGGGAGAAAACGGCTCCGATCGCGGAACAGCCGACGCCGGAGCCAGCGCCGGTCTCAGAACAGCCGACGCCCGTCGAAGATATCATTGTGAACGTGGTGACGGAAACGCCGAAGCCGACGGAGGCGGCGACGATGATCCCGACCGAGGAACCGACGCCGGAGATCACCCCAGAGCCGACGGAAACGCCGGAACCCACGCCGGAGCCTACGCCGGAACCCACGCCGGAGCCTACGCCCACGCCGGAACCCACGCCGACGCCGATCCCCGTCGTACGATTTACGGATGAGTTCAAAATCATGTGGCCGGGAAGAACGTATAAGGTCGAGCTGTTTGCGGACGATCCTCACGCGTTTGCAAAGGGAACGCGGGCGGAGATCCGTCTTGCGGACGGAACGATGATCGGCAGCGGGAATCTTTCGCAGCGGAACAAGAATATGATCGAGATCACGATCCCCGAGGGGCAGCCGCCGCATACCGACCTGTATCTTTATCTCAACGGCTACGACTATCCGATCCATACAAAGGGCATAGCGCTTCAGGATCCGTCGTATGAGATGACCCGCGGCAATTATGAACGCGACGATCTGATGGTGGCGATGACCTTTGACTGCGCCTTCGGAGAGGTGAATACGGATTGGCTGTTGGATACGCTCAAACAGTACAACATCCATGCGACCTTCTTCATGACCGGTCAATGGATGAGCAATCATCAGAAGTGGATCGAGCGTATGATACAGGAAGGTCATGAGCTCGGGAATCATTCGTACTCGCATCCGCATTTTGAAAATCTGACCATTCCGGAGATCTACAATCAGGTTTCAAAACCGAACAGCATCATGCTGGAGAATCACGGGTATCGGATCCATCTGTACCGTCCGCCGTACGGCTACGGAAGCACGCGCGCGATCTCGATCGCACGATACCTCGGCTGCGAGGTTATCCGGTGGGGACAGACCAGCGGCGATTCGGGCGATAAAAACGCGAGTCAGATCATCAAGCTCCTGCTGGATCCAAGGGAAACGCAGCCCGGCGATATTATCCTTTGCCACAACGACGCAAAGGAACTGCAGAAGTATCTGATACCGGTCCTCGACGAGTTCGTCAAGCGCGGATATACCTTCGGTACCGTTTCCGAACTGATGGGATGGACCTGGGAGGATACCTTTACCGATCGCGAGGCGCGCATAGCGGCGGGTGAGACCTTTCATTATGAATGATATGTCAGACACGGAAAGAGGAAGTCATGCGGCTTCCTCTTTTCAGTTTTCGACGATGATTTTGACGCGTACTTCGGAAACGGGGATGGACAGGATGAACGTCGGATGCTATAATCAAACGGTAAGGAAGGAGTGATCCAAACATGACAAGACAAATGATCAAGCAAAACGCAAAGGAAGCGCTGCGGTTCCGGTACTGGATGATCGTTGCGATCGAGCTGATCGCAGGCGCGCTGTTGGGCGGCGTCAGCTGCTTTTCGGGCGGCGTCAGCGGCAACAGCATGGATTTCAAAGAGGCGGCAAATGACCCCGAGACCGCAAAGGTTTTTGCGGGGATCGTTGCGGCGATCGTCGGCATTGCGCTCGTCGCGTCCGTGATCGGTCTTCTGTATACGATCCTGTTCGGCAACGTGATCAAGGTCGGGCTCTCCGGCGTTCGCCTGAAGGCTTACCGCAAGGAACACATCAGGATCGCAGAACTGTTCTCCGGTCTGAAAGCTTATAAGAAGAACGTCTGCACGATGGCGCTGTATACGCTGTTCGTCACGCTCGGATTTATGTGCTTCTTTGTGCCCGGCATCATCGTCGGGCTCGGGCTATACGAGGTTCCGTATATGCTCGCGGAGGATCCGAACATCTCCGGCATGGAGGCCATCCGCCGTTCTTGGGAAAACATGAAGGGGCACAAGGGCGAGCTGTTCGTACTCGAGCTGTCTTTCATCGGCTGGCTGCTGCTGACGATCCTGACCTTCGGCGTGCTCGCGATCTTCTGGACCGGTCCGTATATGGCGCTTGCCGAAGCGGGCTTCTACCGTGAGATGCATCCCGAAACGGTCGTTGAACCGGCGCCGGAAGCGTAAGAAATACCAAAAACACAAACCGCCCGAGCGATCGGGCGGTTTTGCTGTTATAGGGAATTATGCTTTGCCGTTGCAGCCGAGTACGTCGACCAGCTTGTGCTGGACCATCTTCTGGATCGCGGCGCGCGCGGGCTTCAGATACTGGCGCGGGTCGAAGTGATCCGGATGCTCGTTGAAGTACTGACGGATGCAGGCCGTCATCGCAAGGCGCAGGTCGCTGTCGATATTGATCTTGCAGACCGCCATGCGCGCGGCTTCACGAAGCTGTTCCTCGGGGATGCCGACTGCGTCAGGCATTCTGCCGCCGTTCTCGTTGATGATCTTGACGAACTCCTGCGGGACGGAAGAGGAACCGTGCAGAACGATCGGGAAGCCCGGGAGACGCTTTTCGACTTCGCGGAGGATGTCGAAACGGAGGGGCGGGGGAACGAGCAGACCCTGTTCATTGCGCGTGCACTGCGCGGCGGTGAACTTATAGGCGCCGTGGCTCGTGCCGATCGCGATCGCGAGCGAGTCGCAACCGGTGCTCTCGACGAATTCCTGCACATCGTCCGGATGCGTGTAGGAGGAATCCTCTGCGGATACGTTGACCTCATCCTCGACGCCGGCAAGCGTACCGAGCTCCGCTTCGACGACCACGCCGTGATCGTGCGCGTATTCGACGACCTGCTTGGTGATCGCGATGTTCTCCTTGAGCGGGAGACCGGACTTGTCGATCATGACGGAGGTGAAGCCGCCGTCGATGCAGCTTTTGCAGAGCTCAAAGCTGTCGCCGTGGTCCAGATGGACGCAGATCGGCAGATCAAAGCCCGCGTTCTGCTCGGCGTCCTCGATCGCCGCCTCGATGAGCTTCATCAGGTAGATGTGGTTCGCGTAAGCGCGCGCGCCTTTCGATACCTGCAGGATCAGCGGAGCGCGTTCCGCGATCGCCGCGGCGGTGATGCCCTGGATGATCTCCATGTTGTTGACGTTGAACGCGCCGATCGCGTATCCGCCGGCATAAGCCTTCTTGAACATTTCGGTGCTTGTTACGATTGCCATAGATAAATCTCCTTTGCAATAAAATTCTGATCTTATTATATATCCACAAAAAAGGAATTGCAACCGAAACTTTTTTGGGCTATACTGATAAAAAAGACGATGGAGGCGTATATGTCGGAAAAGATGCTGTCCCTGATCATTCCCGTGTATTATGAGGAAGAGGTTCTGATGGAGTCCTATCGCCGTATGGACGCGGCGATGCAGTCGACCGGGCATCCGTACGAGATCATCTACGTCAACGACGGCAGCCGCGACGGCACGATGAAACAGCTTCGCCGGCTTGCGAAGGAGCATCCGGACACCGTGAAGGTCTATTCCTTCTCGCGGAATTTCGGACACCAGCTCGCCGTGACCTGCGGCATGGACCATGCAAAGGGCGATGCGCTGATCATCATCGACGTCGATCTGCAGGATCCGCCGGAGCTGATCCCGAAGATGGTGGAGATGTGGAAGGACGGCGCGGACATCGTCTACGGGAAGCGGCTGAAGCGCAAGGGCGAAACGCTGTTCAAGAAACTGACCGCGAAGCTCTATTACCGGCTGCTGTCCTCAATGAGCGCGTACCCGATCCCGCTCGACACCGGCGACTTCCGGCTCCTTGACCGCAAGGTCGCGAACGTCTTCCTGAAGATGCGCGAACAGGCGCGGTTTTTGCGCGGGATGTCCGCGTGGATGGGGTTTGAAGCGGTGCCGATCGAATATGTACGTGAGGAACGCGCGGCGGGCAAGACGAAGTACACACTGAAAAAGATGATAAAGCTTGCGTGCGACGGCATCTTCAACTTCTCCTCGAAGCCGCTGGAGCTTCCGTTTGCGTTCGGTGTAGGCCTCGGCGTGCTCGGCGTGCTCGGGCTGATCGCGATGATCGTATTGACGGCGATCTTCGGATCGGGCTGTCCGCAATGGCTTTGGGCGGTCGTCGGCGGCGTGCTGCTGCATGCGCTGACGCTCTGCTTTATGGGCGTTCACGGAATGTATCTCGGCAGGATGTACGACGAGCTCAAGGATCGTCCGCTATACATCGTCGCCGAAACGCTCAACGCCGACGAGCCCTGACGACGGCGCCTTGCTCTGCGTGATCGACGCGGAGCTTTTACTTTTGTGAAGCTTGACGAAAACATCCGTTGACAGTATACTGTATATAATTTCATGAGGAGGAGCATTTCAATGAAATCTCAGGGAAACAAAAAAGCCGAATCCGGAAGATTCAGACCGTTGATCCGGACGATCGTGCTCGCTGCCGTAGCCGCTTTGGTCTTCGTGATCGGTTGGCACTTAGGGGTTATCAAGGAACTGCCGAAGCTTCAGTGGAACTGGGAGGCGGTTTTGCGCGGAGTACTGATCCTGCTGGTCATGTTTGCAGCAGAGGGTATTGTCATGTTCCTGCTGAGTCTTCCGAATCCGAAGCGCAACCGTGCGCGTACGCTGCTTTCGCTGACCAAAAACATCATCCGCTATGCGGTGATCCTGGCGGCGATCTGTGTGGCGCTGACGATCTTCAACGTCGATATCGTCACGATCCTGGCCGGTCTCGGGATCATCGCCCTGATTATCGGCTTCGGCGCTGAGAGCCTGATCGCCGACATCGTCACCGGCATGTTTATCCTGATCGACAATCAGTACAACATCGGCGACATCATTGAGGTCAACGGCTTCCGCGGCGCCGTCACGGAGATCAACGTCCGCACGACGGTCCTGACGGACGTCGGCGGCAACGTCAAGATCATCAACAATTCGGACATGAAGAACGTTCTGAATCGTTCTGACAACGCCTCTAAGGCGGTCGCGGACTTTCCGATCCCGTATGAAACAAATCTCGAAGAACTGGAGAATGAGATCCCCGCAATTCTGGAACAGATCTATGCCGACAACCAGCCGCTGATGCTTGCCGTGCCGGAATATCTCGGCGTTGACAAGCTTGACGACAGCGCGGTCATGCTCCGGTTTACCGTAGACGTCGCGGAGGGTGATATCTTTATGGGATCGCGTGCGCTGAACCATGATCTGTTTATCAGCATGCGCAAGCTCGGCGTTGAGGTGCCGTTCCCGCAGATCGACGTCCATCAGAAATGAGAAGGAGCACCTCGGAGCTCAATCAAATACCGAGGGAATTTCACGAGAACGGTGCGCCGGAGCTGCCGGAACTGCCGGATGAATTCAACCGGAGCGCACCGGTCGTCGTTTACGATGAAACGACGCGGCGCAAACGCCTGAGAAAGGTACTGATGATCCTCGGCGCCGCGGGCGTGTTTGCGTTCGCCGCTTTTGCGCCGCGGGCTGCAGAGCCTCCCGCAAAGGGTGAAGCCGATGCCGGCGAACAGCCGCCGGCACAGTCAGCCGAGCCCGGAGCGCCGACGCCCTCCGATTTCCTGTTTTCGACGGATTCGCCTGCGCCGACCGCGGAAACCACGTCCGGACCCACGCCGGAAACGACTTCCGAGCCCACGCCGGAACCTACGCCGGAGCCGACCCCGGAACCTACGCCGGAGCCAACGCATGAGCCGCTTCCGGGCGTCGATGCGATCCTGATCCGCTCTTCCCTGGTGTATTACGGAACGGTGCGGTTTTCCGGGACGGATCGAATCACGGAAGCCTCGATGCGGATCGGGGAGCCGAACGGCGGGGAGACGGCAATGGAGCATGCGTTCACCCGGGAAGAGATCGACAGCGGCGAGTATAAGATCGAAAAGTTCGACGCGAACGGATTCCGCTCGGAATACGCGGATGCGCTGATCCTGGAAACGACGTTCAGATATCGAACGGCGTCGGGTGAGGAAACGCGAACGGAACGTTACGGTGCGGAAACGATCCCGTGGGTCAATGTCAATTATGATACCGAAGAGGATGTCGGCGGAATCCTTGAGATGATGTACGGAGAGGTTTATCCGAACTGCTTTGTCGTGCGCATCGAGGAAGCGGAAAAAGATCATCCGCAGGTCATATTCGGGGACGATCCGTCCGTACTCGAAGAAGGCGGCATTCTGATCACCGTTTCCGCCGAAGGAGCGATGTTGACGGGCACGTTCGAGCCGGTCGCGATCTATGCCGATTTCGACGGGGATAAGCTCTGCTTTTTCCCGGTCTATGCCGTCGCGCTGCCGAGCGATTTCCCGCCGCACGGGACAGCGCATATCGTGATCAGACAGAAGCTCGTTGAACATGATTATGTGTTCGAAAAGAGTGCATTTGAGGTTTCATATTGACGAGAAAGCCGTTACGGGGACCCTGACGCAGCGATCGGTGTGAGATGTATACCGGTAAAACAGCGGTTTGACGGATCCCGTATCAGCTTACCGTGAAGGAGACTGCTTTGCGGCTTTTCTGCCGGGCATGAACGGAAGAAAAGCATGAGAAAACAGCAGAAAGAGCAGGGGCATCGTGAGAAAGAGCATTGACGAACTGAATCAAGTACCGAAGGAATACCCGGATGACCGCGCAAAGGAATCTGCGCCGCTTCCGGATGAGTTCAATCGGTTTGCGCCTGCGGAAGAACCGAAGGAGAGGAAACCGTCCTCGGTCCGCAAGATCATGCTGTATCTTGCTGCCACGGGTCTTGTTACGCTCGGCGTGATCACGCCGCGGGGCCGTCTGAATCCGCCGCAGGAAGAGCCGATCCCGGTGATCGAAACGGAATCGCCCGCGACAGCCGCGGAAGCGACGCCGACGCCGCAGAAAACGCCGGGTATTTCCGCTGCATTCGTATCGGAGAAGCCTTCCGTAACGACCGCTGCGCCTGTGAATACGCCGACTTCTGCGCCGACGCTTATGCCGACTCCTGTTCCGACGCAGGAGCCGACGGAAACACCTGCGCCGACGCTTACACCGACGCCTACACCGACGGAGACTCCGACGCCGACGCCGACAGCTATGCCGAAGCCGACGTCGATACAGCGAATGACGGGCGAGATCCATATTACGATCTATTCGGAAGTCTTTAATATGGACACGGCAATGCGCGGCGAATATCCGAGCGAGATCCTTGCGGAGGAAACGCTTCCGGCAGAGACCTTTACCGAATATGAGCTGCCGCCGCTGCCGGAGCAGGAGGACTGCAAAGCGCTCGGATATGTCTTGCTCAGTACGGGCGGCGCGGAGTATCTGGAGAGCCTGTATCGGGAAGGCGCGATGCCGGCTCCGATCGGGACTGCAGCGCTCGGAAGCGTGCTGACTGCGGACGATCTTGAGATCGTTCCCAAGGACATCGAGGGCGTCTATCACGCAGAGATCCATGTGGTATGGCTGATGGAAGAAAGCCCCTATCGGCTTGAGTTCTATGACGGCGCGATGTTCGGCGCATATTATATCGCATTTCCGATCTATTCCGAGCAGCTCTGCTATCTGGCGCCGTTCCCGATACCCGAACGGGAGGGGAAGACGTTTGCAGGCTGGTGCGATGCGGACGGTCACATGATCGACGCGGTCACCTGGTACGATTTCTTTGAGAAGCTGCCGAACGCGACAAGGATCGACGATCGTGATTTTGATAAACCGATCCCGTGCAGGGTCTATGCTTGCTGGTCCGACGGAACGGGCGGCGCGCCGGAGCCGACGCCTGTCCCGACGCTTGCTCCGACGCCTGCTCCGACGCCGAAACCGACGCAAAGACCGACGCCGACGCCTACGCCTGTCAAGAAATATTCGGTGACCTGCAAATACTGTACGTTCAGCGGCGGCGGGTATTCCGGCGCATCATCGGGCTCGGTCCCGGAGAACACGACTATCTCCTTATCCGGCGAAACGAACAGCTCCGAGGCGTATTTCTATATCGAGTACGCGAGCGGTTACTCAAAAACCGTGAAAGCAAAGTATGTTAAGTGGGAAGATGGGTATTACTGGTTTAAATGCAGCTTTACCGTAAAGCAGGATATATCGGTGATCAGCTTCTACGGGGTCATCAATTAAAAGCATACACGGGCAGCAAGGGAAGAACGGGTGCATCGTGAGAAAGAGTATCTACGAACTTAATCAAAGACCGATGGAATACGGATCGGACGACACGCATGAGATTACACCGCTTCCGGATGAGTTCAATCGATTTGCGCCGACAGAGGAGCCGGTGATGTATACCGCCAGCTGCAGTACAAACTGCGCGTTCTCCAAGGGCGGCGCCAAGGGACAGTCCAAATCCGTTGCTGTGGGAACGTCGGTCACGGTCTACGGAAGCGCGACGATGCCGGCAGACACAACAATGGATGCGATCTTCTCGGTAAACGGCGAGTATCACTATGTCTCCGCCTATACCTTCGAAGAATCGGGCGATAACTATATTTACCGGTATCACTACACATTTACGGTCACGGAAGATAACGAAACAGATTTCTTTTATTGATCGCGGGCGCTTCCGCGCCGATTCGTTCGGGAGGCCCCGATCTTCCGGAAGAGAAAAGGTTTTACGAAAATCTTACCCGAAATACTTGCTTTTTCCGCTCGTTTGATGTACGATAACAAAGGAAAAATATATTCTATGGAGGTATATATTCATGGTAAGAGTTGCAATCAACGGTTTCGGCCGCATCGGTCGTCTTGCGTTCCGTCAGATGTTCGGCGCAAAGGGCTACAAGATCGTTGCGATCAACGATCTGACCAGCCCGGCGATGCTCGCGCATCTTCTGAAGTACGACACCGCGCAGAAGGGTTACTGCGGCGTGATCGGCGAGAACAAGCACACCGTTACGTCCAAGGAACCGGAATTTGAAGAAGACGGCAAGACCGTGAAGGTCCCCGGCTCCATCACCGTGGACGGCAAAGAGATCACCATTTATGCAGAGCCGAAGGCACAGAACCTGCCCTGGAAGAAGCTGCATGTCGACGTCGTGCTCGAGTGCACCGGCTTCTACACCAGCAAAGCAAAGGCGCAGGCGCACATCGACGCAGGCGCAAAGAAGGTCGTCATTTCCGCGCCGGCAGGCAACGATCTGCCCACCATCGTCTATAACGTCAACAACAACATCCTGACCAAGGAAGACAAGATCATCTCCGCGGCAAGCTGCACCACGAACTGCCTCGCGCCGATGACCAAGGCGTTGAACGACAACTTCCCGATCCAGGCGGGCATCATGACCACGGTCCATGCGTACACCGGCGACCAGATGATCCTCGACGGTCCGCATCGTAAGGGCGACCTGCAGCGTGCGCGCGCGGGCGCGGCGAACATCGTTCCGAACAGCACCGGCGCAGCGAAGGCGATCGGCCTCGTCATTCCGGAGCTCAACGGCAAGCTGATCGGCTCCGCACAGCGCGTCCCGGTCGCGACCGGCTCCACCACGATCCTTGTTGCGGTCGTCAAGGGCAAGGACGTCACCAAGGAAGCGGTCAACGCGGCGATGAAGGCGCAGGCGAGCGAATCCTTCGGTTACACCACCGAGAAGCTCGTTTCCTCCGACATCATCGGCATGACCTACGGCTCGCTGTTCGATGCGAACCAGACCATGGTCCAGAAGATCGACGACGACACCTATCAGGTGCAGGTCGTGTCCTGGTACGACAACGAGAACTCTTATACCTCGCAGATGGTCCGCACCATCAAGTACTTCGCAGAGCTCCAGTAAGCAGCTTCAGCGCCCGGAGGGAGATTCCCTTCGGGCGTTTTTTGTGCCTATATGGCAGAATCTGCAAATTACGCTTTTTCTTTCACGCAAGTATAGTATATTAAAACACGAATACACATCACGAGGGGGCTGCTGAAATGAAATACCTGAACGGATAGGTTTATCCGAAACCCATCGCAAAAACGATGCTTGTCATCGCCATTGTTCTGTTCTGCGTGGCTGCGCTGATCGCTTTACTGGTTTTTTCGCTCAGCGATTGGGAGCTTGATCGCGAGACGATCTATCCGGGGATCATCATGCCCGGCTTCTGCCTTGTGCCCGGCCTTGTTCTGCTGTTTATCTGGATCTCCAAAAAATCGGCGAATACGAAAGAGTATCGCAGAATGCAGAGCGTGGACTACGAAGCATGGCGAACGGAACGTCTCAATGATCCGAGAAACCCGCTTTTCAGCGTGAATTGCAACCGGTGCCACGGCCTGCTCGAATATGATCGCAGGGGAATTGACGGTACAAGACCGTGGTTCCCGGACGGGTATGTGGTGTGCCCGAACTGCCGCGCGATCATGCGCCATCGCGCAAATACACAACCGCAGAATGCGGGGCAGACGGCTTCTTCCGGTACTTAATGAACAGTTTCCGCAGGCCTGGGAGTGATTCCCGGGCTTTTTTGCGCCTTGCCGGCAGAATTCGCAAAAAATACTTTTCATTCCGCGGAAAAAATGATATCATATAAACTGCAAATGAATGTACCCAAAGGGAGGATTCAAGTATGGAAAACAATTCGGACAACAAACGCAGAAAAAAGATCCTGTCCGGAACCGCAAGCCTGAAGCGCCGTGACGACAATCCGGTGCAAACGAACGGTCCCGTCGGCAGGAAGGACGGATATCAGGGCAGAAAATCGCAGTTCGGCACGCAGAAGCCTTCCGGCGGCAGCGGGCAGGGAAGCAGCATCTTCTCCATGTTCGGAGGCGGACAGCAGAATCAGAATTCGCAGAGCCAGAACACGCAGAACAGCGCGAATTCCTCAAACAGCAATCCGCTCTTCACGCAGAACACGACGAACCAGAGCGCCGGAACGACCGGCGGGTCCCGCGGGCTGCTCGGCGGCAAGTTCGGCAAGATCCTGATCCTGATCCTCGCTGCGGTCGCGATCTTTATGCTGATCAAGTGCGTCTTCCTGAAGGACGGCGGCTGCGGAATGTCGGGGCAGGATTACACCGGATATCAGGACGGTCTGTACAACGGCGGGAATAACGACGCGGTCGCGACGCCGAAGCCGCAGACCGCTGCGGAGCCCGTTCAGGAGTCGGCCGTTGCGGTTGACGGGATCTATTCCGTTGCGGATATCAACGATTACAACCCCTTCGACGAGACGGACAGCAACGCGCCGGCGGCCGTTTCGGCCAGCACGTCCAGCAGCGCCGTCAGCAGCGAAGTCTCCAACAAGGCGCGCGGCAAATATACGAAGCTGCGCGGCAAGGGAAACGACAAGGTCACCGTCATGGTCTATATCTGCGGCAGCGACCTTGAGAGCGAGCACGGCATGGCGACGGCGGACCTCAACGAGATGCTGCACGCCGACCTGGACGACGACAAGGTCAACATCATCGTCGAGACGGGCGGCGCGAAGAAGTGGAACAATACAGTCATTTCGAACAAGACGAACCAGCGCTATCGCGTGACAAGCAAGGGCCTGCAGATCCTCGATAAGAACGTCGGCGCGAAGAGCATGGTCGACCCGAACACGCTCGTCGATTTCATTCGGTTCTGCGCGGATCATTATGAAGCCAACCGCTACATGCTGATCCTGTGGGATCACGGCGGCGGCGCGATCACGGGCTACGGCTACGACCAGAAGGCGAGCGGCACGATGACGCTCGACAAAATCTATTCCGCTTTGAAGAAGGCCGGCGTCAAGTTTGACTTCATCGGCTTCGACGCGTGCCTCATGGCGACGTTCGAGACGGCGCTCGTCACCGAGCCCTACGCGGACTATCTGATCGCCTCGGAGGAGGCGGAGCCCGGCACCGGCTGGTACTATACGAACTGGCTCAGCAAGCTTTCGAAGAATACCTCCATCGGAACGGTGGAGCTTTCTAAAACGCTGATCGACGACTTTACCGACGTCAGCAAGAAGAACTATCCGGGCTGCAACACGACGCTCTCGATCGTCGATCTTGCGGAGTTTGCGGGGACGGTCCCGGATACATTCGCGGCGTTCTCTGCAGAGATCGGCGATATGCTCGACGAAAAAGAGTATAAAGCCGTTGCGGACGCCCGCGCCGACGCGCGCGAGTTCGGCGTTTCCTCGAAGGTCAACCACATCGACGTGATCGACTTTGCAAGCCGCATCGGCGGATCGAAGGCAAACGCGCTCGTGAAAGCGCTGAAGGGCTGCGTCAAGTACAACCGCACGTCGGTCTCCATGAAGAACTCGAACGGCGTTTCGATCTACTTCCCGTATTCGAGCTTCAAGAGCATGAACAGCGCCGTGAGCCTTTACGACAGCATCGGCGTTTCCGACGAGTATTCGCGCTGCATCAAGAGCTTTGCAAGCCTTGCGGCGGGCGGACAGATCGCGACCGGCGGCACGACAAGCTCCCCGTTCGGATCCCTGTTCGGCGGATATGAAGGCGCATCCTCGCTGTCGTCCTCGGGCGACATGCTTTCCACGCTTTTAGGCAGTTATCTCGGCGGCAGCGGCTCGACCGATACGGTGGGATCGCTGCTCGGCGGCGGCTCGTCCTCGCTGTTCGGCAGTTCGTCCTCGTCGAGCGTCACGGATCTGCTCGGCGGCATTCTCGGCGGCGGAGATATGAGCTGGTTCGATTCCGGCCGCGCGCTTGCGAATAAGGACTATTACGACGAAAACAGCCTGACCGTCGCGGACATGGAGCTTACAGAGAAGGACGACGAGTATGTGCTCGAGCTCAGCGAGGAGAAGTGGGCGCTGGTCAAATCGGTCCAGATCAACGTCTTCGCAAAGGAAGGCGATCACTACGTCGACCTCGGCATGGACAATGCGGATATTCATGACGCGGTGGGCGACGGTATGCGCAACGCGGACGGGGACCTCAGGATCAAGTTCGACAACACCTGGATGACCCTGAACGGACAGCCTGTTGCGTATTACTTCATGCAGGCGGTCGAGGACGGCAAGAACTGGGCGGAGATCGGCTATGTTCCGATCCTGCTGAACGATCAGCCCTATTATATGTTCATCGTGTTCGACAACGAGGTCAAGGCGCATGAGGACGGTTACGTCGCGGGCGTACAGCCGGTCTACGACGAATCCGAGGTCCCGACGCTTGCAAAGGGCTTCATCCAGCTCAAGCAGGGCGACAAGATCGACATTCTCTTCGATTGCTACGGCGAGGACGGCTCCTATCAGGCCAGCTACAAGTACGGCAAGCAGATCACAGTCGGAACGAAGCTGACGGTCGGCTACATGGAGCTCGGCGATCTCGAATGCGACGTGACCTATTGCCTGACCGATATCTACGGCAACGAGTTCTGGACGGAAGCGATTACGTTCGAATAATTCCAAAGCTGACAATGCTCCGGGGGAGTACCTCCGGAGCATTTTGTGTTCAGAAAGACGCCGAAGCTTCGTTCCGGCGAAGCGCTATACCGTGATCGCGCTTTGCGAATCGCGGTGCAGGTCGCGGCCGAGCGCGTAGGCGAAAAGGTCGGTGGAAAGCGCGTCGATCGCAAGGGAGGCGCGGGCCGTGTCCGAGCAGTTTGAAAGGTCGGAATGCCGCAGGATCACGGGGGATTTCGAGCGGCTCGCCATTGCGGCCAAAAGTCCGCGGCCGATGCGTTTCAGGCCGAGTACGTGCAGATACAAGTCGTCAAAGCTCTGCCCGAGCGCGTCGGTCATGCCGCTCGGAATGTGCAGCAGCGCCGAAACGAGGATGCGCTTGCACCGCGCGAGCGTATAGCGCTTGCTCTTGATCAGCTCAAACAGGGAGGGAAGGTCGGTCGCCTGCCGCACGGCGCGGTACAGGACCTGCTCGAAGCCCTCGCTGACGTCAGGCAGCGAGGCGAGCTCCTCGATCGTCATGGAGCGCAGACGATAGAGAAGCATCGAACCAAACCGGTCGAAGGTGACGGGGAACTGGCTGTCGAAGCGCATCGCGGCCGCAACGCTCATCGGCATCGTGTCGTAGACCGATTCGTCGCCGGAAAGCAGCGCCTCGCGGATCGCCGTCGCGCTCGAAAGCTTTCCGGTCAGCACCGTGCTGTTATACTTGTTGCCGATCCGCTGAATGGGCAGAGGACGGATCTCCGGCGCGTAGCGTCGGATGGATTTCAGGTATTCTACGGCGAGAATGTTGTTTGGCTGCTGCAAAATCTCCAGCTCGTTTTCCGGCACGCCGAGATCCGCGAGCGCATCGTATTGCGCGCGGGGAAAGGACTTGCCCTGCTTGAGGTGCTGCAGCAGATAGATGTGAAGGTTCGCGGGCTCGCGATCCAACAGGTCCGCAAGATGGTAGAGCGCGTTGACGTCCTCGGTCTCCACGCCGAACGCGAGATCGGTGACCACGCCGGTCGCGGCGAGCGTTTTCACCGCGCCTTCCGCAAAGCGCTCCGCGCTCGAGACCGCAAAGACCGTCGGGATCTCGACGATCAGGTCCGCACCGCCCATGACCGCCCACTCGGCGCGGGTGAACTTATCGGTGCAGGCGGGCTCGCCGCGCTGCACAAAGTTGCCGGACATGGCGACGACGCAGAACTCGGAGCCGGATTGCTTCAAGGATTCCTCCATGTGGTAGATGTGCCCGTTGTGCAGCGGATTGTACTCCGCGATGATGCCGACGACGCGCATGAAAGCACTCCCTTTCAAATATGTAAAATATATCTAAATCAAGTATATCATTTTTTGCGCAGATGTGTTAGAATAAATTGTAAATCTATTTTGGAGGATTTTGTTATGTCGTTGATGGAACAGATCAAGGCAAAGGCAAAAGCGAATGTCAAGCACATTCTGCTGCCCGAAGGAACCGAAGAACGCACCGTGCAGGCGGCAGCCCGCATCACGGCGGAGGGGATCGCGAAGGTCACGCTGTTCGGCAAGCGCGAAGAGATCGAGGCCGTTGCGAAGAAGTACGACGTCTCGCTCGAAGGCATCGACACGATCGACCCCGAAACGCATCCGGATTATCAGCTCTATGTCGACCGCTTCTATGAGATGCGAAAGGCGAAGGGCGTTACGCCCGAAAAGGCGGCAGATATGATCAAGAACCCGCTGTTCTTCGCAGCGATGATGATCAAGGACGGCAAGGGCGACGGCTTTGTTTCCGGCGCGATCAACACCACGGGCAACACGCTCCGTCCGGGCCTGCAGATCATCAAGATGAAGCCGGGCATCAACACGGTCTCCAGCTTCTTCATCATGGAGATCCCGAACAAGGCTTACGGCGACGACGGTCTGATGATCTTCGCGGACTGCGCGGTCAACATCGACCCGACCTCCGAACAGCTTGCCGAGATCGCGATCTCGTCCGCGGCGAGCGCAAAGGCGCTTTGCGGCATGGACGCGCGCATCGCAATGCTGTCGTTCTCCACGAAGGGCAGCGCCAAGCACGACAACGTCGATAAGGTCCGCATCGCGACCGAGATGGTCCATGAGCGCGCACCCGAGCTGATGGTCGACGGCGAACTGCAGGCGGACGCCGCGCTCGTCGAGAAGGTCGGCCAGCTCAAGAGCCCCGGCAGCCCCGTCGCGGGCAAGGCGAACGTTCTCGTCTTCCCGGACCTGCAGGCCGGCAACATCGGCTACAAGCTCGTACAGCGTCTCGCCGGCGCGGAAGCGATCGGCCCGATCTGCCAGGGCTTCGCAGCGCCGATCAACGACCTGAGCCGCGGCTGCAGCATCGAGGATATCGTCTCCGTCGTAGCCATCACGGCGGTGCAGGCACAGAACATGTAACGGAGGAACGGCAATGAGATCCATTCTTGTTATCAACGCAGGCAGCTCTTCTCTCAAATATCAGCTCATCGACATCGACACCGAGAGCGTTCTCGCAAAGGGCCTTTGCGAGCGCATCGGCATCGACGGCAAGCTGACCTATAAGCCCACGAACGGCGAAAAGCTCGAAAAGAACGCGGCAATGCCGACGCATCAGGAAGCGATCGCGATGGTGCTCGACGTGCTCGTCGATCCGAAGATCGGCGTCATCAAGGATATGGCGTCCATCGTGGCGGTGGGTCACCGCGTGGTCCACGGCGGCACGAAGTTCACGAAGTCCGTGCTGATCGACGATGAGGTCATCAAGATGATCGAGGAGTGCACGCCCCTTGCGCCGCTGCACAACCCCGCGAACCTCATGGGCATCAACGCCTGCCGCGCCGTCATGCCGAACACCCCGATGGTCGCCGTGTTCGACACCGCGTGGGGCATGAGCATGGAGCCGAAAAACTACATCTACGCCCTGCCGTATGAGATCTATGAGAACTATCAGGTCCGCCGCTACGGCTTCCACGGCACGTCGCACATGTTCGTCACCGGCGAAGCGATCAAGCGCCTCGGCCGCGAGGGCGATCCGAATGTCCGCGTGATCACCTGCCATCTCGGCAACGGCTCCTCCGTGAGCTGCTCGAAGGGCGGCAAGTGCGTCAACACCTCGATGGGCCTCACGCCGCTCGAGGGGCTCCCGATGGGCACGCGCTGCGGCAGCATCGACCCGGCGATCGTTCCGTTCCTGATGAAGGCGATGAACACGACGGCGAAGGAAGTCGATACCATGATGAACAAGAAGAGCGGCATGCTCGGCGTTTCCGGCGTGTCCAGCGACTTCCGCGATCTGTGGGCGGCGAAGAACGAAGGCAACGAACGCGCTGCGCTCGCGCTCGACATGTTTGCGCAGGGCGTCAAGCGCCTGATCGGCGGTTATTCCGCGGAGATGGACGGCGTGGACTGCATCGTCTTCACGGCGGGCGTCGGCGAGAACGACGCGGCGACGCGCGAGCTGATCATGCAGAACATGGACTACCTCGGGATCGACTTTGATTTCGAACTGAACCGCACCGCGCCGAGAGGCAGAGAGGTCGTGCTTTCTAAGCCCGGCTCCAAGGTCACGGTCATCGTGCTGCCGACCGACGAGGAACTCGCGATCGCAAGAGATACCGCCGCGATCGCACTGTAAGGACGCTGATGGGCTGCGGATCGTATTCCGCGGCCCTTTTTATGCCGTATGAAATATCTGCCGCGTGAAAACGGGGACGTTTCGGACGCCGCCGTCAAAGGAATAGAGGACCGCTTCGGATTCACAAGACCGTTTGCCGCCATGCTGGTGCGGCGCGGTCTCCTTGACGACGCCTCGATCGAGGCGTTCCTCCATCCGGAGGCGCAGGCGCTGCCCGATCCGTTCCTGTTTGCGGACATGGACCGGGCGGTTCAAAGGATCCGCGCCGCGATCGAAGCGGGCGAACGGATCTGCGTGTACGGCGACTATGACACCGACGGCGTCTGTGCAACGGCTGTTCTGACCGACGCGCTTTCCCGTCTCGGCGCGAACGTGACGTTTCTTTTGCCGAGCAGACAAGGCGAGGGCTACGGCCTGAATCCGAACGCCGTCGATGCGATGCGGGCGGATGGCGTGAAGTTGATCGTCACCGTTGACAACGGCATCTCCGCGCACGCCGAGATCGGTTACGCCAATTCGCTCGGTATGGACACGGTCGTGACCGACCATCACCGCTGCCATGAGACGCTGCCGGACGCGTGCGCCGTCGTCTGCGCGTCGAGGACCGATCAGGATCCCGCGCTGAACAGCCTTTGCGGGGCGGCGGTCGCGATGCTGCTTGCGAGCGCTTTGGACATCGGGATCGGAAAGTATCTTCCGATCGCCGCGCTTGCCACGATGGCCGACGTCGTGCCGCTGACCGCGCTGAACCGCGCCGTCGTCAAAAAGGGCCTGCCGCTCGTGCCGATGCAGCCGGGACTTCGGGCGCTTCTGGACGCCGCGGGGGTTACGGAGATCGCGGGGGAAAGCACGCTGTCCTTTGTCCTTGCGCCGCGCATGAACGCCGCCGGGCGCATGGGCGACGCGACGCGCGCGGTGCGCCTGCTGCTCACCGACGATCCCGCAGAACGCGAAACGCTTGCGGCCGCGCTGGAGGGCGAGAACGTGCGCCGACGCGCCGAGGAGCAGAAGATTTTCCGGGAGGCGGAGGCGCAGATCCAAAAGGCCGATCCGCGCATCCTGATCCTCAAGGGCGCGGACTGGAACACGGGCGTGATCGGCATCGTCGCGTCCCGGCTTCTGGAACGGTATCGCTGTCCGGTCTTCCTGTTTTCCGAGGTCAACGGGCAGTTGGTCGGCTCGGGCCGCAGCGTGCCCGCCGTCGACCTCTTTGCGCTTCTCACAAGGCACAGCGAGCTTCTTTTGCGCTTCGGCGGGCATCGGCTCGCCGCAGGCGCAACGGTCGAATCCGGCGCGTTTGAGACGCTCAGAACGACGCTGGAGGACGATCTTGCGGAGATGTTCCCGTCGGGACTCCCGGAGGAGATTTGTTTCTATGAGGACCGGCTCGCGATCCCGGAGATCACGACCGCGTTTGCGCGGGAGCTGACCTATCTGTCGCCGTTCGGCGAGGGAAACCGCGCGCCGCTGTTTGCGATCGAGGGCGCGCTCTCCGGCGTTCGTTTGATGGGACGGGAGGGAACTCACCTCGGCGCGAAGCTTTCCGACGGCAAAACCGCGATCCGCATCGTTTCGTTCGGAACCGGCGACCGCTATGCGGACTGGAGCGCGTTTTCCGACGCAAGGGCGTACGTTTCGATCGAGCTTTCCAGCTATCAGGGGAGACCGGAGGTCACCGTGCGCACGGAAAGGCTGGAACGATCGGTCGACGAAACGGTTTCCGAAGCGATCACGGCGTGCCTGCGCTCGATCGTCGGCGGAGGACCGCTGCCGGACGACACGATCCTTTCGCGGCTTCCGAAGGTCCCGGAAACGGAGATCCGCGCGATCTACCGGACGCTTCTGAAGCGTTTGCAAAACGGCGTCGCGTGCGAGAGCCTCTCCGAACGGGAACGGACCGCGCTGCTGCCGCTCCTCGAGATCGGCGTCGTACGGTACGCCAACGGATGTTTTTTCAGCGAAACGGTACAGGAAAAGAAACAAATTCAAAATGCCCTCTTGTATCCGGTCGTCGTTTCAAGTAAAATATAAAGGTTCAAAGGGAAAGGTGGACGCTCATGGAGGAACGGCTCATAGCACAGTTTGCCGAACGGTTCGGCGAGGAACAGGCGAAGAAGATGGCGGAGGCCGTCTCGTTTGCGGCGCGCGTGCACTGCAATCAGAAGCGGGACGACGGCACGCCGTTTGTGACACATCCGCTGACCGTCGCGTCCTATCTTCTGGACATGGGCATGGACGCGCCGACCGTGATCGCGGGCGTGCTGCACGACACCGTCGAGGACGGGGACAACGTGCAGATCGAGGACATCGAAAAGATGTTCGGGAAAGAGGTCGCGTTTCTGGTCGACGGCGTTACAAAGCTGACCAAATCCGGAAAGCAGACCTACGTCACAAAGAAACAGGAACAGACGGAGAACCTCCGGAAGCTCTTCCTTGCGATCGCCGAGGACGTGCGCGTCGTTATCATCAAGCTTGCAGACCGTTTGCACAACATGCGCACGATCGACGTCTGTTCGCCCGCAAAGCAGATCAAGAAATCCAAGGAGACGATCGAAGTCTACGCGCCTTTGGCGCACCGCTTCGGCATGGGCGCGATCCGCAGCGAGCTTGAGGATCTGTCGTTCAAGTACCTGATGCCCGAGGAATACGAGAACATCAAGGCGCAGGTCGACGTGCAGCAGAAGGAGCGACTGGAGCTTTTGTCGAGCGCCATGGAAAAGATGAAGGTGCTTCTAAAAGAGGCCAATATCGAGGGCAGCATTTCGGGACGGCCGAAGCATCTGTATTCCTCGTACCGCAAGATGCAGCGCAACAACTGCACGCTGCACGAGCTCTACGACCTGATCGCGATTCGCATCATCGTCGACACCGTAACGGACTGTTACGCCGCGCTGGGCGTCATCCACGCAACGTGGAAGCCGCTGCCGGGTCGGTTCAAGGATTATATCGCGATGCCGAAGCCGAACCTGTACCGTTCGCTGCACACGACGGTCATGGACGAAAAGGGCATTCCGTTCGAGGTACAGATCCGCACGAAGGAGATGCACGCGACCGCGGAATACGGCATTGCGGCGCACTGGATGTACAAGGAAGGCCGTCAGTCGATGACGGAGCTCGACCGCAGGACGGCGTGGCTGAGGCAGGTGCTTGAGGCGGACGAAAACGCAGAGGACAGCAAGGAGTTTGTCGACAACATCCTGAAGGACTTCCTCGGCGAATACGTTTTCGTGCTGACCCCGAAGGGCGAGATCATCGACCTGCCCGTGGGCTCGACGCCGCTGGACTTTGCTTACCGCATCCACACGAACGTCGGGCATCACTGTCAGCATGCCCGCGTCAACGGAAACGTCGTGCGGCTCGATTACAAGCTGAAAACGAACGACGTCGTCGAGATCATCACGTCCAACTCGCAGCCGGGACCGAGCCGTGATTGGCTTACGATCGTCAAGACGCAGACGGCAAAGAACAAGATCCGGCAATGGTTCAAGCACGAGAACCGCGAGGAGAACATCCAGCGCGGCCGTGAGATGCTCGAGGAAGCGGCGAAGCGGCACGCGCAGAGCCTTGCGATCCTGATGAAGCCGGAATACTACAACGAAGTCCTGAAACGGCATAACCTCGTTTCGCTCGACGATCTCTATTCCGCGATCGGTTTCGGCGGTATTTCGGCGGGGCAGGTCCTGCACAAGCTCATCGACCTGCACCGCAAGGAGGAGCGCCTCGACGAACTCAAAAAACGCTTTGAGGAGTCCGATCAGGAGCTGCCGAAAAAACCGCTGCACCGCGCGAACCCGAAGGGGATCTACGTGCACGGCGATCCGGGAATGGCGGTGTTCTTCGGAAACTGCTGCAACCCGCTTCCGGGCGATCCGATCGTCGGCTACGTGACCCGCGGCAGAGGCGTTTCCGTGCATCGCGCGGACTGCAAGAACCTCAAGAACCTCATGCAGGACGCCGAGCGCATGATCGAGGTCGAGTGGGCGATGGACGAGCACACGAGCTTTTCGGCGACGATCCGCGTGTTTATCGAGGACAAGCCGGGCTCGCTTATGGAGGTTTCGAAGGTGCTCCTGAACCTGAACGTCAACATGACCGACCTTTCGAGCCGGTCGACCGACGACGGCTACGCGGCGATGGAGATCACCTGTACGGTCACAGGCGCCGAGCAGCTGCAGATGATCATTTCAAACCTCCGGAAGATCAAACAGGTCGTGGACGTGTTCCGCGTATAGGGAGGACAGTATGCGTGCAGTGGTACAGCGCGTGACCGAGGCAAGCGTGAAAATCGACGGCGAAACGGTCGGCGCGATTGCAAACGGGCTCTGCGTCCTTTTGGGCGTATCGACGGGCGATACGGAGGCGGACGCGGATTATATGACGGATAAGCTCCTGGGGCTTCGCATCTTCGACGACGAAAACGGCGTGCCGAACAAAAACGTGCTCGATATTTCCGGCGCGATCCTCCTGATCTCACAGTTCACGCTGATGGGCGACGCAAGGAAGGGCAGACGCCCGAGCTACATCGACGCGGCCCGACCGGAACAGGCGATCCCGCTCTATGAGCGCTGTATCGCAAAACTGCGGCAGGCGGTTCCGGTCGAGACCGGGCGTTTCGGAGCGGATATGAAGGTCTCGATCGAAAACGACGGACCGTTTACGATCCTTTTGGATTCCAGGAAAGGCTTCTGATATGATTCTCTTTGGTTATCCCTGCGGTCCGGTATCGGCGAATATGTACTTTGTGGGACGCGACGGCGCAAAGACCGTCGCGGTCATCGACCCGTCGGACGCGGACCTTGCCCTTGCGATCCTTAGGGACCGCGGCTGGACGCTCTCCGATATCCTCGTCACGCATCGGCATTTCGACCATCTTCTGGGCGTCGCGGGACTCAAGAAGGCGACCGGCGCAAAGATCTATATCTCCGAAACGGATGCCGACGGTTTGCGAAGCGCCCGCGCGAGCCTTGCTTCGATGGCAGGGATAAAGCAGGAGCCGGTCGAGCCGGACGTGCTGCTTCGGGACGGCGATACGTTCGAAGCAGCGGGGCTTATTTTCCGCGTGCTCGAAACGCCGGGACACACGGCGGGCGGCGTCACGTTCGTCTGCGACGGAGAGCGCTGCGCGTTCTCGGGCGACACGCTCTTTGCTCAGAGCTACGGCCGGTACGATCTGCCGACCGGCGATTTCAACGCGCTGAGCCTTTCGATCCGGAACGTACTCTTTGCGCTGCCGGACGATTATCGGGTCTATCCCGGACACGAGGAGCCGACGACGATCGCGGAGGAGAAGCGCTCCAATCCGATCAATTTTGAAAGCGTATGGTTCGACTGATCACCAACACACCGCAATACGCAAACGATATCGCCGAGGAGATCCGCATGTTCCTCGGCCTTGTTCCCGTCACGGCAGACGAGACGCCGGAGACGACGCTGACTGTTTCGGCGATGCTGGACGAGCAGACCATGACCGCAGCGGCAAGACTGCCGGAGGGCGAGCCGATCACGGTGGAGTACTCCGTCGACGACAGCGATCCGCTCGATCGGAAGCGGCAGGAAAAGCGTGCGCTGAAGCGCGCGGTCTATGCGCTGATGCAGCGCGTACAGCCCACGGAGATGCCATGGGGGAGCCTGACCGGCATCCGCCCGACCAAGCTTTTGCGCGAGCTTTGCGAACGCGTGGGCGACGAGGAAGCTGTGCGGCAGTTCCGCGAGGTGTTCTCGGTGCGCATCGACAAGCTGCGCCTTGCCGCGACGATCAACGCCGTGCAAAAGCCGATCCTCGGATCGGTACGGTCGGACGACGTCGATATCTATGTCGGCATTCCGTACTGCAAAACGCGCTGTCTCTACTGCTCGTTCGGCGCGGAGATCGCCCAAAAGAACGCGATCAAAGAGTATCTTCCGTATCTGTACCGGGATATCGAAAACGGAGCGAGGCTCGTTTCAGACGGCGGGCTGCACGTTCGCGCGTCGTATCTCGGCGGCGGCACGCCGACCGTGCTTTCCGCGGAGGAGCTCGATGGGCTTTTATCGCATTTTGAAGCCTGTTACGGCGGTTACGGCACGGAATGTACCGTCGAGGCGGGGCGTCCCGATACGATCACAAAGGAAAAGCTGCAGATTTTGAGAGCGCACGGCGTGGAGCGCATCTCGATCAATCCGCAGACGATGTCGGACGAAACGCTCCGCCGCATCGGCAGAGCGCACACGGCGGCGGAAATCAAAGAAGCGTTTGCGCTGGCGCGTTCGATGGGCTTTTCCTCGATCAACATGGACCTGATCGCGGGGCTTCCGGGCGAGACGGTCGCCGATTTCGAACGCACGTTATCCGAGATCAAAGCGCTCGGCCCCGACAATCTCACGGTCCACACGCTTGCGATCAAGCGTTCGAGCAGATTGAAGGACCAGCTCGATAAGTACCCGCTGCCCGCGCGCGAGGACGTCGAGACCATGATCGACATGGGATTTGCGGCGGCAAAGGAGATCGGGCTCTGGCCGTACTACATGTACCGGCAGAAATATCAGAACGGCAACCTTGAAAACGTCGGCTATGCCGCGGACGGCAGGCTCTGCGTCTATAACGTGGACATGATGGAGGAGACGACCTCGATCCTGGCGCACGGCGCGGGCGCGATGACCAAGCGTGTGTTCGGTTCCGAGAACCACGTCGAGCGCATCCCGAACCCGAAGGACGTCCCGACCTACGGCGCGAAGCTGGATATTTTGGACGCCGCCAAAAGAAAGCTGTTTTTACCTTGATTTTGCTTGACATTATCGGTTTGCATGGTATAATAAGCGCAAAGCGTTGAACGGAAGAGTACCCGTTGTATCGTCCCAAAGAGAGCGCGTCCGCGGCTGAAAGACGTGCGGAGAGAGGACGGGGAAGGACAGCCGGAAGCTGTGTGCCGGAAGAAAAAGGCACGCCGGAGACCCTTCGTTATCGGGGAAAAGCGCGCAGCAGCATGCTGCGAATCAGGGTGGCACCGCGGTCCTTCCGTCCCTCGTATGGGCGAAAGACCGCGATTTTTTGTATAGGAGGAAACTATGGCATACAAAGCGCCGAAAGGCACCAAGGACGTTCTCCCGGAGGAGAGCTATCGCTGGCAGTACCTCGAAAGCACGATCCGCGGGATCGTCAGAAAGTACGGGCTTCTGGAAGCGCGTACCCCGTGCATCGAGCATACCGAGCTGTTTTTGCGCGGCGTGGGCGACACGACCGACATCGTGCAGAAGGAAATGTACACGTTCACCGACAAGGGCGACCGCAGCATCACCTTAAAGCCCGAGGGCACGGCGGGCGCGGTCCGCATGTTCGTGGAAAACGGGCTCTTCAGTGAAGCGCAGCCGACCAAGATGTTCTATCTCTACTGCCCGGTGTTCCGCTACGAGCGCCCGCAGGCGGGGAGACTTCGCGAGCATCACCAGTTCGGCGTGGAGATCTTCGGATCCAATAGCCCCGCGGCGGACGCGGAGGTCATTTCGATCGCGTCGGAGCTCTTTCAAACGCTCGGCTGCACCGACCTTACGATCAAGCTGAACAGCATCGGCTGCCCGAAGTGCCGCGCACGTTATCAGCAGGCGCTGAAGGATTACCTCGGCGGACGGCTCGGCGAGCTTTGCGAGACCTGCCGCGGACGATTCGAGACGAACCCGCTGCGCATCCTCGACTGCAAGGTCGATACCTGCAAGGAGATCGTAAAGGATGCGCCGCATACGATGGACTACGTCTGCGACGACTGCCGCGCGCACATGAACGAGCTGATGCGGCTTCTGGATCTTGCGGGTATCCGCTACGAGATCGACCCGATGCTGGTGCGCGGCCTCGATTATTACACCAAGACCGTGTTCGAGATCGTGTCCGGCATGCCCGGCGCGCAGGGCACGCTCTGCGGCGGCGGACGCTACGACGGGCTCATCAAGGAGCTCGGCGGTCCCGAAATGCCCGCGGTCGGCTTCGGCCTCGGCATGGAGCGACTTCTGCTCATCATGGACAATCTCGGGATCGACATTCCAAAGCCCGTTCGTTACGAATTGATGCTGATCGGTCTCGGCAAAGATGCGAAGGACAAATGCTTCACGCTTGCGCGGGAGCTTCGCGCGCGCGGCGTTTCGGTCGATCTCGACCTGATGGACCGCAGCGTCAAGGCGCAGATGAAGTATGCCGATAAGACCGGCGCGCTTTATACGCTTGTCATCGGCGATGAAGAATTGCACAACAATACCGCCAACCTGAAATCCATGCAGGGCGGCGACTCCATGATGGTACAACTGGATGCGGAGAGCATCGTAAATTCGATTGAAAGAGGGTAAGACAATGGGAGAGTTTTTAAGCGGATGGAAGCGTACGTGCTACTGCACGGAGCTCGGTAAGGAAGACGTCGGTCGGGAAGTCACGCTGATGGGCTGGACGAACGTCCGCCGCGACCTCGGCGCGCTGATCTTTGTGCAGCTAAGAGACCGCACGGGGCTGATGCAGATCGTGTTCGACTCGTCGACTTTGAGCAAGGAGGACTTCGATCGCGCAAGTACGATCCGTTCCGAATACGTACTCGCCGTCAAGGGCGTACTCGAGGCGCGCACCGGCAACATGATCAACCCGAACATGAAGACCGGCGAGGTCGAAGTGAAGGTACGGGAATTCAAGATCCTGAGCACCGCCGAAACGCCGCCGATCGACACGAGCGACGACTGCAACGCGGGCGAGCTTTTGCGCTTGAAGTACCGCTATCTGGACCTTCGCCGTCCGTGCATGCAGAAAAACCTCATGATGCGCAACAAGATCACGCGCATCACGCACGAATACTTTGCAGAAAACGGCTTTTTGGAGATCGAAACGCCGATGCTTACCAAGAGCACGCCCGAAGGCGCGCGCGACTATCTCGTGCCGAGCCGTGTGCATCCGGGCAGCTTCTATGCGCTGCCGCAGAGCCCGCAGCTCTTTAAGCAGCTTCTGATGCTTAGTGGCTTCGACCGCTACATGCAGATCGCGCGCTGCTTCCGCGACGAGGACCTTCGTGCCGACCGTCAGCCGGACTTTACGCAGATCGACCTTGAGATGTCGTTTGTCGAAGCGGACGACGTCATGGCGATGAACGAGGGCTTCATTAAGCGCCTCTTTAAGGAAACGCTGGACTTCGACGTACAGCTTCCGCTGCCGCGCATCACGTGGCAGGACGCCATGGACCGCTACGGTTCCGATAAGCCCGATACGCGCTTCGGGATGGAATTATGCGATCTGTCCGAATGTGTCCGAAACTGCGGCTTCTCCGTGTTCAAAAACGCGCTTGATAACGGCGGCAGCGTCCGCTGCATCGTCGCAAAGGGCGCGACGGCGCACTTTAGCCGCAAGGAAATCGACGCTCTGGGCGAATTTGTCAAGACCTTCAAGGCGAAGGGCCTTGCGTGGATGAACTGGAAGCCCGAAGGCCTGCAGTCTCCGATCGCGAAGTTCCTCACCGAGGAAGAACTTGAAGCGATCAAGGCGAAGGCGAACTTCGAGCCCGGCGACGTCATGTTCATTGTGGCGGACAAGAATCCGGTCGTGTGGGCGGCGCTCGGTGCGCTGCGTCTGAAGCTCGGCGACAAGCTTGGCCTCATCGACCCGAAAAAGTTCAATCTCCTGTGGGTCGTCGAATTCCCGCTTCTGGAGTGGAGCGAGGAGGAGAACCGCTTCGTTGCGATGCACCACCCGTTCACAAGCCCGATGGACGAGGACCTGCCGCTATTGGACATCGATCCCGGCAAGGTCCGCGCCAAGGCGTACGATATTGTGCTGAACGGAAACGAGATCGGCGGCGGCTCGATCCGTATCCATTCGACCGAGCTGCAGGCAAAGATGTTCGACGTCATCGGTCTTTCCAAAGAACAGGCGGAAGCGCGGTTCAAGTTCCTGCTTGAAGCGTTGAAGTACGGCACGCCGCCGCACGGCGGACTGGCGTACGGGCTCGACCGCGTGACCATGCTGATCTGCGGCGCTGCGAGCATCCGCGACGTTATCGCGTTCCCGAAGGTGCAGAACGCATCCTGCCCGCTGACGAACGCGCCCGATCCGGTCGACGCAAAACAGCTTGAAGAGCTGCATATCGCGGTCGTTCCCGAGGAAGAATGAGATTGAAATAAAGAAAGGAGCTACAACTATGGCAAACATCATCACAGGTACACAGGAAAACTTTGATTCCGTCATCAACGGCGAGCTTCCCGTTCTGGTGGATTTCTGGGCAACGTGGTGCGGTCCGTGCCGCATGGTCTCGCCGATCGTCGATCAGCTTGCAGACGAATACGAAGGCAAGGTCGCATTCATGAAGGTCAACGTGGACGAGGAGCCGGAGCTTTGCGAAAAGTATCGCGTGAGCTCGATCCCGAATCTCGTTCTGTTCAAGGACGGCGACGTTCTCGATCAGAGCGCGGGTGCGCGCCCGAAAGCGCTGATCAAGGAGTTCATCGAACAGGCGCTGTAATTCTTCACCCGGATGATCTACGACATCTCACAGCCGGTGTTCGGCTGCGCAATCTACCCGGGCGATCCGAACCCGGAAAAGACGATGCTTACGCGTTTGGAGGACGGGGAAGTGTGCAATCTTTCCGCGTTCTCGATGTGCGCGCACAACGGCACGCACGTTGATGCGCCGCTTCATTTTTTGAAGGACGGCAAGGGTATCGGTTCCGTCACGCTCGAAAAGTTCGTCGGACCTGCGTATGTGGGAACGATGGAAGGCAACGTTGGCGCAGAGGACGCAAGGAAGCTGCTTGAAACGGCGGCAAAAGCCTGTCCCGGAGCGGAACGACGCATCCTGATCAAGGGCAGCGCAACGGTCACGCTCGAAGCGGCGGAGGTGTTCGCAAAGGCAGGGATCGATCTTGTCGGCAACGAGTCGCAGACCGTGGGTCCGGAGGACACGCCGATGGCAGTGCATCTTGCACTGCTTTCCAAGGAGGTCGTGCTTTTGGAGGGCGTTCGGCTTTCGGCGGTGCCGGACGGCGCATATCTTTTGAACTGCGCGCCGCTGAATCTCGGCGAGACCGACGGCGCGCCGTGCCGCGCGATCCTCATAGACCTGAACTGAACCAAAACAAAAGACGGGGGAGGCAAGCGCCTCTCCCGTTTGCGTTTACCAGATAAAGGGGATCACCTTATATCTCACGCGTGTTTTGTATGCCTTGTAGCCATCCAATCCCTTTTCAAGTACCTGTTCCTCGTTTTTCATGCGCAGCGCAATGATCGGGATATACAGGAGCAGGATCGCGACCGAGATCGGAGAGCCGAGCACGATCCCCATGGACAGGAACAGAAACAGCGTGGCGCTGTACATCGGATGCCGCACGATCCCGTAGAGCCCGGTGTCGATGACCTTCTGGTTCTCCTGCACCTCGACTGTCCGCGAAAGATAGGTGTTTTCCCGCAGGACCTCCGCATACATGAGATACGCGGCAAGGAAGACGCCGACGCCGATCCAAACCGCCCACGCGGGCAGCACGATCCATTGAAAGCGGAAGTTCAGCCCGGCAACGATGAACGCGGCAAGGAACATGAGCCCGGACAGTGCGATCACCGTCTTCTGTTCCCGTTCTTCTTCCTTGGCGTTCAGACGCTTCTTAAGAAGCTCCGGGTTTTTGAACATCATCACGATCCCGGCGATAAACATTGGCACAAACAAAATGCCGAGAAACAGCCATCCGTTCCAGTACTGTAGAGACCACGCGGGCAGAAACAGGAGAAGCCCGATAAGAACGAGACCGAACAGGAATTTCCCGATCGCCTGAACAAAGAGCTTTGCCGTCATATCGTCACCTCATACAGATCATTCGGATCTCCGTCGCGCCGACGGAGGGAAGATGCTTTTCCTCGCCGGTTTTCAGGAAGCCGCTATTTTCATAGAAGCGGATCGCGCGCGGGTTTTCTTTGAGTACCCAAAGCCCGATCTTCGGGTAAGTGGATAACTCTTCCGCCGCCTCACGCATCAGCAGCTGCGCAGCGCCGGTTCCACGGTATTCCTTCAAAACGTACAGCGCAAAGAGCTCGCCGGTAGTGGGATCCGCTTCCCCGTACCCCGCAAAACCCACGACGCGTTCGCCGTCCTTTGCAATAAGAACGTTGTCCCGCCATTGGAACGCCATCTGCTCGCATTTTTCGAGCGTCAGCTTTTCCAGATACGCCGCGCTGACGACGTCTGCGTACGCCTCGTGCCAGCAGGACCAATGCACGTGCGCCTTGCCGCGGATCTCTTCGTCGGTTTCCATTTGTTTGATCGTGATTTGCATATTTTACCTCTCCGATTCGATCACCTTATCCGGGTAGGCGCTGAGGATTTTTTTGATCTCTGCGAGATTGATCCGCTCGTATTTGTCCGCCCATTGCAAAAGCGCCGAGAGCGATTTCAGCGTTTCCCGCTTGCCGGGTTCCAGACCGAGCTTTCTGCGGATGAACCGCCGGATGATCCTGCGCCGGTACACGCGGCGGGGGACTTCCAGAAGAAAGATCCGGTCCGCGTCCGCAAAACAGCGTCCGCACCATGCGTAGTAGACGCCTTCGATGATCCAATCATCCTTGGATAGGAGCAGCTCCAAAAGCGTGTCGCGTTCCTCCGGATCGCGTTTTGTGCCGTAGCCGGCGCTGTTGTCCCATTGGAGATCGTCAAGGTCGTAATGCGGGATATGAAGCTTTTCGGAAAGCTGTTTTGCAAGCGTGGTCTTACCGCTGCCCGGACCGCCGATGATGTGGATCTTCATGATAGGCTCCCTATTTCAGCGACATCACATAGATCTGACAGGGATTGCATTCGTCCCACAGCGTCGGGAAGACCTCAAATTCTTTGAATCCGAGGGCAAGATAGAAGCGGTTTGTACGGTCATATTCTTCATAACGACCCATCTGCACGGTCTTGACCTGCAGAAAGGAGTAGCTTTTTTCGACCGCGATCTGCTTTGCGGCTTCAAAAAGCTTCCGGCCGATCCCTTTCCGGTGGTATTCCGGAAGAACGCCCATGACCGTCAACTCGACGGTATCCCTGCCGGTTTCTTTGAGACACAGAAAACCGTTCGGCGCATCGTTCTCAAAGGATGCGACCATGATCTCATCCGTGCTTTCGAGAATATAGTTTTCCCGCGCCTCGGGAATTCCGAACCAATCGGTCAGTGATTCCAGAATCAACCGTGCGATTTTGCGCTTTTCTTCCGCGTTGCAAACGATTCGTATCATACATACCTCCGATTACCGACGGATGAACAGCGGCATGCCGTATTCGTCGACGCCGTTTTCCGTGAATCCAAGCGATTTCCAGAACCGCACGGATTCCGGCTTTTCACTGTTGATCTCATAATATCTCGCGCCGTCCGCTTTCGTGTACTGCTCCAGCGCTTCAAAGCAGCGATGTCCCGTGCCGTTTCCACGGAAGGCGGGGAAGACCCAGAAATCGAGGAGGAAGCATTTGCCGCCCTCGCTTTCGTAAGTGCAGTACGACGCCGCGCCGATGCGTTCCCCGCCGCGCACAAAATAAACGATATGATGCCGGTCGCAATCCCGAAGCATGTGCGCTTCAATGACGCTGCGATATTCTTCACCGGAGAAGTAGGCAACGTCCTCCTCATCCGAGATGATCCCGTCGTCAACAAGATAGCAGATGTGCGCGTCCCAGAATGCCGGAAGCGCTTCCAAAACGATTTCCTCGATGCCGATCACAAAAGCTTCCTCCCTGCGGGCTGTTATGCGTATTGTATCATTGCAGCCTTCGTTTGTCAAAAAAGTATATTTTTAAAAGACGAGTAAATCACTTGACTTTTGGAGAGGATGTTTGTAATATAAAGCCGAGTGAAACGGTAGGGATTTGCGATGAAGTTTTCAACGAAAGGCACATACGGCTTACGCGCCGTCGTCGAGCTTGCGGCAAGGTATGGGGAAGGCCCCGTATCGCTTGCGGCTGTGGCAACGGAGCAGGGCATTTCGGAGGCGTACCTTGAGCAGCTCATGCGCTCGCTCAAAAACGCCGGGCTCGTCAAAACGACGCGCGGCAAGAGCGGCGGATATCTGCTTTCGAAAGCGCCGGAAAAGATCAGCGTGGGCGAGGTCCTGCGGGCGCTGGAGGGCAGTACGGATATCGTCGACTGCGTGGGCAGCGGCGCGAACCCGTGCAAAAACGCCTGCACCTGCTCGGCGCGTCCGCTGTTTCTGAAGCTGCAGAGCCGTATCAACGCCGTACTCGACGAAACCACCATCGGAGAGCTTACCGAAGATCATATCGAACAGAAAAAGAGGATCGAATATGCACGTTTATCTTGACAATGCGGCGACCACCAAGGTCCTGCCCGAGGTCATCGAGGCGATGATCCCGTACTATACGGAGTTTTACGGCAATCCGTCGAGCTTCCACAGCTTCGCGCGCGACGCGCACAAGGGTCTGGACGACGCGCGGCGCACCGTGGCAAAGTGCCTGAACGCGGCGAACCCGAGTGAGATCTACTTCACCGGCGGCGGCAGCGAGGGCGACAACATGATCCTGCGCGGCGTGGCGCAGGCCTATCGCAAAAAGGGCAATCACATCATCACGTCGAAGATCGAGCACCACGCGATCCTGCACACCCTGCAGGAGCTGGAGGACAAGGGCCTCGCGACAGTCACGTATCTGGACGTTGACGAAAACGGCCTCGTCGATCCCGAAGCGGTGCGTGCGGCGATCCGTCCCGATACGATTCTCGTGTCCGTCATGACGGCGAACAACGAGGTCGGCACCATCGAGCCGATCAAGGAGATCGGCGCGGTCTGCCGTGAAGCGGGCGTGCTGTTCCACACCGACGCGGTGCAGGCGATCGGACACATTCCGATGGATGTGCAGGACATGAACATCGACCTTTTGACGCTGACGGCGCATAAGTTCCACGGTCCGAAGGGCGTCGGCGCGGTCTATATCCGAAAGGGCGTCCGCGTTCCTGCGATGATCACAGGCGGCGGTCAGGAGAACAAGAAGCGTGCGGGCACGGAGAACGTCCCCGGCATCGTGGGTCTTGCAAAAGCGCTGGAGATCCAGACGCAGAACCTTGAAGCGAACATGCAGAAGATGACGGTCCTTCGCGACAAACTGATCGCAGGCGTGGAGGAGCGGATCAAGACCGTGCATCTGAACGGCCACCGGACACAGCGCCTTCCGAACAACGTCAACTTCGGCATCCGCTACATCGAAAGCGAAAGCATCCTTCTGATGCTGGACCTCCAGGGCGTTGCGGCGTCTTCCGGCTCAGCCTGCACGTCCGGCTCGCTCGATCCGTCGCACGTGCTGCTTGCCATGGGCATTTCGCACGAGGAGGCGAACGGCTCGCTCCGTATGACGCTTTCGGAGTTCACGACCGAAGAAGAGATCGACTATGTGCTCGAGATCCTGCCGCCGATCGTTCAGCGGCTCAGAGATATGTCCCCGATCTATCCCAAAGGAGGAATTGAATAATGCAGTATTCGGAAAAAGTTTTGGATCATTTTCAGCACCCGAGAAACGTCGGTGAGATTCCGGACGCAAGCGGCGTCGGCACCGTCGGCAACGCTAAGTGCGGCGATATCATGCAGATGTTTCTGAAGATCAACGACGACGAGGTCGTCGAGGACGTCAAGTTCAAGACCTTCGGCTGCGGCGCGGCGATCGCGACGAGCTCGATGGCGACGGAGCTTATCAAGGGCAAGCCGCTTTCCGAGGTCGAAAAGCTGACGAACGAAGCGGTCGTGGAAGCCCTCGAAGGACTTCCGCCCGTGAAGATTCATTGCTCGGTGCTGGCTGAGGAAGCCGTGCATGCGGCGATTGCGGATTATCGCGCAAAAAAAGAAAACAAGCAAAAAGAGGAAGCGCCGAAAGCCGAATAACTGCCGGATAAGTCCGCATACTAACCGCAAAAAAGCGAGGTGATCGTATGCGAATGGCAATGCTCGGAATCGGCATGGCGGTCGGCGCGGCTGCGGCCGCGACCGCAATGTGTACGCTGTATCCGGACATTCCGCGCCGCATGAAGCGGGACGGAAAGAAGGTCATCCAGAAAACACAGCGGATGATGCATCTTTGAAAGGGAGGAGGAGTTCCTCCCTTTTTCTTGTTGCAAAGATTTCACATTCGAGTATTGACGAAAGCGCCTTTTTTTCGTATAATATCGAAAGATAAATGAAAGGAAAACCGATTATGATAACGAATTTGGCAATTTCCGTAATGAACGCAAACGTAAACTGTCTGCAGGGCGGCGGGCAGCAAGCCGCAGGCTGCGGAGACGGAAGCAACCTGACGATGATGCTTCTTCCGATCGGATTGATCGTCGTCATGCTGCTGGTTATGGTCATTCCGCAGCGTCGCCGCGATAAGAAGGTCAAGGACATGCTGAGCTCCTTGAAGCAGGGCGATCGTGTACGCACCATCGGCGGTATCTACGGTACGATATCCTCCGTGAAGGACGACGTCATTGTGCTTTCCGTCGGACCCGATAAGGTCAAGCTCGTCTTTGCACGCGGTGCGATCTCGCAGGTCGAGGATGCGGGCGTTGAGAACACTATGACCGAAGAGGTAAAAGACTGATCAGCGTTTCATCAAAGCCCGGAATTGCTCCGGGCTTTTTTCTGCACTTTGGGAGCAAAAGAGAACGTATATGAAGAGCAAGCCGAAAAAAAAGGGAACAGGGAAGCGCCGTGCGCTTCTCTGGATTTTCGGTGCTTTTATTTTGCTCACAGTCGCCGTTTTGATCCATTATCGCGGCGTTCGTCTGATCGTGACGAAGGAATACGGCATCGCGCCGACAGCGGAGGACTTCACAAACCGCGAGGCGACGCTCGAGACGGATGAAGAAAAGCCGACCTGCGGCATGCATGCGCTGAACCTGAAAATCGGCGGCGTTCCGACGCTCGTGCTTCTGCGCGTGGAGGACACGATCGCGCCGACCGCAGAGCCGGTCGATCGGACGGTCCCGGTCGGATCGTCACCCGGACCCGATACGTTCATCCGACGTATCAGGGACGCCGATACGGTCAAAGTCTCGTTTGAGCAAACACCGGATTTTGAAACAGAGTGGGCAGGAACGATAAAGATCGTCATAGAGGACGGCTCCGGAAACCGGACCGTGGTTCCTGTTGCGGTATCGGTCCGCGCAGCGGTTCCGTCGCTGACCCTGGAGGCGGGGGAGGAGCCGCCGGAAAAGGAACGGTTCCTGATCGAAGGCGTCAATGCCGAACAGATCACGCCGATCACTGCGGAAATGCTGCATCACGTCGGCACATATACGATCCGCTTTGTGACGGACAAGGGTCTTGCGTGCGAGAGCATTTTGAACGTCGTTGACACCGCTGCGCCGAAGGCAAGAAGGACAATGCTGCAGCTTGCGCCGGATGAGAAAGCGGAGCCGGAAGCGTTCGTGACCGACGCGTTTGACGAGACGGATCTTGTCTATACCTTTGTACAGGCGCCGGATTACACTCGGCGCGATGTGCAGAAGATCGTCGTTCGTTTGACCGACGAGGGAGGAAATACGCTTGACGTTGAAAGCGAGCTGTTTATCACCGGCGTACAGCCGCGCGTGATCGAAGCGCGAAAGAATGTGCTTACACAGGACGATTTCGAGAACAGGCAGGGGCAATCGATCACGCTCGACCCGTTTATTCCCGATACGCCCGGCACATACGCGGTCGACGTCCGAATCAACGGCGTTCCCGAAACGCTCGTCGTCACGGTGGTCGATACGACGCCTCCCGCAGTAAAGGAGAAATCGCTGGAGGGCGTGACGCTGTATACCCGCTGCGGATACACGCCGGAGGACTTTTTCGAAGCGTCGGATATTTCGCCGGTCACGCTTGCGTTTACGCCCGACACGGATCTCGATACCGTCGGAGAACGCGAGATCGGAGTCATCGCACGCGACGCGTACGGAAATGAGACGCATGTCAAAAGAACCGTTACGCTCTCGGAGGATCGGAATCCCCCGCATTTGTACGGCGTCATCAACCGGATCTGCTACGTCGGCGAACCGATCGCATACCTTTCGGAGGTCTTTTCGGAGGATGATGAGGACGGACGCCTGGAGGTCGAGGTCGAATCCGAGGTCCTGCTGCACGAGGAGGGCACGTACAATGTCGTGTACCGCGCAAAGGACCGCAGCGGAAATGTAACGGAGCAGAGCTGCACATACACACTGATCCAACGCACGGTGACGGAAGAGGAGCTTCGTGCAATGGCAAAGAGCATCATGGACGAGATTACAACGCCGGACATGGTCGACGCCGAGAAGCTCAAGGCAATCTTTGACTATGTGATGGGACACGTCCGATACGCCAACGGCTCCAACAACAATTATACCGATTGGCGAAAAGCCGCATACGACGGATATACAAAAGGCGTCGGCGATTGCTTCAACATCTATTCGCTGACGCGCGCGCTGCTCGATGAGACGGATATTCCGTATCTTTCCGTCGAACGCGTCAAAACGTATGTACGCAGGACACGGCATTACTGGGTACACGTCAACCTCGGCACCGGCTGGTACGTGTTCGATCCGACCTGGACGACGAAGCATCCGGTGAAGTGCTTCATGTGGACCAAGGCGCAATGCAACAGCTGCAGGTTATACTGGAACTACAACGAGAGCGAATATCCGCCGCTGGCGACGGAACGGTTTGATTACGACGCCGTCGTGGAGATGGAGCGAAACGGAACGCTGCCTTAAGGAATGATTCATGAACACCCCCTTTTGCGCATAGGATGCGGCAAAGGGGGTGTTTGTATTGACGTCTGTCAAACGTAAAAAACGGACGAAGATCGCATGGAAACCACTGCTTTACGGTACGCTGATCGGCGCAGCGGCTCTTGTTTTGTCAACGCTGCTTCTGACGCTGCTGATCTATCTCGGCTGGCTTCCGGAAACGGCGATCCCGATCGGCAATACGGTGATCAAGATCCTTGCAGCGCTTGCGGCGGGCGTTTATATCGGCCTGTCGCACAATCGGATCGCGTGGTATTTCGGAGGGATCACAGCTGTTCTTGCGCTTGCGTCTGCCGTTGCGGCGATGAGCGTATATCTCAAAACGTTCCGTTTTACGTGGAGTCTGGCAGCCGATCTTCTGATGAGCTTTGCGATCGGATCGGCAGCGGCAGCATTGTTTCTGCGCCGCAAAAAAGAATAGAAAATACCGCCGGGCCTTTTCGGTACCGGCGGTATGCGTTTGTCATGTTCAGATACGCGCAGACATCTTCGCGTAGTAATGGATGCGCGCGCTCAGCTCCGGCGTGAAGTCCTTCTTCTCGGCGCGCCAGGTCCAGCAGCCGGTCGCGCTCGGATTGTTCATGCGGCAGTCGTCGCCGAGACCGAGATAGTCCTGCATCTGCAGGATCGCAAGCTCTGCAACGGAGTTCAGAACGCCGCGCGCAAAGCCGAACGGCATGCCCTCGCGCTCGTTGAGCCCGAGATAGTCGACGGCGAACGCGACCTGCTCCGCGGGAGCGGTGGCGACCCAGCCCATGATCGGCGTGTTGTCGTGTGTGCCGGTATAGGCGATGCAGTGCACGGGGTAGTTGTGCGGCAGCTCGCGCGAATTCCCGCAGGGATCGAAGCCGAACTGGATCACGCGCATGCCGGGGAAGCCGGAATCGGACAGCAGCTTTTTCACCTCGGGCGTCAGATAACCGAGATCCTCCGCAATGATCGGGAGGTTCGGGCAAGCGTCCTTGATTGCGCGGACAAGCTTCATGCCGGGACCGGGATACCATGCGCCGGGACGCGCGTCTGCGGAACCGAACGGAACGCCCCAGTAGCTTTCCAGCCCGCGGAAGTGGTCGATGCGGATCACGTCGAAGCGCTCCGCAACCGCGCTGACACGGCGGCGCCACCACTGGAACCCGTCGGCCTCGTGCTTGGCCCAGTCGTAGATCGGGTTGCCCCAGAGCTGACCGAGCTCGGAGAAATAATCCGGCGGCACGCCCGCGACGAGCGAGGGATTGTGCCGTTCATCCATCAGAAACATATCCGGCGCAGCCCAGACGTCCGCGCTGTCGTGCGGAACGTAGATCGGAATGTCGCCGATCAGCTTGACGCCGTTTTCGGCGGCATAGGCGTGCAGCGGTTTCCACTGCTTGTCGAATTCATACTGGATGAAGCTCTGGAAATCGATCTCATCCTTCAGAAGCGCCTGATACTTTGCGACGGCTTCCGGCGCGCGGTCCCGGATCTCCGGATCGGGCCACGCATACCATGCCGCGTTGCCGAAGTAGGACTTGACGGCGCAGAACAGCGTATACGTCTCGAGCCACCAGGCATTTTCCTTCACGAAGTCCGCCATTTCGCCGCGGTCGAAGCGGGCGAACGCCTTTCTCAATACGGCAAAGCGATTTTCCCAGAGCTTGCCGTAATCCACGTGGGTCGGATCGCCGCCCCAATCGAGGTCGCATTCCTCCTCGGTCAAGAGTCCTTCTTCGATCAGTTTTTCGAGATCGACGAGGTACGGATTGCCCGCGTACGTCGAGCTGCTCTGATACGGAGAGTCGGCGTATCCGGTCGGATTGACGGGCAGCATCTGCCAATAGGTCTGTCCGGAGGCCTTCAGAAAATCGACAAACGCGAAAGCTTCTTTTCCGAGCGTGCCGACGCCGAACCGGCCCGGCAGTGAGGTGATATGCATCAGGATTCCGCAAGCACGTTTCATAGATGTATCCCTTCTTTCTCATATTCATGGAAAATTCTGTTTCTATTTTATCACAAATGTGTTATAATACAAGACAGAAAATGCAAATGAACCCGAAAGAATATAGGATTTTGCAGAAACAGAGGAGCAGTATGATCGATCACAATCTTGTATGCCTGTCGCCGGAAGTGGAGGAAGCCCTGAAAAAAGGCCTTCCGATCGTTGCAATGGAGAGCACCATCATTTCCCACGGGATGCCGTATCCGCAGAATGTGGAAACGGCGCTGAACTGTCAAAGAATCTGTCGCGAGAACGGCGCTGTTCCGGCTACCTGCGCGGTCATCGGCGGAAAGCTCTGCGCAGGGCTTACCGACGAGCAGATCGACTATCTCGGCAGGGAAGGGCACAAGGTCACGAAAGCGAGCCGCAGGGATCTGCCGATGCTTATTGCAAAGGGGATGGACGGCGCTACGACCGTTGCGGCGACCATGATCGTGGCGGCGGCTGCCGGGATCCGCGTGTTTGCGACCGGCGGTATCGGCGGCGTGCATCGCGGCGCGGAGACGACGATGGACATCTCCGCGGACCTTGAGGAGCTTGCGGAAACGCCGGTCTGTGTCGTGTGCGCAGGTGCAAAGAGCATCCTCGATCTGAATCTCACGATGGAGTATCTCGAAACCAAGGGTGTGCCGGTGATCGGCTTCGGAACGGACGAGCTGCCCGCGTTCTATACGCGCACAAGCGGGATCGGGGTCCCGTGGCGCAGCGACGATCCGAAGGAGATCGCCGATGCGATCAACGCGTCGAAGACGCTCGGCTATCCGGGCGGCATGCTCGTGGTGAATCCGATCCCGGAGGAATACTCGATGGACGCGGACGTCATCAATCGCGCGATTGACGACGCGATCGAAGAGGCGAAGGCAAAGGGAATCAAGGGCAAGGAGACGACGCCGTTCTTGCTTGCGAAGATCAAGGACATCACAAAGGGCTCCAGCCTCGCGGCAAACATTCAGCTCGTCTACAACAACGTCCGCCTTGCGGCAAAGATCGCGGCAAGCCTGTAAAACCCGCAGATTTCTGCATTTTCAGCAGATACGGTACTTGCGGAACGGGCGAATAAAGTGTATAATAAATCCTATAATGGATTATAGCGTCACGGAGGCAATATGAAAAAACGGATTCTTGCATTTCTGCTGTGCATCTGCATGGCGTCTGCGGGATTCGTATACGCTGCCGCAGACGGAACCGATGAGAGCGGCGATGCGAACGCGGACGGCAAGGTTACGGCTACCGACGTCGCCCTCCTGCTGCGCTATTGTGTCGGTCTCGACTATCGGATCACTGCACGCGGCAAGATGCTTTCGGACGTCAATTGCAACGGTACGATCGAAGCGGACGATGCTGCGGCGATCCTGCGCCGCATCGCGGGACTCGGGCAGCTTAACGCGACCGCAACCGATGCGGACCTTCTTGCAATGCTGAATCAGCAGTCGTTTTTGGGTGACGATCTGACGGAATGGGCAGCGCGTTTCATTCAAGCGCAAACGAACGAAAACGTCAGGAAACTGTTTCGCGGCGGTGCGCAGTACATGGGATTACCATACGGGACCGGTACGGGACAAATGGATTGCAGCCGCTTTGTATCGGCGGCTTTCGCCGCAGCGGGGATTCCGAAAACTGTCTATCCGCAAAAGAACAGCGACGGAACATGGAAATGGTTTCAGACCAATCATCCCGAACAGCTGCATGAGACAGATCCCTATTCCTGGCAGGATTGGAAACCCGGGTGCGTTCTGATCTATGTGAATCAGGAAACAAATCTCGGCAATCATCTTGCGCTCTATGTCGGCAAGATCGACGGAGATCCGATCGTCATGGAGTCGCGTTCCGGCGGCGTGCGTATCGGATATCTTATGAGAGATTACACGAATAAGCAAGGACAATACGTTGTGTTGGCGTATTACGCCGATCCGCTCGGATAATCCGGTATAAAACAAGCAGGCGTTTCGCCTGCTTTTTTTGATGTTCTTTTCAGTGCTTGTCGATCAGATCCGCCGTTATGTGGTCGAGCACGCCGCCGTAAATGAGCGCGCCGTTGATCGCACGGGTCGTCAGCCGGTTCAACTCATTCAGCTGCAGAGAAGAGAAACCGTTCAGCTCGACGCGGTACGGATGTGTCGAATTGCCGACGCTCTCGCGCCCGCCCATGGTGAACCCCAGCCGGGGGATCTCGTCCAGAAACGCGTCGCAGGCTTCCTCGGAGGCGAACGCCATGGTCAGACGGACGCGCCGTACAAGACTCAGATCGCCGTCGCGGTGCATGACCGATTTGATATATGCCGCATTCTCCACCGACTGCAGTTTGACGTCGTCGGGGAACAAAAGACAGTAATAGGTCGCGTAATGCGGCTCGGCAACGTGCCCACAGGAGACGCGAAGCTTCGACTCGGCACGGCAGATCGCAGAAACGCGATGGATCAGCGCTTCGTCGGACGTATAGAAATAGAACTGGATCAGATTCTTCATGCCGATCCCGCCGACAAAGATCGCCGCATCTTCGATCCGCTCGGCCAAAAGATGCTGCAGCGCCGTTGCGCGGCGTTCCTCGGCACGGGAAAAGGCTTCCGCTTCCGGCTCACGCGGCGCAACGCTGACAAATACGAGCTGCGAGTATGCCAAAGTGGGAAGCAGTTCCCAGTATTGAAGATCGACCTGAAAAACCGCTTCCCGCTCGTTCCATTCCCATTCGTATTTGAGCCAATCAGTCATGGATCAGCACAGCCTTGATGCGGCGCACGCCGCTCGAGGAGGCTTCCTCTTTCTTGATCTCGAAGCGTCCGAGATCGCCGGTGTTCTTCGCGTGCGGACCGCCGCAGATCTCTTTGCTGAATTTGCCCATCGTGTAGACCTTGACCTTCTCGCCGTACTTGCTCTCGAAGAGGCCGATCGCGCCCTGCGCCTTCGCTTCTTCAACGGTCATTTCCTCACAGGTGATCGGGACCTTTGCCGCGATCGCCTCGTTCACGAGACGTTCGACCTCCTTGAGCTCCTCAGGCGTGACCTTGCGCCCGAAGCTGAAGTCGAAGCGCAGACGTTCCGCGGTGATGTTGCTGCCCTTTTGCGACACGGTATCGTCGTTTAAGACCTTGCGAAGCGCAGCCTGCAGAAGGTGCGTCGCGGAGTGCAGCGCCGCCGTCGCTTCGCTGTTGTCCGCCAGGCCGCCCTTAAAGCGCTGTTCGGCGCCCGCCTGGGATTTCTTCTGATGCTCCTCAAATGCGGCCTTAAAGCCTTCTTCATCGACCGAGACGCCCTTCTCCTTTGCAAGCTCGACCGTGAGCTCGATCGGGAAACCGTAGGTGTCGTAGAGATGGAAGGCGGAGACGCCGTCGATCGCCTGTCCGTCGAGGTTCGCAATCAGCTTGTTGAACTCCTTGAGACCCTTCTTCAGCGTATCGGCAAAGCGGTTTTCTTCCTTGCGCAGCTCGGAGAGAATCTTTTCGCGGTTGTCGAGAAGCTCGTTGTAGACCTCGCCGTACTGGTCGATGATCTTCTCCGCGATCGAAATGAGCGCGTAGCGCGGCATGTTGAGCTGCGACGCGAAGCGGATGCTGCGACGGATGAGACGGCGGAGAATATAGCCCTGGTCGACGTTCGACGGGGTCACGCCGCGCTGATCGCCGAGAATGAACACGATGCAGCGGGTGTGATCCGCGATGATGCGGAACGCGCGCGTCGTTTCGGGATCGTCTTTATAGCCCTTGTGCGAGAGCTCCGCAATGAGCGCGATGATGCCGGAGAAAGCGTCGGTGTCGAACACGCTCTCGACGCCCTGCAGCGTGGCGACCGTGCGGTCGAGGCCCATGCCGGTATCGACGTTCTTCTGTTCGAGCGGCTCAAAGACGCCGTCCGCGACCTTGTTGTACTCCATGAAGACGTTGTTCCAGATCTCCAGGTACTTGCCGCAGTCGCAGCCCGCCTTGCAGTCGGGACCGCAGGCCGGTCTTCCGGTGTCGTAGAAGATCTCGGTGTCCGGACCGCACGGACCGGTCTGTCCCGCGGGACCCCACCAGTTGTGCTTCTTCGGAAGATAGACGATGTGATTGGGATCCACGCCCATTTCGACCCAGCGGTCGTGCGCGACGGTATCGCGCGGCGCGTCCTTATCGCCCTCGAAGCAGGTGAAATACAGCTTGTCCTTCGGAATGCCGAGCCACTTTTCGTCGGTCAGGAATTCCCACGAAAACGCAATGCTTTCTTTCTTGAAGTAATCGCCCAAGGACCAGTTTCCGAGCATCTCAAAGAACGTGCAGTGCGAGGAATCGCCGACCTCGTCGATGTCGCCGGTGCGGACGCATTTCTGCACGTCGCAAAGCCGCTTGCCTTCCGGGTGCTTTTCGCCCATCAGATACGGCACGAGCGGATGCATGCCCGCCGTCGTGAAAAGCACGGTCGGGTCGTTTTCGGGGATCAGGGAGGCGGAGGAGATGACCGCGTGTCCCTTGGACCGGAAAAAGTCCAGATACAATTGACGCAATTCCTTTGCGGTTAATGAACGCATAAATCAGTTTCCTTTCGTAAAATACGATCAAACTTTATTTTATGAAATAACCGGCAATTTGTCAATGAAAAACCGCTCCGTTCAAGCGGAGCGGCAAAAGATTTTTGTTTATTCGGCTTCCGTATACAGGATATCGTGGCTCAACGGCGTATAGAAGCGCTCGCGCACGCGGTCCGGATCGCGTGTTTCGCCCATGATCCACATGAGCTTTGCGACCGCCGCTTCGGTCGTCATGTCGTACGCTTCGAGGATGTTCTGCTGCTTTAAGGCATGTCCGACCTGGTAGACGGTCAGATTGGAGCCTTCGTTCTGCACCTGTGTGGTGATGACGATCTGCTTGCCTGCCGCAACACCCTTGTCGATCGCCGCACGGAAACAGCCGTTCGTGCCCTCGGGAAGACCGCCGACGCCGAAGCTTTCGATGATGACGGCGTCGTAGCGGTCGAGCGCGTAACTGAGCATGCCCGCATCCGTGCCGGGGATCAGCTTCACGAGTCCCACGCTCGCGTTCAGCGTGTGCGAGAACTTTGCGCGGTCACGGTAGCCGAGGTCGATGTAGTGCAGCACGCGCCCATCCTGCAGCACAGCCAGTTCGGGATAGTTGATGCTTGCAAACGCCGAAAAGCTCTTGGAACGCACCTTCTTTGCGCGGGTGCCGAGGATCACGCTGCCGTTGAACACGATCGAAACTCCGCAGGCGCGGTCGTCGCAGGCGTAGATGAACGCGTCCAGAAGGTTCTGCTTCGAGTCGGTCACGTCCATGCTGATGGGCTTCTGCGCGCCGGTCAGCACGATCGGTTTTTTCGAGCGCCGGACGAGGTAGGAGAGCGCGGCGGCGGTGTACGCCATCGTGTCCGTGCCGTGGCTCACGACAAAGCCGTCGTACGAATCGTAGTACGCTTCGATGCAGCCGGCGATCGTAAGCCAGTTTTCCGGCGTCATATTCGTGCTGTCCACGCTCATGAGCTGCATGCACTCCACGTCGCAGATCTCGCTGACGCGGGGGATGTAGTTTAAGAGCTGATTCGAGCCGAGCTTGGGCGCAAGCCCGTCGGCCGTCATTTCCGAGGCGATCGTACCGCCCGTTCCGATCAATAATATCTTTTTCATGCTTTCAGTATAGTCCCTTTCCCGTGAAATTGCAACGGGAAACGCATGATTTGCATAAACGAATTGCAGGGGACGCCGACCTCGGCGTCCAGCACGCACACAAAAACGGGATCGCGAATTGCGATCCCGTGTTTTGTTGGAGTTCAAAGTTGTTCTTACAGACCGTAGCGCTTCTTGAAGCGATCTACTCGTCCGCCGCTGTCGACCAGCTTCTGACGGCCCGTGAAGAACGGGTGGCACTTGCTGCAGATTTCGACCTTCAGCTCACCCTTGGTGGAGCCGGTAAGGAAGGTCTCGCCGCAGGCACAGCGCACGACCGCTTCGCCGTAAGACGGATGAATATTTTTCTTCATGTATTATCACTCCTTCGTCGTGTAATGCATTACCAACGGCTATTATACCATGCCGGCGAAAAAAAGCAAGAAAAATTTTAGCGTTTTTCAAAACTTTTTTACTGTCCGTAGCGGTTCTGCTGCGCGTGGGAGGAGGTGAAGCCTTCTTTCTCGAAAATGCGGACCCAATCCTTGAGCCGGATCAGGAATTCTTCGTTATTCGAGGTCTTATCCATCATATTGACGAGGTTTTCCGTAACGTCGCCCGTGCCGCCGTTTGCAAGCATGCGCCGGAGCATCCGCACGCCGTCGAGCTCGGCTTTCGTGAGCAGCAGATCGTCGCGGCGCGTACCGGATTTATAGACGTCGATCGCGGGGAAGATGCGCTTTTCACTGAGTCTGCGGTCCAGATGGATCTCCATATTGCCGGTGCCCTTGAATTCCTCATAAACGATGTCGTCCATACGGCTGCCGGTCTCGACGAGCGCCGTTGCGATCACGGTCAGGCTGCCGCCGTTTTCGATGTTGCGCGCCGCGCCGAAGAAGCGTTTCGGCTTGTGCAGCGCGCCCGGGTCCATACCGCCGGAAAGCGTACGACCCGTCGGCGGGATCACGAGGTTATAGGCGCGGGTGAGACGGGTGAGGGAGTCGAGCAGGATCACGACGTCCTTACCGTCTTCGACCAGACGCATGGCGCGCTCCTGTACCATTTCGGCGATGCGCGTGTGATGTTCGGGCAGCTCGTCGAACGTCGAAGCCACGACTTCGCCTCTGATGCTGCGGCGCATGTCGGTAACCTCCTCAGGACGCTCGTCGATCAGCAGCACGATCAGGTGCGTGTCGGGATAGTTCTCGGTGATGCCGTTTGCGATCTGCTTCAAAAGAGTCGTCTTGCCGGCTTTCGGCTGCGAAACGATCATTGCGCGCTGTCCCTTGCCGATCGGCGCGATCAGGTCGATGAGGCGTACGGACAGGTTGTTGACACGACCCGGCGTTTCCAGCGTGTAGCGCTCGTTCGGGAAGATGGGGACGAGGTCCTCGTAATTGATGCGGTTTACCGCGTTTTCATCCGGATCCTTGCCGTTGACACGGTCGACGTACAGCAGCGCTTCATATTTGTCGCCTTCGCGGCGCGCGCGTGTTCGGCCTTCAACGAAGTCGCCGTTTTTCAGATTGCAGCGGCGGATCTGTGCGTTCGCAACGTAGACGTCGTTCGGACCGGAATCATAGTTCGACACGCGGAGGAAGCCGTAGCCTTCCATGATCTCCAGAACGCCTGCCGCCGTGCCGGTCTCGGGAAGCGGAGCGGGCTCCGCGGGCTTTTCGGACTTCTGCTCGCTTTCGGACGTACGATACGTACGGTTAGACTGCCGATAACCGCGATTCTGCGCGGAACGGTTGTTTTGCTGCCGGTAGCCGTTCCGCGGATTATGGTTTCGCTGTTCGGCGTTCTGCGGCTCCTGCGGTTTCTCAGCAGCGTCCTGCGGTTTCTCTGGATTTTCGGCTTTCGGCGTCGATTCCTGCTCGGCAGATGAAGACGCTTCGGAAACCGATGCTGCCGTTTGTCCGGTCGGCACGGATTCATTGGTTTGTTTCAGTGATTTGGACGGTCTGCCGCGCTTCTTCGGCGCAGGTGCGGGCGCTTGCAGCATTTCGATAAGCTGCGCTTTCTTGTATTTGCGGAAAGAGGGAATGCCGTGCTGCTTCGCAAGCGCATACAGCTCGTTGATCGTTAATGCGTTGAGTTCGTTTGGATTCACAAATAGCCTCCGATATCAATTTTAGCTTGTTGGATGGATAAAAAAGAATATGAAATAACGGATTTGCTGATTCTTATTTTATGGACGAGAACAGGGGTTGTCAAGCGTTTCGGGAAAAATAGCGATAAATCGCTTGCTTTTGTCGCGTAAAACAGAGACTGCGCGCATACAATGCAGCAGAACCAGGAGGTACCGGTATGGAAAAACACGAAAAAGAGCTGATGCAGCCCTCCGCGCATACCTTGACGATCGAGGGGCGCAGAAGAATGCGCATCACGGGCGTGCTGGACGTCGAGAGCTTTCAGGAGGACGAGATGACGGTCGTCACACAGGCGGGTACGCTGACGGTCTGGGGCGAAGGGCTGAAGCTCGGAAAGCTGAACCCGGAGGACGGGCAAGTGCTGCTGGAGGGCAATATTGCTACGATCGAATATGAGCAGCCGGAGCCGGAACGCCGGTCGTTCTTCTTTCGGCATAAATGAGGGACGTCACAGCACAGCCGTTTGAAGCGCTGCTGCTCCTGCACGGAGGAGCGGTCGCGGGACTGTGCTATCTGCTGCTGCGTCTTGTGCGGGTCCGATCGGGCAAGCGCTGGGTCACGCATGTCTGCGACGCGATTTTTGTGATGATCCTCGCCGTGCTTTTGCCGGGATATCTGTTCCTCGCAAACTACGGAACGGTGCGCGGCTTTCTGCTTGCGGTGTTTGCGATCGGTTTCGCCGTCTGTTACGGTGCGTTTTCACCGGTTTTTACACGAATATCACAAAAAATCCGCAAAAAATAGGTTCCGTTTTGGCGCGTATTCTGTTATACTGTACACATGGAAGAATCGCCGAAACGGATCGTGCGGACGATCCACTTCAAATTGATCCATTTTATCCTCGTACTGATCGCGTGCGTGGTCGTTTTGTTCGTGGTGCTGATCCCGCAGCGGCTGCGCATCCGTTCCGCGCGCGAGGACTATGATACACGCGTCGAGCTTTTGAATCAGACCAAGCGTTCCTATGCGCAGGAACGTGAGAATCTGCAGTTTATGCGGACCGACGCCTATAAGATCCAGCAGGGCATGATCAAATACGGCTGGCACTATCGCGAGGACCGGATCATTCCGGACGACAGCGCGCTTTCGGAGCAGCAATGAAGCCGGATGTCGCCGTCATAGATATCGGAAGCAATTCCGTGCGGCTGATGCTTGCCGCGACGGATAACAGCCGTGTGCGATCGATCTCCAAGGAGCTTATGACGACGCGTCTTGCAAAGGGACTCGACGCGACGGGGCATCTTGCGGAAGACCGCGCGACGGAAACGGTTCGGGCGATCGGCGCGTTCTCGGAGAAGGCGAAAAAGCTCGGTGTGCCGGTCATCTCGTATGCGACAAGCGCGGTGCGCGACGCCCAAAATCGCGACGCGTTTGTTTCCCGCGTCCAAGATGAGACGGGAGTGAAGATCCGCGTTTTGTCCGGTGAGGAGGAAGGGGCGTACGCTTTTTCCGCCGTCACGGGCGGGAAAGGAACGGTCTTCGACATCGGCGGCGGCAGCTTTCAGATCGTCACAGCCGAACGTTCGAAAAGCTTTCCGTGCGGCTGCGTCCGCGCAAAGGACCGGTGCGACGCGAACGATCCCGAGACACTTCGGCGCGAGCTGTTTGCATGGATGGACGAGCGGACGGACGTTCCGGAATCGGTACCGCAGCCGGTATACGGCGTCGGCGGCACGATCACCACGATCGGCGCTTTTCTGGCGAAGCAGACCAGATTCGATCCGCTCAGACTCGGCGAGATCACGCTTGAAAAGCTTGACGGGCTGACGGAGCTTCTTGCTTCGATCCCGGAGCAGATCCGTATGATGCATCCGCTGCTTACAAGGCGCGGAGACGTGATCCTGCAGGGCGCGACGATCCTGCGCTATATGATGCTGCGCACGCATACGGAAACGGTGATCCCGTCCGACCGGGACGGCATGGAAGGGATCGCGGAAGCGTTTTTATACGGAGGAATGGCGAATGAAGAATAATGAAAAGTTCTGGAAGATTACGGAGATCGTGCTCGGCGCGATCGGTGCAGCGCTGCTGATCCTGATCCTTGTGCTGAAGATCCTCGGCAAGGAAGTGACGATACTGGTTTATCCGATCGTTGCGATCGTGATCCTGTTTCTTGTGAGCGACGAGATCGCAAGATCGATCCGGCGCCGCCGCGAGAAGGAAGAAGCCGAACGCGAGAAAGCGGAACATCCGGAGGAGCACGCCGCGGAAACGATGCTTCCCGGGGATGCGTTTGAGTTTGAAGAGAAACCGGAAGAGAAAAAGCCGTGAGCGCGGAAAAGTTTTTTGAACAGATGTCATTGCTGCGCTGTCCCGTATGCGGGACGGCGTTTTCGCATTGCGGCGCATCGCTGCGCTGCCCGAACGGGCACACGTTCGATCCGTCCCGAAGGGGAACGGTCAATTTTGCGCCGAACGCCGCGCCCTCACGCTATGACGCCGCGCTGTTTGAAGCGCGCAGAAGGATCCTTGCGGCAGGCTTCTATGACACGGTGATCCGCGCCGTTTCTGACGCGATGCCGAAGCCTGCGGGCGTCGTGCTCGATGCGGGCTGCGGGGACGGAACGTTTACCAAAGCGCTGCAGGGCGAAACGACGGTCGGGATCGACCTGAGTAAGGATGCGATCCGGCTTGCGGCGAGCGGCGGCGGACCGATCCTGTGGGCGGTCGCAGACCTGACGCGGCTTCCGATCCGGGACGCCTCGGTCGATGTGATCCTCAATCTCTTTTCACCCGCGCACTACGCGGAGTTCTCGCGTGTGCTGAAGCCCGGCGGGCGGCTTCTGAAGCTTGTCCCGCAGGAAGGATACCTCCGGGAGATCCGGGAACTGATGGGCGATCGGCTGCGGCATGAAGCGTATTCGAACGAAGCGGTCGTCTCGCATCTCTGCGAACGGTTCCGGCTTTTCGACCGCATCCGTATCACAAAAACATATCCGCTTACACTCGTGCAGGCGAGAGATTTTTTGGCAATGACGCCGCTGACGTTCGGTATAGAGACGGAAACGCTCGACGCCGATGCGCTTTCAAAGATCACGATCGACGTCGAGCTTTTGATTGCCGGACGATAAGCTTTACGGTTCCGGACTTTGCAATTCCTTTTCCGCGTTTTGCTGCAGGCTGCGCAGCTGCGCGGTCAATTTTTTGGATTCGGAGACCTGTCCGAGCCACATCACAGCCACGGCGAGCACATAGATCACAAACACCGCGCCGCCGATGAGCAGCAGCACTGCGGGACGGCTTGTATCGATCGCCGCGCTCGTAAATGCGATCAGCATCATGACGCCTTCGATCAGAACGAGCTGGATCGCGTGGCGGATCAGCATCCCCTTCAGCGACAGTTTCTTTCGGGAGAAGGTCACGACGGTCGGAAGCGTGCAGAGACCGGCTATATAAAGCGGGCTTATAAGATCAATGTAGCGGATGTGCAGCGAGACGCCCGGCTCCGCAATCGCGCCGACGACGCTTTGCGCAATGAGGATCATTACCGTCAGGAAAAAGAACAGCCGGATCCTTGATATGATAAACTCCTTAAGCGTCATTTTACGAGTCTCCTTTCAGCGCATGCTTGAGATCAGGCACGTATTTTCTCGTGATGATCACCTGTTCGCCGGAGCGCAGGATCGCGGAAAATCTGCCGTTCAGCGCGGGCTTGATCGATTCGACCTTCATCAGGTTCAGCAGCATGGATTTGGATACGCGCAGAAAATGCTTCGCGCTGAGTATGGATTCAAATTCGTAGATCTTTTGCTTCGTTTCATAGACCTTGTCCCTGGTGTACAGAAACACCTTGTTGTCGACCGATTCGATGTAGTAAATATCGGTCAAAGGGACCTCGTACTGCGTATCGTCGATCGAGCCGGTGAGTCGTCCCTGCCGGGACTTCACGAACGCGACGATCTCCCGCACGTCGTCGCTTAAGCTGTGGCAGAAGATCTCCACACGCTCGGGCTCGCCGCGTTCGATTTTTGTGATCTTTGTCAGCATTTCTCAGTATTCCGCCTGTATGTCGGGCGTACCGATCCCCTTCAGATAATAGTCGAACCAGTTCAGGACAAGACCGTTCAGACGGTACATAAACGCTTCGTGATCGATGTCGTTCGAGCCCAGCATCGAGGCAAGCTGCGGGGAGAAGAGGGGCAGATCGGTGAAGTCCATATGCTCGCAGTCTCCGAAAAGCACCTGCTTTCCGTCCTTTGCATGCTCGATCACGTATTTGTTCACGTGAGGAGATTCGAGTTCGTCCTTTGCCTGTTCTGTATCACTATAATCCGTTTTCTTTCCAAAATCAAGCACCGGAACGGGATACGGTTCCTCATTGAAAACGCAGACGCCGTCGCGAAGACCGGTGATCTCGTCGAGCATCGTGCCGTCGAGGACGATCACGGCGTCGACGTCGCTGCGCGTCCTGCCCGCAGAGACGGCGGTCGCGCCGCCCATCGAGTGACCGATGGCGCCGATGTGATCCGTGTCGGTCATGGCAAGCACGGAGAGGATCTCCGCTTCGTTTTCGGCATGCCAGGCAGCGCTGAGAGCGCCGTTCGCCTTCGCCGTTTCGATCGTGTCAAGTACAAAGCTCATGTCGCCGGTGCGGAGCGTCATCCACTTGACGAAGAGCGCATACTCGTCCTCCATGCTCACTGCGCCGTTTGTGACGTCGATCGCCTCCGAGAGGAACCCGGTGTCTACGGTAATGAGCTTGCCGTCGCTGTTCTTTGTAAAGAACGCATGATGCGGATGATCGAGGGCGGCAACCACGTAGCCGTGGCTGACAAGCTCCGCGTAGGTGGAGTAGTTGCTCTGATAGTAGCCGAACGCGCCGTGCGAGAAGACGATCAGCGGATAGCTGCCTTCCTTGTCGGGATAGTAGAAGTGCACGGGCACCTCACGTTTCGAACCTTCGCCTTCAAACGGGTCGACGCGGTTTTCATCCGTAAGGACCGCGCTGCTCTCAAGGACCTTGTAATCGCCGGTCGTTTTGAGACCGTTGTAGTTCGTGAAGAGGAACGCGGGCACGAGCGCAAATCCGATCATGAAGACGGACAGTACGCCGCTTGTGATCACACGGCCCTTCTTCATATCGCCGGACGTCTTTTTGCGCTTGATGAGAAAGCTGAGCCCCGCGATCAGAAACAGGACGCCGAGAAGGATCAGCGTGCCGGTAAATCGCCACTTCATGTGGACGATGGGAAGCAGCACGGCAACGAGAAGCAGAACGAATTCGATCGCTCTCGTGATCGCGCGGTTGCGCAGCCAGGAGACACGTTCACGCTGTTTGCTGAGCGTCAGAACGATGAGCGCCGTTTCCATGAGGACAAGAAGAATGATATAGATGATTTGCATGGTTTTACTCGCCTTTCTGTTTGCTTTCGCGGCGATTATACGCAAAGAGGGTCGGTTTTGCAAGCGATCGGGCGGTAAGATGCAGAAAACGGCGGCAAGATGCAAAAAAGCGGCTCGAAGCCGCTCAGTTGCTTGCTTTTCGGATGTTTATCGCATGCTCGACGTCGGGATAATTGCGGACGTGTGAAAGGCTGTCCTGAAAGTAGACGCATACGCGATCCGCTCCGTCCCACTGCATGGACGCGGCGATCCACAGACCGTCGAGCTCAAAGAGTACCGCGCATTTATAAAAGCTGTTTGCACTGCCGAGCCATTTTTGAAGCATCGCTTCGGCTGCTGCGCGCTCGGCGGGCACGGTCGGAAGCGTCATTTCGGCGTGATTCTCGCCGGATCCGAAGACGAGCGTCGCATCCTCAGCCGTGGCGGCGTTGCGAACGCGGTAGGATTCGCCGACGACGAGCGCGGGTTTTACCTCGCTCCAGGAAACCGCGGTTCCGTACTGCACGATCGGACCTTGCGCCGTAAAGCTCAACGGGACCTCGGCATGAAACGGAATGCGCTTAGCACGCCGCAAAAAAAGCGCGGACGTCGTTTCCGAACCGACGCTGCCGTCGCTCATCAGCCCGGACGCCGCCTGAAAGGACATCACGGAAGCCTTTGTGACAGTCCGAAAGCTGCCGGTCGGCTTATAGGTATAGTAACCGAGGTCGAAGAGCCGCGTCTGTACGCGCACGACTTCTTCGCCCTGGTCGCCTGTTTGCATCAGCTTGCCTTCGCCGTCCGCGCGCGCTCCGAAAACGGGGAGCAGGAGCAGAACGAGAAGGATCGGAACGATCCGTTTCATAAATTCATTATAACACAGGATCCGTTGCTTGAAAAGTCCGGATTTCGGTGGTACAATACGCACGGAGGTGATTCGATGCGCTGCAGCTGTCAACGGTGCGGGACCTATATGGTACAGGATGAAAAGGGCGTACAGAGCCGCTGTATCTGCCCCGAATGCTTCTTTGTCTGCTCGGCATGCATCGGCACATCCGGCGGACAGCCGCTCGATCTCGATTCTCTGCGCATGCTGGCGCTTCTTCGGGAAGCGCAGGGTGACGGGCGAAGCGAGGATTACGATGAATGACCGCCGTTAAAGGCGGTTTTTCTATACGTCGACGGTAAACAGAACGGCAGAGCGGGAGAGCCCGAGCGTCGAGAAGCCGGCGAAGGTGATTTCGGCAAAGCTGTCGGCGGGGACCGTCGTACCGTTGACGCTCGTTTCTTCGGGACAAAAGAGAAAAATAAAGGAATGGATCGTCAGCGCGTGATCGCCCTTCGGCAGGATGCGCATCTCGCCGCGCGCGCCTTTCAGCATCAGATTCAGATCGCGTCCGCTGCCGCGGCAGAGAACGTCTTCGTCGCCGGAAAACTGCAGCACGTCGCCGTGCGGAAGATAACTCCAGTATCCGTTCCGCTTCAGGTAAAAGCCCTCGGAAAGCGGCGTCAGATACCGTGCTACACCGGGCAAAGGCGTGAAGCGCGATTCGGGCAGGTCGACGGTCGCCGAGCTGATGCGGAACAGAAAACGCCGCTCTGCGTACGAGCCGTCTGCAGGGAAGAGATACAATTCTGTCGTTTTGCCGCCGCTCCAGGACGTGATTGCGCGGCTTGCCGGATCCAAAATGCGTATGTTCATAAGTGCCTCATATCCTGAATTGTAAAAACCGGGACTGCCTTTTTAGGCAGTCCCATTGTATACTTATCCTTCGCCGTTGTCATCGCCGTCGTCGCCGCCGCCGGAAGGCGGATCGGTGGGTTTCGGCGTGGGATCGGGCGTGGGATCCGGTTTATCGGGCGTGGGATCCGGCTTATCGGGCGTCGGATCCGGCTTGTCGGGCGTCGGATCGGGCTTATCGGGAGTAGGATCGGGCTTATCGGGCGTCGGATCCGCAGGCGGCGGGGTGGACGGACTCGGCGTCGGGTCGTCCGGTTTCGGCGTCTTATCCGGCTTCGGCGTATCGGATGGCTCCGGCGCATCCGGGCCGACGGTATAGACGGCGGAATACGCTTTATAGGTCGAGGTCGCAAGCTTTTCGCTTTTAACAAGGACGCCGTTCAGGTAGTATTCCTTCGTGCTTTCCCAGACGGAGCCGTTCTGGTTTTTTACCTTAATCTTCTTATATCCGACGGGCTTGGTCACATCGACCTCATATTTCACGTCCCCGGACGGCTTGATCGTCTTGGTCTTCTTCGGCGTCGGAATGCGGATCTCGTCGTACTCGCCGTTCGAGTCCTCGCTGATTGGAATGCCCCAGATCTCCATCGTCAGCGTGCCGGCTTTTTTGTAATCCGTATTGTCCACGTAGGCGATGATGATGATGTCGGATTTGCTGCTGTTCTGGAACTTGAAGTCGATAAGGTTGCCGACGGAATTGATCGTCGCGTCGCGGCCTTTGTCGACGTAATCGACGGGCATGGAGTGATTCTTGCGGTCGACGATATTCATATCCGCCAGGACCGCCGCGTTATAGAGCGTACTCGAAAGCTGGCAGACGCCGCCGCCGTACTGCTTTTCGTGCGTGCCCTGCACATATGCGGTCGCGACCTTCCAGCCGTTTTCCTTTTTGCGAGTGCCCAACGTGCCGTTTGCGGAGAAGGTATCGCCGGGATGCAGGATCGTGCCGGTGATCATACCTGCGCCCTTGCAGATATTAAATTTGCGGTTGTCGATGCTCTTGCTGAATTTGGTCGTAAAGGAGCTGCGCAGCACGTACTGCTGCTGAACGTCCGCAAGCGTGATCTCCGCATGCGTTTCCGCAGCGGGTGCTTCGATCGTATCGCCGCTCTTTGCGTCAAGGAGTGCGGTGACAAGCGCCTCGCGATCTACGGAACGTCCGACGACGTCCGGCGTGAAATCAATCTTGTTTTCCTCTTTGTTATAGCCGACAGAGGCGTTGACCGGCTTCGTTTCGTGTGCTTCGGCGAACGCATCGACGGCGGAGCGCAGCGCGTCCTCACGGAATGCGATGCGGACGGGGAAGTCCCGACCGTTCGCTTTGATCTCGTTGACCTCGGCGGTAACGGCTTCAAAGCCCTTGTCTTCACGCACGAGATTGAACGCCTCGGTCAGCATTTCGTCGAGGTTGTCTGTGGTCTGGATCGAATCCGCGGAAAAGACGTCCTTAGCGTCGCCGAGCGTGACGGTGACGCGCAGATCCTTTTTCTGTGCATCGAGCGATTGCTGTATGGCAGCCTTCGCCTCGTCAAGCGTCATACCGCCGACGGAAACGCCGTTCACGGTCACACCGTCGAGCATGGTCGCGCGTTTCAGAATTGCGTTCAGTTCGTCCCGGTGCAGATCCGGTTCGGGCGTAACGATCGCGATGATCTCGGAGTCCTCGTTCGGATTCGAGGATACGGGCGTTTGTTGACCGGGAATGATGACTTCGCCGGTTTTGGGATCATAGTCACGCTCCGGTTCGGTCGTTGTTTCACCGCCGCAGGCGAGACAAAGCAGCAGCGCCGCCAGAAGCGGCAGCAGCCAGAGCAGATGTTTCTTCTTCATACAGTTCATGTCCTTCTTGCTTGATGATTTTATTGTACACACTTTTTTTGAAAATACCATCCTTTTCGGAAAGCATTTACTAATAAGTTACATTTTGGGCACAACTTTTATACATAATGAGCGGACGAAAAACGATTTTGCCGCTCTCCCATACAGTAAGACGCGACAGAAACGGAAAAGGTTGCAGCTTATTTGAAATTCTTTTCAGAATCGGAAAACTGTGGTATAATACAGCAAACTGTGAAAAAGAGGGAACGGGAATGAAACAGCAGACGCCGAAATCGCTTTCACCGATGGAATATGCCATGAAATATCTGACGATCAAGGACCGCACGGTTTTTGAGATGCAGCGGTATCTTGACGGCAAGGAGTTCGGCGAGGCGGACGTCGACGCGACGGTCGCAAGGCTTGTTGCGCTCGGCTTGCTGAACGACGCGCGCTATGCGCAGCGGTTCGTGGAAACGCGCCTTGCTTCCAAACCCGTGAGCCGCAGACATCTTTATGAGCAGATGAAAACGCACGGTCTTTCCGACGAAGACATTCAGGCGGCGCTCGGATCGGTCGAAGCGGATGACGAGCTTGAAAACGCGCGAACGATCGCAGAGAAATTCGCGCGGCAGTTCGCTTCGCTCGAGCCGGAAAAGCGGCGTGAGCGTGTGCTTTCGCGGCTGATCGCGAGAGGATATTCATACGACGTATCGAGACGCGCACTTGAGGACGCGCTTTCCGGGGAGGAAACATGGAGCGAATCGTAACCGCAAAACAGGCAAAGGAACAGGATCGCGCCGTGATCGCATCCGGAATGCCGTCGATCGAGCTGATGCGGATCGCCGCCGAAGGGGTCGCCGAAGCGGTCCGGGCGCGGATCGAAGACGGCATGACGGTGACCGCGGTCTGCGGGACCGGCAACAACGGCGGCGACGGCATCGCGGCTGCGCTGCTGCTGCGCCGGAATGGGATCGACGCGCAGATCGTCCTTTGCGGCGACGATAGCAGCTGCACGCCGGACACGGCGTACTATCTTGCCGAAGCGAAAAAAGAGGGCGTTCCGGTCCTGCCGGATTGGGAGCCTGACAATAACGAACTTCTGATCGACGCGTTGTTCGGCGTCGGGCTGAACCGACCGCCGGAGGGGCGGGTGAAAGCGCTGATCGCGCGGATGAACGAAAGCGGCAGGCCGATCGTTTCCGCAGATCTGCCCTCCGGACTGGACGCGGACAGCGGAAGGGTCCGGGGAATCGCGATCAAAGCGACCTGCACGGTGACGATGCAGGCGAAAAAGACGGGGATGCTGTTGGGACAGGGTCGCGCGCTTTGCGGCGAGGTGATCGTGCGGAAGCTGTACGACGATCCGACCGAACCGGACTTGTTCTTTGAGGACGAAGCGGATATTGCGAAGCTTCTGCCGAAGCGGCCGTTCGATTCGCATAAGGGCATGAACGGGCACGCGCTTTTGTGCGTGGGCTCAAAAACCTATCCCGGTGCTGCGCTGCTCTCGGCAAAGGCGGCGCTGCGCGGCGGCGCGGGACTATTGACCGTTTGCACGCCCGACCCGGTGCGTCCGTTCTTTGCGGCGCTGCCGGAGGCGATCACGGTGCCGACCGGAACCGACGACTGGCGCGCGGACGCGCTGAACGCCGTTCTGTCCGCCATGCGAAACAAGCAGGCGATCGGGATCGGCAGCGGCGCGGGCAAGGGTGATCTGATCCCCGTGATCGAAGCGGCGCTTGCGGCGGGAACAAAGCTTGTGCTGGATGCGGATGCGCTGAATCAGATGGCCGCGCATCGGGAGCTGTTTTCCAAGCTGCATGAAAACGTCGTGATCACGCCGCATGCAGGCGAGATGGCAAGGCTTCTCGATACGACGGTCGACGAGGTGCTGTCCGATCCGCTCGGCGCGGCGCGGACCTTTCCGTGTACGACGCTTCTGAAGGGCGCGACGACGCTGGTGCATGCAAACGGCCGGACCGCTTTTCTGACCTTTGGGAACCCGGGTCTTGCGAAGGGCGGCAGCGGCGACGTGCTGACGGGGCTTGTTACCGCGCTTCTTGCGCAGGGACTCGGCGCCTTCGATGCTGCGCGGACAGGCGCGTATCTCTTGGGAACGAGTGCTGACCGCGCGATGCGCCTTTTGGGCGAACGCGCGCTGCTTGCAAGCGACGTCATTGATATGGTACAATACTGATATGGAAGAAAAAAAGATCAACGGAAACGTTGCAGGCATCCGCGACACCATACTGAACGAGATGCGCACGCTGTACGACGAGAGTCAACCGAGCGGCGTGTTTGCGTCGGCGGCGCTCCTTGAAAAGCTCGCCGACTTCACCGAACGGATCGGACGCGAGATATCCGTTTATCTGTCGCGCAGCGGCGCGGTACGCGACGTCTCGGTGGGAGACGCTACCACGGTCTCCATGCCGGATATGCGCCTCGTGCGAAATGCGGACCGGCTTGCGGGCGTACGCTGCATCCATACGCATCCGAACGGCAGCGGCTATCTTTCCGACGTCGATCTCGGCACCTTAAACTCCATGCGGCTCGACGCAATGGCGGCGGTCGGCGTGCGGGACGGCAGACCGACTTCGGTTTACGTTGCGTTTGTCGGTGAGATGGAGGGAGAGGAACGAAAACCCCTGATCTACGGCCCGATGCGCGCGGACCGGCTGCCGCAGGACGCGCTTCTGAACGCCCTGATCGAAGCGGATAACCGCCTTAAAGCGCCCGCCTATGCGGTCACGCAGGCGGAGCCCGAGCGCGCGGTGCTGGTCGGTATCGACAACGACGACGGCTACGACACGCTCGAGGAGCTTAAAGCGCTTGCCGACACTGCGGGCGTTAACGTCGTACATATCGAGCGGCAGCGCAAGCGTCCCGTCGACAACGGCACTTACGTCGGCAGCGGCAAGGCGGACGAGCTGCGGCTGATCGGCAGCGCTACGGAGGCGGACGTGTTCATCTTTGACGACGAACTGACCGCGATCCAGATCCGGAACCTTGAAAGCATCCTGGGCGCGCCGGTCATCGACCGCACGATGCTGATCCTCGATATCTTTGCGAGCCGCGCCACCACGCGCGAGGGCAAGCTGCAGGTGGAACTCAGTCAGCTCAAATACCGCCTGCCGCGTCTTCTCGGCGTCGGCGTCGCCATGTCCCGGCAAGGCGCATCCGGCGTCGGCATGCGCGGTCCCGGCGAGAAAAAACTGGAGATCGACCGTCGCCGTATCCATCGGCGCATCTACGAGCTCGAACAGGAGCTCAAGGAGGTCGAAAAGCAGCGCGGCGTGCGCCGTTCCGTCCGCAGAAAGAGCGAGACGCCGGTCGTCGCGCTCGTGGGTTACACGAACGCGGGCAAGAGCACGCTTCTGAACGTACTCTCAAACAGCGACGTACTTGCCGAGGATAAGCTCTTTGCTACGCTGGATCCGGTCGTGCGCAGCGTGACGCTGCCGAACGGGACGCCGTGTCTTCTGTCCGACACCGTCGGCTTTATCAACAAACTTCCGCACGATCTGGTGCAGGCATTCCGCTCCACCCTTGAGGAGGTAAAGGACGCCGACCTGATACTGCATGTCGTCGACGCGGGTTGTCCGTATTACGACGTGCAGATGCGTGTGACGGAACAGGTGCTTGAAAGCCTCGGCGCGGGGAACACGCCGTGCATCGAAGTCTACAACAAATGCGACCTCGAAGAAGCGATCCCGTCGAAAAAGGAGAACGCCGTCGCGATCAGTGCAAAAACGGGAATGGGGATCGAAACGCTGCTTGCCCGCGTTGAAGCCGAACTCAATCGTACGCAGCAACGCGTGGAGCTGGTCATTCCGTACGATCGCTACGATGCGATCCGCGTGCTGCATGAGATCGGAAACGTGCTTTCCGAATCGCATGAGGCGGACGGAACGCACGTCGTCGCAATGCTGGAGGAAAGCAAGCTCTATCGCCTGAAAAATGCGCTGGACGGCCGATCCGAACGATAAATAAGCCTATTTCGCGGATTGTTTACAATCGTCTTACATTTATTTTGCGAAAGCGGCCTTCGCGCCGCTTTTCATTTTTGAAGATCCGTGGTATACTGTATTCGTAGGAGTTTAACATGAAACGTTTTTTTTCGATTTTTCTTGCGTCGATCCTTCTTTTTGCGACGTTCCCGCAGACGGCGATCGGAGAAGAAGAGCAGCCGCATACCATGGATGCAGATCATGTTCTGATCTACGATCCTCTGTCGTATGATACGAAGGACAGCGCGCTGTTTTCGGGTACGATTGCACAGATGCCGGAGGATGAAGAGCCGACCGGCGACGCGGTGTTTATGCCCGGACTGCACAGAACGGGAAAGGACCTTTCGCAGGACCTTAAGGATCCGACGACCCGTGATTTTTGGGTCTGCACCGACCTGCTGACCTATCGCTACGATAAGCGGACCTTCCGGCTTGCTGCGGAGGGCGAGCATTGCTGTATCTGGGCGATGGAGGACGACAGCGGGGCGTTTACGGAGGAGCAGACCGCGGCGATGCTCGAACAGTTCGAAACGGTCATTTATCCGAGCGATACCGCGTATTTCGGCGGTTTCCGCGATCTTGCGGGCGACGGAAAGCTTCATATTGTGACCTATACGATGAACAGCACGTCGATCTGCGGCTTTTTCGATCTTTATGACCTTTATACGCCGGAGGAGATCGCCGTGATCGACCCGGACGATGCGGAGAGCTACAATTTTCTGCCGATCATCAATGTCAATACGCGGATGGCAGACCGGGCGAACATTGTTTACGGTACGCTTGCGCACGAGTTTCAGCATCTGATCCTCAGAAGCGCCGTGCTGGCTTCTCCCGCAAACACGGAGCTGTTGGGAAAAGAGCTTACGCCGGGCGCATGGTTGAACGAGGGCTTCGCCATGGCGGCGGAGGAGTTTGCCTATCCGGGTTCGGTCGTCGAACAGGGCTATGTCGATGCATACGGACGTTCCGACAAAGTTCGCTTCGGCATGAGCTACCGGAACTTCGACGCGACCGCGACCGACGTCGGCGCATACGGACAGTCATTCCTGTTCGCGGAATATCTCAGAACGCAATGCGGCGATACGGTTTTCCGGCGCCTGCTCGATTACTGGCGAAATGCCGAGGATCCGTCCGACCTGACGGAGGGAAAGGCGATCGCGGCGATGCTCACCGGGGAGCAGATCGCGGAGCTCTCGGCTCAATGCGACTATTCCAACGCGGTTTGTGAAAAACTCGGCAGTGAGGACGAGATCCTGCTTTCGAAGCTTGCGCTCTGTTTCCGCTTGGCGATCGTACTGCAGGCGGACGCGGGGCTTTATGCGATCGGGTCCTCCGGACCCGCCGCGCCCGTGTATGAAGGGACCGGACGTAGGATCGAAGGCGGCGGCGCGCTGCTTCTGGAGCGCGGAAGCTTTACCGTTCCCGCAGACGCAGACAGCGGCATGGTCTTTGCCGCGATCAAGGACGGCGCCGTTACGGAGATTTTTTCCGTTCCGGAGCCGGAGGAGGGCTTTTATGTGATCGCGGCGCAATATGAAGGCGCATGGTACGCGATCCCGGCGACGCCCTCGGCGGACGGGATCATCCGTCCCGTCGAACTGACGCCGAACGCGGACGGGACCGTTTCGCCTGCGCAGGCGCAAGGCGCGATCTTTGCGGGGTTCCGATCGGAGGACGGCTT
>JBGULC010000011.1:0-1833 GCA_045114775.1 Christensenellales bacterium | reverse complement strand
GTGCTGAAGCATGCAGGCTATGATGCCGTGCTGATCAACAATAATCCGGAGACGGTTTCGACCGATTTTGATACTGCCGACCGTCTGTATTTTGAGCCGCTGACGCCCGAGGATGTGCTCTCGATTCTGGCGCTGGAACAGCCTGTCGGCGTCGTTACGGCATTCGGCGGACAGACTGCGATCCGGCTTGCGCGCACGATTGAGGAAGCCGGATACAAGCTGCTCGGCGCGACGGCGGACAGCATCGATCTGGCGGAGGACCGCGAGCGGTTTGATGCGCTGCTGGAATCGCTGCAAATCGAACGCCCGCGCGGCTGCACGGTCAATACGCTGGATGAAGCCGCGGATGCCGTCAAAACGCTCGGTCTGCCGGTACTGGTGCGTCCGTCCTATGTGCTCGGCGGTCAGAATATGAACATCGCCTTCGAGGAAAACGACGTATATGCGTTCATGCAGCATATTCTCGAGGACGGCATCGACAACCCCGTGCTGATCGACCAGTATATCCGCGGCACGGAGATCGAGGTCGATGCGATCTGTGACGGTACCGACATCCTCATCCCCGGCATCATGGAGCATATCGAGCGCACGGGTGTCCATTCCGGCGACTCGATCGCAATTTGTCCGCCGGTGCATATTGATGATGATATGCGAAAGAAAATCCTCACAGATACGAAGAAAATCTGCCTCGGATTACATGCTGTCGGACTGATCAATCTGCAATATATCGTCAAAGGTCAGTCGCTGTATGTGATCGAGGTCAACCCGCGTGCATCGAGAACCGTTCCGTTTATGAGCAAGCTGACGGGTCTGCCGCTCTGCGACTGTGCGATGCGCGTCTGCCTCGGCGAGAAGCTCAGCGAAATGGAATACGGCACGGGCTACTACAGAACGCCGCCCTTTACCGCGGTCAAGGTGCCTGTATTTTCATTCCAGAAGATCGGCGGCGAATCGCAGCTCGGTCCCGAAATGAAATCGACCGGCGAGGTCATCGGCATCGGCAAAACGCTGACCGAAGCGCTCTACAAGGGACTGCGCGCGGCTGGCTACCGGCTCGAAGAAAACGGGAAGAAAACAAACGGCGTTCTTCTGACGGTCTGCGATGCGGATAAACCGGATATCGTCGAAATTGCGCGGAAATTCGCAAGGCTTGATTTCAAATTGTACGCGACCGAGGGCACTGCAAATGCGCTGGAAAAAGCCGGTCTTTCGGTGTACAAACTGAAGAAGCTGCACTCCGGCGATACCGAAACATTTTCACGCATGGAAGACGGCACGATCCGCTATATTGTATCTACGGATGCGAATGCGCGCATGGCTGCACGCGACGGCGCGAAGATCCGCAAGAAGGCGGTCGAGCTCGGCATCCCATGCCTGACCTGTACCGATACCGCGGCGGCAGTTGCGAACTGTCTGCACACGGGCTATCGGGATTCCAATGTGGAGCTGATGAATATGAACTCTCTGCGCACGGCAAAGCGCCGCATCCCGTTTGTGAAAATGCATGGCTGCGGCAATGATTATATCTATGTGAACTGTATGGAAAAGCGCGTATCTGCGCCGGAATCGCTGTCGGTTCAGTTGTCCGACCGTCATTTCGGCATCGGCGGCGACGGGCTTGTTCTGATCGAAAGCTCCGACTGTGCGGATGCAAAAATGCGGATGTTCAATCTCGACGGCAGCGAAGGCAATATGTGCGGCAACGCGATCCGCTGCGTCGCAAAATATCTCTATGATAACGGGATCTGCCCGAAAAAGGAGATCGTCATTGAGACGAAAAGCGGTCTGCGTACCGTTACCGTCACAACGCAGAACGGCGTGGTGACGCGCGCA
>JBGULC010000010.1:0-150676 GCA_045114775.1 Christensenellales bacterium | reverse complement strand
ACAGATAATAAGTAATTATCTATCAAAAAAGCAAGCCTTGATTCTCGACTTGCTTTTGTCTGTTACAGCGAGTAAAGCATCTTCCCTCGCGGGTGGTTTTCCGCAAGAATCGTAGCTGCTTTGTTGTTCGAGACATGCGTATATAGTTGTGTAGTGGAAATCGAGCTATGGCCGAGTAGCGATTGAATGATCCGAATATCCACACCTGCGTCAAGAAGGGATGTTGCAAAAGTGTGCCGAAACATATGCGGTGTTGCATGATAGTCTTCTGCTACCATCGCAAGATACTTGTTGATGATTCTTCTAACGCTCTGTGTCGATAACGGTTTTTTATCTCGATTCATGAATAAAGCTTTGTTGTTCTTTGCCCTAATATTGATATAACGATTTGCAATTAGAACGACTTGCGGAATCGTAATTCTTACGGTTCTTTCTCGTTGACCCTTTCCCTTAATCAGAATTGAGACATCATCATCTGAAACAATGAATGTATCTGTTGATAATGCGCACAGCTCAGAGACACGCAACCCTGTGCAGTATAAGAGTTCCAGTATCAGTATATCCCGGATAGACCGCGAATCATTTGGGCTGTACAAACGATAAGCGTTCTCTAGGAGTCGCATCATGATCTGCTTTGGAATGATCCTCGGTATTTGCTGCGGTGAATGAATCCTCATGTTAATTTTCATAAATGGATCTGCTGAGATGGTCTCATTTCGCAGCAGTTCATGATAGAAGGCACGAATGCTTGCTAATTTGCGTTTCACGGTGCGAGGAGCAAAGCTGGAATTCAGATACTGTATGTAATCTAACAGTTGCTGCTTATCAGTCGGTAGTTCGCCTGCCATGTGCGCAAACTGTTCCAGATCAATCTTATATGCTTTCAGAGTGTCGGGTGATAGTTTCCTTTCAAATTCACATGCGTGCAAGTATTCTGATATGAGGGTAGACAAAGATTTCATACTGGTCATCTCCTTTTTTGTTTCATTATGATGAAACCTTTTCAATCTGTCTACTCGTCAAACGGAAAGCAAGAGCAACTACAATTTGTTATGCATATCTAAATACATCAAAAGGAGGTATTCACAATTGAATAATCAACTTCGTACAGAGGAAAGACGTTATACCGTTCTTCCTCTAGTTTTGTCGCTCGAAGACTTAGTTTCTTTCGTCCATCTCTCAAGCGAAACCGTTTCTATCCTCGCATCAGATCGATCCTTCCCGTTGATTGAAATCGGAACACAGTCCTTTATTCTGAGAGGCAGTCTTATTGACTGGCTTCGACGGCACGAGCGCTCCAATATGCTGAACCGTCACGGAGGAGGTTATATATGAGAGCTTTACTCTACAAGCCAGCAAAAGAGCCGATTGACATTAACAGGGATGGCTCACCAATTGTATTTCAACGGTTGCTTAATCCATATGTAGTGGCAAAGCACACTTCAAAAAATCAAATAAGGAGGTCAATCATAGTGGATCTTGAAATATGGGACATTCTCCCGAACGAGCAACTCTACATCTATTCCCAGTCAACATCGATCGAATCGAGATGCGGTCTGATCAGTTATCTGCGCGCAGATATGGACACAGATGGCAATGGATTCTTCACCACTTGGGATGATCATAATACGGAACTGAAGACGCAGACGTTTAAGGACGAGTTCGACGAAGTAATCCGAGCTCTGCGCTTCGATCCGGAATACGGCGGGATTCTCAAGGATCGCAAGGCACTTGCGAGATACTGCTACAGCCATCCGTCCTGTCAAATGGCAGACGGACGCAGCTTCGGTATCCGCGTGGATACGGAGCAGTATTCGTATTTGTGCCGACTGAACCCGAACAAAGGCGAGTACAACGCCTATATCTACGCATACAAGCGGGAATGGCTTGATCAGCATCTTTCGGAAGCGCAGAAAGGCATTCGGTTCATTGATTCCCGTTATCACGAGCTGTTCCGCATACCGGACGGCGGCAAGATCCGGATTCGGCGCAAGGACGGATCTTCGGCGGAACGTGTCTGTCGGTACATCGACGACTATCACGCAGAGATCGGCAGCAGCTTGTACCATATCTGCGAGTTTGCCGAGCAGATGGAATATCAGGGCAACACGGTTGAGCCGGTAGGACAGCCGCTTTCAAAGCCCGGAAGGGAGCACCGCGAATATGAAGGTACTTCGCGTTGAGCAATATAAGCCGCCTTTTGTAAAAGAGATCGATCCCGGACTGGAATCGCTACAGAGCGAAGTCGAAGGAACCGTACAGGCAATTTATCCGTATGCTGATCCCGTTGCGATTCTTTGCAACGACGACGGTAAACTGCTCGGTATGGAACTGAACCGTGCGCTGCGGGACGATGACGGCGAGATATACGACGCAATCGCCGGTCCGTTTCTGATCGTCGGACTCGGAGATGAGGATTTCACTTCGCTTTCAGGCGATCTGATCGAAAAGTATCGGGACATTTTCGCACAGCCGGAGGTGTTTATCCGAACCAACAGCGGCTTGCTTGTTTTGCCGTATGTGACGGATGAGTTCACGTTCTCCAACGGAGATGAAATGGAGCGATAACGTATGAACAGTATCGAAACCTACAACATCAAGGAGCGCTTCCCTGTCGGAGACAAGGGTGTAATGCTTCTCGAATACCCGACCCCACCGAAACGCTTTGCGATCTGTCTGTACGATCAGAGCAATCCCGATGCGCTTTACGGTCGCATTCCCGAAACCTCGGAACAGGCCGCATACCGTATCTACCTCGAACGCTGCGACACGCTTGTGGAACAGCTTGAAAAGAAAACAGGACTTCAGTTTCCGCTCCCTTTCTCCTGCATGGCAGTTCTTACCTCTACCGGCGATTTGGTCAACATCCGTCGCGGCATGACGGGCTACTATCCGTCCGATTGGAACATATCCGGTGATCGGAAGCGAAACGAGGATACCGCAGCGTTCCATAACGCACAGTATGAACTGACCAAGGCGCAATGTGCCGCTATGGTCTGCGGCAGTATGTTCGGCTGGGACGTGCCCGGCGCGAATCCCGCCATGTACGACGAAAACGGACAGTTCAAATCCACTTCCCGTTTTCTGGATGCGCGGATGGAAGAATTCGATTGCATCGAGCTGTTTGATCATCCAGCCCTGTTTCACAACTGTAGGATTGATCCCATGACCGTACCGGAGGGTATCTACCGATATGAAGTCCGAGACGACGGCGAGGATGGGTATGCCTGTGAGATTGCAATGCATATCGCGGTCAATCACATGGGAACGATTCTGACCGATCAGCCAGTACCGCTGAATGAAAACGGATGCTATCTTCTCGGAGAGTACGATCTGAACTTTGCTCCGGGTGAGCAGATGACGCTGAAAGATTACATGAACCGCAACAAAGAACAAACGAAAGACTACTTTGAAAAATAGGAGGAATGCCATGCATGGCAACGAAACTGGAACGTATTTCACGCCTGGCACTTGACGCCACTCTGTCCGTCGCCTCCTCGCCCGATCATTGGAAAGCGTTTCTGGATTCCGCTGCATGGCTCTATAAATACCCGTTTCGGGATCAGGTGCTGATCCATGCACAAAAGCCTGAAGCCGCCGCCTGCGCGGAGATCGGAATGTGGAACGAACGCCTGCACCGTTGGGTCAACAAAGGCGCAAAAGGAATCGCGCTGATCGACACGTCAGGCGAGAAACCGCATCTGCGGTATGTGTTCGATGTATCGGACACGAACTCCCGGCAGAACACCCCATTAAAGCTGTGGCAGCAAACGCCGAATATGGAAGCCCGAATCTCGGAAGAACTGGAGAACAGCTTCGGAGATCTCGGCGGCGTGACCGATCTGACCTCCGCAGTGTTCGGAACAGCGCTGAACGCTGTCACGGATAACCAGAAGGATTATCTCGACGCGCTTCTAAAGGAACTCGGCGGCAGCGAGCTATCCGGGACGGACGGTGTGGATGTCACTTTCCAACTGCTTCTCGGCGTTTCCGTCGCGTACACGGTATTGAAGCGTCTCGGCTACGACGCCGGCATATACCTGACCGACGATGACTTTGAACCGATCACGCAATTCGATACGATCGAAACCATATCACGGCTTGGAGAAGCGACGAGTGATATTTCCGAGATGATCTTACGCCAGATTGAGCGCAGTGTCCGGCAGATTGAAAAAGAATCCCGCGACATCCTCGCAAATGAAAACACAATCGGCGATAATGCAGGTGAGAAGAACAGCGAAAGGAGCAAAAGCAATGGAACTGACCTACACGCAAGTCGGGAACGTACAGATCCCGAATCTGGTTCTCGATCCCAAACCGACGGGATCGATCGGCAAGTACGGACGGATGCGGAAGCGCTATCTGGAGGAAAAGAAGGACGGAACACTGACAGCGCTCGTGCTGTCGGGCAAGCTCACACAGCACCTTCTGGAGATCAACGATCTCTGCAAGGAGCAGATCGAAGCGCTGACCTGGAAAATGGCGCAGGCGGAGGGCGTGACGGAACAGCTCAAAGCGACCGATCAGATGGCATGGGTACAGCGGATGAACAGTATCCGCAGCCGCGCCGAGGAGATCGTGGCAGCGGAGCTGATCTACAACTAATCGAAGACGCGGACGAAGAAGCGGTGGAAGAAGCATAAAAGATCGTATTTCTCCTATGCCAAATGTTGTGTTGACTCCCTTTCATGAGAACGGCAAGGACTATATCGCTTTGGTTGTAAAACCAGGGAGCTCCACTCCATACTACTATGTTGCAGACGGAGTGAAGCAGGCGTTTGTGCGCCTTGGCAACGAAAGTGTACCGGCTCCGGACCATATCCTTAATGAATTGATCCTTCGCGGTACACATCAAACCTACGATGCCGTTCCCACGCATTTCAGTAAAAACGACTATAGCTTTACTCTCCTGGAAGCGACCTATCTCCAACGCACGAAGCTGCATTTCGAATCAAAGGACTACGCGTCGTTCTCACTTGTCACGAATGAAAATATGTTGACTCGGGCAGGATCTTTGCTCGCTGATCAGCACATCGTATATAACTCAAGGGTGTTCTGTACTCGGTGGAACGGTCTTGAAAAGGGTTCCATCTATGACGATGCCATTGATGACAAAGAATTCGAGGGTAATCTGATCTATCTGTTGCAGAATACAAGCGATTTCATCCGTACCAATTCAAAGGTTCGCTTTGCAAAGACGGCAACCGAACGAATTGACAAACCTGACTACGCAGAAAGGGCCATTACTGAGACGTTGGTAAATGCATTGATACATCGTGACTATTTGATTATGGGCAGCGAAGTCCATGTCGATATGTTTGACGACCGGCTTGAGATCACGTCTCCCGGAGGAATGTTCTGTGGGATAAACGTGCAGGATCAAGATATTAACAACATCAAATCTGAGCGGCGAAACCCTATCATTGCGGATCTGTTTCATCGCATGAGGTATATGGAGCGTCGCGGCAGCGGACTTCGAAAAATTATCAATGAAACCGCAAAGCTCCCCGGCTATACGGAGGAGTACCGACCAGCGTTTTATTCGACCCCGACCTCTTTTACTGTTGTGATTAAGAATGTGAACTACAACTTAGGTGCGAGCACCCAAGTAAACACCCAAGATAAGACCCAAGTAAACACCCAAGATAAAATATTGAGTTTCTGCAATGTTGCACGGAGTAAATCTGAAATAATCGCGCATTGCGGATTCAAGAGTACAAAAAGTTTTACAATACGCTATTTAAAACCTTTGCTTGACTCCGGGCAAATTAAAATGACCATTCCCGAAAAGCCCAGCAGTCGTAATCAAAGGTATATCAAGGCATAAGTCGCCCCGCCTGCGGTCAACCAACCGCAGGCGGTATTTCTCTCATAATTTAATGGTGTGCGCTCTGACTTCCAGAGGAACCGTTAAGATCCTCTTTCGCGTATCTTAACGGCACCCCCTTTTGTTAGACATGTGATATAATGTCTAACAAGTGGGGTGATTTATATGTCAAAAGGAATACAAAACGAACTTAATTACCTCATAATCATAAACAAGATACCACCTTCAGGTTGACGTCTCTACTAATTGTTATTTTCAATCAAACGCTGATGGTGCTATCCGATTAATTACTTTCCTTCGTTATCTTATCATCGCCAGTTGACTTTTCCATGGCAGATTCAAAATGACCGAGCAACTGTTGCAAAACAGCATCCATTGTTGCATAGTACTGTTGAATCCATCCTACATTGAATTCCTTTTTTCTTTTTCCGGATAACAAATCATCTTGCATTTCTTGAATAGTTTTAAAGGAAATACCTGCTAAGGGTACATAAATATAGTTTGTTTTTGCAAGATCTTTTGCAAATGAATTCCGGTATTCTTGATCTTCGTGCAACAGTAAGATCGATGCGGTATTACAATGCTTAATGCCTGTCCAGTTTGCCATTTTGCGGAAAAAGAGATCATCGCTCAAATAGATAGCCGACTCTCTCTTCGCCAAAATCAAAGCATCCAACTGAATGACACTCAACCTTAATGCCGTCATCAAATCTTCTCCTCTTAATGCCTGTGCAAAAGAAAAGTCCATTCGCTCGATATCAGTGACTTCAGCCGTCTCGCAACTATCGCAGAAGTCTATGATCCGTTCCAAAACATCAGAGATTTTGGGGTCACGATCTATTATTACAGGTTTATCCCCATTAAATAATAGCGTTTTAGCTCCCATAGCTTTCTCGTTAAGTACTTTATCAAGCAATTTCATAAAGAACAAGTGATAGCTCTGTGGGATCACTATTCTTTGCTTAATAATATCTAATATGTCTAGCCTATTCATTATACTTAGAAGCACAAGGGTTGAAAGCGTAGGGATATATTTTAAGTCTTGTTCCTCATCGATCTCATAAATTATTTCTCCAGCATAAAAGGCTTCATCCGGTTCAACCAACAGATAAGTAAGTGTTCCAATGTAACGGTCATAATCCATAAAACCAACGACTTCAATAGGTATGCCGACACTGGTATCCTCGAAATGATACATCCTTAAATTTGCTTTCTGTTGCTCTGATCTATCACTAAGCTTTCGAAGTTGTTCTATCATGTCTTCTGGATTTTCGGTCGAAACGGATAAGATAACTCCAGAGAATTTATCCGGGTTTGCTTGCATCTTGCCAAACACAAAAGATCTGCAAAACTTTTTTCTGGATACAATTCGTTTTACTTGGAATGTTCCATTCTTCAGTTTTACGACTTGGTTTAATCCTGCGCTCCTGATTTTAAGATAATCCGTATCTGTTGGATTTAAATGGTGAATGTCCATGCTTCTATTGCCATCCTGCGATAATTCCTTTTCCGAATCCAAGCACACAACCCATTCCACTGGTTTGTCAGACGGAGATGAAGACTCAAGTGTAACAACTGCATCTCCCTTTGAAGAACGAACTGGTTCGGTCTCATTTTCCTGTAACCATCGCATATTATAATTGTCAAGATGGAAATAACGATTATAGATATCGAAATTATCTTCTCCATTCAAATAGTAAATTGCCCTATATGCATACCGATCCGCTTCCTGTTCTTTTCCGAGCAGCAATAACCCGGCGGCAATCGTCATGCACTGATCAGGATCCTCAGTATTTTTCAATGCCTCAAAATACGGCTGATATGATGAAGCATCGTCTTCTTTTCGCTCTACTAGAAGATTGATAATATTTCTTGCGGTTGTTTCATCATGTGTAAGATCAAACAGTTCTTTTGAATACGCTAATGAGCTGATTTTGTTATTCCTTGCAGTTACACAAGCAATTTTGATTCGTAAAAACAGTTCTTTCTTAATCTCTGCTTTCAGAAACCTGTCTGCAATCTTTTCTATTGCTTGTGCTATAGTTGTAGTTTCCATGACTCGGTCCGTGAAAACGTTTGACTTTTGACATGCATTTTCTAATGACCAATAGATCCCTTTAATGGTAAAATCGTTAAGTAATGCTAAATCATCAATCGTCAAAAGAACAGGTTCCATGATTTCAATTTCGACATTATGTGCCAACCAAATAATTAGTTCAACTCGTTGACGGAAAGATAGGTTGTTTATTTTTTCATCAGCAATAAACTTCTTTAGTTGTGGCACGACCAGAGAAGAGATAGTTTCCGTATCATCCACATAAATGATAAATGATACGAAACTTGATATATTACTTGAATGCGTGTAGATCCAATCCTTTGCAAGATCACGAGACTTTTGAGTGTCTATTCTATCCAACGCAAACAATGAGAGCGCATAGGTTCTTTCAGTTTTTGAATTGTCTTCTAATAATCCATATTGTTGCCATGCTTTTTCGTTTTGACCGGTCAGGATGAGACAAGACAAATATCTATACGCTGTGGTCTCATCGGCTTTCCATTGCATTGTTTCATATAATGCTATCGCTTTCTCTACGTCTCCATTGTACTCAATGCACAACGCATAATAGAATCGCACAAAGGCATCATTTCGGACATTATTCGAGAATGTGTCATATGCAGAAATTGCCTTTTCCAAATACCCCTTATCTGACATACCAATATAATAGTATGACTCCATTGTCAGCAAGGCTACTAATAATTCTGAAGATTGGTATTGTTTAATACCTTTGAAAGTATTTAAAGAGGAGATCAATTCAGCCAGTGCGTTGTTATTTGCAGCCATTCCAGCCCTGAATGAACTGTTTAAAAGTTGAATGTCCGCGAACTTTGAATACATTTCATGTGCAGGAGCCTTCGTCTTATCAAACAGCCCATGCAATACGCAACTTGCTTCTTTATACTTTTGTAAATTAAAGAGCGAAAGACCATAGTGAAGTTCCATCTGCTCCCAAATGCACTCCACCCCGCTCTTTTGCTCATAAAGGGCTATGATTACAGCCCATTTCTTTGTGGCAAACAATTTATTTAATATGAAAACTTGCGTTACATCGGAATGTCTTATAAACTCACTAAACGAGATTTCATATGGGTTCAGATAGAACTCCCTTAGCCAATCTATTTCCGCTCTATGCTTTTCATCTACATTCAGTTGCTCAACAGTTTTTCCTTCGTGTACATTTAGAAGATTCTGATAAAAAAGTAAAGTATCACTGCCCTCAATTCCACTTAAGTTATGAGAGAGTAATCTATCTAATTCGGCTTTTAGTTGATCCAGTTCCAGATTAAGAATATGCTTTTGGCATGTCACAAGTTTCTCATGTATGAGATTCTCTAAAAGAGCAGGATCAAGCGATGGCATTTCTTCGGAAGAAGGAGCGCTTGACAATTTAGCCACTATTTGGGCAATCGTAAAACTAGGTTGACCGTCACAACCTAAATCCGGGATATCCCTCGGTCTGAAATAGTAGTTGTATATTGGAGGATATTGAAAAACAAGATCAAGAACCCTTTTATTTGTTATTGGTACAAGTTCAATCCCAGCATCCGAAAGAATCTTTTCGGCAGATTTATATCCATCACATGTAACCCGTAGATCATTGTTACAAAACAAATATACCTTGTCAATCTTCCCTAGATAATGCTTGACAGTTTGTTCTGCAGAATCCATGATATCCGAATAGCTATTCTTTTTGCCAAAGTATTTTGATTGAAAACTAATCCTCTTTCTTTGGTTCCCTTCTTTCGCTTCACATTCTAACACTGGCAATACTTCTATACCAGGGTTAATGCCATCAGAGATCAATTCTTGGTTGCCAGCAAAATGAGCATTAAACAGCTTTCGCGTCATATCTTCAAACGCCTCTGTATGATTCTCGTTGCACATTTCGAAAACCGGCCATGTAATACTTGGATGTCGATTTGCCATAAGTACTCCTTTTATCTGCTCATTTTGCAGGATTCTTCAAAGATAAACATAGTATAGCAAAAAAAGTAGTTACAGTCTATATGATACATCTTCTTTCTGAAGAGTCGAATGAACGACTGAAACAGCAAGATATAATTGACAAAATATATTATTATTCGAACGGATTATTTGTTGGTTTGTAGTGTTATAAAGTATTATAAGGGGTGATCAGAATTCAATTGACCACAACATCTTCTTTCATAATATATTAGAGGAGAATTCGTGAAGACATAATGAATACTGACGCAATAAAAATATCACCAAGATATTATAGAAAAGGTGAAAATGATGCTTTTAGACAGGATACTGCTATTCTATCGGGATTCTAATATAAGCGAGAGCTCACTAGAAAAGTTGCATAGGCATACTCCAATACAGCTTTTCAATGAAAACAATTAGGAGTTGATGGTATGATATTCATGAATAAATCAAAAAAGCTTTTGCTGCTTAAAGAGCGGATTATCAGCAGGATACGAAACCGTCCTGCAGTTAGTGCTTTTGAGGATAATCAATCCTTAGGTTCTGTTTTACAGGATGCATACATTGAACCACGTTTTCACCTTCGGAAATGTAATAAAGATCGGACTGGAATTGAAAGTATTTACAGAGAATACAATAACAGCAACATCATTTTTGTTGGCGAAGGCGGTACCGGTAAGACAACAACCTTTTTACGTCTCTATACAGGCATTGGTTTAAATGACACATCTGTTTCAGGTAAGCCTTTTCGCTACATTTTTGCACCAGATTTACAGTCACATACTAATAACGTGATTTTTTACCGGCGAAATCTTAGAAGAATTATTAAAAGTAGTAAAGGACTTAATGAGATCCTTCTTCTAGATGGATTAGAAGAAGCCTTCCAAAGTGATAGCAAAAGCGCGTCAGTTTTGATTAAGAATCTAGAAAAAGCTGGTGTTATTTTTTGGGTATCCTGCAGACCAAGTTTTTATGAGCGACTTGAAGATGAAACTTTGCTGGTATTCGATGAATGTGTTGAGGTAGGGTTTTGGAAGCCTGATGATTTCGATGAATTTGTAGAGCAGTGTCTTAAAGAAAATGATGATCGTATGGTTATCAAACAAAGAATCAACAAAGTTAGAGAAAACCTTAAATCTCTCCTGTATCGTCCGCTATTTGCTACAATGGTTTTGTTTATAGCTGAGAATAATGATCTTGAAGGTATACACAACGAGTATGAACTGATAGAATTGTTTCTTAATAAATGGATAGATAGGGAATGCAAAGAAAAGAAATATACTTTTGATAGGGAGACCAGCTATGAGTATATGAGAAATATTGCGTTGGATGTGTATATAGGAAAACATCCAACATTCGTCAAGGAAGTGTCTGTATTTCGTGGCTTACTTCAAATACCAAATAGAAACGGTGGCATTCAGCAGTTCTATCACCGTGAATTCTTAGTTTATTTCATTGTAAATGCAATGATTGATGCTGCATTGAATCATCCAGATAGAATTGTATGGTGGTACTCGCAAACTTTTTATGATGATATCACAAATATGCTTAAACCTGTGCTTTCCGGAATGGAGCAAGAGGATTGCAAAAAGATGTATGATAATCTATTCTCCGTCTATAAAAGCACCTATCAGGGAAAGAAAGATATCGAAACGCAGTTCAAAGGCTTAGATTTGCCAAAAGAAAAGTCCTTTCTGAAACTACGTGATGAAATCATTTATTTTGTTTTGAAACTGAAACAAGTTAATCATACAGTATTTGTCGAATATGTGAACGACCATGAGCCGGATACTATGCTTTCTCTTGGAATCGCTTATGGAATGGCACCAATCGACCCTAACAATCAGTACACGCTTGCTTTTGCAAAACAGCTTACGCCAGGCACACCAGAAGAAATTAGAAATCGTGGTTGGGGGATGTGCTTTTTTGGTGATGTCGCGGAGGATGGCTACGAATATAAAGACGATGAAGGGAGACCGTGGAAAAAGATAAGAGAGAATCGACTGGGAAGGTTGTTAGATGACAAAAAAAGATATGCGACTAGAGCACTCGATATAGCGTTACTCTACTGTTTCTACTATAGTCGTAACTTCTGTGATTGCATTTCTATCAGAGACTATCAAATTATTAAGAATACCAATATTTGTCTGCCTGTCTTTCAAGAGAAGCAAAAGACATTTTTGAAAATACAGAAAGATAACCTAATATCACATTATCGTAATCATTTGTTGACATTGGGGTTAAAGGAAAATCCGGTTTTTCTATGCATGATTCAAAAGGAGGACATTACTGTGAGTTTAGATGAAGAAAAAGTTATCATTGAAATTAACCATGAGATGGAAAAAAGAATTATGGAGCAGATTGCCCATAGAGAAGAAGTACGGGATAATATTGTAAGTTTTTGGAGTACACACGGGGTACAAATAAGACAGCAATTTGGAAAAAAGCTGAATGTACCGGGGCACAATAATATGAGAAGGATTACTTTTGATGAAAGGATCAAAAACTGCGATGTGTTGCTCCTTAGTGCTAATTCCGTCGAAGGTCGAATTGTGACATGGCGCTTGATGCAAGAGAATAATGGGCAAAAGCTTGATTCATTTGTGATCGATGGTCTTTTATATCAATTTGCTACGATTGGTCATATCTCTGTAGTCCATATCTGGCCGAACGATATGTCATCATTTACGATGTATGGCTCATTCAACGCAGTAGATTCTGCCTTGGATCGCTTTCAACCGAAATATGTCTTTTCAGTCGGCGTTGCTTTTGGAATTGACCCAAGTAAGCAATCTTTAGGTGATGTTCTAGTGGCTAAGAACCTGGTTTTCTATGATAGTTTCAATAAGGTTACAGACGGAACAATCAAATTGCGACCTGATGATACATATACAATCGATGCAAACTTGATCGCACAACTTCATCCTCTAGATCGGAAATCTCCACCCGAGGATGTTGGTGACTTTGAATGGTTCTTCGGATCAATTCTGACAGGTGGGACTGTCCTCAGCGATGCAGAAGAAAAGAAACAACTTGTAGATGCTGCGGGAAAAATCGGACAAACAATTATTGGGGGAGAAATGGAAGCAAGCGGGATACATTTTGCTTGCCAAAGAACAAAAAAAAGATCAATACCATTTACCATTTTCAAGGGAATTTGTGACTGGGGTGCTGAGAAAAATAGTTGGGATGCTTTGCAATTTGGAGAATTAGATAAAGACACGATTAAAGATTACATACAAGCATTTGCGTGTAGCAACGCCTTTGATGCGATGCGATACATTTTGCTTCAGCTAAATATGGGAACTTGACAATGGAATAATATTACAATATGATTGATCTGCACCACAAAGTGTGCATGAAATAAGCATGGAACTCCGAGTATGTTTTCGCCGTCTATCATTCCCTTGTCGTGCACATGAGTCGATAAAAAGACGGACACTTGCATCAAAGATCTTTTGATAACAGTCTCAATGCCGGATGTAATGAAATCATACAATTTGAGAGGTAAGCAGAATGAAAGATCGAACACATGTACCAGATAAAATTGAAGCATTTCTTCTTCAGGTAAGACACGCCTTATTCGAGCTTATACAAGCACCAGATGAAAACTGTGTCATAAGCGTAGAGGCATACGATGATGTTTCTCTTGAGCATGATGGAAGTGTCGTTGCTGAGCAAATCAAGAGCACATTATCCAACAACAATCCAGTATCAAACCGCTCGATATCACTTTGGAAGACCCTTTTCAATTGGTGTAAATATTTGGAAGAAGGGCAAATGAGGGCTGATGCCCTAAAACTAATAGTTGTATCATCGGATACAACTGCAATAGGGGAGATTCCAGAACAATTCAGAACCGCTTCAACAGATAGCGAAGCAGAAAAAGCAATAGATGATGCATATACTTTGCTAAAAGATACTTTGAAAAAAGAAAGAATTGCTTCCCGTGAATATGTGGAGTATTATATAGATTACTGTTACCAAAAGGAACACCGTACTACTTTCATTAAAGTTGTTAAGCTATTTGTAATTGATTTGCATAACGGAACATATGATGAAACACTAAAAAGGAAGTTTTACGAACAATTAATTCCTCCTGAGTATGCAGATCAATTATTCTTAACAATGTTGGGATGGGTAAATGAGAAAGTCCATGAGTTTACCAAGAAGAATAAGCCTGCATTTGTCTCAAAGAAGGAATATAATGATGCTCTAAGGAAAGAAATACGTGGTAGGAATCATTACGTAATCCTCAGTTCGGTTTCAACTCAGCCGGATAGAGTTGAAGCGGATTGTGAAATAGATCGCCATGACACATATATAAATGACCTGCACCCCAAAAGTGGACACTTTTCAAACGGTTGACCGAACCGGTCAGCCGTCTTTTATCCTCCTGTTTGGCAAATCGGTTATAATAGTGTTATACTTGTGAAAAAGGCAGAGGGGTGCATATGGTGATATATAGCGATGAAGTCAAGCGCGAAGCGCTGCGTCTCTACTATCGTGAAGGAATGGGTGCAAGACGGATCTGCAAACGATTAGGAATACGGTGCCCGGCCTCCGTTCGATATTGGGTAATCAATTATAGTGTGTTTGGAGAAAGCAGCTTTGACAGAAGAAGAAAACGCTGCGCCGTTAGCTTTCCAACTGCCGATGAGTTCTATCGATATTGTCAGGAATTGGATCGGGAGAACAAACGGCTTCGCTCTGAAAACACCTTCCTTTCGCGTGCGTTGGACATCCAACGGCCTAACAAAAAGTATGAACTGATCAATGAATGGAGCAGTGAATCGGTTGTTAAACTGTGTATGTTGGGAAACGTATCTAGAAGCGGGTTCTATAAGTGGAAGGCAAGCCAAGAGCGCAAGGAAAACGTCAAAAAGTATGATGATTTATTGAGAACGATCCGTGAAATTTATGATGCAAGCGGTGGAACCTACGGATATCGCCGCATGGACAAAGCTTTAAGGAATAGGGGGATCATCGTCAACCATAAACGGCTGCAACGCATCCTTCGGGAGAATGATCTGCAATCCAAGCTTTACGTTGTCCGCAAAAATCAATGGACGCTTCAAAGCAAAAAGAAAGATTTGCTGCGGCAAAACTTCCATGCAGAACGACCCAACGAGAAATGGACGACCGACATTACCTACTTTCACATTTTATCTAAACCGTATTATTTGATGTGCATCATGGATCTATATGACGGAAGCATCATTCGGCACGAAATACTTCCGTCAATGAAAGCCACATGCGCGGTGGATTGTGTGAAGGCGGCCGTACTTGATCGTCATCCAGGCGAAGGACTGATCCTTCATTCAGACCAAGGCAGTCAATTTCGGAGCAAGACGTATTCTGCTTACCTGGAAAAGAACGGGATCGTACAGAGCATGTCCCGTGCTGGCAACTGCTTTGATAACGCACGGATCGAGTCCTTTTTCGGCCATATGAAAGCAGAGCTTCCGCTGATGTATCCCTATTCTACGTTTGATGAATTCCAGAACGCACTTGACCGGTATATCTTGTTTTACAATAAAACAAGGATCAAAACATGATTTGCTGAGAAGTCCTGTTTCGTGTTCGGAAATATGTCGATTTCAAAAAGAAGAATATCAATGTTAATTGACATATTTCTTTTTCAAATCACGATTTGCGTCCTGTTGTGCTGCGGCATGCTTATGCGTCATTCTGATCTCTTACAAATACAGGAGCTTTTGAACTTTGTACTTTTCGCATAAAACCGAAGACCTCTGTCTGGCCACAACAGCAAAGCAAAAACTGAATATCCGGGTGTAACTCAGATGGCAAAGTACATGGTTTAGCACCATGAGGTCACAGGTTCGAAACCGATCATTCGTATCAAAAATCCTCTGAAATCGGCAGTTTCAGGGGATTTTTCACGCAAAAAATACTCATGGTTAATTAGCCAAAGGATATATAATCCGTAAACTAACCAACTATTTTCGCGACCTCTATGCATTCGCTTTTTGCGTCATCTTCAAGTAAACCAATGTATTGGTCTTTCACCCTTTTTGCAAACGCAAGAACTTCATCCCACTTATTCGATGGAGTAACACGATTTGCAACAAATCGATGCATTGCTCCCCATAAACCTTCGCTTCTTACAAGTTGCGAAAGCAGGTCAATTATTCCCGGCAAATCCATACTTCCCTCTGGTAAATCGCATATTTTGTAGAACATAATTTCATCTTTATATTCTTCTGGTTGCTTGATAACACTCCAAAAGTGTTCATTGGCAATCTTGTCTGCCATGAAAAGCTCAGAAACAAGCGCGTCGAATAGCTCACTTGTTGTGTTCTTCTCTGGATCCCATTTTAGTAATTCATCAAAGGTCATAATGGCAGGTATAAACTTATCATAACTCTCTGTTTTTACTAATTGCGACAAGGTGTTCAAATCAAGGACAAGATTATACGCCCAAAACTCGGCGTTCTCGGTTTGGAGCATTCCTTTATGTGCAACTTCGTTTCTTAATAGAGGAACATCAAATGCAAAGTAAGGATACATTTGTAAAAAAGTATATTCATTTGTTGATAAAGACTTCTTAACTTTTTCAACAAGAGTCCCGTTGTTTTCACCTTCTCCAAACCTAATTTGACAGTAATCATCAAATAGTCCTTCAACTTGGATAAGACCAAGTGTAATAAAGCTTTGATATTTTTTCTGGGTAAATAGTCCATTTAAAGTTTCAAAGATTTCTTGACGCTTTTTTAAGTGATAATTGTTTGAGACACGTTCAAGTATCCTTTTCATAACATCGTCATGATCAACGTAATTATTCATTAATTTCCAAAACGCTTCTGGATTTCGAGAATGCAAATCCATGAGTCTCTGTTCCTCTTGAAGTGATTCAGTTAAAGAATACTTCTCTTTTACATATTGATTCAACTTAACCGATATTCCATAAGGATAATCCACAGAATAATATGATCTGTACCATGCGTATTTATACCGGCGCTGGAAGAAAAAATTGGATAAGCCTTCGCGCTCACATTCACGGTTCAATAAATCATAAGGCGAATCTTTAAGAAATTCGGGAATACCTTTTGCTATGAAGGAACAGATTTCTCCAATTGCTTCCTTATTTATATCGCTAAAATATACAAGTTTTCTACGTTCAAACTCGGCAGCATTGGTTTTTGTATTCTGTAAGGACGTATGTTTTGCTTTATAACTAAGCAGTCTCTCTCCAATTTCTTTAATATCCCTTGCAATATGGCACATTAAGAATATAAAATTCTTTTTTAACAGTTCTGGTGACAAGTCCGTAAGCGTGCTTTTCTCAAACCCGAAAGTAGACAAAATATAATCATCAATTGATATGTAATCAATACTCTGGGTTGCTTCTTTTTCAAAGAGCATGTCGGTTAGTGTTAGTGAATTAGTTTTGATTTCCTCTATATCCATAATTCTATCCTCTTCATAATTATCATTGAGCTCGTCCTATCAATTCGTTAGACGTAGAAATCATTCCATCGGCGTTTCCAGCAAATCCTCCATCGCACAGCCAATCACGCGCGACAGCTTATAGATCGTCTGCGCCTGGGCTTTGTCGATATCGTTGACGCGCTGCTCGTACATTTGAATGGAGCGCAGGCTGACGCCGGAGATCTTGGAAAGCTCCGCCTGGGAGAGTCCACGACTTTCCCGCAGCTTTTTCAACCTGCATTCCGGCAGCACCGTCGCACATTTTTCATCCATTGTCTCAATGAACTTGGAGATGTCCATCTCGTGGTACACAGAGTACATAGTGATGATATCGGATAGCTTAGTATGCTCAAAGATGTCTTTGAAACGTTTTCCGCTGAACCATTGATACTCCGCCAGCGCCCAGCCTGCCCAATACGCAGGAGAAAGCCCTTCGGCATATCCGGGCTCCGGCAGCTTTTTCTTTTGATAGGTCGCCTCCACCACAGCCCTCGCAAGCTCGATGCCGGACATACCCGCAAGGATCGCGGGGTTACCCCGTTCAAACTGCTCTGCATATCCGGAAGAGAGAAAGATCGATGCGGTCCAATCCGCTTTCATGCCGCAGTCGTTGATCAGATAATCGAAACATTGCGACAGGCGATCTTTGGCGTCACTCAAATAAGATTCGCTGTATGCGCGGGTCATCATTTGCCATCTCCTCTCTCAGAATATCCAGTACAAAGATATCATCCCTGTAAGACCTGCTCTTCGCAATCTCCGCCATATAGGTTTGCCTCGCATTCGTGTCCCGTTCAAAAAACTTCGGATAATAGATCGTTTTATCTACGGGTTCTGCGTCAACAAAGCGGATCTGTATGAAGGCATTTTCAGAGACCAGAACGGTTTGCAACCCGAGCTTACCAAGCGTCAATGCTCTGTTCAGACTGCGCAAAGGCAGCGTGTTCTCCACGAAGGATTCCGCATACTGGAAATAGGAATCATCTGCACGATATCCTACGATGATATCGTATGCAGTGGTGTCGATTGCAAAATGCTCGATCAGATATTCCCGAGCGTCAATGGCAATCGGCGAGCGCAGGCGGAAGGTTCTGTTCTTCAGAAGAATCGCGATCCAGTTCAGCACGGTGTGGTTCCCGTCTGACAGATTCAGTACATTCAATCCATCCAAATCCAACTCATAGCGGTTTACAAAGCCATCCTTCTGATTTTTGCACGCCCATTCCCTTGCCATCTCCTCAATCCGGGTGCAATAGAATCCCTGCCCATAGTCATTATGTATATTCCCCTGTGACAGCTCCGGTAATTCAACGATTTGATTGCTTCCGTGAAACAAAGTGATCTTTTCCATAGTGGCTCCTCCTATCATTGGAATGATACATCCGAATTATATCATTCCAATGATAGTTTGTCAATTGTCAACAAGAACATTCGCTTATCTATGTCTACTGCGCCGCAGATTCTACGGCTTTACATTTCGAGCTGATTCCAATTATACAGTGATGACCTCTTTGCTTAGAATCTTATTCTCTCGCAGTTTGTGATGACACTATCGATGACAAAGAATTCGAGTCTTAATCAGATCGCCTCTTTATGTTTCATCACTACCTGACGGCTTGCATAAAGAACAAATCTTTTGTGCTTCTGTTACTCACCCAATTCCAAGAGAATCTCCGATGGTGACATGTTTATATCTAAATCGTTGTCTTGTTTAAAACTATCAGCAACTTTATATCCCGCTGTAGTGACCTGATAGAACACGCCTTTTGTATCAGCACGTTTTATGTACCCATTAGCAATCAGATAGCTTACAGCATCATCCCATATTGCTAATTCTCTAGGATGTTGTGATCTCTCCATTGGAGTATTTCCCGCTTGATATGATGTTCCGTCAATTGAATGCACGACTTTAATCTGTCCATAATATGCGGCTGCATACATCAGCATTACACATGCATAAATGGAAATAGATTCACCATTATGAACAGGAGAGGCTGTTACATTGGGATCCTCATCACCTGAGTTGTTATACTCGATACGACTAACTCTTTTGATGAAGCCATCCCGTGCCTTCTCCCACCGTGTAGCACTAATCGGTCGCAAAGCAAATTCTTTTACTATGCTATCTTTTAATTCGCCAAGCCGATGTTTAAGTTCATCTATATCACCGTCCAGTTTAATTCCGATTTGCGTTGTATCTAAACACCCGGATATATCCGAGAAATCAAAGCCGGGGAGCAAAATACTATCCCATCTTTGCTTCATTGCCCATGCTGCGCCCATTTCGTTTAGGCTCGCTGCAGATTTATAATAATTGTGCGAAAGGAAGTAGAACACATGAAGATCGTACTCTTGGAACTTTGCAACAAGCCACTCATAGATACTGTTGCCGAGAGGAACGCCGAGCCCCGGGTAGGAAGAACATACGATATCCTCATCATTAAGCCCGATCGTAAACAAGAGATCCACAAAAGCTTTTGTATACTCCTTGTCTTTTGAAGAATGACTGATAAAAATCATCTTTTCACGATTATTGCTTTCACTTGGATATTCTATCGGGGATTGAATCTGCTGAACCTTTGTTTGATAGTTGTCTGGAACTCCGTGCGCACCTTTATAAAAGCCGGCATCAATTACTTTGTAATATTCGATGACGCCATTAGGCAGCTTTCGTTCAAAGTAATCATTGGTCTCAATAGGGATTGAGGTATCATCACTAAAAACCGTTGAGGAATCAACTAACCCAATGACTTTATATGTATCACCTGATGGCTTATGCAGAATCAATGTTTCAGTTGGGAAATTTGACAGTATGCTTCTCATGTTTTCCTCCATGTTTCATCCTTGTTTATTTGTTGGATGTTGCATTAACCTATATTGATTAAAAATGAATATGCTCTTAGTTTATAGTACTCTTGCAACTCATCCTCAATTTCAGAGTTTCTCTCAATCCTGAATAATACGCCTTCTATTCTCTCCTTTAGACCTTCTATACTATCATACAATTTTGTGTCTGGATTCCGAAGGAGTTTTTGATTGTCTCTTGATAATTCTAATAATTCTTCAATAATTGAAGACATATGAGTTTCAATATCTGTTTTGGTCGCTTCAGAGTCTTCGTCGCCTATGCTATGAATTTCTTGTAATTCGTTTTCTAGCGAAGGATACCATACTTCAAATGCCTTTTCTAACATGGATTCTGGGAGCTGGTCCTCTCCGCAAGCCTTGTTTATTGTAGAAAGAAGCTTTTTTATATCTTCTTTCTCGAAAATTGTTGACTGAAATTGCAGGATAGGGCCATTAACTTCTGACCGCTTCATATCAAAAAGGAAAGGGGAAACAAAAGATTTATCCATCGTTTTGGAAAGGGCTCCAGCCTCAAAAGAAAGCCATGGGGCATTCAAATTATCTTTTGTCACACAAAGAATTCCAAAGGTAGAATCCTCTAATTCTTTAGCAATGTCACTACTCCAACGAGCTCCTTTATCAATGTCCTCCGATGAAACGTAAGGTACAACTGATTGAATTACAGACGGTAACCATTCTCTAAAGATTAAGGCTACCCTATGGCTTTTGTTTCCAGACCAACTAATAAAAACCTTCATACACTTTCCCTCATTTCATTATTTGTTTTACTTCAAATAAAGTTTGTCGAATTCGTTCAAAAAACAAAAGGAATCGGCGTACTATAGAACGCATAACCCCCTATTATTCCATCATATTAACTAACACCGGAGAAGTACGATCCGTGAAATCTATGATGCAAGCGGAGGAACCTACGGATACCGACGCATTGATAAGGCTTTGAGAAAGAGAGGTATAATCGTCAATCATAAACGGTTGCAGCATATTCTTCGAGAGAACAACTTGCAATCTAAGCTGTATGTGGTCCGGAAAAACAAATGGACAGCCCAAAGTGAGAAGAAAAACATACTGCGGCAAGACTTTTTCGCGGATAAGCCTAACGAAAAATGGACAACGGATATTACATACTTCCACATCGCTTCAAAGATGTATTATTTGATGTGCATTATGGATTTATACGACGGAAGCATCATTCGACACGAGATTTTGCCAACAATGGAAGCCCGCAGTGCTGTTGCTTGTGTGAAGGCTGCTATACTCGATCGTCAACCGGGAGAAGGATTGATTCTGCATTCAGATCAAGGCGCACAATTCCGCAATAGGGAATATGCTTCTTTTCTGAAGGAACACGGCATTATACAGAGTATGTCCCGTGCCGGCAACTGCTTTGACAACGCCCGGATCGAGTCTTTCTTCGGTCATTTGAAGGCAGAGCTTCCGTTGATGTATTCCTATTCCACGCTTGAGGAGTTCTGTGATGCACTTGACCGGTATATCTCGTTTTACAATAAAACAAGGATCAAAAGCTGATTTGTAGAGAACATATATATCACGAATCGGAAATATGTCGAACGCAAAAAGAAATATATCAAGTATAAACGACATATTTCTTTTTAAGCATGATGAGTTTACTGCTGTGCTATGTAAACACATGCATTTATTGTATTCTTTTACAAACAACAAGGTTCTTGTTATTTGTGTCTTTCATATAATATCTGTAGACCGCTGTTTGTTCATGTGTTCGACCACAACAGTAAAACGGAAACAGTCCATTTAGGAACAGCTCAGGTGGAAAAAGGCCACGAAGATGAGTTTTGTCAAGGGGGTTTTAAACAATTTAGCTATTATCTAATAATTTAGAGGCGCGATTGTATCGTTCTCAAACGCGCCTTTTATACTATCATGTTGATATCTTTTATGTCAGATACATCCATTTGAGTTTATTTCAGTTTATGCCCATTCAGTGAGGAAAACTAAATTCGCCATCAACTATTTGATATTTAATATGATGTTGATCAAAAACCTTACTGCCAACATCAAATTTAGTAGAATGACCAAGATAAAAAGTCGCATTCTCAGGTACTTTTGGAAGATCATTTCTTTCCTTTATCTCATAGTTGTCAAGCTCTGGATCTTGAAGAATCTCAAGAACAAGTTGTTTATCTCTATGTTTGTAATCCTTGTATTCAATAACAAGACAATGTATATACTCAAATCCCAAATAACTAGGAGGATAATACTTTCCCGTTTGTTTCTCTTGGTGTTTTCCGTAAAGGGATTCGTCAGCATTATACAATAAAATAGGTTCTGTATACTCAATTGCTCCCATAAGTGTGTTCAGATTCATAATAATCGGAATTGATTTTGTTTTGCTGTTATACTTTACAGATTCATCTTCTATTATTATTTTAATCCATTTCTCATCAGTTATCTCTTTCGATTCATCTTCAAAATAAGACTTCAAATAATCTACATAGCGACACTTAACACTGCGTATATTTCCGCCAGTATTTTTTATAGACCATGCATAAGCCAAATTATCAGCTGTGATCACTTTCTCATAAGATGCAACAAAGTAAGGTGCCGCTTCACTTTCTTGGTTCTGATTTGAAATACAACCTATTACTACTTGAAATGCACCCGCAAATAAAGAAATAACAATACCAATGATTGTAACAATAAGAGTAACTTTAGGTACCAGTGATTTCTGTGTTTTCTCTTTAGTCATTATTTCGTTGCTCCTCGCTATAGTTTCTAACATAATTATAGATGCATGAAAAACAACAGTAATCCATCAGGGTGATAAATATATTATTTTATCAGTTAATCTGTCAAATCATTATACATTTAATATTTACTATCCCTATTTCCATGCTATAATTATTATACTGTATATTAATCTGCTTTCTTCATTAGACTGCTTCAAAGGGGTTGAGAATCGCGATGTATCCCAATTCGATATATGAGTCTATATATAAGGATGTTTTTTGCCACACTTTTAGTGAATCCTGCTTCGTCTTCCTTTGTGGTGGCACGGGATCTCACTGCATCAGGGATGATGTGCGTCGGATTGTAGAAGGAAAGCGTTTCCAGATCTTGTATCCAGAGGATCTCTTTATGGAAATGCTTAATCGAAACAGAACCTCCGATCTTTTAGAATACGAGAATCTTCTGGCTGAGAATGCCGATATCATTTGCATCATATGTGAGAGTATGGGCTCTGCAGTGGAATTAGGTGCTTTTGTTCAAAACGAAAACATCAAAAGCAAATTAGTAGTCGTAATTAATTCTAAATATCGACGGGACAAGAGTTTCATTATGATGGGACCAGTTAAGCACATTAAAAAGAGCTATCCTGATAGGCTGGTATATTATAAATCTCCGGACATTAATGGACTTGTCGATGATTTGAAACGGTGTTTTCGTAAACTTCATAAAAAGTTCTTTGGAAGCAGAAATAACTCACTTCAGGAGTTGTCCGCTTATATTGCTTTTATTCCGCAACTCATCTACTTTTTTCAGAAAATTGGGAGAGACGAACTGTATAAGGGATTAAAACAGTTTCTGATTGGCCGCGATATGATGCCTGCACGATATAAGGAGTTTTTCAACATTGCTATCAATTATTTAATGAAAACGGGGATTGTTGTATCTGGACTGAATCAGCGAGAAATGACGGCTACTTTATCGCTGTCCCCAAAGGGATATCTGGAAACAAAGAAGGTACTAGACTATTCCTCTGCGTCCGAAAAAACGATCTTGCACGATCGCATTCGGTGTGATATACTCAAGGAGCAATTAAATAATAGTCGCTCCTTTTAGCTTTTACACATTATGTGTTCGGAAGATGATTCGTCTTCCTTGGTGGATGATTCCACACGATTCCTCAACTTTAGATGATGATTTCACAATTAAGTAATCATCATCCAAACTCGACGAAAGAGTTATGGTAAAAGGAGCGACTGTTTATGTCCAAGAATGATTCCATGCTGCTCATGTCCTCGTTAGGACTTCCTGTTTTCTCAGATTTGAACGAGTTTTCGAAATTGATCGGGCTTAGTACCCGACTGCTTTACTGTCTGTCAAAGAAAACTGATCGGTATTATAAAATCAAGTATATCCCTAAAAGAAATGGCGGCAGACGTCAAATCTCTATTCCATCATATACGCTTCATATCGTTCAAAAGTGGATTCTATTTAACATTCTTAACAAGCTGACGCCATCCGATCAAGCTATGGCATTCCGCTGGGGAAAAGAATATGGCGCAAAGCAGAACGCAAATTGCCATGCGGAAACGCTTTATGGGCTTTCAATTGATTTAAAGGATTTTTTCCCTAGCATTTCTGCAAGAAAGGTTTTTACTATCTTTTCGGATATAGGGTATAACGATTTTGCTGCAACGCTTCTCACTAACTTGTGCACTTTGAATGGATGCCTTCCGCAAGGAAGTCCTTGCTCTCCTTCTATCGCCAACCTTGTCGCTCTTACGCTGGATCACCGTCTCTTCGGCCTTTGCCAAAGGCGCGGTATTATTTATACACGCTACGCGGACGATATGTATTTTTCCTGTGATAACAAAGTCCTCCTTCAACGCTATGCTCCTGTTATAAAGCGCATCATCGAAGACGAGGGGTTTTGCATCAATGAAGAAAAGGTTCACTACAGTGTCCCTTCGAATAGGAAACAGATCACAGGAATAACTATTGCCCGTACAAAGACGAATAAATCAAACGAACTGAAAGCGCCCAGAAAAATGAAGAAAAGAATCCGTGCGGAGATTTTTCAGTGCATTGTTTCTGGAAACTATGATATGCAACCTCATATTATAGGCGAAATCTCATATGTTACATTTATTCAAAAAGAGAATGCGCAATCTTTCCTCGCATTCATTAAAAAATATATATCGAAAGTATCTCAAGAGATAGCATTCTTTCCAGAGCTCGTGGTATTGTATAACTCTCATCTGTTTTTCAAAGATCTTGATCAACTTGTTGCCCTCCCGATAGAGATAAAGGATGAGGAGGATGTGATCTGCTTCCTCTCTATTCTGGAAAATCGAAGAGAATACTTGGCAAAACATGGGCTTAAGGATATATGTGATTACTCGCTCTGGCCTTCTGCTATCGTTAGTCCGCCTACTCCCATATCTTTTGATGATGACCTGCACCCCAAAAGTGGACACTTTTCAAAGCGGTTGATTTGATTAGTCAGCCGCTTTTCTTTTCTGTCATACCGGCTTCTTTTCGATAATCAAATAAAATTCTGCATTTTCTGATAATTGCAGAATTATATTGAAATCGTTAATTGTTAGTGCTATAGTATAAGCGATCATAGACGATAGGAGAAGATCCATGGAAACCAATATGCCTCTGCCGGCAGAAAAGAAGTTCTTTACCGTTCAGGAACTCCTTGCGTTCGGCTTTTCCTATTACAAAATCAATAAACTTGTCGAGCACGGCTATCTGATCAAGCGAAACAAGAAGCTGTATGAAAACACGTCTTTTGCAGGAGAAGAATCAGACTATTCTACGGTTGCGGCATATGTCCCAAAAGGAATACTTTGTATGATGACTGCAGCACGGTATTACGAACTTACGACATATCTTCCAGATGCAGTCGATATAGCGATTCAGCGAGACAAGAAGATTTCAACCATTCCGGACTGGCCGAAAATCAATATTTGGTACTTCCCGAAAGGGAGGTATGATCGTGGAATTACCGAAGTCTCGGACGTGTCCGGTACTATCAAGATGTATGATCTCGAAAAGACGGTCGCCGACATTCTGTACTATCGCAACAAAGTCGGAATCGAAGAAACAAAGGAAGTTCTGAAAAACTATCTTTCCCGAAACGATCGTAACCTGAACAAGCTTCATCGATATGCAGACCTGCTTGGCTGCAAGGCGATCCTCGGAACTTATCTAGAGGTGCTCCTATGAACAGTGTCGCATCCGTAAAAGATCGGCTCAAAAATCAGAGCATCAAAACCGGAAAGACAATGGAGGAGATGCTGGTTGCATATGGGCTGGAGCGGACGATCTACAGACTCTCCAAGTCCCGATATACAGACAACTTCACGCTGAAAGGCGGAATCTTTCTTTATGCCCTTTTCGATGGAGACTTTTCAAGAGCAACCACAGATATTGACCTGCTTGCACAAAGAATCAGCAATCGAACGGAAGATATGCGCGCGGTCTTTGCGGAGATCTTCTCAATGGAAACGGACGACCCTCTTCGCTTTGATCTGAATACGCTGCAAGTGATTCCGATTACCGAATTCAAGGATTATCACGGCGTCAACGTATCGGTTCTTGCTTATCTGGACAGAACCCGGATCAACATTTCAATCGACATCGGATTTAGCGATATCGTTTATCCGGCGCGGGTTGAGATGGATTTCCCATCTGTTCTCAATGATGAATCGCCGCATATCTTTGCGTATTCGCTTTCCTCTTGTGTGGCTGAAAAGCTGGAAGCAATCGTTTCGCTTGGATATGAAAACTCCCGATTCAAAGACTTCTACGATATCTACGTGCTGATTCATCGGTATGACTTTGACGGCAGAGAACTGGCAGAGGCAATCAAAGAAACCTTCACCCATCGGAACACGCCGTTGGATGATATCGCGGCGTTTGAATCCGGCTTTACAGACGATCCTGTTCGTCAGACCAGATGGAAAGCGTTTGTGAGAAAGAAAAGAGCCATGCTGCCGGTTACGCTGGAGGAAACAATCTCATCTATCAAAGCATTTACAGAACCGATTCTTCGTACGATACGGAGCAATGAAACCTATGCAAAGCATTGGTCCAAAACAGAGCAGCGGTGGATTGAGAATTGATTGGCTTGATGGCTGATTGAACAAAGGGCGCTGTTGTCCATGTTTCATTCTGTTGCGCTTTGTTACAGCGGAAGCTCGTACAAACTATGCTGTTCGGAATGGCACACTGGATTATCCTAAACAGCATCTTCGGCCTTTTTATGAATCCGACCGCTGCGTAATGATCGGGATTCTGACAGTGGGTGCTGCAAGTAGTGGGCAGATTACGCCTGCGACGACAAAAAACGTTTTACAAAGACATAGATAAGAGTTTGTTATGAGAGTTCAAAATCCTTCTATAAACCTCCTCTTCTCTATAGCCATCTTGATCCCTAGCTAAATAAGTAACTCTAATACAATCAAGGCGACAGCCTCTTGCTGTTCAGCAAACGTAAGCATTATCCTAAACTGGCTGTAAAGTCCTTTACAGTGAGTTAATGTACAACAGTCTTTTTTATGAAAATGCCGGAATCACTGGATTTTTCTTGTAATTACATCCATCACCTGCTACAATTTGATTGTGATTAATGCCCTTGAACGGCAACACAATATAGTGAAAAAACTCAGCTAGCGAGGTCTAACATGAATGAGATTAAATGCCCCCATTGTGGAAAGGTGTTCCAGGTAGACGAGGCTGGATACGCTTCTATCATTGCCCAAGTTCGTTCTGAGCAATTTGAAACAGAACTCAAAGATCGTACTGAAACGATTCATAGAGAGATGGAGGCGTTACAGAAGAACGCCTTAATGGAAGCAGAATCAGAACATAAGAAAGCTCTGGCAGAAAAAGAGCAGCAGATAATTCGCTTGCAGGAACAAGCCCAGAGTGCTGAAGAACAAAGAAGATATGCTATTGAGCAAGCCGTTCAAGAAAAGCAGGAACAGATTCTTCGGCTACAGGTAGAAGCGGAAAAACGTGTGTCTGAGCAAAGCGCAGCATTGGCACTGGCAGAAAGCAATCGCATTCAGCAGCTTGCCCTAAAAGATCAAGAGATATTACGCCTGCAAGAACAGGCCAAAGCCGCAGAAACAGAAAAGAATTTAGCAATCACCACTGCTGTGCAGGAAAAGGAAACCGAGATTACTCAACTGCAGGGTCAAATCGTACAAGAGAAGCAAGCTGCTCAGATCCGGGAACAGAGCTTACAAGAAGCACACCGAACAGAAGTAGCGCGACTTAAGGCTGAAGTAGAGCAATACCGCGATTTTAAGCTGCGTCAATCTACAAAAATGATTGGCGAAAGCTTAGAGCAGCACTGTTTAACTTCCTTCAATCAAGTACGAATGATGGCATTTCCTCGGGCATACTTCGAAAAGGATAATGAGGTAGTGGAAGGCACAAAAGGTGATTTTGTGTTCCGCGAAGAAACCGAAGATGGGCTTCCCTTGCTCTCTATAATGTTTGAGATGAAAAACGAGGCGGATGCCACAGAGAAGAAACATAAAAACGAAGACTTCCTGGAGAAGTTAGATAAAGACCGGAAAAAGAAGAATTGTGAATATGCTGTTCTTGTTTCCATGTTGGAGCTGGATAGCGAATACTATAATGCTGGCATCGTTGACATGTCGTATCGATATGAAAAGATGTATATCATACGCCCTCAGTTCTTCATCCCTCTCATTTCCCTGCTACGAAACGCAGCGCTGTCATCAATACAGACAAAGAGGGAACTTGCCCTGGTTCAGCAGCAAAATTTGGATGTTCGTCAATTTGAGCAGGCCATGCTGGATTTTAAAGAGAAATTCGGAAACAACTTCCGTCTAGCAAGTCAGCACTTTGAAAAGGCTATTAAAGAGATTGACGATACCATAAAGCACCTTGAGAATGTTAAGGAAGCGCTCACGAAGTCTGGAAATCAGTTGAGGCTTGCAAATGATAAGGCTCAAGATTTGTCTATCAAGAAGCTTACAAAAGGGAATCAGACGATGCGTAACAAATTCGAGGAAGCGGGGATTGAGTTGTCATAAATGAAGATTCATAAAGTAACATTAGATGGGTTCCGTGGCTACGGGAAAAAGACATCCATTTGCTTTGGCGATCTTACAGCGTTTGTAGGCCGTAATGATATAGGAAAATCATCAATACTTGAAGCACTCGACCTATTTTTTAATGATGGGAAAGGGGCGATCAAGTTTGATGAAGGTGACCTTAATGTCTACAATCAAACGCAAGAGTTTTCTATAGATATTACTTTCACGGACCTGCCGGATACGATAGTCGTTGATTCTTCATTTCAAACCAACTTTGAAGATGAGTATTTGTTAAATGAAGATGGTGAACTGGAGCTGATTAAAAAATTCAATGGCAAGAAGTGTACGGCTGTATTGATCAGAGCATTACATCCTGTAAATGGAATCTGTGCTGATCTTCTGTTAAAGAAAAAGAAGGATTTACAAGCTATAATTCGAGACAACAATATAATATGTGCCAATCAAAGTATTAATTCTGTGATGCGCCGTGCTGTGTGGTCTTCTTTTGCAGATGAACTTGAGCTGACTACTATTGATATTGATGTCACCGCGGGAGAAGACACTAAAAAAATATGGGAGCAGTTATCAAAGTATCTCCCTGTATATTCGTTGTTTCAGGCAGATAGAGAAAATAGCGATAAGGACGCCGAAGTTCAAGATCCTCTCAAACTTGCTGTGAGTCAGTTTTTTCAGGATGCAGCAATACAGGAAACGTTGAAGTCTGTTGCGGAACAGATCGAAAGCAGATTGCTGGAAGTTTCATACAGAACGCTCTCTAAGCTGCGAGAAATGGATCCGAATATGGCCGATAACCTTAAGCCGGTTATACCGTCCCCGACAGCAATAAAATGGGCTAAAGTGTTTGAGGGTGTTTCCTTGTCCTCGGAGGATGATATTCCAATTAATAAACGCGGTAGCGGCGTTAAGCGCCTTGTACTGTTAAATTTCTTTCGCGCAGAAGCTGAGCGGCGTCAGGAAGAAAACGATAGTACAGGTATAATTTACGCCATCGAAGAGCCTGAGACTTCGCAACATTTTTCGAATCAAAAAATGCTGGCAGATGCGCTAAAGGAATTGTCTCACTCCCCAAGAACGCAAATTATAGTAACAACGCATAGCGGAGTAATAGTTAAACAATTGCAGTATAGCGACTTGAGATTGATAAACGTTGATACTGAAGGCAACAAGCATATTACCCCAACTTTAGGTGGATTGTTGGGTTATCCATCCATGAATGAAATTAATTACACAGCATTTAATGAAGTTACAGAAGAATACCATGATGAGTTATATGGGTTTATTGCTGGGAACAACTGGATGAAAGAGTATGAGCACGAAAAGCCTACGAGAAACTATACTAAGATATTGCCTAACGCATCGACCCAACTCAAGCAGCATACTTTATCTCATTATATCCGGGATGTATCGCATCATCCAGAAAACCAGCTGAACGCTAAATACTCAGATAAAGAACTTGCTCAATCTATTGAAGACATGAGGACATTTATTCAATACAAACTAAATACTTGAGGCGTGGTAATCAAGCACTAACATGCTAATTTATCGAAACGAGTGAACGTTATCGCAAGCAAAAAGTAGCACATTTGGTAACACAATTCGGTCGGAATGATGAGTTAACAATGGACTAAGGCGGACACAAAAGAATACCAAAATTTCCCTAAAATAGTCACTTTTTTAGGTATTGTCTGGGTTTTTTGAAAACCGCCCCGCTGCCCTCCGACTCTGTAGGTCGCACGTTCGAATCGTGTCAGGCACGCCATATAAAGGCTGCTATTTTAACAAAAGTAGCAGCCTTTATTTTTGCCCTAAAATGCTGAAAAATCCTTGAAAATAGGCTGTTTTTGGCATTTCCACACATCCGGCTGCGAGAAAAAACCTGAACCGGGGGTCTCTCGGCTCAGGATTTCTGCTTTTATAGGGGTTTCAGCACCGTCAGCGTTACGAAAATTAACGATTAATGCTCAAAAAACAATATTAATCGTTTGCTGAGCGCTGTTTATTCCGGATCGAACATCACTTGGCGTTTTAGCGTAAGTGGTCTGGTATCTTCCATCACCATAATAGGTAACCTTATAATGCTTCCCTTCTTCCGTTATTTCAAACCCAAGGTCTTTCAATCCTTGCCGAGTCCTGCCGGACATTCCATTATAGTTGTGAAGAAGATTAATCGACAATAAATTGTGCATCAGATATAATGCCTTGAAAAATAGAACAAAAAGCTTTATTATTATAAAAGTATTATTTGAGTGTGGAATTAAGGAAAGACACACTTATTATCAAAATATACATGGAAAGGAACCTAATAAAATGAAGTTTTGCCCAAATTGTGGAAATGAAGTCAACGAACAACTAAAGTTTTGTCCGAACTGTGGAAATTCTCTTACTGGAGAAATTCCTCAAAATCCGCAAATAGAATCAAAGCCGATACAACAATCGGGAGTAGTTGTTCAGCAGCCCGTGAAGAAAAAGAATTCTGGATTAGGGATTGCATCGTTTATTATGTCTTTAACTGTTATTTTAGCCCCCATCGCTTTGATACTTTCAATCATAGCCCTTATCACATCAAAAGGAAAAAAGAAAGGTCTTGCGATTGCAGCTCTTATTATTAGCGGTATAATTTGTGTAGCAGCGTTTGGCGCAGCAAAAACTAGAGGTTTAAGCACGACGTCTTACAGTCAACATGAATCTATTTCACAGTCAATAACAGATACGATTGGAAACTCATCTAATTCTGGCATTTCCTCAAGTTCGGGTACTACCTACAGCACCCCGATAAAAGAAACTGAAAAAGAGCTCTTTACTGTATCATCAAAGTCAACAGGAATGAAACTTAATGAGATTGGTAAAGATAAGTCTTTTTATGTTTCCGTACTTGGCGTAAGATCAAGCGACAAGCTTGAAACAGCTGTAAATAATTATTCCGAGGAAATCCCAGAGGGAAAAGAAGTCCTCTATATCTTTGTCGAAGTATATAATAACTCAAAGAAAACAGAGAACTATTCAAGTGATAATATCTCTGCTTATGCAGATTCTATTCAGGCAGAAAAACCTGATACGTATTTCCTTGTAGGAATTGATGGATATAAATCTATGTCTTCTTACAAAATGGATGCTGGAAGGAAAGCAATGATCCTTAAGGCAGTTATCGTGAATAAAGGATGGCAAGAGCTTACTGTTTTTGCAAATGATCTTTCGTGGAAAGTAACACCTGAAGATGTTTCAAACGAATTTTCATATAAAACGGTTCTTGATACAAAAGATGCTTCTTCTGTGAACAAGGAAGGGGATGTCGTTTATAGCGGCAAATACGAACTCGTTTACGATGGATTTGAATTTTATACCGTCACGAACATGTTCATTGGAGATAAAGTATATGCCGTATTCAAATATACTTTGAAAAATCAGGGAGAGTCGACCATCGATTACAGCATGGTTGGATACTCTATGAGAGGCTATATCAATAACAGACTTACTGATGATGCCTCATATACGCTTAACGACACTGTAAACGGATATACCAACGTATTTGATGTCGACGAAATCAAATCTGGCATGAGCTCAAAAATCTACATTGCATTCGAACTTGAAGCTGCAGAGACAAACAATATATCCACATTCGAATCTGTGAGCATGACTTATGATGCAGGATATATTACAAGTGAAGTTCTTGGAACGGTAAGAGCAAAGTAAACGCATATTTACATTCATCAAAAAAAGGAGCTGGACGAAAGAGATTATCTCTCTAATCTATACAGCTTCTTTTCTTTATACTAAGAATAGTATAGATGGAAGATTTCCTGGATAAAGACGTTTAAAGATGGGAAGATTTTTGGACACCTTTTGTGAGTATATATATTGTAAGTGTAAGGTATGACCATAAAGAAAAATGATAATAGAACCAGACAACGAAAGAAGAGGCATCATAATGGATAAGCAACTAATTGCCGCCAAAATTGTTCAGGAGTGTTATGCCACAGGAAACTTTGAGAAACTAAGGCAGTAATTATCTTTTTCATGTTTCTCCTTTTCCGCTGTAAGCATTCTGATTTCAAATATATTATACCCGCTTTTGCACTCATTTTCAAGATACTGTGCGTGAGATACCGTATGTTGTCACCTATAAACGACATCATCGGCTTTGTGATCGTTTCCCGTTCCTCTTTCTTCACTCTCCGTGTGTCACCTTCTTTCCGTTCTAGGGTAAAGAATAAGCCGATCGCATGGATCGGCTGTAAACTCCTTGTCAATCAAGTGGTTTGGTCGAAATCAGGATTTCCGTTATTCTTTCCCGGTTAAACTTATATCCTTCATTAGGGAAGAAGTAGGATACTTTATTATATGGGAATAGCAAGCTTCACTTGGCTTGCGGCGACTTTTTTGTGCATAAACAAGTCACCGCTGCGCTTTGTTCCGCATCCACTCCGCTTTGCTCCGTTACATAGGTGCCGTTGCGCGCTTCCACAAGCTCCATTTCGCTTCGCTTCATTACGGCGGTAGATCGCGCGCTTCCCGCGCGTACCATCGCGCGTACCATGGTCACGCTCGGCTCGTCTGTCCACTTCGCTGCGCTTCGTTACAGAGGAGCCGTCGCGCGTTTGATCGCGCGTCGCCATGCTCGGTTGTAAACGCCCTCGCGGCGCCTCCGCTGCGCTACCAATCGCTTGCGGTGCGCGCCTGCGGCGCAGTTTATGGTCGGGACGCAGTGCATTTACACAGCCCGCATGGCTGTGTCGCCTGCGTTTTTTCCTCTGATTATGCAATCAGAAAAGACGCCGTATCGTGTCGGACTTCCGTTTTATGGTGCGCTGACTGCAAGGCGATTGCATTTTTCCATATCGTTAAAACCGCATAGTGTTGCCCTTCCCTTAATGATCGAATCGGGGGGCTTTTTTTGTCATGGGAGTTGACGATACCTTTTCCAATATGAAAACCGTATCATGAGCAAACATCCGCAAGAAGAACAAAGTCGGAGAGAAAGGAAATGTAAACGGGCGTGGCTGCCGCAGGACATCCGTCGATGCTGTAAAAGGCCCTGTTTTTCTGCGATTCTACTCTCGGTAGAGAAGTCTCTTTCGGACTCTACCGGACGGTTTTTTCCCGGTAGAAGGGCGGAAGGCGGAAGTAGATTGACTGCGGGCGCGATTTGCGCGTATAATCGGCCCAGACGAGCGGCGCGCGGTTTTTCCGGCGCCGCGATCGTGTTTCTGATACCGATCCGCGTCTAAAATGTGTGCATTCGGCGGAGAAGACGCCGCCCGATGCGCATGGGTCAGGCGTTGATCGGTATGAAAGGAAAGGGACGCGCCTTCGCATGGATAAACGAAAGGTCATTTATTACTCCGACGAGCTGCATGACGAGTTCTCGACGTTTCAGACGACGCCGCCGAAGATCGACGCCTCGTACGATTACGAGCGAAGATCGCCCGTTAAACGCTTCATGCGCTTCTTCCTCTACCGCATCGTGATGTATCCGGTCGTCGTCTTTTACGGACGCGTGATCTTCCGGCAGAGGATCGTCGGAAAGGAAAAGCTGAAGCCATTTCGCAAAACCGGCTGCTTCCTCTACGGCAACCACACGCAACCGCTCGGCGACGCGCTTTTGCAAACGCGGCTGTCGTGGCCGAAGAGCACGTACGTGATCGTGCATCCGAACAACCTTGCGGTGCCGGTGCTGGGCAGGTGGACGCCGGCTCTGGGCGGGCTGCCGCTGCCGGACGGGATCAAGGCGTACCGGAATTTTCTCGCGGCGATCAAAAACCGGATCGCGGAGGGGCATCCGGTCGTGATCTACCCCGAGGCGCACATCTGGCCGTACTATACGAAGATCCGCCCGTTTCCCGACACGTCGTTTGCCTATCCGGTCGAATGCGGCGTTCCGGCGTTCTGCTTCGTGAACACGTACCGTAAGAGCAGGTTTCGGAAACGCCCGAAGATGATCACCTACCTCGACGGGCCGTTCTTTCCGCCGGAGGAGGGCGAGCCGAAGGCGAAGAAAAAAGCGCTGCGCGACGCGGTCTTTTCGCGCATGACGGAGCTTGCCGCGCATTCCGACGTCGAGGTGATCCGCTACGTCAGAAAAGAGGTCAACGATGGTTAATATCCTGTTTTGCGGCAACGCGGGCGTGTTCGACGGCATGCTGACGGCGGCGCTTTCGATCCTGATGCGGACCGATTCTTTGGAGCCGACCCGGTTCTTCGTATTCACGATGGACCTGTCCGAAGTGAAGGAAAAATATGTTCCGCTTTCCTCCGCGCAGACGGAGGCGTTCCGGAAGGCGATCCGTTCGTTCCATCCCGAGAACGACGTGACCGTGATCGACGTCGGCGATCTTTACCGGACGCACTTCTCCGGCTGTCCGAACGAGGGCGCGTACTGCTCGCCCTACACGCTGATCCGGCTCTTTGCCGATCTTGTGCCGGAGATCCCCGATAAGCTTCTGTATCTCGACGCGGATATCCTGTTCAATCGCGACGTGCATCTTTTGTATGACATCGACGTGTCCCGTTACGAGTTCGCCGCCGCGCCGGACCATTACGGCAAGTATCTGATCCATCCGCGCTACATCAACGCGGGCGTGCTGCTGTTCAATATGCAGAAGGCGCGCGAGACGGGGCTCTTTGAAAAAGCCCGCGGCTGGATCAAGCGAAAGAAGCTCGTCTTTGCCGACCAGAGCGCGCTGATCCGCGCCGCGTCGAAGCGGAAGGTCCTGCCGCAGCGTTTCAACGACCAGAAATTCCTGCACAAACACACGGTCGTGCGGCATTTCAGCAAAAGGCTGTTTTACCTTCCCTATCCGCACACCGAGAACATCAAGCAATGGCAGATCGACAAGGTCCACAGGATCTTCCGCTACCGGCAGTTTGACGATATTTACGAACTCTATCAGAACATCAAATCCGAATGTGAGGTAAACTGACATGCAAGAACCGATCATCCCCATCTTCTACGCCTGCGACGAGCGATTTTTGAAGTACTGCCTCGTTTCGCTGCACTCCCTGCTCGAAAACGCGTCCCCGGACCGCAGCTATCGCGTGTACATCCTGCACACGGATATCTCCGCGGCGGCGCAGGAAACGGTGCTTTCGGAACGCAGGCCGAACGCCGAGATCCTTTTCGAGGACGTTTCCGAATACCTGCACTCGATCGCGCACAAGCTCCCGCTGCGCGACTATTATTCCAAGACGACCTATTTCCGTCTGTTCATTGCGGATATGCATCCGGAATACCAAAAGGCGATCTACATCGACGCGGACACGATCGTGCAGGGCGATATCGGCGAGCTTTTCGAGACCGATCTCAAGGACAACTACCTCGGCGCATGCCATGAGCAGGCGATGATCCAGGTCGAGGAGTACGGCGATTATGTGGAAAAATGCGTCGGTGTTTCGCGTCAAAACTACTTCAACGCGGGCTTGCTGCTCATAAACTGCGAGGCGTTCCGGTCGCACCTGCTGCTGTACCGCTTTCTCAACGTGCTCGGCGAATATGATTTCGTCGTGACGCAGGACGAAGACTATCTGAACCTCATCGCGAAGGACCGCGTGCTGTTTCTCGATCAGCGCTGGAACACCGAGGTGTTCGGCGAGATCCCATACCCCGTCGAAGAGGCGCGCGTGCTGCACTTCATCATGTTCAACAAGCCGTGGCACTATCCCGAATGCCCGTGCGGCGAACTCTATTTCCGCTACGCCGCCGAAACGCCGGTGTACGAAACGCTTCTTCGGGAGCGCGACGCATATTCCGCCGAGGAGCGCAAGCGCGACATGCTGAGCTACGAGCGGCTTCTGACGCTCGCAAAGCGCGAAGCGAACAGCGAGGACAACTATCTGAACCGTCTGAACCGCGAAAAGCGCGCGGCGGACCGCGTGGCGATCGTCAAAAAGATCGCGGAATACGAGCGGGCGGGAAGATTTTCGGAGGACGTCGAGGAGGATCCGCCGAGTAAGCCCTTGCTTCCCGAGGACATCGATTACCTGCGCCGCGGAAAGATCGAAAAGCTCAAGACGAAGCTCGCGTTCCGCTCCGCGCATGTGCTTGTCGACCGGCTGATCGCGAACCGGCAGTTCATCATCAGGGAGATGCGCGGACTCGAGCACTTCAAGGCGCTCGATTCCGGCGCGGTCATCACCTGCAACCACTTTCACGCGTTCGACAGCTTTGCGATCCAGCTCGTTTACGAGGCCGCGCAGCAGCCGGACCGCACGTTCTTCCGCGTGATCCGCGAGGGCAACTATACCTCCTTCCCCGGCTTCTACGGCTTTCTGATGCGGCACTGCAACACGCTGCCGCTTTCGAGCGACATCCGCACGATGAAGAAATTCATGGAGGCCACGAACACGCTCTTAAAGGAGGGACATTTCGTGCTGATCTACCCAGAGCAGAGCATGTGGTGGAACTACCGGAAGCCGAAGCCCCTGAAGGACGGCGCGTTCACCTTCGCCGCGAAGAACAACGTGCCGGTGCTGCCGTGCTTCATCACGATGAAGGACACCGACATCCCCGGCGAGGGCGGTTTCCCCGTGCAGGAATACACGGTGCATATTTCGGAGCCGCTCTATCCCGATCCTTCCCTCAGCTATAAGAAGCAGGTCGAGGATCTGAAGAACAAAAACTACGCGATCTGGAAGGAGATCTACGAGCGCGAATACCAGCAGCCGCTCGTCTATACGATCGAACAGGCGTCTGAGACCGCCGAAAGAGAAAGGAAAATCGTTCGCGCATGAATACAAAAAGCCGCACCGGGAAGTGCGGCTTTCGTATCGGTCCGTGTTCGTTTCCGGTTCGGGACGCATTCACGAATGCGTCGGCAGAGCGTACCGATCGGATTCAGCGCCGTTCGCCGTTGGCAAACTGGGCGTAGATCTCCTCGGGGATCATCGGCGAGCAGATGGTCTGCAGGGTCTCCGGCGACAGGGCGCCGGTCGAGGCATATTCCGCGCCGGCGGCCTTCAGCGCCAATAGACGCGGAGCGACGAACTGCGCTGCCTGCGGGATGTTGAACATCGGGCTTTCGGGGACCGTGACGACGGTGCTGCGCTCCGGGAATTTCAGCGTAAACTGCCGCACCGCGCCCTCGAAGTTGTGCTTGGAGTTCGGGAAGCCGCAGCCGCAGATCATCATATAATGCAGCTTGTCGACGTCGTACTGCATCCGATGTCCGTACTTGCCCTCGGCATTTTTCACCATGTTCCACGAGGACAGCGGCATCATGCGGTCGATCACGTTTTTCAGCGCGCCCGGCATGCCGTAGGAATACAGCGGGAAGCTGAAGATCAGAAGATCGCTTGTAAGGATCGCATCCAGGATCGCTTTCATGTCGTCGTCCAGCACGCAGACGCCGCCGTTCTTTTTGCAGACGAAGCAGCCGGTGCAGAAGGCGATGTTCCGTTCGTTGACGTGCACCAGCGTCACGTCCTGCGGCGCCGCGGACTGCATGCCGTCTAAAAACGCGCGCGTGATATGCAGCGTATCGCTCTTTTCTCCCTTGGGGCTGCCGTTCAAAACCAGAATTTTCATAATCCGAATGCTCCTTTGTTCGATATGCCCATTATACCACATCGGTCGGCGAACGCAAGCGCCTTTCCCCGTGCTGCCGACCGCCTGCTGCGCTTTGCCGCGATATTTTTCCGCGGCGCATTTACACGGCCCGCCGGACTGTGGTATACTGTTCTCATCACGGCGCACGGGAGGAAACGCGATGTACAGACGCACGGAATTCTATGAAAAAGTCAAAGAGCGCATGATCCGCTACGCGAAGGTCGACACGCAGTCCGACCATTACGGCAAGGACACGCCGACGACGCGGAAACAGTTCGACCTTGCGCGGATGCTCAGAGACGAGCTGATCTCGATCGGCGCAAGCGAGGTATATCTCGACGAAACGGCCTGCGTGGTCTACGGAAAGCTTCCTTCCACGATGCCGGACGGCGGCGGACGGCCCGTGGGCTTTGTCACGCATCTCGACACCGCGCCGGACGCGCCGGGGGCGAACGTACGCCCGTGGGTTCTGGAAAACTACGACGGCGGCGATATCCTGCTGAACGCGGAGCAAAACATCGTGATGTCGCCGAAGGACTTCCCGAATCTTCTCGGGTACGTCGGACAGGACCTGATCCTCACCGACGGCACGACGCTTTTGGGCGGCGACGACAAGGCGGCGATCGCGGCGGTCATGACGTTTGCCGAGCATTGCCTTGCGCATCCGGAGATCCCGCACGGCCCGGTCTCGCTGGCGTTCACGCCGGACGAGGAGGTGGGAGGCCTTGCAAAGGATCTGGACCTCGACCGCTTCGGCGCGAAGGTCGCCTACACGCTCGACGGCGATCACCTCGGCTTCTATATGGACGAGACGTTCAACGCTTCGGAGGCGACGCTCGAGGTCACGGGTCTCAGCGTGCATCCCGCCACGGCGAAGGGCATCATGGTCAACGCCGCGGACGTGGCGGCGGAGTTTCTCGCCATGCTGCCGCGCTTCGAAAAGCCGCAGTACACCTGCGGGCGCGAGGGCTTCTTCCACGTGATCGCGCTGAACGCCGACGTCGAGCATGCAAAGGTCGTGCTGATCGTTCGCGATCACGACCGCGTACAGTTCCGGCACCGCGAGGCGTATCTTGAAAAATGTGCGGACGCGCTGCAGGCGCAATACGGCGCGGACCGCGTTTCGCTTTTGATCGAGCAGTCCTATCGCAACATGAAGGACGTGATCGACGAATACCCGTTTTTGATCGAAAACCTCACCGAGGCGATCCGTATGAGCGGCATCGAGCCGAAGACCGAGCCGTTCCGCGGCGGTACGGACGGATCCGCGCTGAGCTGGCGGGGGCTTCCGAGCCCGAACCTCTCCGCGGGGTATGAGAATGCGCACGGGCGGTTCGAGTATGTGCCGATCCCGTCGATGGAAAAGAATGTAGAGATTCTGATCAGGCTTTGCGGGCTGTTCGGAAACATGCCCGCGGAATAAAGGAGGAGCAAAAATGGAAGAAAACGAACGCACCGTTCTGGCGAAAAACGCATTTGTCCCAACGCGGGAGCACTACGCGCAGGCGTACAGCGACATGACGAAATTTTCCGACCTGCTGCTCTTCGGCTTCGTCGTGCTGATGGCGCTTGTATTGCTGCTGTCCTCGCTGCTTTCGGAGCAGCCGTTCTTCAGCAAGGACAATCTCGTGCCGCTGATCGCGCTCGGCATCGCGGTCGTCGCGGTGATCGCGCAGCATTTTCTGCTGCCGCGGCTGTACGGCAGCAGGACTATGAAGCGTATCGAGGAGGCGTACGGCAAAAACGGCGAGCTGACCGTGACGGTCGAACCGGAGGGCGTGCGCATGCACAACGCCGCGAACGACAGCGAGGTCGGTTTCCGCTTCGAATCGTTTGCGCGGTTTTCGGAAACGCGCGATCTGCTGCTGATGCGCACGGCTGCGCGGCAGATGCTCATGGTATCCAAAACCGGCTTTGCGGACGGCATGACGGAATCGTCGTTCAAGGCGCTGATGTGCGAAAAATGCCCGCAGGCAAAGGCAAGATGGAAATAAGGGGGACGGCGTATGAAAACGATCTATCTGGCGGGCGGATGCTTCTGGGGCATGCAGAAGTTCCTGGATCAGTTTACAGGCGTCAAGGAGACCGAGGTCGGCTATGCGAACGGCCCGGATCACGCGCCGAGCTACCGCGAGGTGTGCGACAATTCCGGTCACGCGGAGACGGTGCGCGTCGCGTATGACGAGCGCGAGATGCCGCTTGCGGAGCTTCTGCGCTTCTATTTTCAGGTCGTCGACCCCGTTTCGGTGAACCGGCAGGGCATGGACAGCGGCGTCCAGTACCGCACCGGGATCTATTATACCGATGAAAGCCAGCTTCCGGAGATCGAGACGGTGTACAGAGAGGTCGAGGCGAAGGAGGGCAGGCCGCTGGCCGTCGAGGTCAAGCCGATCGAAAACTTCTTCTCCGCAGAAGCTTACCATCAGAAGTATCTCGACAAGAACCCGGGCGGCTACTGCCACATCCCGACGAGGTATTTTCATCTTGCGGACAGGAAGGACTGAACCCGAGGCATAAAAAACGGCAGCGTGCGCTGCCGTTTTTGCGTTTTGACTCAGTCTTTGAATTTGGATGGCGTAAGAGAAGAGAGATCCTTGAATACTCCGTCTTCGCCGCATTCGCCGAAGATCAGCATATCCACGAGCGGCCGGCCGTCCACTATGGTCCCGTTGTCGTTCCGCTGCGTCGGCTGGTTGACGATCTTGCCCATAAAGACCATGACCGCGCTTGTGCCGCCGTCGAGGTTAAACGCTTCCTTGACGCCGAGCGACTGCATCATCTCGACCATCATATATTCGTTCATGCCCTGCGCCTCCTGGCCGCGATTGTCGCAGGTGACGATCACGTAATGGCCCGGCTCGTAATATCCGAGCATATTGCGCGCCTTGTAGCCCATCTTGTAATACTTGGTCGCACCCGGGCCCTTCTCATAGTTGCGGATGATGATCGGGCCGAACTGCCAGCCGAACAGCGCGCCGTTCTTGATCTCCTGATCCAGGTTCAAAGGCTCGTCCTGCAGGTAGAAGGTCTTCAGCGAGCCGTCCCGATAGATCAGCCCGACGGCGCCGGAGTTCCAACCCTTGTTCTTGCGCAGACCCTGCAGGATCTCTCCGTCCTTCAGGATCAGCCCCTGGTTGAAGCTGCCGTTGACCGCCAGGATCGCGTTTTCGCGGCGGGCGAGTGCATCGCCCTCTTCCTGACCTTTATTGAACTCGCCGTTTGCAAAGGCAGTGCGGAATGCGTCGATGCTGCGGATCCAGATGTCGGCAATATAATAGGTTTCGGGTAGCTCCCGTTCCTGCCGCACGTCCGGCAGGTTTTCGTGATGTACCGTGATCGCGATGCGCAGGTTGTCGCTCTGATAGCTGTAATCCGCCTCGGCGCCGGTATCGTAGTTCGGGAAGTTCGCGCTGAAATCGCCGATCTTCGGCTCAGGCGTCGGCGTCGGCTCGGGCGTCGGCGTCGGCTCGGGCGTCGGCTCCTCCGTCGGAACGGCGGAAAACGCAATGGTCGGCGTTTCCGTCGGGATGATCGGGATCACATCTTCCTGCAGGGACGTCGGTTCGGGTACAGCCGTCGGAGCGGCAGTCGGCGTCGATTCGGCGGCTTCGATCCGCTCGGTTCCGACACAGGCGGTCAGCAAGAGAAGCGCAAGCGCAAGGGTTCGTATAAGAAAAGATCGTTTCATCATCAGTCCTCCGGTTTCGGATCGGCGGTTTCCCGCCATCCCTATTGTAGCGGATGCGCAGAAAACTTGCAAGACAAAAATGCAAAGCGTGTGCACGCCGAAGGCGCTGCCCTGACAATTCCCCCGAAATCAAACGCTGTGTGACCCGTACCCGGCAGGGCGCCGTGAACGCAGCGTCAAGGACCGCGAAGCCTTTATTCGGCGCTTGAAGAACCGTTTATTGAGATCGGGTTCGGCAACAAGACCGCGGTCGGCAAAGCTGCCGGTACGGCGATCGGAGACGCGATGAAGCTTATGTTTGAGAAGCCGGGCGGCGTGACCTTCACGCGTAAATAAAGCCGGAATGCAATTGATCCAAAAAAGCAGAAGCCGTTCGCAGATCGCGGACGGCGTTTGAATTGCGGTATTCGGCAAACGGCTTACCGTCGTTCCAGCGCGCGGACGACGTCGTCGAGCGTTTCGGCAAAGGTGATATCCTTCAGCTTTTCCGGCGTCGAAAGCCCCGAGCTGACCATGCGGTCCAGAAGGATGCGCATGCCGGTGTAGTAGCCGTTCAGATCGTAGAGGATGCACGGCGCGTCGAGATGCCGCAGCGCGACCTTGCTCATGATCTCGGAGATCTCCTCAAGCGTGCCGGTCCCGCCGGGAAACGCTATGAACGCGTCGCCGAGCTCGATCATCTTCGCCTTGCGCTCGGACATATCGCGCGTGACATGGAGCTTCGTGATCGCGTCGTAAACGAAGCCCGCATCCACAAAGAACTGCGGTTCGACGCCGGTGACCTTCCCGCCGGAGGCGAGCACGCTTTCCGCGAGCATGCCCATCAGCCCGCAGCGCGAGCCGCCGTAAACGAGGTCGTGCCCGTGACTGCCGATCCACGTGCCGAGCGCGCGGACGGCCTCCGTAAGCGCCGGGTCGTTGCCCGGGTTCGAGCCGAGATAGACGGTGATGTTCATAATGCTCTCCTCTTTTTGAAACGCCGGGCTCGGCGCCTCATGCGGTTTCTCTGCCGCAGCAAACGAATGATAAGGTGTTATCCGTCAAATTCAGCGGCAAGCGCGGCGGATTTGACTCCAAAAAGCTTTTGCCCCACGGGAATACGAAGTATGACAGGCCTCAGCCCCATCGGGCTTCTTTCAGCGGCTTGTCCCAGTAGATCACCGCGTTCACCTGCTTTGCGAGCGCGTCGATGTCCTCACGGAAGGTCTCCAGAAGTATAGCCTCGCGCTTCTTCGAGCGCCTGCCCGGCGCATCGTAGAGCACGTCGGAATAGTACGCGTCATAGGAGACCGCGAAGTCCGTCTCGTCGATATGCGGGAAGAACGTCACCGCCGCTTCATAGCTGACGTTGCCGTTTTCCGACGTGGCGATCAGCATGACCAGCGCGCCGTGGCGGTGGATGCTGTTTGCGACGCAGTCCGCCGCGAAGTACTGTTCGTATACGTTGATTGTCATTTCGGTTTCCTCCTTCTATACCACCACTTCATAGGCGTCGTTTTTGCCGTAATCGGAGAGCCGGTACGGACTCAGTATGCCGCGGTCGGTCACCACGCCGGTCACAAGCTCCGGCGGCGTCACGTCGAACGCGGGATAATAGCCCTTCACGCCGTCGCGCGCGGTTTTCACGCCCATCGCTTCCAATACATAGCTCGGATCGCGGAACTCGATCTTCACGTCTTCGGCCTTCGGATGCACCGTGTCCGGCACGCCGGTGACGTAATACGGCACGCCGAGGTGCTTTGCCGCGATCGCGATCTGAAACGTGCCGACCTTGTTGATCACGTGTCCGTCCATCGTGATCGCGTCCGCCGCCGAGGTGAACACGTCCACGCCTTCACGCTGCATCACAAACGCAGGCATATTGTCCGTGATCACGGTCACGTCGAAGCCCATTTCGTAACAGACCGTCGCCGTGAGCCGCGCGCCCTGAAAATACGGCCGCGTCTCGGGGCAGAAGATGCGGAGCTTTTTGCCGCGCGCCTTCGCTTCCCGGAGCATCATGCCGACGATCGTCTCCGCAAAGCACTGGGTAAGGATCGTTCCGTCGTCCGGAAACTTGTCGCAAAGGTGCGCTGCGATCTTCGCGATCTTGCGGTAGCGGCTGTCGTTCGCCTCGATCGCGCGGCGACGTATCGCAAGGTCGACCGGCTCGCCGGACTTCCACGCGGCCTCCGCCGCTTCGAGCATCGTTTCGCAGACCCGCGCCATGCGCTTTGCCGTGGTAGGCCGGGCGGAGCTGATGCGGTCCGCCGCTTCCTTCAGAAACGCGCGCTGTTCCGCTTCGCTTCGTTCGCGGCATTCGTATGCCGCAAGCGCCATGCCCATCGCCGAAGCGGGGTAGGGTCCGGCGCTTTGCGTCACCATATCGGCGATCGCCTGCGCCACCTCGCCGTACTGCGTACAGGTCACGAACGCGACCGTGCGCGGATAGCAGCGCCGGTCGAGAATGCGCACCGCGCCGTCCTCGTACCAGGCGATATTCTCATATTGCAGCATGAATGCAAGATCGTGATCGGGTCGTTCCATAGCGTCCTCCCGCTTCGATTATAAAGCCGATCCGCCTCCGTGTCCATGATTTTTTGGGAAAAACATTGCGGAGTGCAACCTTTCTCTTTATAATACGGTATATAGAATGCAAGGTTCCTGTGAGGATCGTACAAACGCATGTAACAGTTTCGCACGCGCAGCTGTTATATGAACAGGGAAAAAGAAAGGAAAACAAACCATGAAAAAACTGATCGCAATTCTCCTGTGCGGCACACTGCTTCTTGCGGCGGCATGCACGGCAAACCCGGAAAAACCCGAAGCGACGCCCGCGCCCGAGGCGAATGCGCCGGAGCCTGCGACGGAACCGGAATCGGAGCCTGCGCCAGAAGATCCTATCGGCGTCCTCGCCGGCGGATGGCAGGTCGCGGAAGATACTGCGCTGAACGATGAAACGAAAGCGCGCTTCGAAAAGGCGCTCGAGGGGACCGTCGGCGTCGATTACGAGCCGATTGCGCTGCTCGGCACGCAGGTCGTCGCGGGGATGAACTACTGCTATCTCGCAAAATCGACCGTCGTCGTGCCCGACGCGCCTTCGACCTACGCGTTCGTCTATATCTATGAGGATCTCGGGGGCAACGCGAATGTCCTGAACTTTGCGCCCGTTGCGATCGTTCCGAACGGCGACGGCACGACGTCCATGCCCGCAGAACCCGGCACGCTGATGGGCGGCTGGGCTTACGATGCGGACTATGCGATCACCGACGAGATCAAAGCAAAGCTTGAAAAGGCGCTGGACGGTCTGACCGGCGCGACGTACGAGCCGATCGCGAATCTCGGCATACAGGTCGTGGCGGGACTGAACCGCTGCCTGCTTTGCAAAATCACCCCAGTCGTTCCGAATCCCGTTTCGCATTATGCGCTGGTGTATGTCTATGAAGATCTCGAAGGCGGCGCGTCGCTGAAGGAGGTCGTCGACCTGAGTCTCGATCTGCCGGAGTCGGATCCGGAGCAGGTACATGATGATAATCCGACCACCGGGCCGGAGCTTCCGCTTGACGATGAACCCGAACCGGTCGTCGGCGGATGGCAGGTCGCTTACGAGCCCGAGATGACGGACGAGTTGAAGGATGTTTTCGAAAAGGCGCTCAACGGGCTTGTCGGCGTGGATTACGTTCCGGTCGCGTGCCTCGGCACGCAGGTCGTCGCGGGGACGAACTACTGCTTCCTTGCGGAGGCGACGGTCGTCTATCCGGGCGCGCAGCCGAAACTCGTACTGGTCTACGTCTATGAGGACCTTGAAGGCAATGCGCAGATTATGAACTTTGCCGATATGCCGGTCATTCCGAACGAGTACGGTGCGGCGGAGCCGATCCCCGAGGAGGAAACGCTTGAAGGCGGCTGGGCGTATGCGGAATCGTATGAAATCACCGCGGAGATCCGGGATAAGTTCGGTATTGCGCTGAACAGCTACGGCTATCTCGCGGTCTACGATCCGGTCGCAAACCTCGGCACGCAGGTCGTCGCGGGGCTGAACCGCTGCCTGCTCGTCCGCTTCACCGAGCGCATTCCCGAGGCGCTTCCGCAGTATAAGCTGATGTATGTCTACGAAGGGCTTGACGGCAGCGCGGAGATCACGGGCGTTATCGACTTCGACCTCGGCGAGTTCTGCACCTACGGCGCATAGCCCCCGGATGAATATCCGCCGCGCTGCTTGAACACAAACCGCGCCGGATCGGCGCGGGAGCGGACGGCGCAGCCGCAATGCATGAGGACGATAAGGGACCGGATCGGTTTCTTAACGTCCTCTTTTGTTTTGCGTACGGGTTGACAGTTTCGGGAAAAGCATCTATAATACTGTCGAATTGAATAACGCAGCCGGTGCCGCATTCTTTGCGGATAATAGGGAAACAGGTGCAAGGCCTGTGCGAACTCGTCACCGTATGCGGTTTATGCGCCGCCACGCGTATGCAGCCACTGAGCGATCGGGAAGGCGGAGGCGCTTTATGCCGCGAGCCGGGAGACCTGCCGATTGCGGGTACGGGAAAAGCAATTTTCCGGATCACGAGGGATTGATCGTACCGTTGCTCTGCTTGCGGGGCGCAATTTGTACGCAGTCTCTTTGCCGAAAGGTAAAGGGCTTTTTTCGTACCGCTGATTTTTGCGATGTAAATCATCACATACATCGGGGGACGAAGGCGTCCCGGAGAATACCAAGGGAGGAAAGAAACATGAAAAAGATGATTGCATTGCTTCTGGTCATGGCGATGACGCTCACGCTGTTTGCGGCGTGCACGAAGCCTGCGGAACAGAAGCAGGATGAAACGGCGCCCACGCAGGCGCCCGAAACCAAGCCCGAGCCCGAACCTGAGCCCGAACCGGCAGCCGACGCGGACAAGGAAGCGGCGGACAAGGTCGCGGCGCTGATCGACGCGATCTATGTGCAGGAGCGCAACGAGAACACCGACGCGCAGTGCGCAGCGGCAAAGGCTGCGTGGGATGCGCTGACCGACGCGCAGAAGGAGCTCGTCGAGGGTGAGGAAGCCGATCCCGATTACTTCGGCAGAGACACCGGCGACGCTTCTCTGGACGATCCGAGAAACGGCGACGAAATCGGCGAAAACGAGCTGCTGGTTGTGAGCTTCGGCACTTCGTTCAACGAGAGCCGCGCTGCGGACATCGGCGGCATCGAGGCAGCGCTTCAGGCAGCGTACCCGGATTGGGCGGTGCGCAGAGCGTTCACCGCGCAGATCATCATCAACCATGTACAGGCGCGTGACGGCGAATTCATCGACAACATGGATCAGGCGCTTGAGCGTGCGGTGAAAAACGGCGTCAAGAACCTCATTGTGCAGCCGACGCATCTGATGCACGGCGCGGAATACGACGAGCTTTGCGAAGCGGTTGCCAAGTATCAGGACAAGATTGAAAGGATCGTTGTTGCGGAGCCGCTGCTCGGCCAGGTCGGCGCGGACGCGACGGAGACGAACAACGACAAGGAACGCGTTGCGAAGGCGGCGGTGGCAGACGCGGTGGAAGCCAAGGGCTTTGCTTCGCTCGAAGCGGCGGAAGCGGAAGGCGTTGCGTTTGTGTTCATGGGCCACGGTACCTCGCACAAGGCGAAGGTCACCTATTCCCAGATGCAGACCATGATGAACGAGCTCGGCTACAAGAACGTGTTCATCGGTACGGTCGAGGGCGAGCCGGAGGAGACCTCCTGCGAGAACATCATCAAGGCAGTGCATGAAGCGGGCTACACCAATGTCGTCCTGCAGCCGCTGATGGTCGTTGCGGGCGATCATGCAAACAACGACATGGCGGACATGGATGATCCGGAATCCTGGATCTCCCGGTTCATCGCAAGCAAATACTTTGACGGCGTCGAAGCGTGCATTTCCGGTCTCGGCCGCATCGAAGCGATCCAGCAGATGTACATTGAGCACACCGGCGCGGCGATCGAATCCGGTGAGAACCTTGCAAAGGCGCCGGAAGCCGGGAACACGGCGGCGCTTGCGGACGGCGTTTATGACGCGCAGTTTGTTACGGACAGCAGCATGTTCCACGTCAACGAAGCATGCAAAGGCCTCGGCGTTCTGACTGTGAAGGACGGGCAGATGGTCATCCATGTCAGCCTCGTTTCGAAGTCGATCGTCAAGCTGTTCCTCGGCAAAGCGGAGGACGCACAGAAGGAAGGCGCGACGTTCCTCGAACCCACGGTTGACACCGTGACCTACGACGACGGCACGACCGAAGAAGTATACGGCTTCGATATCCCGGTTTCCGCGATCGGCGAGGATTTCGATCTTGCGATCTTCGGCAAGTCTGAGAAGTGGTACGATCACAAGGTCAGCGTGCAGAATCCGGTCGCAAAGAGCTGATCGGTACTTGCAGTTCTGACAGAAGACGTGTAAAATAGAACACAGAGGGGCGGCACGGCGAATCCGCACGGAATGCCGCGCCGCCTTGTTTGTTGCATCACCTTTGGGACGGGCATTGGCCGTCCGACGAAAAATACGGAGGAAAGATTATATGAATCAAAAGAGGATCATCGTTTTCTGCCTGGCAGCCGTTTTGCTGCTGACGGCGTTCGGCTGCAAGGCTGCGGAAGAAAAAAAGCCCGCGATCGCGGACGGAAGCTATACGGTAGAGCTGTCGCTGACCGGCGGCACAGGCAAGGCGAAGCTGATGTCGCCCGCGGAGGTCACGGTGAAGGACGGAACGATCGCCGTGAAGCTCGTCTGGAGCAGCGACAAATATGATTATATGCTCGTCGGCGGCGAAAAGCTTACGCCGGAATATGTCGACGGACACTCGGTATTTACGGTCACGGTCGAATCGCTTGAAACGCCGCTTCCGATCACGGCGGACACCGTTGCGATGAGCACGCCGCACGAGATCGAATACACGGTCACGTTCGACGCGGCGACCCTTAAGCCCGCGTCATGAGCGGGAAGCGGACAATCAAATTGACGGCGCTGATCCTCAGCGCTGTTTTCTGCATTCTGTGCTTTGCCTGCGGCGAACAATCCGTGGACGAAACGCGCCCGGAGGGCCCCGCGTGGAGCGCGCTTTCGGTCGTGTCCGAAACGCCGGTGCGCTATGCGACGGAGTTTTCGATTACGCAGTACACGGAGGGCTATGAGCTGATCACGATCCCCGCGACCGGCAAGCTGCTTCTCATTCCGGAGGGAAAGGGCAAGCCCATAGACCTTCCGGCGGATATCGCGGTCGCGTACCGTCCGCTGGACCGGATGTACCTTGCCGCAACGAGTGCAATGGACTTTTTCCGCGCGCTCGACGGGATCTCTTCGGTGCGGCTTTCGGGCACGAAGGCGGACGGTTGGTCGATCCCGGAGGCGCAGGAGGCGATGGAGCGCGGCGAGATGCTGTTTGCGGGCAAGTACAGCGCGCCTGATTTCGAGCGCATCTATACCGAGGGCTGCGACCTTGCGATCGAATCGACGATGATCTACCATACCCCGGCGGTCATTGAGAAGCTGAACGGCTGCGGCGTCCCGGTGTTCGTCGAGCGGTCGAGCTACGAAGCGGACCCCTTGGGACGCATGGAGTGGATCAAGGTCTACGGCGCGCTGCTCGGAAAGGAAGAGACCGCGGAGGCGCTCTTCGACCGCGAGGCGGAGGCTGCCGAGGCGATCGGAAACCTGCCGAAGAGCGGCAGGACCGTCGCGTTCTTCTATATCACAGGAACGGGCAGCGTGAATGTGCGCAAGAGCAGCGACTACGTGGTGAAGATGATCGAGACCGCGGGCGGCAGCTACGCGTTTCCGGATCTCGTGTCCGACAGCGCCATGTCGACCGTGAACATGACGGTCGAGCGCTTCTACGAGGGCGCGAAGGACGCGGACGTTCTGATCTACAACAGCACGATCGACGGCGAGATCTATTCGATCGCGGAGCTCATCGACAAATGCCCCGTGCTGAAGAACTGCCGGGCCGTGCAGAACGGCGACGTGTGGTGCACGGGGAAGAATCTTTTTCAGGAGCCGATGGGGCTCGGAACGCTCATCGGCGATTTCTACCGGGTGCTGTCGGGCGAGGGGACCGACGGGCTCGTTTATCTGCATAAGCTCGGATAACGGAGGACGCGTATGAAAAACGGCGAACGGAAGACAGGCTTTTTCGGACGGATCAAGGCCGTCCTTTCCGCGTTTTGCCGCTTTTTGGACCGCGCGCGGCTGCCGGTCGGATTCACGGTCCTCGGCGTTCTTCTGATCCTTTTCGCGCTCTGGAACATCGCGGTCGGCAGCACGAAGCTGACCGCGGGCCAGGTGCTTGACGGGCTGTTCAATGCCGAAAGCCCGAACCGCGTGATCGTGATGGATATGCGCATGGTGCGCGTCGTTCCCGCGATCCTATTGGGCGGCGCGCTTGCGCTTTCCGGCTTCCTTCTGCAGACATTTTTTGCAAACCCGATCGCGGGTCCGTTCATCCTCGGCGTCTCGTCCGGCGCAAAGCTTGTGATGACGATCGCGATGATTTTGCTCGTCGGCCGCGGCGTCGCGGTGGGATCGCTCACGCTGATCCTTGCGGCGTTTCTCGGCGCAATGCTCTCGATGGGCTTTGTGCTCGCGGTCTCCTATAAGGTCAAACGTATGTCGCTTTTGGTCATCTGCGGCGTCATGATCGGCTATATTTGCTCGGCGATTACAGAGCTCATCGTGCAGTTTGCGGACGAATCGCACATCGTCAAGCTCCACGACTGGGCCATGGGCAGCTTTGCACGCATCACCTGGCCGAACGTCGCGGTCATGACCGCCGTCGTGCTGCCCGCGCTCGTGCTGACGTTCCTGCTTTCGAAGCCGATCGGCGCGTATCAGCTCGGCGAGGTCTACGCAAAGAATATGGGCGTGAACATCCGGGTGTTCCGCGTGGCGCTGATCCTGCTTTCCGGCGTGCTTTCCGCCTGCGTTACGGCGTTTGCCGGACCGATCAGCTTCGTCGGCGTTGCGGTGCCGCACCTGATGCGCAGGCTGTTCAAGACCGAAAAGCCGATCGTGATGATCCCGGCGTGCTTTTTAGGCGGGGCAGGGTTCTGCCTCCTGTGCGATCTCATTGCCCGCACGATCGTTTCGAGCGAGCTTTCGATCAGCTCGGTCACGGCGATCTTCGGCGCGCCGATCGTCATCCTGGTGATGCTCCGGCGGCAGAAGGAGGGCGGAAGATGAGCGACGTCTATTACATTTCCGCCGAAAGAATGACCGTCGGCTACGGCGGCAAACCGCTGATCGAAAACATCGACATCGGCGTGCGCCGCGGCGAGATCCTGACGCTGATCGGACCGAACGGCGCCGGCAAGTCCACGATCCTGAAAAGCATGATCAAGGAGCTCAGGCTCCTTGCGGGCACGGTCGTGCTCGACGGGCGCGACATGGCGGCCATGCGCGAGCGCGACATTGCGAAAAAGCTTGCGATCGTCATGACCGAGCGCATCCGCGGCGAGCTTCTGACCTGCTGGGACGTTGCGGCGACCGGACGCTATCCGTACACAGGTGCGCTCGGCATCCTGAATGCGGAGGATCGGCGGATCGTCGACGAGGCGATCGCGACCGTGCATGCGGAGGACTACGCAAAGAGGCCGTTTACCGCGATCTCCGACGGTCAGCGGCAGAGGATCCTTTTAGCCCGCGCGATCGCGCAGCAGCCTGAGATCATCGTGTTGGACGAGCCGACGTCCTTCCTCGACGTCAAGCATAAGCTGGAGCTTCTGGACATTCTGAAGCGCATGGTACGCGAAAGAAACGTCGCGGTCATCCTGTCCCTGCACGAGCTGGATCTTGCCGAAAAGGTCTCCGACCGCGTGGTATGCGTTGCGCACGACCGGATCGATCGCTGCGGCGTGCCCGAGGAGATCTTCACCGACGAATACATCACCGCGCTGTACGGCGTCGAGCGCGGCAGCTTCAACGCGCTGTTCGGCAGCGTGGAGCTTCCCGCCGTTTCGGGCGAGCCGCGGGTCTTTGTGATCGGCGGCGGCGGCAGCGGCGTTCCCGTGTACCGCGCCTTGCAGCGGGCGGGCGTGCCGTTTGCGGCTGGGATTTTGTCAAGCAGCGACCTCGATCATCCGGTTGCGAAGGCTTTGGCGGCGGCGCTCTTTTACGTGCCCGCATTCGCCGTGCCGTCCGCGGCCGACGTCGAAGCGGCGAAAGCGCGGATGCTGGAGATCGGCAGGGTCGTTTGCACCGTGCCGTCGTTCGGCGAGACGAACGCGGCGAATCGTGCTTTATATGAAGCGGCAGAATCGGCGGGGATCCTTGTCGACGCAGACGCGGTCATAAAGGGGGTCACGGTATGACCCTTTTTGTACTGACGCTGCTGTCCGTTCTTGCGGGCTTTCTGATCGACTGCATCCTCGGCGATCCCCATTGGCTTCCGCATCCGGTCGTGCTGATCGGCAAGCTGATTTCATTTTCGGAAAAAACGCTTCGCAGGGCGTTTCCGAAGACCGACCGCGGCGCGTTCGCGGCGGGACTTTTGACCGCGATCATCGTTCCGCTGCTGTCGGCGGGCGTGAGCTTCGGCGTCCTGTTCGGGCTTTTTAAGCTTTCTCCGTGGGCATATTTTGCCGTGAGCAGCATCATGTGCTGGCAGTGCTTTGCGGCAAGGTGTCTGCAAAAGGAAGCGAACAAGGTGGTCAAAGCGCTCGAAGCGGACGGACTCGAAGCCGGACGGAAGCAGATCGCGATGCTCGTTGGCCGCGATACGGAACGTCTTTCCGAGGAGCAGGTACTGAAGGCTGCGGTCGAAACCGTGGCGGAGAACGCCTCGGACGGCGTGATCGCGCCGATGCTCTTTATGGTCCTGTTCGGCGCGGTCGGCGGATTCTTTTATAAGGCGATCAACACGATGGATTCGATGATCGGCTACAAAAACGAGCGTTATCTTTACTTCGGACGCGCCGCGGCGAAGCTCGACGACGTCGTGAATTATATCCCGGCAAGGCTTTCCGCACTTGCCATGATCGCAGTTTGTCCGCTTCTGAAGCTTGACGGAAAGAACGCGTTCCGCATCTGGCGGCGCGATCGCAGAAAGCACGCAAGCCCGAACTCCGCGCAGACCGAATCGGTCGCGGCGGGCGCGCTGCATATTGAGCTTGCAGGACCCGCAAGCTATTTCGGAAAGCGCGTGGAGAAGCCGACGATCGGCGATCCCGACCGTCCGATCGAACGGGCGGACGTAAAGCGTACCGCAAAGCTGATGTACGGCGCAAGCGTTCTGCTGCTCGTTCTGTTCGAGGCGATCCTGCTGCCGCTTGCGTATTTCGGAGGGCTCGGACTATGATCCTCAAGGACTATGTGCATGGCGGCGATATCTATCAGAACCGCGTCACGCTCGACTTTTCGGCGAACGTCAATCCGTACGGCACGCCGGAGCCCGTCAAGGCGGCGATCCGCGCCGCGGCGGATGAAGTCGACCGCTACCCGGACCCGTACTGCATGCCGCTTCGCGAGGCGCTTGCGGCGCGGCACGGCGTTCTGAAGGAGGAGGTCCTCTGCGGCAACGGCGCGGCCGAGCTGATCTTCTCGTTCGTTTCGGCGCTGAAGCCGGGCGCCGCGCTGCTGCCCGTGCCGTCGTTTGCGGAGTACGAGACCGCGCTTCTTGCGCAGAATGTCGACCCGACGTTCTATCCGCTTGAGCGGGCGAACGGCTTTCGGGTCACCGACCGCATTCTCGACGCGATCAAGGAGGATACGGACACGCTGCTGCTCTGTTCGCCGAACAATCCGACCGGGCAGAGCGTCGATCCCGATCTGCTGTTGCGGATTCTCGACCGCTGCCGGGAGACCGGCACATGGCTGTTTCTGGACGAATGCTTCGTCGACCTCTGCGACGAAGACAAGGCGTTTTCGCTGATCGGCTCGCTCAGGGACGGCGATCGCGCGCTGATCCTCAGAGCGTTTACCAAGACCTACGGCATGGCGGGCGTACGGCTCGGCTATGCGGTCTCGAAGAACAGAAAGCTTTTGCGGAAGATGTCCGAAACGGCGCAGCCGTGGAACGTCTCGACCGTCGCGCAGGCCGCGGGGCTCGCCGCTCTGCGCTGCCCGGACTGGGCGCAGAGGACGCGCGCTCTGTTTGCGACAGAAAAACCGTATCTCATTCGGGCGCTTTCCGCACTCGGCGTGTCCGTTCTGCCGGGCGACGCGAATTATCTGCTGCTGTCCGGCGTGCCGACGCTGTATGAAGAACTGCTGCGGCGCGGGATCCTGGTGCGCGACTGCGCCAACTACCGCGGGCTTGAAACGGGCGACGTGCGGATCGCGGTGCGCACGCACGAGGAAAACGCCGCGCTGATCGCGGCGATCACGGAGGTTTTGCATGGCTGAGACCGGCATCGAAACGCATTTCATCGAACGGGACGGCAAACGTCTGCGCTTCGGCTTCACGACCGGCACCTGCGCCGCGGCGGCGGCAAAGGCGGCGGCGATCCTGCTGCTTTCGGGCGCCGCGCCGAAGACCGTGCCGATCGGAACGCCCAAGGGCTTCGACCTCGATCTGCCGGTGCTCGAGCCGGTTTTGGGCAAGGGCTTCGCCTCCTGCGCGATCCGGAAGGATGCCGGCGACGATCCGGATGTGACCGACGGCGTGCTGGTGTACGCAAAGGTCGCGGTTTCGGATGCGCAGGGGATCTCGATCGACGGCGGCGAGGGCGTCGGCCGCGTGACAAAGCCCGGTCTTAAGCAGGCGATCGGCGAGGCGGCGATCAATCCCGTCCCGCGCGAAATGATCCGGCAGGCGGTCGAAGCGGCGGCGGAGGAATGGGAGTATTTCGGCGGGCTTTCGGTCGTGATCTCGGTGCCGGAAGGCGTCGCGCTTGCGGAAAAGACGTTCAATCCGCGGCTCGGGATCCTCGGCGGGATCTCGATCCTCGGTACGAGCGGCGTCGTGGAGCCGATGAGCGAGGACGCGCTCGTCGACAGCATCGTTCTGGAGATCCGACAGCGCAGGGCTTTGGGCGATACGCGGCTCGTGCTGACGCCCGGCAACTACGGGGCGGATTTCCTCAGGGAACGGCACGGGATCGCGGACGAACGCGTCGTGAAATGCTCGAACTATATCGGCAGGGCGATCGAAGCCGCGATCGCGGAGGGCTTCCCGGAGGCGCTTCTGTGCGGTCATATCGGGAAATTCGTAAAGCTTTCCGGCGGCATGATGAACACGCACTCGAGGGAAGGCGACTGCCGTGCGGAGCTTATGGCGGCGGCGGCCCTTCGCGCAGGCGCGGACGCGGATACGGCGCGGGCGATGTTCGATTGCGTGACGACCGACGAAATGCTGCGCATCCTCGAAGAGAAGGACCTGCTTGCGGGCACGATGAACGCGCTGCGCGAGCGCATCGACGTATCGCTTGCCGGACGGTTCAAAGGCGCGATCGCGCTCGGCGTGATCGTATTCACGACGGGAAATCGGGTGCTGTTCCGAAACGCGTTTGCGGACCGGTGGATGGAGGAAAGGAAATGAAGGGCATTTTTTACGGCGTCGGCGTCGGACCCGGCGATCCGGAGCTAATAACGGTAAAGGCCGTGCGGCTGATCGAAGAATGCGATGTGCTGGCGATCCCGCACCGCGACGCGGCGCAGTGCTTCGCTTACAGGATCGCGGCGGGCGCCGTGCCGGAGATCTGCGAAAGACCGCTTCTCTGCATTGACATGCCGATGACGCACGACGCCGCGGCGCGCGAGGCGGCGTACGAAGCAGGCGCGGGGAAGATTGCGAAAGTGCTCGAAGCGGGCAGGAACGTCGTATTCCTTACGCTCGGCGATCCCTCGGTCTACTCGACGTTCGCATACCTCGCGGCAAAGACCGAGGCGGCGGGGTATGCGGTGCAGTGGGTCCCGGGCGTGACCTCGTTCTGCGCGGCGGCCGCGGCGCTCAAAACACCGCTTTGCACCGACCGCGAGCCGCTGCACATTCTGCCCGGCAGCGCGAACGCCGAAGCGGCGCTTGTGCTTCCGGGAACAAAGGTTTTTATGAAAGGCGAGCTCGTCCCGCTTCTGGAAACGATCGAACGCAGCGGCAAAGAGGCGCAGGCGGTCGAAAACTGCGGCACGGAAAACCAGCGCGTTTACCGGAGCCGCGCCGAAATTCCGGAGGACGCGGGCTATTATCTGGTGACGATCGTAAAGGAGGGGAATGCATGATCCGTTTTGTAGGCGCAGGCTGCGGCGCAGCCGATCTGATCACGGTGCGCGGGCAGCGGCTTCTGGAGACCGCCGACGTCATCATTTACGCCGGTTCGCTGGTGAACCCGGCGCTTTTGACCTGCGCCAAGGAAGGCGCAAAGATTTACGACAGCGCGAAAATGACGCTTGAGGAGGTCCTTCAAGTCATGTTTGACGCGGAGGAACAGGGGCTTATGACCGTGCGTCTGCACACCGGCGATCCGTGCCTGTACGGCGCGATCCGCGAGCAGATGGACGCGCTTGAGGCGCGCGGCGTCGCGTACGATTACACGCCCGGCGTCAGCTCGTTCTGCGGCGCGGCGGCTGCGCTCAACATGGAATACACGCTGCCGAACGTTTCGCAAAGCGTCGTCATCACGCGGATGGCGGGCAGAACGCCGGTTCCGGAGCGCGAGAGCGTACGCGCGTTTGCGCAGCATAAAGCGACGATGGTGCTGTTTTTGAGCACGGGACTTTTGGAACAGACGCAGGCGGAGCTGATCGCGGGGGGATACGAGCCCGACACGCCCGCGGCGATCGTCTATAAGGCGAGCTGGCCGGACGAGCGGACGTTCCTCTGCACGGTCTCTTCGCTTGCCGCCTGCGCAAAGGAGAACGGCATCCGAAAGACCGCGCTCATCATCGTGGGCGACGCGGTAAAGCAGAGCGGCTACGCGCGCTCGGAGCTCTATAATCCCGCGTTTGCCACCGAGTTCCGACCCGCGAAGGAGTAATCTATGGAGGTTTGGATCGTTTCCTATACCGCGAAGGGCGGCGAGACCGCGCGCTGCGTTGCGGACGCGCTGGAGCATGCGGGGCACGGTTGCCGCCGCTTTGCGCTGCCGAAGTTTTTGAAACCGGGCGACGAGCCGCTGCTTGTGCCCGCCGCGCAGTGGGCGGAGGAGGGCTTCGCGTGCGCCGACGCGCTGATCTTCGTCTGCGCCGCGGGCATCGCGGTCCGCGCGATCGCGCCGTGGGTGAAAAGCAAGACGACCGATCCGGCGGTGCTTGTGCTCGATGAAAAGGGCAGGTTCGTGATCCCGCTTTTGTCCGGCCATCTCGGCGGGGCGAACGCGCTTGCCGAAACGATTGCGGCGGCGCTCGGCGCGACGCCGGTGATCACGACCGCGACCGACGTGAACGGCCTGTTCGCGGTGGACGTGTTCGCGAAGCGCAATCATCTGTTCATCACGGATATGGCGCTTTGCAAGGCCGTTTCCGCGGCGCTGCTTTCCGGCGAGCCGGTGGGCTTTTCGTCCGATCTTCCGGTAGAAGGTCCGCTTCCGAATGGCCTTACGGTGGGAGACGCGAAGCTCGGCGTCTGCGTTTCGTGCGAAAACAGGACGCCGTATGAACGCACGCTCCGTTTGATCCCGCAGCGCTTTGCGCTCGGCGTCGGCTGCAGAAGGGGGAAGGACCCGGCGGCGCTGGACGCTTTCATTCGCAAAAATCTTGCGGCGTGCGGCGTTCCGCTCGAAGCGCTGTCCTGCGTCGCGAGCATCGACCTCAAAAAGGACGAGCCTGCGATCCTGATGTTTGCGGAGGCGAACCGCCTGCCGTTTATGACCTGTTCCGCGGAAGAACTGAACGCGGTTCCGGGCGATTTTTCCGGCTCGGCGTTCGTGAAGGAAACGACCGGCGTGGACTGCGTTTCGGAGCGCGCCGCGGTCCTCGCTTCCGGCGGTAAATTGTATGTCAGGAAGATCGCGGAGGACGGCATGACCTTCGCGTTGGCAAAGAGTAAGGAGGGGATCTCGTTTGAATAAGCTGTATGCGGTGGGGCTCGGCCCCGGCGGCGCGGACGGCATGACGGTCCGGGCCAAGGACGTGCTTGCGAAGAGCGACGTGATCGTGGGCTACACGGTCTATATCGACCTCGTCCGGGACCTTTTTCCGGATAAGGACTATCGCTCGACCCCGATGCGGAAGGAGGTCGACCGCGTGCGCATGGCGCTTTCGATTGCGTCCGAGGGCAAAACGGTCGCCATGGTCTGCTCCGGCGACGCGGGCGTTTACGGCATGAGCGGGCTCATCGAGGAGCTTCTGCCGGAGTATCCCGGCGTGGCGCTTGAAACGGTTCCGGGCGTATCCGCGGTGCTTTCCGGCGCCGCGAGCTTAGGCGCGCCGCTGATGCACGATTTTGCGGTGATTTCTCTTTCCGACCTTCTGACTCCGTGGGAGAAGATCGAGAAGCGTCTTTTGATGGCGGCGGAAGCGGATTTCGTGATCTGCCTCTACAATCCGTCGAGCCATAAGCGGCACGATTACCTTGCCCGCGCCTGCGATCTGGTGCTTCGGTTCGCATCGCCGGAAACCGTCTGCGGGATCGCGAGGAACATCGGACGGGACGGCGAAGAGACGCAGGTGCTGACGCTCGAAAAGCTTCGGGACACGGAGGTGGATATGTTCTCCACCGTGTTTATCGGAAACTCGCAGACGAGGATCGTCAACGGAAAAATGGTGACGCCGAGAGGATATCTGTATGAATAGCATTCTTTTGTTCGCGGGCACGACCGAGGGCCGGCGCATCGCGGAAGCGCTCAGAGAACAGCCCGTTTCGGTCACGGTCAGCGTCGCCACGGAATACGGCGAAACGCTGATCGCGCCTGCGGAAAACCTGACCGTGCTGCACGGCAGAAAGAACGCCGACGAGATCGAAGCGCTGATCAAGGAAACGCAGGCGCAGCTTCTGATCGACGCGACGCATCCGTATGCGCAGGAGGTCACAAAAACGCTGAAAGCCGCCGCCGCGAGGACCGGAACGGAATACCTTCGCGTGCTGCGCGGGGCAGAGGACGCCGAAGGCTGCGTATGCGTTGCCGATACGGACGCGGCGGTCGCGTATCTCAACGGCACGGAGGGGAACGTGCTTCTCACCGTCGGCAGCAAGGAGCTTTCCCGCTACACGGCGGTCAGAGATTTTGAAACAAGACTGTACGCCCGCATCCTGCCGGTGAAGGAATCGGCGGACGCGGCGTTTGCGCTCGGCTTTTCGGGCAAAAACCTGATCTGCATGCAGGGACCGTTTTCCGAGGAGCTGAACGAGGCGATGATCCACGCGATCGGCGCTGAGTACCTTGTGACCAAGGACACCGGCGCTGCGGGCGGCTTCAAAGAAAAGATCGCCGCGGCAAAGGCGTGCGGCGCGACGCCCGTGGTGATCCGCCGTCCGGACGAGGAAGGCGGCGTTTCCGAAGCGGAGTGCCTTTCGCTGCTGTCCGAACGGTTCGGATTGAAGGATAAAAAACGGATCACGGTACTCGGGATCGGCATGGACGGCGATCGGACGCTGACGCGGGACGCCGAACGCGCCTGCGAACAGGCGGAGCTTCTGATCGGCGCAAAGCGCGTGACCGAAGCGCTCGGCCGCTTTCATAAACCGGTCGAGATCGCGATCGCACCGAAGGAGATCGAAGCGGTCCTGCGCCGCACGGACGCAAAGCGCGTCGTCGTCGCCATGTCGGGCGACACCGGCTTTTTCAGCGGCGCGAAGAAGCTGCTGCCGCTGATTGCGGATCTGGAACCCGTGGTTCTGCCCGGCATTTCCTCGGTCTCGTATCTTGCGGCGAAGCTCGGCGTGCCGTATCACGACGCGGCGCTCGTCTCCGCGCACGGACGCGCGATCGACCTGCCCGCCAAGGTCAGAAAACACATCCGCACATTCGTGCTGGTCGGCGGGGAAAACGGCGTGAAGGAGCAGCTTTTGGCGCTTACGGAAAACGGGCTCGGAGGATTATCCGTTGCGGTCGGGACCGATCTCGGCACTCCCTGCGAAGCGATCGCACGCGGCACGGCGGAAGAACTGATCGGACGCGGCTTTTCGCCGCTTGCGGTCCTCTGCGTCGAGAATCCGGACGCGGAGACCGCGGTCGTCACGCACGGCAGGGGGGACGAAGAATTTCTGCGTGCCGAGGTGCCGATGACAAAGTCCGAGGTCCGCGCGGTCACGCTCAGTAAGCTCCGGCTTACGAAAAACGCGGTCTGCTGGGACGTCGGCGCGGGCACCGGCTCGGTGTCGATCGAGATGGCGGAGGCGGCGGAGGACGGCTGCGTATACGCGATCGAGCGGAACGCGGACGCCTGCAGGCTCATCGAACAAAACAAGCGTCATCTCGGCGTACCGAACGTCACGGTCGTCGAGGGATCCGCGCCGGAAGCGCTTTTCATGCTTCCCGCGCCGTCGCACCTCTTTATCGGCGGCAGCGGCGGAAACCTCAGAGAAATCATCGAAGCGGCGCTTTTGAAGAACCCGCGGGTCCGCATCGTTTTGAACACGGTGACCGCCGAGACCTTCGCGGAGGCGACGGCGGCGATCGTAGCGCTGCGGCTCAAAAACGAGGAGATCGTCGAGCTGAACGTTTCCCGCGCGCGCAAGGTCGGCGCGTATCATCTGATGACTGCGCAGAATCCGGTCTATATCATTTCCTGCGAAGGAGGCGGGGAAGATGCGTAGTCCGCGGATCCTGTTCGCCGCGCCGTCCTCCGGCAGCGGCAAGACCACGATCGTCTGCGGGATCCTGCGCGCGCTCAAAAACCGCGGCAAAAGCGTTTCCGCGTTCAAGTGCGGACCGGACTACATCGACCCGCTGTTTCACGAGCATGTGGTCGGGGTCAAAAGCGGGACGCTGGACCTGTTCTTTTCCGACGAAGCGACGCTCCGGCGGCTGTATGCGCAAAACGCGGCGGGCGCCGACTGCGCCGTGATCGAGGGCGTGATGGGTTATTACGACGGACTTTCCGCCGCAAGCGACGAGGCGAGCACCTACGCGGTCGCAAAGGCGCTCGATACACCGGTCGTGCTGATCGTCGACGCAAGAGGGCAGAGTCTGTCCGCGCTTGCGACGCTCAAAGGCTTTCTGGATTTTCGTCCGGACAGCGGCGTGAAAGGCGTGATCTTCAACCGCATGAGCGAGCACGTCTACCGCGCGCTGCAGCCGGAGGTCGAAGCGCTCGGCGTCACGCCGCTGGGTTACGTGCCGAAGTGCGACGCGCTGACGCTTGAAAGCCGGCATCTTGGGCTCGTCACGCCGGACGAGGTCAAGGGGCTTTCCGAAAAGCTGGACGCGCTCGCGGCGCTCCTATATGACACGCTCGACTTCGACGCGCTGTTCGCGCTGATGCGGTCCGCGCCGGAGCTTGCCGTGCAGGACGCGCCCAAAGCGCCGGATCTGCCGAAAACCGTGATCGCCGCGGCGAAGGACGAGGCGTTTTGCTTCCTGTACCGCGACAACCTCGCGCTTTTGAAACGGTACGGCGCAAAGGTCCTGTTTTTTTCGCCGCTTCATGACACGCGGCTTCCCGAAGGGACGCAGGGGCTTTACCTTCCCGGCGGCTATCCGGAGCTTTTTGCAAAGCGGCTCTCCGAAAACGCCGCGATGCGAACGGCGATCCGGAACGCGATCGAAAGCGGTATGCCGACGCTTGCCGAATGCGGCGGGTTTCTGTATCTCCACGATGCGCTGTCCGACATGGACGGCGATCCGCACCCGATGTGCGGCGCGATCAAAGCAGACGCGTTTCGCACGCAAAAGCTCGGTCGCTTCGGCTATATCACGCTTTCCGCAAACGCGGATTCGGCGTTCTTCCGCGCGGGCGAGAAGATCAAAGCGCACGAGTTTCACTATTTCGAAAGCGGCGATCCCGGCGCGGCGTTTACGGCCACGAAGCCGAACGGCCGCGAATGGACGTGTATGCACGCACAGGGGAACCTGCTCGCGGGCTTTCCGCATCTTTTCTTTGAATCGAACCCGAAGCCGATCGAGCGCTTTTTACGCGCCGCGGCAAAGGAGGTATAGATGGCAAACGCGATCATGATCCAGGGCACGATGTCCAATGCGGGCAAGAGCCTCATCGCGGCGGGGCTCTGCCGCGTGTTTCATCAGGACGGCCTGAAGGTCGCGCCGTTCAAGGCGCAGAACATGGCGCTCAATTCGTTTATCACAAGGGAGGGCCTCGAGATGGGCCGCGCGCAGGTCGTGCAGGCCGAGGCCGCTTGCGTCGAGCCGTCGGTGCTGATGAACCCGATCCTCTTAAAGCCCACGAGCGACATGGGCTCGCAGGTCATCGTAAACGGCGAGGTCCGGGCGCAGATGAATGCGCGCGACTATTTTGCGATCAAAAAGACGCTGCTGCCGGAGGTGATGAAGGCGTACAACACGCTGTCCGAACAAAACGACGCGATCGTGATCGAAGGCGCGGGCAGTCCCGCGGAGATCAATCTGAAGGACGCGGACGTGTTCGTGAACATGGGCATGGCGAAGGCGGCGAGATCGCCGGTGCTGCTCGTCGGCGACATCGACCGCGGCGGCGTGTTCGCGCAGCTCTACGGTACGGTCGCGCTTCTGGACCCGGACGAACGCGCGCTCGTCAAGGGCGTGATCATCAATAAGTTCCGCGGCGACGAATCGATCCTGGCGCCGGGCTTAAGGCAGCTCGAAGCGCTTTTAGGCATTCCGGTCGTCGGCGTCGTGCCGTACGTGCATCTGGACATCGACGACGAGGACAGCCTTTCCGAACGGCTTGAAAACAAGGCCGCGGCGCTTGTCGATATCGCGGTCATGCGGCTGCCGAGGATCAGCAACTTCACCGATCTTCGCACGCTGGAGGCGATCGACGGGGTCTCCGTGCGCTACGTGTCGTCCGCGCGTGAATTCGGCGAGCCGGACCTTGTGATCCTGCCCGGCACGAAAAACACGATGGCGGACCTTCTGTGGCTCCGGCAAAGCGGGCTTGAAGCGAAGATCCTGCGGTTTTGTGATTCCGGCGGGCCGGTGTTCGGGATCTGCGGCGGCTTTCAGATGCTCGGAAAGACGCTTTTCGATCCGCACGGCGTGGAGCACGGCGGGAGCTTACGCGGCATGGGGCTTTTGCCGGTCGAAACGACGTTTACCGAGCAGAAGACGCGTACCCGCGTAAAAGGCGCGTTCGGCGCGCTTTCCGGCACGTTTGCGCCTCTGTCGCATCTGCCGTTCGAGGGCTACGAAATCCACATGGGCGAAACGGCAAGCGACGCACCGATCGCGGAGATCGCCGATACGGTGACCGGCGCGGCGAAAGCGGACGGCTCCTTAAGCGGAAATGTCTGCGGGACCTATGTGCACGGCGTATTGGACGGCGACGCGGTCGCGGGGGCTCTGGTGCGTATGCTGGCGGAGCGGAAGGGCGTCGATCCGGCGCTGCTCGGAAAGGTCTCGGGCGAGGCGCACAAGCAGAAACAGTACGATCTGCTGGCCGACACGATCCGCAAGCACATGGATATGGACGCGGTCTACCGCATTCTGAGGGAGGGCGTATGACGGAGATTTTAAAGATCGCGCCGATGGACATCGAGCGCGAAAGCTTTCGCATCATCACGGAGGAGCTCGGGGACCGCGCGCTCGATCCCGAACAGGCGCCGATCATCAAGCGCGTGATCCACACCACGGCGGACTTCGACTACGCCGACAATCTGTACTTTTCGCCGGATGCGGTGCGGCTTGCGAAGGCGGCGCTGCGCGGCGGCGCGACGGTCGTGACCGATACGCAGATGGCGCTTGCGGGGATCAACAAGCGATCGCTCGAAAAGCTCGGCGGCAGCGCGGTCTGCTTCATGGCGGACGAGGACGTCGCCGCGGAAGCGAAGGCGCAGGGCGTGACCCGCGCGCGCGTCAGCATGGACAAGGCGGCAAGGATGGGGGAGAACGTGATCTTTGCGATCGGCAACGCGCCGACGGCGCTGATCCGGCTCAGGGAACATATCGACGCGGGCTATCGCCCGAAGCTGATCATCGGCGTGCCGGTCGGGTTTGTGAACGTCGTCGCGTCGAAGGAACGCATCATGGAAACCGACGTACCCTGCATCGTGGCAAGAGGACGCAAGGGCGGCAGCAACGTTGCGGCGTGCATCGTGAACGCGCTTTTATACAGCATCGACGAAACGAGAGGAGCGAAGCAATGAACAGCGATTCTTTCATCAACAACACCGACTGCAAGTATTTTCCGTGCCACAAAACGGCGCATCCCGAGGACTTCAACTGCCTCTTCTGCTACTGTCCGCTGTATATGCTCGGCGACAAGTGCGGCGGGAACTTCACCTACATGGCAAACGGCGTGAAGAACTGCACGGACTGCATGGTCCCGCATCAGCGGAACGCCGTCCAGTATGTTTTGAAACGCTGGCCGGAGATCGCCGAACGGGCGAAGAAGACGGAGGAATGATATGCGGATTCTTGTATTGAACGGCTCGCCGAAGGGCGAAAACAGCATCACGCTGCAGACGGTGCGTTATCTCGAAATGCGATTCAAGGACGAGACCTTTGAGGTGCTGCACGTCGGGCAGCGCATCAAGGCGCTCGAAAAGGATTTTGCAAAGGCGGAGGAGGCGCTCGCGTCCGCCGATCTGCTGCTGTTCTGCTATCCGGTCTATACCTTTCTCGTGCCGAGCCAGCTTCACCGGTTCATCGAACTTGTGAAGGAGCACGGGATCGACATGAAAGGCAAATGCGCCGCGCAAATTACGACCTCGCTGCATTTCTACGACGTCACCGCGCACCGCTTCATCCGCGACAACTGCGACGATCTGGGGCTCAATTATCTCGGCGGGCTGTCCGCGGACATGGAGGACCTTCTGAAACCGCAGGGCAGAAAGGACGCGGAGGAATTCTTCCGCTTCATTCTTTGGCGCAAGGCGAACGGGTATGCCGAGCCGAAACGCTGCGAACCGAAGCCGTTCACGCCGGTCCCGCTTTCGGAATCCGCCGCGCCTGCAATGTCAGGCGGCGGCAGGGTCGCCGTCGTTGCGGACTTCGACCCCATGGAGGAAAGCCCGATCCGCGATCTGGTCTCGCGGTTTTTGCGCGTCGCGCCGTTTGAAACGACGCTCGTGAATCTTCGTGAGTTCCCGTTTGCGGGCGGCTGCCTGGGCTGTTTCCAATGCGCCGCAAAGGGCGCGTGCGTCTATAAGGACGGCTTCGACGCGTACCTTCGCGAAAAGATCCAGACCGCCGACGCGATCGTCTATGCGTTTGCGATCAGGGACCATTCGATGGGCTATCGCATGAAGCTCTACGACGACCGGCAGTTCTGCAACGGACATCGCACGGTCACGATGGGCAAGCCGGTGGGCTATCTCGTGAGCGGTCCGCTTTCGGAGGAGGAGAACCTTCGCACCGTGATCGAAGCGCGCGCCGAGGTCGGCGGAAACTTCCTGGCGGGCGTCGCCTGCGACGAATCCGATCCGGACGCGGGCATCGAAGCGCTCAGCGACACGCTCCGCTACGCGGTCGATCACGCCTATCAGCCGCCGAAGACGTTCTGGGGCGTCGGCGGGATGAAGATCTTCCGCGACCTCATCTATCAGATGCGCGGGCTCATGAAGGAGGACCACCGCTTCTATAAAAAACACGGCTTCTACGACTTCCCGCAGAAGCGCAGGGGACGCATCCTCGGGATGTATCTCGTCGGCGGCATGATGCGCAATAAAAAGCTTCAGAAGAAGCTCTCCGGCAAAATGACCGAGGGCATGCTCCTGCCCTACAAGAAGGCGCTCGAACAGGCGGAGAAGGAGTGACGCTCTTCTGCGATACGGCGGCGAACCCAAAAGCCTTCCCCATCGAGGGGAAGAGATGGCGACGCGCGTTCCATCCGCAGGGAGGGCAGGGGATTTGCGGGCATCCGCAGGGACACGATCGGCGACCGTCCCCGCAGATTCATTTTGCAGGCTGCAAAAACGGTTCTTCTGTTTTGGAAGATCGTTCTATTCTTTACATGTATGACGCAATTCTTTTACATTTCCCTGGTATGATACGAAAAAAAAGAGGGGGTACCCATGAAAAAAACACTTTGCGCGCTGCTTGCGCTGATTCTGATTCTCGGCGCCGTCGGCTGCGGAACGGGGGAAAAGCTGCCCGAACAGCAGACGGAGACGATCACGGTCGTCGAAACGGAACAAACGTCCGAACCCGCGACGACCGAACCGATAAAAACCGAAACCGAGCCGGAGCTTGCGACGGCTGAACCGACCGAAAAGCCGGAAAAGCTCGAACCTGAGCCGGAACCCGCGCAGGAACTGCCGTTATTTGACCCGTCGGCGTATCCGAGCAGTCAGTGGTATATGCCGGTGGTCTCGAACGACTTGCCGTATGTTTACAGCAACAGGTTGACCGTCTTTGAAGACGGCAGTCTGCAGCTTACGATCGACCTCGTCGATTACCGTCTCATAAAGGACGGCGACGCGTTCCGGCTTGAAAAGGACCTCTACACGACGCCGCTCGACCCGACGCCCGTTCGGACGCTCGACGCCGGGACGGTACGCTTCCGCGAGCTGACGCTGGGCGGTCAGACGCTCGTTCGCGTCGAGGCGGTGCAAAATCCGCTGAACGTCTTCTCGAACGATCCGCGTGACCTTTACGACATGACCGCAATGCGGGATCCGTATATCTACCGCGACGCGGACACGCCGCAGGCGTGGGGCTATGCGCCTGAGATGCAGCCGAATACGGAGTGGATCGAGCGTGAACGGCATCCGCTCGGCGACGGCTACGTCGTCTACGGAAACTGCGACGTCACGGTCGCCAAAAACGGCGCGGTAAGCGGATACATCAAGGTCGCGCACGAAGCGGAACGGGAGGACTGCGTGCTTTTGTGGGCGCCGGACGCCGGCGCGCTGGTGCGGCCGGGCGAAAACGGCGAGCTGCTGTATTTCGGCGGCCTTGCGCACGATCCGGAGGAGACGCGTGAACAGACCGTGCATTATGCGCTGCGGGCAAATTATGATCCGTACAACCTTTCGACCGGGCGGAAGCTGGTCCTTGTCAAGATCAATTACGGTCCCGACCCTGAAAGCGTGCTCGGACGGGAAAAGAACCACATCGTCGAAGCGTTCACCGAGGACGGCTGGACAAAAGAGCGGCTTTCGATGAAATGGGGCAAACACACGGATTACAGCGAGCTGTTTTTGAAGCTCACCAAGGACGGCAGGATGCTGCTGATCTATCTGGATGAGGATTTCGGCATGTACGACGACGAGGAATACGCCGCCGCGTATCTGCTGTTCGACGCAACCGGAACGCTCGAAAGCTGGGGCGGGTTCAAGCCCTTCGACCATACGCTTTTCGACGGACATGACTTGAAAGACGCCCTGACGCACGCGAACGGCGCACTCTCCGGCCTTGCCGAGGACGACGATATCTACCTGCTGGACGACGGGCGCATCCTTGTGACCTCCTCCGGACACGAAAGCGGCGAACTTCTGGATTCCATCATCTTCGACCTGCGAAATTCGTAAGACGAATAATCGACCCTCCCGACGGGCTTCGCCCGCCGCCCTCCCTCACAGGGGCGGGAGGATTTGCAGCAAACAGCAGGGGACGCCGACATAGGCGGCCTGTCAAAGAACGGTTCTCCTGTTTCGGGAGGATCGTTTTATTCTTTACACGCATGACGCAATTCTGTTGCATCTCTTTGGTATGATGTGGAAAAAGAGGAGGGGCATGGCATGAAAAAAACACTTTGCGCGCTGCTTGCGCTCATTTTGATATGCGGCGCCGTCGGCTGCGGAGCGGCGGAACAACCGTCCGGGCAGCAGAAGGAGCCGATCACGGTTGTCGGAACGGAACAAACGTCCGAACCCGCGACGACCGAACCGACCGATCCGGAGACCGGGGAACCGTTCGCGGGACAGCCGTTCGTGCTTTCGGAACACCTTGACACGAGCTGGAACAGCCGTTACGTCGGCATCGACGAGGAGCCATATTTCTACAAGGAAACGCTTTCCGTGTACGAAGACGGAGAAGCGACGCTGACGCATGACCGCGTCGATTACCGCCTGAAGGACAACGGCGGGACGTACCTTTTCGAAAAGGATCTGTACGCTTCCCCGTTTGAAACGGAACCGTGCCTGACGCTTGCGGCGGGCGAGATCCGTCTGCTCACGGACGGCGAAGCGGTGCGGTTTGAGGTCGTTTCCGATCCGCTCGGCGTATTCGACGGCTTCGATCCGCAGAACGCCGTTCTGATGCAGCAAATATATTTCGGGAAGCCATGGAAGCCCTATAAGAAGCAGGACACGCCGCGCGAGTTCGGCACGGATCCGCAGTTTCAGCCGCAAACGGAATGGGTCGAGGGAGGACCGCATTTGGAAGAAAACGGCGGGCTGGACTATTACGTAAACTGCGCCCTGAAAACGGAAGCGGACGGCACGGTGAAAGGGTATATCCGGCGGACTGCGGAGGCGGAGAACGAGGACTGTGTGCTTCTATGGGCGCCGGACGCCGCGGCGCTGGTGCGTCCGGACGGCACGGAGCTGCTCTTTTACGGCGGCGTCACCGGCGACCGGGAATGGGACGAAACCGAAAACTGCCGAACGTATGGGATCAAAGCATGTTACGACCCGTATGCGCTGAAGGTCGGCAATAAACTGCTGCTGAAAAAGAAGGGAATGTCACTGAATCCCGAACCGGAATACGTGCTCGGTTACGGGCAGTATGAGATCGAGGCAAGGTTCACCGAAAACGGTTGGACAATTGAGCCGCTTTCAATGAAGTGGGACGAGGATTATGATGATGACGACTACGGCGAGCTGTTTTTGAAGCTCACAAAGGACGGCAGGATGCTGCTGGTCTATCTGGACGGAATATACGCCTATGCCTACATGCTGCTCGACGCCGACGGCAGGCTCGAGAGCTGGGGCGGCTGTAAGCCTCTCGACCATACAGTCGCGGACGCCTGTGTACAGACAAAGGAATTTCCGGACGAGTTCAGCGAGATCGGGCTTTGGGGTCTATGGGAGGACGATCGTGTGCTGCTGCTGGACGACGGTCGGATCCTTGTGACCTATCTGCATCACGAAACGTGGAGCGTCCTTGCTTCCGTCATCTTTGACCCGCGGAACCCGTAAGATACCGCGCGCGGCGCAACCAAAAGCCTCCCTTGTGCAAAGGGAGGTGGATCGGCGAAGCCGAGACGGAGGGATTGTCGATGAATTGCGCCTTGCGGCGCACGATATGTGGCGCACGACACCCCCTCATCAGTCACCTGACGGTGACAGCTTCTCCACCCTGAAGGGGGCGAAGCCTCTGCGTGTGCGCAACCAAAAGCCTTCGCCCGCCATCCTCCCTCGCAAGGGCGGGAGGATGCGCAGCAAACAGTAGAGGACGCCGACCCCGGCGTCCCGTTCGCGAATGAATTTACCGGATCAGTTGCGGCGCGAGCGCGTTCGCAAGCTGCAGATAATAGCCGAAGCGTTCGTCGTCGCGGGCGTCGTAGCGGTTGCCGAGCATGATCCACTCGCAGTATTCGTAAAACAGAAAATGATCGAGCGCACGGCGGTAGTCCGAATAGGCTATGCCGTGCTTTTTCGGTAAATGCTCGTAATAGTATTCGATCGCAAAATCGCGGTCCGCGCGCGAGAGGTAAAAATACGCGTTCCGGTCCTCGCGCCCGTGCGCGATCAGCCGCGCGAACGCGGACAGGTACGGCAGCACCCCGCCGTACTCCCAGTCGATCAGCACCGCGCGTTCCTCGTCCGCAAGCACGTTGATCGGCAGGAGGTCGTCGTGGCAGAGCGTGCGCGGCGTTTCCGAAAAGACGCGCCGAAACGCTGCGTACGCGCGCTCGAGCAGGTCCGATCCGAGGTATTTCCCGCGGTTTTCAATGCCCTGTTTCGCCATGTCCATCGTAACGCAGACGTCGTACAGATCCTCGCGCTGCCAGTATTCCTCCTGCGAGGCTGTAAGCGCGTCGAGCGCGCGGATGAGCCGCTTCCGGTCGCAGATGCGAAGATCGTGCAGGGGAACGTATTCGGTGAGAAAATACTCGTCGCCGTTGTACCGGCACGCGCCCAAAAGCGCGGGCACGTACGGCTTTTTCTCTGCAAAGAAGCTACGGTAGACCGAAAGCTCGTACGCCTTCGCGCGTTTCAGCACGCACGGCGGCTCGGCGTCGATCTTCCACACGGCGTATTCGGCGCCGTCCTCGTCCGAGGTGAACGCGGAGATCGTCTCGTCTTTGACGTTTCTGACGCCGAGCCTTGAAAGGATCTCCCGCAGTTCGCCGATCGACAGCTTTCGTTTCTCTTCCATAGCGTCCTCCCGAGGCGGTTTTCGGTGTATTGCCATTTTACCACGAAACCCGCCCCGCGTGCAATGCGAATATATTTTATGAACGGTGCGAAACAGGGTGACAAGCCGATCGCGGCATGGTAAAATGTATGTAAAATTCAGGAAAGGCGGAAACGGCATGGAACAGCTGACCGACATGAAGTATCTGAAACTTTTAGCGCACGAGTACCCGACGATCGCGGAGGTCTCCACGGAGATCATCAACCTGAAGGCGATCTTAGGTCTTCCCAAGGGCACGGAGCATTTCATTTCGGACATTCACGGCGAATACGAGGCGTTCATCCACATGCTGAAGAACGCGTCCGGCGTGATCCGCAAGAAGATCGACATCCTGTTCGATAACACCGTCACCGAGGCCGAGCGCAACACGCTCGCGACGCTGATCTATTATCCCCGGCAGAAGCTGGACCTATTGAAGCGCGCGGGCGTTGTGAACGCCGAGTGGTATAAGATCACGCTGCGCCGTCTCGTCGAGGTCTGCCGCTTTTCTGCGTCGAAGTATACGCGTTCGAAGGTCCGCAAGGCGCTGCCCGAGGACTACGCCTACATCATCGACGAGCTTTTACACGCGATCGAGACCGAGGACAAGGTCCGCTATAATAATGAGATCATCCGCTCGATCATCGAGACCGAGCAGGCGGACACCATGATCGTGGCGCTTTCTAACCTCATCCAGCGGCTTGTCATCGACCGGCTGCACATCGTCGGCGACGTGTTCGACCGCGGCCCCGGCGCGCACATCATTATGGATCGGCTTCTGACCTACCACAACGTCGACATCCAGTGGGGCAACCACGACATCCTGTGGATGGGCGCATCCGCGGGCAACCGGGCTCTCATTGCGACCGCCATCATCAATTCGCTGAAGTACGGCAACGTCGATACGATCGAGGACGGCTACGGCATCTCGCTCTCGCCGCTTCTGAAATTCGCGCTTGAAACGTACGGCGACGACCCGTGCACGAAGTTCCTTCCGCGCGAGGTCGGCGACGCGCACCACGACAATCCCGAAATGATCGCCAAGATGCACAAGGCGATGGCGATCATCCTCTTTAAGCTGGAGGGGCAGATTATCGAAAAGAACCCGGACTACCACATGGAGCACCGCCGCATGCTGCACCGCGTGGACTACGAGCGCGGCACGATGGTGATCGACGGCGTCGAGTACGAGCTTGCCGACAAGCGCTTCCCGACCGTGCTGCCCTCCGATCCGTACGTGCTGACCGAGGAGGAGGAGGACCTCATGGACAAGCTGCGCACGGCGTTCTACCACTCCGGCAAGATCCGCGAGCATACGAAGTTCCTGTTCTCGCACGGCAGCATGTACCTTGTCTGCAACGGCAACCTCCTGTTCCACGGCTGCGTGCCCTCAAACCCGGACGGCACGTTTGCCTCCGTTACGATCGACGGCAAAGAATACGCGGGCAAAGCGCTGTTCGACAAGGCGGACGCGCTGGTCCGTCAGGGCTTCTTCACCAAGTGGGGCACGCCCGAACGCGAGCAGGGGCTCGATTTCTTCTGGTACATGTGGTGCGGCACGAACTCGCCGCTGTTCGGCAAGGACAAGATGACGACGTTCGAGCGCTATTTCATCGACGACAAGACGACGCACGAGGAGCACAAGAACCCGTACTTCAAGTTCGCCGAGCACGAGGACTTTGCGATCAAGATCCTCGAGGAGTTCGGTCTTTCCGCCGATCCCGATTCGCACATCATCAACGGTCACGTGCCGGTCAAGATCAAGAAGGGCGAGTCCCCGATCAAGGCGAACGGCCGCATCTTCGTCATCGACGGCGGCATGTCCAAGGCGTACCAGTCCACGACGGGCATCGCGGGCTACACGCTGATCTATAACTCGCAGCATATGATCCTTTCCTGCCACGACCCGTTCGTCACGGTCAACGAGGCGATCCGCACGGAGACGGATATCCACAGCACGCAGCAGACCGTCTATACGCCCGCGACACGCAAGCGTGTGGCGGACACGGACGTCGGCAAGACGCTTCTGGAGCGCATCGAGGACCTTACGCGCTTGCTTTCCGCCTACCGCTCCGGCGCGATCAAGGAGCATTCGCGGTAACGGACGCGGGGCGGCGCGATAACTACCCTCCCGACGGGCTTCGCCCGCCACCCTCCCTCACAAGGGCGGGTGGATTTGCACCGACGGCCCATAGGGGAGATGGCGACGCGCGAACTACCCCTGTAACGAAGCGGAAGCGGAGTGGAGAGTCCCCGGCGTCCCGCCGCCGACTCCGCAGGGACGGGCATTGCCAGTCCTCCGCGGGTTCACGCCGTTTTTTCGGATAATTTACGCTTTTCGTCAAACCGGAAAGAGACTTACGGCGTCTATACTGTGTACAAACAACAAAGGAGAACACATTTATGAAAAAATTCGTATGCCTGCTGCTCGTCGCCCTGCTTCTGCTGCCGCTCGGCTGCGGAAAGAAGAGGACAAAGAATGCGTCGGCTGCAAAGACCGTACTTGCAGAATCGGTTACGATCGACGGCGCGGAGGCCCGGGACGAATACGCCTGGTATTATCATCTGCAAGCAGACGGCACGGCTATGCTCGACTGCTGCGTCAACCTGTCGATTTCTCATACGCTTGTTCTGCCGGAGAAGGTCGACGGGCATACGGTCACGGCCCTTGGACGAAACGCGTTCCGGGATGAAGAATACGGTATGCTAATGTATACGCCATCCGTTACCATCCCCGACTGCATCACGAGGATCGAGGGCAATCCGTTCAGCGAGGCAGGTTACGGCGGGATCGTCGTTTCCGATACGCACCCGACGCTCGAGATTCAGGACGGCGCTCTGTTCGATAAGCGGGAGAAGCGCCTGATCGTTGCGTTTGCGGCCGCGGAGGGCGAACGAATCCCGGAAGGGACCGAGATCGTCGAGGATTATGCGCTCTCACATTTTCAGGTATGCTCTTGGGAGATCACGATCCCGGCAAGCGTGAAAACGATCGGGCACAATCCGTTTTGCCGCCAAGGAATGAAGCATATCACAGTCGCGGAGGACAATCCGTATTTCGAGATGCGGGACGGCTTTCTGTTCGACAAGCGGGAGCAGCGTCTGATCATCGTCGAATACGACAAGTACTGGGAAGAGATCAACAACAGGTCGAGAAGACGTGAAGCCCTTGTGTGCGAAATACCGGACGGGACGAAAATCATCGACGATTTTGCTTTCTATGGATTGTCAGGAATGTGGGGGAATATAGCCTTTTCAATCCCGGACAGCGTCAAAGAGATCGGCGTCAATCCGTTCGGGTACGACAAGAAGTATGAGCTGTCGCCCGGCAACACGGCTTTCGAGATTACGGGCGGCGTTCTGTACAGCAAGGCGGATAAGCGTGTGATCTGCGGCATCGGATATAATAACCCGACTACGCTACCGGCGGAAACGGAGATCATCGGCGACTATGCTTCGGTTAGGACTGAGGGAGATTATGCAATCCCGGACAACGTCAAAGAGATCGGCACGCATGCTTTCTATGGAACAGGAGAAATCGTTTTGCCGAAGAGCATTCGCCGGATCGGACCCTATTCCGGCTGCATCATTCAGAACGAAAAACTGGTCCTGCCGGGCAATGTGATCATCGCCTCGTGCGCGTTCACCTGTTCTCTGACCGAGATCGAGATCGGGGACGGCGATTCGATCCTGCACAGCGGCATGCTGGAATACGCAAGCGCAGCGGATACTATGTTGAAGCGGGTGTCGATCGGAAAGGGCGAAACGGTGATCGGCCGCAAAGCGTTCGGCATGTGCACAGCGGAGTTTACCGTTTATCGCAATTCCTACGCGGAACAGTACGCACAGGAAAACGGTCTTTCATACCGCTACGCGGACTGACAACAAAAGCACGGGGGGAGCGGCGACGCTCCCTCTTTTGCGCGCCGGCGGATCGCGCAAAGATCCCCCTGCGGCAGAATCGTCGCCGGGGGAAGAGGACGGAAAAAGATGCGGTGAAACCGGGATAATATACACAAATCCCGATTGACTTTTTTATGCGGTTTTGATACAATACCATTGATGTCGGACACCTTTGAACGGTTGTCTGACAACTTAAGAGAGGTATGACCGCGTATGAAGGATTATTGGGTTCTGCTCGGTGCGTTCGGCAGCGGAAAAAGCGAGCTGGCGCTGAACATGGCGATCGCCGCCGCGAAGCAGGGTCCCTGTACGCTCGTCGACCTCGACGTCATCAATCCGTATTTTCGCACCAGCGAGCGCGGCGACGTTCTGACGCCCGCCGGCGTCGAGCTCATTATGCCCCCGTTCGCCCTGGATAAGATCGAAATCCTGTCGCTTTCCGCCCGCGTATACGCTGCGTTTACGCCGGGAGAGGGAAGCGTTTTTTTCGACGTCGGCGGCGATCACGTGGGCTCGGTCGCGCTGGGGCAGTATAAGCCGCATTTTATGAGGATCCCGAAGGAAAACCTGCACGTTCTGTTCATCTTAAATCCCATGCGGCCGACGGCGGCGGACCTTGAGAGCGCGTATGCGACGCTCGAGAAGATCCAGTTCGTTTCGCGGCTTTCGGTGACGGGGCTTGTGAACAACGCGAACCTCGCGGGGGAGACGGATCATACGCACCTCGTCGAGGGCTACGAGCTTTGTAAGGCGCTTTCGGAGCGCACCGGGATCCCGGTTTTCGGGACCTTCGGGCTTCCGGAGGTGCTCAAAGACTTCGACGCGTACGCGAAGGAGCACGGGCTTGAGGAACGGTACATCGGCGTCCGGCGTCCGGTCACGGTGTACATGCACAGAAGCTGGGATAAGTTCTTAAAGGAAGGACTTTAATCATAAAAAACCAAATTCGGAAAGAAAGGAAATGCCATGATCAAAGTTACCATTCACGAAGACGCATGCAAGAGCTGCGGGCTCTGCGTGCGTGCATGTCCCAAAGACGTGCTGGCCATTTCGAAGCATCTGAACACCAAGGGCTATTTTGCCGTTGAGGTCGTGCATCCGGAGGCCTGCATCGCCTGTGCGTCCTGTGCAAGAACCTGCCCGGACGTTGCCATTGAGATCGAGAAATAAGGAGGAACAGTATGGCTAAGAAACTGATGAAGGGCTGCGAAGCGATCGCCGAAGCGGCCATCCAGGCGGGCTGCCGTTACTTCTTCGGCTACCCGATCACGCCGCAGAACGACATCCCCGAGTACATGTCTCTGCGTTTGCCGCAGGTGGGCGGATGCTTCCTGCAGGCGGAGAGCGAACTCGCCGCGATCAACATGGTCTACGGCGCAGGCGGCGCGGGCGCGCGTGTTATGACGTCTTCCTCCTCCCCGGGCATTTCTCTGAAGCAGGAGGGCATTTCCACGATCGCGGGCGCGGAGGTTCCGTGCGTGATCGTCAACATGATGCGCGGCGGCCCCGGTCTCGGAAACATCCAGGCGAGCCAGGGCGACTACTTCCAGGCGGTCAAGGGCGGCGGTCACGGCGACTATCGCAGCATCGTCATCGCGCCTTCCTCCATCCAGGAGACGGTCGACATGATGCCCCACGCGTTTGATCTGGCGGACAATTACCGCATCCCCGTCATCATCCTCGCCGACGGTCTGATCGGCCAGATGATGGAGCCGGTCGAGCTGCACATGAACCCGAATCCCACGATGCCCGAGAAGCCGTGGGCGGCGCAGGGCTGGGATCCGAAGGGCACCCGTCCCCGTGCGGTCATCAACTCGCTGTACATCGAGACCGAGGACCTGGACGGCCTCATGACGCGCCTCAACGCGCGCTATGACGTGATCCGCGAGAAGGAAGTCATGGTCGAGAAGTACCACACCGAGGGCGCGGAATACATCCTCTGCGCGTACGGCACGGTCGCGCGCGTCTGCAAAGCGGCGGTCCGCATCCTCGAGGAGAACGGCATCAAGGCCGGCCTCATCCGTCCGATCACCCTGTGGCCGTTCCCGACGAAGGAGGTCCACGAGGTCTTCGCGCAAAGTAGCGTCAAGGCGGGCCTCACAGTCGAGATCAGCAACGGCCAGATGGTCGAGGACATCCGTCTTGCGGTCAATGGTCTGAAGCCCGTGGAGTACATGGGCAAGGGCGGCAGCATCATCCCGGCTGCGGAGGATATTGCCGAGCGCATTATGCAGATGAGGAGGGCGTAAACCATGGCAACCGTTTTCAAGAAAACTCCCGTATTAACGGACGTTCCGTTCCATTACTGCCCGGGCTGCGGTCACGGAATCGTGCACCGTCTCGTGGCTGAGGTCATCGAGGAGCTGGGCATTCAGGAAAAGTGCGCGGGCGTCGCACCCGTCGGCTGCGCGGTCTTCCTTTATAACTACATGAACATCGACATGTACGAAGCGGCGCACGGCAGAGCGCCGGCCGTTGCGACGGGCTTCAAGCGCGTCCATCCGGATAAGTACATCTTCACCTATCAGGGCGACGGCGACCTCGCGTCCATCGGTACGGCGGAGATCGTGCACGCGGCGCACCGCGGCGAGAAGATCACGACGATCTTCATCAACAACGCGATCTACGGCATGACCGGCGGTCAGATGGCGCCGACGACGCTCGTGGGTCAGAAGACCACGACCTCGCCGCTCGGCCGCGATCCCGAGCACTGCGGCAAGCCGATCCGCATCGCGGAGATGCTCTCCACGATCGAAGGCTCCGCGTTCATTGCGCGCTGCTCGCTCGACAGCACGCCGAACATCATCAAGACCAAGCAGGCGATCAAGAAGGCCTTCCAGGCGCAGATCGACCGCAAGGGCTTCTCGATGGTCGAGATCCTTTCGCCCTGCCCGACGAACTGGGGCAAAGCGCCGGTCGAGGCAATGGAGTGGCTGAAGGACAACATGATCCCGTACTACCCGCTCGGCACGTTTAAGGAGGTATAACCATGGTTGAGAGAAATATTTTCGCAGGCTTCGGCGGACAGGGCGTTCTGCTGATGGGTCAGCTCCTGGCGGCAGCCGGTATGATGGAGGGCAAGAACACCTCCTGGATCCCGTCGTACGGTCCCGAAATGCGCGGCGGCACGGCGAACTGCAGCGTCATGCTGTCCGACGCGGAGATCGACTCCCCGCTCGTGACGCGTCCGACGTCTCTGATCGTCATGAACCGTCCGTCCCTCGAGAAATTCGAGGATAAGGTCGTTCCCGGCGGTTCGATCTTCGTCAACAGCTCGATGATCGACATCAAGGTCAAGCGCACCGACGTCAACGCGTACTATGTGCCCTGCACGGAGATCGCGGCGGAGCTCGGAAACAGCAAGGTCAGCAACATGATCATGCTCGGCGCGTACCTCGGCAAGTCCAAGTGCGTCGAGGTAGAGACCGTCCTTGCGGCGCTTCTTGAGAAGCTCGGCGAGAAGAAAGCGAAGCTCATTCCGCTGAACCGTGAAGCGCTCCTGCGCGGCGCGTCCTGCATCGAAGAATAAAGCATACATAAGGGGTTGCCGACGCCCTCGGCAGCCCCTGCGGTTTTTATGAATTGCCTGTCGGCATGAATTGCACCTGACGGCGCGATATGTCCCTGACGGGACGCGATATGCCTGATGACGTAATGACAATCCCTCAGTCACCTATCGGTGACAGCTCCCTTTTTAACACTCCGCTGCGCTTCGTTGCTGCAGTAGATCGCGCGCTTCCCGCGCGTACTATCCACAAGGGAGCCGAGGAACTCTTGCCCTCCCTGTGCAAGGGAGGGTGGCAGCCGCAGGCTGACGGAAGGGTTGTCGATGAATTGCGCTTCGCGCATGAACGGTCCTTTGGACATGAATTGCGGCAAAGCCGCATGAAAAAGGAGAATTTTATGGCACAGTTTATTTCTGCCGCGGAGGCAGTCCGGCTGATCCGGGACGGAGACTGCCTGATCTACAACAACTTTTTGGGTATGAACAACGCCGAGCAGCTTTCGATCGCGCTGAACGAGCGGTTTGAAGCCGAGGGGCATCCCAAAGACCTCACGCTCTACTGCACCGCGGGCCTCGGCGGGTGGCTCCCGGGCCAGCCCTGCGAAAAGATCGTCCCGCTCGGCGGCGTCAAGACCGTCATCATGTCGCACTACGGCTCCATGCCCGACACGGCGAAGATGATCCTTGAAAACAAGATCGAGGCCTACAACCTGCCGTTCGGCGTCATGTCGCACGCGGTGCGCGCAGGCGCGGCGGGGCATCCGTACTACATTTCCGACGCGGGCTTGAATCTGTTCGTCGATCCGAAGTACAAGGGCTATCAGCTGAACGAGCAATCGAAGCAGGAGCTGGTCGAGGAGATCGTGATCGACGGCAAGCGGCGCCTGAAGTACGCAACGCCGCGTCCCGACGTCGCGCTTCTGAAGGGCTCCAGCGCGGACGCTCTGGGCAACATCTCCTGGGAGGACGAGCCGGTCATCGGCGACGCGCTTTCGATCGCGCAGCTTACGAAACGCTGCGGCGGCAAGGTCATCGTGCAGGTCAAGCGCAAGCTCGACACGCCGCGCCGTCCGACCGAGGTCGTGATCCCGTCGGTGCTCGTGGACTACATCTGCGTCTGCCCCGAGCAGGACCAGATCCAGGGCATCAAGGGCTCCGATCCGCGCTACGCGGGCGACGTGCCCATGACGGACGAACAGCTCGAAGCCTACGTCAAGGAGAACGCGAAGGAGGATCCGAAGGACCTCGCAAAGCGTCTCATCGCAAAGCGCGCGGCAAAGGAATTAAAGCCGGGTCACGTCGTGAACATCGGCGTCGGCGCGCCGGAGTTCGTCGCGGTCGAAGCGGCAAAGAGCGGCATACTTTCTAAGGTCGCGCTGACCGTCGAGGCGGGCTCCATGAAGGGCCTGCCCGCGGGCGGGTTCGCCTTCGGCGCCGCAATGGGCGCGCAGGCGTGCTGCACCACCGCCGAACAGTTCGATCTGTACGACGGCGGCGGGCTGGATATCTGCTTCATCGGCGCGCTGGAAGTCGACGGCGAGGGCAACGTCAACGGGCATTATCACCCGAAGAAACTAAGCGGCATCGGCGGATTCATCAACATCACGCAGTTCACGCACAAGGTCGTGTTCTGCACGACGTTCTCCGCCGGCGGGCTGGAGATCGAGGACACCGAAGAGGGTCTTAAGATCGTCAGGGAAGGCAAGTTCCTGAAGTTTGCGGAGCACGTCACGGCGCTCTCGTTCTCGGCGCAGAACGCGCACGACAACAAGCAGGAGGTCACGTACGTGACCGAGCGCTGCGTCTTCAAGCTCGGCGAGAAGGGCCTGATCCTTTCGGAAGTCCGTAAGGGCGTAGACGTAAAGAAGCAGATCCTGGATCTGCTTCCGTTCAAGGTCGAAGTCGCTGAAAATCTGCTCGTCTACTAATCGAGCGGAATGTGGAACGCGCGCATCGTGTTGATGATGTGCAGCTGCATGGCGGTCTTTGCACCCTCGGGGTTGCGTTCTTTGAGGTACTGCGTCAGAACGCGGTGATCGTGCAGCGTCATTTCGGCGACCTCCGGCGCCTCGTTGGCGAGGAGGATGCCGTGGTGGATGGCGCGGTTGAAGATCGGCAGGAGCGCCGTGATGAAGGGATTGTGCGTGGCGGACGCGATCGCGTTGTGGAATTTCTGCTCGGTCTCGTCCCACTGCGGATCCGCGGAGCGGATCATCTGCTCGTTCAGCTCGCAGCAGCGGAAGATCTCGTTGAGCTCGTCGTTGCTTGCGCGAAGGCAGGCGTAATACGCCGCCTGCGGCTCGAACATGAGGCGCATCTCGTAGAGGTCCTTCGTGTTCACGTTCGTGTTCTGGATCTTCAGGACGTCGTAATCGACATGCACGCTGCGGCTCTCGGTCACGAACGTGCCGACGCCGCGGCGCACCTCGACCAGGCCGCGGGTGGAAAGGATCCTGAGCGCTTCTCGGAGCGTCGTCCGGCTCACACTGAGCTCGTCGGCAAGCGCGGGCTCGTTGGGCAGCTTGTCGCCCGGTTGGAATCGCCCGTGCACGATCATCTCGGCAAGCCTGTCCGCAATGCGGACGGACAGCGCGCTGTTTCCGTACGGCATAGTTAGCATCACCTCCGGTAATCGGATTATACCGCAAACCAATGCGGAACACAATAAAAATTCTGAAAGAGGGAGAATCACAATGGAAGGCTTAACCATCATCAAAACAGAGCATCCGAAAGAAAAGCCCGCAAAGGGCGCAAAGCTCGGCTTCGGCGTCGTCTTTACCGACCACATGCTGATCATGCAGTGGGACAAGGGCCAGGGCTGGCACGACGCGAAGATCGTTCCGTACGGACCGATCTCCATCAGCCCGGCGAGCACCGTTCTGCACTACGCGCAGGAGACGTTCGAGGGCATGAAGGCCTACCGCGCCGAGGACGGCAGAGTTCTTTTGTTCCGTCCGGAGGAGAACTTCAAGCGCATGAATCTTTCGAACGAGCGTCTTTGTATCCCGCAGCTCGACGTCGATTTCTGCGTGGAGAGCCTGAAGGAGCTCGTCATGCTCGACAAGGACTGGATCCCCGCGGATCCCGGCGCGTCGCTGTACATCCGCCCGATGTGCATCGGCAACGAGTCCCGTCTCGGCGTCAAGGAAGCGGACAGCTACCTCTACATGGTGCTTTTAAGCCCGTCCGGCGCGTACTATGAGAGCGGCCTGAAGCCCGTTCCGATCTACGTCGAGGAGGAATACGTCCGCGCGGTCCGCGGCGGCACCGGCTTTGCAAAGACCGGCGGCAACTATGCGTCCTCGATGCTCGCGCAGGAGATCGCGCATAAGAAAGGCTATTCGCAGGTCCTGTGGCTCGACGGCGTGGAAAAGAAGTACGTCGGCGAGGTCGGCGCGATGAACATCTTCTTCGTGATCGACGGCGAGGTCATCACGCCCGAGCTGGACGGCAGCATCCTTTCCGGCATCACGCGTAAGTCGATGATCGAGATCCTCCGCGACAAGGGCTATAAGGTCACCGAGCGCAGGATCGCGATCCAGGAGGTCGCCGACGCGTACGACGCGGGCAAGCTCAACGAGGTCTTCGGCACCGGCACCGCGGCGGTCATCAGCCCGGTCGGCAAGCTCGAATGGGGCGACAAGGTCATGATCATCAACAACGGCGAGATCGGCCCGATCAGCTCCTATGCCTACAAGACCCTGACCGACATCCAGTGGGGCCGTATGAAGGATCCCTTCGGCTGGTCGATCGAGATCGGTCGTATGTGAGATGATATGGACACCTCATCACCGCCTGCGGCGGAGCTTCTCCTCAAGGAGAAGCCTCTGTAACGCCAAAAGCTTTCCTCCTTGAGAGGTCTTGGCTCCCAAAAAGCCTTCCCCTTGAGGAGAAGAGATGGCGACGCGCGGGAAGCGCGCGACGGCTCCGCTGAAACGAAGCGCAAGCGGAGTGCGTACGCCGTAAGGCGGATGAGGTGGAACGAATTGCGGCTGCGCCGCACGGAACAGATTGTTATTTCCGAAGGAGGAACTATTATGATACCGAAAATGATGGATGCGATTGTCAAACCCGTTGCGGGCGTCGGCCTCGAACTGCGTCAGGTTCCCGTTCCGGAACCCGGTCCCGGAGAAGTGCTGATCAAGGTTCACAAGACGGCGATCTGCGGTACGGACGTGCATATCTATGACTGGACGCCGTGGTCCGCAGAGCACGTGAAACCGCCGATGGTGATCGGCCACGAATACGTCGGCGAGATTGCCGCGCTCGGCGCGGGCGTTACCGGTCTTACCGTCGGCATGCGCGTATCCGGTGAGGGACACATCACATGCGGCCATTGCCGCAACTGCCACACGGGAAACATCCAATGGTGCAAGAATACGAAGAGTGTCGGCGTGGATCGCGACGGCGCGTTTGCGGAATACGTCTGCATTCCGGAAAAGAACGTCATCATTATTGACCCGCAGCTGGACGAGGACGTCGTCGCCTTCTTCGACGCGTTCGGCAACGCCACGCATACCGCGCTGATGTTCAACCTCGTCGGCGAGGACGTGCTGATCACCGGCGCAGGTCCGATCGGCATTATCGCCTGCGGCATCTGCAAGTATGCCGGCGCGCGCCGCGTGGTCATTACCGATATGAACGAGTACCGTCTTGATCTCGCCCGCAAGATGGGCGCAGACGCCGCGGTCAACGTTGCCAAGGAAGATCTGCAGGAAGTCATGAAGCAGCAGGGTCTCGTCGAGGGGTTCGACGTCGGTCTCGAAATGTCCGGCTCAGGCGCTGCTTTCAAGCAACTGCTTTCTGTCATGCGCAACGGCGGCAAGGTCTCGCTTCTGGGTCTCGGCAACGGTCCGATCCCGCTCGATATGAACCTCATCATCGGCAAGGGGCTGACGCTGCAGGGCATTTACGGGCGTAAGATGGATAACTGGCATCAGATGTCCTACATGGTGCAGGGCGGTCTCGATCTGCATCCGGTCATCACGCACCGCTTCCACTACACCGAGTTTGAAAAAGGCTTCGAAGCCATGCATTCCGGCAATTCCGGCAAGGTCATCTTTGACTGGACGAAGAAATAACGGAGGAAAAACCAATGAAGAAAGCATACTCGATCTACCGCGAACAGCTTGACGCGATCCGCGAGGCGGGCACGTACAAGGAGGAGCGCATCATCACCACGCCGCAGAGAAGCCGTATCGACACCACGAAGGCAAAGTGCGTCGTCAACATGTGCGCAAACAACTATCTCGGACTTTCCGACAACCCGGACCTGATCGCAGCCGCGAAGGCAAGCTACGACAAGTGGGGCTTCGGCCTTAGCTCCGTTCGCTTCATCTGCGGCACGCAGGGCATCCACAAGGAGCTCGAAGGCCGCATCGCGAAGTTCACGGGCCAGGAGGACGCGATCCTGTATTCGTCCTGCTTCGACGCGAACGGCGGTCTCTTTGAGACCCTGCTCGGACCGGAAGACGCGGTCATCTCTGACGAACTGAACCACGCGTCCATCATCGACGGCGTGCGTCTCTGCAAGGCGAAACGTCTGCGCTACCACAACAACGACATGGAGGACTTGAAGGCCAAGCTTGAAGAGGCGAAGGACTGCCGCATCAAGCTGATCGCAACCGACGGCGTCTTCTCGATGGATGGCTACATCGCAAACCTTCGGGGCATCTGCGATCTCGCGGAGCAGTACGACGCGCTCGTTATGGTCGACGATTCGCACGCGGTCGGTTTCATGGGCGAGCACGGCAGAGGCACCGCGGAATACTGCGGCGTGATGGGCCGTGTCGACATCATCACCGGCACCTTCGGCAAAGCGCTCGGCGGCGCGTCCGGCGGCTATACCGCAGCGAAAAAGGAGATCATCGACCTCCTGCGTCAGCGCTCCCGTCCGTACCTCTTCTCCAACACCCTCGCGCCCGCGATCTGCGCCGCGACGATCAAGACGATCGACCTTCTGGAGGCGTCCACCGAACTTCGCGACCGCGTCCACGCGAACGCGAACTACTTCCGCAAGGAAATGGAAAAGCTCGGCTTCGACCTGCTGCCCGGCGAGCATCCGATCGTTCCGATCATGCTCTACGACGCGAAGGTCGCACAGGAGTTTGCAAACCGCATGCTCGACAAGGGCGTGTATGTGACGGGCTTCTCCTATCCGGTCGTGCCGATGGGCAAGGCACGCGTCCGCACGCAGATCTCCGCGGGTCACACCAAGGAGGACCTGGATTTCGCCGTCAAGTGCTTCGGCGAGGTCAAGCAGGAAATGGGCCTTTAATCGCTTCGTTTCGGTCCGTTGAACGTTGTTCAGCGGGCCGTTTTTTTTTCACCGTCGACGGGGCGAGGGTATGCGCGCTCGGTTGCTGCAGGGGACGCCGACCCCGGCTTCCCGCCGCGCCAACGCCCCGCCGTAAGACAACCCTCCCGTATCGCTTTGCGATCCACCCTCCCTTACACAGGGAGGGCAAGATTGCGCTGGCGGCACCTGGGGACGGACACAATGCCCGTCCGCCGCGGGATGCGTTTTCTGCAATCTGCTGGAAATTTGTACGAAAATCGGTTATACTGAATAAAAGAAACGTTCGGAGGACAGTTATGAAGATCGCAGTCATTACCGGCGCGTCCAGCGGCATGGGCAGAGAATTCGCAAAGGCGATCGACAAGGCGTTTGACCTTGACGAGCTTTGGGTGATCGCAAGGAGGGCCGAGCGGCTCGAAGCACTGCGGTCGGAGTGCCGCACGCCGGTGCGCGCGCTCCCGTGGGATCTTTCCGCGCCGGAAAACCTGCACGCGTACAAGGCGCTGCTGGAGCAGGAGAAGCCGGAGATCCGGGTCCTTGTCAACGCGGCGGGCTACGGGCTGTTCGGCGAAGCCGAAACGCTCGACGTCGAAAACCAGCTCGGGATCGTCGCGCTGAACGACACGGCGCTTTCGGCGATGTGCCTCTCTTCGCTTCCGTACATGGAGCGCGGCGACGCGATCATCAATCTCGGTTCCAATTCAAGCTGGCAGCCGGTCCCGTACATGACGGTCTACGCGGCGTCGAAGGCGTACGTGCTGAGCTTCTCCCGCGCGCTCGGACGCGAGCTTAGGCCCCGCGGGATTCATGTGCTGTGCGTCTGTCCCGGCTGGATCAAAACCGAATTCTTCGACCGCGCGAAGCACGACGATACGATCTCCTATTTCGACCGGTGGTACACGGCGTCCGAGGTCGTCGCACATGCAATGAAGGACCTGAAAAAGAAGAAGACCGTCTCGATCCTCGGCCTCCCCGTGCGCATGCAGGTGCGGCTTGTGAAGCTGCTGCCGGTCAGCCTTGTCATGAATACGTGGTGCAGGCAGCAAAAGAAGCCCTGACGGTCGAAGGATCGTCCGTATCATCCGTTCAGGTCCCGCGCGTTCTTCACCATGCAGTCGATCGGCGCGTTGTAAATGCACGTCATCAGGTACCGTTCGCCGTTCGTAACCGAAAAGGGGAGATCGTTGAGCTGTTTTTCCACGTAGTCGATGTGGTCGATCGTGAGCAGCTTCAGCCGCTCGCGGATCGCCTCGTTTTCAAGCCTTGTTCCGTTGATCGAAAGGGACGTCGCCCGGTACATGGTTATGATCGCCTGCTTTACGCTCTGTGCAAAGGCTTGATCGTAAAAGGTATCCAGATACAGGGGCTTCAGGATTGCGTCAAGTCCGGTCACGTCCTCGCGCGCGCTGATACCGACTGACGGGACGTCGCCCATTATATCTTTACCATTATTATTTATTTCCCCACTGTCACACGGTGGGGGGTCCGTCGCCTCACAATGGAGGGGTACACCGTCACACGGCGGAGGGGTGCACCGTGACACGGCGGGGGGTGCATCGCCGCACGGCGTCGGCTTCGCGTTTGAAACCGGCGCTTCCGTCAGCCGATAGCGGTTTGTTCCGCGCCGGATCCTGCCGGACCGGGACGTTTGATGCGTCGCTTCCGATCGGATCAGACCGGCACGTTCCAGCTCCGTGATCGCGTTTTTGGCGGTCGATCTTGCGATCCCGCACTTTTCCGCGATCGTCTCCATCCCCGGGAAGCAGACGCCGCTTTTGTCGCAGCAGAAGCAGAGGTAGGCGTAGACCGCGACGGCGTAGGCGGAATGCCCGCCCTCAAAGATCGCCGCCGGTACATAGAACGTTTTTCGCTTCGCCATCCGTTTGCCCTCCGTTTCTTCGCTTTCAGTATAGCGGAAAAGCGGGGGCTGTTTTTCCTGAAAAAAGTTCACAATGTAAAAGGCCCTCCCGAGGGAGGACCTTTTGTCATAAACTGTGATGTTATACCGCTGCCGAAAGGAACGAGTAGACGCAGTAGCCGATGTAAACGAGGACCAGGATCGCGCCCTGCACGCGGGAGCCCTTCTTGCGGAGCAGCATCGGCACGATCAGGCCGACCATGACGAGCACCGCCAGCGGCAGGTCGATGTACTGCGCTTTTGCGGTAAACACGATGTCGCCGGTGATCGCGGACGGGATGCCGATGACGAGCAGCATGTTGAAGAGGTTCGCGCCGATGATGTTGCCGAGGCCCACGTCGGCCCGGCCTTTGATCGCGCTGGTCACGGTGGTGACCAGCTCCGGCAGCGAGGTGCCGAGCGCGATCATGGTGACCGCAACGACGCGCTCCGGAACGCCCATGCGCAGCGCCAGCTCCTGCCCGTTGTCGACGAGCAGCTTTGCGCCGACGAACAGCGCGGCCGCCGAGACCGTCAGAATGACGATCGCGGTCCACATCGGCATGATCTTTTCGTTCTCGTCGATCTCCGCCTCGCCGTCGCTGTCCTTCAGCTTGATCGAAAGAAACGCGTAGAGCGCGAAGCCGAGGATCAGCGCAATGCCGATCACGCGGATGATCGTGCCCACGGCGTGCTCCGTGACGCCGTTCTTGTTGATGAAATCGCGTTCCGGCGTGAAGAGCACGGTCAGAAACAGCACGGCGGCCGTCGCGACGAAGAAGAGCATGCGCCACGCGACCGACTTCGACTTGACCTCCTTGGTCGGACGCATGAGCTGTCCGACGCCCGCAATCAGCGCCGTGTTGCAGATGATGCTGCCCAGCGCGTTGCCCACGCTGATCTCGGGGGACTGCGCGCTGCCGAGCGCCGCCGTGGAGGAGACGAGGATCTCCGGCAGCGTGGTGCCGAGCGAAACGATCGTCGCGCCGACGACGATCTCGGGGATCTTCAAACGCTTTGCGATCGCGACCGCCGCGTCGACGAACTTGTCGCCCGCGATGCAGATGAGACCCAGCCCGACGATGAACAGAACGATCGTCCAGAAAAGCGAATCGGGAACGGAAAAACTCATAAATACCTTCCTTTCATACGAGAGCAGAATGATCGAGACCGACAGACCGGAAAACGGTTTCCGGCGAGTATCGCAGGTGCGTAGTAAACGCACGCACGAAAGCAGCGGAAAAGTGCGGAGCACAAATCCGTAAAATCCGGCGACATGCGCGGCGGATTTTACTCCTTGCGACGGCTGCCGCCCGAAAACGCATGGCGTTTTAGGCAGACGCCGAGAGAGCTTGCTGAAAAACGCAGTTTTTCAGCAAATGAAAAGAGACCTCTATGCACACAAAACACTGCATAAAAGTCTCGCACATTTCCGACCGGCAGCGGGATCCTCTCCGTGCTGACGCCGCAGGCCACGCTTTCGCGTCGGCTACTCCCTTTTACGGGGATATTATATGTAAATTTTTATCAAACGTCAAGAACGAATTGTGGAAAATCGACAGATTATCTGTTATAATCAAAACTGGATTTTTATCTGTACTTGAAAGGGGAACGGTATGGACGCAGCGAATCCCATCTATGTCACCGGACACAAGAACCCGGATACCGATTCGATCGTTTCCGCGATCGCGTACGCGGCGCTGATGAACGCGCTGGGCGATCGCCGCTATACGGCGGCGCGGCTCGGCACTCTGAGCGACGAGACGACGCATATTCTGGAGCGCTTCGGCATGCCCGCGCCGGAGCGGATCTACAACGTCTGCACGCAGGTGAAGGACCTGAACTTCGACCGTCCGCCGGTACTATCCTCGGCGGTCACGGTGCGCCGCGCGTGGGAAACGATGCTGAAGGGCGACGGGCAGGCGACGTTCCTGCCGGTCGTCGGAGAGGACGAAAAGCTCCTCGGCATGGTCACCACCGGCGACATCGCGAACTTCGATCTCGAATCCTCCGAAACGCCGGAGCTATCTGACATTCCGCTGTTCAACCTTGTTTCGAACCTCGACGGGCAGCTTTGGGACCACAACAGCGCGGTCACCGCGCTCTCCGGCAAGCTATTGATCGCCGTCCCGCAGAACGGCGAGACGTACGCCTTCCGCAGCGGCATGATCGTCGTGACCGGCAGCGATCCGAAGGTTTTAGAGGCCGCGCTTACGGCGAAGGCCGCGTGCATCGTGATCTGCGGCGCCGAGATCGACCCGTCGATCCTCGAGCATGCGGAGGGGACCGTGATCGTCACGACTCCGTACGACGCGTACCGCGCGGCGCGGCTGATCATCCAGTCCGTACCGGTCGAGCGCATCCTGCCGAAGACCGAGCCCGTGGCGTTTCACCTGAACGACTATCTGGACGACGTGCGCGAGCAGACGCTGAAATCGCGTTTCCGCAGCTATCCGATCCTGGACGAGAACGACCGCGTGGTCGGCACGCTTTCGCGGTTTCACCTGCTGCGGCCGAACCGCAAGCAGGTCGTGCTGGTCGACCACAACGAGCTGAGCCAATCGGTCGACGGACTCGGCGAAGCGGAGATCCTGGCGATCATCGACCACCACCGCCTGGCCGACGTGCAGACCGGCGCCCCGATCTATGTGCGGAACGAGCCGGTCGGCGCGACCTGCACGATCGTCGCCTCGATGTTCCAGGAACGCGGCATCATGCCGAACCAGAGGATCGCGGGGCTTCTGGCCTGCGGCATCGTTTCCGACACGATCTTTTTCAAGTCTCCGACGGCGACCCCGCGCGATCGCGTGATGGCGGAGCGCATGGCGGCGATCGCGGGCGTTGCGCTCGACGAGCTGGGCCGCGATATCTTCACGCCGTCCGCCGCGCACGGCACAGACGCGAGAAAGATGCTGCTCTCCGATTTCAAGCATTTCGTGATCGCCGGGCACAAGATCGGCATCGGGCAGATCAACTGCATCGACTCGGCGGAGCTGCTCGGGCGGCGCGACGAATTCCTTACCGTCATGGAGCAGGTTAAGCAGGAACGCGAGTTCGATATGCTGCTGCTGATGCTGACCGACGTTCTGAAGGAGGGCACGGTACTGCTCTCCGTCGGCGACGTCGACACGGTCGAGGAGGCGTTCAACGTCAAGGTCAAGGACAACACCGTATTTCTTCCGGGCGTGCTCTCGCGTAAAAAGCAGATCGTCCCGGCACTATCCGTACTTTGGGGGTAAGATTTATGCAGATCACAGTCAACGGCATTGCGACAGAGGTACACGCGGGCGAAAGCCTTCTGGACATCGTGCGCCGGCTCGGGCTCGACACCGAGAGCCTGAAAACGCGGCCGATCGCGGCGGACATCGCTGGCGAGGTATTCACGCTGAACTATATCCCGATGCGCGAAAAGGAGCAGCAGGGGGATAACCTCACGACCTTCCGGATGCGCAAGGCGATCCGCAAGGGCGGCGGCGAGGTCAAGCTGATCCGCTACGAGGAGAGCCGCGGCCGCGCGATCTACGAGCGCACGATCATCTATATCTTCTTCCTTGCCATGCGCGAGCTGTTTCCGCAGGCGCACTGCAAGGTGAATTACGCGATCGGTCCGTCGATCGACATTTCGGTGGATCTGGAGCCGCAGTTCACGCCGGACGACGTGGAGACGGTGCGCGGAAAGATGCGCGAGATCGTCGAAGCGGATTATCCGCTGACCCGCAAGCGCCTCGACATCGACGAGGCGATCGAGCTCTTCGAGCGCGACGGGCAGGCCGACAAGGTGCGGCTTCTCCGCTGGCGGCAGTTCACGTACTTCGACGTGTACCAGCACGGCGACTACGCGGATTACTTCTACGGCGAGATGCTGCCGAGTACCGGCTACGCAAAGGTGTTCGACCTGCAGCACCGTCCCGGCGGACTGTTTTTGCTGCGGCCGTCGACGGCGGACGCGGACGTGGCGACGCGCTACGTCTACATGCCGAACCTTTCGAAGGTCTTTGCGCGGTCGGACAAATGGGGCGAGCTCATGCACTGCCGGTGCGTCGCGGACCTCAACGACATGGTCGAAAACGGCAGCGTGCGCGAGCTGATACGCGTCAACGAAGCGCTGCACGAGCGCAGATTCGCGGAGATCGCGACCGAGATCGTCAACCGCGGCGCGCGCGCCGTGCTGATCGCGGGACCATCAAGCTCGGGCAAGACGACGAGCGCAAACCGCGTGGCAACCCAGCTCAGAGTGCTCGGCAGGACGCCGATCCTTCTTTCGCTCGACGATTACTACATCGACCGCAAGTATATTCAGCCGGACGAGAACGGCGAGATCGACTACGAGCACATCAATATGATCGACGTGCCGCAGTTCAACATCGACCTCGAAAAGCTGCTGAACGGCGAGCGGGTCGAGATCCCGCACTTCGATTTCAAGACCGGCTCGCGGCAGATGATCGGGCATTTCGTGCAGATGAAGGAGGACGCGATGCTGATCATCGAGGGCCTGCACGGACTGAACCCGCAGCTTCTGACCCCGCGGATCGACAAGAAGCTGATCTTCAGGCTCTATGTGTCGGCGCTGACGACCCTGAACCTCGACGACCACAACCGCATCCCGACGACCGACGTGCGGCTGCTTCGGCGCATGGTGCGCGATTATCTCACGCGCGGCGCGACCATCGAGCGCACGCTCGGCATGTGGGACTCGGTCAAGCGCGGCGAACAGCGCTGGATTTTCCCGTATCAGGAGAGCGCGGACGAGATCATGAACACCTCGCTCGTCTATGAGCTCGCGGTGCTGAAAAAACATATCTATCCGCTTTTGAAGGACGTCGATTCGTCGAGCCCGAACTATGACGAGGTCATCAACATCATCAAATTCCTGAACTATATTTCGGACGCCGCCGTGGAGGACGAGATCCCGCCCACGAGCATATTAAGGGAATTCGTCGGCGGCAATGCGTTTTACCGGTAAGGAGGCAGTATGCGCAATACACTCGGTAAGCTGCTCGCGATCTTCGCGACGCTGGTGCTGCTGTTTTCCGCGGCCTTTTTCACGGTCTCGCTGATCCTCAGGGACAGCGATTCGATCGAAAAGAAATTCAAGGAGCTGAACGTCTCCGCGGAAACGGGCGTGAACACGCCGGATCTGTCCCGCGCGACGACGGCGCTGCTCGACTATATGCGCGGCGAACGCGCGGACATCAAGATCTACGCGGACGTAAAGAAGGCGGACGGTACGGTCGAAAAGGAGGTCGAGCTGTTCTCGCCGGAGAAAGAAAAGATCCACATGACGGAGGTCCAGGAGCTCTGGCTCTCGCTCGAATGGTTCGTAAAATACGGCGCGATCGGCGCGGGCGTGGCGATGCTGTTCGGATTCCTGCTGATGGAGCACGGCAAGCGCCGCGCGCTGCTGTCCTCGGCGCTGCTTTGGGGCTGCGGCGTGTTCGGCGGCGTCCTCGCGTTCCTGGGGGTCTGGGCGGTTCTCGACTTTTCAAGCTTCTGGACGGTGTTCCATTTCATCATCTTCCCGAGGACGCTCTTCCAGTACATCTCCGCCGGCTCGACGCCCGCGGCGATGAACGAGCTGAACTGGGTGCTCGACGCCGACAGCTACATGATCCGCATCCTGACGCCGATCTTCCCGTCGCTCGTGATACGTTGCGCGCTCTGCGTGGTGCTGGAGGTCGGCGTGACGACGCTCGTCGCGATCTTCATCCACTTCGCGTGGCGCAAGCAGGGCAAGCCGTCGCCGGTCGCGGACGTCGTCGTGATCGAGCGCGACGCGAACGAGCCGGTGCCGATCAAGGGACCGGACCTCGTGCTGGCGCATAAGCTCAGAAACGCGCCGAAAAGCCGGCGCGAGGAGATCCTTCGCCGGGCGAAAAACGGCGAGCCGCTGGAGGACGATCCGGCGCCCCTCGAGCTGAAGCCGATCGTCCTGCCGGGACAGGGCGATGAGGCCGATGAAACGGAAGAGAAAGAACACCTCATCAGTCGCCTGTCGGCGACAGCTTCCCCTCAAGGGGAAGCCTCGGACGCGGACCAAAAGCCTTCCCCTCGAGGGGAAGGTGTCGAGCGGAGCGAGACGGATGAGGTGTCCGATCCCGGCGCGGCGAACGGGGCGATGCCTGCAGAAAATTATGCAGGAGCGGAGGAACAAAGGCTGACGGAGGGAGAGGGGACAACCCCTCAGTCTCGGCGAGCCTCGACAGCTCCCCTTGCACAGGGGAGCCAAGGGCGCGCGGAAGCCTCGACAGCTCCCCTTGCACAGGGGAGCCAAGGGCGCGCGGAAGCCGAGCCCGATACCCCGGAGGAGGACGCATGAGCTACGAATCGCTTGCCGCCGCAAAACAGGCGGCTTTGATCGAATGCGGTCATGCGACGGTCCTTGCGATTGAGACCTCCTGCGACGAGACCGCCTGCGCGATCGTCCGCGACGGACGCGCGGTGCTTTCTAACGTCGTGCACACGCAGATCCCGCTGCACCGAAAATACGGCGGCGTCGTGCCGGAGCTTGCGAGCCGCAACCACGTCGAGCGCATCGGCGCGGTCGTCGAAAAGGCGCTTTCAGACGCAAACATGGAGCTTCAGGACATCGACGCGATCGCGGTTACCTGCGGGCCGGGGCTTGTCGGCGCGCTGCTCGTCGGCGTGAGCTACGCAAAGGGCCTTGCGCTCGCGTATAACCTTCCGTTGATCGGCACGAACCATATTTTGGGCCACATCGCCGCAAACTACCTGACCTTTCCGGACCTTACCCCGCCGTTTACCGCGCTGATCGCGTCCGGCGGGCACAGCCACATCGTACGCGTGCACGATTACGATCGCTGCACGCTGATCGGCCGCACGCGCGACGACGCGGCGGGCGAGGCGTTCGACAAGGTCGCGCGCGTTCTGGGGCTCTGCTATCCCGGCGGGCCGGAGCTTGAAAAGCTTGCGAAAAGCGGGGATCCGAAGGCGTTCCGCTTCCGTTCCGCGTTCAACGAGCGCGAGGACGAATTCGACATGAGCTTTTCGGGGCTCAAAACCGCGGTCATCAACCTGCTGCACACCGCCGAACAGAAGGGCGGGGAAGTGAACCGCACCGACGTCGCGGCAAGCTTTCAGTACGAGGTCATCTCGATCCTCTCGGACAAGGCGGTCCGTGCGGCCTCCGATACGCTCGTGCTTGCGGGCGGCGTGTCCGCAAACGCGGCGCTCCGGGAAATGCTCCGAAAAAAGGCGAAGAAGAAGGGGATCCGCTTCTGCTGCCCCGAATGGACCTACTGCACCGACAATGCCGCCATGATCGGCAGCGCCGGATTCTATCTTTTGATGAAGGGACGCCGCGACGGGCTCGACCTCAACGCGACGCCGTATCTGTCCGTCGTATAGGGAGCGTATGAAGGCGTTCGGAAGATCCAAGGATATACAGATGCTCGAAGGACCTTTGCTTGGCAAGATCTTTCTGTTCTCCCTGCCTTTGATGGCGACGAACCTTCTGCAGATGCTTTACAACGCCGCGGACATGATCATCGCCGGCAAATCCGGCGTGGACGGCGCGATCGGCGCGATCGGCACCTGCGGCGCCATGATCAACTTCATCCTGAACATCTTCTCGGGCTTTGCGATCGGTACGAACGTCGTCGTTGCGCGGAACATCGGCCGAGGCGACAGAGAGGCGACGGAACGCGCCGTGCACACCTCGCTTGTGATGGCGGCGCTGTTCGGCGCGGTCTGCGCGGTCGTCGGGCTGTTTGTCAGCCGTCCGATCCTGCGGCTTCTGGGCGACGAGGGGCACGTTCTGGAGCTTGCGACGCTCTATACGCAGATCTATTTCTGCGGCGCGCCGTTTCTTGCAGTCTCGAACTACATGATTGCGATCCTCCGCGCCAAGGGCGATACGCGCACGCCGCTGTTCGTTCTGACGGCTACGGGACTTCTGAACGTCGGCATGAACCTGTTTTTCGTGCTTGCGCTCGGCATGTCGGTCGACGGCGTGGCGTACGCAACCGTGATCGCAAACGCGTCGAACGTCGTGATCCTCGGGATTGTTCTGATGCGCGACCCGGGCTGGTGTCGGCTGGAACTCAAAAAGCTTCGCATCACGGGGACCGCCATGAAGGAGATCGTCCGCGACGGTCTGCCCGCAGGCGCGCAGGGCATGCTGTTCTCGCTGAGCAACATGCTGATCCAGAGCACGATCATCGGCATCAACAACGCAACGTGTCCCGGCGGCTCGGCGGTGATCGACGGCAACGCCGCCGCGACGAACTTAGAGGGCTTTGCCTACGTTGCGACGAACGCGGTCTATCAGGCGTCGGTCACGTTTACGAGCCAGCATCACGGCGCAAGAAAGTACAAACGCATCGGCACGGTCATGCGATGCTGTTACTTCGTCACCGCCATCATCGCGGTCGCCTGCGCCGCGATCCTTTTGACCTTCCGGCATCCGCTGCTTGAGCTGTATCTCGGAAACACGCCGACGTTCGTTCCGAAGAGCGCCGGACTGATCGCCGAACGGTACGCGACGCTGCGGACGCTCGCCGCGCAGGAGCAATACCGGATCGCAACGCAAACGGCATATACGCGCTTCTATATCAACATCGCGCCGTACTTGACGCTGGCGTTCATGGAGGTCGGATCGGGCGTTTTAAGGGGTCTCGGCAGGTCCACGCTGTCCACGGTCATTTCGCTGCTCGGCTCGTGCGCGTTCCGACTCTTCTGGATCTACGTGATCTTTCCGCTCTGCCCGGAGCTCTGGATGGTCTATCTGTCCTATCCGATCTCGTGGAGCCTCACCGCGCTCACGCACTTCACGGTCTCGATGATCGTCCGCAGGCGCTATATGCGCATGTATCCGGAAACGCGCTCCGACAAGGTCGCGGAGTAACAAACTGCCGCGGAAAAGCCCGGATGTTTTATGCAAAAGCAGACACGGAAAAGTGCCTGCTTTTTGTTTTCCGGTGCAGAAAAGGCTGCGGCTCCCGGTATATCCGCGCAGTTTTCGTTGACGCTGAAATTGCGTTTTGCTGTTTCGTGTGGTATAATACAATAAAGACGATCAACGGAGGGCAGTATGGAATTCGATTTCACCACGATCCTCGACCGGCGCGGTCACGACGCGCTTGCGGTCGACGTCATCCCCTATCCCGACGTGCAGGTCGAGGACGGGCTCCGTCCGATCCCTATGTGGGTCGCGGACATGAGCTTTCCGACCGCGCCGAGCATTGTGGAAGCGGTGCAGAAACGGCTCGATCACCCGAACTTCGGCTACTTTCTGCTGCCGGACAGCTACTTCGACGCGATCAAAAACTGGCAGAAGACCCGCCACGGCGTCGAGGGGCTTACTAAAGAACACATCGGCTACGAGAACGGCGTGCTCGGCGGCGTCTCCGCGGCGCTCCGCTCGCTCACGAACGAGGGCGATCCGATCCTCGTGCACAGCCCGACCTACGTGGGCTTTCTGCACGTACTGAAGGATCTGAACCGCCGGGTCGTGACAAGCCCGCTTATGCGCGACGAAGCGGGCGTGTGGCGCATGGATTACGCCGATATGGAGCAAAAGATCCGGGAAAACGGGATCAAACTCGTCATCTTCTGTTCGCCGCACAATCCCTGCGGCAGAGTGTGGGAGCGCGAGGAGATCGAACGCGCGATGGCGGTATACCGCGACTGCGGCTGCACCGTGCTCTCCGACGAGATCTGGGCGGACCTGACCTTTGCGGATCATAAGCATATCCCGACGCAGAGCGTCAGCGAGGACGCGAAAAACCGCACGATCGCGTTCTACGCGCCTTCGAAGACGTTCAGCCTCGCGGGACTGATCGGCTCCTATCATATCATTTACAACGAGGAGCTGAGAAGGATCGTCACCGACTGCGGCAAAGCGACGTTCTACAACTCCTGCAACGTGCTGTCCCTGCACGCTCTTTTGGGCGCGTACAGCGAGGCGGGCGCGCGCTGGCTCGACGAGCTCCGCGCCGTGCTCTACGGGAACCTCTGCTATGTGAAGTATTTCATGGAGAACCGCTTCCCCGGCGTCTCGATGTTCCTGCCCGAGGGGACGTACATGCTGTTTCTGAACTGCCGGGACTGGTGCGAAGCGCACGGCGTGACCATGGACGAGCTATTAAAGCGCGGCGTGCGCGCGGGCGTGATCTGGCAGAACGGCGCGGATTTCGGCGATCCGGACTGCATCCGCCTGAACGTCGCCCTGCCGTTTTCGCTCGTCGAAGAGGCGATGAACCGGCTCGCGGCGCGCGTTTTCATCGATTGAATCCGCCCTGCGCAACAGCGCGAAAAATATACTGTGCAATTCCCTCCGCAGGGGCTTGACTTTGCCCCCCGTTCGGGGTATCATCCCGATATATGGACAAAATGGAGGGATATCGGGCTGCGTCCCGAATCCCTTCGGAACGGTCCGAAAAAATAAGTGAGGACGACCATGGAAAAGCAAAAGAAAACGCTGGTCATCGGCGTCATCGGCGCGGACGTCCACGCCGTCGGCAACCAGATCCTGTACCATGCCTTCTCCGACGCGGGCTTTAACGTCATCAACCTCGGCGTCATGGTCTCGCAGGAGGAATTCATCAACGCGGCCATCGAAACGAACGCCGACGCGATCGTCGTGTCGTCGCTGTACGGTCAGGGCGAACTGGACTGCCGCGGGCTTCGCGAGAAGTGCGACGAAGCGGGTCTCGAGCACATCCTGCTCTACGTCGGCGGCAACATCGTCATCGGCAAGCAGCCGTTTGAAGAGGTCGAGAAGCGCTTCAAGGCGATGGGCTTCGACCGCTCCTTCCCGCCGGGAACGCCGCCCGAGGTGGACATCGCGTATCTCAAGGAAGATCTGCACGTGGAGGACTGAACCCGGGAGCCGACGCAATGAAGCCCATTCTTCTGATTGATTTCGGCAGCACCTATACCAAAGTGACCGCGGTGGACGTCGACGCCCCGCGTCTTTTGGGCACCGCAAATTCCTATACCACCGTCGAGACCGACATCAACAACGGGCTTGCCGACGCGCTTCATAAGCTCGAAGCGCAGACGGGCAGGCTCGATTTTTGCGCGCGCTACGCCTGTTCGAGCGCGGCGGGGGGCTTAAGGATGCTCGCAAGCGGGCTTGTGCCGGAGCTTACGGCGGAGGCCGCGAAGACGGCGTCGCTCGGCGCGGGCGCGAAGGTCCTGAAGACCTATTCGTTCAAGCTCAACGAGGACGACGCGGACGAGATCCGGGCGCTGAACCCCGATATCTTCCTGCTTGTCGGCGGCACGGACGGCGGCAACACTGAAACGATCATCCACAACGCCAAGGTGATCGCGGAGATCGGCGGGACCTACCCCGTGATCTTAGCCGGCAACCGCAACGCGGCGCGCACCTGCGCGAAGATTCTGGAGGGCCGCGAGGTACACATCACCGAAAACGTCATGCCGTCGTTCAACGTGCTGAACACCGAGCCGGTGCAAAAGGAGATCCGCGAGGTCTTCCTAAACCGCATCATTCAGGCAAAGGGCCTCAGTAAGGCGGCGGAGCTCATCAACGGCATCATGATGCCGACGCCGAGCGCAGTCATGGCGGCGATCAAGCTTTTGGCCGAGGGCACCGAGAATCAGAAGGGCATCGGCGATCTCGTGGCGGTGGACGTCGGCGGCGCGACGACGGACGTGTACTCCGTGGCGGAGGGCCTGCCGGACGATCCGCGCACCGCGCTGCGCGGCATTCCCGAGCCGTACGTCAAGCGCACGGTCGAGGGCGACATCGGCATGCGGTACAGCATTCACGGCATCGTCGACGCGGCGGGGCTCAAAAAGACCGCGCAGATCGCAAACCTTTCCGAGGAGCGCCTTTCGGAGATCGTCGATCTCTTTGCGACGCACACGGACATGCTGCCGTTCGACGACGAGACGCAGCGCGCGGACGAGGCGCTGGCGAGCATGGCGGTGCGGGTCGCGATGACGCGCCATGCGGGACGTCTTTCTGAGATCTTCGGTCTCGGAGGGCTGCAGCTCATCCAGACCGGCAAGAACCTTTTGAACGTGGACCGGTTCATCGTCACCGGCGGTTCGCTGATCCACACGCAGAACACGGGACGGATCGCGTCCTACGGCTTCTTCGATCCGGAGGATCCGGGTTCCTTAAAGCCGAAAAAATGCGACGTGCTCGTGGACCGAAGCTATATCATCGCCGCAATGGGGCTTTTGTCCCAGTATTATCCCGACGCGGCGCTCACCATTTTGAAAGAGGAGTTAAAGAAAGATGACGGTACAAAATAAGCGCATCCCGGATGACGAGTTCAACAGTATCCGCGAGGAAGTTCTGAAGCAGTGGCCGACCGGCGCGGAAGTCGATCTCAAAGAGGCGATCGAGTTCCACAAGGCGCTGCCGGATCACAAGGTCTTTTCGAAAAAGCTGATCGACGCCAAGAACAAGGGGATCACGCTGATCCAGCCGCGCGCGGGCGTGGCGCTGATCGACGCGCAGATCGAGCTTCTGACGTACCTGCAGGACAAGGGCGAAGCGGACCTTCTGCCCACCACGATCGACAGCTATACGCGTCAGAACCGTTATCAGGAGGCCGAAAACGGCATCCGCGAGTCGATGAAGGAGCGCCGCTCCATGCTGAACGGCTTCCCGGCGGTCAACCACGGCGTTGCGGGCTGCAGACGGCTCATCAACGCGCTGGACACGCCGATTCAGGTGCGCCACGGCACGCCGGACGCGCGGCTTTTGACCGAGATCGCCTACGCGGGCGGCTTCACGAGCTATGAGGGCGGCGGCATCTCCTATAACCTCCCCTACGCGAAGAACGTTCCGATGGAGAAGACGATCGCCGACTGGCAGTACGTCGACCGTCTCACCGGCGTGTATGAGGAAGCGGGCGTTTCCATCAACCGCGAGCCGTACGGTCCGCTGACCGGCACGCTCGTGCCCGCATCTATCTCGAACGCGGTCGCGATCATCGAGGCGCTTCTTGCCGCCGAGCAGGGCGTCAAGAACATCACCGTCGGCTACGGCCAGTGCGGCAACCTCGTGCAGGACGTCGCGGCGATCCGCGTGCTTGAGGAGCTCACCAACGAATACCTCAAGAAGAACGGCTACAAGGACGTGATCGTCACCACCGTGTTCCATCAGTGGATGGGCGGCTTCCCGCAGGACGAAGCGAAGGCGTTCGGCGTCATCAGCTGGGGCAGTGCGACGGCGGCGCTTTCTAAGGCCACCAAGGTCATCGTCAAGACCCCGCACGAAGCGGCGGGCGTTCCGACGATGGAAGCGAACGCGCAGGGTCTCCGCTGCACGAAGCAGGTGATCTCGATGCTCGCGGACCAGGTCTGCACCGCCGCAAACCTCGAGGAGGAGAAGTGGATGATCCGCTCCGAGACGCGCTGCATCGTCGACAAGTGCTTCGAGCTCGGCAACGGCGACATCGCGGACGGCTGCGTCAAGGCGGTGCTGTGCGGCGTGCTCGACATTCCGTTTGCGCCCTCGCGCTTCAACGCGGGCAAGATGCTTCCCGCGCGCGACAACGACGGCGCGATCCGCATCCTCGAAATGGGCAATCTGCCGTTCACCGACGAGATCAAGGCGTACCACCGCGCAAAGATTCAGGAACGCGCCAAGGCCGAAAAGCGCAACGCGACGTTCCAGATGGTCATCGACGACGTCTACGCGATCAGCAAGGGGCGTTTGGTCGGAAGACCGAGAGCGTAAACGCTCGGTCAGCAGAAATAGAATTTCTGCAGGCGACTCTCTCCCGACCTCCCTCTGACGAGTGAGGTGTCATCGAAGACGACGGAGGGAGAGAAAACAGTCGGTTGATTTCGAATCAAAACGACTGCCCTTCCGTCAGCCGTTCGGCTGACACCTTCTCTGACAAGGGAAGGTCAAAAAAGAATCGATCCCGAAAGGGTTCACAGAAAAAGAATTACAGAAAGGCGACAAACATGAAAATCATCGACGTAATCTGTTCCGCAGGCCGTACCGGCTTCTACTTTGACGACCAGCGCGCCATCAAGGCGGGCGCAAAGGCGGACGGCGCCGCGTACATCGGCGAACCGAAGACCGCGGGCTTCACCTCCGTGCGTCAGCCCGGCGAATCCATCTCCGTGATGCTCGTCCTCGAGGACGGCCAGATCGCATTCGGCGACTGCGCGGCGGTGCAGTACTCCGGCTGCGGCGGACGCGACCCGCTGTTCCTTGCAAAGGACTTCATCCCGATCATCGAGAAGTACATTAAGCCCGAACTCATCGGCCGCGAAGCGGACAACTTCCGCAAGCTCGCCGCGGACCTCGAAGCGATCACCGTGGACGGCAAGCGTCTCCACACCGCGATCCGCTACGGCCTCACCCAGGCGCTTCTGGACGCCGTCGCGAAGTCGACCCGCCGCATGATGTGCGAGGTCGTCGCGGACGAATACGGCTGCACGATCGAGGAGAAGCCGCTGGACGTCTTCACGCAGTCCGGCGACGACCGTTACACGAACTCCGACAAGATGATCATCAAAGGCGCGCAGATCCTGCCGCACGCGCTCATCAACAACGTCAAGACCAAGCTCGGCGAGCACGGCGAAAAGCTTTTGGAGTACGTCGCGTGGCTGCGCGACCGCGTACTGCAGCTTCGTACCTCTGAGGACTACAATCCGATCTTCCACATCGACGTGTACGGCACGATCGGCGCGGCGTTCGGAAACGACAATTACAAGGCGATGGCGGACTACATGGCGAAGCTCGAAGAGGCGGCGAAGCCCTTCCACCTCCGTATCGAAGGCCCGATGGACGTCGAAGACCGCGAAAAGCAGATGCTCGCGCTGAAAGCGATCACCAAGGAACTCGACGACCGCGGCATCAACGTGGAGATCGTGGCGGACGAGTGGTGCAACACGCTTGAGGACATCAAGTACTTCGCGGACAACAAGGCGGGCCACATGGTTCAGATCAAGACGCCCGACCTCGGCGGCATCAACAACACGATCGAAGCGGTGCTCTACTGCAAGGAAAAGGGCATCGGCGCGTATCAGGGCGGCACGTGCAACGAGACCGACCGCTCCGCGCAGGTCTGCGTGCAGTGCGCGATGGCAACCCGTCCCGACCAGATCCTCGCAAAGCCCGGCATGGGCGTGGACGAGGGCTACATGATCGTTTACAACGAGATGCAGCGCATCCTGGCGTACCTTGCGGCAAAGAGAGCGAGAGCGTAACGCAAAAGACATTTGACGGTTCCTTTGGGAGCCGTCATTTTTGTTTTGCATACACGTGCAAAGAAATGTCTGCCGGTCAAGCCGACGGCTTTCTCTCCCTTCGCTGCCCGACGGCAGACACCTCCCCCATCAGTTGGAGGTTCATGCCGGCAATATTCTCGAGCTCCCCTTGTCAGGGGAGCTGTCACGAAGTGACTGAAGGGTAGTTTTTCACTTCATAAGCAATTTTGCAGAAAGACAGACGGACCGTGCCGTTTTGCGGCACGGTCCGTTTTTATATTACCGGATTACCGGAATGCGAACGTCAAAAGCAAACCCAATCCAAACGAGATCGATCCGATAATCAGGATCGTGGAGAACCCCTCCACCGAACTCGTGCCGATCATCGCAATGGAGATGATGTCGATGATGCCGCTGATGATCATCAACGCAATGCCGAATCCCCGGATCCTTGCGTGATGGTTCGGCTTCAGGCTTTCATCCGAGCGCGCATTATTCTCGAGCTCGCGCTGTTTTTCGGGGCTTAACTGAGACTTTTGAAGCGAGTGCCCGCAATATCCGCAGACCAAAGCATTGCTGTCGACCTCATGCCCGCATTTTTCGCAAACCATTCCGGTCTCACTTTCTGGACATGGTCGTCCAACCCTTTTGTTTTCCCAGCAGGGGGCTGATCTGGAGATGCTGTGCCCAGAACAGAGGCGTGAACTGGTCGTCAATGCCGATGATGATCGGCTCGCGGAGCATCGTTCCATAGGAGTTCGGCGCATCGACGTAGGTCTCAATATACCGCACGTTCTGCTCCTTGAAGTCCAGCTTGATCGCACCCTGCTTCACCATCGACGGGTCAAACGGCGGGAACTTGACGGACGCCGGGCTCTTGAACGCATTTGCAACGACGTTCTTGATGTAGTTCTCGTACGTCTTCTGCGCAGGCGATTTTTCTTCTTCCTGCGGCGCTGCTTCTCCGCTCAGCGCTCCGATTACCCTCGACAGCTCATCCGCGGTAAGCGTTCCGTTGACCATCAGCTGCGTCAACGCCGAAACTTTTTGTTCCATTGTAGCCATTATTCTTTTCCTCCAAATCCTGCTTTTTCAAAACGAGCCCTCGTCGGCTGACGGCACGACGAATTCTGGTTTTCGATTTATTATACTTAATATATTAGGCATAGTCAATAGATTAACCATGCTATGATTAAGAAAAACAGGGAAAGCTATCGGCATGATCTCCTATCGTCCCTTCTGGGAAACGCTGAACAGGCGCGACATATCGACATACGAGCTGATCTACCGGCAGGGCGTGTCCGCAAACACGATCTACCGGATGAAGCACGGCGCGCCGATCACGACGAAAACGCTGAACGAGCTTTGCTTTATTCTCGATTGTACGGTTTCCGATATCATCGAATACATCAAAGAAAGCGGCGAGTAAGCCGCTTTCTTGTTTTTTGATCCAATCCATGATATAATAAAAAATAAGGCTCCTCCTTGAGGAGAAGCTCCGCGAAGCGGTGATGAGGTGCTGCCTGCGCGTGAGAACACCTCATCCGTCCCGGCTTTGCCGATCCGTCTTCCCCTCGAAGGCATATACCGAAAGGAGACAACCATGATCCTGTTCATCGACGCGTGCGTGCGAACCGATTCGCGCACAAGAAGGCTTGCAAAGAGGGTGCTCATGCACCTTTCCGGTCCGGTCGAGACCGTCCGGCCCATTGAGATCGACTTTCCGAAAACGGACGAGGCGTTTCTCCTTAAGCGCGACGCCTGCATCGCGGCGGGCGATTTTTCCGATCCGATGTTCGACCTTGCAAAGCAATTCCAAAGCGCCGACACGGTCGTCGTCGCCGCGCCGCACTGGGACCTCAGCTTCCCCGCTGCGCTGAAGCAGTATTTTGAGCAGATCAACGTCGTCGGGCTGACCTTTTATTATACGGACAGCGACCGGCCGCTTACGCTCTGCCGGGCAAAAAAGCTCTATTACGTCGCGACCGCGGGCGGTCCGGTGCGGGACCACGCCTACGGCTTCGGTTATGTGAAAGGGCTCGGGCAGGAGTTCTACGGGATCGAAGACGCGACGCTTTTTGCAGCCGAAGGGATCGACCTTTGGAATGCGGACACGGAAGCGATCCTGAGAAAAACCGAAGAAGAGATCGATCGCGCGTTTTGTTGAGAGAATCGCTGCGCATAAGAAAGGACCCGCGGGATGCGGGTCCTGATTTCATTTGTCGGCCGTGAGCTCGATGCGGACCGTTGAGCCGTTCATGCCTTTCGGGAGTCCGTTGGTCTGAAGCTCGTGCAGCTCGTTGATCGTGATCTTCTTCGGTATGCCCTTCACATTGTCGATCGCCTTGTCCGGCACGGCGCTTTCGTCGACCTGCTCAAACATTGCGAACGGATCGTTCCCGTCCTCGTCCGACTGCAAAAATACTTCGCGGCCGGATTTCGACAGCCGCAGCTTGCAGACGTTTGCCGTGATGCGGTTGACCCAACCGATATACGCGCCCGGATCGCGGAGCGTGTTCAGCTTCGTAAACACCGAGCACAGCACGTCCTGCGTCGCGTCCTGCGCCTCTTCGCCGTTATGGAGTATGCTCAGACACGTATAATAGACCGAATCCTGCACGTCCGCAATGATCCGGTCCATGGCTGCGCGATCGCCCCCCCTGCGCCAGCTTCACGTCCATTGCGATCGCCGTGTAGTCCCGTTTCAGATTCATAGTTGAAGGCTGACCCGACTCGCCGCGGTTTCCCGGATAGGGATGCTCTTCTGCGTCCTTCAGAAGCGCGGCTCTGATCAAGTCGTAAAACGTCATGCGCATGCTCCTTCTATGCCTTCCTGAATAAGATAATCGAAACGGTGTTTTGGTTTTATCATTTTCAAAAAAATTTTTACATGTGCCGCGTCAAAACTGCGTATACTGGAACCATGAACAAGAAGCAAAAAACCGATCTTTCGTATCTTCTGTGGGCTCTGCTGCCGCTTGCGGTCGGCGGGCTTTCCTCCCTGATTTCCGCAAACGGCATGAAAGCGAACGCGGCGCTTCCGCAGCCCGCGCTGCAGCCGCCGCCGTGGGTGTTCATCACCGCATGGACGATCCTTTATCTTCTGATGGGGCTTTCCGCCGGGCTCGTATGGAACGCGAAGCCGCGCGGATGGAAGGACGCGCTGATCCCGTTCTTCGCGCAGCTCGTGCTGAACTTCCTCTGGTCGCCGCTGTTCTTCGCGCTCTCGCTGCGGCTGGCCGCGTTCTTTGTGCTCCTGGGCATCCTCGGGCTTTCGATCTGGATGACCGTCGCGTTTTACCGCGTACGCAAGTGGGCGGGGCTTTTACAGATCCCCTATCTTCTCTGGCTCTGCTTTGCGGGATACCTGAATTTCGCGGGGTATCTGCTGAACGGCTGATCGACCGCATCGGGCGAACTTCATCCGGCGTTTCACGCCTCCAAAGACCGCGCATCCGTTTCGACGCCGGAACGGATGCGCGTTTCCGTCGCGTCAAAAAAACGAACGGGTCGGAAAAGACCCGTCGATCGGCGTTGATTCCCGCGCAGATCTGTGCTATACTCTCCGAAGAGCAACTGTCAGCGGAGATTTGGGCAATGATAAAAAAACTGTTTCGTGAAATGCTGGTCACGCAGATCGTATCGACGATGACCGTGACGCTGTGCATGCTGATCGACAGCATCATGATCGGCAGATTCCTCGGCGTGGATTCCATGAGCGCGTACGGGTTTGCGACGCCGCTGCTTCTGGTGTTCGCCGCGCTCGGCAGCATGATTTCCGCGGGCGTGCAGATCGTCTGCGGCAAAACGATCGGCAGCGGCGACCGCGAAGGCACCGACGCGTGCTACACGACCGCCATGTTCCTTTCCGTCGCGATCTCGGCGGTCGGACTGATTTTGGTCTTCTCGCTTCTGAGGCCGCTCACGCGTCTTCTGGGCGCCGGAGCGCCTTCGGCGGACAACCCCGTCTCCAAGCTGACGACGGATTACATCAAGGGCTTTATCCTCGGTGCGCCGGCGTTTCTCTGCGCGCAGGTCATGGTCCCGTTTCTGCAGCTTTCCGGCAAGCGGACGCGGCTGATCGCCGCCGTCGCCGCGATGACCGTTTCCGACGTCGCTTTCGATCTTCTGAACGTATTCGTGTTCCGCGGCGGCACGTTCGGGATGGGGCTTGCGTCCACGCTGAGCTATTACATTGCGCTCGCGATCGGGCTTACGTACTTCTTCCGGAAGGACTGTCTGTTCCGCTTTCGCTTCCGTTTGATGCGCCGGCGTGTTTTCAAAGAGCTTCTGTCCTGCGGCGTCCCGACGGTCGTCAACCAGATCAGCACCGTGCTGCTGGTGCTTCTGCTTAATCGCCTGCTGGAGGCGACGGCCGACGGAACGGTTGCCGTCGCCGCGTACTCAGTCATCAGCACGGTCGGCAATATCTGCTACTGCTTCGGCACCGGCATCGGCTCCGTTGCGATGATGCTCGCATCCGTTTTCTATACCGATCGCGACCGAAGATCCATCTGTGAGCTGGTCCGCCTGATGACGTTCTACGCGATCCTGCTCGACCTTGCCGTCATGGCGATCGAGCTGCTCGTCGCCGCTCCGCTCGTAAAGCTGTTCTTAGGCGACAATGCCGAAGCCGTCCGAATCGCCGCGACCGGACTTCGTCTCTTCGTCCTGTCGCTCGTTCCGTCGTCCTTGAACTCCGCGTTCAAGAACTATTATCAGGGCGTCGATCGCATCGGCTTCGCGGAGCTGATCTCCGTTCTGCAGAATTTCGCCTTTCCCGCGCTGTTTGCGTTCGTGCTGAGTCGGTTCCTCGACATCACCGGCATCTGGCTCTGTTTTCTTTGCGGGGAGACGTTCGCCCTTGCGGCGTTCTCGATCATCGTCTGGATTCGCCGCGGACGGATCACGCTGTCCTCCGACGCTTACAGCATGCTGAAGCCGGAATTCGGCACGCCGGAGGAAAACTGTTTCGAGCGTTCGATCCGAAGCGAGCAGGACGCGATCGCCGCTTCGGAGAACGTCGTTGCGTTCTGCCGGTCGCACGGGCTTTCCCAACGCGAAAGCATGCTGATCGGGCTGTGCCTCGAGGAGATGACGATCAACATCGTGACATACGGCTTCGGCGCGGATCGGAAAAAGCACCACATCGACGTCCGGTTGGTGCTGGAAGGACAGGACCGCGTGCTTCGCATCCGCGACGACTGCGTGCATTTCGACCCGGTGCACTATCTGAAGCTGCACGAATCGGACGATCCCGCCGCGCACGTCGGCATCCGGATGGTCATGAAGACCGCGAAGGACGCCAATTACCTGAACTCCCTGGGATGGAACAACCTGACGCTGGCGTTCTGAAAATCGCACAGGCGACTTGCCGCGAGCAAAGCCGAGCATACAAAGCTTTTCCGCAAGGGAAAAGCTTCCTGCCATCGCGCCGCAGGCGCGTTCCCGCAAAGAGTTGGTAGCGAAGGTTTTTCGTTGTGAGGGCGTTTACAACCGAGCAGAAAAACCGAGCGAGACTTTTTGCGGAGAGGAGGAGCATGCGAAGCGGGTGAGCGGCTGCGGTTCACGGAGATCGACATTCGCCAATTACAAAGCATAACCGCTGCCGTGAGCAGAGCCGAGCATGCTCCGACGAAATTGTGAAACGAAAGCAAACTCTTCCCAGAAGGGCTTGCTTTTTTGTATGCGCGGCGCTATGATATGTCTGGCACTCGGGAGACGAGAGTGCTAAAAATGAGTTTTCGAGGCGAGAATATGAGCAAGAAACAGTTCAAAACGGAATCCAAGAAGCTACTGGATCTGATGATCCATTCGATCTATACCCATCGCGAGATCTTTTTGAGAGAGCTGATCAGCAACGCGTCGGACGCGATCGACAAGCGCTACTACGCCGCCATGCAGCGCGGCGAAACAGGCCTCGACCGCGAGCAGTTCACGATCCGGCTGGAGCCGAATAAGGCCGAAAGGACGCTGACGGTCACCGACGACGGCTGCGGCATGAGCGCGGCCGAGCTTGAGCAAAATCTCGGCACGATCGCAAAGAGCGGCACGCAGGCCTTCAAGACCGAGCATGCGGACGCCGAGGACGTCGACATCATCGGCAAGTTCGGCGTCGGCTTCTACGCGGCGTTCATGGTCGCGAAAAAGGTCACGGTGTATTCGCATAAGGAAGGCGAGGAGCCCGCGGTCTGGGAGTCCGAGGGCGAGGACGGCTATACGGTAAAGCCCTGCAGCTACGAGCCGATCGGCACGAAGATCGTGCTGACCCTGAAGGACGACGGCGAGGAGGAAGCTTTCGGCGAATTCTTGGAGACCTACCGGCTCGAGAGCCTTGTCAAGAAATACAGCGACTACATCCGCTATCCGATCAAGATGCAGGTCGAGCGCTCGCGCAAGAAGGAGGACAGCGACGAATACGAAACGATCGTCGAGGACAAGATCCTGAACAGCCGCGTCCCGCTTTGGCGCAAGAACAAGAACGAGATCACCAAGGAGGAATACGCGCAGTTCTACCGCGACGCGTTCCACGACTACGAGGAGCCCGCAAGTACGCTTCACATCAACACCGAGGGCATGCTCTCCTATACGGCGCTTCTGTATCTTCCGAAGAAACCGCCGTTCGACTTCAACACGAAGGACTATAAGCGCGGCCTGAAGCTTTACGCGAACGGCGTCATGATCATGGAGCACTGCGAGGAGCTGTTGCCGGAGTATTTCAACTTCGTGCAGGGCCTTGTCGACTCTCCTGACCTCTCGCTGAACATCTCGCGCGAGATGCTGCAGCACGACCGGCAGCTCTCCGCCATCGCAAACAACCTTAAAAAGAAAATCCTCGCGGAGCTTTTGAGGATGCAGCGCGAGGAGCGCGAGGCCTACGAGGACTTCTATAAATCCTTCGGCCGCACGCTGAAGTTCGGCGTGTACGATAAGTTCGGCATGAACAAGGACTTTTTGAAGGACACGCTGCTGTTCTGGTCGCGTAAGGAGGATAAGCTCGTTACGCTGAAGGAGTATGTCGACGCGATGCCCGAGGCGCAGAAGCATATCTACTATGCCGCGGGCGATACGCTCTCTCAGGTCAAGAAGCTCCCGCAGGCGGAGCGCGTGGCGGATCTGGGCTATGACATCCTGTGCCTGACCGAAGACGTGGACGAGTTTGCGCTGCGCATCCTCGAGAAATATCAGGACAAGGAATTCCGCTCGGTCTCCGACCCGGACCTCGACCTTTCCACCGAGGACGAAAAGAAGGCGTTTGAGCAGCGCGCGGAAACGGAAAAGCCGCTTCTGGAGCGCATCAAAAACGCTTTGGGCGACAAGGTGCTCGACGTGCGGCTCACCGACCGGCTGAAGAACGCCGCGGCGTGTCTTTCGGGCGACGAGGGCATGAGCGTGGAGATGTACAAGGTGCTGCGGCAGATGCCGAACGGCGCGAACCTGCCGATGACGTTCCACCTCGACCTGAACCCGGACCATCCGGTCTACGCAAAGCTTTCCTCGCTCGACGACGAGAAGCTCAGGGAATATGCCGAGCTGCTGCTTGCGCAGGCGAAGCTCGTTGCGGGCCTGCCTTTGGACGATCCCGCCGCGTTTGCGGAAGCGGTCCTGAAGCTGATGTAAGAACAAAAAAAGACGAGGGCTCCCGATAAGGAGTCCTCGTTTTTGTTTTCCCGGAAAACCGTCCCCGGCGTTCCGTATGGTTTTTGCACGGGGAAGAACAGGGCGGAGCGCTTACGACCGGCGCTGCGCATCATCGCCGCAACGACGGGGGAGCGCAGCGGCAGACCGAACGGCATTATACCGTCCGCTGCGAAATGCCCTTGATCGAATAGATGGTCCAGTCGTGGTCGCCGAAGGTCACGACGGAATCGCAGTACGGACACTTCACGGTCTCGTTGACCGTGAGCTCCGCGCCGCAGTTCGGGCAGACCCGCACGACCGCGCCCTGCGCGTTCTGTTTGGCGCGCCGTTCGATCGGACGGGACAGCGCGTATTCGTAGGTCATGATCTTCTGACGCTCCTTGCTTCCGGAGATCACCTTGTGCGCTTCGTTGTCCACGGTGTAGTCCGTGATGCGCGTCTGGATCTCGGCAACGATGACGTCCTCGCCCTTGTCCTCATAGAAGCCGCAAAGGTCGACGTACAGCACGGAGATATTCTCGACATAATTGATCCGGTGCGTCTTCAGGTGGTTCTTCATCTGCCGGTCGAACTGCTGCCAGAGCGCGTCCGCAAAGTACGGACGGATCGGCTCGACGTTGCGGTTCGTGCAGCATTCCTGCATCTTTACGTACAGGTCCGAAAGATGCTTCTGAAGCGCTTCGGGCGAGAAGGACGGGTCGAGCGCTTTGTAGCGGTCGATCGGCGTCAGTTTGTTGAGCGGCGTGCGCGCCGCACCCGGCACGGCTGTGCGCGGGGAGGAAGTTTTCTGCGTCTGCTTTCTGCAGATGAGCGAAATAACCAGAATGGCCATAAATATCGGGCCGATCAGGAAGATCCAGACGAACGAAAGTCCGATCCAATCTTCTCTGGAGCAGGAGGAAGTGCCGCCGCCGGAGCTGTCGGAGCCGCCGTAATCGTAGCTGCCGCCGGAATCGTAGCTGCCGCCGGAATCGTAGCTTCCGCCGGAATCGGAACTTCCGCCGTAATCGCTGTCGCCGGAATAGTCGCCGAGGTCGGCGATGCCCTTGCGCGGGACGAGAACGGTAAGAAGCACCGCGGCAAGCAGAACGGCAAGAAGGATCGAGGATCTTTTTTTCATCGTGGATGGTCTCCTGTTCGGATCGGATACCAGAATGATACCATACATTCGGGCAAAAAGCAATTCCGCAGAAAAAACGGCGGGGGAGATCCCTCGCCGTTGCAGCGTGTCAAAAACCCTTTTGACACGCTGACAGTCTGTTGATAAGGGAGGCAGAATCCGTTTTTCGCGACGGAGCTATACTGAAGTATGCGACTGAGCGAAAAACGAATAATTTGCGGCGAAATAATGAAAAGAAAAGGCGTTTTTGCGCCTTTTCCTCCGACGAGCGTTTTTTATAAATTCTCGCCGCAAATGGTATGATCCCTTTTGCGACAGACTGAAACGGCGGGGGAGATCCCTCGCCGTTTCGGGCTGTATTATACCGTTCTCTGTGAAATGCCCTTGATCGAATAGACGGTCCAGTCGTGGTCGCCGAAGGTCAGCACCGAGCCGCAGTACGGACACCGGATGCTTTCGTTCACCGACAGCGGCGCGCCGCAGTTCGGACAGTGCCGTTCGGACACGCCGGTATTGAAGGCTTCCGTCTTCTTGCCGATCGGCCGCGAGAGCGCGTATTCGTAGGTCATGAACTTCTCGTTCGTCTTGCTGCCGGAGATCACCTTGCCGGTGTCGTCGTCCACGGTGTAGTCCGTGATGCGCGCGTAGATCTCGGCGACGATGACGTCCTCGCCCTTGTCCTGATACCAGCCGCGAAGATCCACGGAAAGCACGGCGATGCGCTCGACGTAATTGGTGCGGCGCATCTTCTTAAGCTGCGTCACCTGTCGGTCGAACTGCTGCCAGAGCGCGTCCGCAAAGTACGGACGGATCGGTTCGACGTCGCGCTTTACGCAGCAGTCCTGCATCTTGAAGTACAGGTTCTGCAGCCATTCTTTAAGGTCCTCGGGCGAGAAGTTCTCGTCGAGCGTCTTGTAGCTTTCGATGGGCTGCAGCTTCGACTGTGCGGTGCGCGTCGCGCCGGGACGCGCCGCAGCGGAGCTTCTTTCACGGCCTATGCTCTTGGACATCAGAACGATGACGAAGACCGTGATCGGCGCGATGACAAAGATAAGAGCGGCCATATAGCTTTCGGTGGAGCAGGAACCGCCGCCCCCGCTTCGGGAGCTTCCGCCGGACGAACCGTAATCGCTGCCGCTCCAATCGGAACCGCCGGATGAGCCGTAATCGCTGCCGCCGTAATCGCCGCCGCCGTAATCGCCGCCGCCGGAAAAGTCGCCGAGGTCGGCGCCGCCGACATGCGGCGCAAGCACCGTAATGAGGAGCAGCACAAGCACTGCCGCCATCAGAGCCGCCAGACGTTTCTTCATACGCATTCTCCCCCAAAATCTGTTATTGTTCTGCGATCGAACGGATGATCCATTCGTCCCTGTCGGCGGGCAGCACCGAGTCGCAGTACGGACACTGATTGCTCTCGTTGAGCGACAGCGGCGCGCCGCAGTACGGGCAGTTATTCACTGTCATTCCCGCCGCGCGCGGCGCGGTCTTCGTACCGGTCGGGCGGGTCAGTTCGACCGTGACCGTGCGGAACGCCTCGGCGTTCTTGCTGCCGGAAACGACGTTTCCGGTCTCCTCGTTCTGCCGATACCGCACGCAGCGCGTCATAAGCCTTGCCGTGATCACGTCGGCGCCGTCCTGCTGCGCGAACCCGACGAGCCGCGCGTCGAGGATCGCGAGGCGTTCCGTGCGCTCCGTTTCGTGCGCGTTCCGGAACGCGGCAAGCTCCGCCTCCATGCCCTTGGAAAGCTCCTCCGAAAGGTACGGGCGGATCGGCGTGAGATCGCGGGACTGTCTGCAGTCGACGATCCGGAAGTACAGGTTTTTCAGCCGCTCCAGAAGATCCTGTTCGGAGAAATCCGGGTCGAGCGCGTGCACGCGGGCAAAAACGCCTCCGTCGGTCTGCACCGTCGTAAAGCCCGGCGCGGGAACGCGAATGTCGGGCGCGCTGCGGTTCGCTTTACGGCTGCGCACACGAACGATGAGCGCGAACAGTCCGATCAGCCCCGCGAAGAAGAGGATCTCGAAGATGATGACCTGCCCGTGCGAGCAGCCGGCGTCCTCTGCAATCTCGCCGATGACACAGCCGAGACGGAACACATAATAGATCAGCCAGCCGATGCCGTCGCAGTCGTCGCTCGAGCTGCCTCCGCCGTAATCGCCGCCGCCGGAAAAATCGCCGAGGTCGGCGATCGCGGTCGCAAACAGCGGCAGGGACGCCAAAAGAAGCAATGCCAAAAGGATCGCGATTTTTCTCCTGAGCTTCACCGGCACATTCCTTCCCGCGGATGAACCGCACGTATATTGAATACAGTATACCACAATTTTCGCAAACCGCAAGACGGGATCGTTCGTTTCGCAGCCGGATGTCACAGAGTTGTAAAATCATTGGAAACTCCGTGCCCGCTGCGTTGACCCGGGGGATCGGCCGTGATACGATACAGCTATACGGAACGCGCCTTTCGGGCGCAGAAGCGAGGAAACCATGCATTGCAACAATTGCGGCGCGCCGCTGGACGAAGGTGCGCTTTTCTGCCGGAAATGCGGGACGTCCGTATCCGAAACGACGGAGACGTCGCCTTTTTCGGACGTGAAGCCGAAGGAGAAATCTCCCTTTACGGATCGGAAGCCCCGGAAAAAGCACAGATCCGCGGACGCGGAGCCGAAGGAAAAGACGCCGTCGCCCTTTACGGACGCGGAGCCGAAGGAAAAGACGCCGTCGCCCTTTGCGGACGCGGAGCCGAAGGAGAAGCCGTTGTCTTCTGCAGAAGCGGAGCCGGAGGAGCCGCTTATTCTTTCGAATGAGGAGCCGGAGGAGCCGCTTGTCCTTTCGGAAACGGAGCCGGAGGAGCCGAAGCCGGAACGCAAGCCCAAGCGCATCAAGGAGCGGAAGACGCCGAAACAGCTGCGGCTGCCGGATCTGAAAACGCTTCCTAAAAAGACGCGTCTCATGCTTCTCGGCGGAGCTGCGGCGCTGCTGCTCGTCATCCTGACGGTCGTGATCGTTTCGGCCGTTTCCTGCGGCAAAGCGCAGAAGTTCACTTCGCCGGACGCGGTGAAGGACGCCGTGATCGACGCGCTGAATCGGGGCGACGGAGAAAGGCTCGCCGCGCTTGCGAAGATCTCCGCGCCGTTCTTGGGCAAGCATCCCGAAACGTACGGCGAGGGCGATACCCCCGAGGCGGTCATGCGCGGTTACTACGGCAGGACGGCGGACGATCTAAGGACGAAGCTCGTCGCGCGCTTCGGCCCGGATTATCGATTGGAGGGCACGATCGAAACGAAGCTCCTTTCGGGAAGCGAGATCTTCGAGACGAACCGCGCGCTCGGTCTTGAAGCGCCGCAGTATGCGGAAATGACCGGCCCGCTGACCGTCAACGGCGAAACGGTCGCGTCCCTTCGCATCGTCGCCGCGGAGCTGGACGGCGAGTGGAAGCTGATTGCCGCGTACGTCGACTGAATCGGATTTTCTTGAGAAAAACGCCTGCGGAGGCGTTTTTTTCTTGTGTTTCGCGGCGCAGTCCTGTATACTGAATATAACATGGATCGGTATGCGCACCATGCGCGGAAAGGAATGCTCATGCAGCTTCGAAAACGCTTTTTCTCCCTTGCGATCGCGCTTCTTCTGGCGCTCACGTTCGTCCCGGCGGCGGAGGCGAAGACCGGCACGCTGGTCAGCAACTCCGGCACGCGCCACGAGGTCTGCACCGCGCTTTCGAGCCAGGCGCAGGCGTACTACACCGGCAATTACACCTACGACGCCGTGAGCGCGCTTTCGGGCTCTTCTTCGGATCCGATGCACAGCGCGATGTTTTCGAGGCTCAGTACGCTGATGCGCACCACCATGACGAAGACCGTCAGCTACAGCTCGCTCACAAACTACTGGCCGAAGACCGATGCGAACAACGGCTCCGGTAATCCGGTCCTGTTCTATTCGGACGAACTCTCCGGAAACTTCAACCGCGAGCATGTCTGGCCGAAGAGCCGCGGCAGCTTCAAAGAGACCAATGCCGGCAGCGACCTGCACCATCTGCGCCCGACGAACGCGGACATCAACTCGACCCGCGGCAACATGACGATGGGAAACGTCAAGGGCGTTCTCAGCACCTATAAGACCAAGGCGCTGAACGGCGGAACGGTCCTTTGGTACAACACGGACGCCGATCTCGTCGAGGTGCGGGACAACATCAAGGGCGACGTCGCGCGCATCCTGCTCTACGTCTGGTGCCGCTGGCAGGAGCCGAACCTCTATGAAAACGATCCGAACCCGACGATCGGGTCCGGCGACGACGCGAACAACGGTCTGAAGGTCATCGAATCGCGCGACACGCTGCTTGCGTGGATGGAGCTCGACCCGGTCGACACCTGGGAGATGTCCCGGAACGACCAGTGCGAGAACGTGCAGGGCAACCGCAACGTCTTTATCGACTACCCGGAATACGCATGGCTGGTTTTCGGTCTCACCCCGCCTTCGGACTATCGGACGCCGAGCGGCGAAGCGATGAACACCGCGTCCTATACGATCACCGCCGTTGCGAACAACAGTGCGTGGGGCAGCGTTTCGCTTTCGGGCCGCACGGTCACCGCGACGCCGAACACCGGCTATTACGCGGAAAGCGCGACCGTCTCGCCCGCGGGCGCGGCGACGCTCACGCAGAACGGCAACATCTTTACGGTGAGCAATCTCACCGCGGACTGCACCGTAACGGTCAACTTTGCGGCAAAGACCGCCTGCACCGTCAGTTTTGCGGCTAACGGCGGCACGGGCACGATGGCGTCGCAGCAGGTCTACGCGGGCGAGGACTTCACGCTGCCCGCCTGCGGCTTTACCGTCCCGAGCGGACAGCGGTTCGCAGGCTGGAAGTGGTCCTTTGACAACGCGGTCTATCAGCCGAACGCGACCCTCGCGATCAACGGCGACTGCACCTTCACCGCGCAGTGGCAGGCGCTTTCCTCCGATGCGGAATACGTGCTTGTCGAGACCGCGCCGTCCGATTGGTCGGGCGACTACCTGATCGTTTACAACGCGGGCCCGTACGCCATGGACGGTTCGCTGGCCTCGCTCGACGCGACGAGCAACTATCAGGCGGTCACCCTGTCCGATAAGACGGTCACGGTCGACGCGGACGAGAACGATTTCTATTTCACGGTCGAACCGAACGGCAGCGGCTACGCGATCAAGGCGGCGAGCGGCAAGTATATCGGTTGGGCAAGCAACAGCGGAAACGGTCTGACGAGCAGCGATACCGCGCTTCCGATCACGCTGTCGCTTTCCGGGACCGACGCGAACATCGTCGGCTCCGCAGGCGCGTACCTGCGGTTCAACACGCAGAGCGGTCAGACGCGCTTCCGCTTCTTCAAGTCAAGCACCTATTCCTCCCAGAAGGCGGTCTCCCTCTATAAGCGCGTCGAGGTCACGCCGCCCGAACCGGCGGTTCCGGAATTCGTTACGCAGTCGCTGCTGCTGACGGGGAAGATCGGTGTGAACTTCTTCCTGAATCTGCCGGAGATCGAGGGCGTGGACTACAGCGAAAGTTATATGACGTTTGCAATCAGCGGCATCGGCAGCATCACGGAGCGGGACGACTTCGATCCGGCGGCTGTGAGCGGCGGAAATTATCAGTTCTCCTGCTATGTAAACTCGCTGCAGATGGCGGACACGATCACGGCGACGTTCCATTACGGCGACGGGCTGACGGTCGAGAAGGAGTATGCGGTCAAGGACTATTTCACCGCCTTCGACGCCGCGATCGCCGAGAATTCGAACGCGATCCCGGCAAAGATGCAGAATATGATCCGTGCGGTTGCGGACTTCGGACATTACGTACAGGCGTACTTTGCGGAGATCAAGGGGCTGGAGCTCGGCACGGACTATGCGGAAATGGACACGATCTATACGACGGAATACGACGCGGCGGCGATCGCAGAGGCAGTCGCGGAGCATACGATCGTTCGGAACAACGCGTCGGACATCTCGAGCATCAGATACACGCTGATCCTGGACAGCGCTACGACACTGCAGGTATACTTCAAACCGGTGAAGAATTACAGCGGGACGTTCACGGTGACGGTGGACGGCGATCCGTATGAAGCGACGTACGCGAACAATCGGTACGAGTTGGAGATCCCGGACATCGGAGCGCACGAGCTTGTAAAGAAGCACACGATCATCGCAACGACGGAAGCGGGCGAATCGACGGTAGTCGTTTCCGGCTTGTCGTACGTGCAGGGGCTGCTTGAAACCTGCACGGACGCGTCTTCGGTGAACTTCGCCTGCGCGATCTACGCATACGCGAAGGCCGCTTACGATCTGAGACACTGACGCACGATCAACACCCGGGGCGGGGCCGAAAGGCCTCGCCTTTTTGCATCCGGACAGCGGCGATCCGCTGCGCCTTCCGGCTTGCATTTTGTTCCTTTTTATGATAAACGTAAATCATTCTTATGCAGGAGGGGATGCTGATGAAGAAACTGCTTTCTGTCGTACTCAGTCTGATACTGCTCGCGGCGCTGCTGCCCGCAACGCTGCGCACTGCGAGCGCGGACGTATCCGGCCAGTGCGGCGAAGACCTTTATTGGACATACGACGCCGTGTCCCGTGCGCTGACGATCACCGGCACCGGCCGTTACTGGGATTATTATGATACCTTGGACGGGCTGGTACGATCTGCGCACGGAGATCGAATATGTCATGCTGCCGGAGGGCGTCGAACACGTCGCTCCCTGTCTGCTCAGCGGATTGACGGCGCTCAGGGAGCTCACGATTCCGGACGGCGTGGTCGATATCTGCTATAATGCGTTCAGCGGTTGTACGGCGCTTGAGAAGATCACGATCCCGGCGAGCGTCGTGGGCGCCTCCGTTTTATTGTGCAGGAAGCTCGGATCCCTTGCATCCGACGGCGCGAAAATCCAACCTTTCATCTTGCGGTCCGCGCAGTTTTCCTGTATACTGGAATTACCATGGATCGGTGTGCGCATTTTGCGCGGGAAGGGGTTTGTATGCAGTTTCCGAAACGGTTGCTTTCGACGCTTCTTGTTCTTGTGCTCGTTATTTCGTTTGTTCCGGCGTCGGAGGCGAAGACCGGCACGCTCGTCAGCAACTCCGGTACGCGTCACGAGCTCTGCACGGCGCTGTCAAGCCAGGCGTTGGCGTATTATACGGGCGATGATACGTATGAGGCGGTCAGCAAGCTCGCCGGATCGTCCGACGATCCGATGCACAGCGCCATGTTCTCCTGCCTGCATACGCTGATGGAATCGACGATGACGAATACCGTCAGCTACAGCTCGCTCACAAGCTACTGGCCGAAGACCGACGCGAACAACGGCTCCGAGGATCCGATCCTGTTCAACTCGGATGTGCTGAGCGACTACTATAACCGCGTGCACGTCTGGCCGAAGTCCCGCGCAAGCTTCTATCAGAGCAACGGCGGCGCCGATCTGCACCACCTGCGGCCGACAAACCCGAACGTCAATTCGACCCGCGGCAATATGACCATGGGCAACGTCAAGGGCGTTCTGAACAGCTATCAGACATACGCGTACGACGGAAATACCGTGCTGTGGTACAGCACAAGCGCCGATCTTGTCGAAGTCAGCGACAACATCAAGGGCGACGTCGCGCGCATCCTGCTCTACGTCTGGTGCCGCTGGGAGGAGCCGAACCTCTATGAGAACGATCCGGACCCGGTGATCGGGTCCGGCGACGACGCAAACAACGGATTGAAGGTCATCGAATCGCGCGAGACGCTGCTTGCATGGATGGAGCTCGATCCGGTCGATACCTGGGAGATGTCCCGGAACGACCAGTGCGAAAACGTACAGGGCAACCGCAACGTCTTTATCGACTATCCCGAATATGCATGGCTGATCTTCGGATTGACTCCGCCCGCGGACTATCGGACGCCGAGCGGCAGCGGTGCAAGCGCAAGTCCGACCCCGACCGCAACGGCAACAGCGACCCCGACCGCTACGCCGACTGCCACGCCGACCGCCACACCGTCGGCGAAGCCTACGTCAAAACCGACGCCCGCTCCGACGGCGCCGCCGCCCACGGAGCTTCCGACCGAAGGCGATTATTTGCTGCGCATCGACGGCGGCCGTGTATGCGACCATACGGAGACGGTCAACGACAAGGAATGCCTGCGTGTGGATCTGTACCTCGACGGTGTAACGAGCGAACAGATGCTGTCCTCGATCTCAATGAAGCTTCTGTACGATCCCGATCAGCTCACGTACGTGAAGAGCAAGTCCCTTTCCGGAAGCGGTTTAATGAACGTAATGAATTCGAATGTGCCCGGATTGGTCCAGTACGCGTTTATCTCCTCGTTCGGTACGGTCATCGGCGGCACGACGCCGCTGCTGACACTCTGGTTCACGACGGCAGAGGATCTTCCGGACGGAACGCAGATTCGGTTTGCGTTCAGCGAGCCGGTCAAAGCGGATTCGATCTCGCCGGGCAGTTATAACTCTCAGAGGCGTTCGGTCGGCGTATGGCTGATCCCGTACTCGGTCGGGGAGACGCTCTTCGGCGACGCAAACTGCGACGGCGTTGTGACCGCGGCGGACGCGGCGCTGGTGCTGCGCGCACTGGTTGGGCTGGATACGCTCTCCGTGCAGGGCCTGAGGAACGCGAAGGTCGACGGGACCGATGCGCTGAACGTGCAGGACGCCGCGCTGATCCTGCGCCGCATCGTTCGGCTGATCACGCTGTTCCCGGTACAGGAATAATCGCGCAGCTTGCATGATCCGGGGTCCGGTGGTATACTGTTTACAGAATCGGCGTATGCCGAAAACAATCAAAGGAGGAATCTTATGAAAAATCTGAAAAAGTACATTGCCGAGTTCATCGGCACGTTCGTACTCGTTCTGGTTGCCTGCGGCGTCGGCGTCGTGTCCAAGTGCGGCGCGGACAATGTTCCCGGAGCGATCATTACGGCGCTTGCGTTCGGCGGCGTCATCGTGGCGATGGCGTATTCGATCGGAAATGTCTCCGGCTGCCATATCAACCCGGCGGTCTCCGTTGCGGTGCTGATCAACGGCGGCATGAGCGTAAAGGATTTTATCGGCTATGTGATCGCGCAGTTTGCGGGCGCCACAGCCGGCGCGGCGGTGCTCGGCGTGCTCAATAAGGGCAATTTCGCGGGCCTTGCAACGAACAGCGCAAACGGCAGCATCGGGATCGCGCTTCTCGCCGAGGTCCTTTTGACCTGCATCTTCGTGCTGGCGGTGCTCGGCGCAACGTCCAAAAAGGAGAACAGCAGCGTTGCGGGACTCATCATCGGCGGCTCTCTGACGCTCGTTCACTTCCTCGGCATCTTCCTGACCGGCACAAGCGTCAACCCGGCCCGCTCCTTCGGCCCGGCGCTGATGGACGCGTTTGCGGGCGGTCCGGCGCTCGGCGAGTACTGGATCTTCCTCGTCGGCCCGATGGCCGGCGGCGTGCTTGCCGCGCTGCTTTGGAAATTTGTACTGAACAAAACCGAAAAGTAATATCCATCCTTGATCCTGCACCGCTGCGGAAAACCGCGGCGGTGTTTTTTGCGCCGAGGCGCAGGGGCTTCCGTGTTTCGCGCAGACAAACGTCTGCGGCGTGTGAAATATCCCTGCGGAATGTGATATGCGCTTTGCGGGCACGTTAACGATACGAGTCCGCGGCGAAGTCAGGCCGGAAAACACGGCTGATTTGCGGCGAACAGAAGAAAGGGCGAAAGCCTTTCTATCCATTGGGATGAATATGGTAATCATCGCCGCAAATGTTCCGGCGCCGTTTTCTACGGCCTGAACGAATTTACAACTCTGTTACAACTCCATTACAACTTTGTGACGTTTCGGACGAATATGGATGCTACGATGGTGACAGAAAATGGGGAAGGAGCGTACCCGAATGAAACGAATCATCGTATTTTGCCTGCTCTGCGCGCTGCTCGCTGCCTGTCAGCCGACGCCGACGGAGGATTTTGTGGTGAACAAAGCCGAAGGAAAGCTCGAAGACATCATTGCCGCAGCAAACGGACCGGAATCGGAGACCGTCGAGATCGTACCGCAACCGGGCGTCGAAGCGCAGCCGCAGCCAGAAGCACAGCCGTCCGCGCCGGAGCGTGTCCGCATGACCGAAGTGCGATGGACGGACGAATTCTCGGTCGCCGCTGCCATGGATCGGCTCGACGTCAGCATCGACGCGATCGTACAGACGCCCGAGAGCGGGACCGCGCCGGTCTACCGGATCGGCTTTGCACCACCCGACGCGGAGAAGGCGGAACGGCTCGTGCGTGTGCTGTTCGAGGACAGGCAGGCGTATACGGCAAGCCATGAAAAGACCAAATCCTACTATAAGGCGCAGATGGAGCGCTATCTTTCCGAAAAGGAAAAGACGACCGACGAATATGAACGGAAGCAGTACGATATGCTGCTCGAGCATGCGAACAAGGTGTACGCAAACGCGCCGGACGATCCGCCGCTCGTGCCGTGGGACGGCGCTGCGGGTTCTTTCGATCTGATGGCGGAAAACGGCGACGGCACGTTCCGGTATCTGAAGGCGTCCGAAACGTCGATCCATTATCTGAACGCGCCGGAGGATCCGAATATCCTTCCATCGGCTGTGAAGAAGCCTATACCGGAAAACGACGGGGAGAAGGCGGCGATCGAAACGGCGCAGGCGGTTTTAGAGAAGCTCGGGATCGACGCGACGCTGATGTCGGTCAACCCGACGGAATCCGTCACCCGGGCGTTCGGCACCTATACGGTCGACGGATATATGGTCTCCTTCGCGCCGAACTACGGCGGGCTGCCCGCAACCGATCTGTATACGTACCACGGTTCAGACACCGCCGCGCAGGCGGCGGGCGGCAGTGAAACGATCGACTATTCGATCCCGTATGAACCGGAGAACATCGAGCTTTTGATCTCAAAGGAAGGCGAGCTCGTGCGGTTCAAGTATATGCGTCCGTCGCACGTTCTGAAGACCGAGAACGCGGCGGCGAAGCTGCTGCCGTTTTCCGAGGTGCAGGAGCTGTTCAGAAAGTACATCGGCAAGGTCATGTATATCGATAAGGGTTATCCGATGAATCTTGCCGTGCATACGGTGCGGCTCACCATGCAGCGCTATCCGGTCAAGGACAGTGCAACGGAGTTCTATCTGCTTCCCGCATGGGAGTTTGTCGCGTCGGTCGACAACGGCTTCGCCGGCGCGGACGACCGGTATCAGACCGTTTGCGTGCTGCGCATCAACGCGCTCGACGGAAGCATTATGCGGTAGAGACGCCTAAGGCGCAGTGATATCCGCGCGGGAAAACGTCCCGGGACGCCCGCTCTCCGATCCGGTTTAACGGACAGATCGTATGCGATACTGTTCCCGAAGAGCCGGAAAGGAGGGCTTTATAATGGCAAAGAAAACGGACGGAAAACTGAAGATCCTGTATGTGAAGGACATTCTGGAAAGGCTTCCCACAGGGCAGACGATCACGATGCGCGAGCTGCTTCTGAAGCTCTCCGAGCGCGGGGTCCCCGCGGAGCGCAAGAGCGTGTCGGACGATCTTCGGCTGCTCAAAAAGTACGGGCTGCCGGTCACATGCATCCGGCGCGGGAAAGCGACGGCATATTCGCTGAAAAAAACGCCGTGAACCGTGGACAAAGCGGCACGGATGCGGTATACTGTTTCCGAATCAAACAAAAGGAGAACGAACATGCAGGCAAGAAAAGACATGGACCCGAAATTCCAGTGGGACTTTACGCACATGTACGCAAGCGACGAGGCGTGGGAAGCGGAGCTGAACGCCATCGTTTCGGACCTTCCGAAGATCGCGGCGGTCGAGGGCACGCTCGGAACCTCACGCGAGAGCTTCAAGGCCGGCGTAGACACGATCAACGCGATCGCGGAACGGCTGGAGAGAGCGTATATCTACGCGAATCTGCACCGCTGCGCCGACGGCTCCGAGACGAAGCATCAGGAGATGGACGGCAAGGCGACAAACGCGTACGTGCAGTTTTCGACGATGCTCGCGTTTTTTGAACCGGAGATCCTTGCGATCCCGGAGGAGAAGCTCAATGAATTCCTTGCGCCGGACGAAATGAAGCCCTACCGCTTCACGGTCGAGAACATCACCCGGTCCCGCGCACACTGCCTCGACGCGCAGCGCGAGCGCATGCTCGCCATGATGGGCGACGCCGCGCAGACGCCGCAGGACGCGTACGAGATGCTCACGAACGTCGACATGGAGCTGCCGAAGATCCACGACGCCGAGGGCAACGAGGTCCAGCTCACCGCGGGCAACTTCGGGGTCTATCGCGAGAGCCCGGTCCGCGCGGTCCGCGAGGAGGCGTTCAACGCCATGTTCGGCACCTATAAGAAATACATCAACACGTTCGCCTCGCTGTACGGCGGCAACGTCAAGCTGGATCAGTTCAACGCGAACGTCCGCAATTACGCGAGCGCGTGCGAAGCGGCGCTGTTCCGCAACAACATCCCGGTCTCCGTCTACGACAGCCTGATCGAAGCGGTCCACGAGAGCCTGCCGACGATGCGCGAGTACCTTGAGCTCCGCAAGGAAGCTTTGGGTCTCGAAAAGCTCGATATGTACGACCTCTACTGCCCGATGGTCAAGGACGTGGACTTCAAGGTCCCGTTCGAGGAGGCGAAGAAGATGGTCAAGGCGGCGACGCTGCCGCTCGGCGAAGGCTATCAGAAGCTCCTCGACAAGGCGTACAGCGAGAACTGGATGGACGTCTACGAGAACAAGGGCAAGCGCAGCGGCGCATTCTCCTGCGGCGTATTCGGCGTGCATCCCTACGTGCTTCTGAACTACACCGACGCGCTTGACGACGCATACACCACCGCGCACGAGCTCGGTCACGCGATGCATTCCTATAAGTCCGACAACACGCAGGACTACATGAACCACGACTACTGCATCTTCGTCGCGGAGGTCGCGTCCACCGTGAACGAGGTGCTTCTCACCAAGTACCTCCTTGCGACCGAGACCGACAAGGCGCGCCGCGCATACGTGCTGAATCACTTCCTGGAGGGCTTCCGCACGACAGTGTTCCGCCAGACGCTGTTTGCCGAGTTCGAGCGCAAGGCGCACGAGGCGTACCAGAACGGCGAGCCGCTGACCGCGGAGAAGCTGACGGAGATCTATCGTTCGCTCGTCGAACTGTACTACGAAGGCGCGGAGGTGCCGGAGAACATCGCCTACGAATGGGCGTACATCCCGCATTTCTACACCGCGTTTTACGTCTTCCAATACGCAACGGGCTTCTCGTCCGCAGTCGCGATCGCGTCGCATATCGTCGAGACCGGCGACGCGGAGGGGTATCTTAAGTTTCTCACCACCGGCGGCAGCGATTATCCGTTGAACGAGCTGAAGCTGGCGGGCGTCGACCTCACGAGCCCGCAGCCGGTCAAGGATGCGCTGAAGATCTTCGGCGATTCCGTCCGCGAGCTCAAAGAGCTCTTGAAGGAGCTGTAATTTCCTGAAAAAGAATGATCCATCGGGAACCCCGATGGATCATTTTTATATCGGTCTATTTTTATGCTTCAAAGGTCAGGCTCTGGACGAGCGCTTCGGTTTCGGTGCCTTCGGAGAAGTCCGCGCCGGTGAGCTTGACGCTGACCCAGACGCCCTCCGCGATCTCGCCGTAGTACTCGATCCGGTGCATGGCGATGTTGTCGTATTCGCGACCCGCCATTTCGATCCCGCCGACGGTGATCGGCGCAAGCTCAACGAGGTTTTCGAAGCTGTCGAGGCAGAAGTTGATCTTGTCCTCGGACTCCTTGCATTCGATGTGGATGCAGGACTGGCTCGACTCCGCCTTTTCTGCGCTCGGCGCGCACCAGATGCGCAGACCGCCGCTGCGTTCCTTTGCAAACCAGTTCGCGGTCGGGACCTGTACGGTCGCGGACGCCTTGTTTCCGCTGTACCCGACCTTCCGTTCAAATGTCGGGCTCGGGTTCCGGTTCTTTTGCAGGCTCCGTCTCAGGTTCGGACGCAGGCGTTTCATCCGCTGCGGGCTGTTCCGTCGGCTGCTCCTCAACCGTGCGGTCGTCGTTCGGTTCCTGACACGCAATCATGCCGCAAAGCAGCACAAGCGCAAGCAAAACGATGAAAAAACGTTTCTTAAAATACTTGCTTTCCTTTTCGGTTCGGACGTTTATCCTGTCCCGGATTATATCCTATCGCGCTTGTTTTGCAAGTGCGGCGCGATTTGTTTACAGAAGCTTCCTTCAGCCGAGCAAGGTGACTGTATACGCGCTGTCGCCCGCCGCGATCACTTCGCCCGCGGCCGTTCTGACCGTGACGGTCCTGCCCTGCGCATCGACGATCGTCCCGCGGTTTTCAAGCGACGTCAGAACGGAATCGCCGGTAACGATCCACGCGGAGCCCGCGTCGATCATCAGCGCCGCGGCGCCGCCTTCCTGCGCGTCTTCCTTCAGAAACGCGCCGGTCCACGCGCTGCCCTCCGTGAGCTTCACGGAAAGCGTGCTGACGCTGTCCCAAAGGATATCGCCCGCCATGATCTGCCGGACGGCTGTGAACACGCTCTGCGCGCCGTTCGCGCCGCTTCTGCCCCAGCCGCGCGCGTTATTGTTGCCGGTGCATTTCAAAAGGAACGGGCAGTCGTCGCTCGCTGTAATCTCCACATTTTCAAGCAGGAATTCGCTCGACGTGTTGGTCGTGTAAAAGACACCGCCGCGTTTTGATACGAGCTTGCCGCCGGTCATCGAAAACCGCGACGTGCCGACTTCGCTGTCGCCCGACATGCTCTGATAGAGGATGACCGTCCACGTGCAGTCGTTTTGTTCGAGGTCCGGCATATTGCCCTCGAGCGTGCAGTCGTTGAGCGTCAGGCTGTTCTTGCCCTCGATGCAGACCGCCTCGGAACCGGTCGCAGCAAGCTTTGCGTGATTCACCGTGATATCCGCCGTGCAGTAGATTGCGGGAGAGCCGGAGCCGTTTGAAACGTAGCTGCCTCCGTCGATCGTCATCGTGCCGCCGCCGCGATCGGAGCGGATCGCTGCCGCGGAGCCGCCGTCCGTTTCCACGGTGCAGTTTTCGGCATAAAGCGTGCCGCCGCCCGCAACGTGCAGTCCGCCGGACGTACCCTGCTTCGTTCGGATCTCCGTGCTGCGCACGGTCGCCGTGCCGCCGCCGTAGGCGAACACGCCCGCGCCGCCCGCGGAATCAGTATCGATCGTGCAGTTTTCAACGGTCAGGCTGCCGTCGGTGACGAGCAGCGCCGCGCCGACGCCGTAAAAGCTTGCGCTGTCGCCGCCCGTGCTGTTTTCGGAAACGCGCGCGATCGCGCAGTCGCGCACCGCGACGTTCGCGTCGTTTTCGACGAGGATCGCGCTCTCGTCCGTGCCGGTCGAACGGATCGTTTCATTGGCGATCTCCGTGTCCTGCGAAAAGGGCTTCACCGCCGCGTACGAATCCGGTTTGCTTCCGCCGGGGCCGCCAGGCGCGCCGCCCATGCCCTCCGGGCCGCCGAAGCTGAACGTTTTCGCCGTCTTCTGCACCGAAAGAACAAGTCCTTCCGCGTTCAGCGAAACGGTCACCGTATCGCCTTCTTTGATCGCGGTCCTTTCGATCGCAGCGCCGTTCTCATCCGCAAACGTCACGCCGTCCGCAAATGTCAGCGTCCGCGCCGCGTTCATGGGGAATCCTTGTCCGTCCGGCATTTCCGGCGGGTTGCCCTGCGGCATTTGTCCGTCCGGCATTTCCGGCGGGTTGCCCTGCGGTATTTGTCCGTCCGGCATTTCCGGTGGGTTGCCCTGCGGCATTTGCCCGTCCGGCATTTCCGGCGGATTGCCCTGCGGCATTTGCCCGTCCGGCATTTCCGGGGGATTGCCCTGCGGCATTTGCCCGCCCGGCATGCCGGGCGTCGTCGAGAGGGACAGACCATGTTCGTCGATCGTTTCGACCGTGCCGGTCAATGTTTCCGCAATCGTTTCCGGCTCCTTTGCGGGTTCGCCGGGAGTTTCTTCGGTTTCCGTCTGCGCCGCGCAGCCGAACGCAAGCAGTGCCAGCGCAAGCAGCAATGCTGCGATCCGCTTCATAAGATCACCTCCGTTTTGGATGTGCCCAGTATACCCGTTTAATTTGACGGAAATATGTCCCGGACGTGTGAAAACTGTAAATCATGGCGCGCGAACGATTGTTTTCCGATGCAAAAAAGGCAGTTTGCAGAAAGCGTGCGCGGGAATGCTTGTTCAAATTGACTTTCTTCGGTCCGTATGATAAAATTGTTTATCATTCCACAGAAAACGACAAGTTCGGTGAAGCATCGTATGAAACATTTTCGCCGCAGCCTTTTGTTGCTGCTCTCCCTGTTGTTCATTCTTCCCTCCGTCGGGCGCGCGGAACAGGCGCAGGACGGCGTTTTGCCCTGCACGTTTATTGCGCCGAACGAGACGCAGTCATACGTCGCGCATCTTTCCGACGACGATCCCTATACGACCGTGACCCTGAAGCGCAGGGAAACGCTGCGCATGGAGATCGGCGAAGGCGCGCCGGAGGGGCTGTTCTTTGACTTTTTCGAGCAGCCCGGCGAATTCTCGCTGACGTATCTGGACGCCGACGGCAACCGTCTCGGCGAAGAGAAGATCATGGGAGCCGAATATCATTTTCTGCATCCCGTTTCGTACGACGGACTTGCGTCCGTCGAGCTTACGGCTGTTTCCGGCGAGGTCCGGATCGCCGAATGCCGCGTTTTCGGCGCAGGCTTCGTTCCGCCGTTTCCGGATACGGATGAGACGGCGGACGTTCTTGCCATACTCAACGAGCCGGGCGACGAGCTGAACCTGTTCGGCGGGCTGTTCGCAAAGCTCGCAGGGGAGCACGGGCTTTCCGTACAGGTCGTTTATCTCACGAAAACCGACGGCTGGCATGCGCACCAGTGCATGGACGTGCTGCGCGGCATGGGCGTACGGCGCGAGCCGCAGTTCGGGACCGGAAAGAAGGAAACGAACCGGAACGAGAAGAGCGCTTACAGCGCGCTCGGCGGCAGAGACGTTCTGCTGAAGCGGTTCGTCGGTCTGATCCGCACGCTGAAGCCGAAACTGCTGCTCACGCTCGATCTTTCCGAGGAGCAGGAGCGCTATATTGACAGTGTGATCGCCCGTGTCGCTTTGACCGCCGCCGAATATGCTCTGGATGCCTCGCGTTATCCCGATTCTGCGCCGTTTGCAGTTTCGAAGGTCTACACACCCGCAGCCGACGGCGATACCGAGATCTCGCTTGACGTGCCGCTTAACGCCTACGGCGGGATCAGGGCGGACGCGCTTGCGGCGCAGCTTGCAGAGCTTTATGCCTCGGAGCGTGTATTCAAAAAAAAGCTTCCCTCTGTGCTGCGCTTTACGCTTTCGTTTGAGACCGTAGGGAAGGACCGCGCGAAGAACGATCTTCTGGAGCATCTTTCGACCGACGCCTTTGCGCACTATCGTGTTCCGACGCCTTCGCCGGAGCCTACGCCCGTTACCACACCGACGCCCGTGCCGACCGAGGCGCCGACCGAAGCGCCGACGCCCGAGCCGATCCCTGCGCCGATCGATACGCCGGCGCCGCTCCCGCCCGTATACGCCGAGACGGAGCCGACTCCGAGCCGGACGCCTGCGCCGAGCACGACGGAACATACGGAAGCCCGGGAAGTATCCGAGCAGCGCGGGACGAAGCTGTTCTGGCTGCCTGCCGCGATCGGGGCTGTGCTCGCCGCCGTACTCTTTTTCCTGCTGCGCCGTGCGGACAACTCGATGCTGAAGGCCGTTGCGCTGCTGCCGCTTTTAGGCGGCGTCCTGCTTGCGGTCCTGCTGCTCCGCGCACCGAATGCTTCACATTCGGAACCGTCCGTGCCGCAGGCCGAGGCAACCGAAGCGCCGACGCCGGAGCCTACGCCCGAGCCTGTGTCTACGCCCGAACCGACGCCGACGGTTGTTCCTACGACTGAGCCGACCGAAGCGCCGACGCCGGAGCCTACGCCCGAACCGACGCCGGAGCCTACGCCGGAGCCTACGCCTACGCCCGATCCGAACGCTGCGTATTTTCTGGACATCGACGACGAGGAATATGAACTGGATTTCGACAACGGCCAATGGCGGTATCGGAGCAAGGAGCTTTCAATCGATATCGAGCGGGTCAATACGACCTACGACGGCAAAAAGCCGCTCGTGTATTACGTCGCCGACATCCGTATGCGCGATTGGTCGAGCTATCGCTCCGGCGTTGCCAAAAAGAACCAGCCGTGGAAATATGCGCGCATCGAAAAAGCGGTGCTTGCGATCACCGGCGACAATCTTGTCGATATGGAGAAGGAGCTCAAGGGCTGCCTTATCCGCAACGGTGTGTTCTATTCGGATTTCGAGAAGGCGGAAACGCTTGTCATTTCTTCCGATATGAAGCTTGAAGTGCTGCATCCGGGCACATTCACGGCACGGCAGCTCATGGACCGCGGCGTTCGTGATACGTACAGCTTCGGACCGATTCTGGTGGAGAACGGCGAGATCTGCGGCTCCGTCAAAACGCATCGCATCACGCATCCGAACCCGCGCTGCGGCATCGGCATGGTCGAGCCGGGACACTGGGTCGCGATCGTTTCGGACGGTCGGCAGAACAACTATTCGGTCAGCATTTCGCTTGACTATTTCGCGCAGCTCTTCATTGACCGCGGCTGCGTCTGCGCGTACAATCTGGACGGCGGCGGTTCGGCGGGCATGGTCTTTATGGGAGAGGCACTGAACAAGCATGCGGGTCCGAACACCGACGACACGCAGCGCGGCTGGATCGACGCACTGATGTTCGGCTACAGCGAACAGATTCCGGATCCCTCCGTGCCCACCAAGCACGACGGCATCCGGCATAAATAGGAGAAAGGCATTTGATATGACCGATTACGAAACCCTGATCGCGCAGGCGGAGGCACTCATTGACGGTGTGCCGCACCGCATTGCGAATCTTGCGAACATTTCCGCTTTGATTTTTGATACGCTCGAGGATCTGAACTGGGCGGGCTTCTATCTCCTGGAGGGCGATACACTCGTGCTCGGACCTTTTCAGGGCAAGCCCGCGTGCATTGAGATCCCCGTCGCGCGCGGGGTCTGCGGCGCCGCTGTGCGTGAAAATCGCTCGCAGCTCGTTCCGGATGTGCACGCATTTGCGGGGCATATCGCCTGCGATTCCGCATCGCGTTCGGAGCTCGTCGTGCCGCTGAGAAGGGACGGCTTACCCTTTGGCGTGCTGGACCTTGACAGCCCTACGCGCAACCGTTTTACCGAAGAGGATCGGATCGGCATAGAGCGGCTTGCCGTCATACTGGAACGGAATCTCTGAAGCATACGAAAAGCGCTTTCCCAAAGAAGGGAAAGCGCTTTTGTTTTCGGAGATCGGTATGGAACCGGTCTGTTGCAAACAGAGAGTTCATCAGACCGCATTATTCCGGCGGACGTCCGTATTCCGCAAAGAACTTCAGAAGCCCGTCGCAGAGCGCCTGCGCCATAAGCTGTTGGAACTCGTCGGTCGAGATCAGCTTATCGTCCTCCTTGTTGCTGAGATGCCCCATCTCAATATTGATGATCGGACGCGTACACCAGTTGAAGCCGGTCTGGTCGCCGCGGTACGTCATGCCGTCGCCGCGGCAGATCTTCAGGCCCGTTTCCTCGGTATACACGGCAAGGAGCGTTTTTGCCGCCGCAACGTTGTAGTCGAAGAACCTCGTGCGGTTTTCGCTCGGCACTATCATGATAGCGCCGCGTTCGTTTTTGTTCGGACCGCTGTTCAGGTGCAGACGGATACCGAGATCGACATTTGCCTCGTTGAATATCTGTGCGCGCTCCGCGTTCGAGATGTTTACGTCCACCGTTTCGTGCGTGATCACGACCGTAGCGCCCTGCTCCTCCAAAAGCGCCTTGAGATACAGACCGACAGCCTGCGCAACGTCATATTCATAGACCCCGCTCTTGATGCCGCGGCAGCCGCCCGCGACGCGCTGTTTGGTCTTTTTGGCGCCCGGTGCGATCGGCTCGGGTTTCGGATCGTAGATCCGCTGATGTCCCGGATCGATCCCGATCACAACGCCCGTAAGCGGAAGCGGTTCCGGCGTGGGCTCCGGCGTCGGCGTGGGCGTGGGCGTCGGCGTAGGCGTGGGCGTCGGCGTGGGCGTCGGCAGCGGGGGAAGCGTTTCAGACGGTGTGACAGAGGCCTCCGCAAGGATCACGTCGTCTGTAACGGGTTCGGGCGCAGCGCTCTGTGCGATCGGCGTTTCCGTCGCAGGCAGGATCGCTTCGGACGTCGGCGTTTCGGCTGTATCCTCACGCGAGATCGTCCCGCAGGCGAGCGGAACGCCCGCAAGCAGGATCGAAAGAAAAATGGAAATAACTTTGCATTTCATGCGACCATTATAGCACGGCGGGCTTTTCGCCGCAAGCAGAAAAGCTTTGATGCGGACTTTCGCTTTCTCGGAGCGATCGGCTTCTGCAGCCGGTCGGAAACGCAGAGCAAGCGCACGGTCAAAGCCGCGGGCGCGGGGGACAGGACCGCGCGGGGGTGGGCCCGGTATACAAAAGCGGCCCGATGAAACGGGCCGCAGAATCGTTTGACATGCCATCAACCAAGCATTAGCACCTTACTGAGGCAGGTTGCTGTGCGGTCGTTGAGCTTGTCTCTCGCGCACTCTCGATGGCAAGACGAGTATAACACCGCCGCATGAAAAATGCAAACATTATATGAATTTTTTGCACGGATTTTACATACAAAACTTCGAAAAACTATGCAAAAAACGCCGCATACGGGAGTATACGACGTTTGTACATTTATACAGGATCAGACAGATTATTCAGGATCCGGGCTGCTTTGCTCCTCGACCGGCTCAAAGCGGTATTCCTGCATAGCGTCGGGATACTTCTCCCGGTCGACCGGCGACAAAAACATCTCCTTCGGGCGGATCCACAGCGACCGATCGTCGTAGAGCTTGCGGTAGACGACATATTCCTCCAGTGTTTCGGAATGCTTTGCAACGCCTTCGACGCGGTACAGATTGCCCTTGAAATGCCGATAGACCTGTCCCTCGACAACCTCGCGTTCCGGCGGCTCGTCCTGAATCACCGGGCTGTTGAAATACGCGTTGTAGAGCTCCTTCGCAAGCTCCAGCCGGTCGTACGGCACATAGAGCCGCGTTGTGCCGACGTTCACGCCGAGGTTTACGGTGATCCCCGCGCCGAGCGCCGAGCGTTCCGTGCAGGGGACGTCGTTGTCCGCATAAAGCTCCTTCAGCATCTCCGCCTGCATATAGGGGACGTCCGCGACGAGACAGAAATCGCCGGAGGCGGGTTCTCTGAGCTTACGATTGCGGCAGCGAGAACAAACGGGGCCTTCGACGAGCTTCATGCAGTTTTCACAGTACATCATAGCGTTTTCCTTTCTCATGTCAGAAGAGTTTCTTGAGCGTGCCCAAAAGCCCGCGGTACAGAGACTTGCCGACCTCGCGGCCGATCGTGTTTGCGGCGGAGGAAGCGGCTTTGCCGACCGCAAATGTCGTCTTGGATTTCCGTTTCGCCTTTTCGCGGAGCGCTTCCTTTTCGGCCTTCGCCTTGGCCTTGGCGTCTTCCTTTTCGGCCTTTTCCTTTGCCTTTGCTTCCTCTTTTTCCTGCCGTTCGCGCTCCTTTTCCTCGGCGGCGCGGGCATCGGCCTCGGCCTTTTCCTGCGCTTCCTTCTGCGCCTTGCCGGTCAGGATCTCGTAGGCGGATTCGTTATCGACCGGTTCGTCGTACTTGCCGTATAGCGTGTCCGCCATGATCTCGCTCTTCCGGCGCTCGTCGTCGATCATTCCCATCATCGACTGCGGCGGCAGGATCGTGCAGCGCTCGACGATCGACGGGCGGCCCTTCGCGTCCAGAAAGCTCACCAGCGCTTCGCCGGTGCCGAGCTCGGTCAGAACGTCCTCGGTCTTGAAATTCGGATTTACGCGGAACGTTGCGGCGGCGGTTCGGATCGCCTTCTGTTCGGCGGGCGTGTAGGCACGGAGCGCGTGCTGTACGCGATTGCCGAGCTGCGCCAGCACGGGGTCCGGCAGGTCCGAGGGCTGCTGCGAAATGAAGTAGACACCGACGCCCTTCGAGCGGATCAGCTTCACGACCTGCTCGACTTTGTCGCGCAGCGCTTTCTTGGCGTCACTGAACAGCAGATGCGCTTCGTCAAAGAAGAACACGAGCTTCGGTTTTTCAAGATCGCCGACCTCCGGAAGCTCCTCGAAGAGCTCGGCAAGAAGCCACAGCATGAAGGTCGAATAGAGAAGCGGGCTCTGATAGAGCTTCGCGCAGTGGAATACGTTGATGAAGCCGCGGCCGTCCTCGTCCGTCTGCATCCAGTCTCTTAGGTCGATCGCTGGTTCGCCGAAGAACAGGTCGCCGCCCGCGTCCTCAAGCTGTAAGAGCGCGCGCTGGATTGCGCCCGCGGACTGCTTCGAAATGTTGCCGTACTCATGCAGAAGCTCCGCCGCGTGTTCGGTAACGTAGGCGATCATCGCGCGGAGGTCCTTGAGGTCGATGAGAAGCCAGCCGTTGTCGTCGGCCACGCGGAACGCGATCGACAGCACCCCGGTCTGCACGTCGGTGAGGTTCAGAAGCCGCGCAAGGAGCTCCGCGCCAATCTCGGAAACGGTCGTGCGCACCGGATGCCCGCCCTCGCCGTATACGTCCCAAAAGCGGACGGGGTAGCGCCGCATCTCGAAGCTCTCGGGTTCGACGCCGATCCCCTCCAAACGCTTTGCAATCTTGTCGGTCATTTCGCCCTTTTTGCAGCAGCCGGAAAGATCCCCTTTGACGTCGGCGAGGAACACCGGCACGCCGAGGTCGGAGAACGATTCCGCCATGACCTTCAGGGTGATGGTCTTGCCCGTGCCGGTCGCCCCGGCGATCATGCCGTGGCGGTTCGCCATTTCGGGAAGGATGAAAGCGTCGGTCTCGCCCCTGCCGACGAGGATCCTGTTTTCGATCAGCATAACTTGCCTCCGCAAAACTCGATATTTTCAAATATATCATAGCACATTCTTTCCGGATTGTCCATGCAAAAGCGCTGTTTCGCTTGCAATCCCGCAGCACTTTCTCTATAAATATAGACGAGAAAATTTTGCGAAACAGGGGTTGTCAGTCATGCCGCGGTTTGCGACAATCAGACAGACAGACAGACAGACAGACAGTATAATTCTGCCTGTCGGTATTTATATTTTAGCCATACGGCTTACCGCACGTTCGGATCAGGTCCGGACAGAGGGACGCTATTTTGTATTTTGATTGAGCGATAAGGAGGAACAAACATGAAAGCTGATGCTTGAAGCCTTTACGGATAATGTGCTTGCGCAGAACGCTGTGGCGGCGATCTACGCCTATTCGCAGGCGGCCGACGCGTTTAAGGCCGCGAACTGAACCGAATGACAGAAGGGGCGAAGCCGACCCGACTCCACCTCTTTTTATGTCCCGAAAAACAGCGACGAAAAGAGCAGGCCCGTGATCACCGAGGTCAGCATGGCAAGAAGCGCAGCCGGCACGGTGAACCGCGTTTTTTTGATCCCGACGCTGCCGAAGTACAGCGCGAGCGTGTAGAAGATCGTTTCGGAGGAGCCCAAAAGCACGCTTGCCGTAAGCCCAGTATGGGAATCGGGGCCGTACTGCGTGAAGATGTCCGACAGCGCCGCGACGGCTGCGCTGCCCGAGAACGGCCGCACCAGGATCAGCGGCACGAGCGGCGGATCGACGCCGAGCGCGGAAAACACGGGGGAGAGCACCGCGCCGAGCGCGTCTGCGGCGCCGGAGGCGCGAAAGAGCGACATAGCCGCGGAAAACAGCGCAAGCGTCGGGAGGATCGTTCTGAGCAGCGGAAACGTCCGCGCCGCGCCTTCGCAGAACGCCTGAAATACGTTGACGCGGCGGATCGCGGCGTACAGCAGCAGAAGAAGGATCAGGATCGCGACCGGCATGGGCGGGTAAAGACGAGACAGAGGACGACGGCGACGAGCGTAGCCGCAAGCGAAGAAAGCAGCGTGGGCAGCACGGGGGCCGAGGGGGCGGCGGAGCCGAAGCTTGTACGGATCCCGACGAGCGACGTCGGAAACAGCTCGAGGCACGAGGCGTTTAAAACGAGCAGCACGCACATTTCATTCGTGGCGACGCCGGGACGCGGGTTTGTTTCGTTCAGAAGCCGCATGGCCTGCATGCCGCAGGGCGTGGCGGCGTTGCCCATGCCGAGCATGTTTGCGGCAAGGTTTGAGGAGATCGCGTCCTTTGCTTTGCCTGCGTTCGGAAACAGCAGCCGGAGCGCGGGCGAGAGAAGCCTGCTGAGCGCGTTGACGAGTCCGGCCTTTTCCGCGATGTTCATTAACCCCATCCAAAGAAGGTACGCGCCGGAGAGCCGGAGCGCGTTTTCGACCGCCGCCGACGTGCCGCTCTGCAGTGCGGAGAGGACCATGTCGGGGCTGCCCGAACAGAGCGAAAAAACGATTCCGAGGATCAAAAGGAGCAGGATCATGACGTTCATGGTACAGCGTATGCGGAAAATGCGACGAAAAAGCGTCTTTTTTGAAAACGATCGCAAAAAAAGCATTCCAAATTGCATCGTATCTGTTATAATGATAAACGGAAATTTATGACCCGGAGTAACAAACGTGAAAAAAGGGATTTGCAGTATATTGATCCTGATCATGCTGATAGGCGCGGCTCTGCCGCTCGCCTGCACGGTCGATCACGGAAACGGCAGCGAAGTCTGTAAACAATTCATCGAATACATCGCGCAGGGCAGCTATGGAGCCGCCTATGATCTGCTTGCCGATTCGGTCAAGAACACGACCGGCACCGACACGCGTCCGGGCGATCCGATGATCAGCGCAAAGGAGTTTGCCGAAAAGTACGAGCAGATCTTCACTGCAGTGGGTCTATCCGAGATCAGCTATGTGATCCGCAATATATCCGACGCTTCGATCACGAGCTCGGTCGATTTTCAGATGACTTATGTGACGGCGCTCGGCGACATGGTCAACGAGTACACGATCAACGCCGCGTATGAAAACGGACGCTGGGGCATTCTCTGGACGCCGGCGCTGATCTTCCCGACGATGGAGTGGGGCGACAAGCTGCTGGTCGGCGTCAACTACCCGAAGCGCGGCGAGATCTTCGACGCCGAGGGCGAGCTTTTGGTCAAGAACCTGTCTCCGGTCACGGTCTTCTGCGTGCCGAACCAGATCCCCGCGGACGAGAAGGAGGACGTTATCCGGCAGATCCTTTCGATCCCGATCCTGAAGCCCTCCGGTACGCCGCAGGACGAATACGAAAAGATCATTCGCGACGCGATCAACAGTACGAACTCCTCTGCGGTCATCGCGAAGCTCTATCCGGATCAGATCGATGAAGCGCTTGAGGAGCGCCTGCTTTCGATCACCGGCATCGGCATCGACAACAACGCGTCTCTGACGTCCACGCGTTTCCGCGCGTACCCGTACGGGCGTTCGGCGTCTCACATTCTCGGCTTTGCGTCGGTCATGTGGAAGGCGACGTGGAAGGAGATCGAAAAGAAGCGCAAGGAAGCCGCGGGCGAGGTTGTCTCTGACGATGATCCGGAGGAAACGAAGGAAACGGCAGCCGAAGGAGAAAATCCCAAGGAGGGTGAACTCGGCGCGGTCGTGATCGACGATTATGACGCATACGAGAAGGACAGCTGGATGGGCTACGCGGGACTGGAGCAGCAGTACGAATCCGTTCTGCGCGGTGAGAAGGGCGGCTACGCGTATATCCAGGGAATCGACGGCACAAACCGTCAGACGCTTTACAACAACCCGGCGAAGGACGGGCAGGATCTGCATCTGACGCTCGACATCCGGCTGCAGCAGCGCGTGGAGGAGGTCGTAAAGACCGTCGTGTATGACGACAGTATCTCCGGCACCGTCATCGTGATGAATCCGCGCACCGGCGCGATCCAGGCGATGTATTCGTTCCCGGACTATGACGTGGAAGCGTTCAGTCGAGGCACCGTCGGTACCGAGGCGTTCGAAGCGCTCAGTAAGGACCCGAAGACGCCGATGTTGAACCGCGCGATCCAGGGTCTCTATGCGCCGGGCTCGACGTTCAAGCCGCTCACCGGCGTTGGTTCGCTGGAGGCGGGCGTCGTTACGACCGATACGATCTTCCCCGAGGAGGAGCAGAAGCATATCCGAATCTGGCGATACCGCACGGAAAGCGGCTGGAAGGACGTCTGGGAGGTCAAGAAGGGCTCGTATGCCTACACCGGCATCGACGAGATCACGCGTACCGGTTCTTCGCGCAGGCATGAGCCGATGAATATGGAATCGAGCATCATCGACTCGGATAATATCTTTTTCGCATGGTGCGCGATCCAGCTCGGCTGGGATCGGTTCAAGGAATACCTTTCGTTTATCGGTATGGGAGAAAGCGTGCCGTTCGATCTGCCGACGCAGAAGTCGCAGATCAAAAACGAGGAGAGCACGGAAACCTACAACCTGCTTGCGATGAGCGGCTACGGACAGGGCGAGCTTTTGGTGACGCCGCTGCAGATGGCATGCTACATCGCCGCGATCCACAACGACGGCAAGGCGCCGGTGCCGTACATCATCGATTCGATCTGGCAGGCGGAGGGGCAGGATTACACCGAAACGTATCGACATACCGGAAACGCAACATGGAAAACGATCTGCTCAAAGGCGAATGCGAATAAGATGGAGCAGTTTATGATCGGCGTTTGCAAATCGCAGCAGGATCACGGCGGCACAGGCCGATATCTCGGCGTTCGGTCCTTTGTGATCTCAGGCAAGACGGGGACTGCCGAGGTCGGTAAGAAGAAGGAGAAGGAGCTTGCGTGGTTCATCGGCTTCCGCGAGGCCGAGAAGGGCGGCGGAACGCTCGAGGAGGAAAACGAGCGGCTGGTCATGGTCATGCTCGAACTCGACATGAACGCGCTGCCGGAGGAGTATTCGCAGATGAAGTTCATGATCTCGCGCGTGCTTCTGAAAAACGACGATCTCACCAAGCCCGCAAAAACCGAAAGCGCGTACCTCAACAAACAGACGACGACCGAAAGCTGAGCGGACGGATCGCATAGGATAGAACCAAGGGGGAGAGCAGTATGAAAAAAACCATCGTCTTCACGGGCGGCGGCACGGCAGGTCACGTGACGCCGAACCTTGCGCTGATCGAAAAGTTGGATCGCGCGGAGTGGGATATCCATTATATCGGTACGGACGGCATGGAGAAGGAGCTTTTAAAGCCTGTTCCGGATGTGACTTATCACGAGATCGATTCTGGCAAGCTCCGGCGCTACGCGAGCGTCAAAACGCTCTCGATGCCGTTCCACGTGCAGAAGGGATTTCATCAGGCAAAGAAGATCCTGAAGGAACTGAAACCCGCCGTGCTGTTTTCGAAGGGCGGGTACGTTTCCGTGCCCGTCGTGGCGGCGGCGAAGGGGATCTGTCCGGTGCTCACGCACGAATCCGACTACACGCCCGGCCTTGCGAACAAGATCGACGCGCACTATGCGGATAAGGTGCTGGTAACGTTTGCCGATACCGTCCCGCTCGTCAAGGGCGGAAAAGGCGTACACACCGGCACGCCGATCCGGCCCGAGCTCTATGCAGGCTCGCGCGAAAAGGCGCTTGCGTTTACGGGACTTTCCGGCAGGAAACCCGTGCTGCTCGTCACCGGCGGCAGCCTCGGCGCGGTCGCTGTCAACGTCGCCGTGCGCGAAGCGCTTCCGGAGCTAATAAAGACGTTCGACGTCGTGCATCTTTGCGGCAAGGGCAAGCTGGACGAAAGCGTAAAGGCCGAGGGCTACTTACAGTATGAATACATCCGCGACGAGATGGCGGATCTGTTCGCGCTTGCGGACGTCGTCGTGTCCCGCGCGGGCGCGAACGCCGTGTTTGAGCTTCTTGCGCTGCATAAGCCGATGCTGCTGCTGCCGCTTTCCGGCGCTTCTACCCGCGGCGATCAGGAACTGAACGCAGACTATTTCAAAAAGCGCGGCTATGCCCGCGTGCTGAAGGCGGACGAGGTCAGCGCGGATTCCGTTCTCAAAGAGGTTCGTGCGCTCTATGAGGCGCGTGAAACCTATATCGAGACCATGAAAAACGCCGAGGGCGTCGACGGCACCGATATGATTCTCAGACTCATCCGCGAAGCGGCGAACGCATGACGGCGGCGGAGCTTTTTCAAAAACTGAACGGCGAGACCGCGGTCGAGGCGTTGTCTGCGCTTTGCGCGTTCGCAAAAACGAAGCAGGGCAAATCGGAGATCGAGGCGGAGTTATCCGACCGCGCGATCCTTTCCGCGCTTACGCAAAGCGAACAGCCGAAGGTGCGCAAGAACGTCTACCGGCTGATCGGCGCGCTTGAAAATCCGAAGGATGTGCCGCTCCTTTCCCGCGCGCTCGAAACGGAAACGACGCTGTTTGCGGTGCCGAGCCTGCTGCTTGCGCTGGGAAAGCTCAACGCAAGGGACGCGCTGCTATCCTACCGCGTGCCGGTCTCGGAATCGCCGGAAACGGACAAGCATATCGCGGAGATCGCGCTCGCCTACGAAAAGGCGACGCAGCGGTTTATGGACGTGCCCGAAAGCACGCTTGAAATGCTTTCCGCTCCGCGCGAGGCGCTGTGCTTCGCGCCGCACGGATTTGCACAAGAGCTTTCGGACGAGCTTTCCGCGCTCGGGCTTTCGGGAAAGATCACCGGCGACGCGGTGCAGATCCGGACGGCCGACATGGCGCGGGTCTATCGCGCAAACTGTATGACCGAGGCGCTGCTGCCGATCGCATACGACGTGCCGATGGAGCCGAAGGCGATCGCCGCCGCGGCGAAGACCTGCATCGGAACGTATTACCGCATCGAGATCCGCGGATACTTAAAGGACCGCGGAGGGTTCATCGAAAAGCTCAAGGGCCTTCTGGACGGCCGCAACAATCCGTCGGCTTATGACTGCGAGCTAAGGATCGATTCGCGCAACGACGTCTGCGATCTCTATTGGAAGCTCTGGAACGTCCGTGACGAGCGCTATCCGTGGCGAAAAGGCACGGTCCCCGCGTCGATGCAGCCCGCGACGGCGTACGCCGTGAGCCGTTGGGCGCTGTCGTTTGTCACGGCCAAGCGTCCCGCCGTGTTCGATCCGTTCTGCGGGTCCGGTTCGCTGCTGTTTGCTTGCGGGGAACAGGCGGACTGCCGTTCACTCACCGGCGTGGACAAGAGCGGCGCGGCCGTTGCGATCGCGCGGGAGAACGCGAAGGCGGGAAACAGCAAGGCAAGGTTCATCTGCCGCGACGTTTTGCGCTATGAGGCAAAGAGCGGCGCGGACCTCGTGATCTCGAACCTCCCGTTCGGCAACCGCGTGGGCTCGCACAGGGAGAACGAGCAGCTTTACGCAAGATTTTTACGTCGGCTTCCGTATTACATGGCGGACGGCGGCGTCGCGGCGCTCTATACCGCGGACGGCAGGCTTTTGGAACGGCTTCTGAAGACCGATCCGAAGTTCAGGCTTCTCGAAAAGCGGCGCACCGCGGCGGGCGGACTTTCTCCGTGGATATTTGTGATTGACAAATCGCCCGCAGGTTCGTACAATGACAGGAATAAGGAGAGGAAATGATATGAGACAGAAGTATTACATCACCACCGCGATCGCGTATGCTTCGGGCAAACCGCACATCGGCAACACCTACGAGGCGATCCTAAGTGACAGCATCGCGCGATGGAAGCGCTATGAGGGCTATGACGTATATCTGCAGACCGGCACGGACGAGCACGGTCAGAAGATCGAGGAGAAGGCGAAGGCCGCGGGCGTGACGCCGCAGGAATACGTGGACAACGTCGCGGGCGAGATCAAGCGCCTGTGGGATCTTGTCGGCACGAGCTACGACCGCTTTATCCGCACGACGGACGAAGACCATGTGAAGGCGGTCCAGAAGATCTTCAAATACATGTACGACAAGGGCGACATCTACAAGGGCTACTACGAGGGCATGTACTGCGTCCCGTGCGAGTCGTTCTTCACGCCCTCGCAGCTCAAGGACGGTAAGTGCCCGGACTGCGGCAGAGACGTGCAGCCCGCCAAGGAGGAGGCGTACTTCTTCAAGATGAGCAAGTACGCACCGCAGCTCATCGACTACATCAACGAGCATCCGGACTTCATCAAGCCCGTTTCGCGCAGAAACGAGATGATGAACAACTTCCTGCTGCCGGGTCTTCAGGATCTCTGCGTATCGCGTACGTCGTTCAAGTGGGGCATTCCGGTCGATTTCGACCCGAAGCACGTCGTCTACGTCTGGCTCGACGCGCTCGCGAACTACATCACCTGCATCGGCTACGAGTGCGGCGGCGAATCCACGGAGCTGTTCAATAAACTCTGGCCCGCCGATCTGCACGTGATCGGCAAGGATATCATCCGCTTCCACACGATCTACTGGCCGATCTTCCTGATGTCTCTCGGCCTGCCGCTGCCCAAGACCGTCTTCGGCCATCCGTGGCTTCTGCAGCAGGGCGACAAGATGAGCAAATCCAAGGGCAACGTCATGTACGCGGACGATCTTTGCGATCTGTTCGGCGTGGACGCGGTGCGCTACTACGTTTTGAACGAGATGCCGTTTGACAACGACGGCTCGATCACCTGGGAGCTTCTCATCGAGCGGCTCAACGCGGACCTTGCGAACACGCTCGGCAACCTCGTGAACCGCACGGTCGCCATGAGCAACAAGTATTTCGGCGGGGCCGTGAAGCGCACCGACGCGATGGAGCCGGTCGACGACGAACTGAAGCTCGTCGCAACGACAACGTATCCGCGCGTCCAAAAGGCGATGGACGATCTGCGGATCGCCGACGCGCTCTCCGAGATCTTCAATCTCTTCCGCCGCTGCAACAAGTACATCGACGAGACCGCGCCGTGGGTGCTCAGTAAGGATCCCGAAAAGGCGGATCGCCTTTCCGAAGTGCTCTATAACCTGATCGAAAGCATCTCGATCGGCGCGAACCTTCTTGCGCCGTTCCTCCCCGCGACTACGGAGAAGATTCAAAAGCAGATCGGCGCGGAGCCGCGCACGATCGACTCGCTGATGACCTTCGGCGTCTATCCCGAAGCCGGGAACAGGGTCGCGGAAAAGCCGGAGATCCTGTTTGCCCGTCTCGATCCGAAGGCTGTGATGGAACAGGTCGAACAGATCCAGGCAAAGCAGAAGCAGGCCGCCGCGCCCGAACCCGAAGCGCCGGAACTGCCGCCGATCAAGGACGAGATCACATACGACGATTTTGCGAAGATGGATCTCCGTCTTGGCAAGGTCGTCGCCTGCGAAGAGGTCAAGCGCTCGAAAAAGCTTCTGAAGCTTACCGTCGACATCGGCAGCGAGCAGCGCACGGTCGTCTCCGGCATAAAGAGCTGGTATAAGCCCGAGGACCTCGTCGGCAAGACGGTCGTGGTCGTCGCAAACCTCAAGCCCGTCACGCTCTGCGGCGTCGAAAGCCACGGCATGATCCTCGCCGCCTCCGATCCGGAGGACAAGGAACTTGCGTTCGTGACGCCCGAAAAGGCGCTCAAGCCGGGCTGGGTGGTGCGCTGATGCAAATCTTCGACACCCACGCACATCTATTGGACGAGCAGTTCGACGAGGACCGCGAAAGCCTGATCGCGTCGCTGCCCGAGGCCGGGATCGCGCACGTCATGGAAGCCTGCTGCGACGAAGCGGGCATCGACAGGGTCGTCGAGCTTGTCGCGTGCGTTCCGTTCTTCTACGGCAGCGCGGGCGTGCATCCGCACTCCGCGGACGAGTTCCGGCCGGAAACGCTCGAAAGGATCCGCGAGGCGCTGACGCACGAACGGATGCCGGCGATCGGCGAGATCGGGCTCGATTACCACTACGATTTCTCCCCGCGCGACGTGCAGCGGACCTGCTTCGACGCGCAGCTTGCGCTGGCGGCGGAGCTTCATAGACCCGTCATCATCCACGACCGCGAGGCGCACGGCGACACGATGGACCTTCTGCGGCATTACCGCGGGAACCTTTCCGGCGTGATGCACTGTTTTTCGGCGAGCTACGAGATTGCAAAGGAGTGCATCGACCTGGGGCTTTATATCGCGTTCGGCGGCGCGCTGACGTTCAAGAACGCGGTGCACCAATGGGAGATCGCTTCAAAGCTTCCTCTGGACCGGCTTCTGATCGAAACGGACTGCCCGTACATGACGCCGGTGCCGTTCCGCGGCACGCGAAACGATCCGCGCCGCATCGTGCTGACGCTTTTTAAGCTTTCGGAGATCCGCGGGCTCGACCCGGAACCGCTTTCGGAAACGCTCTTCGAAAACAGCTTCAAGGCGTTCGGGATCGGGAAATGATCGGAAATGATCGTATAAGCAATTGAAAAGGACTGTCGACAGATTCGGCAGTCCTTGTTTTTTACGGTTCGTCGGAGCTTTCCGGCTTCGGCGTTTTCGTCGGCTTCGGGGTCTTGGTCGGGGAAGGGGTGACCTCCGCGGTGCCGACGCGGTACTTCGGATAGATGACCTTGTAGATGGTCTCCTCGGTGCGGACGGTCTTTACAAACTTACCGTCCTTGTACTTATCCACGTAGGTAACGACGCGGTAGCCGTCGTGCGGATTGCGAATCAGGACCTTCTTCGCGGTCGAGGGCATCGTCTTGTCGTACTCGTATTCATACTTGGATTCGTCGTCGCTGGGCGTCTGTTCCAGGATCTCGTTGCGGCACCGATATTCGACGCCGTCTTCCTTCTGTCCGTAGATCTCGACGTTGATGTTCTTGCGGCGACTGTTGTTTTTCGTGATGTACACGAACATATAGATCGTGTGTCCCGTATCGTTCTTGAACTTGAAATTGATATCGGGATAATCGACCGTCGCGTCGAATCCGAGGCCCTCATCGAACTTCTTGGTCACGTAGTCCGACGGGATGCTGTGTCCCCTGCGGGTAATGCTCGTGATGCCCGCGCGCAGGACCGCGTTGAAGATCGTTGTGCTGACCTGGCAGACGCCGCCGCCGGCTTCCTTGCGATAGGTATTGCCCTGATAGACGGCGTTTGCAAGCGCCCAGCCCTTCTTTTCGCTGCGCTCGCCGGTCTTTCTGTTGAAGTCGAAGGATTCGCCGGGCTTCAGCACGGTGACCTGCATCATGCCGACCGCTTTGCTGATGTTCCAGTCGCGGTTGCGGCAGTTTTCATCGACCTCGGGCTCGTTTGCTCCGGCCTTGGTGGAGTAGTTGGTCTGATAGCTCGAAAGCTTCGTAAGCTGCGCCTTGAGCGCTTCGGTCGTGACCTCCGGTTCGGAGACCGCGACCGTCGGGGTCAGAGACGCGGTGTAGTCGCCCGATTCGATCGCCGTGCGGACTTCGTTTTCCAGCGCGGTAAAGTCGATCTTCGCGCCGTTTGTTCCGTTCGTGAATTCCCAGTACGGCTGCTGATAGGTCACGCCGTCGATCGTCTTGCTCTTGAACTTGATCTCCGCCTTTGCGTTGACCGCATGGTTCGGGATCTTGTCGTTCAGACCGTACAGCGCCTCGCGCAGCTTTTCTCCGTCAAAGGTCAGCGGAACGGTCAGCTCGGCGTCCGAGCCTGCCGCCGCTTTCCGAAGCGCGGTCTCCAGATCCTCCTCGGAATAGCCGAGACCGATCGTTTCGGCGTCAAGCATGACCGGGTCATAGCTTTGGTAAGCGACGGTCACGTCGAGCGACTCCATTTTCTCCTGCAGCTTCGCCTGTACACGCCTGCGCGCCTCGCGCACCGTCATGTCCTTTACGGAAACGCCGTTGATCGAAACGTCCCGCGTGAGGATATCGTCCTCCAAAACGGAGGGAAGCTCCGAAGGCGTTTCCGGCACGTCGGGATCCGCGGAAGGACTCTGCCCGGGAACGGGGTCGATCGGATCGACCGGTCCGCTCTTGCAGGAACAGTTTTTCGACGCGATCACGATGATCACGATCAAAAGAACGATCGCGAGAAGCAGGGCCGCGCCTGCGATCAGGAGCATGCGCTGCTGCTTTTTGCGCTTGCGGCTGCGCTTTTTCGGACCGTTGCCGGAGCCGCCCGTGCGTCTTGCCGTCGAAGACGAGCGGGCAGAGGAAGAAGACCGCGCGGAGGTCGAACGACCTGCGGCGGCCGGTCGGGAAGATGAGCCGGAAGTGCGGTCCGGAGAAGCTGCGGCGCGCGGCTGCGCGTCGGATGCGCCGCGCGAAGCGTTTGCAAAGCGCAGCGTACCGTTCGCAGCGGCAAACGGATCGCTGACGCTGCGGTTGGGTATCGTATTCGGCTGCGGGCGCACGGCGCCCGGAGAAACGGTTGTCGTAGTCATACAGCGCTATTATAGCAATGTGGGAAATGAATCTCAACCTATTTGAAGTTTATTTTTGTAAATTTTGCATTTCCGACGAATTTGTGGTACGATATCGGCAACGATACGGAGGATACGCTATGCTGCACATCGTACTTGTGGAACCGGAGATCCCGAGCAATACGGGCAATATTTCGCGCACCTGCGCGGTGACGGGCGCGGCGCTGCACCTTGTGCGGCCGCTGGGCTTTTCGACCGACGACAAGAGCTTAAAGCGTGCCGGGCTCGACTACTGGCATTCGCTGACGCTCTTTTATCACGACAGCATCGAGGAGGTTTGGGCGCAGTACCCCGACGCGCGGTTCTTCTATTGCTCCACGCACGCCGCGCATCGTTACGACGAGGTTCGATTCCGGGACGGCGACTTTCTCGTCTTCGGCAAAGAGACGGCAGGGCTGCCGAAGCCGCTTCTTCAGACGCACGCGTCTGAGGCGATCCGTATCCCGATGGGCGACGGTCAGCGCTCGCTGAACCTTTCAAACGCCGTCGCGATCGTGGTCTATGAGGCCCTCCGGCAGAACGATTTCTTTGGAATGCGGTAGGAATCCCGTCCCGATTTTGCCCCAAAGGCCCGGAAACGCAATATATTCTCACAAAAAAAGTCTGATTTCCAAAAATAATGCTTGCAATGTTGAAATCCTTGTGGTAGTATTGCAATGTTCGAGTTTTAGCAAGGAGGTGGACTGAATGGGTAAGTTCTGTGAAGTCTGCAAGAAAGGAACCATGTCCGGCAATCTGGTCAGCCATTCCAATCGCAAGACCAAGCGCAGCTGGGCGCCGAATATCCAGACCGTGCACGTCGTCGTCGACGGGCGCGTTCAGAAGATGAGCGTCTGCACTCGCTGCCTGCGTTCCGGCAAGGTCGCAAGAAGCAACTGAGCAATCCTTGAGAAAAACAAAAGCCACCTCAAACGGTGGCTTTTTGTCACAGAGTCAAAAAATGATCATCACCAGCAGAAGCAACGAACGCATCAAAGCCGCGCGGGCATTACAGGACGCGAAGGCACGCAGAGAAACAGGCCTGCATCTCATCGAGGGAGACAAGCTCGTCCTTGACGCGCTCGTTTCCGGCGCGCGTGTGCGCACCGTGTTTGCAAAGGAAGGCGCAAAGGTGCCGGACGGGATCGAAACGGTATACGTCGGCGAGGGCGTGATGGAAGCGATCTGCACGGCAAAGACGCCGCAAAGCCTGTGCGCGATCGCGGAAACGCCGGACTGCGCGTGTCCCGAAGTCTATCCGGAAGGCCTGATCGTCGCGCTCGACCGACTGCAGGACCCCGGCAACCTCGGCACGATCCTTCGTACCGCGGATGCCTTGGGCGCAAGCGGCGTTCTATTGAGCCCCGATTCGGCGGACCCGTTTTCGCCGAAGGCGCTGCGCGCCGCGATGGGCTCGACCTATCATCTTCCTATTTATATCGGCATGCTGCCGGACGAACTGCGGCGGCTCAGAGAACAGGGCTTTGCCTGTATCTGCGGACACCTCAAGGGCTCCGAGACGCTCCCTCCGATCGGAAGGCGCACGGCGCTGATCGTCGGAAACGAGGGGCAGGGGGTCTCGGAGGAGACCGCCGCGCAGTGCACGCGCTACCGCATGCCGATGCGCGGCCGCGCCGAATCGCTGAACGCCGCGGTATTTGCGGCGCTGATGATGCAAACGATCCTGAACGGTATGCCCGAATAAAGGAGAACAAGTATGGAACAGACGAATCATATCCACACCATCGTGATCACGGGCGGCCCGTGCGCCGGTAAAACGACCGCAATGAGCTGGCTGCAGAACGCGCTGACCGACGCAGGCTACGCGGTCATGTTCATTCCGGAGACGTGCACGGACCTCAACAACAGCGGCGTGACCGCGCGCGCGTCGAAGTCGAACTTCGAGTTTCAGCGCGTGCAGGTGCGCTATCAGCTGCTTCGCGAGCAGATCTACCGCCAGGCGGCGGAGGCGAGCGCGTCGAAGGAGGTCGTGATCGTCTGTGACCGCGGCTCGATGGACGACAAACCCTATATGGAGCCGGAGGAGTTCAAGGCGATCTTAAAGGAGCTCGGGCAGAACGAGGTCGCGTTCCGCGACAAGTACGACGCCGTGTTCCACATGGTGACCGCCGCGAAGGGCGCGGAGGCGTTTTACACGACCGATAACAACACCGCGCGTGTGGAAACGCTCGAGGAGGCGATCGAGCTCGACGCAAAGACGCTCGCCGCATGGGCGGGACATCCGCACCTGCGGATCATCGACAACGCGACCGACTTCAACGGCAAGCTCGTGAAGCTTTTACGGGAGGTCATGACGGCCCTGGGCAAGCCCGCGCCGTTTGAGCATGCCAGAAGATTTCTCATCGACCTGCCGGATCGCGACTGGCTCGAAGCGCATCCCGCATGCCGCCGCGTCGAGATCATTCAAACGTATCTTACGGACGTGCAGGGCGAGAAGCGCCGGATCTGCATGCGCGGAAACGACGGGAGCTACATTTATTATCTGACCACGCACTGCACCGGCACGGACGGCAGCCGGATCGAGACCGAAAAGCGGCTCTCGCTCGACGACTATCAGCAGCTCATGATGGAGGCCGATCCGATGTGCATGCCGATCCGCAAGACGCGTTACTGCCTTGTCGACGACGCGCACGCGTACGAGGTCGATTTCTATCCGGCGTGGAGGGATAAGGCAATGCTGCAGGTCGAACTGAACGATCCGGACGCCGAGGTGTTCATTCCGGAAAACTTCCGCGTGATCCGCGAGGTCACCGACGATCCGGATTACCAGAACTACGCGATGGCAAAGATCCGCTGAACGGAGGAACGATATGGAATATCAAACCGAGATCAAGTATACGCCGAAGCCGCTCCCGGAGCCGGATGCAAAAGGCGCGCGCCGCGCGGCGTCGCTCTGCGCGTTTGCAACGATCCTCGTGATCGCGATCACCTACACGATCGCGTTCGGGTTCTTATTCCCGGTCAATAAAGGCTGGATCGACGAGAGCGTTTACAATAAGCTGAGCCTGATCGTCAGCTCGGTTTCGATCGACCTGATCGCCATGCCGCTTGCGTGGCTGATCCTGCTGCGGCGGGTGGAGAAAAATCCGAAGCCGGAGATCGGAACGGTCACGCCGCTGTCGATGCGCATTCTGCTGTTCCTGTTCCCGTGCGCGATGGCGCTGATGATTGCGGGTTCGCTGATGGGCAAGCTGATCGGCATGCTGCTCGGCGAAGGGCTTTCCGACGTCGTGGGCGGTGTGGTCGAATCGGTCGATCCGTGGATAACGCTGCTCTGCGTCGTGATCATAGCGCCGATCGTGGAGGAGCTGTTCTTCCGCAAGGCGATGATCGACCGGCTTTCTGCATTCCATCCGATGGACGCGATCCTGTTTTCCGCGCTTCTGTTCGGACTTGTTCACGGCAATCTCACCCAGTTCCTGTATGCGTTCCCGCTCGGGATCCTGCTTGGCATCATCTATTATCGCACGCAGAACATCCGCTATACGATCCTGCTGCACGTCGCGGTGAACACGCTCGGCGGTCTTGTTCCGCAGCTTGTCACAATGCTCACCGGCAGCATGGACGAGACGGCGGCTATGATCGTTATGGCAGTGTATTCGCAGCTGATCCTTGCGCTCGCCGTGCTCGGCCTGATCTTTCTGATCATCCGCCGCAAAAACTTCCTGCCGGTCCCATCTTCAATTCCGCGGTTCCGCCGTCCGTTTTACATCAACGTCGGCTTCATCGTTGCGAGCATCGCCTTTACCGCGTTGTTCATTCTGGCGGAGATTCCGTCGGAGGCTTTGACGCCGGGCAAATGAAACAGCGTTTGTTGCGGCGGATTGTAGGCCGGAAAGAGTTCCGGCGGCGGAATGCGGCGTCCGCGCGCGTGCCGATGCGCAAAAAGAGTCATAGTTGGACTGGTCTATATATAATATGAAGAAAAAGGGAAGATGAATTCCCGTGGATCCGCAGCCGAAAAACACGATCCGGTTACGGCGATTGCACCGGGTCGGCGACCGTTTTCAGCCGCTTTGCATTTATACAGCTTGTTTTAAGTCGGAACCGGGCAAAGATGGGATTTTTCGGAGACAAGCGTTTTCGACGTTCGATTTGGGTATACCGAAAATGCACCAGCTGAAGACCAAATTGCGGAAATGCAAAAAAAATAGGCAAAAACAGTTGAAATTTATGCACTGTTGCGATAAAATATGAAACAGATATGAACAGTGTGTGCGGTTGCGGGACAGACCGGATATCCGGCTGCCCGGGAGACCGAAGGGGGAATCCTGGTGGGAAAGATCATCGGCAGACGTTATCGCTTCGTAGATGATTATAAAAAGACCGTCTATGTCGGCGCCAACGGAAGGCCGAAGGATCGGATCACGTATATCGGTCAGTGGGTCTGCCCGCTGAACGATGAAAGTGATTATTCGCGTATCGTTCTGGTCTCCCGCATTGCGATCTGCGTTGCGGCAGCTGCGCTGATCGCCGCACTGTTGATTATGCCGGGAAATCTGTCGAACAAATGGTATATGCCGGTCGCGGCGCTTGCGATGTTTCCGCTCGTATATGCGATCATGGGCGCGTTCGCGATGCCTGGTCGGAAAAAGCCCATGGAGCGCAAGAAGTTCAGTCAGAGCTTTGAGCGGTCGAAGATTTCTGCGATCGCCGCGCTTGTGATTTTGGCGCTATCAGCGCTGATCTGGCTCGTGATCTGGATCCTCGCATGGACCGGCAAGCTGCAGGATATTGCGTCGTTTGCGGCGCAGGACGTAGTTTATATCGTTTGCCTTGTGATCGCGGCGGCGGCGTGCTTCGTGATCATTCGGAAAACGAAGGAGGTAAAGACGGAGTTGCGGGAGAATTCGGCCTGCAAACCGGAATAAGGGAAATCCACGGGATTGTGCGGTAAGAATTGAAAGTTGTGAATTTCTTTCAAAAGATTGACAACTTTCGATGAATGCCGTATAATCTAAGCGTGTTTCCATATGCACAATAATTAAGGAGGAACAATCAATGCACAACATGAAGAAGATCCTTGCTGGTCTGTTGGTTCTGCTCATGGTTCTCGCACTCGTCGCCTGCCAGACGCCGGAAGTGAAGCCCGAAGCGGAAACCACTCCTGCTCCCGCTCCCGAGCCTGAGCCCGAACCCCAGCCGGAGCCCGAGCCCCAGCCGGAACCCGAGCCCCAGCCGGAACCCGAGCCCGAACCCGAGCCCGAGCCCGAACCCGAGCCCGAACCGACTTATGACAACCCCACTCCGTTGGTCGTTGCATACAGCCCGTTCTCTCAGAAGTTCAGCCCGTTCTATGCGGACACCGCGTATGACCAGGATGTTGCCGGCATGGTCGGTCTCGGCCTGATGACCACCGATCGTATGGGCGGTATCATCTACAACGCAATTGAGGGCGAAACCGTCAGCTACAATGGTACGGACTATCTGTACAAAGGACCGGCGGACCTTTCCGTCAAGTATGACAAGGAAAAGGATCTGACCGTCTACACCGCAAAGATCCGTGACGACCTGAAGTTCTCCGATGGCGTTCCGGTAACGGCAGATGACATCATCTTCACGTACTACACCTTCCTCGATCCGGCTTATGTCGGCTCCACTTCTCTGAGCTCTTACGCGATCGTCGGTCTGCAGAACTATCGCACCCAGACTTCCGACGAAGTCTATGCAAAGTATGCAGATCTCGCGAACAAGATCTATGCGGCAGGCCGTGAGTATGTCGCAAACGACGAGTACAGCGAAGAAGTCTTCAACGGCTACTGGGCTGAGATCGACAAGGCTTGGACCTATGTCTGCCAGTGCATCGTCGACTACTGCGCGAACAAGTACGGCGCGGACGCTTATGTCCAGCAGTACTTCAATCCGAACATGACCTGGGAGCAGGTTTCCGCAAATGACGGCGGCAAAGTTGCTTTCGGTATGGCAATGTGGGGCTTCGGCGCCTTCGGCGAGGACGGTCATTTCCATGACGCGCTCGGCAACGGCGACTGGGACCTCGTTGAGACCTTCCCGACCATTGAAGACTACTACAATGTGACCTTTGCTGCTTACGGCGGCGACGACGCAAAGTTCTTCGACACCGAAAAGTCCGGCAACGAGCCCGACACCGTGAAGGGCATGGCTGACGGCAACTTCATCCTTACCTGGGGTCCGAAAGACGAAGCGATGGGCGGCCAGGGCGTCAAGTACATCGAAGGCATCAAGAAGCTCGACGACTACACCGTCGAAGTCACCGTTGAAGGTTACTCCGCGCCTGCTGTTTACAGCATCCTCGGTCTGACCATCACCCCGATGCACTACTATGGCGATACCGCTAAGTACAACTACGAAGAAGGCAAGTTCGGCTTTGACTTCGGCGATCTGTCCAAGGTCCAG
>JBGULC010000009.1:0-24294 GCA_045114775.1 Christensenellales bacterium | reverse complement strand
GCACGCTTCCAAAGAGGGACAGGTATCGCAGGCGCATTCGAATTGCGCGGGCGTCTCCTGCGCCTTTTCCTTCTTCTGCCCGATCGGTTTCATGGTCGGGAAATAGAAGCGCCCAATCGGCGATAATCTTTAGTACCCTATAAACGCCTATATGGCTGACATTTTCTCGAAAGTGACAATTCTAAAAATCTATAGAAATCTACAACCTTTGATGGGAAATTGGCATACGATTTGGCATGTTTGGCATATCCCTTTTATGCCTAAATTCGACATCGTTTCTGACAATTATCTGGCATTCATACTGAGTTCCATTATTGGCTCAGAGAATAACATGGCCACACACCGAAACGCGGTATACCGTGCAAGATCTAAAACCGCGTGATCTGTATCAGTCGGATTTCGAGCATATCCAGAAGGGCGTCGAGTTCCAAGACACCGTTTTGGATGGAGGAACGGTATTTGCTGATGGCGGGAACGGAACGGGCGGCAAGCGTTTTCTGTTCGTTGGCGGTCAGCCGGTCCGGCGCGCCCATGGAAAGCCAAGTGTCAAAGGAGCTACCGCTGTGCCGACTGACGATCGTTTCCGTTACGGTGTATTCACCGTTCGGAATGTCGCGGATCGAGATATGCGCGTCCAACTGATTCTCGGGTGAAAACGGCGTATATCGATCGGTGAACGTCATGTCGAACCGTTCTCCGCGCGCGTACAGATGGGAAAAGTGACGGTAATGGTAGAGCAGAATCGCATAGGTGTCGTCTTGCTTGGTGATGAACCAACCGTCCCCCTTGCCGAGCAGCGTATCGCCGAGTTCGCGTAGCAGCGAAAAAGCATAGTAGCTTGCCTTCGGAATGCCGTTGACGGTGAACAGTCCGAGCCCGCCGAAAAAGAGCTGTTCCGGTTGGGGGGCCTCGCCCATCCAGTCCGTTAATGACCAGTATCCGAAGCTCATCAGACGGTCGTAGTTCTCTAAAATGCCCTTGATGATATAGCAGGATTTGAAGCAGGTATCGTTCAGAAGATCCTGCTGACTCGGTGTGTTGTTCCATTCCGTCAGGTAGATCGGCAGCGTATCGCACTGCAATCGATGACGTTCGTTTTGGATGCGAAGCGTAAACTGTCCGAAGCCGTTCGCAGCTTCCCGCAGCGCCATCGGACGCGCAAAGCCAAAGGATGCGGAGTCGCCGAGCTCTTCGGTAAACGCCGTATCATAATAATGAAAACACAAGGCGTCCGGCATGCAATCGTTCTTCCGGCACCATTGTATAAACGGAATATACCAGTTTTCATAATCTTCCTCTAAAATATAAAAGGTCGGCGGCGATGCAAGCAAGAGCGAGGGATCGAAGCGCTTGACGGCGTCATAGGTTGCCTTCCAAAATCGGTAGAAGGTGTTGACGTCCGAAAAGCCGTACATGTTTTCCGGCGTGTCCGGCTGATGCCAAAGGGAGAAACGCCAGGTTCGGACCTCCTCGACGCCGTAGCGTTTGATTAGATGGCGAAGGAACGCTTCTGTCAGCCCCTGCCAGCGATCGAGGGAGGCGGGTTCGCCCACCGAATAGCCGAAGATCTGCTTTTTTGATTTCGCCATCGCTTCCGGCATAAAGCCGAGCTGGATCATCGGCTTCAGCGAAATCGACTGCAGAAAGTCCAGGACCTTATCCGTGTATACAAAGCTGTACACCGGCTTTCCCGATGCATCCTCCGTGTAGACGTGCATGTCGTCGGAGAAGATGCCGTTGAACTTTACGTAGGAGAAGCCGATTTCCCGGCGGATGCGGGAAAGCATTTCCTGAATTTCCGCCGAAAGGATCGCACTTGCCCGGGTGACCCCGATGAGATCGCGCCAGGTATGCCTGAGCGATCCGATCGCATTGTTTGCCCGAACGCTTGCCCGGACGGAAACTGTTTGCAACGGTTCGTCATCGCGCTGCTTTTCCAGATACTTTTTCAGTCCGCTCATATAATCGTGCTGTTCGATCGGACGGATCGCAGCGTCGGTTTTCGGCTTTTCTTCCGCCTGTTTCCGGTAAAGACTCGGGAGCACGCCGTATTCCTTTTTGAACGCCTGCACAAACGCATAGCTGTTCGGAAATCCCGCGTTTTGGGATATCGTCTCGATCGTATTGCTCGTTTTCAGCAATTCATTTGTTGCATGGTTGAGGCGAACCTTTTGCAGATAGTTGAGAAACGTCATGCCGAACTGCTTTTCGATGAACTTGGACAGATACGGTGCGGAAAGGTGCACCCGGCCCGCAAGCTCGGAAAGCGTCAGATTGGTCTGGAAGTTTTCGTGGATGATCGCGCTGATTTCCGCCATGCGCTCCGTGTAGCGATGCGCGTTCCGATGGCGCGCCTCCGAATCCTCCACCTTAAAATTCTGATACATGGCGTCCATCAGCGAATAGATCAGCGACCAGTTGCGCAATTCATATCCGAGCTGTCCGTCCGCATTGTTTTTTACGATGCGCGCGATCAGACGGCGCAGGGAATCATAGGAGGCGTCGTCTCCCAGCAGCGCGCTGTTGCAGAGAAAGTCAGGATGCCGCGGAACCGGAAGGGTACGCTCGAAGAAATGCTGATCGAAGGCAACGGACACGACGGTGCAGTCGGAACCGAACCCTTTGCAGGGCGTATTCGCTTCGACAGAAAACACGTCGTCCGTCCGGGCGATAAACAGCTCTCCGTCCATGGTCACCTGCAGCGTCCCGGTCAGCAGCATATAGACGCCGAAGCGCTCCGACGTAAGGGACAGATCGGAGTCGATTCTTTGGATCGAACAGGTTAAAGCTTTTCCACACGGATACTGTGCAATCACGGAATTCGGCATAATCATTCCTCCTCCATGTATGATTATAACGCATCCAGAACAAAAATCAAGTGAAGAAAGAATAAAATTTTAAGGAACGTATCTAATAATCCAAATTTTAATTTCAAGAGGTAAAAAACAAGACGGAAACACGTTAAAGCGGCGGTGGCGGGGGCGAAGTAATCGGCGTATCATGGAGACAGTGAGGTGAGAAGATGAAAACGCCTATTCTGGAAATGAAGCATATCCGCAAAACGTTCGCAAGCACCGTTGCGCTGGGCGACATTTCCTTTGACGTGTACCCCGGCGAGATCCGCGGGCTGATCGGCGAAAACGGTTCCGGCAAGTCCACGATCTCCTCGATTGCCGCGGGGATGCAGAGGGCGGACAGCGGAGAAATGCTGTTCCGCGGAAAGCCCTGGAATCCGGTCAGCATGATCGATGCATTGGATCACGGCATCGGCATGATCGTGCAGGAAAGCGGAACGATCCAAGGCATCAGCGTTGCGGAAAATATGTTCCTCGGAGAGACGAAGCAGTTTCCCGGCAAGCTCGGCATGATCGACCGCAGGGCGATGAACCGCAAAGCGGACGAAGCGCTGCAGGCGATCGGCGTGAAAAACGTGACCGGCAGCATGCCGATGGGGGCGCTTGATTTTCAGACGCGCAAGCTTGTGGAGATCGCAAAGGTCGTTATGAAGAACCCGGAGATTCTGGTTGTGGATGAAACGACCACGGCGCTGAGTCAGGAAGGGCGCGATATTCTCTATACGCTCGTGAAGCGGCTGCGCGACGAAGGGAAGGCGGTACTGTTCATTTCGCACGATCTGGACGAGATCATGGAGGTCTGCGACACGCTCACCGTCCTGCGCGACGGCGCGATCATCCGCCACTTCACCAAGGACGAATTCGACGCGGACGCGATCCGCACCAGCATGATCGGCAGAGAGCTGCAGGGCGATTACTACCGGAGCGACTTTACGCCTTCGCATCTTCCGGAAATCGCGGTCACGGCACGCCACATCACCCTCGGAACCGTGCTGAACGACGTCGATCTGACCGTATATCGCGGCGAGATCGTCGGTATCGGCGGACTTTCGCACTGCGGCATGCATCCGCTCGGCAAGATCCTGTTCGGCGCATTGAAACCGGATCGCGGCGAAGTCGTCACCGGCAAGGGCGTGAAGATCACCAACGAGACCGTTGCCATGCGCGAAGCGTTCGGCTATGTATCGAAGGACAGAGACGTCGAATCTCTCTCCCTCAATGCGAGTATCCGCGACAACATTGCGATCGCGGGCATGGACCGCTATGCAATCGGGAACTTTTTGATGCTGAACGGACGGGAAAAGAAGTACGTGGATGCGCAGATCGATTCTCTTTCGATCAAGTGCGCGGACCGCGATCAGCAGACCTCGCAGCTTTCCGGCGGCAACAAGCAGAAGGTCGTATTCGGCAAGTGGATCGGCAGAGGCAGCGACGTGCTGATTCTCGACTGCCCGACGCGCGGCGTGGACATCGGCGTCAAGCACGCGATGTATCGGCTGATGATCGAGCTGAAAAACGAGGGCAAGTCGATCATCATGATTTCCGAGGAGATGCCGGAGCTGATGGGCATGTGCGATCGGCTGCTCATCATGAAGGACGGACGCGTCATGCACGAGTTTATGAGAAGCGAAACCCTTTCCGACGCGGAAATCATCCAATACATGATCTGAGAGGTAACGAAGATGGAAAGCAACCAAATCGTCAAACGATACAAGACGCGGCAGCGGATCATCGACGTTCTGCCTTTCTTCGCACTGGTTCTGCTGTTCGGGCTGTTCTGCGCGGTCGTGCAGGCAAAGGGCTACCGGCTCGATATGTATCTCAGGATCATCTTCAACGAGGGAATCGTGCTTGCGGTCGTTGCGACCGGCGCGGTGTTCATCTACTCGCTCGGCTCTTTCGACATCAGCCTCGGCGCATCCACGCTGTTTTCGGCAACGCTCGGGGTCATGACCTACAACGCAACGCAGAGTCTTCCTTTGATGATCCTTGTGATCTTCGGCGTCGCGATCGGCTGTTCGCTTTTAAGCTCCGTGCTTGCATCGGTCTTTCACATTCCGGTGTTCGTCACCACCGTCGCCATGATGTCCGTGCTTTCGGCAATCGCCGCGCAGATCATCACCACAAACGGCGGCGCTTTGGGCGGCATCAGCATTCCGTCCGAGGTCGTCGCGCCGCTTGACAACATGGGCTTCAAGATCGCGGTTCTCGCCGCGTTCTGGCTGATCTGCTTCTTCGTCTTTAACTACACGAAGATCGGTCGCAGAGAGAAGTTCTTAGGCGGCAATCCGGTCTGCGCCAAGCTCTCCGGCATCAAGATCAACACCTATGCGATCATCGCGTTTGTCATGGCGGGTATCGGCGTGGGACTCGGCGCGTTTTTGACGCTGGTTTATACCCCTTCGGTTACGGCAAGCACCGCAAGCAGCATCGGCATGAACATCGTCGTTGCGATCGTATTCGGCGGCATGCCCATCTCCGGCGGTCCGCGCTCGCGCATCTATTCTGCGCTGGTCGGCGGGTTCAGCTACATTCTGCTGAACAACATCCTGAAGCTGATCGTCGATTCCGGCGTCGGCTACGGCGTATCGCAGATCGTCGCCGCGGTGTGCTTCCTGGCGGTCGTTTATGTGACCGGCATCAATTACCGCAGCAAACAGCTGCCCCGATAGGCAAAACGTGAAAGCGTTTACTATACACCAAACAAAAAAACACAACGGAGGAACAAACATGAAAAAGATCTTTGCTATGCTTCTTGCCCTTGCGATGGTATTCGCCCTGGTCGCATGCAGCGGCGGCGACAACAAGGCGGCGGAGGACAAGCCCATCAAGATCGGCGTCCTGGTGGCGGATGTCAGCGGCGAGGAAGCGCTGGGCTTCCGTGCCTACTATGAGAACTACATCGCCAAGAACTACAACGTGACCTTCACCTACACCGAGCAGCTTGCGGACGCGGCTGCTGAGAAGAGTGCCATCGAGAAGTTCGCAGCCCAGGGCTATGACGCGATCCTGTCTCTCTCCAGCGCAGACCGTGCGACCCAGATCGAAACCGCTGCGGCGAACAAGCTCTATTACGCAGTCGTTTCCGGCATGCTGGACGACGCCCAGTTCGAGCAGTACAAGAGCAACGAGTACTTCGTCGGTCAGGTCGGACCGAGCATGGACACTGAGTTTGAAGCAGGCTACGCGATGGGCAAGCACTTTGTCGATCAGGGCGTGAAGACCGTCGGCATCTACGGCGCGTTCATTCCGAACCCGATGCATGTGTATCGCACCGCGGGCGTTCTCGCTGGTCTCGGCTGCACCTACGGCGGCGCTTCCGATAAGGACGGCATTGCAGGTCAGCTCTTCGGCGACCAGGGTGTGGACATGAGCAAGGTTGCCTGCACGAACGTTCAGGTGATCGGCTACTTCCAGGGCTTCGGCGATACCACCTTTGACGAGCTGTTTGCGATCGTCGGTCAGACGCCCGATGCGTTCCTGTCCGTCGGTATGGCGACGACGTTCTTTGCAGACGCGCTGAACGGCGCAAAGATCCCGTATGCGGACATCGACTCCTTCACCACCGGCAACGCGGCGAACATGAAGGACGGCACGCTGGTCTATCTTGCGGGCAAGTACTCCTCCAGCATCGGCCCGATCTTTGCGGCGACGATGAACGCGGTCAAGGGCAACCCGATCCGTGACGAAAACGGCAACGCGATCTCGCTGAGCCAGAACTACCTCGTTGCAACTGACAGCGCGACGTTCGACAGCATCTTCAACGGCGACAAGGGCGACAACCCGATCTTCAACAAGGAAGCGCTGGACAAGGTGATCGGCAAGGTCTCTTACTCCGATTTCGCAGCGCTGGTCGCATCCAAGTAATTCATTCACGCATTCCCTCCCCGGCGGGGCAGCACCGCCTCGTCCGGGGAGAAACTAACCGGGAGGGATCCACTATGAAAACAAGTCGAAAAATCATCGGTACGCTCGCCATTCCGTGCATTGTCGCAGCGATCCTCTTGATTCTCTGCGCGATCGGCGGCAAGAGCATGATCGCGAACCGAACCGGCTTTAACTACTTTGTGCAGTACACCGCCATCGTGATGATCACGACCATGGCGCTGTCGGTTAACCTGAACAGCGGACGGTTTGATTTTTCGCTCGGCTCCATGGCGGTCCTCTCGTCGGTGCTTGCCGCAAAGGTGACACAACAGCTTCTGCACGGCGGCACGGGCAGCGCGATTGCAATGCTCGTTTTCGGGATCCTGTTCGGCGCAATCTTAGGGCTTGCTTCCGGTGCGCTTTATGTGTCTTTGAAGATCCCCCCGATCATCACCTCTCTCGGCGTCACGCTGATCTACGAAGGCGTCACGTTCACCGTGACCTCCGGAAAATACGTGATGGACGAGGTACGCAATCCGTCTATGACTGCGTTTGCGGGCAACTGGTATTTCCCCGCAATCCTGATCGTTGTCGTTCTTGCGCTGATGATCTACCTGTTTGACCACACCCGTTTCGGCTATGACTATAAGGCGCTGCAAAGCGGACAGAAGGTTGCCGTCAACACCGGCATCCGCGAGGTTCCGAACGCGCTTCTCTGCTACGTCATCTGCGGCGCGCTGATGGGACTTGTGGGCTTTTTGAACGCGGCGCGCAGCTCGAATATCAACGGCGGCGCACTGAACTTCGGCTCCATCGGCATCATGTTCACCGCGTTTCTGCCGATGTTCATCGGCGGCTATATCGGAAGATTCAGTAATGACAAGCTCGGCTATTTCCTTGCCGCGGTCTGTATGTCCATGCTCAATTCCACGTTTGCCGCATTCTCCAACGAGATCAGCGCATCCATGCAGTCGATCATCAACGCGGTTCTGCTGGTCGTCTTTCTGATCTATCTCAACAACGAAGGCTTGCTGAAAAAACTGTTCAAGCCGATCAAAGCTTAATTTTGCAAATCAGCGGGCGATCGAGGGATCGCCCCTACTAATAAAGAGGTTATTATGATCGATCTCAAAGCAAAACCGTTTTTCCTCGACGATGCGTCCGTTGGGCTGGTGCAGGAAACCCTGAAGAATATGACGCTCGAAGAAAAGGCAGGACAGGTGTTCTGCCCGATGGGGCTGACTGCAGATCCGAGCGAACTTGTGCACCGGATCCAGGAAATCGGCGTCGGCGGCATCATGTACCGTCCCGATACCGCGAAAGCCATCCAAAGCGTTCACCGCACGGTGCAGTCCATGGCAAAGATCCCGCTGCTGCTCGCGGCGAACACGGAGCACGGCGGCGACGGCATCGCCTACGAGGGTACCTCCTTCGGGCAGCCGATGGCGACCGCAGCGGCAAACGATCCCGTCTATGCGTACCGCATGGGCAAGGTCGCCTGTTCGGAGGGCGCGGCTCTCGGACTGAACTGGAGCTTTGCACCGATCGTGGACATCAACTTTGAGTTCCACAACCCGATCACCAATGTGCGCACCTTCGGAAGCGATCCGGATCGGGTCGTTGCCTGCGCCAAGGCGTTCATGCGCGGCGCAAAGGAAAGCGGCGTCGCCGTCGCGATCAAGCACTTCCCGGGCGACGGCGTGGACGAACGCGATCAGCACATCTTAACGAGCGTCAACACGCTGGATCGAACAGCGTGGGACGACAGCTACGGCAAAGTCTATCGTGCGCTGATCGACGAAGGAGCGCAATCCGTGATGGTCGGTCATATCGCGCTCCCAGCCTACGCGGACGAAGCGGAACGCTTTCTGCCGGCAAGCCTGTCGCGCTCGCTGCTTTCGGGCCTGCTTCGCGATTCGCTCGGCTTCAACGGACTTATCTGCACCGACGCGACGCCGATGGTCGGATTTACCGCCGCCATGCCGCGCGAGCGCGCCGTTCCCACAGCGATCGAAGCCGGCGCGGATATGATCCTGTTCAACAAGGATCTCGACGAGGACTACGCGTATTTGCTGAGCGGTATAAGAACGGGACTCTGTTCCGAAGCGCGGCTTGACGAAGCGGTCACGCGTATCCTTGCCTTAAAGGTGTCGCTTGGATTGTTTGCGAATCAAAAGACGAACACGCTGGTACCGGAGGCAAGCGAGACCGCGATCGTCGGATGCGAGCAGCATCGTGCATGGGCAAAGGAAACGGCGGACCGCGCGATCACGCTGGTCAAGGACACGCAAAAGCTTTTGCCGCTGTCGTCGAAGCGCTATCCGCGCGTCTATCTCAACGTCATTCAAAAGGATCCGAGCCCCGCGCATCCGGTTGTGCAGGCATGGAAGGAACTCTTTAGGCGCGAAGGTTTTTTGGTCACTGTGCGTGACCGCAGAGTCGGCATCACCGTGCAGGACATGGCGGACATTCCGAACCTGCCCCCGGAAAAACTTGCGCTGCTGCATGAAATGTACCGCAGTATTCGGGAAGTACACGAGGACTACGACCTGTATGTGTACATCTGCAACATGGAAAATGCGTCCAACAACACGACGCTGCGGCTGAACTGGAACGTGACATTCGGGCTCGGAGACGATGCGCCGTGGTTCGCGGCGGAGGTACCGACGCTGATGATCAGCACGGCATATCCGTATCACCTGTTCGACGCGCCGATGATCAAAACGTATATCAACGCATACGCTGGAACGCCGGATTTCCGAGAGGCTGTTATGGAAAAACTGATGGGTCGGAGCGCATTTTACGGCGTCAGCCCGATTGACCCGTTCTGCGGGAGAGAGGATACAAAATGGTAAGAGAATTCGATGCGATCATCTTTGATCTGGACGGCGTCATCTGCTATACGGACGAGTATCACTATCGTGCATGGAAGGCGATTGCGGACAACAACGGCATTCCGTTCGACCGCACCATCAACAACCGTCTGCGCGGCGTCAGCCGCATGGCGAGTCTGGAGATTATTCTGGAAAAAAGCGCATGCCCGTTTTCCGATGCAGAAAAGGAAGCGCTTGCGGCACAAAAGAACGAAATCTACAAACAGCTTTTGTCTGAAATGACGCCCGACGATCTGCCGAAAGAGGTCAAACGGACGCTTGACACGCTGCGAGAAAAACAGTATCTTCTTGCCATCGGGTCTTCTTCTAAAAATGCGCCTTTTATCCTGCAGCAGATTGGGTTAGGCGGATATTTCGATGCAGTGTCGGACGGAAACAACATTACGCATTCCAAGCCCGATCCGGAGGTCTTTTTGAAAGCGGCGCAGATGCTGAACGTTGCGCCTTCCCGCTGCCTTGTTGTTGAAGATGCGGTTTCTGGTGCGCAGGCGGCGCACGTGGGCGGCATGAAGGCTGCTTGTGTCGGGGACGCCTCGAACGAAGGCGCAGGCGATTGGAACTTACAGTCGGTAGAAGAATTGACGGAGATTTTGTAAACTATGATTCGTAATGCGCAATTTTTGAACACGGCGGAAGCGTTTAAGCCGATTCTGAACCGGCGAACGGTATCTGCACAGGTGCAAAAAAATACGCTCAAAGATGGCGATTCGCTCGTGCTCGACTTTCAAGAGCATCTGGTCGGCTTCGTCACGCTGACCCTTTCCTTTGAGGGCAGCCACCCCGACGCGCCGGCTTGGATCGAATTGCAGTTTGCAGAGCGCAAACAGGAGTTTTCCGAGGATGTGCAAAGCTACAACGGCTGGGTCAGCAAAAGCTGGATCCAGCAGGAGCGCATCCATGTAGATACGTTTCCGAGCATCGTCAAACTCTCGCGCCGGTATGCGTTTCGCTATTTGAAGCTGACCGTTCTCGGGATCAGTTCAAAATATCGTCTCAAGGTGGAGGAAGCGCAGTGCGAAGCCGTTTCCTCTGCAAACGATGCGGATTTGAAATCCTATCAGACGCAGGACAGGGAACTCTCGACGATCGATCGCATCGCCTGCAGGACCTTGCACGACTGCATGCAGGACGTCTTCGAGGACGGGCCGAAGCGCGATCGGCGGCTGTGGATCGGCGATCTTCGGCTGCAGGCGCTTGCAAACACGCAGACCTATCGCAGGTTCGACCTTGTCAGGCGCTGTCTCTATTTGTTTGCGGGCAGCACGTTTGAAAACGGACAGATCAGCGCGGCGATCTTTACCGAACCGGAGATCGAAGCGGACGATACCGCCATGTTCGATTACTCGCTGCTGTTCGTTCCGACGCTTTGGGATTATTACGAAGCAACAGGCGACCGCGAAACGCTTTCGGAGCTTTGGCCCGTCGCGTATCGGCAGATCGAACTGGCGCGCGATGCCTTTGACGCGTCCGGGCTTGTGCGAGACAGCAACGTGCTCGGCTGGTGCTTTACGGACTGGAATCTGCAGCTGAACAAGCAGACAAGCGCACAGGGAACATATTTGTACTGCCTGAAAGCGGCAAAGCAAATCGCAGAGACGCTTGAAGATACAAAGCTTGCCGCGCAGATCGAGGCGGACTATGCACAAAAGCGTGGCGCCGCACTTCGGTATCTGTTCGACGCAAAGAAAGGCGTTTTCGTATCCGGGAAAGACCGTCAGGTTTCGGTCGCGTCGCAGGTGTGGATGATCCTCGGAGGTGTGTCCGACGATGCACAAATCCTGTTCCGCGCCAAAGATACGGACGGAGTGATCGGTATGGTGACGCCGTACATGTATCACCATTATGTGCAGGCGCTGATCGACACCGGCAGACGGGAGGATGCGCTGAACACGCTGCGCGCCTATTGGGGCGGCATGGCGAACGAAGGGGCCGACACCTTCTGGGAACTGTATAACCCCGAAAACCCAAACGAATCTCCCTACGGCGGCACGATCGTGCTGAGCTATTGCCACGCATGGAGCTGCGCCCCGGCTTATTTCTTGAGGAAGTATTATACAGAATGAAATGTTATCTGGCCATCGACATCGGCGCTTCCTCCGGTCGGCACATCGTAGGCTGGAAGGACAACGGCGAGCTCAGGACCGAGGAGGTCTACCGCTTCCCCAACGGCGTCAGTGAGACCGACGGTCATCTCTGTTGGGACACGGAGGCGCTGGTTTCCCACGTGAAGACGGGCATCGAAAAGGCCCGGGAACGGTTCGAGATCGAGAGCCTGTCCATCGACACCTGGGGCGTGGACTACGTGCTGCTCAAAGGCGACGAGACGGTCTATCCCATGTACGCCTATCGGGATGGCCGGACCGAGGCGGTGATCCCTGAGGTCCATAGGCGCATGGCCTTTTCGGAGCTCTACCGCCGCACCGGCATCCAGTTCCAGCCCTTCAACACGGTCTATCAGCTGTACGCGGACAAGATTGCGGGACGGCTCGAGGGGGTCACAGACTTTCTCATGATCCCGGAATACCTCCTGTATCGACTGTGCGGTTCAAAGTCGCACGAGTACACCAACGCCACGACAGGCGGCATGGTCAGCACGAAGACGGGGGAGTACGATCCTGCCATCATCGAAGCCATGGACCTGCCCCGACACCTGTTCCGCAAGCTACAGCAGCCGGGAACGGTCATCGGCAGCTATGAGGGGATCAAAGCGGTGCTGTGCGCTACCCACGATACGGGCAGCGCGGTGGAGGGCATCCCCATGGAGGGAAATCACCCTTACATCTCCTCCGGCACATGGAGCCTTTTGGGCGTCAAGACGGAGAAGCCTATCACCGACGAAGCCTCTCGCGCTGCCAACTGGTCCAACGAGGGGGGCGTGGGATACAACCGGTATCAGAAGAACATCATGGGCATGTGGATCGTCAACCGCCTGCGCGACGAGCTGTGTCCCAAAAAGCCGTGGAAGGAGATCACCGCGGAAGCGGAACAGAGCGCGTTTGAGAAAACGGTGGACGCAAACGCACCGGCGTTCCTTGCGCCGAAGAGCATGGTCGAGGTGTTCGACGCGACGCTGCAAACAAAGCCTATTTCGGTCGGGGATTATTTCCGCTGCGCATACCGGTCGCTTGCGCTGTCCTATCGTGACGCGATCAACGAACTGGAGCAGAACACCAAAATGTGTTATGATAAACTGTACATTGTCGGCGGCGGGGCAAAGAACGCGTTTCTGAACCGCCTGACCGAAGAGGCGACCGGCAAACAGGTGCTTGCCCTGCCGATCGAGGCAACGGCGGTCGGAAACCTGAAAATTCAGATGGAGGCAGAAGCATGAGTTACGCAGAAGCAAAAGCAAACTATGCCGCATACGGCGTGGACGTCGAACAGGCGATCGAGACCTTGAAGAACGTACCCGTTTCCCTGCACTGCTGGCAGGGGGACGACGTGCGGGGCTTCGACACGGACCCCACCAAGCCCCTGACCGGCGGCATCCAGACCACGGGCAACTACCCGGGCCGGGCGAGAACCCCCGAGGAGCTGATGAGTGACCTCGACAAGGTCCTCGAACTGATCCCCGGCACGCCCAAGATGAACCTGCACGCCAGCTACGCTATCTTCGAAGACGGCCAGTGGGCGGACCGGGACAGGCTGGAGCCGAAGCATTTTGAAAAGTGGGTCCGATTCTGCAGGGAGCGGGGCCTGGGCTGCGACTTAAACCCCACGTTTTTCAGCCATCCCATGTGCGACCCGCTGACCCTGTCCAGCCCCAACGAGGCCACCCGGCGTTTCTGGATCGACCATGGCAAGGCCTGCATCCGCATCTCCGCCTACCTCGCCGAGCAGCTGGGCCAGCCCTGCGTCATGAACATCTGGACCGGCGACGGCTTCAAGGATATCCCCGCCGATAGGCTGGGCCCCCGGGCGCGGTATCGGGAGAGCATCGACGAGATTTTGACCGAGCCCTACGACTTCGGGAAGGTGAAGCCCTGCATCGAGTCGAAGGTCTTCGGCATCGGCGTGGAGGCCTACACCGTGGGCAGCGCGGAGTTCGCCCTCAGCTATGCGGCTATGAACCAGGATAAGTGCATCCCCCTTATGGACAACGGCCACTACCACCCCACGGAGGTGGTTTCCGACAAGATCCCGGCCCTGCTGGCCTTCTTCCCGGAGATCGCCCTGCACGTGACCCGCCCCATCCGCTGGGACAGCGACCATGTTGTCCTCTTCGACGACGAGACCCGGGAGATTGCCCGGGAGATTGTCCGCTGCGGAGGACTGGACGGGCGGGTGCACATCGCCCTTGACTACTTCGACGCTTCCATCAACCGCATCTCCGCCTGGGTCACCGGCTACCGGAACCTGCAGAAAGCCCTGCTGTTCGCCCTGCTGCAGCCCAACGACGAGCTGAAGCGGCTTCAGGACGAGGGCAGTTTCACCAAGCTGATGGTCCTGCAGGAGGAGCTCAAGACCCTGCCCTTCGGAGACGTCTGGAACGAATACTGCCGCCGCTGCGGCAAGCCCCTGGACGGGGAATGGTTCCCCGAGATCGAAGCGTACGAGAAGGAAGTATTGGAGGCAAGAGCATGAAAGATGTTTTGACCGCACCCTGGATGGTGGAGATGATCCACACCGCCACGAACATGTACGACCACGGCTGGGACGAAAGAAACGGCGGGAATATCAGCCTGCTGCTGGACGAGGCGGACGTGGCGAAATACCTGAACCTGAACAACGTTCTGCGCACCATCCCCACGGGCTTCGAAGCGCCCGAACTGGACGGAAAGTGCTTCCTTGTCACGGGCACGGGCAAGTATTTCAAAAACGTGCAGTACGCGCCGGAGGTGAATTTGGGCATCGTCCGCCTGGCCGACAACGGCAGGGAGGCGGAAGTCCTTTGGGGCTTTTCTGGCGGCGGCAGGTTCACCAGTGAGTTCCCGGCCCACATGATGAGCCATGTGGCCCGCATGAAGGCGGACCCCGAGAACCGGGTGATCATGCACTGTCATCCGGCGAACCTCCTTGCCATGACCTACTTCTGAAAAGTGTTATTCTGAGAATCGACTGTCTCCTCAATTACACGAAGGCCTTCCAGCGTTTTGCTATAGAAAGAGAAAGAATGCCCAAAGACGGTATAGCGGTACTCATAGAATCCGTTTTTTTCATATTCTCCGGTTTTGAGCCGTTGATGATTTGAATCATATCGAACGATTTGTTTCATTGCAGAACTCCTCCTATACCGAAAACGTTCTGCGGAGATACTCTTCAAAGGGCTCTCGCTTGATTAGACATTTAGTCCCTACCCACAGAACAAAAGGACAATGATCCTGCTTTGTTAATCTCCGCAACGTCTGCTGACCGATGTTGGAGTATGTGGCTGCTTCGTCAATAGTAAGGGTGACCTTTTCCCAAATGGGGACACTGTTGCTTGCGTTCATTATCAGAACCTCCATAAAATGATGTATGCCTATCGGCAATATCATTTTATCGACATTGATTCACAGAAAAAGAATCGAGTCGTTTTGAACAAACAACTCGATCGAATTCGTAGAATGTTATATTGTGTTATAACGTTTTGCCGCTAAATTGGTGTACCATGTGGTAAATTAAATGAAACCACAACGTTATAAAACTCTATAAAACCCTATGTAACTCTCTATATCCCTCTGGGCTTCATGGTGGGGACGCAGTAAACATCCCGGATGCAAGTCGATAAAAACCGATGTAGCCCTTAAAATCGAGCATTTTTCATTTTTCCAAATGACGCAAATCGACGCAAATCCATATAAATAATGTAAATTTGGTGTGCGATTTGGTGTGTTGGTGTATATCCTGCAAAAAAGAACATACCTGCTGAGACGATTCTTCTTCACAATAGATATTCTAAATCCTGAACATCACACTGTCAATCACTACCGACTATCTGTTTAGCAGGCTTCTTCTTGAAGCCAGTCAGAAATCTTCCTCGGACATTTTTTTAAATTCCGCAATTCCATGAGGCACTCGCCTTTATGTGCCTTCAAACATTGTTTGCAGACCATGTCATAAAGTCCACGCCTTCTCTGTGATGGAGAATGGCAAGATGCGGGTCGATCGGACGGTTCATTACGATACCGTACATGAGTGAAGCGAGCGTGATATCGAGAGCGGTGAGATCATGTTCGCCGAGGCTTACGGTCAGACTGCCTTGGGAGTCTGCATCAACGAGCAGAACTTTCTTACCCTTGCGGGCGAGTCCGATTCCGTAATTCACAGCGGTCGTCGTTTTGCCGACGCCGCCTTTCTGGTTGATGATTGAAATGATTTTTGCACTTTTCATGCTTGTTTGATTTCCTTTCTTTGAATTTTGTTTTTTGTCGTTGGGTTCAAATGAAATAGAAAAAAGTTAATGCCGTACCGTTGATTCCAGTCGGCACGTTTATTTGGTTCGAAGGCGCATTATTTGTTCTCAACACCCCATGCGCAATGGGAAGTCATCCGACACCTGATTGGTTTCGAGGTTCATGAGCTCTCGCTCCCGCTGGGTACTCCACCGGCTCCGTAGAGAAGTATCATTATGCCCTGCACCTGTCATCGCCTATCGGTTGCTTTACCGAATTATCGTCGTATAAATGTTGATCGCTCTTTCCTTGTCGGGATGTCTTGGCGCATCTACGGCTTCGGCTGAGGGGTTCAACCCTCATGCAGGGAACGTATCTGATGCTTGTGTATTCAGTTTTGAAGGTGCTTGTGAGGTTTCTTTGAAGATCCCTCTCACTAATCAGTTGGGAAATTTTTTGGAAAAACTGAAGAAATCCGAATGTGAACTTTTTATGACGAACAGACTTGAAACTATATATGGGAAAAGAAATGATGGGCGCATTGTAAAGGATGATGGGTTGATCGAGTATCATGAAGATCATTCAGAATAAAAAAAGAACCTGCTGATTATTCATCAACAGGTTCGCACATTCATTGAATTTTAGAGAAAGATACGCGGATTTATAGATTTGCAGAATTGCGTCGCGCGATTTGGCATACGGTTGGCATATTTTGGCATACGGATTGGCATACGGAGCAAAAAACTAAGAATTTCCAAAATGAATAATATGCATAAAATGAATAAAAAACACCCCGGATTTCTCCGAGGTGTAAGGGGTGATATTCGATTAGTACAGCTTCGCGCCTGCCGGGATATGCGGGTCAACCATGAGCAGGTTCAATCGTTCCTCGCCGTCCTTCTTGTGAACAGCGGAGAGCAGCATACCGCAGGATTCGAGACCCATCATTGCTCTGGGCGGGAGGTTGGTGATCGCAACAAGCGTCTTGCCTATGAGCTGTTCCGGCTCATAATAGGCGTGAATGCCCGACAGGATCGTGCGTTCCGTGCCTGTGCCGTCGTCCAGCGTGAACTTCAAGAGCTTCTTGCTCTTCGGTACGGCTTCGCAGGCAAGCACCTTGACTGCGCGGAAATCGGACTTACTGAAGGTCTCGAAGTCTACGAAGTCCTTGAACAGCGGTTCAATCTCGACGCCGGTGAAGTCAATCGGCTCGGGCTCGGCAATGGGTTCACTAACGGTTTCCGCTTTGGGAGTTTCTTCCGCTATGCATTCTTTATGCACATCATTGGATCCTTTGTTTTTGCCGACTGGTTTCATTGTCGGATATAGAAGTCACCGACCGGTGATAATCTCTAATACCCTATAAACGCCTATATACCTGACATCTTCTCAAAAGCGACAATCCTGAACGTCTATAAAAACCTATAACCTTTGATGGGAAATTGGCATATGATTTGGCATATTTGGCATATCCCTTTTATGCCCACATTAGGCGTTGTTTTTGCGCGATCTGAGTAATTCTAAACGCTGACACTTCATTGTTGAGCGATTTAGAATACCACAGATTGTTCGTGGACAATTATAGATTGTGATGAGCTTTGAGTCAAGTCGTAACCGATCGCAAAAAATAGACTTTCGGCAAGTTTTGGGGTTTATTGCCGAAAGTCTATGCTTTTTTACCATCTCGCAAATACATTTTCTGTCTTCACATATAAGTTGACGAAGAAGACGACAATTTAGAATGGAGGTCTATTCTTGTCGGATGGGGTGTTCGCTATATGGTGCGCAGCACAAATTTTATGTAAGGGCTCCGGCGAAGAAACAGGCAAATGTATTGATGCTTCTGCTGCTGTTGAACATGACTGTCTTCTGTATGTCGTCCGGAGCCCTTTACATATATAGACGTTTCAACCACAGAAAAAATCCACCGAAATAATAATATATTTTTCGGCGTATGTACTGAGCAGCCATCGCAGCGACTTTAGCTTTGCAAAAAAGATCACTGTACAGCAGAAACGACTACCTTTGCATCACCTTTCCTGATCTTTGAGACTTTGAAAATACTTCCTGGCAACAAGAATATCGTGCTGTATGTCTGATTGAATGTAGATATTCATTCTTTGAAACAGAGTTCTTGCTTCTTGCGCCGCTTGCTCGGTGGTTCCTGTCTTTGAATACGTCAAATACTTTACGTTCCGAACGGCACATAAGCGTCGTTTGACTTCTTGTTCCTTCCTTTGGTATGTGAAGGAAGATTCCTCCTCGATCACTACGGATAGATCAGGGATATACATCTCAACAGGATACCCGATCAGAGCGGCAGAATCGAAGGCGATACGTCCCTGATTCCGCGCCGCATATACCATAATGAGCAGTTTCGTCAATACGGATTGGAACTCAGCTTCGCATTTTACGCAAGGTACCCGTCTGATTGTCCGGTCATAGATCTTTGCCTTCCATTCGTGTCCGCAGGCGCTTCTCCACCAGTAAACCTGATGTGAGGTACGAACAACACTTTGCGGAGTGTCTTTGCCGTTCTTCTCATACAACCATTCGGCTGCAATGTCGGGATCGGTTGTAGCAAGATCGTTTATTCCGATCTCAACGGCGCGATTGGAACAGTAGGGGCATTTGCTTCCGGCGATCCGATTGACGATCCACGCTTGATACTCGCCGCCGCAATCCTTACAAGTCCACCATGCCAGCATGATCCTTTTCTCCGGGATGGAGTTCGGTGCAATCTCGTTCCGATTTGACCATTCCTTCGCCAAATCCGGGTGTACGGTTTGGAAGTCATTATATCCAATCAGCAGTTTGTGATCGTTACAATACGGGCAGCCATGACCTCGAGAACGATCTGAAATGAACGCCATCCACTCATGTCCGCATTTCCCTTTCCACCAAACTTTGCGATTCGCAAAAGCAGTTACATCAGAAGGAGAGAGGGACGCGTTTCTATCCGACCATTCGAGAGCCACATCGGGGAAACGGGTGGCAAGATCGTTGAACCCGGCAAGGACTTTGTTTCCATAGCAGTATGGACAGCCGGATTGCCTTCCCGTTGCTCGGCTCTTGATGCTTGCCTTCCATTCATGCCCACACGATCCTTGCCACCACACGATGCGGTTTGACCCATAACTGACGTCATCCGGCGTCAAAGGATAGTTCTTGCTTGACCATTCCGTGGTTAGATGCGGTTGAACTATTGATAACGCATTGCCCATATCCATTCCATCTCCTTTGCCTTTTTGAGGATAGTATAGACAAAGCGGATGAAAAGGAAAAATGTGCGATTGACGTAGCTGGCGCAATAAAGGACGCCGTGCTTTATGCCGACGTCCTTTTCATAACATGAGGATGATACTGCCACAAATACGCTGATTATTGGAAATGAATAAAATACAGAAAAAGCATAAAAATACCTCGGATCGCTCCGAGGTATTTAGGAAGGTTTTTTAATAGAGTTTTGCGCCTGCGGGGATGTGCGGATCGAGCATCAGCAGGTTCAGCCGTTCTTCGCCGTTTTCCGAATGGATCGCACTAAGCAGCATGCCGCAGGATTCGATGCCCATCATGGGACGCGGCGGCAGGTTTGTGATCGCCACGCAGGTCTTGCCGACTAAGCTTTCCGGCTCGTAATAAGCGTGGATGCCGGAAAGGATCGTGCGGCTTTCGCCCGTGCCGTCGTCCAGCGTAAACTTCAAAAGCTTCTTGCTCTTCGGTACCGCTTCGCAGGCAAGCACCTTGACCGCGCGGAAATCGGATTTTGAGAAGGTCTCAAAGTCCACGAAATCCTTGAACAGCGGCTCGATCTCCACATTCGAGAAGTCGATCTTCTCTTCGGCGGGAGCCGTTTGCGCCGCGTCCCGCCGCCTGAGGCCCAGGATAGCCTTGAGACCGACAATCCCGCCGACCCACATTCCGGGTACGACGGGATTGTCATATCCACAGTAGTGCCCTTCGCCCTTGCGAAAGGCCGCACGCGCTGCCAGACGCATCCAGGCTCCCATGAGTCCCTTGCCGCCGGGAACCTTGTTCCGGGGCAGCTTGACCCAGGGATATTTCAAAAGACATTTCATTGCGGGTTGCTTCCTTCTCTTTGAATATGTTATAATAAGATCAAATTTACAAATCGGGATTTATGGAGGAACTCTAAATGCAATATAGCATTATACCTGTCTGCTGTGGGACGCGGATATGCGCTATGACAACGGAAGGTGGCGTTTTTTCAAGTTCAACGGGCAAACAAAATGGGTTGAACAGCTTCCTACCAGCGAAACCAGGCAAGAACCGATCATATTTCTGCTGAATGAATAAAAGGAGGAAAAAAGGATGCTTTGCAAAAAATATCAGGAGCAGCTTCGCTGGGTGATTTATCAAATTTATCCCCGCAGCTTTATGGACAGCAATGGCGATGGTATTGGTGATCTGCAAGGGATCATTCAGAAATTGGATTATCTGAAAGATTTGGGCGTGAACGCTGTCTGGATATGCCCCTGCTATAAAAGCCCTAACGATGATAATGGCTATGACATTTCAGATTACCGGGATATCATGGATGAGTTTGGCACCATGGAAGATATGGATGCGCTGATCACAGCGCTCCATGCCCGGGGTATGAAGCTGATCATGGATTTGGTGCCGAATCATACCTCCACTTCCCACCGCTGGTTCCAGGAATCCCGGAAGGGAAAAGATAATCCTTACAGCGATTTTTATTATTGGTTCGATGAAATTCCCAATGATTGGGAATCTGAATTCCGAGGCAGCGCATGGGAATATGATTCTGTACGGGGCCAGTATTATTTGCATTCTTTTGCTGTCAGCCAGGCCGATTTGAACTGGAACAATCCAGCCGTTGTAAAGGCCATGCAGGACACAGTGGACTTCTGGATCGAAAAAGGTGTGGACGGCTTCCGTATCGACGTTATCGATATGATTTCCAAAGACTTCAGCAAAGAGTATAATGGGTTCGGACCCAGGCTTCATGAATTTATACACGATCTCTTTGGCCGGGAAAAGGCAGCGCACCTCTTTACCGTTGGAGAAAGCGACGTTCATGATATCAATGAAATGATTCGACATTGCGCTGCGGATCGCGGGGAACTGAGCACGCTGTTCCTGTTCGACCATATGGAGTGCGGACGGATCGATAAGTTTACCCCCAAGCAGGATAGCTTGAAAACATTGAGGAATCATCTGATTCATTGGCAGCAGGAAACAGAGAAATATGATTTGCTTCACAGTCTGTTTACAGATAATCATGATCAGCCGCCCATGATTTCCCGGATTGGCAACGACCGTGAGAAACGCTATGAAGCGGCTACTGTGATGGCTGCTATGCTTTATTTACTGAAAGGAGTTCCCTTCATTTATCAGGGCCAAGAGATCGGCATGCCTGCAGCCAACTACGATCGTATTGACTGTTTTGACGACATTGAAAGCGTCAATACATACAAAGAATTCTGTAAAACAATGACCCGCGAAGAAGCGCTGCGAAAGATCAATTTTGGCAGCCGTGACAACGCCCGTCATCCCATGGCGTGGAGCAATGGGGCAAACGGTGGTTTCTCCACAGGGAAGCCCTGGATCGCGCTGCATTCCCGGTATCAGGAAATCAATGTAGAAGGGGATTTGGTTGCCGATCGATCCGTATATCGATTCTACCAGGCTTTGCTGGCACTTCGCCGTTCAAACGATGCGTTTCTGAATGGAGATTTGGAAGTGATCTCTTCGGCCGATGATCCTTATTTCATTTTTGCCAGAAAATTGGGAAATGAAAGATGGGTGGTTGTTTGCAATTTTGAGAGTGAGCAGCAGATTAAGCTTCCGTTCCAATGTGAAAAGCCCTCTCTCGCCAACCTGAATCGAGAAGCGATTGATGGCAAATATGCGTCCTATGAATGTGCGGTGGCAAAATGCATTCTGCGGAGCCCGGCGGCCACAGTTGCGGTTTGCGAACGGCCGGTTTGCGGCATAAACGGCCGCATATTTATACGGAAATTTTCCTCTGGGGGTTGACGTCGGGACCCTGTCGGCGTGGATACCATGCGTTGAAGGTGACGATGAGCTTATCGCGGATAAGCTCAATGCGATCACAGATTTAAAGATAGATTTTGAAGATGCGATCTGATTGACGCGCTGTGGTATGGGGCGGTGATGCCTGGGCAGGTATTGGAGCAGGCCGGTGAAAAGCAGAAGGCCCTGGCGCGGCTGATGGAGCGGAACCGGGCGGAGCTGGCGGCGCTGCACCCGGAGGCCGGGGCCATTCTCGAAAAGCTGGAGGGCAACCAGGCGGAGCTTCGGGACTACGAGGCCCGGCTGGTCTTCCGTAGCGGCTTCCGCCTGGGCATGCAGCTTGCCGCAGAAGCCCTGACCAACCAACCGGAGCTCTATGAGGAGTAGCTGTCTCAGAATTGGGTAAAGCGGCGTTGGCCCATGATAAACTAGTACTCTGTAAATTCTAAATCTTTATGATGGGGTATAGATGCTTCAGCTTGGTCCTGGCGTCATCGGCGGTGAATTGCCAGTCCACACCTTTCTGCGCGGCGTTTCTTGCAGCAGCCCACGGTTCGAGCAATCTTTGAAGCGAAAGAAGATCCGGGATTCTGTTGTTTGAAATGCACTGGCGGCCAATGGCAGACAACTCTATTTCTGCAATATCAAGCCAACTCCCATCAACTCTGCTTTGTACATTGCCGTACAAATTGCTTTATGCCCCTTCCCTACGTCATGCCAACTGCACCCCTTTTTTACTCAATTACCATGAAAACGGAATATGAGCCTAAAAAGGTTTTATTAACAGTTGATGTGACAGCTCTGGTCACGAAAGAAGACAGCCCCGGAAGAAGCTTCTGGGACTGTCTTTGCCTTTGCAACACCTATAATTCTGTTTTGATTACTTCCCTATTAGGCCGTAGCAAAGGCCGACGGGGTCTTTTTCTTTCAAACAAAAGGAACGCGGCTTGTGTGTGCTTTGCGGAGACCATCAGCAACCGCTTTGTCTATCCTGAAACATATGCAGGCCCATTTCCCGTGAGAGATGCTTCATCATCTCGCAGCCGGCGATGCAGTTTCCCTTTTGATCCAACGCAGGACCGAAAATTCCGATTCCGCAGCGGCCATATACCGGGGCCATCAGCCCTCCGCCGACGCCGGATTTTGTGGGGACGCCTACCTCCACCGCAAAACGGCCTGACCCGTCGTACATGCCGCAGGTCAGCATGATGGACAGAACGATCCGCACGGTTTCCTCCTTCAACAGCCGTTCTCCGCTGCCGGGACAGATGCCGCCGTTTGCCAGAAGCAGCGCGAAGTTCGCCAGGGATTCCGCGGTTACGTTCAGGGAACACATTTTGGTGTAGAGCTCGATGCTGTTGTCCACGTTTGTCGTAATGATGTCCTTGCTTTTCAGCAGATAGGCGATGGCCCGGTTGCGGTCACAGGAGTTCATCTCGGAATGATACACCTGACGGTTCAGCGTGATGCCGGGATCGCTGCACAAGCGCTGGGTATATTCCAGCATTTCCTCAAAAGAGACGTAGTCGATGATCGTGCTCTCCACAGCAATCGCGCCGGAATTGATCATGGGATTGAAGGGGCGGTTTGACTGCAGGTCCAGTTCCACAATGGAGTTGAAGGCTTCCCCCGAGGGCTCCATGCCCACATGGCTGAATACCGTTTCCGCACCGCGAACCTCCAAGGCCTTGCACAGGGAAATCACCTTGGAGATTGATTGGATCGTAAAACGAATATTGGTATCCCCGACCTTATAGGCCGTCCCGTCCAGCAGAGAAACGCAAAGCCCCAGCGCTTCTTTGCGTGCCTTGCCCAACTCCGGGATATAGGTAGCCACATTGCCCCGGGAGATCTGTTGACGGCCAATTTCCATGGCTTTGTTGATGACATCCGAAATCCACTGTTCGTTCATGGCACTCGCTCCTGTTTTTTACTTGTGTTTTTTGGGGATCATACGCTTCGACTTTTTGCCGGCCTTTCCCCGCGCTGCGCCGGAAGGCCCTTGCCGGCGAGGACGCAGAAGGTCTGATCTGCGCGAAGCTCCTCCTTGAGGATCCGGACGTAAGCGGTTCTGTGCGGATCAGATGCTTTCATGCTTGTCCCCCAGATCCATTCTGCCTTTCTTTGATTGCTCTCTGAAACAGGTTCATATATTTCTAATACACAGAAATCCCCGGTCTCGATACGTCTCCCGGGTCAAGCGCAAATGCGGCCTGCCCGTAGGAGAATGCTGCTACCGCCCGAGATACCCGAGCTCCGTTTTCCCGCATGGTCCGCCGGAGAAGGAAGCCGCCATCCGGGCAGCGTTGGAGCATTTTCAAATGCTGCCGCCCGGTGGGCTTCCCG
>JBGULC010000008.1:0-324313 GCA_045114775.1 Christensenellales bacterium | reverse complement strand
TTCACCCTGCGGCAGGTACATATAGAACTTCACGCCGATCTGTCCCGTCAGAAGGAGCGATTGTGTTACGAACGCCGGTTCATCCTTGGTGACGACGGGATTCGTGGTATAGAAGGTAGCATCGCCGTTGGTTTCCTTCCAGAAGCGGACGGAGAGCGACGCGTTATTGTTGCTGCTGCCTGCCCAGAAATACGGACCGTCGATGTACATTGAAATGAGCGGATAGCTGCTGCTCTTGGCAATCTTCGCGCTGCTGGCGTTGGTCTTGACGCCGGGCGTCCAATCGCAGTTGCCGGACGTGTAGGTCTTATAGCCTGCCAGATAATCGTTGCCGTTTATCCCGAGATACATGCCCGTCGCGACGTTCTGCATGGAATAATAGCTGCCATGCGGTTCCATCGTAAACACGTACGTATCCGTAACGTCCTTCAGCGTCGTGCCGTCCAAAATGGCGCCGGTCACTGCGTACTGGTCGCAGTTATAGTTGCCCTCAATCGCCGTTCCGTTGGAGCCGACCGATACGCCCTTCATGACGTACATGGGCATACTGGAGGAATTGGTCGTGCGGTATGTGATCACGTAGTTGCCGGACCAGTCTGACGGCGCGGAGGAGATCAGGTTATAGACGGGAGCGCCGACGCCTTCCTCGATGCGGGAATAGACGGCGTACAGCGTGACGTTCTCGGTTACGGTATAGCCTGCGCCGGGTGCGTAGTATGTGGGCTTCGATTCCGTCTCTTCGGGGATCTCGGCCTCCGTCCAGCCGATGAACGTCCAATTGTCGGGGTTGACGGTCACGGAGGAAGGCAGGGTGATCGTGTCGCCGTGCAGTGCGGTCGCCTGACCCTGCGCGGAGCCGGAAGCCATGTAGGTTACCGTATAACTGGGCTTCGGCGCGAAAATGACCTTGATCGTGCAGTCGCTCTCCGGATTCACGCGGACGATATTGCCGCGAATGGTCGCGGTCGCGGTGCCGTTCATGACCTCATAGTCGGCAACGTAGTACCCCTCTGCGGGCACGCAGGTGATCTTGGTATCTTCGACCGATACGGTACCCCATGCTTCGTTGTTGGAGATCGCGGTCACGGTAAAGGGGGAGGCGAGTTTGATGCCGATATACTGCAGATTGCTGCCTGCGTCGGACGGCGGATTGAACACGCCGTTCACCGGCTTGACGGTGATCGCGCCGCCGCCCTTGATCGCGGCAGCATTTCCGGTAAAGACGATCGGGGACAGCAGATCCCACGGATTCTGCACGTTGTTGTATTGGGAAGGATCGTAGCCGTTCTGCGCCTTGAAGCCGTAGATACCGCCGTACTGATCCTGTGCGGCGTTGGCGGTCACGGCAACGCGGAACGCCTTGACGAGCTCCGCACAGCTCACGCCGGTCGCGGCGGTGATCGCATTGACCTCACTTGAGGTATATGCTTCGGAAATCTGCTGATAGATCGTATTGCCGAACCGGGTGTAAAGGTACTGCGCAAAGAAGGAGACCTGCGCATAGAGCGCGAGAACGTCGGAGATGCTGTTGCTCCAGTTATACATCGAATAGCCGTTGTGAAGCTCGAAGCTGCTCTGATACTCAAACTCCGCGGGCGGGTTCAGCCAGTCGTTGTTCGAGGAATAGTAGTAATCCTCCCAGGACTGGATGCGGTCGACGACGGAGCTGCCGGGATAGCAGATCTCCTCGGCGGCGGCGGAGAAGCACTCGTTGAGCCAGGTGTCCATGTTGCTGGTGTTGGAGTAGTTGATCAGATGCTGATACTCATGCACCATGGTGTTGTAGGTATCATCCATCCGCTTATAGACGTTGCCGCTGTTGGGATTTCTGTAATAGACGCCCGGATAGGTGTCGATGTTCAGGATCGGCAGATTGTTGTAATACAGATCGTACGCGTAGAAGAAGCCCGCGACGTAGCCGCCGGAGCCGTTCCAGCCCTCGTCGATGTTGTAGTACAGCATGTGCAGCTTGCCGTCGCCGTCGCCATTCTCGTGGTCGCCGAAGGAGGACTGCATCAGATCGAACTTGGAGTCGAATTCGTCAGCGGCCATCTTGGCGTAGGTGGAGTCGATCTCGTCCAGCGGATAGGTATTGTTCGCAGAGGAAACAGGCGTCCAGATATAGCAGTGTTGGCCGACGTAGAGACACTCAAATTCCATGCTGTCGCTGCCGGTCGGAGAGTACTGTCCGAGAATCTCGAACGTCTTGGTATCGCCGACGCTGAAAGACGAAGCTTTCATGAGCGACGGATCGTGCTTGTACGGCTCTTCCGGCTTTTCAAGCTCCGAATCAATGTCGAGCTTCCGGATCGGCAGTTCGCTCTCCGGGAGCACGCTCATATCCGGATTCGGAACGATGTTCGGCTCGACGGTCGTCTCGATGAGACCGCTGAGATTGCCGGTGGAGAGAGAGTTGGAGGCGGTCGTGGAGGGGTTGTAGATCACGACGTAATCGCCCTCATAGCCGTCGGTCGGATCTTCATCGATGATGATGCTGTTGTGGACGCCGCGAACGACCGGGCTTTCGCTGACAGCGGCAGCCGGTTCGGACGGCGTTTCCGCTGTGTCTGCCGCCGCGATCGCGGGCAGCATTGAGAGGACCATCAGGACGCTCAGAAGGAGACAAAACAGTTTCTTTTTCATGGGACCTCTTTCCTGTCCATACGTCGGACAAATACATCGTTGCGAATTGCTGTTTGCAATTCCTGAATTATTATATCTTACCCTCCAGCCGGAAACAAGTACGCGCTCCGATATATTATTCGGTATCATTCCTGCCGGGAAGGTATTCGGCTATCTGCACAGCACTTGACGCTTGTGCAGCGACGGGATCCGTGTTATACTGTAACGAAAGAACAGTTGGGGGAACACAAACGAATGAAATGGCTGGAGCTGACGGTCTACACGACCGACGCGGGGATCGACGAGGTCTGCGCGGCGCTGAACGGCGCGGGGATCACGGGGCTTTCCATTGAGGAGAGCCATGAAAAGGCGTACGCGTTTTTGCGCGAGGCAGCGATCTTCTGGGACTTTGCCGACAAGGAAAAGATCGGCACGGATACGCCCTGCGTCAAGGGCTACGTCGCGGACTGCCCGGAAAATCTGCCGACCGTTGAGGCTGCGAAGGCTGCGATCGAACGTCTCAAAACGCTGGATTTTCCGTTCGATCTCGGATCGCTTCTCATGACCGTCGTCTCGGTCGACGAGGAGGATTGGGCAAACAACTGGAAACAGTATTATAAGCCGCTTCCGATCGGCGAGCGCCTGCTCGTTCTGCCCTCGTGGGAACCGCGTCCCGAAACGGATCGCATCGTTTTAAAGCTTGATCCGGGTATGGCGTTCGGCACCGGCGCGCACCATACGACGCGGATGAGCCTCGAATTCCTCGAAAAGACCGTGAAGCCGGGCGACACGATGCTCGATCTCGGCTGCGGCAGCGGCATCCTTTCGATCGCAGCGCGGCTTTTGGGCGCGGTCGAAGCGACGGCGGTGGACATCGACCCGATCGCGGAGTCGATCGCCTATGAGAACGCCGAGATGAACGGCATCGGCCCGGAGCATTACAAGGTCCTGATCGGCAACGTGCTTTCCGATACACGCCTTCAAAAGAAGATCGCGGGGCAGTATCCGGTCGTTGCGGCGAACATCGTTGCGGATGTCATCATTGCGCTTGCGCCGATCGCGCGGCCGCTCGTCGCGCCGGGCGGCGTGTTCCTCGTTTCCGGCATCATCGACGAGCGTGTCGACGAAGTTGTACAAGCTTTACAGAACAGCGGCTTTACCGTTTCGGAGCACAGCCGCGCGGAGGGCTGGAACGCCTTCCTTTGCAGATAATATGCATCGCTTTTTCACGAATGAGATCCAACCGAATACCGCCGTTGTACGCGGTGAGGACGTGAAGCACATCGCGAAGGTTCTGCGCCTGCGCGCGGGCGATTCCGTGCTGCTTTGCGACGGACGCGGGAACGAATGCGACGCTGCGATCGCCAACGTCGCGTCCGATGCCGTTACGTTCGACACGCAGCCGTGGCGGAAAGCGGAGACCGAGCCGAAAACGGAGGTCACGCTGTTCCAATGTCTCCCGAAGGCGGGGAAGATGGAAACGATCATCCAGAAATGCGTGGAGCTCGGTGCGTGCGGTTTTGTGCCGGTACAGTCGGAGCGCTGCGTGGTCGTGCTGAAGCCGCCGTACGAGGGCCGGATCGAGCGTTGGCAGCGCGTGAGCGAGGAGGCGGCAAAGCAGAGCCGCCGCGGCGTGATCCCGCCGGTCGCGCTTCCGGCTGCATTGGACAAGCTTGATTTTGCGGACTTCGATACCGTGCTGGTCGCCTTTGAAAACGAGCAAACCGTCTCGCTGAAAACAGCGCTGCGCGAAAACTGCGGCGCAAGAGTCGCGATCGTGATCGGTCCCGAAGGCGGGTTCTCCGACGCGGAGATCGAAACGCTGACAGAGAAGGGTGCAAGGTCCGTTTCGCTCGGTCCGCGCATCCTACGTACCGAGACCGCGGGCATGGCGATGCTTGCGCAGATTTTGTACGAGGTGGAGCCGTGAAGGTCGCATTCTATACGCTCGGCTGCAAGGTCAACCATTACGAAACACAGGCGATGGAGGAGCTGTTCCGAAACGCCGGACATACGGTTGTTCCGTTCGAGGACACCGCCGACGCGTACATCGTCAATACCTGTTCTGTCACAAGCGTCAGCGATAAGAAATCGCGTCAGATCCTCTCGCAGGCGCACCGCAGAAACCCGGACGCACTGATCGCGGCGGTCGGCTGCTACGCCGAGGTCGCAAAGGACGCGGTCGCCGCGCTGCCGGGCGTTTCACTCGTGCTCGGCACCGAGGGCAGAAAGGATATCGTCCGGCTCGTCGAGCAGGCGACTGTGCAGCAGAGCTGCGTGCCCGCCTATCCGGCGCCGTTTGAACGCCGCGTGTTCGAGGAGATCTCTGCGCAGGCGGACAGCCGCACCCGCGCGACGCTGAAGGTGCAGGACGGCTGCGTGAGCTTCTGCAGCTACTGCATCATTCCGTTCGCCCGCGGCGCGCTGCGTTCACGGACCTTGGAGAGTACGAAGCATGAACTTCTGAAGCTTGCCGAGAACGGCTATCGCGAGGTCGTGCTGACCGGCATCCAGCTTTCGGCATACGGCGTCGATCTTCCGGACAAGCCGGAGCTATCCGATCTGATCGCGCTCGCCGATGGGATCCCGGGTCTCCTTCGGCTGCGGCTCGGCTCTTTGGAACCGCGTGTCATCACCGATCGCTTCCTCGAGGCAGCAAAAAACAGCCGCACGCTCTGCCGACAGTTTCATCTGTCGCTGCAAAGCGGGTCCGATACGGTGCTTTCCCGCATGAACCGTCGCTATACGACGGCGGAATACCGCGATGCGGTCGATCGCATCCGCGCGTGCATGCCGGACGCAGCGATCACGACGGATATTATTGCGGGCTTCGTCGGAGAGACGGAGGAGGAGCACAGAGAAACCATGCGTTTCGTCGAGGAGATCGGCTTTGCGCGCATCCATGTGTTCCCGTATTCGCGAAGGAAGGGCACCAAGGCGGACGCCATGGAGGGACACCTGCCGCGCGCACTGAAAGAAGCGCGGACGCGTGAGCTGATTGCGCTCGGCGAAACGCTGGAGAAGGCGTTCATCGACAAACAACTCGGAAAGACGGTAGAAGTCATCATGGAGGACGACGGCACGGGCTATACGGGAAATTACATCCGCGTTCGATGCGACGGCGTATGCGGAGAAACGGTTCGGGTCAAATTAACCGCGCGGGAGGGAACGACCGCGATCGGTATCAAAGAATAGGAGGACTGTACTATGTGTTTGTTCTGTAAGATCGCGGCGGGCGAGATCCCGTCGAAAACCGCGTACGAGGATGAGAGCGTTTACGCGTTTTATGACATCGCGCCGCAGGCGCCGGTGCATATTCTGGTGATCCCGAAAACGCACATCGAAAGCGCACAGGCTCTGACGCGTGCGGACGACGCGCTTTTGGGACATATGTTTGAGGTCGCACGCAAAATTGCGGTCGAAAACGGGCTCGACAAAACCGGTTACCGGCTGATCACAAACATCGGCGCGGACGCCGGACAGAGCGTACCGCACCTGCATCTGCACCTGATCGGCGGAAAAACCTTGAAATGGGACAACTGAACGGTTGCAAATCCGACACGATTCGCGTATAATGAGGCAGATTGATTGGATTGGGGAGAACGTATGACGGCATCACTGGACGACGCAAAGCGTATTCATTTCATCGGGATCGGCGGCTGCAGCATGAGCGGCATCGCACGCATTCTGAAAGCACAGGGGCACGAGGTCACGGGCAGCGACCGCGGACGCACGCAGTTTACGGACCGGCTCGAGAAGGACGGCATCACGGTATACTACGGACACAGCGCCGAACAGGTCGGGAACGCCGATCTGATCGTCTATTCGGCTGCCATCAAGCCGGAGAATCCCGAGCGCGTTTACGGACGCGAGCACGGCATTCCGGAACTCGAGCGCAGCGTCGCTCTGGGCCAGCTTTCGGCACGCTTCCACGAGGTCGTCGCGGTTGCGGGCTGCCACGGCAAGACGACGATCACGTCCATGCTGGCCTTCGTCAATGAGGAGGCGAACCTTGACGCGACGGTCCACGTCGGCGGGTTCATGGATCTTTTGGGCGGCGGCGTCCGGCTCGGAAAGAGCGATCTCTTTATCACCGAAGCGTGCGAATACGTCGAAAGCTTCCTGACCTTAAAGCCTACGATTGCGATCGTCAACAACATCGACGACGACCATCTGGACTATTACGGCGACATTGCGCATATCGTCGCCGCGTTCCGCAAATTCCTTGCGCTGGTGCCGGAAAGCGGGCGGATACTTGCCTGCACTGACGACGTATATGTGCGAGAGCTTTTGCCGGAGCTCGGCAATAACGTGATAACCTACGGTCTCAATAAGGGAGATATTCATGCGGATCGGATCGCGTTCGACGAGATGGGTTTCCCGTCGTTCGATCTTTATGATCACGGCGAAAAGATCGGCCGCGTCACGCTGAACGTGCCCGGACGGCATAACGTCATCAATGCGCTTGCGGTCTACGGCGCGTCGAAGCTCTGCGGCGTGACGTTTGAACAGTATGCGGCTGCAATGGAGCGCTTCCGCAACACGAGCCGCCGTTTCGAACTGCTCGGCGAGAAAAACGGCGTGAAGGTCTTTCACGATTACGGACACCACCCGAACGAGATCAAGGAGACGCTCGCCGCGGCGACGCACGTGCCGCACAAAAGGATCTTCTGCGTCTTCCAGTGCAACAGCTATACCCGCGCGCGGACGCTGTTCTGCGAGCACGTTACGTGCTTTGCGGATGCGGACGAGGTACTTGTGCCGGACATCTATCCGGGCCGAGAGGTCGACACGGGGATCGTCCATGCGCGCGACATGGTCGCGGGCATCAACCGCGAAACGCACAACGCGCAGTATCTCGGCACGTTCGAGAATATCGCGGCGTATCTCGACGAACACGCCGTCCCGGGCGATATCGTGATCACGGTGGGCTCCGGCGACGTCTATCGCCAATCGCAGAAGCTGCTGTAAACCGGCAAATCAGAAGAGCGGCCCGACCGGCCGCTCTTTGTGCAATGATATATGAAAAAAACGAAAATCAGGTCTTGACATTTTCCCGGGGAAGGACTAAAATAACAAGGCACGTTAAGAGTGCATGTGCGCTTGTAGCTCAGTGGATAGAGTGCCCGGCTACGAACCGGTAGGTCGCAGGTTCGAATCCTGCCAGGCGCGCCACGTCGAGTGGTGATAACGGATTTCGTTATCACCACTCTTCTTTTTTACCTTCCGAGCCGGAGTGCGGCGGTTCAGACGGCTTTCGAGGTGTAGTTCACGCGAACGCCGCGGCGCATGTCGAGGGCTAAAAGAATATCGTCGGGAACCGGGATTTCAAGATAGCCCACGAAGCGGTAGCAAATCGTAATGCGCTGCGTCCGGTTCTTGCCCGTGCCTTCCGTCTCGTACACGTCGATATGGTCAATCAGCTCCCACAAGAGCGGCGCGGTCAGCGTTTCCATCTCCATGAACTTACGGATCGCGGCGGTGAAGATCTCAAAGCCGCGCTTCTGTAATTCCAGATCGTTCAGCCGGATGCGATATTCCGCGATCTTTGCCTTTACCGTCAGCCGTTCCCGATCATACTTCTGCGACAGCTGAGAGAACCACTCGTCTGTCACCTTGCCGGTCAGATTGTCCTCATAGAGCTTTTCGTACAGCGTTATAAGCTGTTCGCTTCGGGAGGTCGCTTTCTGCAGATCGGCTTCGATCCGCTTCTTCTCGGCAAGCTGCTCCTTCTCGGACTGCTGCTGCAAGAGTGTCGCAAATGCCTGTTCGTCGCATTCGAGCAGCGCTGCAAGGCGTTTCAGCTCATTTGTCACAATGAGTTCAATCGCGTCGGCGCGAAGATAGTGGCGCGTCTTGCACGTTCCTCTCGTATCTTTGACGTAATTCGAGCACGAAAAGTAGTGAATATCGGGGTTGATCGTGTTCGTATGGTACCATAGCTTTTTTCCGCAATCGGCGCAGACAAGAAGATCGGTAAAGATATTCTTCTCGCCGTTCTCCGGCTTTGGCTTTCGCCGCTTGGTATTGGACAGCTTACGCTGCACCAACTCGAACGTGTTCCGATCTATGATCGGCTCGTGAACGTCACGGAAGATCACCCAGTTTTCCTCGTTGTTGAATAACCGTTTCTTGTTCTTGAACGACTTGGAATACGTCTTGAAATTCACGATATCTCCGCAGTATTCTCGCTTGCAAAGGATGTTCTGAATCGTCGACACTCTCCAATGACATTTATCCTCGATCAAGCGTTTTCCGCCTCGCCGGATTCCTTGCTGTTCCCAGTATGCCGTTGGAACAAGAACATGGCGTTCGCTTAGCTTTCGAGCGATCGTCTCCGGTCCGTCGCCGTTCAAAGCCATATGGAAGATTGTTCTGACAATCTCCGCAGCTTCCGGATCAATGATCCACCGTTTCTTGTTCTCCGGCGATTTCATGTACCCGTAGGGCGGCTGCGACAGCGGCTCACCCATATTCCCGCGCAAGCGGTGCGAACAGCGGATCTTGCGGGAAATGTCTCGGGCGTACATTTCGTTCATGACGTTGCGAAACGGCGCCAGCTCATTTTCGCCCTCGTCGGAGTCCACCATATCGTTGACCGCGATGAAGCGTACATCGTGTTCCGGGAAGTAAGTATCGGTATAATTGCCGACCTCCACATAATGGCGTCCGAGGCGGGATAGGTCCTTGACCATGACGGTCGTGACATATCCCAATTCAATATCCTCCAATAGTTTCTGAAAACCCGGACGGTTGAAGTTTGTGCCGGTGTAACCGTCGTCCACATAGTAGCGGATATCAGTCAAGCCGTATTCCTTCGCTTTCTGCGCAAGAAATGTCTTCTGATTCGAGATCGAATTGCTCTCCGCATCCTGTCCGTCATCCTTGGACAGACGGCAGTAGAGGGCGGTGATGCCCACAACCTTTTTCTTTTTCGGCTGCATATGCCTCCTTTCCGACAGCCGCACATACACATTCCGCGTTCAGCGTAGAACGATCGTCTGTGAATGTCAATTCTGCCGTATTGTTCGTGAGATAATGTTCGAACCGATCCTTGAGAAAGACCGGCTGTTCCTTCTTTGGATGGAACGGGAGAAAATGGGATGCGACGATGTATCGCACCCCGTTCACAACGTATTCCAGATCCTGCCGCTCCATATTGCGGAGCATCTTGATTTCCGCTGTCTGCATTGTGTTACCTCTCTTGTTCACGCGAACGGCGGCGTTTGTACGCCTGCTCGAGCACCCTTTCCACATACTCCTGTGCCTGCTTCGGCGTGTAGCCCTTGGGAATGTACTTGGAGATCCGGTCCATAGGGAGCGACAGATGCTCCTTCTGATTCGGCTTGTCCTCGTCCATGATTTCCCGGATGTGATCGAACGTCAGTTCACCGAGCAAGTGCTCTCGGTGCATCCGAACCGCCTGCGAATAGGATGGCGTTTTATCAAGCAATTCCGCATCCGAGGCGAGATCCGTTTGCTGTTCCTCGTTGAGGCAGGAAAGCTCCACGCCTACCGAGAAGGCGATCCTGCCGGAATCCACTAAGGAAAGCAGCTCCGGGATCAGTTTTGTCAGCCGGATATAACGCTGTACCGTTTTGTAGCTCTCGCCGTTTTCCTTTCCGATCTGCGCCGTGGTTCGGCTGTCGTCCGACTTCGGGACAACTTGTCCCGAGGTGGCAAGATCGGTTCGCTGCCCCTGTCGGGACATAGCGTCCGCTTTCAGCTTGTAGGCAAATGCCTTCTCACTCGGCAGCAGATGCTCGCGGTGCAGGTTGCTGTCCACAAGAAGGATCGCCGCCTCGTCACGAGTGAGATCGCATACAATCGTCGGCACGGTTTCCCGTCCGAGCGCTCTTGCTGCAAAGCAGCGGCGGTGACCGGAGATGATTTCGTATTCGCCGTCGGCATTCTCGATCGGTCGGATCAGGATCGGATACAGAATGCCGTGCTCGCATATGCTTTCCTTCAGACGATCCATCTCCTCGTTATCCTGTACCTTGTACGGATGATCCGGAAACGGATGCAGCTTGTTAAGCGGGATCATAACCGGATTCTTTGCCGTGGCTTTCTTGGCGTTATCGTTCATATTCTCTGGCTCCTTTCTTTTTCATGGATTTATCGATTTCGGCGCGGACGTCGGCGGGAATCGCGTCGATGATCTTCTGTGCCTTGTCGCGTTCATGCTGCAGTTGCTTGACCTTCTGCTGATACGCGTACACCTGATCGTTCAGGGAACGAATCTGCTGCTCGCGGTTACGCACGCGCCGGGCTTCCGCATCCGTGTTCTGCCTTTGCTCGGCAAGCTTCTGTTCCAGCTCGGAGACATACCCGTCGATGCTCTTGGTCTGCTCGATCAGCTTGTAATAGTCCGGCAGGTAGCGACCGATCTCTTTCAGCGCCTCGTCGCGTTTCTTGCCCGCGTTGAATACGTTGACGCTCTGCAACGCTTTACTCACAGCGTCGTAGGACTTGCTGACGTTCTCTGCGGATCGGAACAGGTACGGCGGAATATGCTTCCGTCCGGTGATCGCCGCGGGGATACCGCGCTCCAGCATCGGATAGAAGCCGTGCATCCAATCGTAGAAATCGTCCTGCCATTTGCACATGGCGGTTTTGTTGCCGAGTACTTCCTTTGCGGACAGCCTTCCGTCTTTGGTGACCGGGACAAAGCAGAAGTGCATGTGCGGCGTTTTCTCGTCCATGTGAACGACGGCGGAGATCACGTTTTCCTTTCCGATCCGTTCGTACAGGAAAGCGGCAGCCCTTTCAAAGAACTGCCGCTGCTCGGAACTGTTCAGTTGTTCCATGATCTCCGGGGAAGTGGTGATCAGCGCTTCGACCATGATCACGCTGTTGGATCGTGTTCGTGCTCCGACCGCTTGGATACGATCCATACAGCATTGCCTGTACTTGCCGGACGGCTCAATCAGGTGATAGTTCTGTTCCGACTTTGAACGGTCGATGTTCGGATTGCTCTTGTATTCCGTCTTCTTCCGTTCATTGTGACGGTCACGACCGGCGACGCCGCCGGACTGCGCTTTCTGAAATCTCAGGATCGCGTAGGGCATACGGATTCCTCCTTTCGGCAGGTGTGGTTCAAAAACATATCCCGAAGGATATGCACAACGGTGATTTGATTGGTACGCTGTTTCAGCATTGATTTGGTTTCCTTTCTGTGTTTGTACATTTGAATTTGCAGCAAAAAGATGTACCATAGCGCTGTGCTGCAAGCAGAGCTACGGTCATTACAGAACAACGCCGCAAGTATGAATAGCGCCGTTTGCGGTGTTGTTCTCACCCCGCGGGGGAAAGAATACTGCTCTGCTCATGCCGCGCTCGGAGGTTCGCACTGTGAACCGTCCTCACACGGCGGCGACTGCTCCGAAGGGAGGGTTCCCGACCGTCAAACCTTTCTTTTGAGCCGAGCAGTATAACACACTACACTTGCAAGCAAGTCGTGTGCTCCTGCGGAGAGCTTGCGAACGGCGTCGAACCGCGCTCTTCGCACGTTTCTTCCGTTCGCGGGGCGTCGGCAGCGGAACATTGCCTGTCGGCAACAACCCGTTTCTGCCGCCGCAACAACACCGCAAATGTCATACACTTCATTTTGCGGCGTTGTTCTCTACGCTTCTTCCAACGAGGAAATCCGAAGCGGGCGAAGGTCGAAGTACAATCGGTTACCGTGCCGAACGGAAGCAATGCCGACCAGCTTTTTCGCTTCCTCCGTCGAGCGCTTGGAAATGCCCTTTTGCAGCATCCAGGCGTATACATCCGTACTCGGCATCTCGTCGCATTGCTGCGCCAGCTCCTGCAAGTAGATCGTCGCGCGGACGACCTTTGTCATGCCGCCGGATTCTTCGCTGTCGCCGCCGGACAACAATTCATCCGCCGTCTCGTCACACGTCCCGGAAAATGCGAAGCGATCCTCTTCACGGACGAACACCAGCGTTTCTCCGAGCGGCGCAATGTTGGATTTCACATGGGCAAGGTATACTTCGTCCCGATGCTTGTCCGGCTGACAGACCAACAGAATGCTTCGCGCCGCGCCTGCAATGTCGATCGAACCGAGCCCGCGGTACAGACTGCCGGAGCCCTTCATCTTGTTCATATGCCCGATCAGCACGATCGCACAGCCGGTGCGCTGGGCGATATTCGACAAAGCATGAAATGCCGGACGCACTTCGTTTGCCCTGTGCATATCCACGCCCATGCCGAGATACGCCTGCAAGGGATCGAGCACCAGCAGCTTCGCGCCGGTGGCGAGGATCGCCTGCTCGATCCGGTCATCCGTAAAGGACAGCAACTGCCTGTCCTCGCTGATCACGACGACTTTTCCGAGATCGGCGTCCATTGCCGTTAAGCGCGGAACGATCGTATCCGCAATCCCGTCCTCTGCGGTCTGATAGATACAGACCAACGGGGGATTGGGCGTTTCCTGTTCCCAGAGTTTGCGTCCCTGCGTCAGATCGGCGATCATGTTCAGCATGAGCATGGTCTTGCCTTCGCCGGGATCGCCCTGCAGGATCGTAACTTTACCGAAGGCAATGTACGGATACCACAGCCAGTCCACTTCCTGCGGAGCTACCTCGTTCAGCCGAATCAACTCCAATTTGCTCATTTTTGTTACCTCCTTTCCGGACGGTAAAAGAAAAGAGCCGACCGTTCGATCGACTCCCAAGATCCCATCCTATTCTGTTCTTGTCCCATGGTTCACTTCCCGTCTCCGGTGTGATACGATTTCTTTGATTCACCTCCGTTCTGCCCACTCTGATTTCCCAGGTCAATAGTGGGCGCAGTATTCTGAAAGGGCTGCCGCCGGTGCATCCCAAAGCCAGCACAGCCCTTTCACCTTAAAACAAGATTCGAAAGGCGAATTGTTCCAATGACAAATACAACTAAGTAAAAAGCATCTGTCGATGTGACAGATGCCTGTGGTGTTAATCTGCAGCGATCATACTCTCATTCAAAGTTTGAAGATTAAGCTCATAGAACTTTTGAATTCCCTTCTTATTCTCGACTAGTAAGTTCAATTGCTTAAAAGCATCTAGTCTTTTCTTTAATGTTAAGTATGATAGTTTCATGAAATCTTCAAGTTCAGTTCTTGAAATGCCTGTTTCGCTAAACAATGATGCCTGAATCAATACTGAAAGCAACTTTTTATCAAGTTCAGGATACTTCTTTATTGCATGTTGCCCATATCTATTCCATAATGCCAGCTTTTCTTTCAAAGAAACAATCAAATCTTCTTCCGCTTTATAAATCATGGAAAGCATCATGATCAAAAACGGGGTAGTATCTCCAAGATTTCTGTTATTATTGCAGGTATTGAAAGCTTTATAGTAATCTGTTATATTCTCTTTTATTGTCTCGGAGATTCTATACGCCAGTAAAGGTTCTAATCCTTGAGATATTGAATAGCTCAAAATAAATCTCCCCAATCTGCCATTTCCATCATAGAAAGGATGTATATACTCGAAAAAATAATGAAAAAGGCATATTCTGTATAGATACTCTATTGAGTTATCGTTTAAAAAAGCTAATAGATTCTCCATGTATTGTATTATTCTTTCTTCAGGACCTATGCCCACATGAATCATTTTCCCGGCTTTATTATAGACAGTTGCCGAATCCTTTCTAAAAATAATGCCATCTGGAGCATTTCCCTTGTTCTCGGAGACTACCTCCTCAAGAACAATCTCGTCATAAATGTGCCGGATATCTTGGCAGGTATTCAACGGAATTGTTTCAGCAGTGGATAATTTGAGGTATTTATTTACGATACCTTCAAATCTTTGATGCTTTTTCTTTTTTGATTGCGTCTCTAAAGTGGAAAGCGCATCTCCGATTTCTTTTCTGCTGCTATGCACGCCCTCTATGTTGTTTGTTAATACAATTTCATCAATTAAACACTTTCTTTGATACTGTGTTTTAGCAATTCCTGGCAGCATTGAACACAATTCTTGTATTGTTTTATCATCTCTTAAAACACTGAACATTAACCGTATAACTTCATCGCATTGAACAAAGAAAGCTTGGTTTTTTCCAATCATAAAATCCATATGAATTGAACTATCAAAAGTAAACCGTTTTTGATACTCCAGTTTATACTCTTCTTCACTTTGATATAGTATTTTTTCAAGTTCCTTATATTGCATATTTGAATCCTCACTAACGTTTATTATGTATCATAACGCATATAGTTTATAAAATCAAGAGTTTTTTTTAGTATGTTGTTTCCAATAATCGAATAATATTTATAATAATCGACATAAATATCTATTATTATAAATAATTGATGCATTGTTCATGTCATTCTATCCTTCTTTATCAATAAATCCCAACCTCTTCCCGGTAAACCTCTCAAACTCCCTTCCGATCCTTTGTATCCGCTTGCTGACGGCGCTATGCGTGGAGAGGCCTACGGCTTTTGCCACGTCCTCTTGCTTCATGCCGTTCCAGCGCAGCCAGAGGATCTTCTTGTCTTCGTCCGAAAGCGTGTTCCAGAATGCCTCTGCTTCGATCCTGTCCCAGACGTCGTCTTCCATCTCGCAGTCGTAATTGTCGCACAAATCCGGAGTGTAATGACCCGACAGATGGATGACCTCCACGGAATCAGTGATTGGATGCTTCGTGTCCAGATGATTCCAACGGATCTCAAAGTTTTTTTCGCCCAACTCGGACGCGCGGAAAAATCCTCGTGACAACGGTTGTCCTTGATGTATTTGTACATCTCGTCAAAACAGTATTTCTGCATCACCCGCGGAACGACGGTCTGCATATATGCGATCACGATCGCCTCCGGCGAAAATCCGAAATGCTCGTCCGGCGTCCGCAGCGTCTGCCGATAGAAGTCACCCGTTTGGGGCAGCAGATTCAGCTCCTCCAGTTCGAGGATCCATAACGGTACGGCATGGGCAATCACCCAAAACGGATCATAGCCGGAGTAATCCTCCATTTTGCCGTGAATACCCATATACGGCCAAGCGAGGAAGGCATACGCATCAATTACAACTTGCAGGAAATTGTCACTTTCCACGCGGCGTATGGTTTCGGGGTCGGTAAACAACGCTCGCGGCGTACGCTTGAGCGTTATCATTTCCTGATTGGTACGGTTCAGCAGCACTTCGGGGATCATAAGGAACGCCGGAATGAACTCCGCGTTCTGATACGGGCGCAGTGTGCCGTCTGCCTGCCGAATCATAATCTTTTGCATCGTTATCACCTCCCGAACAACAGAAAAGGGCAGCCCCGGCTGAGGCTACCCGAATTCTACAATAGGAAGTGTCCGATAAAACGGACTTCTTGTTAGGAACTGCTCTCTGTTTTATTCGGCATCACACGTTGCACCAATTATCTTAAATCTATCTACAATGTAATCTGCATCTGTTTTTGAGACTTCTTTAAGCAAAACCGTTGGCACGCTGTAAGCAATTTCTTTAGCATCTTTGAAGCTGACACCGGTAAGTTCGCGGATAAGCCTAATCACAGCGAGTTTATCCGGTCCAATACCTTTTAGAATTATATTGTACTTGTGTTTAGTTTCTTCATTTGCTTCAACAGGAACAGAATACGCCTGGAAAAAGCCTAGCACTCGTGCCATATTGTTTATATCATTTCGTATTTGCGAAAGATTATCCCAGTTATCCACTAAAGATTCTTTCACGCTAATAGCCCTATTATAGAAACAAGTGTTTTCAATACTATACTCTGGATCTTTTTTTAGAGTAAAGAAATACGGATACCATTTATAACATGTTTGACCATCACTGGAAGCGAGATGTTCTTTTTGATTGATCGCTTCCATTGTAAAGTTAGCCAGATAACTAACAACTTTTCCAGATTCATCATTATTATTTATAAACGTTTGTGCAGAAATCCCACGACTAATAAACGTTTCAAACTCATCAAGGTCATTATTGTCAATTGTATTTGCCAGTATGAATAGATTGGCGATCATTACATATCGGCGAGTACAGTAATCATAAAAGTAAACCGTTCTCCTGACGCCAAAGTCATCATCAAAGGCATCAATCATTTCTGCATCTTCATGCACACTATTAGTTTTTATCATCCTTGCATTATGGAAAGAGGAGAGGTGAACAACCGTTTCAGTATGGCACGGCACGTAGTTGTCACCACGAACGTCAAACTCAAATAAGCCGATCTCATTGAGACATTCGATGCAGGCGGCGATTCGTCCAGTAACAAAAAGTAAATATGCTTTTATAAACATATGTTCACTTCTTTTCGCGGTGTCTCGCTTTATGTTTTTGCAGAACCGAGAAAGCATATCATCACAGACAGCAATTATCTCTTTGTCTAATCCGTGTTTCAGTAGGTGGAAGGATTGTGGCACCACGTAAGACAGCAAAAAGGCAAGATACTCTTCATATGAATTATAATCCCTGTTGCTTTCCATCCTTTTTTTCAGATACTTATATCTCTCTGTTTCAAAAGATGCATCATCATAAAATTGCGAAATGTACTGCGATTTTGTCTTTCCTTCTGACGAATATGACACGGCTATTTCGCTAAGCATCTTACCGTCAATTAACTCAATATTTAATCCGTTAGCAAATTCTTTTGCTTGGTCAGTGAAACTGGATGTAGTAACCAATATTCCTTTATTGGCTCTTTTGCTCATTACCACGCCAAACAAATCTCGAACCTGTGGTTGACCAACAGGATTTGTCCAATTTTTGCACTGAATCAAGTAATACCCTTTTAAAAACGGCTTATCGCAGTAAGCCTCAATGTCCACGCCACCATCTCCCGAAAGCGATGTTTGCTGCGCTTGAAAACCGAGTTTAGAAAGTAACTGTGTAATGAATTCCTCAAACTCATAACCATTCATTGACGAAAAATCCATAAGATGCTCCTTCAACTATGCATCAACTGATATTTAAATTATATTCGATTTTACAAGCATTTGCAAGACAATAAAAACTTTTTATATGACTATATAAGTGCCATATCTATCTGGCGTTATTACATTCTTCATGCACACAGCCGCCGAGAGGATCCTGAGAACTGTGAGCCATTCAACTAAATATCAATTCCTTGTTTATGATCTCACGCACCTGCGCTTGAATATTGTTCATTGCGCCAACCCATACCATTTGATTATTTCGCTTTAGTTCTTCGGTCACGCCTTCTGCTTTTGCCGTTTGCTTTGGCAGCGTCCACATCATATCCTGCGCCTGCTCTTCAATGTCTGCAAGGTGATCGTTCAGCTTTCCGGAAAACAGCAACCCATAGTACACATTCTGCCGATGCTGCTTTAGATAGTCCCTGCGCATCGCGCCCCATATTCCGATCGGCCGCGCCGGCAGATCGTCCTCGCCCGCGACGATGTAATAATCACCGACCAGTTCATATTCCAGTCCGTTCTGCTCATCCGTAATGTACTGTTCCATATTCCAGACCTCCTTCTGTCTTTCTGCTCACAGCATAGAAGAAACCAGTCCGAAAGACGAATGTGTGAATAACCTGTTTCAAGCTGAAATATGACAATAACTATCATATTGCATCAATGTATTGTATCTTAATTGAGAATGCGCTATAATATCAATAATTCATCTGCTTAGCATTAATAGCAATATTGAATGAGGTGAAAATCAAATGTTAGTTTTTAGTTCAAAACTTCCATTACGGGAAACAATTACAAATAAAAAATGTTTAGAAATTTTTTTTAATTGGATAGAAAACAGTCCGCATTATTCTCTCGTCAACATAGACTTTGATATGGATGATCCTCACGATTATGATTATGAGCATGAGGATCTGGCGATACGGATTCGTTTCTATAATACAGATAATACTGAAATAATAGCTTGTAGATTTGAAAACAAAGAAAAAAATGCAGTTTGGTATAGTGATTGTATCTTTGTGAATAGAGAAGGAAATAGGGCGGTCGTTATACAGCTAAACTGCATTCGTACAAATTATAACGATAAGCTTCCTCGGATTCATAAGCCATATATAGTTCGTCTGTTTGTTGAAAGTGGTTTTTGTAAAGAAGATAACGGTATTCCTATTGCTGATGCACCTTTGAAAGTCGAAGGACAGTATTTTGATATATGTTCAAGATTAATGGTAGGAAAACAACCCTGTGAAATCCCTTCTGTTTATATTAGTACTGACTATCAAAATAATACAGCTGTAGATCCGGTTTATCTTGCTCATGAATTAAGTGGAATTGCTCATGTATTTGTTGAAGAGAATCATGATACTGCTTTGAGATTAAGAGAGATCACAGATGGAAACAACGCACATAATGGCTATGTCGGGATCTATTTTCCAAATACAGCTTTTTGCCAAAGGCATAGCATCGCACAATATAATAACAAAACAGAAATGGCGAGGGAGATAATAACCTCTGTTTGGAATACTCTTATTAATCGAGTTGATTCATCTACTATTAGCTGGAATCAGGTTGTTGCTCTAAAATCAAAGAAGGAAATGGAAGAATGGCGTGACATCGGCGAGCATCATAAGAATCAATTATCACAGTATATTGCTTCCTTTGATAGTGAAAACACAACACTTCGAGAGCAAAACGAAGAATTAATCAAACAAGTATTCTCCTTGCGTTCTAAGCTAGATGCACTAAAAGCCTGCATTGATTCTGATGAGCCAGATAGTCTGTTCTATAAAAAAGGTGAAGAGCATGAGTTATACTCGGGAGAACGCAATGATTTGTTATATAGCATTCTCACACAAGTAAAAATGCGATATGAGGAAAACTCTCGCGCATATGCGATTATTCAATCACTAATTCATGCGAATCCACGGGTTGGTTCATGTGAACGAATAGTAAATGCGGTTCGCGAAGTATTTGAAAAGGGCGGTCAAATATCAAATGTAGAGAAAACAAAACTGAAAGAAAACGGGTTTATTCTTACAGAAGACGGCTCTCACTATAAAATGTCTTTCTACGATAATAGATACATGTTTAGCATTCCAAAAACGCCAAGCGATCACCGAGAAGGAAAAAACATGGCTTCAGATATTTGCAAAATAATCAATATTGAGAAAAAGCTCTAAAGCATATCATTCACAAGTTTTCTTCATATAACCATATGATGTTCAAACTTATAATATAGTCGAGAATATGTGTGCGACTGTCTTTATAGTTTTTTCCAAGTCCGTTATCAACACTCGTACCACGTCGCCGCGAACGTCGAATCGTTCGCGGCGACATTTCTCTTTTTGGAGAAAATGTCACCGCTCACCCTCTCCGTTGCGGCTCCTTTCCGCAAGCGATCACGCTTGCTTCGGCTGCTCGGTTGTAAACGCCCTCGCGACGAAAAAACTGCACTGCCAACCTTTTGCGGGAAAGTCTGTTATCAACACTTGCTGTTTTGATAAGTGCGTTTTCGGAATACAAGAAAACGCCTCGCGAAAGCGAGGCGTTTGCATGAATTCAATTTATTGCAGATCGAAAACATCGCCTGTATACTTTTTCATGAGATTGCTGAGTCCTTCGGTTGTATCGGAAAGGCGCTCGCGCGCTTTTTCAACCTTTTTCTGATATTTTTCTCTTTTGTCGTAATCGGCTTTATAGTATGCCTCCTGTGCATCGGAATAAGAGGCGTAGGCGGACTTCAGAGTTGCGTGGACGGATGCTGCGTTCAGCCAATAGGATGCGATAAAGAGGATGCAGATCGCACCTGCGACTAATCCCATGAAGATATGGAAGTTCACATGATTGTCCGTAGCCTTCTGCAGCGCGATGTACATCAGGAAGAACTGTGCGAGCAGTGCGATCGCAAAGAAGATCATCGGCAGAACGTGCCAAAGGGGCGCAAAGGGCATGCTCAGAACAGCTGCTGCGGTCAGCGGAAGCGTCGTCAGTGCGTAAAGGTTCAAAAGACCCATGAAAGGAAGTTTTTTCCGCATTATGGCCATCAGCCCGAAGAAGACGCCGAACATGACGCCGTTTGCAATCAGTGCGATCAAAAGCCCGAACAGAAGCGGGAATCCAAAGCCGAAATGCAGACAGGCGCTGGTAATGGCAAATGCGAACATGAAGAAGAACACATTTGCGCCGAGCAGGATCGACCATTCGAACGTGCTGCTGCTTGCAGCGCTCATAATGGCTTCACCGGGTCCCTTCGTGACATACAGCTTCAGCGTGTTGAGAAGATTATCGAAAAGGGACGGGGCTGTTTTGGGCGCTTTAGGCGCTTTTTTTCCTGCAACCGGCGCGCCGCACGCTCTGCAGAAGGTTGAATTATCCGGGATATCAGCGCCGCATTTTTGACAGAACATAGTATTCACTCCTTATCCTTGTTTTGCAGACCTGAAGATAGCGATCTGCTTCTGTATACAGTATAACACGGAGAACCGCATGATGCAACAAAAAAAGATACGGTTCCGACAGACAAAACGACGGCGTTCCGAAAGACTCGGCTGCAAATCGGACGGCTGATCCGCAATACAATGCCGGATATCCGAAATTCGTCAAAAAGTTCGTAAATTTGTAACAATGATGTTGACTTTTTGTTGCAAATTTGTGTTATAATCAAAACAAAGAATGGGAAATGAATTCAATCCCTGGGAACAGGAGGCAGAGTAATGCACGTAGCATTGGGAATCATCATGATTTTGATGGCGTTGGGTTTGGGCTTTTTCGGCTATATGATCGCGATGCGCGGCAAATACGCTCTGATCACGAACTATGTGATGGAACGTCATGCCGGCAAGGTAGACAGCTCCTACGCGCAGCGAGTCGGTTGGATCGAGCTGTTCGCTTCGGCTTATTTCCTGCTGTTCGGCATCCTTTCGCTGTGCATCGGCAAGAGCGGCTTTGCATGGGCGGTCTTCATCATCGGGATCGTTTTGCTCGCCGGCGCCGCGTTTGCCAACTTCTTTTTCGGCAAGCGCATATAACATACACGACCGATACGATCAAAAGGGACGCGTTCTTTGCGCGTCCCTTTTTCATGCAAAAGCCTGCTTTTCGGCGGGCTGTTTTTTCGGATTGCACGGCGAACGGAGCGCTTTTTCGGAGAAGACGGCGCGAAGCCGCTGGGCGCTTCTTGCACCTTGCGTTTCGATACCGATCTCTGACCTTCGCGCTCATGAACGGTTCGATCACGTCATGTATCAACGCGAATACCGTCAAGCCTGAATCGTGCCGCGCATGGAATAGCGTTCCAGAAACTCCGCCGCGATCCGCTCTGCCGTAACGGAGAAATCATCGTCACCGTCAAGCTGTACGTCGCAAAACTCCTCATAGAGCGCATGCCGCTGCGCGTACAGTCGATCAAGCGCGCCTTCGCCCTGCGAAAGCGGACGGCCAGACGTGTCCAGCGTATCGAGCGGACGGCGGATATAGTAGATACGGCTGTTTTGCCGCAGCACCTTACGGTTCTCTTCGGACAGCACCGTGCCGCCGCCGGTTGCGATGATACTGCCCCAGACGGAGGACAGCTCCTTTACGATCTCGGTCTCAACGGCGCGGAACGCCGCCTCGCCTTCCGTGCGGAACAGGGCTTCGATCGGCATGCCGATGCGCGCCTCGACCGCTTCGTCGGTTGAAGCGATCGGGCGGGAGAGCAGCAAAGAGAGATGCCGCGCGACGCTCGTTTTGCCGGAGCCGGGCATACCGATCAGCACGATGTTCGTGTTCGTCATGCGCTGCTGCGCTTTGCTGATCGAAAGGATCGCTTCATAGAGCGCAAGCACGGCGTCGCGCCGGTCTTCGGGAACCGCGGCGGACAGTCGTTCGAGCATGATCCGTTCACGGTCGGGATCAAGCGCATCGAGATGATTCTTCCGTTTATAATCCGCGATCCGTTCGACGACGTTCATGCGCTCGGAAAAGAGCTTGACGATCGCGTCGTCGATGCGGTCGAGTTCGGAGCGGTATACGTTCAGCATTGCGTTTCCTCCAGCAGCAGGTCATAGAGTGCGAGCGCGGCGACGGCCTCGATCACGGGCACGACGCGAACGGCGATGCAGGCGTCGTGGCGGCCGCGGATCTCGAGCGTATCCGGTTCACCCGTTTTCAGATTCAGCGTTTTCTGCGGGATCGCGATGCCGGATGCAGGCTTGATCGCCGCATTGAAGACAATCGGCATCCCCGTGCTGATCCCGCCGAGGATCCCGCCGTGTCGGTTCGTTTCGGTGCGGACCGCGCCGTCTTTGAGACAATAGGGATCGTTGTGCGCAGAGCCGGTCATTTTCGCGGACTCAAAGCCGCTTCCGAAGCTTACGCCGCGAACCGCAGGCACGGCAAAGAGCAGCTCCGCAAGCCGGGAATCGACACCGGAGAACAGCGGGGTCCCGTGTCCGGCGGGGAAGCCGGTCACGATGCACTCGACCACGCCGCCGACGGAATCGCCGCGGGCCTGCGCCTCGCGGATGACGTCCCGCATCCGCTGTCCGCGCGCGTCGTCGAGGACGGGGAAAGGCTTTTTCCCGATCGCGGAGAGCTGATCGGGATCGGGGTCAACCGGATCAAACGGCAGGTCCTGAGCGTCGCCGACCGCGGAAAGATGCGCCGCGATCCGTATGCCTTCCCGCTCAAGCTGCTTGAGCGCGATCCCGCCTGCGATGCAGTATGCCGCAGTCATGCGGCCCGAAAAATGTCCGCCGCCGTTGAGATCGACGTCGTCGCCGAAGCGCAGACGCGCGGGATAATCAATGTGCGAGGGTCGCGGTACGTCGTGGTAAGCCGTATATGGGCGCGAATCGGCGTCCTTGTTTTCGATGACGGCGGTCAGCGGTTCGCCGGTCGTAACGCCGTTGATAAGCCCGGAACGGAACAAGACGCGGTCCGGCTCTTTTCGCGCGGTACTGCCGACGTCGGACTTCGGCGCGCGCCGATCCAGGAACGCCTGCAGCGCGTCGATATCAACGGAGAGCCCCTTCGGAAGTCCCTCCATCGTTACGCCGAGCTCCGGCGCGTGGGATGCGCCGAACACAATGATATGCAGTTTATGTCCCCATTCAGATCGCATGGATGCGTCCTCCGATCTTCTGAAAATCCGATAAAAACCCGGGATAGGATTTGCTGAGACTGTTCGTATTGCCGATCTTTACAGGCTTTGCCGAAACCGCAGAGAGAAGCGCGGCCGCCATCACCATGCGGTGGTCGGGCGGGACGTCGGCTTTGCCGCCGGGAATCGAGCCTTGACCGTGGATCGCGATCGCCCGATCACCCTCGGTCTCGAAATCCGCTCCGAGCGATTCAAGAAGCGCAAGAAGCGCGGAAAACCGGTCGCTTTCCTTGTCGCGAAGACGGCTCAGACGGTAGAGCACGGAATCGCCCTCCGAGGCGCATGCGAGCGCAGCAAGCACGGGGATCAGATCCGGCGCAGGCTCGCCGCTGCATTTGAACCCGGTAAGCTTTCCTTTGGAAACGGTCACGGAATCGATGAAGATTTCGACCCTTGCGCCGCATTGGTGCAGCACATCGAGGACTTTGCGATCGGGCTGTTTGCTGCTCGGATCGAGTCCGGTCACGGTCACGGAGCCGAGGATCGCGCCGAGGATCAGCATCGGCGCGGCGCACGACCAGTCGCCTTCGACCGTAAGCGGCAAAGCGCGAGGTTTTTGACCGCCGGGGATCCGGTACCCGTATTCCGTGCGAATCACCGAAACGCCGTGCTCTTCCAGCATCCGTTCGGTCAGCGAAATATAGCCCGCGGATACGGGCGGTGCCGTCCAACGCAGCGTACTGTCGCCGGAAAGGAAGGGGAGCGTCAGCAAAAGACCACTGAAAAACTGCGAACTGACGCTGCCGTCGAGCGTGTAATCGCCGGGACGCAGCGTACCCGAGACGGTCAGCGGCAGGGCGTCGTTCGATACGGACGCACCGTGTTCGCGCAGCACCTCAATCAGCGGGAGAATCGGACGTTCAGAAAGCCGCGGACTGCCCGTAAAACATGCGCCGGAAAACAGAAGGGAGACCGGCAGCAGAAACCGGAGCGCAGCGCCGCAGTCCTTCAGATCGACCGTCGCGCCGGACTGCAGAGCTTGTAAGCTGTTTGCGGTTACGGAAACGTCCGTACATGGATCCGCAGGCACGTCGAAACAGCCTGCGAGCGCGTTCAGAATCAGGCGGCGGTGCAGGGCGGATTTGGACGGCGGCGCGAAAAGCACGCCGTTTGCGCGTTCGATCGAAAGCTTCATACGCGCTCCTTTCTTCCCCGGATGCGGGACAGGATCGGCAAGGCGATCAGCGCAAGCAGCAGAAACGGCGTAAGCACGCTGAACATCGAACGTTCGCCGAACAGCAGCATCACACGGACCGTATTGGCCTCGAGAAGCTCTCTGAGGATCAGCCCCAGCACGACCGGCGCCACGGGGTAGGAGAAGCGCTTCAGCGCAAAGCCGAGAAAGCCGAAGCCGACCATAAGGAGCACATCGTAAACGTTCGTATTGATCGCGTACGCGCCGATCGCGCACAAAATCAGAATGATCGGCATCAGGATGCCCTTCGGGATCTTCAGCACGTGCACAAAAAGCCGTATGCCGGTCAGTCCGAACAGCAGCAGGAAAATCGCGGACAGCACAAGCGCGGCAAGGATCAGGGAAAACAGATCGGGACGCTTGTCGAAGAGGGACAGATGGCTTACGCCGCGCATCGAGAGTGCGCCGAGCAGCACCGCCGTGATCGCGTCGCCGGGAATGCCGAGGGTCAGCATGGGGATCAGCGCGCCGCCGATCGCCGCGTTGTTCGCGGTCTCCGGCGCGATCAGCCCCTCTACGGCGCCTTCGCCGAAGGGGACCTCGTTTTTGCGGACCGTGCGCTTCGCCGTATCGTAGCTTAAGAGCGCAGCCATGTCGCCGCCCGCGCCGGGCAAAGCGCCGACGAAGATGCCGAGGATCGAGCTCCACAGGGTCAGCGGCAGATGCCTGATCACCGTCCTGAGCGGCGGAACGATGCGTTTCGGGACCTCCTGCTTTACCGGAGGCGTGTCGACCGAAAGCTGATAGAGCGCTTCGCCCGCGCCGAACAGACCGATCATGGCGACGATAAAGCTGATCCCGCCGTTCAGATACGGGACGCCGAGCGTAAAGCGGTTGACGGAATAGGAATTGCCGACACAGCCCAGAAACAATCCGAGCGCCGCGCCCAGAAGCCCTTTCAGAAGACTCCCGCGGGAGAGACTTCCGACAAGCAGCAGTGCCAGAAGACCGAGCAGAAGATAGTCCACCGATTTGAACGCGGAGGAGATCTTCGCGATCTGCGGCGTCAGAAACGCAAGCGCGAGGATGCCGAGCATCGTGCCGATAAAGGACTGCACGCACGCAAGCCCCATCGCCTGCGCGGCCTTGCCCTTCTGCGCGAGCGGATAGCCGTCAAAGCCGGTGGCGACGGCGGCCGGCGCGCCGGGAATGTTCAGAAGGATCGCGGACCGAGAACCGCCGTAGACCACGCCGACGAACACGCCCATAATGAGCGCGATCGCGGGGACCTCGGACCAGGCGTAGGTCAACGAAACGAGCAGTGAAACCGCCATCGTACCGGACAGGCCGGGGATCGCGCCGATATAGACGCCGAGCAGCGTGCCGAGCGCCGCGGGGAACAGCACCTCGGGACGGATCAGAAAGGAGAACGCGTTCAGAACATCCTGCATAAGCGCCTCACGGGAGCGGAACGCGGAACAGTACCGCGAACACGAGATAGACGAGCCCGGTCGTGATCGCCGCCGACAGCAGCGACGGGAGCCATTTCTGCTTCAGCACGACGAACGACGCAGCGAACAGAAAGACGGGACAGAGGATCCAGAACGGAATGTGCAGCAGAAGCCCGGCGCAAAGCCCCAGAAGAAGCGCGCAGACCCACAGCACGGACGAAAGCGAGCCGCGCGGCGCGTCGGATGCTCTGCGAAACGCAAATATGACGTTGAGCACGGCAAAAAGCAGAAACGCGGACGACACGGCAAGCGGAAATACGGTCGCGTTCCGGTCGGCGCCGGACAGCATCAAAAGAAGCGACGCGGGAAACGCGCCGCAGGAACCGAGCAGCAGAAGGATCGCAAAGATCCGGTCCGATGTGAAGCTTTTGAGAAAGCGCTTCATTGCGCGTTCAGTGCGGCAAGGCTCGCCGTACGCCATGCCGCGATCCATGCGTTCGCCTCATCGCCGGAAAGGCCGAGCGGATCGACGTGCAGTTCGGCAAGCAGCTTCCGGTATTCCGGTTCGGAAAAGCCCTTCAAAAACGCATCGGACAGCTTTTCACGGGTTTGCGCGTCGGTGCCCTTCTTGACAAAAACACCGTAGAACGGCCCCCAGGGCAGGTATTGCCGAAACGCGGGATCGTATTCGGTGATCGGAGGCACGTCCGAAAGTGCGTCGACCGGTTCGTCGGAAAGCAGACAGAGGTATCGGAGCTTGCCCTCGCGGACCGCTTCGAGCCCGGCCTGAAGCTTCATGACGGTCACCTCGCATTCGCCGTTCATGACGGCGGCGCGTGCAGTGGCGTCGCTGTCGTATGGAACCTCGCGGAACGTCGCGCCGGTGACGGCTTCGATGAACCGCGCGACGGTCCAGGGTAGGCCGCCCTTTGCGGTGGTCGCAAGGCGGACCGTTCCCGGGTTGGCCTTTGCCGCGTCGATCAGAGAGGCAAAGTCGCGATAGGGCGAATCGGACGCAACGGTCACGCCGACTGTTTCGCTGCCGATCAGGATCACGCAGTCGAAATCCTCATAAGTCAGATCGGAAAGGCCCAATGCGTCGTACATCGCAGGGTTCTCGGCGCCGAGCAGCAGATATGTGCCGTCGGCGGGCTTGTCGTAAACGTACTGGGTCGCGACGGTGCCTGTGCCGCCGGTCATGTTGCGCAGCGAGATCGTTCCCTGAAGATACTCCTCGGTAAGCTGGCACAGCGGACGCATCAGCGTGTCCGTGCCGCCGCCTTCGCCCCATTGGATGATCCCGTTTACGGTCGTTTTTGCGCAGCCGAACAGAAGGGGGATCACGAGAAGAAGAGCAAACAGACGTTTCATGCGGCACCTCAAAAAAATACTTGCTTATATTATAAAGAAATCGCTTGCATTTTGCAAGATTCGATGATACAATACAGCCGAAAAAATGAATAGCCTTATCAAGAGTGACGGAGGGACGGGCCCTGTGAAGTCCGGCAACCTGCATTTGCAAGGTGCCAATTCCCGCAGCGAAAGCTGAAAGATGAGATGAATAGAAGCTCATCTCGGTGAGCTTTTTTGTTTGTCGGTAAGGCGGAAAGAGGAGAACATGAGAAAATCGTATTTTACCAGTGAATCGGTCACGATCGGGCATCCCGACAAGATCTGCGATCAGATCAGCGACGCCGTGCTCGACGCGATCCTCGAGAAGGACCCCAACGCCCGCGTGGCATGCGAAACCGCCTGTACGACGGGGCTCGTGCTCGTCATGGGCGAGATCACCACGGAATGCTACGTGGACATCCAGAGCATCGTCCGGAAAACCGTCTGCGACATCGGATACAACCGCGCAAAGTTCGGCTTCGACGGCAGCACCTGCGGCGTGATCGTCGCGCTCGATGCGCAGTCGGAGGACATCGCGCTGGGCGTTGACCGCTCGCTCGAAAGCAAGCAGGGAATCGACGCCGATCCGCTCGATACCGGCGCGGGCGATCAGGGTATGATGTTCGGTTATGCCTGCGACGAAACGCCGATCCTGATGCCGCTGCCGATCGACCTTGCGCACGCGCTGACCAGAAAGCTCACCAAGGTCCGTCAGAACGGCACGCTGACCTATCTGCGTCCCGACGGCAAGGCGCAGGTCACCGTTGAATACGACGGCGACAAGCCGATCCATATCGACACCGTCGTCCTGTCCACGCAGCACGACGAGCACGTCACGCACGAACAGCTTGAACGCGATATGATCGAATACGTCATCCGTCCCGCGCTGCCCGCGGCGCTGTTCGACGAGAATACGCGCATCCTTGTGAACCCGACCGGCCGCTTCGTTATCGGCGGTCCGCAGGGCGACTCGGGCCTGACCGGCCGCAAGATCATTGTCGACACCTACGGCGGCTACGCTCGCCACGGCGGCGGTGCGTTCTCCGGCAAGGATCCGACGAAGGTCGACCGGAGCGCGTGCTACATGGCCCGCTACATCGCAAAGAACATTGTGGCGGCAAAGCTTGCCCGCCGCTGCGAACTGCAGGTTGCTTACGCGATCGGCGTCGCAAAGCCGGTCTCCGTGCGCGTGGACACGTTCGGAACGGGCACGGTCCCCGACGAGCTGCTGGAAAAGGCAGTCGCGGAGGTGTTCGATCTTCGTCCGAAGGCGATCATCGAAACGCTCGGCCTTCGCCGTCCGATCTATCAGCAGACCGCAAAGAACGGACATTTCGGCAATCCCGACTTTCCGTGGGAAAAGACGGACCGTGTCGACGCGCTCCTGAAAACCGTCGAACGTCTCAGATAAGCAGAGCAATACAAGAAGGAGCCGTACAGCGCGGCTCCTTTTGCGTTATTCCATGCAGGATCTGAAATCAATATCGGCGGTCAGATAATATTCCGTTTCGTCCAGGACGGTCCGGATCGCCAGCGGATCGGTTCCGCATTCCTTCAGTGTATCGAGACTGATAAACGACAGCGGCTTCAGACAGCGGTACAGCATCGGCGCGGCATCCTTCTCTGCATCCGAAAACCGGTAATCCGCGCTGACGATTTTCAGCACGTCGCGGATCATGGCAAGCTCTTTGCCGAAATCACCGTAGTTTTCGCGCATGAGGTAGTTCAGAAAGACCTCTCTGCCGCAAAGATTGAAATCGCAAACGCCGACAAACCGGCCCGAATCGTCGAGCAAAATGTTGGTGGGATTGAGATCGGCCTGGAATACGGAGCTCGGCAGGGTACGGTAAATGGGCTCCAGTGCGGCGCGGTTTTCCGACCATATGCTATAGATCCGTTCGACCTGTTCCCGAAAGGGATCGGGCAGCGTGCTTGCGTATTCTTTCCATGCCAGCGCGTTATCGAGGACCTCGTCCGTTTTATCGCTCGGGCAGAACGTATCGAACAGACAGTATGCAGAGGGGTATGATGTGTAATCGAAATGCTTTGCGGCAATTTGCGCCGTCATGTGCCAGACGTCCCGCTTGTACGTTTCATACAGCGCGTGATCCGTTTCTTCACTGTCCCTGTCCTCTGCGGTGCGGTACGTTGAAAATTCCTCGGCATACGCGGTACAGCGGCGTTCGCGGTACGAAACGACGGGGAAGCTGCCCGTCCTGTCCGCAAGGATCCGCGGGCAATCGTAGCCGAGTTTCCGGTACTCCTCGATCGTGCGCTGCCAAACGGCGATTTTCTCGGGAAAGGTGAAATCATTGTCGGCGAGCTTCAGCACGACTTTGGTGCCGGCTTCCGTTTCGACAAGAAAGGTCGTGCGAAAATCATCGTCTCCGTGGCTTGAATCGATCGTTTCTGCGGAGATCGGAGCAGATGTGAAAAACAGGGAGTATATGCGTACGAATTCGGGATCCATCGCTTTGCCTCTTAAAGTGCTTTGATCGCTTCGACGACGGCGGAAAGGTGCATGCCGAACGAGGCTTTGACAAGGATCGTGTCGCCGTCGCACAAAAGAGCGGGAAGCGCTTTGATCAGCGCGTCGACGGTCTCAAATGCGTCTGCCGAATCGAACGCGGCATTCCTTGCAAGCGGGCCGACGGTCAGCATCCGGTCGATGCCGAGCTTCTTTGCGTACGCGCCGATGCGCGCGTGGAAAGCGGGCGCGTCGAGCCCGAGCTCGAGCATATCGCCGAAGATGCAGACCTTGCGCCCGGATGCTGCGTTCAGCACGTCGAGCGCGGCCTCCATCGAAGTCGGATTGCAGTTATAGGAGCCGTCGATGATCGTGAATCGGTTCGTACGGATGACGCCCGAGCGTCCGGCGCCGGGCTGGAAAACCGCAAGCGCTGCGAGCGCCGCTTCGTCCGGCACGTTGAGAAGATGTGCGACGGTCAGCGCGGCAAGCGCGTTTTGGACCATATGCTTTCCTGCAACGGAAAGACGGACGGGGAGCCGTTTTCCGAACAGCTCGGCGGTAAAGGAAACGCCGGCAAGGCCGTTTTCGCAGAGATCGACTGCGCGGACGGTCACGCCTTCGGAAAGCCCGTAGGTGATTGCGTTCGGGATCGTGCGAAGATATTCGTCGTCGCCGTTTGCAACGATCGTGCCGCCGGGACGCATGTGTTTGAGCATTTCGGTCTTGCCGCGGAAAATGCCCTCGCGAGAGCCGAAAAACTCGATGTGCGCTTCGCCGATGTTCGTGAACAGGCAGATCGTGGGCTCGGCAACGCGTGCGATCGCGTCGATCTCGCCGAAATGGTTTGTGCCGAGCTCCATGACGGAGACTTCATGCGTTTCGTTGATCTGAAGCACCGTCGTCGGAACGCCGGTCTGGTTGTTGAGGTTGCCGACGGTCGCGTGGGTGCGGAGCGTCGTTTCGAGGACAGCCTTGACCATCTCCTTCGTCGTCGTTTTGCCGACGCTGCCGGTGATGCATACGACCGGCAGATCAAACCGCTCGCGGTGCATTTTCGCGATGTTCTGATAGGCGAGCACCGTGTTTTCGACGCGGATATGCGGGTACGGTACGTCGGTGTCGGAAATACTGAGGACCGCGCCCTTTTCCATGGCGTTCGGGATAAAACGGTGCCCGTCGAACGTGCCGCCGCGGATCGCGACGTAGCCCATGCCGGGCGTGAGCGTTCGGGTGTCGATGGTCAGTCCGTCGACGACGGGATCGCCGAAATCGGCGGGCGCAAAGAGCGTGCCGCCGGTGGCTTCCAGCAATTCTTTGATCGTGAATCTTGCAGCCATATCACTTTTGGAGCGACAGCGAAATGATCGTGTCGCAGAGCCGTTCGTAGGAGTAGCCCTTGACGGCCGCCTCCTGCGGGAGCAGGGAGGTCGGGGTCATGCCGGGGAGCGTGTTCGCTTCGAGACAGTAGGCGTCGCCGTTTTCCGTGAGAAGGAAGTCGATGCGGCCGTAGACCGAAAGCCCTAAAAGCGTAAAGACCTGCTTGGCGATCCTTTGGATCTTTTCGGTCGCTTCCTGTCCGATCTCGGCGGGCGTGACCTCGCGCGAGGCGCCTGCCTGATATTTGTTTTTGTAATCGTAAAAGCCGTGGAGCGGGATAATCTCGATCGGCGGGAGCGCTTCGCTGCCCAGGATTCCGCAGGACAGCTCGCGGCCCTTGATGTACTCCTCAACGAGGATCGTGTGCTCCATCGAGAACGCGAGCTTCAGCGCGTCATAGAGATCGCGGCGGTCGGTGACGACCGAAACGCCGATCGACGAGCCGCCGTTGCAGGGCTTGACGACGCAGGGGATGGGGAGCGTATCGGGATCGAACGGATCGCCCGAGCGTAAAAGCGTGCCGCGCGGAGTGATTATGCCTGCCGCCTCGAACATCTGCTTGCTGATCCATTTGTCCATTGCATTGCGGCAGCCCGCGGCGCCGGAGCCCGTGTAGCGAATGCCGCGCGCGTCGAAAAACGCCTGCAGCTCGCCGTTTTCGCCGCAGTCGCCGTGCAGCGCCATATAGACGATATCCGCCTGCTCGCAAAGCTCGGGAACGTTCAGCCCGATGTATTCGTTGAACCCCTCCGGGCGGGATAGACGCAGCGCGTCGAGATCCGGCTCCGATTCCGAGACTCGGAACGGCGGAAGAGGTTTTGCGCTCTGAAAGAGATCGGTCTTGCCGTCCCAATCGGGTAAGCCGAAAAAGAGGTCGATCAGGATCGCCTGATGCCCCAGGGAAAGCAATGCGTTTGCGGCCATGGTCCCGCTCGAGAACGACACGTCGCGTTCGGGGGAAAGACCGCCTGCCAATACGACAATTTTCATATCCATACCTCACTATTTTACTTTATACCATATTTCTCGCGATATGACAACCGCTTCTTTCGCTTTCGGGCAAAAATCGACGGATTTCCGCATATGCTTTCCCGGATGCGCCCGGAAGAAAGAATGTCCGGACAATCCGGAAAGGCGACGCATGAAACGGTTCTTCTCCCTGATCTTGACGATCTTTCTGTTCATTGGCTGCGCATGCGGCAAAACGGCTCCGGTCGAACCCGTGCGTCACACAGACCTCACGTTTTCGGAGCTGAATGGATCGGGGGAAGACGCCGGGCTCGAGATCGCGCGGACGAGAGAACTGCTCTTTCGGATCGAGCGCGGCGAATTGAACGGAGAACGGGCGCAGGCCGCGCTGGATGCGCGGACGGAGGCGTATCAAAAGCTGAACTCCGACGCTGCGCTTGCGTATGTGCGATATTGCCTCGATGTGACAAACGAGGAGAACAAACGGCGGTACGACGCGCTTTCGGTACGGCTCGACACGCTCGGCGCGCTGCTCGTCGACGCGGCGCTGCTGCTCTCGCAGGATCCGGCGATCTCGGATCAGTACGATGCGGAAACGGTGGAAGCGCTGCGGCGGGCGGATGCGTTGGCGGATCCGGCGCTGGAACCGCTGTTTGCAAATGAACGCGAGCTGATCGGGAGATATGAGGCGCTTTCCGAAACGCTGACGGTCGAGCGGAACGGAACGCGCTGGACGGGAGATGCGATTCTGAACGATCCGACGCTCCCGGAGGAGGCGTTTGCGGCGCTGTACGAAGCCTATCTGCAGCTGTTCAATGAAAGGGCGGGGGAGATCTTTCTGGAGCTCGTTCCGGTACGCAACGCGATCGCGCGGGAGCTGGGCTTCCCGTCCTATGCCGATTATCGCTACGCATGCTTTGATCGGGATTACACGCCGCGTGAGGCGGAGGAGCTGATCCGGATCGTAAAGACGGAGTTTGCGCCGCTGCTTTCGGACATGCAGCACGCGTTTTTCAGGGCGGCGGCGCAGCTTTACGGTAGCGTATTTGAACAGGAGCCGACGATGGAACGGATCCGCGCGGCGATCGTGTCGATCCTGCCGGAAATGAACGAACCGTGGGACTATATGACTTCGCATGGGATGTACGACCTCGGAAGCGACACGGTACGAATGCCCGGGAGCTTTACAACGTATTTCGATTCTTACGGCACGCCGTTTCTGTTCGGCGCGTGGACGAACGGGTTCGACGCGCTGCCCGCGATCATCCATGAATTCGGACACTTCGCTTCGTTTTACCGGAACGGAGATGTGACACGGCGCGGAAACACGCTCGATCTTGCCGAAATCGACGCGCTGGGACTTGAACTGCTGACCGTTTTGCGATATGATACCATATACGGAGATTTATCCGATGCAGCGCGGGACGCGGAACTTTTCTATGCGCTTTATGCGCTTGTCGACGGCTGCATGGAGGATGAATTTCAGCGCTTTGCATACGGCTGCGAGGATCTGACCCTCGAGCGGCTGAACGCCGAATACGGGCGCCTCAGCGCGTCATACGGGCTCGATGCGTTCGGTGTCGAGGCGCGTACGTGGACGCAGATCCCGCATACGTTTCAGCAGCCGTTCTACTATATCAGCTATGCGGTCGGCACGACCGCGGCGCTGGCGCTTTTTTGCATCGGCACGGAGGATCCTGAGGGCGCGGCCGATGCATATCGCAGGGTCGCTGCACGACCGGACGGCGCGACGCTTTTCGAGACGCTGCGCGACGCAGGGCTCGGCGACCCGTTTCATGAGAATATGCTGCGGGATACGGCGCGGAGGTTCAAGCACATTCTGACGGATAAAAGGGACGGAGGACCCGATGGAACGGAATACGGTCGTTGACCGGAAAAAACTGAATTGGATCCTGACTGGCGCGGCGATCGCTTTTGCCGCGCTTGCGGTTGTTCTGCTTCTGCTGCTGCGTCCGAAACCGGCCGTTTCCGCCGCCTTTGTGATCCGTTACGGAAACGGACAGGCCCTGACCGTTCCCGCAGATGAAACGCGTATGGTTGTGATCCGCAACGGCGCGATCGCCGATACGGCAACGGGCGAGGGCGACGAAAACGTCATTCGCATCGAAAACGGCGAAGCGTGGATGGAGCATGCGAACTGTCCGCATCACGAATGTGAAAAACAGGGACGGCTGAACGCAGATACGGTAAAAACGCGTCCGCTCGGTACGTGGATCGTCTGCGCGCCGCATCGGGTATATGTCGAATATGCGGGGGACGGGCAATGAACGTTCGTACGCTGACCAAAATGGCGATCCTCACCGCCGCCGCGCTGATCCTCGGCTATATCGATTCGCTGATCCCGCTCGTGCCTTCGGTTCCCGGGATCAAGCTCGGACTGTCCAATCTCGTCCTTCTCTATGCGGTCTTTTATATGCGCCCGCATGAAACGGGCATTCTGATGCTCCTGAAGGTCGGGCTTTCGTCGCTGCTTTTCGGCAATGCCGTCGGCGCGCTGTATGCGCTTGCGGGCGGCGTGCTGTCGGTCGTCGGAATGCTGCTGCTGCACCGGATCAGGGGCGTTTCGCCGATCCCGGTGAGCACAATCGGCGGGATCCTGCACATCCTCGGTCAATGCGCGGTCGGGATCGCTCTGATTTCGCTTCGACCGATCCTCGTCTATGCGCCGTGGCTCTTGATCAGCGGGACCGCGACCGGGCTGCTGCTCGGCGTTGCGGCGCGCGGCGCGTTTTACGGAATCGAACGGTACGAAAGGAGAAAGGGCGCATGAAACGCATTCTTGCTTGCCTGCTCGTGCTTCTGCTTTTACCGCCGATCGGCTGCAGGACGGAAGCTGTTCCGCATTCCGCGGCGGGTTTTGCCTGCGACACGGTGATCACGGTCACGGCGTACGCGTCGCAGGAAACGGTCGACGCGACGCTGAAGATCTGTACGGATTATGATCGCGTTTTCAGCAAAACGGTCGAGAAAAGCGACGTATATCGGCTCAATCATGCCGAAGGCGCGCCGGTCGAGGTACAGCCGGAAACCGCGGCGCTTCTCGGCCTTGCCGTCGAGATCGGCGCGGTAAGCGACGGCGCATTCGACGCGAGCATCGCGCCGGCGTCGGCACTGTGGAATTTTCTTGCCGACGATCCCGTACTGCCGGACGGGGATGCGCTTTCCGCCGCAGCGGCGAAGGTCGACTATCGGAATATTGAGATCGACGGCAATACCGTAACGCTCAGAAACGGCGCAGAGATCGACCTCGGCGGCATTGCAAAAGGCTATATCGCGGATCGTGTTGCGGAATATATGCGTTCGCAGGGCGTGACGTCCGCCTGCATCAACATGGGCGGGAATGTGATCGTCATCGGCTCGAAGCCGGACGGAAATCCGTGGACCGTCGGCGTCCGCGATCCGAACGGAACACCGGAAGACAGTGCGGTCGTGCTGGAGCTTTCCGACGCGGCTGTCGTTACGAGCGGCGTCTACGAGCGAGGGTTCGACCTGGACGGAGTGCGTTACCATCATATCCTTGATCCCGAGACCGGTTGGCCGGTGCAGAACGGACTTGCGTCCGTCACGATCGTCGGCGTGCGGTCCGATCTTTGCGACGCGCTTTCCACCGCATGCTTTGTGCTCGGCGAGCAGAGAAGCGTTCCGCTTCTCAGACGGTACGGCGTCCGCGCGATCTTTCTCTATGCGGACGGCACGCGATCGGATTATCCTGCGGAATAAAGACATTCAAAAACGATCCTCCGGACACACCGGAGGATCATCGTATTTTCTGAAGAGTTCAGTTCAGAGGCCGTATCTCGTCAATGCGGCGCGAGCAATAATACAGATACTGGAGATGCGTACGGAATCGTGCGACGAGCGTACCGCGGTAGCGGCCTTCGATGGTCGTGGAGTGAATGACCGTATTGTCGCCGAGGTAAACCATGACATGTCCGACACGGTTTCGCTTTTCGTTCAGCAACAGAACAAAATCGCCGCGCTGCAGGTTTTTCAGCGCTTCGCGGTCGCCGTTCGGGATTCCGGTATCGACAAAGGTCATGCGGCTTGTAGCGTTCAGAAGCTCCTTTATCTGGCTCCAAGCCTGAGCGGTGAGATCGAGGGTCGGCTCCTTCGGGACGGCGCGGTAATAGTCATAGCCGCGGAAGATCCAACAGATCAGGCCGGAACAATCATAGGATGCATCGCCGGTGCGTTTGATCGAATGATACGGCGTACCGAGCCGGTCGTAGATTTCCGAGATCATGCACTCGATGAAGTGTGCGCGTTCGTCGGTGACGGAGGGGTAGATGCGGCGCGCACAATCAAAAGTGCTTTGTGTGATCTGATCGATCTCGACGTCCGCAACTCTGCCGCTTCTTACGGTCAGCATGCGGCCTTCGCCGAGATAGAGTCCGCAATCGGTGACGTCGCCGGAATACTTACCGTGAATCACGACCTCGACGTCCGGGACGACCGCATTTCCTTTGCCGGAGACGTCTGAAAAGAAGAGAAGGTCGCCTTCTTCGATCTCATCAAACGATCCGACGTACGCCCATTCGGTTTCCTCGCCGTTGCAGGTTACGAGATCTCCCGCAGTGTTGAACAGTTTGAACAACAGCGTGTTATAGACGGCGGTCACATAAAGATGCTTCGGATAAAGCGTTTCATCATCGAGCGGCTTTTGATAAAACCGATAATAGACCTCGTTGAAGTGAAGACCTTCTGCGTTCAGAATATCGTAGAGAAACGATGCGGAATCCGTATATGGCTCGCCGACATACGCCTGCGCATCCGAAACAAGCGCTTCGAGCGAGAAATTGCTTTCAGGCGTCTCAGAAGATTGACGCAGGTATACGGCAAATTCTTCCGCGCTGACATAACGAATCTGACCGGGCTCAACATAGCCGGTTTTTCCGTCGCCCGTGATGACTGCGGCAAAGCCTTTTTCGGGATCGACGCCGATCACGCGGAGCACACCGTAATCCACGTGCGCAACGACCGGCGCGGCGACCGTGCGCGCGCTGTACACAAGACCGTTCGGGCGCACCATCACGGCGTAGATGCTTTCGGGGGCGACAAGCTGTGTCTCAAGCGTATTGCGCACGTCAATGTAACCGTCGCCTGTGCCGCCGATCGGTCGGACGCGCAGATACGTCCGCGAGTCGTTTTCGACGGTATCCAGAACGATCCATTCATGCCGCCAGACGCCCTCAAGCTTGACAAACGGCGTAATGCGCTGAGGTTCGTCACCGAGACTGTCCAAAACGGCAGGCAAGCCTCCCTTTGTGGAGACGGTCCGGATTGTTTCCGTATCGGTTTCGAATGCTTTCAGCATCCGCGCTTCCATTTCTGCGTCGTACGGGATCGGTGTAGGCGTAGGCGCGGGCGTCGGCTCCGGCGTAGGCGTCGGAGAGGGCGTGTCCGTCGGAAGGGGAGGAAGCGAGACCGGCGCTTCGGTCGGAGGCGCAGCGATCACGGGATCCTCGTCCGGAACGGGGCTCGGAACGGCGATAACGGGATCTACGCCCGGCGTCGCTTCGGTCACGGGCACGACCTCGTGCTCCGCGAACGGTACGGCCGTGGGCGAAGAAGGCGAAACAGACGACGACGCCGGCGCAGCTTCTTCGCGGCATGCGAAAAGGCTCGTCAGAACAAGCAGAATGATAAATACTGACAGATTTTTCTTCATACGATAGCAGTTTATCCCTGTGCAGCGCAAAAGTCAATCACAGAACTGTAAATTTATAGCGAACGCTTTACAAATACGGCGTTGTTGTGTACAATAACGGGCACGGAGGAACGATTATGAAACAGGAACACATCGACCGCATCAACGAGCTTGCAAGAAAAGCAAAGGCGGAGGGCCTCTCCGCGGAGGAAACGGAGGAGCGCGACCGCCTGCGAAAAGCATACATCGCGGATTTCAAAAGCTCGCTTCAGGCGCATCTGGACAACACCTATATCGTGGACGCCAAGGGCAATAAAACCAAGCTGCAGAAGAAGTGCTGAACATTTCGGGAGACGGGACCGCCGCCTCCCGTTTTGTTTACTGATAGGGAATAATCAGAGATTCTCCGGCAGGAGAATCCTCCTGAACCTTCCCGTGGGGAAGATATCACCGCGAAGCGATTTCACCTGCGAAGCAGATTTCACCCGCGTAAAGCGCGGATATCACCGCGCCGCAGGCGCTCAATATCCCTTGATCGGGTCGATCACCGCGCCTGTGACGGCGTTGAGCGTAAGGATCGGTTTCTTTCCTTTCCATCCCTCGATATGGTTCCAGTCATATGCACTGCCGTCTTCTCGTGATACGACAGAGGCATACCCCCAAAAGTTCCATACCGGTACCAAAAGTCCATATTCAATGCTTCCTTCTTCACTGATTCGCTGCAGAGACAGCGTGACGTCTGTGATGTGATAAGTCAAGGATTGATTCCCATATGACTCATCCACGACCTCCACTTCATGATGCGTACACATCATGTTCTGAAAGATTTCCAGAATTCGATCGAACGACAGCAGATTTGCATCTTCAACAAGAACGTCTTCCAATTGAAGTTGGGCACGGTATTGGAACAAAGCAACACCTTTATCATTGATACAAACGATTGCTTGTTCATAGCCCCATGCAGGGGTCGTAGATCCCATGTAGCTTCCGGATGACTGTGCAGGATGCGCGACTGGGATTCCGTTGATGTAACGATCACACAACGCGACATAAACGCATCCGCATTCGTCATACTTGGTTAGTAACAGATCCGTTACTCGAAACTCCGAAAGTCCGGTCTTCTCCAAAATTGCCGATACTTCAGCTTCTGCCTGTTTCGGCGTCATAGAGATTCCTTCGTAACCGGACGGTATTGCTACCCGTCCAAGCACATATTGCGTTTCTCCGTCTTCGTAACGAGAATCCATTGCCGTATCCGCATACACTTCTTGATTGATGAAGAATACGGATTGTTTGGTAATCTGAAACTCCTGCAATTCGTTGACAGAGTATAAATGCGATGCGGTTTGAATATCGATCTCTTTCACCGGTTCACCAATCGTATTAGGAGCAGTTTTGCGTTTTTCAATCAGCTGATTCAGATAATCTTTCATCGGCTGATCGGTATTTCCGTTGGCAATCGCATCCATCGCGGCTTGGATTTTTTTGTCAAGTGCCGGAGCCGTATTGATCTGGTATTCCGTATACAAATCAATTCCTTCCGTCAAAACCTGATAATACCGATTCGCTGTTTCCGTATCCATTTCTTTTTTGACAACCCGGATAATCGGCATCGGCGCATCCGGTCGTGTGACGGCAGCATCGACCTCGACGCGAAAATCGTCGGTGGTCTTGCCCGTAAAAGAAAGCCGCACGCGCTCCTCCGGCTGCGTCGTCTCGATGCGAGCTGCATCCGTAGCCTGCGTTTCCGATCCGCTGTCGATCCGCACCGTATCGGAAGCGGGCGTTTGCTTCGCCTGTTCGATCATTATCGTCATATCCTTTTGCGGCACAAAATCCGCGTCCGGCGTCGGCTGACATGCGGTAAGCAATGCAAGCAATAAGCAGATCATTATAATTCGTTTCATAAGCGCCTCCGATTCTTTTCATTTGGTTTTATCGCAAGGATAGACAACGCCGCTGTTCTCAATATCCCGCCTGTATGATCGACCCGTCCACGGCGTTGATGAGAAGCGCCTGCGGCGTCGAATCCGGATCGTCGCGGAAGCTCTTGGTCAAAGGATCGTCGAACAGCACGACCCAGCAGGGGATCTCAAAGTAATCGTCCGAATTGCGCACGTGTACGGTATAGCAGGTCAGAAGCAGCCGATAGACCTCAATCTCCGTTACGGCCTCTTTTTCGAGCCATGAGCCGGACAGCGTCGCGCGCAGCGTATTTTTCACACGGGTCTGCACCTCGGAAAACGGCAGCAGATCCACATTCTCGTTCTCGATCCCGATGATCTCCTTCGGATGGCTGTATCGAAAGCTTATAATCCCGCTTTCGTCGATTAGGATGCGGATCTCCTCGTCCGGAATGTTCGTGACCTTGGCATAGTCAGGTTCGCTCTCATAGTTTAAGCTGGCCGACGGCTCTATCGGGGAAGAAATGGCGGGATATCCGCCGTACAGCCGCCGAAGCACAAAGCCCCAGCCCTGCGATAGGGAGGTATAGGATCGCTGCGCCCCGTCCCGGTCCGCGCCGCCGTATGGGTGCATCAGGTTTGCTTTCTGCGCATCGACGATCGAGAAATCGAACAGTCCAAGCCTGTTAAGCTCCTGCGTCAGGACCTGTTCGGCGTCCTCGCGGCGCATCGACGGCTCCTTCCAGGCGGCTGAGAGCCCCGGATCCCATCCGGCCTGCTTTTGACAGGAGGATTCCGTGACCGTATATCCGTTGAGATCTCCTCGGATCACATCGAAATACCGCGCATCCTCGCCTTCGCGTCCGACACTGACGATCGCCGTACTGCCGTCCGTCATCGTATAGCGTGCGCCGAGGTCGTTGACCGGAACCGAAGCAAAATCGGAGACCGGCTCCGGATCATGTGCATCCGGTGCGTTCTGGATCTGCTCCGCATACCATGCAGACTGTGCCGCAAACTGTTCCTCGGAGATCGTTTCGACTTCGGCGGTCAGCTCGCCGCTTTTCCGCAGATTGTCCGTAGATTCGTTATAATCGTCGACGAATGCCTGGAACTCACGCTTCCAGTCGTCCTTCGTGGATCCGAGACGCGTGCGGCTTTTCGGCGTTCCGAGCAGCGTCGAGAGCAGCGCCGCCGTACGTTCCTGTGAAAAAACCTCCCTGCGGGTACGGTAAACGGGGTAGACGCCGTCCGTGCGCTGTATGATATCGGCATGGATCGAGGCCGTGATCTTCCCGCAGTCGAGCGTTTCGTCCTCGTCCCAGCGATCCGGAAAGCGCTGTGCATCGCTGCTTTGCTCGTTTCGGATCTGATGCTCCGTAACGTTGTCGCCCTTATTCACGACAAATTCCTCCTCCGGCGTCGGCACGCAGGCGGTAAGCAAGGCGAGGGACAAGAAAGCAATAATCATTCGGTTCATGGCGTTTTCTCCTTTTTTGTGTTCAAGGATTGTTTGCGGTTTCGATCACCGTACCGTCTACTGCGTTGACGACGAGAAGCGTTCCGTGTAGCGTTTCCGTGGTAAACAGTTCGCTTGCGCCGGTATCGGCGTCCTTCGAAACGCCGCGGTCCGTGACGCTTCCCTCGATCGCCCATGCGGGCACGAGAAGCCGCTTTTGATCGTTCAGCACACGGACACGCTTATAGCATAGCCGGATCGCGGTGATCGTGATCGCGCGCTCGCGGACATTTTCGTTCGTCCACGAGAGCAGATATCCGAGATCCTTTTTGACGATCCCCTGTATCTCGGAGAACGGCAGCAGTGCGACGCTGTTTGATGCTTCCCGGACAAACCGGCTGTTGCCGGTCCATTGCACATAGCGCAGGATCCCCGTGCCTTTTGCAAAGATCAGCTCGAGACGGTCCTCCGGGAAGTATTCCTCGTAGGAGGCGATCGGGTCCTCGCCGCCGAGTGCGTACCCGACGTCCTGGATCTTCGGCGCAAAGATTACGCCGACGCCCGCAAGGCCCTCTGCAGCCTCCGCAACGGCGTAGTGTGAATCGTAGCCGAGCTCCTTCAGAATCTGTTCACCCGCGCGAATCGCGGCTTCTGTATCGTTGATCGGTTCCGGCCAAAAGGAAAAGCACTCCGGGTCCGTACCGCTGCCCCAAATCGTGAGCTGCTCGCGCTGCGGATTATGCGGATCGAAAACGAGCGTGACGTCCGCGATGTTGTGCCCGCTTTTGCTGAACAGGCCGATCTGGATCATGCCGCCGTTTTGCAGTGCGGAAAGATCGTCGATCCGTTCGGCTGTCTCGTCCGACGCGGCGTTGTATTCCTCGGCGAGCGCTTTGGCTTCTTGTTCGAGTCCCTCCCGGTATGCGGCGATCTCCTGCACACTCCATTCGGGATGATCCGTTTCGGCGCGGTCGCTCATGCTGCGATTGCTTTCGAGGTCGGAAAGGACGACTGCCTTTGTACGCAGCTTTTCGCCGTTTACGTCGACCGGAATCCTCGCATAATACCCGCCCTCGGCGATATGCTCCCCAAGCCAGAGAAGCGCGTCAAGATCATTTCCGCGCGGCGCAACCTCCACGGTCGGAAGCTCGTCGAGGTCCGGAAAGAGCACCTCTGCGTTGAAAGACAAGGTCACAGCGCTGCTGCGCGTTTCAACGGATTCTTCCCAGACGACGGGCAGCGCGCTTCGATACGACGCAACGGAAAAGCCCGCGCCGTTTTTGCCGATCGCTTCTGAAAGCAGGTCGTCGCCCTTGTTTACGACAAACTCCTTTTCCGGCGTCGGCTGACAGGCGACGATAAGAGCAAGGAGCAGGCAGAGAATGATGATTCGTTTCATAAGGTACCTCCTTTATCGGTTCTGCTATATATAACGATCCCGAAAGCGAAAGTGCTGCATTCTTTTTGTTTGATCACGATCATACCGCAGGAATTCGTCCGAAACGTCACAGAGTTGTCACAGAAATGTAATATCGCCGTGAATAATCGGTAAATATGGAATAATATGGAAAATAAAGAAGGCTCTCCGTCGGAGAACCTTCCTGAACGTGATCGAAAGTTACATAGTATGCCCCGAGTGGCATCTCATTGCCGCAAGCTTAAAACTCCGGCGGGGGAACGAGATCGTCGTCGCCGCGGAGCGCGGCCTCGCGGGCGCGGCGCTTGGCTTCAGCGGCCTCGGCGTCCTTTTTGCGCTGCTCCTCGATCTGTGCCTTGATCTTGTTTTCGATCTCGTCGCAGACCTCGGGGTTGTCCTTCAAAAACAGTCGCGCGTTCTCGCGGCCCTGCGCCATGCGCATATCGCCGTAGGAGAACCACGAGCCGGACTTGATGATGATGCGGCGGTCGATCGCCATATCGAGGATGCAGCCCTCCTTGGAGATGCCTTCGCCGTAGAGCATATCAAATTCCGCAGTGCGGAACGGCGGCGCGACCTTGTTCTTGACGATTTTCACGCGCGTACGCGACCCGACCGCTTCGTTGCCCGCCTTGAGCGTTTCGATGCGGCGAACGTCCATGCGCACGGAGGCGTAGAATTTCAGCGCCTTGCCGCCGGTCGTCGTTTCGGGGTTGCCGAACATGACGCCGACCTTCTCACGGAGCTGATTGATGAAAATCACGACGGTGTTGGTCTTTGCAACGCAGCCGGTGAGCTTACGAAGCGCCTGCGACATCAGACGCGCCTGAAGCCCTACGTGCGAATCGCCCATATCGCCTTCGAGCTCCGCCTTCGGAACGAGCGCCGCGACCGAGTCGATGACGATCACGTCGATGGCTCCGCTTCTTGCAAGCGCTTCCGCGATGTCGAGCGCCTGTTCGCCGGTGTCCGGCTGAGAAACATACAGATCCTCGATCTGCACGCCGAGATGCTCGGCATAGACGGGATCGAGCGCGTGCTCCGCGTCGATGAACGCGGCAGTGCCGCCCGCCTTTTGCGCCTGCGCGACGATGTGCAGGGCGATGGTCGTTTTACCGGAGGATTCCGGTCCGAAGATCTCGATCACACGGCCGCGCGGCACGCCGCCGACGCCGAGCGCGAGGTCCAGGTCAAGGCATCCGGTCGGAATCACGGAGACCGGCACGCGCGACGCGTCGCCGAGCTTCATGATCGCGCCCTTGCCGAAGCTCTTCTCGATCTGACTCAGTGCAATTTCCAATGCTTTTTCTTTTTCCAACATATCCGGTTTCCTCACTTTCAAATCTTACGGGTTGATTATAGTATAGCACCTGTCCGTTATTTCGTACAGATGGTTTTTCTCAGAAGATCGAGCGCGTTCAGCACCGCCGAGTGCCGGATGCGGTCGCGGTCGCCGAACAGGTTCAGCCGCTTCACGACCGTGCCTTCTTCACTTGCGAGCGCAATGAACACCGTGCCGGTGGGCTTTCCGGGCTCGCCGCCGTCGGGGCCTGCGTAGCCGGTCGTGGACAGGGCAAAGTCCGCGTTCGCGTGCTTGCGGCAGCCCTCGGCCATTTCACGCGCACATTCCTCGGAGACCGCGCCGACGGTGTCGAGCGTTTCCTTTGAAACGCCGAGACGGCGCATCTTCGCGTCGTTCGAGTAGGTCACGTCACCCTCGATAAAGTACGCCGAGCTGCCGGGGTAGTTGATGAACGCGTCGGCCAGTCTTCCGCCGGTGCAGCTTTCCGCGACGGCAAGCGTTTTGCCGATCTCGATCAGTTTGTGATGGCAGACTTCGGCAAGCTCGCGGCCGTTCGTATCGTAGACGACGTCTCCGAGCCGGTTTTTGATCGTTTCGATCATCGGCGTAACGAGCGCTTCGCCATCGGCTTCGTCACGGCAGCGGGCAGTGACGCGCAGGGTGACCTCGCCGGTCTTGGCGTACGGCGCGATCGTCGGGTTCGTCTGATTCTTGAAGAGATCGTCGAGCGCATACGCGACGTCCGATTCGCCCCGACCGAAGATGCGGATCTCGCGTGAATAGAGCCGGTGTCCAGCCTTTTCGAGCAGCCAGGGAAGAACGTGGTTTTTGAACATCGGCTTGAGTTCGCGCGGAGGTCCGGGCATCAGGACCGCGGCCTTGCCGTCCGCTTCCATGATGCAGCCCGGCGCGGTGCCGTTCGGATTCGGCAGGATGATGGCGTCCGCAGGGAACATCGCCTGCTTCCTGTTGTTCGGCGCGATGGTCCGTCCCTTCGAGGTGAACCACGATACGAGCTTGTCCCATTCCTCGGGGAAGAGCACAAGCTCCTTGCCCATGGCGGAGGCGACGGTCTCCTTGGTAAGATCGTCGTCGGTCGGTCCGAGCCCGCCGGAAAGAAGCACGACGTCCGCGCGAGAAAGCGCGGTTTCGACGGCTTCGGTGAGACGCTTCGGGTTGTCGCCCACGACGAGCTGGCGATAGAGATCGACGCCGGACGGCGCAAGCTCCTGCGAGATGAAATACGCGTTGGTGTTCAGGACCTGGCCCATCAGAAGCTCGGTCCCGACGCAGATGAGTTCAGCAATCATGCAGATTCAAGGCTCCTTTGTTCTTGACGATGTATTCGATCGCGGAAACGACCGACAGCACGAGCGCAACATAGACGAGCGCTTCGATCAGCCAGCGGAGATACGGATTCAGATAAAAGAACGGGAACTCGTCGTAGAGCAGCAGCGCGATCACGATGATGTCCTGGAACGTCGTTTTCCACTTGCCGAGCTTACCCGCGGCGATCACGACGCCCTTGGAGGCGGCGATCTGCCGTACGCCCGAGATCAGAAACTCGCGGGCGATGAAAACGATCGTGACGACCGGATGCAAAAGATACCGCGGATGCGCGTCGTCGGTTGTGCAGGAGAGCATGACGAACGCGGCGACGATCAGCATCTTGTCCGCGATCGGGTCCATCAGCTTCCCGAAATCCGTGACAAGATTGTGCTTGCGCGCATACTTGCCGTCGAGGATGTCCGTGATCGCGGCGCCGAGGAAGATCATGGCGGCGACCCAGTGGGAATACGGCGCAAAGCCTTGCCAGAGGTTCGGCAAAAGCAATGCGAAAATGAACAGAGGGATCAGAAGGATCCGGAGGATCGTGAGTTTATTTGCGGTATTCATAAGCTTTCTCCGATCATGTCATACGCGTCCGCCTTTGTGAGGCGAACCGGGATATACTGCCCGGGCTCATGCCGGTAGCTCGGGGCGATGCACACCATTCCGTCGGCGTCGGGCGCTTCGCGGATCGTGCGGCCGTAGGTGCCGTCCATGCCGGTCTCTTCGATGAGCATGAGAAGCTCCCGACCGATCCAGCGCGCGTTGCGTTCTTTGGAGATCGCCTGCTGCTGTTCCATCAGCGCGGCGAGCCTCGCTTCCTTGACCTCGTCCGCAATCTGATCCGGCATGGATTCCGCCGCCGTTCCCTCCTCGGGAGAGAAGGCGAATGCGCCGACGCGGTCAAAGGGGTAGTCTCTGAGAAACTGCATGAGTTCTTCAAACTGCGCGTCGGTCTCGCCGGGGAAACCGACCATCATCGTCGTGCGCAGCGTGAAATCCGGATAGTGTTTGCGAATGTGGTCGAGCACGCTTTCGATATGCGCCTTGCTGCCGCGGCGATGCATGCGGCGCAGGATCTCGTCATTGCAGTGCTGCAGCGGCATGTCAAGGTACGGCACGAGCTTTTCGCCTTCCGCGAGCGTGTCCAGAAGCGCAGGGGTAACCGTGTCCGGGTAGGTATAGAGCAGGCGCACCCAACGGAGACCTTCGATGCGGTCGAGCTCCTTAAGTAGCGGGATCAGCCGCGGTTCGCCGTACAGGTCCTTTCCGTAGCCGGAGGTGTCCTGCGCGATGACCGAAAGCTCGGTCACGCCCATGTCGGCGAGCGCTTTCGCTTCGTCGATCAGCTTCTCCATCGGCGTGCTTCTGAGATCGCCGCGGATCAGCGGGATCGCGCAGTACGCGCAGCGATTGTTGCAGCCGTCGCCGATGCGAAGATAGGCGCGGTACGGCGGCGTGACAAGCAGACGTTCCGGCTTCACAAGCGGGGCGCAGGGGAGCGAGAGCTTTTCCGCGATCAGCCCCGGCAGCTTTTCGTATTCGCGTACACCGAGGAAGAGATCGACCTCGGGCATTTCCTCGGTAAGCTCCTTCCGGTAGCGCTCCGAAAGACAGCCGGTGACGACGAGCAGCCTGCAGCGTCCGATCTCCTTGTATTTCGCCATCTCAAAGATCGCGTCGATCGACTCCTCCTTGGCGGGCGTGATGAACCCGCAGGTGTTGACGATCAGCACGTCGGCCTTTTCGGGCTCGCCCGTAAACGTATGTCCCGCGGCTTTAAGGTAGCCCAGCATCGTTTGGGTATCGACCTGGTTTTTCGCGCAGCCTAAGGAGATCACGCCGATGTTCATGCGTCAAAATCCTCCGCAAAATCGCTTTCTTCCGGTTCGACCGGTTCGGGTTCGTCGTCTGCGGGAGCGCCGCCGCCGAACACGCGGTTATACTCCGCCTGCGTGATCAGCACCTGTCGCGGCTTGCTGCCGTCGAACGGGGAAACGTATTTCTTCTGCTCCATCATATCGACGAGGCGCGCCGCGCGGGCATAGCCGACGCGAAGCCTTCTCTGGATCATCGAAATGGACGCCTGGCCGTTTTCCATAACGACGCGGACCGCCTCGCCCAAAAGATCGTCCTCCTGCTTGCCCTCGCCGAAGGCGCCGCCCTGCGCGCCGCCTTTGGCTTCGTCGTTGATCTCGTTCAGCACGTCCTCGGAGAACTGCGTATCGTTCTTCTTGAAGCCGGACATCACGCGCTCGACTTCCTCATCGGAGACGTACGCGCACTGCAGACGGGTCGGCTTGCCGGCGCCGTTCGGATGGAACAGCATATCGCCGCGGCCGAGAAGCTTCTCCGCGCCGGTCGCGTCGAGGATGATGCGCGAATCGATCGCGGAGCTGACCGCGAACGCGCAGCGCGAGGGGATGTTTGCTTTGATGAGGCCGGTAATGATATCGGCGCTCGGACGCTGTGTGGCGACGATCAGGTGGATGCCAGCGGCGCGGCCGAGCTGCGCGATGCGGCAGATCGAATCCTCGACGTCGTCGGGCGCGACCATCATCAGGTCGGCAAGCTCGTCGATAATGATGACAAGCTTCGGGATCTTTTTCTTCGGGTCGTCCATCAGCGAGTTGTACCGTGCAAGCTCGCGCGCGCCGACCTCGGTGAATTTCTTGTAGCGCATGGTCATCTCGTTGACCGCCCAGCGCAAAGCGCTCGCTGCCTTCTTCGGTTCGGTCACGACCGGGATCAGAAGGTGCGGCAGCGTGCCGAAAACGGAAAGCTCGACCATCTTCGGATCGACGAGGATCAGCTGCAGCTCCTGCGGCGAGGATTTATAGATCATGGAAATGATCAGGTCGTTGATGCAGACGGACTTGCCGGAGCCGGTGGAGCCCGCGATCAGCATGTGCGGCATCTTGCCGAGATCGGCGACGATGATCTTGCCCGCAATATCCTTGCCGAGCGCCATGGTGACCGGCGATTTCGCGTTCGCGAATTCGGGGCTGTCGATGATATCGCGCAGAAGCACGGTCGCGGCGTCCTTGTTCGGGACCTCGATGCCGACGGCGGCCTTGCCGGGGATCGGCGCTTCGATGCGGACGCGCGGCGCGGCAAGCGCGAGCGCGATGTCGTTTGAAAGCGTCGTGATGCGGTTTACGCGCACGCCCGGCGCGGGCTGCAGCTCGTAGCGGGTGACGACGGGACCGACGGAAATATTGATGACCTTGGCGCTGATGCCGAAGCTTGCGAGCGTTTCCTCCAGAAGATGCGCGATCGCGGTCGGGTTCTCGGCGCTCTTCGCAAACGTCTCGCGCGGCTTGTTCAGACAGTCGATGGACGGCGGCTCGTAGGCCGGAACGGGAGGCGCGGGCGGCACGACGAGCGGAAGCTCTCCGGGCTCGTCCTTTGCGGCGGGCGTCTTCTTTGCCGGCTTCTGCGGCTCCGGCTTCACGGGCTCGGGCTTCACAGGCTCCGGCGCGAGCGTTTCCGCAAGGTCGGAGAACGGCGGCGTCGTTTTTACGGGCTTTTTCGCGGGAACGGGCGTGATGATCAGCTCGTCCTCTTCGTCCGGGGTCAGATATTCGTCGCTCTTTTTCGTAAGCCTGCCGTTTGCGGGAACCAGGTCGTAATCGACGGGTGTCGTTTGCTTCTGCATAGGCTTTTTCGCGGGCTTCACAGGCTCCTCGGGCACGTCGAACAGCTCGTCGAACGGGATCCGCTCGGGCTTTTTGCGCGGCGCGGGCTTTTTGCGCTCAACGGGCGCCGTGCGCGTCGCGGGCTGCTCCTCGATCGTCGTCGAGAAATCGTTTCGCCAGGGCTTTTTCGCGGGCTCGGTCTTGTAATCGTCCTCGTAATCCTCGGTGACGGACTGCTCGTGCTCCGCAATCTTTTCCCGCACACGCGTTCCGAACGCGTCGGTGTACGCCTTGATCGAAATGCCGGTGCACAGCAGCACGGAGATCAAAAATCCCGCGATGATCACGACCCAGCAGAGAAGCTTGCCGCCGATCACATAGAGCAGCGTCGGCAGGATCATGCCGAGCACGCCGCCGCCGGCCTGCTGCATCACGCCCTCGTTCCACGCGACGGGGAACTGACCGAAGAACTGCTTGACGTAGACCAGAAAGCTCTTGCCGTCGCCGAACACGCTGAGCTCCGTAAGGGACTTGCTCGTCCAAAGGTGGAAGGCGCAGAGGATGAACCAGAACGCCAGAAGGCCGGTAAGAAGCGTACCGCGCGCGGGCTTTTTGCGGCCGCCGACGATCAGATAGATGCCGACGATCACGAACAGGACCGGGACGGCGTACGCGACCATGCCGTGCATGCCCAGCAGGTAGCCGGAGATGATACGGCCGAGCCAGTCGTCGTTGCCGCTGTAAAGGTAGACGGCGCACAGCGCGCCGAGCGCCAGAAGGACGATGCCGAAGATCTCGACGACAGCGTGCGGCGCATGCTTATCGGGCGCGTTCTTCGCCGTGCCGCCTTTCTGTCCGTTCTTTGCGGGAGCCGCGGTTTTCTTCGCGCCGGTCTTATTGGGCGCTTTCTTTTTCGCGGTCGATGTATTTGCCATGGATGATCCTCCGATAAACCATTTTCTATCAATCATATTATACTCCCAAATCCTTTGCGGCGCAAGCATAAAAAACGTACGGCTTGCGAAGGACGGAAAACCGTGGTAAACTGACGGAAACAAACGCGGAGGAAACGAGCATGCGGCCGAAGCTTCTGATCTGGGACTGGAACGGTACGATCCTTGACGATACCGGGCTTTGCCTTGCGATCGAAAACGAGCTTCTGCGCGAGCGCGGCATGCCGGAAATCACGGAGGCATGGTATCTTGATCACTTCGCGTTTCCGGTTCGCGGCTATTACGAGCGGATGGGATATACCTTCGAATCGGAGTCCTTTGAAGCGGTCGCAGGAGCATTCATGGCGCGCTACCGCGAACGGTACGCGGACTGTCCGCTGCAGAAGGGCGTTAAGGAGGTCCTTCGAACGGCGAAGGCATGCGGGATCGTGCAGACGCTCCTTTCCGTTACGGAGCATAACGACCTGATCGAACAGGTGCGCCGTTACGGGCTGACGCCGTATTTTTCGGAGATCCTCGGGCAGGACGATATCTCCTGCCGATCGAAGACGGACCGGGCAAAGGCGTACATGGCAAGGATCGGGATCGACCCGCGCGACGCGCTGTTTATCGGCGATACGGATCACGACGCGGAAGCCGCGAATTCCGTCGGCTGTCCCTGCGCGCTTTTGTGCGGAGGACATCAGTCGAAGACTGTGCTGCTGCGCTGCGGCGCGCCGGTGTACGATTCGGCGGAGAGCTTGGGAAAGGAGATTTTCGGCTGATATGGCGGATTCATTTTTTCAAAGCGTCTATGCGACCGTTGCGATCATTCCGTACGGAAAGGTCGTAAGCTACGGCGATATCGCCCGCGCGATCGGATATCCGCGCCGCGCGCGGTTCGTGGGGTTTGCGATGCGCGTCTGCCCGGAGGGCTTGCCATGGCACCGCGTCGTGATGGCGGACGGTTCGATCGCAGGCGGGGACTTTGCGCCGGTGCGCCGGATGCTGCTAGAACGGGAGGGGATCCCGTTTTTGCCCGACGGGCGGGTCGATCTGAAAGCCTGCCGCGCAAAGCTGTGAAATCCGCCGGAAGGCGTTGCAACGGCGCAAAAGCTGTGGTATACTGATTTGAATGTAAATCATAAAGGATTCAAATACTATGAAGAAGACGGATATCGGCGGACAGGCTGTGATCGAAGGCGTCATGATGCGTTCCGAAAAGGGAACGGCTTTGGTCGTGCGCCGCAGCGACGGTTCGCTTGCAAAAGAGTTTCACCATCAGCGGACAAGATATAAAAAGGGCTCGTTCCCGACGTGGCCGATTGTGCGCGGCGTGTACGCGCTTTTCAAGGCGCTGTCCGACGGCATGAGTATTACGACCCGTGCGGCGGAGCTTCTGGGCGAGGAAGAAGCGGAGGAGCCTTCGAAGTTCGAGAAATGGCTCGCAAAGCGCTTCAACAAATCGGCGATGGACGTCATGAAGTGGATCGCGATCTTCCTCGCAGCCGTGCTTGCGATCGGGCTGTTTTTCCTGCTCCCGATCGGCGTGATCTCGCTTCTGGAGTTGATCTTCGGCAAGATGAGCCCCGTTTGGAGCGCGGTCGTGCAGGGCCTCGTGCGGCTCGTGATCTTTTTGCTCTATATCTTCGGTATCTCCAAGATCAAGGACATCAAACGCGTGTTCATGTATCACGGCGCGGAGCATAAGACGATCGCCTGCTACGAGGCGGAACTTCCGATGACGCCGGAAAACGCGGCAAAGTGTACGCGGCTGCATCCGCGCTGCGGCACGAACTACCTGTTTCTGACGATGGCGGTCTCGATCGTCGTCACGACCGTCGTATCCGCGCTGTGCACGCTGATCCCCGGCTTCACCGTATGGCATGACGCGAGCAAGCTGAACAGCTTCCTGTTCCGTCTCGCGCGGATCGTTCTGATCCTGCCGATCGCCGGGATATCCTACGAGGTCCTGAAGGCGGCGGCAAAGCGCGATAACCTCGTCTGCCGCATCGCCCGCGCGCCGGGCCTTGCGCTGCAGCACCTGACGACCAAGGAGCCGACCGAGGACATGCTGGAGGTCGCGATCGCGTCGTTCGATCTCGCGTTGCATCCGCCGAAGGGCGATCTGGAGTTTGACACAAAAGCCGAAAAACCTGCGGAAACGCAAAAACCTGCGGAGCCGAAGCCGGAGAGCGATCCGGAGGAACCGAAGCCGGACGAACCTGTGGAACCGTCCGAAGAAACCGAAGGGGAAGCAGGGGCATGACCGTCCGGGAGGCGGAGCAAAGGATCGCGGCGCTTCTTCAGCCGGTCGCAGGAGAGGACGCGCGGCTCGAAGCGTCGTTTTTGCTGCGCGCAAAGGGCTTTCAGAAGCCGCACCATACGGTTTCCGAAACGGATATCAATGCACTGGAGCCGTTGATCGCGCGAAGACTCTCCGGAGAGCCGCTCCAATACGTGCTCGGCGAATGGGCGTTTTACGGCCTGCCGTTTTATGTGGATGATAGCGTGCTGATCCCGCGGCCCGATACCGAGGTGCTGGTCGAAGAGGCTTTGAAACGTCTTTCCGCGGATCGGCGCGACGTGCTCGATCTGTGCTGCGGAAGCGGCTGCATCGGGATCGCGCTTGCCGTCTGCGGCGGCGCAAGGGTGACGGCGGCGGATATCAGCGAACGGGCGCTTGAGACGGCTAAGCGAAACGCCGAACGAAACGGCGTGCCGCTTTCGACGGTAAAGAGCGATCTGTTCGACGGGATCGAAGGGACATTCGATCTGATCGTTTCGAATCCGCCGTATCTTTCGAAAAAAGAGATGGACGCGCGGGACGCAAGCCTTTGCTTCGAACCGGCGCTTGCGCTTGACGGCGGTGCGGACGGGCTGGCGTTTTACCGGCGGATCGCAAAGGAATACCGGCGGCATCTCAGGTCGGGCGGCGCGCTGCTTTTGGAGATCGGCATGACGCAAAGGGACGCGGTCTCGGCGCTGTTTGAACATAGTGAATGTGTGACGGATTACGGCGGACGACCGCGCGTGATCGTTGTGAGAAATGATGATTGAGAAATTAAAAAAATGTAAGGAACGCTATGAAACGCTGACGGAAGCGCTCGCGGCGCCCGGCGCAACGGACGATCGCGAGACGTTTACCGCGCTTTCGCGCGAGCATGCGGAATTGGAGGAGATCGTCGCCGCGTTCGATCGGTATCAGAAGACCGAACGGGAACGCGACGACTGCCTTGCGCTGCTTTCCGAGCATCCGGACGCCGAGATGAAGGCGCTCGCCGAGGAGGAGCTTGCGGCGCTCGAAGCGTCGCTTGCCGCGCAGGAAAACGATCTGAAGGCGCTGCTTCTGCCGAAGGATGAGAACGACGACCGCGGCGTGATCCTGGAGATCCGCGCGGGCACGGGCGGGGAAGAAGCGTCGCTGTTCGGCGCGGACCTTTTGCGCATGTATCTGCGGTACGCCGAACGGCACGGGTTCAAGACCGAAACGCTGTCCGAAAACGTCACCGAGCTCGGCGGCGTCAAGGAGATCATTCTGTCCGTTTCCGGAAAACGCGGCGCGTATGCGCGGCTGAAGTTTGAGGGCGGTGTGCACCGCGTCCAGCGCGTGCCGGAGACCGAGTCGCAGGGACGCATCCACACGAGCGCGGCAACGGTCGCCGTCATGCCGGAGGTCGACGATATCCATATCGAGATCAAGGACGCCGATCTTCGCATCGACACATACCGTTCGAGCGGCGCGGGCGGTCAGCACGTCAACAAGACCTCGTCCGCGATCCGCATCACACATATCCCGACCGGCATCGTGGTCGCTTGTCAGAACGAGCGCAGTCAGCTGCAGAACAAGGAGCAGGCGATGCGGCTTCTGAAAAGCCGTCTCTACGAACACTTCGCCTCCGAGCAGCATGCGCAGCTTGCGGATCAGAAGAAAAGCATGGTGGGAAGCGGCGATCGCAGCGAGCGTATCCGCACGTACAACTTCCCGCAGAGCCGCGTGACCGATCACCGGATCGGGCTGACACTGTATAAACTGGAACAGTTCCTGGACGGCGATATGGACGAAATGATCGACGCGCTGACGCTTGCGGAGCGCGCGGCGGCGCTTTCCGGGGAGGCGGACGCATGAAGACGGAAGTGATCGCAACGATCCGGCAGGAGGACGCCGGAACGACGCTCGGCGCGGAGCTGATTCAGAACGGCGAGCTCGTGGCGTTTCCGACCGAGACGGTCTACGGCCTCGGCGCGAACGGCATGGACGGGGAAGCGGTCAACCGCATCTTCGAAGCAAAGGGCCGTCCGAACGACAATCCGCTGATCCTGCACGTCGCAAAAAAGAGCGACGTGAAGCTTTTGTGGGCGCACGTGCCGAAGCTCGCGAATACGCTGATGGACACGTTTTGGCCGGGACCGCTGACCTTAATCTTCATGAAGGCGGACGAAGTCCCGTACGAGGTGACTGCGGGGCTCGAAACCGTGGCTGTCCGGATGCCCTCCGACAGGACCGCGCGGCTTCTGATCCAGAAATCCGGCGTGCCGATCGCGGCGCCCTCCGCGAACCGCTCCGGCAGGCCGAGCCCGACGACGGCGCAGCACGTCCTTGCGGACATGGACGGCAGGATCCCGCTGATCCTGGACGGCGGCCCCTGCAAATACGGCGTCGAATCGACGGTGCTGTCGCTGGTCGGCGAGCCGACGATCCTGCGGCCCGGGGCGGTCACGCGCGAAATGCTCGAGGCGGTCATCGGTCCGGTGCGCCTTGCGCCGAGCATTCTGAATCCGCTCGGCGAGCGCGAAGTCGCGGCGTCGCCCGGCATGAAATACAAGCATTACGCGCCGGACGCCGAGGTGCATGTGGTCGAGGGCGAACCGAAGCCCGCGGCGAAGCGCATCCGCGCCCTGTATTATGAATACGAAGCGGAGGGAAAGACCGTCGCGATCCTCGGGACCGAGCAGACGATGGCAAGCTATCGGAACCTGACCGCGTATTCCATGGGCGACAGGAACGAACCGGAAACGCTCTGCGCAAACCTGTTTTCGCTTCTGCGGGACGTCGGCGCGCATTGCGACGTGATCCTTGCCGAGGGCGTCGACACAAAGGAGACCGGCCTCGCGTTCATGAACCGTCTTTTGCGGGCGGCGGGCTTTTCACACGAGACGGTTTGAACGAATTCGAAAAAAGATAAAATCGCATCTATACAAACGCCGTCAAATTTGGTATAATCTTTCAGAATGACCGGAGGGGGTACGAACATCCATGAAACTGTCTTTGGGATCCGACCACGGCGGCTATGCCTATAAGGAAGCCGTCAAAGAGCATCTGATCGCGCAGGGACACGAGGTGATCGACTGCGGCTGCTTCGGCGTCGAGAGCGTCGATTATCCGAAGTACGGCATCGCGGCTGCGGAGCTCGTGCGCGACGGCAAGGCCGATCGCGGCATTGTGATCTGCACAACCGGCATCGGCATGTCCATCGCGGCGAACAAGGTCCGCGGGATCCGCTGCGCGCTTTGCGGCGATCTGAGATCCGCGGAAATGACGAGAAGACACAACGATTCAAATGTTTTGGCAATGGGAGCGGGAATCATTCCGCTCTCTTTGGCATTGGAAATCACCGACGTATGGCTTTCGACTGAATTTGAGGGCGGAAGACATGCGAGAAGAATCGGAATCATTACCGCTTATGAGGCGGGGAAGGAGCAAGCATGAAAGTTACCGTAATCGACCATCCTCTTGTACAGCACAAGCTCAGTAAGCTGCGCGACAAGAACACGAGCAACAAAGAATTCCGCGAGCTCGTCAGCGAGCTGGCCATGCTGATGTGCTATGAGGTCACGCGCGATCTGCCGCTCATCGACACGGAGATCGAAACGCCGATCTGCAAGAGCACATTCAAGGTCCTCGCAAACGAAAAGATCGCCATCGTACCGATCCTCAGAGCAGGTCTCGGTATGGCGGACGGCATGATGAACCTGATCCCGAGCGCAAAGATGGGGCACATCGGCATGTATCGCAATCCCGACACGCTGAAGCCGACCAGCTATTACTGCAAGCTTCCGTACGACATCGAGGAGCGCGACGCGATCCTGGTCGACCCGATGCTGGCAACCGGCAACTCTGCGATCGAGGGCATCCGCGTGCTGAAGGAGGGCGGCGCGAAGAGCATCCGCCTCGTCAACCTGCTGGCGGCGCCCGAGGGCATCGAAGCGATCCGCAAGGTCTATGACGACGTGGACATCTATGTCGCGTGCATCGACGAAAAGCTGAACGAGCACGGCTACATCGTCCCGGGTCTCGGCGACGCGGGCGACCGTCTCTTCGGCACCAAATAATCGTTCAAACGGAGAAGCGTATGACAAGTATCATGGAACGGATCGCTGAAGCGGAGACCCGTGCCGACGCGATCCTCGAAGAAGCCAACCGCACCGCAAGAGAGAACGTTGCAAAGGCCAGGACCGAGGCGGATGAAATGATCGCCGCGGCGGCCGAGCGCGAGCGTGTGTATACGGCTGAAATGCTTCAGGAAGCGCAGAAGGACGGCGAGGGCATCGCCGCGGAGGTGACTTTCAAAGCCAGAACCGAAACGGATGCTCTGATCGGAAAAGCCGAACGGAACGTTCCCGAAGCGGTTGCATATCTGATGGAAAGGATTGAAGCAGCGGTATGATCGTAGCGATGAAGCGCCTGTCCCTGGTCGCGCTGAAATCGGATCGGGACGCCATCCTCGCCGCGCTGCAGGAAGCCGGAACGGTCGAGATCATCCGGCTCTCCGACGGCGACGCGCCGGACGGGGAGGCGGACGCGATCAACGCGCGCATCCAAAGACTTGCCGAATCCATCAACGCCGTCAAGCCTTACGCGAAAAAAGCGGGATTTCTGAGCCCGCAGAAGCGCGAGATGCCCCTTTCGGGCATCCGGGAGTATGTTCCCAAGGCGGTCGAGACGACCGGTGAAATCGAAGAGCTTCTGCATACGCAGACACGTCTTCTTGCGGAGCGCGAGAAGGCGGCGGCGACGCGCGCTTCGCTCGAGCCGTGGACGTCTATGACCGTGCCGATGGATTCCGTAAAGAATACGTCCCGCGTGCATTACTTCGTCGGGCTACTGGCCTCGAAGGACGTGCCGCGCGTAACCGAGCAGGACTATATCGAAGCCGAATTCTTAAGCGAGAGCGCCGTTATCCCTGCGATCCTTGCATGCCGCGAGGACGACACACGCGCCGTGCAGACGTTTTTGAAAACGATCGACTGGCAGGATTACGTCTTCCCGAAGATGGAAGGATCCCCGCGCGAGGCGATCGAATCGCTCGACAGACGGATCGCGGAGATCGACAGGGAATACGAAGAGACGCAGAAGAAGCTCGAAGCGCACGGCGAAACGATCGAGACCCTGCAGAACGCGTACGATGCGGAAACGATCGACGCCGACCGGCTTTCGGCAAAGGGCGATCTCTCCTACACCGCGCACGCCTTTGTGCTGGAGGGCTGGGTGAGAGAGGACGAGGTCGACAAGACCGAGCAGACGATCAAAAACGTCACCGACGCATTCAGCTTTGAAACGCGCGATCCGATCGAGGGCGAGGAGCCGCCGTCCGTGGTGAAGAACAATAAGGCGGTCAGGCCGTTTGAAGAGGTGCAGACGCTTTACTCGCGTCCCGCCTACGGCACGATCGACGGAACGCCGTATATGACGCCGTTCTATATCCTTCTGTTCGGCCTGATGCTCAGTGACACCGGCTACGGCATCCTGCTGATGCTCGGCTCGCTGCTCTACATCAAAAAGAAAAAGCCGACCGGCATGAGCGCGGGCATTTCCCGCGTGCTGTTCTGGGGCGGGCTCTCCACGATCGTATGGGGCGTTCTCTGCGGTTCCTTCTTCGGAATCACCAAGACTTCGGCTTCCACGATCGCGCTCGGCGGCGTTTTCGGGTCGATTTCGGATTTCTTCGAGCGGATCGGGGTTTTCCCGGCGCTGCTCGATCCGATGGATAAGCCCATGATCATGCTCGGCCTGTGCTTCGGGCTCGGCATTCTCCATATCGTCGCCGGATTCATCGTCGGCGCGATCGACCGGTTCTCGAAGCATGACTGGCAGGGCGCGATCTTCGATCAGATCTCCTGGGTGCTGATCACCCTCGGACTGGTCGTCGGAGGACTTCCGATGATCGCCGGGATGGCAGGTCTTACGGTCGAGCTTCCGAAAACCGTTACCATGCCCGCGCTGATCGCCGCCGGCGTCGGCGCGCTGATGGTCGTGCTGTTCAAGGGCAGGGAAAAGCGGAACCCGCTGAAACGGCTGATGAGCGGTCTCGGCGGTCTGTACGACGTCACAAGCGTTCTTGCGGATGTTCTGTCCTATGCGCGTCTGTTCGCGCTCGGCATCGCGACCGGCGTCATCGGGCAGGTTTTCAACATGCTTTGCGATATGCTGGGCAGCTCGTCGAGCACCGCGATGCAGATCATCGGCGGGATCGGCAGCGTCATCCTGCTCGTTCTGCTGCATACGTTCAACGTCGCGATCAATGCGCTCGGCGCGTTCGTGCACTGCGCGAGACTGCAGTATGTCGAGTTCTACGGCAAATTCTACGAATCCGGCGGAAAGGAATTCCGACCGCTTTCATACAACACCAAACATGTACAGGTAACCAAATAATTCAATGGAAAAGGAGAAACACAAATCATGAATTGGGGTGCAATTTGGGCGACCGCAGGTGCGGTCATTGCGGCATTGTTGGCAGGTATCGGCTCCGCGATCGGCGTCGGTATCACGGGTCAGGCGTCTGCGGGCGTCGTCTCCGAGAACCCGGATCTGTCCGGTAAGTGCCTGCTTCTGCAGCTGCTTCCCGGTACGCAGGGCATCTACGGTCTGCTGATCGCGATCGTTATCATGAGCAATTCCGGCCTGATGGGCGGCAACGCGGATGCGTTGACCACTTCGCTCGGCGTTCGCTTCCTGCTTGCGGGTCTTCCCATTGCGTTCGGCGGTCTGATCTCCGCGATCTACCAGGGCAGAGTCGCCGTCGCGGGCATCAACATGGTTGCGAAGAAGCCCACCGAAAGCGGTAAGGGCATGGTCATGGCGATCATGGTCGAGACCTACGCGGTTCTGTCCCTGCTCATTTCCTTCCTCCTCGTCAACGGCATCACGGTCGCGTAAGAAACGAGGCACGGTATGGGAAACGAGAGTGCAGCAAACCTCATCGACAGGATCCTGGCGGACGCGAAGGAAGCGGCCGACAGGACGCTTGCCGACGCTGAGGCCTCGATAAGCGGCATCCGTGAATCCCGGGACGCAGAGATCGCAAAGAAAGCCGAACAGGTCGATAAGGAGCGTCAGCAGCAGATCAGCGTGATTCTGAACGGCTGCCGCACGCGTGCAGAGCTCGACGGCCGCAAGGAAACGCTTCGCGCAAAGCGCGCGCTTCTGGACGGCGTGTTTCAGGAAGCGTATCACAGAATGCTTGCGCTGTCCAACGAGAAGCGCGAAGCGCTGTACCGTTCGATCCTTCTCCGGGAGGCGAAGGCGAACGACGTCGTTGCGCCTGCAGCGGTGGATCGCGGCGTGCTGAAAGCGACGATCGCAAGGCTGCCGTTTACCGTCAGGCTGTCCGAGCAGGACGCGGAAGCGGAGGCGGGCTTCATTCTGTACGGCAGCGGCTATGAGAAGGACTGTTCGATGAAGGCGATTTTAAGAGAGCTTCGCGACGCAGAGGAAACGAACGTCGCCAAGATCCTGTTTCGGTAAGAGAGGAGAGAGCTATGCCGCAACCGAGTTACGCATACGCATGTGCGAGGCTGTCCGCGCTGAATAAGCGGCTACTTGAGCCGCAGACGATCCAGCGCATGCTGGACGGCTCCGCTTCGGATGCGATGCGCGCGTTGTCCGACGTGCGCTACGGCAATCTTTCCGACGCGACGGAAGCGGACGCGGAGCGTATGATCGAGCGGGAAATGGCCGACGCGATGCAGGAGGTCAAGGAGCTTTCTCCGAATCCCGCGATCACGGATCTGTTCCTGCTGCGCGCGGACGTGCAGAACCTCAAGGTGCTTCTGAAAGCGCGGCTTCTGAATCAAAGCGAACCCGTGTTTGCGCCGGGAGGGCTTTTCGACCGGGAAACGCTGACCGCCATGGTCAAGGATAAGCAGTATGATGCGCTGCCGGAGATCCTTCGCGACGCGCTGAACGCGCTCGAAAAGAAGCTGGAGGTTCGCGTAGAGCCGCAGGCGATCTCGATCGCGCTCGACCGCGCATATCTCAGGCACGCGCTGAAGCAGTCGGAAAAGCATCCGGTCTTTTCGCAGTATTTCAAAGCGGAAGCGGATTTCGACAATGTTCTGACATTCCTGCGCCTTCGTGCGATGGGCTCGTCGATCGAAACGCTCGACGAGGTGATCCTGCCGGAGGGCGGCGTCAAATACCGCGATCTCTATAACGCTTACGAGCTTTCCTTCGATTCGTTGAACCGCATCCTCGGAGAAAGCGTTTGTTCAAGCGCGCTGCTGCAGGGGTTGAACGCCATGCAGCGCACCGGCAGCATCGCCGAGGTCGAGAAAGCGCGGGACAATTACCTCGTATCGCTGCTTTCGGAGCACAAATACGAGAGCGAATCGATCTACCCGATCGTGGGCTACTATCTTGCGAAGGAGCGCGAGGGCAGGGCGGTGCGTCTGATCATTACGGGAAAACGCAACGGGCTCAGTGACAGCGTGATTCGCGAAAGGCTGGTGAAGCTGTATGGCGAACGGTAAGTGCGCGGTCGTCGGCGATCGCGATTCCATCCTGCTTTTTAAAGCGGTCGGGATCGAGGTGTACGACGTTACGGACGGCGAGCAGGCGAACAGGATCCTGCACCGTCTCGCAAGGACCGGCTATGCGGTCGTGTACGTCACGGAAACGTACTATCCCGCGTGCGAGGAGACGATCCGTGAGTTTCAGGGAGAAGCCTACCCTGCGATCATTCCGATCCCGGACGCGTCCGGAACGCAGAATATCGGGATGCGCGCGATTAAAGACAACGTCGAAAAGGCGGTCGGTTTGGATATTTTGAGCAATTCATAACAGGAGAAAGAGTATGCAAGGTACTATCGTAAAGGTTTCGGGGCCCTTGATCGTTGCGAGCGGCATGGCCGACGTACAGATGTTCGACGTCGTGCGCGTCTCCGACAAGCACCTGATCGGCGAGGTCATCGAATTGCGCGAGGATAAGGCGTCCATTCAGGTTTACGAGGAAACCGGCGGCATCGGCCCCGGCGAACCGGTCTATACGACAGGCGCGCCGCTTTCGGTCGAGCTTGCGCCGGGCCTCATCGAATCCATCTACGACGGCATTCAGCGTCCGCTGAACAAGATCCGCGAGCAGGCGGGCGACCGCATCACGCGCGGCATCACCGTCGATTCGCTGGATCACGAAAAGCTTTGGAAGTTCGTTCCGACCGCCAAGGTCGGCGACGAGCTGCAGGCCGGCGACGTGCTCGGCACCGTGCAGGAGACCGAAGCGGTTCTGCATAAAATCATGGTCCCGCCGGCAGTTTCCGGCAAGCTCGCCTGGATCTTCGAAGGCGAAGCGAATATCGTCACCCCGATCGCGAAGCTTTTGAAGGACGGGAAAGAGATCGCGCTTCCGATGCTGCAGAAATGGCCGGTCCGCAAGGGCAGACCGTACGCGGAAAAGCTCGCGCCGAACGAGCCGATGGTCACCGGTCAGCGTGTCATCGACACGCTGTTCCCGGTCGCAAAGGGCGGCGTCGCGGCGGTTCCGGGTCCGTTCGGCAGCGGCAAGACGGTCGTGCAGCATCAGCTCGCAAAGTGGGCGGACGCGGATATCATCGTCTACGTCGGCTGCGGCGAGCGCGGCAACGAAATGACCGACGTTCTGATGGAGTTCCCGGAGTTGAAGGACCCGAGAACCGGCCTTTCGCTGATGAAGCGTACGGTGCTGATCGCGAACACGTCCGACATGCCGGTCGCGGCGCGCGAGGCGTCCATCTATACGGGCATCACGATCGCGGAATACTTCCGCGACATGGGCTATAAGGTCGCGATCATGGCGGACTCCACGAGCCGCTGGGCGGAGGCGCTCCGCGAAATGTCCGGTCGTCTCGAGGAGATGCCCGGCGAAGAAGGTTACCCGGCGTATCTTTCCTCCCGTCTTGCGGAGTTCTATGAGCGCGCGGGCAGCGTCAAAACGCTCGGCAGCGAGGGCCGGCAGGGCGCGGTCACGGCGATCGGCGCGGTTTCCCCGCCGGGCGGCGATATCTCCGAGCCCGTCTCGCAGGCGACGCTGCGCATCGTCAAGGTCTATTGGGGACTTTCCTCCAAGCTCGCGTACGCGCGTCACTTCCCGGCGATCGACTGGCTGCAGTCTTATTCGCTGTATCAGGATCGTCTGTCCCCGTGGTTCAACAACGAAGTCAATTCGGAGTGGTCGAGCCTCGTTTCGCGCACCATGCACCTCTTGCAGGTCGAGAGCGAACTCGACGAGATCGTCCGTCTCGTCGGTATCGACGCGCTTTCCTTCAAGGACCGTCTGACGCTCGAAGCGGCGCGCAGCATCCGTGAGGACTATCTGCACCAGAACGCGTTCCACGAGACCGACACTTATACGTCGCCGAAGAAGCAGTTCATGATGCTCAAGGCGATCATGACCAATTATGAAAAGAATATGGAAGCGCTCGAAAAGGACGCGTCGTTCCGTGCGCTGCTCGCGCTGCCGGTCCGCGAACGCATCGGCAGACTGAAATATGTGCCCGAAGACGAGGCGGAAGCCGAGTACAACGCGATCATGAAGGATATGACCGAACAGATCACGGCGCTGACGGAAGGAGGACAGTTCTGATGCGTAAAGAATACCGTACCATTTCCGAGGTCGTCGGCCCGCTGATGCTGGTCAAGAACGTCGAAGGCGTCAAGTACGACGAGCTGGTCGAGATCGAGCAGGCGGACGGCAATATCCGCCGCGGCCGCGTTCTCGAGATCAACGGCGACAAGGCCATGGTCCAGCTCTTCGAGGGCTCGCAGGGCCTCCGCATTTCGAACAGCAAGGCGCGTTTCCTCGGTCATTCCATCGAACTCGACGTTGCGCCGGACATGCTCGGCCGCGTTTTCGACGGCATGGGCAAGCCGAAGGACGGCGGCCCCGCGCTGATCGCGGAAAAGCATCTGGACATTAACGGCACGGCCATGAATCCAGCCGCGCGCGACTATCCCTCCGAGTTCATTCAGACGGGCATTTCCGCGATCGACGGTCTGAATACGCTCGTCCGCGGGCAGAAGCTTCCCGTGTTCTCCGGCAGCGGTCTGCCGCACGCGAACCTCGCGGCGCAGATTGCGCGTCAGGCGAAGGTCCTCGGCAGCGACGAGAAGTTCGCGGTCGTGTTCGCCGCAGTCGGCATCACATTCGAAGAAGCGGACTTCTTCATCAACGACTTCCGGCAGACCGGCGCGATCGAGCGCACGGTCACGTTCATCAACCTGGCGAACGACCCGGCGATCGAGCGTATTTCCACACCGCGTATGGCAATCACCGCCGCCGAGTACCTTGCGTACGATCTCGGCATGCACGTGCTCGTCATCATCACGGACATCACAAACTACGCCGAAGCGCTGCGCGAGGTATCCGCCGCGCGTAAGGAAGTCCCCGGCCGCCGCGGTTATCCCGGCTACATGTACACCGACCTTGCGACGATGTATGAGCGCGCAGGCCGTATCCGCGGAAACAAGGGCTCGATCACGATGATCCCGATCCTGTCGATGCCGGAGGACGACGTCACGCACCCGATCCCGGACCTCACCGGCTACATCACCGAGGGACAGATCATCCTTTCCCGCGAGCTGTACCGCAAGGGCCTGACCCCGCCGATTAACGTTCTGCCGTCGCTTTCGCGTCTGAAGGACAAGGGCATCGGCAAGGGCAAGACGCGCGAGGACCACGCAGACACCATGAACCAGCTGTTCTCCGCGTATTCGCGCGGCAAGGACGCAAAGGAGCTTGCGGTCATCCTCGGCGACGCGGCGCTGTCCGACACGGATAAGCTCTACGCAAAGTTCGCCGATGAGTTCGAAACGCGCTACGTTTCGCAGGGCTATTATACGAACCGCTCGATCGAGGAAACGCTGGACCTCGGCTGGGAGCTTCTTCGGATCCTGCCGAAATCCGAGCTCAAGCGTATCAAGGACGTCTACATCGAAAAATACTACAAGGAGGCGTAAGCCGTGGCGCTGCAGTACAAGCCCACGCGAATGGAGCTATCGAACCTGAAGAAACGCAGGACGGTCGCCATTCGCGGACACAAAATGATGAAGGATAAGCGCGATGAGCTTGTGCGTCGCTTCATCGTTCTTGCGCGCAAAAACAAGGCGCTGCGCTTGGAAACGGAGAAAAAGCTCGGCGAGGCCATGCAGAACTTCGTGCTTGCCCGCGCGATGATGAGCGGAAACGAGATCGAGGAAGCGCTGATGTACCCGGCGCGCGCGATCCGCGTCGAAGCGGAGAAGCAGAACATCCTGTCGATCCCGGTGCCGAAGCTCTCGCTCGATACGCAGGAAGGCTTCGTCTATCCGTACGGCTTTGCGACGACCGGCGCCGATCTCGACGGCGCGGTGCAGGCGCTTGCGGAGATTCTGCCGCTGATGCTGGAGCTTGCAGAGGTCGAAAAGGCGACGAGCAGGCTTGCGGACGAGATCGAAAAGACCCGCCGCCGCGTCAACGCGCTCGAATACGTCATGATCCCGCAGTTCGACGAGGCGATCCACGACATCCAGATGAAGCTGGAGGAGAACGAGCGCGGCAATACCTCGCGGCTCATGAAAACCAAGGAGATGCTTGCAAAGGAAGCATGACGGACGTTTTTGCGCTTCTCAGAAACGCGGGCTTTGCGGAAGGATTCGTTCTTCCCGTCGCCCCCTATACGAACTGGACACGCCATCGAAACGATGGCGTGTTTCATCCGAACACGGCGCCGCTTGCCGACGATCCCGGGAAGGCTTACCCGTGGGCGAACGCCATCCTGATCTGCGTCTATCCCTATACGCCGTACGACGATGAAACGCTTGTCGCGTCTTACTATCCCGCGAGTAACCGCGCCTATCACGCCATGAAGCGGCTGCTTGCCGCTTTCCGGGAGCAGGGCGTCCGTGCGGAGCGTGCCGAAACGCCGTATCGGGAACAGCTTGCGTCGTACGGGATCGGTTCCCGCATGGACAATCAGCTTCTGTATCTTGCGCCGTACGGCACCTACTTCAATCTGCAGGGCGCCATGATTTCTCTGCCGGAGCCTGTCGCATATGAGCCGCGGCGCGCGCCGCAGGAGGTCTGCGATCACTGCGGACTTTGCAAAACCGTCTGTTTCGGCGCGATCAAAGGAAATTATGCTTTCGACTGGACGCGCTGCGTGCATACGTACCTGGAGGGCGATCCGATCCCCGAAGACGCGATGGAATGGATGCCGTCGCTTTTAGGCTGCATGCGCTGTCAGGCGGTCTGCCCGAAAAATCCGAAGAAAACGGTCCCGATCCCGGAGGAGATCAAATCGACGCTCGATCCGCTCGCGATCCTTGCGGGCAACCGTAAAGAGGCGGGGGAGCTGATCGGGAAAAACCTTGCCGCGCCGAAGCGGCTTTTAAGGCAGGCGATCGTGCTTGCGGCAAATCGAAAGCGGTATGACGCGCTTCCGCATCTGATTCGGCTCAGAGAGACCGACGACGGGCTTCTTCGCGCGGAGCTTGACTACGCAATTTCCCTCTTGCAAAATCCGTAGGATGCGGTTATAATAGGCATTGCACTAAGCGGGGAGTTAGCGGTGCCCTGTACTCGCAATCCGCTACAGCGAGGCCGAATCCCCGTCCCGAGGCCAATTGTTGTGAGGTCGGTCTCAATACGGAACGTAGATGCGCGGGTCCCGTGCAATCGCACGCCGTGAACCGTGTCAGATCCTGACGGAAGCAGCACTAAGCGGAATGTACGATGTGCCGCGGGGTCACCTGCGCGGAGTCATCGGTTGAGGGTCCACTCGGAGCAGTAGGTCGAAGGACGGGTGTGCAAGTTTGATATCGAAAAGCCGGGCACACCGCTCGGCTTTTTGCGTATATGTGAAAAGGGAAAGGGGCAGGCATGGAAGATTTATCGGTGTTTGACATCATCGGTCCGCGCATGACGGGACCGTCCTCAAGCCATACGGCAGGCGCGGTGCGGATCGCCTATATCGCAAGGCGGCTTTTGGGCGCGGAGATCAGCCGCGTACACTTTACGCTCTACGGGTCCTTTGCGGAGACCGGACGCGGACATGGCACGGACAAGGCTCTGATCGGCGGAATTCTGGGCTATATGCCCGACGACGAACGGATCCCGCGCGCGTATGAATTCGCCAAGGAACAGGGCGTACAGGTCGATTTCACGTATTCCGAGGAGCCTGTGGACCATCCGAATACGGTCAAGATCGAGCTCGTCGACGTCAACGATCATACGATGGAGGTCGTCGGCCGCTCGGTCGGCGGCGGGAACATCCTGATCACCGAGATCAACGAACAGACCGTCGAGCTCTCCGGCGAATATCCGACGCTGATCGTGAGCCACCGCGACGAACCGGGCGTGATCGCCGTGGTCTCGCAGGTGCTGGCGCAGCTTAAGGTCAACATCGCGTTTATGCGCGTGTTCCGTCATGGCCGCGGACGCGACGCCTACATGTGCATCGAGACCGATACGCCCGTCACCAAGGAAATGCAGAGCATCATTCGTCAGCTCTGCCCGGGCATTACCGAGATCTTCGCGGTATAAGGAGGAACAAATATGCAGTTGATCGACGCATTTGAAAACGGCGCTGCGCTCTGTGCGTATTGCGATTCCGAAAACTGCACGATCGCCGAAGCGATGATCCGCCGCGAGGTCTCCCGCGGGGAAATGATGCGCGACGCGATCTTAGCCGAGATGCAGGAGAACCTGAACGTCATGCGCGAATCTGTGCGCGTGGGCCTGGAAGAGCATGTGGAGACCGTTTCGCATCTCTCCGGCGGCGAAGCGATGCGGCTGTTCCGCTATGCCAAATACGATCCGTTCTCCGGCGGAAACACCTGCCGTGCGGCGGCAAGCGCCATGGCGGTCTGCGAGGTCAATTCTTCAATGGGTCGGATCGTGGCGGCGCCGACGGCGGGCGCAAGCGGCATTCTGCCCGGCGTTCTGATCGAATGCGGCATGGAACGCGGCTGGACCGACGAGCAGCTTGTGCAGGGTCTCTTTACGGCCGGCGCAGTAGGGCTTCTCTTTGCGCAGAACGCGACGATCTCCGGCGCGGACGGCGGCTGTCAGGCCGAGACCGGCGTCGCAAGCGCGATGGCGGCGGCAGCGATCGTCGAGCTTTCCGGCGGCACGCCGGAGCAGGCGCTGGACGCTTCGGCTATGACGATCAAAAACATCATGGGACTCGTCTGCGATCCGGTCGCTGGGTTGGTCGAGTGCCCCTGCATCAAGCGAAACGCCCTCGGCGCGGCCAACGCGCTTCTGTGCGCCGACATGGTGCTGTGCGGCATCACGAGCCTGATCCCGTTTGACGAAGTCGTTTCCGCCATGCTGCAGGTCGGCAGGGACATCCGCCGCGAATACCGCGAGACGGCGAAGGGCGGACTTGCCGCAACGCCGACCGGCAAAGCCGTCGCCGAAAAGGTCAGGCGATTCCAGAAGTATACGGGAGAATACTGATCGAATGACAGATAAAAAGCACACGGGCGAAACCGTGTGCTTTTGCGTTTTGGACAGGTTCAGAAGCCGAGCTTAGGCAGGACGACAGCCTCGATGCGTTTTGCAATCCTTTCGATCGGCATCAGCACGCCGTTTTCCGTGCAGAGGATCAGCTCGACGTTCGGGATGCGCTGCGCATACTCGGCGTATTTGGCGCGCGCGCGGGTCTGGATCGAGTCGATGCTTTCGTAGACGTCGCGGGCGTTGCCGATGTAATCGCGGAAGCCCTTCTTGTCGACGTTTCCGGCGGCGCTTTCGGTGTCCATATCCAGCACCAGATGCAGATCCGGCACGGGGATCCCGAAATGCCTGTGCTCCAGCTCGAGACAGAAATCAAGGATATCCGGTTTGCCGAGATCAATGTCGCGAATGCTCTGATAGACCGCGTTGGAAAGGACATAGCGGTTGATCAGAAGCACGTCCGCATCGGAATAATCGAGCGTTTTGAACGCCTCAAACCGATCCAGAGCGAACCACAGCGCCATGCTCTTGCCGTCCACGGTGTTCGCGGCGATCCCGTCTTTTGCAGAAAGGTACCGCCCGACCATCTCGCCGAAAAACGTATCGTACATGGGGAAGGAGATCTCCTTGACCTTCAGCCCGCGGTTTCGAAGCGTTTCGGCAAGACGCGCCATCTGCACGCTTTTGCCTGTTCCGTCGATGCCCTCGAATGCAATGATCTTCGTCATGCGTGTCCCTCCCGAATGCGCTCCATCGCACGAATCGTGTTTTCACGCGTTGCGAACGCCGTCATGCGAAAATAGCCCTCGCCGGCTTTGCCGAAGCCCGCGCCCGGCGTGCCGATGATATGACAGCGATCCAGAAGCTCGTCGTAGAACGCCCAACTGTCGCCGCCGGGGACCTTGATCCAGACGTACGGCGCGTTCTGCCCGCCGTAGACCGTGTAGCCCGCAGCTTCCAGCGACGTGCGGATGATGCGCGCGTTTTCCATATAGTAGTCGACCGTGTCCATGATCTCGCCGTAACCCTCGTTGTATGCGGCGGCGGCGGCGACCTGCGTGACATACGCGACGCCGTTGAACTTCGTCGAGATGCGGCGGGCCCAAAGATCGCGAAGATGCACGTCGTTTCCGGCTTCGTCCTTTGAGACGAGGTCCTTCGGCACGACCGTATAGGCGCAGCGCGTGCCGGTGAAACCCGCCGTCTTGCTCATCGAACGGAACTCGACCGCGCAGGTACGCGCACCTTCGATCTCGTAGATCGAATGCGGCAGCTTCGGATCGCGGATGTATGCTTCGTACGCGGAATCGTAGAGCAGCAGAGCTCCGGTTTTGTTGCAGTAATCGACGAAGAGACGAAGCTGGTCGTGCGTCAGCGTCGCGCCGGTCGGATTGTTCGGATAGCAGAGATAGATCGCGTCGACCGGCTCCTTCGGAAGCTCCGGCACGAATCCGTTTTCCGCGGTGGCTGGCAGGTATGTGATGTTCGCGTAGCCGCCCTTCAGGGGATCGAAGACGCCGCTTCTGCCGCCCATAACGTTCGTGTCGACGTAGACGGGGTAGACGGGGTCGAGCACCGCGATGCGGGTTTTGCGCGAGAACAGCTCCTGGAAATTGCCGACGTCGCATTTTGCACCGTCCGAAACAAAGATCTCGTCCTGCGAAACGGGAATGCCGCGGGACAGATAATCGCGCTTATGGATTGCTTCACGCAGGAATTCATAGCCGAAATCTGGCGCGTAACCGTGGAAGGTCTCGGCGCGGCTCATCTCGTCGACGGCGCGGTGCATGGCGGCGATGACTGCAGGTACGAGCGGCTGCGTGACGTCGCCGATGCCCATGCGGATGATGTCTGCGTCGGGATGCGCTTCCAGATAGGCGCGGGCACGCTTGCCGACTTCATAGAACAGGTAATTGCCCCTGAGGTTTGCATAATCTCCGTTTGCGATAAACATGGGAAGCCTCCTATTTTCAATCAAGTTATTATAGCATATCCGACAGAAACGGGCAAGATGATTCTGACGGATCGCGGCAAAACAGCAGCGAACGGTACGGGATGCGCCGAAGCCGGGTGCATCCTGACGGGTAAAAACGGGTATTTGCCGCATAAACCGCCGGACAATCACCGGTATCGTTCTGTAAAATGCCGGTATGGAAAAGAAGGACATCGGGACAAAGGAACAAAGGATCCGGAATCTGAAAAACGCTGCGGTGCTGCTCGGAGGATTTCTCGGCGCGTTGCTGCTGTCGCGCGTACGCGTGCACGGGCTGCATACGCCGCTGTCGCTCGGACTGCTTCTCGGATGCGGTCTTGCCGGGCTCAGCCCCGGCGCGATCGTCGGCGGCGTCGTTTTGGGCGCGATCGCCGAGACGCAGGTATACTGGCAGGGAATCGCGATCGCGCTGCTTTACTGGGGCATCGCGAGAATCGTGCTGCTTGCCCGCAAACGCTGCAGCCTTTCCGCACGGTTCCTGATTTTCGTGCTCGTCAGCCTCGTCACGCTTCCGATCTCGGCCGTCTCCGGGGTGGAGGAGCTTCTATACGGCGTAATCTCGATCGCGGTCTCCGTGTTGGCGGGTCTCTGCTTCCGCCGCATTCTGCTTACGATCGGAACGTTTCCGCGTTCGGATGTTCTGCCGGACGTGCAGCAGGGCGCAATCGCATTGGGGATCGGCATGCTTTTGCTTTCCGTATCCGAAGCGGCGTTCGGCGATTGGTCGATGCCGGTTATGCTGCTTCTGCTGCTTTCTGCAACGGCTGTTTCGGCGCGCGGCGTGTTCGGCGCGGCGACTGCGATCCTCTGGTCGGTCATGCTGACGCTGTATGCGAAAGCGGATCCGCTGCTGATCGGCAGTATCGCGCTCGGCGCGATCGCTGCGGCTGCGGTTCGGGAGAAGGGGAAGCTCTTTATTGTCAGCGCATTTATCCTTTCGGGATTCATGTTTCAAACCTTCCGTGCGCCGAATGCTTTTACGGTCAGCGCGCCGAATCTGCTGTGCGGCATGCTGCTGTTCCTGCTGATCCCGAAGGACTGGCTTGCATTCCTTCGCAGGTATACCGACGTGCGCCCGAATACCGAACAAACGGTCGCATCGGCCATCCGCAGAACGGAACAGCGTGCTTCGCGTGAGATGGAACGGATGGGAAAGCTTCTCGGCGGCTTTTCCGGCATGTTTCACGTCACGCCGGAACAGGACGACGTCGTCGCCAAATGGACCGTGCAGGGCGCGCTGGCGATCTGTCAGGGATGTGAAATGCGCCGACTTTGCTGGAAGGACGCGAACGCAATGCAGGAAGCGGTCCTTGCTATTGCCGAAGACGCAGGAAACGGAAAACGTGTAACGCCGATCGGACCGATCGACGAGACGTGCAGGCATTTCAGCGATCTTTGCGCTTCGATTCTGCTTTCCTATCGGCAAGCGGTCAACCGCAACGCGATCAGCGAACGGTCGGTGAAACAAACGGGTTTTGTTGAACGGCAGTTTGCGGGCGCAGGCGCCGCGCTGTGTACCTACGCAAGGCAGATGCGCGCGCGTACGCATGAATCGGACCGGAAGGAGGAAACGATCCGGGAGCGCTTGAAGGAAGCTGGGGTCACGGTCGAATCCGTCGAGCTGTACAACACGGACGGAACGGATACGGTCGCCCTGGCCGTTTCAAGACCGCTGAAGCTTCGGCATTCCGACGTGCGTCGCGCCGCGGAAGAGGCGTGCAGAGCAAAGCTGCGCTGCATCCGTGTCGCACAAAGCGCACAGCGCGTTTCGTTCACCTTTGAACAGGACGCGGAGCTGCATGCCGAGGCTTGCGTGTCCAGAATGCCGCAAGGCGCTTCGGTGAGCGGCGACGCGACCGGAGAATGCCGGATCCCGGGCGGACGCGTCTGCTTCGCACTGTCGGACGGCATGGGAAGGGGAAAGGAAGCGCGCAGTGAGAGCGAAGCGGCGATCCGTCTTCTGTTCCGCCTGTATCATGCAGGCGTGCAGCGGGAGCTCGTCTATGAGAATGTCAACCGGATGCTGCTCGCACAAAACAATGCGGAGATGTACGCGACGCTCGACGCGGTCTCCATAGATCTGAACACAGGCGAAGCGGAGCTGCTGAAATACGGCGCGCCGCCGAGCTTTCTGATCCGCGACGGCGCCGTCAGCACGATCGTCGGCGAAGCGCTGCCCTGCGGGATACTTGCCGAGGCGAAGCCGAGCGTGATCCGCATGACGCTGAAGCGGAACGATCGGATCGTGCTCTGTTCGGACGGTGTGCAGGACGCGCTGCCCGAAGGCGCCGAAAAGGCGATCGCTAAGCTAAGGCAATCCGGATCAAAGCCCGGCGAGCAGCTACTGAAGCTGGCGTGCGCAAACGGCGGAACGGATGACATGACGGTGATGGTAATCGACGTCGCATGAAGATCGTCGTCGAGCAGTTTCTCTTCGACAATACGCTGATGAACTGCTGCGTGTACTTTCTGGCGGCTGCGTGGATGGGCGTCCGCATCCGCTTTCTGCCGACGGTCTGCATATCGCTGTTCGGCGCAGTCTATGCGCTTGTTTCGCTGTTTTATCTGCCGGTTTTGCGCGTACTGTATCTGAAGCTGCCGGCGTTTCTGTTCCTCTCCCTGACGCTGTTTCCCGGACGCGGCATGCGGCTTCGGTCGCTGCCGTTTCTGCTGCTGTCTGCGACGCTGATCGGCGGGACGGCGATGCTTCTCACGGTGCAGCTCGGCGGTCGTGTCACGGCGGACGGAACGATCGTGGGAACGGTGCCCGTACGCGCGGCGCTGATGTCCGCGCTGGCGGCGATATTGCTCCCGCGGCTGATCAAAAGACTGCTTTCGGTCCGGCGGAGACATGCGCTCCATACGGAGATCGTCGTGCAGCTAAAGGAACACGTTTATCGGCTCGACGCGCTGATCGACAGCGGGAATCTTCTTCGGGAGCCGATCTCGGGGCTTCCGGTGATACTGATCGACCGGCCCGTCGATTGCCCGACGCGGCCGATCCCGTTTCAAAAGCTGTCGGGCGGCGGGATCCTGTACGGCGAGCGGCCGGTCTCGGTCACGCTCGGGCAGTACGGGAACGCTGCGGTCGACTGCGTCTGTGCGGAATCGCCCGAGCCGATCGGCGCGGCGCAGGCGATCCTGCCCGAGAGCCTTTTACCGTATGAATGGAGGACAAAGGATGATTGCATGGTTTCTTCGGCTGTGGTCGCGCCTGCTCGTGCGGCTGCGCTTTGGCAAACGCGCTACCTTATGGTACGTTCACGCAAACGAAGGCCTTCCGCCGCCGCTCGATCCGGAGGAGGAAGCCCGCTGCATCGCGCTTGCGCCGACCGACAGGGAAGCGAAGGATAAGCTGATCGTCCACAATCTGCGGCTGGTCGTGTACCTCGCGCGAAAGTTCGACAATACGGGCGTACAGACTGAGGATCTCATCAGCATCGGGACGATCGGACTCATCAAGGCGGTCGAAACGTTCAAACCGGAGAAAAAGATCAAGCTTGCGACCTACGCCTCGCGCTGCATCGAAAACGAGATCCTGATGCATCTGCGGCGCACGACCAAGCTGAAACTCGAGGTCAGCTTTGAGGAGCCTCTGAACGTAGACTGGGACGGCAACGAGCTGCTGCTCTCCGACGTTCTCGGCACCGATCCGGACGTCGTCAGCCGCAACATGGAGGACGAGGTCGAGCATGAGCTTCTTGAAAAGGCGCTCAGCAGGCTTTCGGACCGCGAACGGGATATCATCGATATGCGCTTCGGCCTGAAAAACGGCGAGGTGCAGACACAGAAGCAGGTCGCGGACGCTATGGGCATTTCGCAGAGCTATATCAGCCGCCTCGAAAAGCGGATCATGAAACGTCTGAAACGCGAGATGGTGCGGATGCAGTCATGAGCGGACATACTTTTCGAGCTGTTTCAAAGCGCTCTTTTCGAGCCGCGAGACCTGCGCCTGCGAGATCCCGATTTCCTTGGAGACTTCGACCTGCGTTTTGCACGCGAAATACCGGAGTTTGAGGATCTTCTGATCGCGTTCGCCGAGACGGGAGATCCCCTCGCGCAGCGCGATCGAATCAACGCGCCTTGCTTCGCTGTCCTTCGGGTCGCAGATCTGATCGAGCACACAGAGCGTATCGTCCTCCGTCTTGAACACCGGGTCGTAGAGCGAGACCGGGTCCGAGATCGCGTCAAGCGCAAAAACGACGTCCGGCTCGGGAATGTTCAGATCCTTTGCGATCTCGCCGACGGTCGGTTCCCGTGAAAGCATTTCGGTAAGTTTCAGCTTCGACTGCATAGCGCGGTAAGCGGTATCGCGCATGGAGCGCGGCACGCGAACGGCGCTGTGATCTCTTAGGTGCCTTCGGATCTCGCCAGCGATCATCGGAACGGCATATGTCGAAAAGCGTACGTCCTGCCTGAGATCGAAGCCGTCGACCGATTTGATTAGCCCGATGCAGCCGACCTGAAACAGATCGTCCGCCGGCTCGCCGCGTCCTTGAAATCGCTGTACGACCGAAAGTACGAGGCGCAGATTGGAATAGATAAATCGCTCGCGCGCCTGTTCGTCGCCCGATTTGGCTTTTTCCAGAAGCGCGCGCATCTCCGTGGGCTTCAGCCTGGGAAGGCTTGCGGTATCGATACTTGTGATCTCCACCTTCTGCAATGAAAATCACCTCCGAACCGTAGTCTGTCCAATGCGTACCGGACGCAAACCGACAGGCACGGATTTGACAGACTTTTCCAATCGTGCTACGATATGGAAAAGAACGTGCGGAGGATGTATTGTGAAGCGTATTCAGAGCGTATGGATTCTGCTGGTCTGCCTGCTTTTGCTGATCGGCTGCGGAAAAACGGACGAGCCGCAGACGCCGGCCACAAAAGCGCCGGAGATTGTCGCGGACGATATCGTGCTGATCCCGATGCAGGAGGTACAGGAAACGGCGGCGCCGGCAACCATGCCCGCGTTTGCGGAGGTCACGCCGGAACCGATCGGACCGACGGAGGAACCGGTCACGCCCGAACCGAGCCGGGAGCCGGCAGCGACGTCCTACATTGCGCCGGAGGGCGTTTATACGATCGCATGGATGAGCGATCCGCAGCATTATTCCAAGAAGTTCCCGGAAACATATTACGCAATGACGTCGTTCTTACGCGATCACCGCGAGGAGCTGAACCTTCAATACATCATCAATACCGGGGATCTTGTGCACAATACGGACCTTGATTCGGAATGGGACGTTGCGGACCGTGCGCAGTCCTATATCGACGACATCCCGAACGGCGTTCTTGCCGGGAACCACGACGTTCTTGACCCGATCGGTTACAAAACATTCTGCAAGCGCTTCGGCGAGAAGCGGTACAAGGACAAACCGTGGTACGGCGGCAGCTTTGAAAACAACCGCGGGCATTACGATCTTATCACGATCGGCAGCACCGAGTATCTGTTTGTGTATATGGGCTTCGCGCCGACCGATCAGGCGATCAAATGGGTAAAGAGCGTTTTCGGACAGTTCCCGGACCGCGTGGGCGTTCTGTGCCTGCACGACTACTATACCAAGACGCAGACGCTTTCCGAGGACGGAAAAAAGTGGTACGGAAAGGTCGTTCAAAAATGCCCGAACCTCTATATGGTTCTGTGCGGACATAAGTACGGCGCATACTGCTTCCCGGAATCGTTCGACGACGACGGAGACGGGAAAGCGGATCGGACGGTCTACCAGATGCTGTTCAATTATCAGGCTTCGCTGCACGACGGGGGCGGAGGATATCTGAGGCTCATGCAAATCAATGAGGCGGACGGAACGCTGAAGAATCTGACCTATTCGCCGCTGCTCGAAGACTTCAACCGGTTCAACGATCCGGAGAACCGGGAGGAGTATTATCCGTTCGATGAAAAGAACGAGGAGTTTACGCTGCCGCTGCCGTGGCGGATCGAACACTGAACAAAAGATAACGCAAAAGAAGCGGAAAACGATCCGCTTCTTTTTTTCATTCAAATATAGGGATATGGATCCCGTAAAGGAAAATCGACTCCCGAAGGGACGGTGAGAGCGCGATCAGCGCTTCCGATCAAAATAAGCTGCAGAGCAGGGAAGCCAGCTTCCGATAGAACACATACGAACGCAGGTGCGAGGCACGTTCGATCCGGCGATACAATTTCTTCATCTCAGCGTTATTCATCACAAAAATCTCCTTTCTTGTATCTGATTAAGAGTATAAAGGAGAAATGTGTCAAAATTGACAGCAAATTATGAAGGAAACGCCAAAAAAGAACGATAAAAGTATGAACAAGACTTGAATAAAATGTGAACAAGGTGTAAAGTATAATGGGATATTTTATGTCAATGCTGATTTATAACGATCAAAGTAACAAATATAGACGATATTATGTTCATTTGCGAGGGATGAACGTAACGGCTTCGGATTTGCGAATAAAAAAAGAGGAGGCCGACTGCCTCCTCGGAAAGATCGGGTTTACGATCCTTTCCGGATCATGCTTTATCCGAGCAGGACAAGGATCGCCTTGCATTCGGACAGGGTGTTATAGGATACGGACGCGGCGCCGGCAAGCGTCGCCTGCCGGATCTGCACCGAATGTACGCCGTTGGTATAAACGATATCGTCGCGGGCGCCGGATACATAATAGACGTCTTCACCCTCAGTTACGGACGTATACGAAGCAGGCAGCGTTTTGCACAGCTTGCCGCCGTCGTTCGGACGGATCAGAATCTCGAGGCTGCATGCCTCTGTGCGATACTGCGCGTTCCATTCTTCTTCCATGAGCCGCACGTTTCCTTTCGGTTCGGCGGGATGTTTCATCAGCGCGATCGCGTCGTCCATGGACAGATGGTTTTCAATGTAAAAGCCGTCGCTGCCCTCGCGCCCGATATAGTACCGAAAGCTGCCGGTGTAGCATTCATAATACGTATTGGCAGCCTTTTGATCCGCGTTCAGCTGCTTGCTTTCGCAGAGCGCAAAGACGACGCCGTCAATCTCGCGGTGATCGCGCACACGCTGAGACATGCCGGATTCTTTCTTGTTGCGGGTGACTTTGAGGCAGAACGGTTCACCGCTTGCGTCATAAGTGGCGATGTAGCAGAGCGAGCTGTAAGTAAGGGGATAGCGCTCGTTCAGCGTCCATACGCCGGACTGCTCGACGATGCGTGTCGGGTCGGAAGCGGGATCTTCGGATTCCCGATCCTCGGAGCAGGCGGGGAGGAGCAGCAGGGTAAGAAGCAGTACGGCAATGCACAGCAGTCTGTTATGTTTCATGAGATGGTCCTTCCGATGCGATATGATTTCATATCTTATCATACCGGATCGGAAATGTCACGTAAAAAGTCGGGAAGGCCGTTTTATAGAATGATATATGGAAAAAGTTGAAAAATAAGCTTGACAGAACAGGATCCTTTGCCTATAATAGAAAAGGTCCGCCAAAGTAGCTCAGTCGGTAGAGCGACGCACTCGTAATGCGTAGGTCAGGGGTCCGAGTCCCCTCTTTGGCTCCAATGTCGAGGCGTAGCGCAGTTTGGTAGCGCGTTTGGTTCGGGACCAAAAGGCCGCTGGTTCAAATCCAGTCGCCTCGACCATATCGTCGCGGGCTTCGCTTGGCTCGCGACGATTTTTGTTTTATGGAGAGATGAAATCGTTCACTGCCTTTTTCTGCGACGGTGAATCCGCAACGCGTCAGATGAACGGCGTCGGAATTCCATCAGCACTGTATGGGAGCTGAGACAGGAGAAAAGAATATGTCCGTACGATTTGCAAAGGAAAACGAACTGGAGCGCGTCAACGAGCTCCGAAAACAGGTCAATGATCTGCACGTCAAGGGAAAACCGGAGATCTTCAAGCCGGGTTTTCCGGATGAGCTGCGCGATTATATCCAGGTCATTTGGGCAGATCCGCTCAAGAAGATCGTCGTTTGCGAGCGGAACGGCGTCATCTGCGGATTCGCAGTACTCGCGCACATCCGAAAGCCGGAGACGCCGTTTATGTTCGAGCGCGATTTCCTGGATATCGACGAATTTTGCGTAGACGAAGCGTATCGGAGAACGGGCGCAGCGACGGAGCTGATCGGGTTTATCCGGGAATACGCAAAGGAACGGGGCTTCGATCGGATCGAACTCAATATGTGGGAGTTCAATTCCGACGCGCTCGCATTCTACGAGGCGGCAGGCTTCAAAACCTATCGCCGCTATATGGAAATGAATATCTGAAAAAAACGGCAGTCCCTTTTGCGGGGCTGCCGATCATGTTTGGTGCGGTCACGGATTCGACGTCGGCGCGGGACTACCTTCGGAGGGCTCGACGATATAGACGATGTCTGCCATTGCGCGGCCGCCGTCGCTGGGCTTGTTGAAGATGTCGCCGTTCCAATACATGGAAGCGGATTCTCCGCCGTCAAGGTTGTAAGCGACTTTGCAGCCGAGTGACGACATGAGCTGCGACAGCTCCGCCATCGTCAACCCTCGCGAATGCTTCTGCCGCCCGTCTACCGTGACGAAGCAGTAGTGCCCGGGCTCATAATACCCGATAACGCTGCGAGGATTCTGCACCTTGACCTTGGAATTCGGGAACGAGGTCAGCGGCGCGCCGTTTTCCCCGAGCAGAGAGGGACCGAATTCCCAAGCCTGCCAGATATCGTCCCGGAGCGGACGGGAATGGTATTCCTCAACGGTCATCGCTTCCATGCTTCCGTCAAGGTACAGCAGGCAAACCTCCCAGTTCTGATACGTTTTATTCTTATAGACCTCGCCGTTACGGATGACGAGCTGGTTCTTATGTGCGTTGAACATATCGCCCGAGATAGCAATCAGTGCTTTTTCGCGGTCCGCCATGGCTTTTACGCGTGCACGGTCGTCGTTGCGAAAGCTCTTTGCCGCGCTCGTCCGAAGACTGGTGATATCGCGCAGATATATATCGGCGATATAGTATGTCAGTTTTTTACCGTATGTTTCGTTATCGACAACTTTTTTGACCGTAATGTGCAGATTGTCGCTGACGTATTCGTCCTCGTCTTCGTACGCTTCTTCTCGCGGAACAAATCCACCGGCAGTCCAGCCGATCAGGCCTTCCGGTTCGGGCGTAGGCGAAGGCGTCGGCGCAGGCGTCGGCGTCGGGGTAGGCGTGGGCTCCGGCGTCGGCGTGGGGACTTCGGTTGGCTCCGGCGTGGGAGAGGGTGAGGGTGTGATTACGATCAGAACGTCTTCTTGTGCAGGGGGTTCAGCTGTAACGACCGGTTGCGCGGTCGGCGCTTCGACGGTCTCCGACGGCAGATCCGTGTCCGGATTGCAGCCGAGCATAAACGGTATGAGCATCAGCAGCGCAGCTGCCGGGATAATGCGCTTCATTTCGATGATTCCAGCCTTTCTGCAGCGGAATAACAGCATTCCGCCGCATTGCAAACGGTATAGTGGATAATGCGCGGGAAAGCTCCCGGCATACGTTACAGTTACAGGATATGCAGTATGATTACGGCCGATACCGGACCGCAACGCAGAAAATCGGGCAGCACGCCGAGCGCTTCAAGCAGGATCTTGACGCCGATCAGGATCAGCACGATCCCGCCGAAGATCGTTGCGGCGCGATGATATCTGAGCCCGAAACGGTTGCCAATCCAGACGCCGATCAGCGAAAGAACAAAGGTCGTCGCGCCGATCAGCGAGATTGCAAGAAAAATGCTCGTGCCGCCGGTCAGCCATACGATCCCCTCCTGCATGGAGAATGTGACGCCGACTGCGAACGCGTCGATGCTTGTTGCGATCGCGAGAAGGAACAGCTTTCCGATCGTTCCGAACCCGGACGGTTCATCGCCCTTGTCGCGGATGCCGTCGATCAGCATCTTGACGCCGAGGAACAGCAAGAGCCCGAAGGCGATCCACGGGCCGATCGTGACAAATCTTGCGAACGTGGAGCCGAGCGCAAAGCCGATCAAAGGCATCAGCGCCTGGAATCCGCCGAAGAACAGCGCGATCAGAGCGGTTTTGCCGAGGTCCAGCTTTTTCATCGAAACGCCCTGACACATGGAGACTGCAAACGCATCCATGGAAAGCCCTACGCCGATCAGAAGAATGTCCGAAAAATCCATAAACACCTCCCGATAAATCGGCTACAGTATAGCAAAGAATCAACGGATTCGCAATCTTTCCGGGAAGATTTTATCCTTCCTTTACATTTATGACACATCCTTCCGACTTTACAAGCCGTTCGGACTGCGGTATACTGAAAAAGAGGTATATACAATGAAACGGGTTTTAGGCAGCATCCGCCGCGCGGATGAGAAATTCAGAATGATCGAGGACGGAGACAAGATCTGCATCGGCGTTTCCGGCGGGAAGGATTCGCTGCTTCTGATGCAGGCGATGAAGCTGTATCAGCGGTTTTCGTACACCAAATTCGATGTGATCGCGATCATGCTCGATCTCGGGCTGAAGTATCAGAACACCGCGCCGATCCGCGAATATGCGGAACGCGTCGGCGTGCCGTTCGAGGTAATCCCGACCGAGATCGGCAAGGTCGTTTTCGAGTATCGTGCGGAACGGTCTCCGTGCGCGCTCTGCGCCAAGCTGCGCCGCGGCGCGCTGAATAACGCCGCAAAGGCGCGCGGCTGCAACAAGGTCGCGCTCGGGCACAACCGCGAGGATGTACTTGAAACGTTCCTGATGTCGCTGCTCTATGAGGGCCGTATGAACACCTTCGCGCCGATCACGTATCTTTCCCGAAGCGATATCACCGTCATCCGACCGATGATCTATGTGCCGGAAAAATACTGTCTTTCCGTTGCAAAGCAGCTTGCGCTGCCGGTGCTGCCGCCGAACTGCGACGTAGCGGGAAACACCAAACGCGAAGAAGCGAAGGATCTGATCAAATATCTGTGTACGCTCGTACCGGATGCGGACGTCAAGATGATGCACGCGATCACGAATACGGAAAAATACGGGCTGTGGGATCGGATGCGGCTGAAGCAGTCGCGGGGAGAAAGCGTTTTACCCGAGGACGGAGAGGAATGATCGTTTATCGGAATCGTTCTCAAAGCCGGGAAAGCAGCGCTTCCCGCAGAGCGTCGCGGTTTTCTTCGTCGATCCGGTAAACCCTTGCGCGCGGATGGTTTCGCACGGCGTTCAGAAACGGCGTGTCCTTGTCCCGCAAGGCGGCGATCACAAGCGGCGCGTCGTCGAGCGTATGGAGAACGGCCTCGATAAAGTGCGGCGCATTGCTTTCAAGAAATCCGAGCTCGTCAAAAACGATCGCATGGTCGGCGGGAAACGGCATGCATTCGGAAAAGCGTTCGAACGCTTCCGGAAACGCGATACTGCGGCCTTCGCGGCACAATCCGATCCGGTTTTCCTCGTCAAAGCGTATCGGCAGACCGTAACGATGGATATAGACAGGGGAGAAGCCATCCGACCGCGAGGCTTCTTTTTTTGTAACGACACCGTCGATCGGCAGCCGCACCGCTTTCAGAATCGCACGGATCAGCGTCGATTTTCCGACGCCGCGCGGTCCCACGATCAGAATATGCGGAAGATATGTTTTCATGGATCGCGGATCAGTGTGATCAGAACGGTTTGCGGAATCGCATCCGGATCGGATGTGATGCGGACAGAGTAGCGGGTCAGATGTTTTGCATACGGCTCAAAGCTCTTTACGACTTTCTGACACTGCTTGACGATCGTATCGCTGTCCGCCGCCGGACGCCGGAACACCGGCAGAACGCAGTCGAACAAGCTGCGCAGCGCGTAGACGGTTCGCCTGTTCTCCGCATTCAGTACGCGGGCAAATTCCGTATCCTCTTCCGAATCTGGGCAAAGGATCGTTTCGAAAGACAGCGTTTTGACGCCGCGGTCGTCGGAGACCATTCGCATCGTGAAAGCGACGCCGTCCGAAGAACGCACGTCGTATCGGGTGTCTTCCAGATAATCTACGGAAAAACTTGCTTCGACGAGCGCATCAAGTACGTTCATGCCGCGGATGGACGGGTCCTCTGTCGGTACGGGCGTCGCGGTCGGAACAGCGGTTGTTTCATTCGGATCCTGTCTCGAGTCCTTGGTACCATACAGGATCGCAAGGCCGATGAATACCAGAACAACGAGCGCGATCAGACCGTATTCGATGATCTTGATCCGTTCGATGCGCGGAAATCTGCGTTTCTTTTTCGATCTGTCAGTCGACATCGTGCACGATCTTTTCCGGCTTTTCGTCCAGAACGTGCGGGTTGCGGAAATACGTTTTGAACAGCTTGAAGGACGAGGCGAGATAGAAGCCGTCGCAGATCCGCTCGTCGCAGACGATGTTGTAGTCGATGTATTTGCGCTGCACCGGCGTTCCGTCCGGCTTGAGCTCGGTCTGTTTATACTTGGCGCCGAAGGAAAGGAATATCGGGATATTGCCGAAATCATAGAGATGGTGGTACACCGGAGGAATGCCCAAAGACCCCATCGACGTGATGAACATCGAGCCGTGGAACGGGCTGATCTCGATCAGCGACTTCGGAAGAAGACCGAAATAATCGAGCAGCTTCAAAAGCCATACGGCGTTTTTCAGGAGCAGTCCGGGAATGTAGTTTAGAATTTTCGCGGTATTGTCGAAATTGCTGTCGGGGTTGACCTCACGGTTTTCGTCGATCAGCTTCTGCAGCTTCCGGTAGACGTCGTCGGCGGTATCGCTCGGGGAAAGATGCACCTTCACGATCGTTTCCTCCGCTTCCAGCGTCAGCTCGCGCTTGATCGTCAAAGCGACGACGAGATCGTCCCCGTGCGAATAGATGCGCTGACCGGAGATGAAGCGGTTGGCCGCGGGACGCTGCGAGAGCACACGTACGTATGCCGCGAGCAGCAGATGCATCATACCGAAACCCTTGAGCCCCTGATTCCTCTTTTTGCGGATGTAGTTTTCCGCCTCGGTGATCTCAATGGACTCGTGGAAATAGACGCTTGCGCCGGAACGGTTCGGCATGATATACGGCGAAACCTTGGACATCGGCTGCAGCGAACGCAGACGATACCCGTCCGAGCGGTCGCCGAAGCGGCGCTTTCTTTTCTTTTTGGCTGTAAGTTCGTTCTCAACCACCGGTTCGGTCTGTGTGCTTTGCTGTGTATCTTCCATGGATCGTACCCCCTGAATACCTCCGTATATTTTAGCAAACCCGGACAGCCTTGGCAAGAGAAAAATGCGGTTGCAAAACGCTTTTTCGCTCGTTATAATAGAAACCGATGAACAGGATCCATACAAATGACCCGGAAATACTTGCTCCCGTCGGAACGGAAGGATCGCTCGAAGCGGCTGTATACGCAGGCGCGGACGCGGTCTATTTCGGCGCGGGCGCATGCAATGCGCGCCGGAACGCCGGACAGTTCACGGGAGACAAGCTCAAGGAGACCGTTCGGTTCTGCCATGCGCACGGCGTCGGCGTGCATGTGACGGTCAATACGCTCGTGCGCGACGAGGAGCGGAAAGAGGTTGCGGACACCCTCACCGAGATCGCGGAAAGCGGCGCGGACGCGATCATCGTGCAGGACCTTACGGTCATGCGGCTTGCCAAACAGATCTGTCCGGAGCTGCAGCTCCACGGTTCGACACAGATGGCGGTCCACAACGCGGCGGGGGTGAAAATGCTCGAGGATCGCGGCTTTTCCCGCGTGGTGCTTGCGCGCGAGCTCTCGATCGACGAGATCCGCGCGATCCGCGAACAGACGAGCGCGGAACTGGAGTGCTTTATCCACGGGGCGCTGTGCATGAGCGCATCAGGGATCTGCTATCTGTCCGCCATGCTCGGCGAGCGCAGCGGCAACCGCGGCTTGTGCGCGCAGCCGTGCCGTCTTCCGTTCGTCTGCAACGGCGCGGAGTACGCGCTTTCCCTGAAGGACATGTCGCATATCGCGCATTACGGAACCTATCGCGAGATCGGCGTTTCGTCCCTGAAAATCGAAGGCCGCCTGAAATCGCCGGAATACGTTGCGGCGGCGGTCGACGCCGTTCGCCGCGTACGCGACGGCGAGCCGTATTCCGAGCAGATTTTGAAAGACGTCTTTTCCCGCGGCGGCTTTACCGAAGGATACTATACCGGCAAGCGGAACCATACCATGTTCGGCGTACGCACGCAGGAGGACGCCAAACGCGCGCAGAATGTGCTTTCGGGCGTCCGCGAACTGTACCGGGGACCTAAGTGCGACGTGCCCGTCTCCATGCAGGTGCATATCGCGTCCGGCGAACCGTCGCGGCTGACGGTTTCGGACGGCAAGCACACCGCTTTTGCGGAGGGCGACGTTCCCGAAGCAGCGCTGCATGCGCCGCTTCGCCGAGAATCGGTCGACAAGAGCCTCAGGAAGACGGGAGGAACGCCGTTTTGCGTTTCGTCCGTTACCTGCGATCTGGAGGACGGACTGATGCTTCCGGCGTCCGCGCTGAACGCGCTGCGCAGAAAGGGCCTTGACGCGCTGTACGAAGCGCGCGCAGCCGTTCCCGCGCGTATGATCCGGGAAGCGGATCTTCGGCTTTCCGGTGCGGTACGGTCCGCAAAGCCGAAGCTGTTTGTGCGGTTCGCGTCGTTCGATCAGTTTACAGACGATCCGGCGATTGAACGGTACAGCCTTCCGATCCGTGAACTCCTTGCGCATCCGGAATGCATCACGGATCGCGCCGTCGGCGAGATCCCGATCCTTGTCTACCCGGATGAAGAAAAGCGCGTCGCCGAAATGCTCCGCAGCCTGAAGGCGCAGGGCTTGTCTTATGCGCTTGCCGAGAACATCGGCGCGATCCGCATGGCTAAGGAGGCGGACCTTGACCCGATCGGCGGCTGCGGGCTGAACGTGACGAACAGTGACGCCGCATCGGCGTATCGCGAAATGGGACTTGAAGCGCTCTTCCTTTCCTTCGAGCTTTCCGCACCGAAGATGCGCGACCTCGTGAGCAATCTTCCGCTCGGCATGATCGTTGCGGGGAGGCTGCCGCTGATGCGGCTGCGTTCGTGCCCCGCGCGGACGGACAAGGGCTGCGGAAACTGCGGCGGGCGTCCGGTCGTGACGGATCGCAGAGGCGCGGCGTTTCCGCTCGTCTGCTGTGAGCGACGGTATTCCACGCTTTTGAACAGCGTGCCGTTGTATCTGTGCGACAAACAGCTGCCGCCGCTGGATTGGTATGGGGTTTATCTTACGATCGAATCCAAAGAAGAAGCCGCGGCGCTGATCCGCTCCGCAAAACGCGGCGAACCGACCGACGCGCCGCACACCACGGGACTTGCGTTCCGCAGACTGCTCTGAAAACCGAATCATCGAAAGCCGTTCGACAGACCGTGTCGGACGGCTTTTTCATATCGGCATGCATCCATGCATACAGATAAAAACGGGAGGGACGAGCATGGAACACTGGAAAACGCAATGGACGGCGCTTCTGCCGAAAAACGTTGCCGAGGTGATCGCGCGGCTGGACAACGACGCGCCGCTTCTCGAGATCCGTCTGCGCCGCGACGCGCCGATGGAGCTTGTCTTCGACGGCGCGGATCGCATCGTCTACGGCAACAACGGTACAGCCATGATCACGGACGAGGAACTGCAGCGCTTCACGGCAAGGCTGACGGAGTATTCTGCGTACGCATGGGAGAACGAGCGCCGAGACGGGTTTATCGCGGTCGGCGGATGCCGTGTCGGACTTGCGGGACGAATGATCCGCACGGACGGGAACGTACTCGGCTTTTCCACGGTGTCGGGCGTTTGCATCCGGATTGTCCGCGAGGTGCGCGGCTGCGCGGAACCGCTGTTGCCGGTTCTTTCGCGGGAGGGAGCGCTGCTGTCAACGCTTCTGATCTCGCCTCCGGGATGCGGGAAAACGACGATCCTTAGAGACCTCATCCGCATCGCTTCCGACGGGATGTACGGGCTGAGAGGCGCGCGTATCGGCGTCGCGGACGAACGGTTCGAGCTGTGCGGCGACACGTCGGGCGCGACGGCGTTCGATCTTGGCGTGCGGACCGACGTGATCTCCGGGATCTCGAAGGCGGACGCGATGACGCGGCTTGTATCGACGCTGTCGCCGGAGGTCCTTGCGACGGACGAACTGAACGATCCGCGCGACGCAGCCGCGGTTTTGGATGCGCGCGGAAAGGGCGTTGCGGTGCTTGCGACCGCGCACGGCGCTTCGGTAGAGGAGCTGCGCATGCGGCCTGCGATCCGAATGCTGCTCAAGGAGCGCGTATTCGACAGGATCGCAGTGCTGGAAAGGATCGGACGGATGAAAGCGGTTTACGACGCGGAAGGGACGCGGCTCGGAGAACCGGAACGGTGAAAACGGTCGGGATCGCCATACTGTTCGGCCTGTGCACGCTGATCGGGATCCGCATCGCGGCACGGAAAATGACGCGGCTCAGAATGGTGCTGGAACTCAAAGAGCAGCTTTGCCTGTTCTCCGAAAGAATTGCAGGCGGATGCGGTTCGCTGAGAGACGCGGCGCAGGGAGAGGGCGTATTTGCGGAGATGCTGAAGCGCTATCTGAAAACGCTGTCGGAGGGCGGAACGGAGGATGCAGCCGCCGGTCACGCGGCAGATATGCTCCTGCAGGGCAGCGCGGAGCAGACGGGTGCGAACGCCTTTTTCACGGGACTTTCGGCTGCGTCGCGGTCGGATCTTCTGAAACGGGCGGAACGGTTGGCGCAGGGGCTGGAACGTGCCGAACGGGAGGCGGACGAGGACGCAAAGAAGGCGCGCGTGATCCGGGCATCCGGTGCGCTGATCGGCGCGGGACTTGCAATTCTCTTGCTTTAGGAGCGATATGGACATCAATCTTCTTCTCAAAATCGCAGGGATCGGCATCCTGGTCGCGGTGATCGTACAGCTTCTTCGCCAAAACGGCAGGGAGGAGCTCGCTACGGTCGCGGCGATCGCGGGTCTGGTGCTCGCGACGATGCTTGTGATCTCCATGATCGCCTCTCTCCTGGAAACGGTCCGTCGGACGTTTTCGCTGTACTGAGATGGAACGCCTTGTTCTGATCGCGATCGTCGGCGCGGTCTCCGCGCTGCAGATGCGGACCGTTCGCCGCGAGTATGCGGCAATGATCGGCATTGCGACGTCGGTTCTGCTGCTCGGCGAGTGTCTGGTCCGGTTCACGGGGCTCTCGGATGCGTTCGTGCGGCTGTGCGGCGAGTACGGCGTTCCGTCGGCGCTGATCGGGACGGCGCTGAAGATCCTCGGCGCAGCGTACCTGACGGATTTCGGCGTGAACATCGCAAGGGATGCGGGACAGGCGGCGATAGCGGGCGCGCTGGAGATCGGAGGCAGGATCCTGGTCCTCTCGTGCGCGCTTCCGTCGGTCGTTGCGCTGATCGAGACGGGTTCCGCGCTGATCCGGGAGGCGAGCCCTTGAAGCGGGCGGCGATCACGGCGATCGTTCTGCTGCTGCCGATGGTGCTCTGCGCGGCGTCGGAGGAAGCGAAGGACGGCATTGAAGCGCTTTTGGAAACCGTCGATCTGTCCGAATGGGACGACTGGTTCCGGGAGGAATGCGGGGAAAGCGGGATCCTTCCGTCCGATTTTCTGAAGGAGCTTTCCGAAACGGACGTAGCGGTCGGGAGCGGAATGACGATCGAAACGCTCGCTTCGGGGCTCCTGCCTTCCCTGAAAAGCGCGGCGCTGCTTGCGCTGCTGCTTCTGGGCCTTGCCATCCTCGGCGCGGCGCTGAACGGCGCCGCGGAAGCGTCTGCGATCGGCGAGACGGCGCAGTCGGCGTTTCGGATCGCCGTTTCCGGCGCGGTGCTCATTACGGCGTTTGCAGAGGTCCGCGCGGCGCTGCGGATGCTGAATGCCGTCGAAAAAGCCACAGAGGTCCTTTTACCCGTGCTGATCGGTTTTCTGACGCTTTCCGGCATGACGAATACGGCGGCTCTGCTGCCCGTTTCCCATGCGATGCTTTCCGAAACGGTGCTGAAGCTCGTGAAGAACACCGTCGTTCCGCTTGCCGTGCTGAGCGGCGTTCTGTCTGCGGCGGACGCAGGAGGCGCCGGAAGGCTTGCCTCGATCGGCAGACTTTTGCAGCGGGCGGCAAAATGGATCCTCGGTACGGTCTGCGCGCTGTTTCTGATCGTGACCGCGGTCCGCTCGACGGCGTCGGTCAGCGCGGACGGCGTGCTGGTCAAAACGACAAAGCTCGCGGCGGGGAGCATTCCGTCGGTCGGCGCGCTGCTGTCCGAATCGGTTGAAACGGGTTATCAATGTATCCGGTTTGTCAGGAGCATTCTCGGATTGACCGGCTGCGTGCTCATCCTGTCGACGGCGGCAAAGCCCGTTCTGTCGATCGCAGCGACGCGCTGTGCGATGCGCGCCTCCGCGCTGCTTTCCGAGCCGCTGTCCGGCAAACCCTACGCCGAGCTTTTGCGTGGGATCGGCGATATGCTGCATATCCTGATGCTCTGCGAGCTGGCGGCGGAGGCGTCGGCGCTGCTCGTGATCGCGCCGGTCTTCGGAGGGGGCGGTGCGCCGTGAGCCGGATCGTTTCCGCATCGCTTGCGATCGCGGCAGGCGGGCTCGTGCTGTCGCTCATCGAAGCGCTTTTGCCGCGTTCCCCGGTTCGTTCGGCGGCAAGGACGGCGATCGGGCTTTTGTTTCTGGAGCTGCTCGCGTCCGGGATCGTTGGCATATTCCGATGAAGGGAGGACTATAATGCAGAAGAAGGACGGCGGCACGCTGGCTGCATGGTGGAAAGCACGTGTCAAAAACAGCCCCGGATTCGTCTATATCCTGTATGCGGTCTTCGGACTGGCCGCCGTTCTTTTCTGCCTGATCGGCAGCGGGATCCGCTGCGACAGGGAGCGGGAGAAGGAACCCGAGAAGGGAAACGAAGTCACGGAACGCGCAGCAGAAGGGCGGGATGCGTTGGAATCAAGACTGATCGAAGTGCTTTCAAAGATCCGCGGCGCGGGCAGGGTGGATGTGCTCGTAACGTATGAGACGAACGGAGAGATCGTCACCGCAGTCGTACGGCAGACCGATGAGGACGTAAAGGACGCGAACGGTACGGGAGGAAACGAGACCTCGCGCTCGCTGCGCGAGGTCACCGAGCCCGCGACGGTGGAGACGGAAAACGGGCATAAACCGATCGTGCTGTACGAAAAGGAGCCGATCGTGCGGGGCGTGATCGTTGTCGCGGAAGGCGCATCGGATTTTTCGGTGCGGCAAAAGCTGCAGGCCGCGGTGCATGCCGCGGCAGGGATACCGATCGAACGGATCGAAGTGTTTGAAATGTCCTACGGGGGATCCTGAAACTAACATTGCGGAGGAAAAAGATGAGAGAATTCATTCGACGCCACGGGAAATGGCTGAACAAACGCGTGCTGACGGCGGCAGGGCTTTGCCTCTTGCTGGTCGCGGCGGTCGTCACCAACATTCTGGTGAACAAGGGAAAGAACAGGACGGAGCAAACGGGCGCGCAGAAGCCGTCCGATGTTGCGCAGGTCTCCTCGCAGAGCGGGCCCGCGAACGCAAACTTCTTCGCGTCCTATCGTGAGGAGCGCGACAGCGTTCGGACGCAGGAGCTTGCGTATCTCGACGCGATCGTCGCGCAGGGAGGGGACAAGGAAACGCTGTCGGATGCGCAGCGGCAGAAGCTGGAGCTTGTCAACGCCATGGAAACGGAGCTGACGGTAGAAAACCTCGTCCGTTCGAAGGGCTTTGCGGACGTGATCGTTTCGATCCACAAGGGAAACGTCAATGTGGTCGTCGGCGCGGACACGCTGAACGACGAGCAGGTCGCGCAGATCCTGGACATCGTTCTGCGGGAGACCGGAAAAACTGCGGAAAATGTAAAGATCAGCACGACGCTTTGATTGTGAAATCTCTTTCATGGGTTTACTTTTTGGAAGTTTGATGGTATACTGCTTATGTATATTGTAATTTGAAAGGTTTGGGAGGATCTTTTATGAGCGAATATAAGGATATTACCATCGAATCCGAAGACAACGGAGGCAAGATCGTATTTGCGGAGGACGTCGTCGCAACGATTGCGACGCTGGCCGCGGCAGAGGTGGACGGCGTTTACGGCATGAGCGGCACGGCTTTTGAAGGCCTCGGCGAAAAGCTCGGCAAAAAGAACTATACAAAGGGCATCAAGGTCGAGATCGGTTCCGTGGAGTGCGCGGTCGATATGAGCATCATCGTTCGCTACGGCTTCCGGATCCAGGAGGTCTGCCGCAACGTGCAGAACGCGGTCAAGAACGCGATCGAGACCATGACGGGACTCAAGGTCGTTCAGGTCAATATCGCGGTCAATTCGATCGTCTTTGCAAAGGAAGTACCGGTCGAACCGCCGAAGCCCGAGACCCGTGTTAAGTAACAATACTGCCGGAGCCTGCTCCGGCAGCGCTGTGCGGACAAGCATCCGGCAATAGGTGCAACTATGCTGTACGGATTGTTTCATGGGCGGCGAAACCGCAGAGATACGGCGCCGCTCGGTAAAACGGCGCTCGGCGAGACGGCCGTATCCTTTACAGCGCTGTCGCAGATCGCGCAGCGTACGGCCGAAAGACGGCCGGAGGTCAGAAGCGCCAGGACAAGGGTCTCTGCGATCGGCAGCCTCATTCGGATCGAAGTGCGCGTCGTAACGGGACCCGAGCTGTCCTATTTAGAGGTAACGCACGCGCTTGAGGACGCGATCGCTGCGGCGATCACCGAGACATGCGGAAAGCCGATCGGCGTTGTCGACGTCACAGTCGATCAGACGAGCGATCAGCAAAAATCATCGTAAACCTGCGGTTGGAGGTCAAAGAATATGAGAGAGTTTTTTCAGAATCACAAGTGGGCGGTGATACTGAGCATTCTTGCGCTGATCATCGTTCTGATGATCTATCTCATCGGCTGGTGGACGCTGCTTGCCGCCGTGCTGGTTCTCATCGCGATCTTCTTCGGCCGTCTGATCGACAAGGGCGGCTTTGAGGCCGTGAAGGACTTCTTCCGGAATCTGTTTAAGGGGAAACGCGCATGAACCATACGCTTTCAAGAGAGATCGCCATGAAGCGTCTCTATGCGGAGACGGTCGGCGGCGTGGATTCGATTGAGGACGCGCTCGAGCAGTCGGAGCAGGCGCTTTTGCCCGAGGAGGACGCGCTGTTTTCCGATCGTCTGTACGAGGGCGTGCACGCGCATCTTCCGGAGATCGACGAAAAGATCGAAGCGCACGCCACGGATTGGTCGCTGCAAAGGATCGCGAAGGTCGACCTATCGATCCTGCGCATCGCCGTTTACGAGCTGCTGTACGAACGCGGCATTCCGGTCGGCGCAACGGTCAACGAGGCCGTCGAGCTTGCAAAGGTGTTCGGCGGCGATAAGTCCGCAGGGTTTATCAACGGCGTGCTCGGAGCGATCGCAAAGGAACGCTGAATATGCCGGAACCCTTGAGCATCGGGATCGACACGAGCTGTTATACCACCTCGGTCGCATGTACGGATGGAAAGAGCATCGTCTTTTCAAAAGGGACGATGCTTTCCGTAGCTTTTGGAGAGCGCGGACTGCGGCAATCCGAGGGACTGTTTCAGCATGTAAAACAGCTTTCGCCGCTGCTTTGCGAGCTGTTTTCCGCGATCGACCGGCGCGATGTCGCCTGCGTTTCGGTCAGCGCAGCGCCTACGGCAAGGGAAGGAAGCTATATGCCGGTATTTCTCGCCGGATCGAAGCAGGCGGAGACGCTTGCCGCTGCGCTCGGCGTGCCGCTTGTCCGGTCGGATCACCAGAGCGGGCATATCCGCGCCGCACTGTACGGAAACGAAGCGCTTCTGGATCGCGAACGGTTCTTCGCGGTACACATCAGCGGCGGAACGACCGATCTGCTGCTTGTCGAACCGCATCGGACCGCGCCGTACCGGATCGAAACGGTCGGTTGTTCGAACGATCTGCACGCGGGACAGTTTGTGGATCGCGTCGGCGTCGCGCTTTCGCTGCCTTTTCCTGCGGGAAAGCATCTTGAAATGCTTGCGCTGCAGGCAACGGAAAAGGATGTGAAGCTCGCGAGCGCGGTCAAAGGGACAAGCTGTTCGTTCTCCGGGGCCGAAACTGCGGCGCAGCGGCTTCTGGGGACCGTTCCGGATGCGGAGCTTGCGTACGGCGTCTATGACTGCCTTGCGCGCACGCTGTCCAAAATGTTCTGTAACGCCGTCGGGCAATACGGCGATCTGCCGTTTCTGGTCTGCGGCGGCGTGGCGTCGTCCGCGCTTTTGCGGACGCTTCTTAAAAACAGGTTTTCCGGCAGACTGTATTTCGGCAGACCGGAGCTGTCGAAGGACAACGCCGTGGGGATCGCGCTGATCGGCGCGGATCGGGAGATCGCATGGAAGAATTGAAACCCGTCTTTACGGTGCATGAACTGACCGAATATGTCGATCTGCTGCTCGGCTTCGACCCGAATCTCAAAGCGCTTGCGGTCGAAGGCGAGCTGGAAGGCGTCAAGCGCCATACGTCCGGCCACCTGTATTTTACGCTCAAGGACGAGCTCGCTTCGGTCAACTGCGTGATGTTCCGACAGAACGTACAGGGGCTTCGCTTCCTGCCCAAAGACGGTCAGCATGTGCGGCTTACGGGCAAGGCGACGCTTTACCGGAAGGACGGGCGCTTTCAGATCATGGCGGCCGGAATGATGCAGATGGGCCACGGCGCGCTGTATGCCGCATTCGCCGCTTATAAAGAAGAACTGCGCGCGCGCGGCTGGTTCGACGAGGCGGGAAAGAAGCCGATCCCGTTTCTGCCGAGAGCGGTCGGGCTGGTCACGAGCACAAGCGGCAAAGCGCGCGACGACGTGCAGAGGGTGATCGGATGGCGGTTTCCGACGATGCCGATCATCCTGTATCCGACCGCTGTACAGGGCGACGGCGCCGCGAAAGAGATTGCGGCGGCGATTGATCTTGCGGACGCCGAACAGCGCTGCGACGTGCTGATCGTCGGCAGGGGCGGCGGCAGCATCGAGGATCTTTGGGCGTTCAACGAGCCGCCGGTCGCGGAGGCGATCCGGCGCTGTTCGATCCCCGTGATCTCGGCAGTGGGGCACGATGCCGACGTTTCGATCAGCGATTTTGTCGCGGATCGGCATGCGCCGACGCCGTCGGCCGCCGCGGAGCTCGCCGTGCCGGAGTTTGCCGTGCTTCGCTCGACCGTTTCCAAGTCGGGTGAACGGCTCAAAAATGCGCTCGGCAACGGGATCCGGAGCAAGCGCGACCGTTTACGGCTCACATGGGGCGATGCGGTGCGGCTGCGTCTCGACCGTTCGGTCGAACAGAAAAGACAGATGCTTGACGAAACGCGCGCATCGATCGCGCAGAGGACGGAACGAGCGATCGAAGAAAAGCGGCACCGTCTGGAGCGGGAGAAGGAGCGGCTGTATGCATTCAGCCCGCAGCGAACGCTGGAGCGCGGGTTTGCGCTGATCGCGGACCATAACGGCAAGCCGATCACCGCGGTCGGACAGACGGAGGAGGGACAGCCCGTTTCGATCCGGTTTGCGGACGGAACGGCGGCGGCGAAGATCACCGGAAAGGAAACAGTATGAGCGAACTGACATTCGAACAGAAACAGGAACAGCTGGAATCGATCGTATCGCGTCTGGAAAGCGGCAACGTGCCGCTCGACGAGATGATTTCCCTCTATGAGCAGGGCGAAGCGCTCTACCGCGACTGCGCGGCGATGCTTGACGCGTACGAAAAACGGATCGGAGAGACGGAACGGGAGAACGCATGATGCAGGAGCCAGCACGGATCGAACAGGCGCTTCGCGTTTATATGGAGCAGGACGGTTCCGCGCCGCTGCTCAACGAAAGCATGTCCTACAGCCTGCTGGACGGCGGGAAACGGATCCGCCCGTACCTGCTGCTGACGGTAACGAAAATGCTCGGAGGCAGCGAATCGGACGCGATGCCGTTTGCCTGCGCGCTTGAAATGGTGCATTGCTATTCGCTGATTCACGACGATCTTCCGGCGATGGACGACGATCCGATGCGCCGCGGCAAGCCGAGCAATCATATTCGCTTCGGCGAGGCGAACGCAATTCTCGCAGGCGACGGGCTTTTGACAAAGGCCGGATTGCTTCTGCTTTCGCAGAGCGGCTTCGACGACGCCAAGCGGGCGATCTTCGAAGGCGCATATGCCATGGTCAGCGGTCAGAGCGACGATCTGAACCTGACCGAACGCAGCGCCGAAACGCTCGAACGCATCCATCTCAACAAGACCGGCGCGCTGTTCCGCGCAGCCTGCGCGGCGGGTGCGTATCTTTCGGATCCCGCAAAGGCGGAGGAGATGCGCTCGTTCGGCGATACGCTCGGGCTGCTGTTCCAGATGACGGACGATCTTCTGGACGAGGAAAAGGACCGTCTGGAAAACAAGTTGACCTACGTGACGCTTTACGGACGGGAAGAAACCGGACTGTTTATCGAAGACGCAGCGAAAAAGGCGGAAGCGATCCTGCTGCCGTACGGCGGAGAATCCGCGGACGCGTTGCGCGAACTGATCAAATCTTTACGGAGCAGAACCAACTGACATGAGCTATCCGATTCTGGATACGATCAACGGAATACAAGATCTGAAAGCGCTGAAGGAGGAGCAGCTTCCGGCGCTCTGCGAGGAGCTGCGCGCTTTTTTGGTGGAAAACGTATCAAAGACCGGCGGGCATCTCGCCTCCAGCCTCGGCGCCGTCGACCTGATCGTGGCGATGCATTATGTGTTCGACAGCCCGAACGACAAGATCGTTTTCGACGTCGGGCATCAGGCATACGCGCATAAGATTCTGACCGGACGCAGGGAAGCGTTCTCCACGCTGCGGCAGGAGGACGGGCTTGCGGGCTTTCCGAAGTTTTCGGAAAGCGAGCATGACGTGTTCAACACAGGGCACGCAAGCACGGCGATCTCCGCGGCGCTCGGCCTTGCCCGCGCGATGCGGCTGAACGGCGATCATCACATGGCGATCGCATTCGTCGGCGACGGCGCCATGACCGGCGGCTTGTCGTTCGAGGGTCTGAACGACGCGGGACGGGATAAGCTGCCGCTGCTGATCGTTCTGAACGACAATCAGATGTCGATCTCCGAAAACGTCGGCGGGCTGAAAGATTCCCTGACGACGATGCGAACCAACCGCCTGTACAATAAATTCAAGCGCTGGCTTTCCGGAACGCTGGAAACGAGTCGGTTCGGCAAATTCCTCAGCCGGCACATGGAGCATTTCAAGAACCGCGCAAAGCGCTTTCTTGCGCCGAATCTGCCGTTCGAGGAATTCGGGATCCTGTATCTCGGACCGATCGACGGGCACGACGTTCTGAAGGTCGTCAAGTATCTGAAACGATGCAAGGCGCTCAGCAAGCCGATGATCCTGCATGCGATCACGACCAAGGGAAAGGGCTATCCGTTCGCAGTCGAGAACCCCGAGAAGTTCCACGGGATCGCGCCGTTTGAGATCATGACCGGAAAGGTCAGCCCGGAACGGCAGAAGACCTGTTCCGAACTGTTCGGCGAGACGATGCTGCGCCTCGCAAAGGAAAACGAAAAGCTCGTCGCGATCACGGCGGCAATGCCGAGCGGGACGGGGCTGTCCGCGTTCGCGGAGACGTATCCGGACCGGTTCTTCGACGTGGGGATCGCGGAAGCGCACGCCGTTACGATGGCGGCGGGGCTTGCGCGAGGCGGCATGCGGCCGGTCGTTGCGCTCTATTCGTCGTTCTTGCAGCGCGCGTTCGATTCCGTGCTGCACGACGTCTGCCTGCAGAAGCTGCCGGTCGTGATCGCGGTCGATCGCGCCGGACTCGTGGGCGCGGACGGCGAAACGCATCAGGGGATCTTCGATCCGGCGTTCCTTTCCATGATGCCGGGGCTCGCAGTCTATTCGCCCTCTTCGCAGAGCGAGCTGATCGCCATGCTGGAAATGGCGGTTTCGAGAAAGGAACCGTGCGTCGTGCGTTATCCGCGCGGTTCTCTTCCGGACGTTCCGATGAAGACAAAGCTGTATTTCGGCGAGTGGGAGATCGTGGAACCGATGCAGAGCACGGTGATCGTCGCGCACGGAACGCTGCTGCCGCTAGCAAAATGGATCGCAAAGAAGCACGGCACGGGCCTTGTCAACGCGCGCTTTTTGCAGCCGCTTGACGGCGAAATGGTCGAATACTTCCGCGACGTCGGCACGCGGCTTCTGGTGATGGAGGAGAACACCGTCTCGCTCGGCGAGAAGCTTGCGCTTGCGGCAAGTCCCTGCCGCGTGCGTTCCGTGGCGCTTCCTGCGGAGCCGATACGCCAGGCCTCCGTGCAGCGTCAGCGGGAGAAGTACGGGCTGACGGAGGAAGCGGTCACGAAGGTTTTGAAGGAGTTGAACGAAGAAGCATGAGCAAGGTTCGTCTGGATGTCGAAATGGTCGCAAGAGGGCTTTGTCCCTCGCGGGAAAAGGCGCGTGCGCTGATCCTTGCCGGAGAGGTGCGCGTCAACGGCGTTCGCGCCGAAAAGGCTGGACAGGAAATCCCGGCGGACGCCGAGGTCGTCGTCGTTGAGGACGCGATCCCGTTTGTCAGCCGCGGCGGGCTGAAGCTCGACAAGGCGGTCAAAACCTTTCCGATCGACCTGAACGGGCGCGTGTGCGCCGATATCGGCGCGTCGACCGGCGGGTTTACGGACGTCATGCTGAAAAACGGCGCAAAGCATGTGTATTCGATCGACGTGGGCTACGGACAGCTGGACTGGTCCCTGCGGAACGATCCGCGCGTGACCGTCATGGAACGCACCAACGCACGCTTTATGACGCCGGAATGGTTCCCGGAGCCGATCACCTTCGCCTCGATCGACGTTTCCTTTATTTCGCTGCGGTTGATCCTTCCGCCGCTGTATGACAGCCTGGCGGACGAAGGCGAGGTCGTTGCGCTCATCAAACCGCAGTTCGAAGCCGGGCGTGCGGAGATCGGCAAGAACGGCGTCGTACGCGACGCAGCGGTGCATGAACGCGTGATCCGTGACATGCTGACCTTTGCGGACGGCGTCGGCTTTACGGTCGCCGGACTTTCCTTTTCCCCGATCACAGGACCGAAAGGCAATATCGAATTTCTTTTATACATCCGAAAAGGTGGTCCCAAAAACGACGCATCCTTGCATAAATTCTCGGAAATGACGGCAGACATCGTGAAAAATGCCCATCTTCTCGGCAAAAACGGTTAAAGTTTATTCATAAATTTCTTGCTATTTCCGATTTTCAACTGTATAATGATTGCGTAATATTCACAGGTGGAGGATGCACTATGCACCTTGTTTTTGCGGCGCGCGCCGGAAAAGCATCGCTTGCGTCCGCCTGCCGCCGCATGATGAAGGCAGCGGAACGGGAGGGCATCTCCTGCTCGCTGCTTGAATCGGACACGCTTTCCGTTCGATCCGGGGATTCCGCGATCGTTGCCGTCGGCGGCGACGGCAATTTTATACGGACGGCGCAGATCGCCTGCAGAAACGACGTTCCGCTGTTCGGCGTGAATTGCGGACGCGTGGGTTTTTTGACCGAATGGACGGAGGAGACGTTTCCGGAAGCGCTGAAACGCATCCGCGAAGGCGCGTACGCGATCGAAAATCGCGCGATGCTTTCGGTCGGGGTGAACGGCGAAGCGACGCGGGATTGTTTCAACGATCTGCTTGTTTACAAGCATTCGTTCTCCGGCGTCGTTCAGATCTCGCTTTCGATCGACGGCCAGGAGGCCGGAGACCTGTTCGGCGACGGGATCGTCATCGCAACGCCGACCGGCACGACGGGGTATTCGCTGTCTGCCGGCGGACCGATCCTTTCCGGCGAGCTTGAGGCGATGGTCGTTACGCCGATCTGCGCGCATACGCTGCAGTTCCGTCCGGTCGTCTGCTCGATGGATTCGTCCGTTTCGATCACGATGGACGGCAGAGGGTATCTCGCGGCGGACGGAGACCGCTTTCGCGCCGTTTCGCGCGGGGACCGGATCACGGTCACGCGATCCGATCGCGTCGTGAAGCTGATGACGTTTGAGACGCGCAACCTGTTCCGACTGATATCGGAAAAACTGACATGATTTGAGGAGTTGGAGTCATGAAACCGAAAAGACATGCAATGATCTTGAAGCTGATCGCTGCCGAAAACATCGAAACGCAGGAGGAGCTTGCGACGCTTTTGAGCGCGCAGGGATTCAATGTCACGCAGGCGACCGTCTCGCGCGACATCAAGGAGCTTCGCCTCATCAAGGTCCTGACCGGGGAAGGACGTTATAAATATGCAACCGTGGAGAAGGCGGAATCCGATCTGCAGGAGCGCTTTATCCGTTTGTTCGGGAACTGCGTCGTTTCGATCACGTCGGCAGGCAATCTGATCGTCGTCAAAACGATGGCCGGCAGCGCCGCCGTCGCGGCGGAAGCGATCGACTCGATGAAGTGGCCGGAGATCGCCGGCTCCATCGCGGGGGACAACACCGTTTTCGTCGCAGTGCGCGAGGGGAAGAACGTTTCCGAGATCATTAAGAAGTTCCAGAAAATGATGAAATAACGGAGGGCGTTGTGCTCACTCGTTTACAAGTCACGAATATTGCTTTGATAGATAAGTCCGACATTGCTTTCGATGCGGGCTTTTCTGTATTGACCGGCGAAACCGGCGCGGGCAAATCCATCCTGATCGAATCAGTGAGTTTCGTGCTCGGCGAGCGCGCGAGCCGCGAAAGCATCCGCACCGGCGCGGACAAGGCGTCGGTCGAAGCGACGTTCCTGCTGTCCGGACAGTCTCCTGTCCGCCGATTCCTTGAGGAGCAGCAGCTTGACAACGGCGACGAGCTCGTGCTTTACCGCGAGCTTTCGACGAGCGGCAGAAACGTTTGCCGCGTGAACGGCACGCTGGTCGGCACAGCCGAGCTGAAGGCGATCGGCGATCTGCTCGTCGATCTGCACGGGCAGCATGCGCACCAATCGCTGTTGAACCCGGATACGCATCTCGCGCTCATTGACGCGTACGCCAAAAGCGATTCGGGCGGACTGAAAACACGCGTTGAGGAGGCGAGACAGGACGCCCTTCGTGCGGAACGCGATCTTGCGACCCTGAGAAACGGACTGCGTGAGCGCGAACGCCGGATCGACGCGCTCCGGTTCCAGATGAAGGAGATCGACGCGGTCTCTCCGGTCGACGGCGAGGAGGAACAGCTCGAAGCAGACCGGCTGAAAATGCGCAACGCCGAAACGATCGTGGAAGGGCTGAACGCAGCGTATGACGCGCTGTTTTCCGACGGCGGCGCGCTGTCGACTCTGACCGACGCGCGCGAGGCGCTGAACCGGATCGGCGCTTATGACGAGGGATACCGTGCGCTGTCCGAACGAACGGACGAAGCGTATTACTCCATCGAGGACGTCGCATACGAGCTAAGGGATCAGCGCGACGCGTTTTCCTTCGATCCGGATATGCTGGAGCAGACGGAGAGCCGTCTTGCGGCGCTCCAGAGCCTGAAGCGCAAGTACGGCGCAACGATCGCCGAGATCCTTGCATACCGCGAGCAGATCGGAAACGAATGGAAGCTTCTGAGCGACGGCGAGAACCGGATCGAAGAACTGGAACGTGCGTATCGCGAGGCGGTCGACCGGTTCGGCAGGCTTGCGGGAGAACTGTCCGAACGGCGCAAGACCGCGGCGAAAAAGCTGATGCGGGAGACCGTTGCGGAGCTGAACGGCATGGGCATGCCGCACGCGGCGATGGAGACCGAATTCACGCCGATCCCGAAGGAGCAGCTTTCGGAAACCGGCGTCGACACGGCGGTATTTCTGCTTTCCGCAAACCGCGGCGAGCCGGTAAAACCGCTTATCAAGGTTGCCAGCGGCGGCGAGATGTCGCGTATCATGCTTGCGATGAAGGCGGCGCTTTCGGACGCGGACCGCATCGAAACGCTGATCTTCGATGAGATCGACACCGGCATTTCCGGCATGGTCGCCAATGCGGTCGCTCAAAAGATGCGCGCGCTCGGACGAAAGCATCAGGTGCTCTGCGTGACCCATCTGCCGCAGATCGCTGCGTTTGCGGACGCGCAGTACGTTGCATATAAGTATTCCGACGCGGAAAAGACGCACAGCGTCACCCGGCGCCTTACCGAAGCGGAACGGCCGAAGGAGATCGCGCGGATCATGGGCAGCGGAGAAGACGACGCGGCGGCGATGGAGCATGCGAAGCGTTTGCTGGAATCGGCAAAACAATAATTGAGAGTGAACAGAGCCTTCCGTACGGGAGGCTTTTTTTGTATGCGTTTTGAACGATTGCACAAGATACGGAAAGAAAGGAGCGATTGATTTGAAACGCATTCTGCGCGCCGTTTCGGCGCTGTTTGCCGCGGTTTTGCTGGCATGGTACGTATCTCCGCAGGTTTATCGTGTGCTGCATCTGCCTGACGTTGTGGATCCGCGCACCGATCTTGCCGCGCCAGCGCTCGCTTCCCGGTACCGGAACGCCAGCTTTGTGCGGGAAAGCGGCGACGAGCGGCTCTTTGAAGCAACGGATTCCGAGGTTGCGATCTCCCTGTTCGGGGTTCTTCCGCTGCGTACGGTAAGTGTATCCTCGAATACCGAGATGGTTGCGGCGGGAGGGCAGGCGATCGGCGTCGTTCTGCGGACAGAGGGCGTGCAGATCGTCGGATTCGAGCGGATCGAAACGGCGTACGGCGCGGCGTGTCCCGCAGTCTCCGCAGGATTGAAAGAAGGGGACATGATCTGCGCCGTGAACGGAGAAACGGTCACCGATTCCGAATGTTTTGCGGCGCTGTGCGAGGCTGCGGACGGAGAATGCGCGCTTTCCTGCCTGCGTGACGGATCGCCGTTTTCGGCAGCGGTCACGCCGGTAAAGGGAGCCGACGGCGTGCCGCGGATCGGCGCATGGGTGCGCGACGGAACGAGCGGGATCGGAACGCTGTCGTTTTACGATCCCGATACGGGCGCGTTCGCTGCGCTCGGCCACGGCGTGACGGACGTGGATACGCAGAAGCTGATCGCCCCTGCGACCGGGTTTCTGACGAAGGCGGCGATCCTGCGCGTACAGAAAGGGAACGGAAACGCAGCGGGCGAGCTGATCGGTCAGTTTTCGCTCGATGAAGACGATGCGATCGCAATCGTAGAGCGAAACACTGCGTTCGGGATCGGCGGCAGGATGTACCGCGCCGACGATCCGGATCGGCGCATGGTCGGGATCGCGCCGAGCGGCGCGGCGCACAGGGGAGACGCGACGATCCTTTCCACAGTGGACGGCGAGCTGCGCGCGTATGCCGTACGCGTGATCCGGGTCGACGTGCAGTCCTCGCCGGACACGCAGGGCATGATGATCGAGATCACGGACCCGTCGCTGCTTGAGAAGACCGGCGGCATCGTGCAGGGCATGAGCGGAAGCCCCCTGCTGCAGGACGGGCGGCTGATCGGCGTCGTTACGCATGTATTTCTGAATCAGGCTTCCCGCGGATACTGCCTGTATGCCGAGTGGATGGCGCAGGAGCTTTTTGCATCGCCGTAAACCTTAACGGAATTACCGTATTCCGTCATGTTTTGTCGATTGATTTACCGTTCCCGATCGGTACAATGAGAGACGGATCGGGGAGGGTGACCAATGCGTATCATGCTGTTGACAGGCGATCGGGAGACGGCAAAGGCCTATCGGAACGCGGCAGATGAAACGGAAGGTCTTCGGCTGTGCACGGTAAAGCAACTTGCACAGGCTTTGGAATGGCTGTTCCGCGAACCGTTTGACGCGCTGCTGTCCGACGACCCGTATATTTTTGAACCCCGGATCCGCGTCTGCCCGGTGCTCTGGCCCGGGTCGGTTTGCCTGCTTCGGCGCGAGCAGTCGCCGTATCTTCGATTTCCGAAGGAGATGACGTTCTGTTTTCCGATCGACAGCGATCCGAAGCAGGTCCTTCAGAGAACGGCGTCGTTTCCGTGCGAACGTTCATCGCACAAAAGCGCGGACGTTCTGATCTCGCGCTTTCTGCAGCGGGTCGGCGTACCCGTTTCGATGGCGGGGTTCGACTGCATGCGCGAGGCGATCCGCATTCTGCTGTCGCTTGACCGCGTCACGGAATCCGGCTGTCTGCAGGATATCTATGAGACCGTCGGCGCATCGCTTCGGATCAGCGCATCGGCTGCGGAACATGCCGCCCGTCAGGCGATCGGCGCCGCGTGGATCCGTGCGGATGCAAGACTTTTGGAACAATTGTTCGGCTATACCGTTGACGCGGAACGCGCGGCGCCTTCAAACGCCGCGTTTTTGTTTCGCGCGGCGGATCATATCAGATTGCAATCGGGGGGAGGACTGCACATGACGCTTACTGAGATGCATGAGATGGAGGATGAACTGCGAGGCGAATACATCGATGAGGACACGCTGCTGAACGCAACGATCAACGCGGTCATGCGCAGGCTCGGCGTACCGGCGCACTATCTCGGATATCGGTATATCTTCCTTGCGGTCCGGTATATCCGGACGCAGCCGCAGGAGAAGCGCAGCGAGACAAAGCGGGATCTGTATCCGTATCTGGAAGCCTGCGTACATTCGCCGACGCCGATGATCCATCGCACGATCCACTATGCGGTCACGCGCGCGTGGCAGAGAGCGGATCCCGAGATCCTGTATTCATACGTCGGCCTGCGCGGAAAGAACCTCAAGGATCCGCCGGGAAACATCGAATTCATCTATCTGGTCGCGGAGCGCGTTCGTCTGATCCTCGGCGACACGAATCGGACGAGTTCCTGCGCAGAGAGAAAGGCGGCGCCGAACAGCAGGATTCCCGGTGAAACGGATTGACGAAACGGTACCGGATATGCTAAAATTATATAAAATAAGACACAGAGGTATCCATATGAAAAAAAGAGCAATCCTGATCGTTCTGGACAGCGCAGGCATCGGCGCGCTGCCCGATGCGGCGGACTTCGGCGACGTCGGCGCAAACACGATATGCAATATCTACGAGAAACGCGGACGTCTGAACGTTCCGAACATGCGGAAGCTCGGCCTTGCACATATCGACGGATGCCGCCTCCCGAAGACGGACGACGAACTGATCGGAAGCTACTGTAAATGCGCCGAGCAGACCCATGCGAAGGATACGACATGCGGGCACTGGGAGATGGCGGGCCTTGCGCTTGACGAAGCGTTCAAGACCTATCCGAACGGGTTCCCGAAGGAATTCATGGACGCGTTTGAGAAGCGGATCGGCCGCGGCACGCTCGGCAACGTGGTCGCCAGCGGCACGCAGATCATTCAGGAGCTCGGCGACGAGCATGTGAAGACCGGCAAACCGATCGTCTACACCAGCGCGGACAGCGTGTTTCAGATCGCGGCGCACGAGGAGGTCATTCCGCTTCCCGAACTGTATCGCATCTGCGAGATCGCGCGTGAAATGCTGACCGGCGAGTATCTGGTCGGCCGCGTGATCGCGCGTCCGTTCCTCGGCGGAAATGGGGAATACAAACGCACGGAAAACCGCAAGGACTATGCGGTCGCGCCGTTCAAAGACACCATTTTGGACGCGCTTGCCGCAAAGGGCAGAGACGTCGTCGGCATCGGAAAGATCGAGGATATCTTCTGCCACCGCGGGATCACGACCGTCGATCACACCAAAAACAATCCGGACGGCATCCGCGCAACGCAGCGCTTTCTGGACGCGGGGACGGGGGATTTCATCTTCACGAACCTCGTCGATACGGATATGCTCTACGGTCACCGAAACGATTGGGAGGGATATGCGAAGGCTCTGGAATACTTCGACGCGCATCTGCCGGAGATGTACCTTTCGATGCAGGAGGGCGATATCCTGATGGTGACCGCGGACCACGGCTGCGACCCGACGTTCCCGGGCACGGATCACACGCGCGAGTATATCCCGCTTCTGATCTGCGGAAAGCATATCCGGCACGGCGTGAACCTCGGCGTGCGGCGGCAGTTTTCCGACATCGGCGCAACGATCTACGAATACCTGACCGGGGAGACCTGGCGGGAAGGCGAATCATTCTTAAAGGACATCTGGGAGGATTGAATCATGGAAGACATCATGAAGATCATCAACAATGCGGCTGCGCTTCTGAAGAAACAGGGCGCCGACAAGGCGACAATCGGCCTGATCCTCGGCAGCGGCCTCGGCGATTACGCCGAAACGCTTGAGAACAAGCGCTTTGTGAACTACGCCGATATCGAGGGATATCCGGTCTCCGCCGTCGTTGGACACAAGAATCGCTTCGTGATCGGCGAGAAGTACGGTAAGACCGTTATCGCCATGCAGGGCCGGTTTCACTACTACGAGGGATATCCGCAGGCGATGCTGTCACTCGGCGTCCGTACGATGAAAAAGCTCGGCGTCGAAAAGCTGCTGGTGACCAACGCGGCGGGCGGCGTCAATATGAACTTCCACGCGGGCGATCTGATGCTGATCACCGATCATATCAATCTTTCGGGCTCCAATCCGCTGATCGGCAAAAATCTTGAGGAGTTCGGTCCGCGGTTCCCGGATCAGAGCAACGTTTACGATAAGGATCTGCGCGCAAGGATGATCGATCTTTCCGTGCGCAAGGGCATCTCCATGCAGGAGGGCGTGTATCTTATGATGTCCGGACCGTGCTACGAGACGCCCGCCGAGATCCGCATGGCGCGCATCATCGGCGCGGACGCGGTCGGCATGTCCACGATCCCGGAGACCATGTGCGCGGCGCACTGCGGCATGAAGGTTCTCGGCATTTCCCTGATCACCAACATGGCGGCGGGCGTGCTCGATCAACCGCTGTCCCATGCCGAGGTCACCGAGACCGCGGAGAAGGCAAAGGAGAAGTTTACCGCGCTGGTCGATCTGATCCTCGACGAGATCTTCTGAGCATAAGCATACGAAAACGGCTGCCGGGATTCCGACAGCCGCTTTTCTTTGCGGGGAGGTGTTACTTGTTGTCCTTTACCGCGTTCTGCTTCGGCTCTTCGTTGTCAAAATCGAACGCGTCGGAGGGCATGGAAGGATGGACTTGCTGTTCTCTTGCCTTCTGGAGCTTTTCCTTGTCCGTAAACTTGCGTATGACAAGGAACAGCGCAATCACGCCGACTACGGCAAGACCGAGAAGCACATAATTCAGAATAGCCAGCAATTTCTGGCTGAACGCATTGTACAGCTTGACGACAAACTTGTCGCTTTGCTCATCGGAACGGGTTTTGCTGAACATTGACAGATATGCAACATGACCGCTGCTCTTCTTGCTCGCGTCATAAATCGGCTCGCCGGATTCGTCGAGCGCGTCGGTCATCTCGTAATACTGATCGTACTTGACGGATGTGCCGCCCATGCAGCTCATTATGCCGCCGGTCGAAACCTGCGGGAATTTGGCGGTATCCTTGCCATACATGTAATAAGCATTCTGGACGAATCCGTTGATGGCAATTGTTTGATCCATTTCCTGGTTGGCGATGTTGTAAGCTTCCTTGTTGCCTTTTCCGTCGTCCTGTTCGACAAAGTTGCCTTCGCTGTCCTTTTCAAATACAGCCTTTTCACCGCTCACATTCAGCTTCAGGAGCTGTCCGTTTTCGTTGATCAGATCGGGGAAAGCCTTTTTATACTCTTCCGTGATCCGAAAATAGCTGACCTTGTTGGTGTACAGGATGGTGCTGAGTGCATTTGTGATCGCCATGACCAGCATGACCGCCGCAAGGGCGAAATACAGCAGGCGCATGATCTTTTTTGCCTGATCCTTGGATTCTTCTTTGAGATTTTCGGTCGAAAAAAGCTTACCGCTGCCCTTAATTGCACTGATGAGAACGTAGCCGCTCATCACAAGCAGCAGGATCGGAAACAGGAAAGTAAAAATATAACTCATACATGTTCTCCTTTTTTGTTTTGCGTATTTGTGTTGCTGCGGAAAGGCTCAAAGCTTCTTGAGCTTTGCGCCGTCCTTGGTGTCCTCTACGGCAAAGCCCAGTCCCTTGAGCTCCTCGCGGATCGCGTCCGCTCTCGCCCAATCCTTTGCCTTTTTCGCTTCCTTGCGCGCCTCTAAAAGCTTCAACGCTTCCTCCGGGAAGTCTTCCTTCTTTTCTTTAACGACAAGCCCCAGAACGCCGTTCAGCTCGGCATAGCGTGCCTTGACCGCTTCGATAGCTGCTGCAGTATGCGCACCGGTCGCGAAGATGTTGATCCAACGCGCGAAATCAAACAACACGCCCAAGGCGTCCGCCGTATTGAGATCGTCGTCCATCGCTTCGTTGAAGCGATCGCGGAATCCGTCAAGCTCGGCAGCGATGCCGGAATCGTCCGCCGCCTCGTCAATCGCCGTATCGAAAAGCCGGTCGCGCGCGGTGTAGAGCCGGTTCAGGCTCGTCACGGTCTGATCCATCAGCTCGCGGGAGAAATTGACCGGATTGCGATAGTTCGCGGTAAGCAGGAACATCCGGACGGCCTCAAGATCGTATTCCTTCGCAATGTCGCGCACGGTGAAGAAATTGCCGAGCGACTTGCTCATCTTCTGATTGTTGATGTTGATGTAGCCGTTGTGCATCCAGTAGTGGACGAACGGCTTACCGGTCGCGCCTTCGCTCTGCGCGATCTCGTTTTCGTGGTGCGGGAAGATCAGGTCCATGCCGCCGCCGTGGATGTCGAAGGTTTCGCCGAGATACTTCATGCTCATTGCAGAGCATTCGATGTGCCAGCCGGGACGACCCTTGCCCCACGGGGAAGGCCAGCTCGGCTCGCCGGGCTTCTCACCCTTCCAGAGCGCAAAGTCCAAAGGATCGCGCTTCTGCTCGGTGGGGGAGATGCGGGCGCCGTTTTCCATATCGTCGATGTCCTGACCTTTGAGTTTGCCGTAACCGGGCCAGCTCCGCACGGCAAAGTAGACGTCGCCGTTATCTGTTGCGTAGGCGTGCCCCTTTTCGATCAGCTTTTTGACGAGCTTGATGATCTCGCCGATGTGTTCGGTTGCGCGCGGGTTGACCGTTGCACGCTCGATACCGAGCGCATCCGCGTCCTGATAATACTCCTTGATAAACCGATCGCCGAGTTCCTTGACGGTCGTGCCCTCTTTGTTGGCGCGATTGATCATCTTATCGTCGATATCGGTGAAGTTCTGCACGTACTTGACTTTATAGCCGCGGTACTCGAGATAGCGGCGCATCGTATCGAACACGACGAACGGACGCGCGTTGCCGATATGGAAATAATCATACACGGTCGGACCGCATACGTACATGGAGATCTCGCCCTCTTTGATCGGGATGAGCGGCTCCTTCCTACGGGTCATTGTGTTGTAAACCTGCATGGGTTCCTCCTCATCTGTGCAGTAGTTAACGGCTCTTGCACAGCGCTTTTAATCTATAATAAGGAAATTCGGTAGTTTTGTCAATAAGGATTTGACGAACGGGCAGTTTTGTACTATAATTATTTTGTATATATGCGAAGGAGAAGGACATATCCTTATTCTCGCGCAGATACATAACAGGAATAATGACGGAGGTGTATATATGAAGCGTACATTGGCATTCGTGATTGCTCTTGCGCTAGTGCTTGCGATCCCGTTCGCAGCCGTTGAAGCAGCAGGGGATTCTGAAATGGGAGAACTTCTCATTACACAGGAGCCCGAAAAAATTCAAGGTGAGGTCGGAGAGATCGTCAAGGTCAATTTCTATCTGTACCCGAATCTGCCCGACGGAAGAAAACTGGATTCTCTTTCCGGGACGATGCAGTACGATCCGGAGTTTGTCACACTCGGCGCGATCAATCAGAAGGATGAAGAGCTGAATTTGAAGTCCCTGATGCAGGGTAAGGCTGCGAGTTTCCAACATAAGATCGACAACGGTGTTCTGCGCTTTGCATTTATCGATGCATACGGCGTGGAGGAGGAGGGCTTCTGGTTCCAGGCAGAATTTCGTATTGAAAAGGAAGGCGCGACAGATTTTATCTTCAACGGAATTACTTATACCGGCATTGACAGCACATTCAAAACGGTATCCTTCATGATCAATCCTGTCTCTGTCGGCGGTATTTATACAGAAGGGCAGACCATTCCGACGGGAGGCGCCGCGGAGGAGACCTTTGCCCCGCTCACACCCGCTGTCGATACGCCTGCGCCGCCGACCGCCACGCCGAAGCCCAGCAACGGCGGGCAGAACGTGCCTGTTGTGAGTACGCTGCCGACATACGAACCCAATCCAACGGCAAGCGGGATTGTCACACCACAGCCGCCTATTACATCGATTCCGGTCAAAACGCCTGATCAGAATGATTCTACGTCTGTTCCGCAGCAGGTGACTGATACGCCCGCTCCTGAGCCTGAAACGCCGACTCCGGAATCCGACACGCCGGCACCCGGATCCGACACGCCTGCGCCTGCAGATATTCAGACGCCCGAACCGGTTTTCGTTCCGACGACAGACGATCCGAACCAGATCGTAGAAGCGACGCCTTTCCCGATCGGCGACAACAACGATCCCGTTAATGTGACGGACGCGCCGTCTGTTCCGATCGAGCCGACTGTAACGAATGAGCCCGTACAGCCGTCCGATGAAACCATTCCGGAAAAGTCGACGGAAAAGGAAGCCGACAATGATCTTTGGCTCATCGTCGGCATTGTTGCCGCAATGGTTGCGGTTCTCGGTCTCGGCGCGCTCGCGATCGTTCTGCTGATGAAACGTCGCAAGATGAACGACGGGGATCGCGATTGATTCTGAAGAATACGTTCGGAAAGCTCTCTTTTGAGAGCTTTCTTGCGTTTTGGGAATTAGTGTTGTATAATAACTTGATTTGAAATGAGGAGGTGGGCGAATGCGTCGACAGGCAACCATACGCTTGGTGTTTGCGGCAATGTTTGCTGCACTGGCGGTCGTGCTTTCGATCTATCCGTTTACATTCTATCTGCCAGACAGCAGCAGGATCACATTTCGCGAGATTCCGATCTTCCTGTGTTCGTTTTCTCTCGGCCCGGTTTTCGGCGGACTTTGCGCGTTTATTGCCGACTTGTGCGGTACATTTATCAGTAATTCGGGTGCGGCATGGAATCCGCTTTTTGCGTTGAATGCAGTGCTGACCGGAGTTTTGCCCGGTCTTCTGTTCCGGTATGTTTTCAAAAATGAAAAGCTGACGTTGTCTTCGGCACTCTCGATCATTCCTGTAAACGTGCTCGTCTCTTTGTTCTTGACGACGCTTTGGCTTCATGTGTTGCATTTTGACGGCGGCGTGCCATTTTGGGCGCATTTACTCCTTAGGCTGTTTCTTGTTTCGGTCATGACGGCAGTGCAGATCTTGCTTGTCAGGCTTTTATATCCCCTTGTGCAGAAAGGGATCCATGTGGAGGATAAAAAATGACTTACGAAGAGGCGATCTCCTATATTCACGGCATGTACTGGCGCGGCTCGAAGCTTGGGCTCGCGCGTGTTACCGAGCTCTGTGAGCTTCTTGGAAACCCACAGAACGGACTGAAATTCATCCACGTCGCGGGCACGAACGGCAAGGGATCGACCTGTGCCATGCTCTCGAAGATCTTGTGTGCGCAGGGGTATCGTACGGGCCTGTTTGTGTCGCCCTACGTCGACCGGTTCAACGAGCGCATCCAGTTCAACAACGAGCCGATCGCGGACGACGAGCTTGCCGAGATCATCACGGACCTGAAGCCCGTCGTCGAATCCATGGAGAATGCGCCGACCGAATTCGAGGTCATCACTGCCGCCGCGTTCCTGTATTACGTCAGAAAACAGTGCGATTACGTTGTATTGGAGGTGGGCCTGGGCGGCGAGCTGGATTCCACGAACATCATCAAAACGCCGCTGCTTTCGATCATCACCGCGATCGACTACGATCACATGCACATCCTCGGCAACACCATTCGGGAGATCGCGCACGCAAAGGCGGGCATCATCAAGGACAATGGCACGGTGCTGTTTTACGGTCAGCATCCCGACGCGCTGCCCGTGATCGAAGCGGCGTGCGAAACGCACCATGCGGCGCTGCATGTCGTCGACCGATCCACGCTCATGGAAGGGGAGTACGATCTGCACGGACAGACGTTCGATTATCGGGATTACAGGGATCTGCGGCTTGGGCTTTTGGGCAAATACCAGATGCGCAACGCCGCAACGGTCATCGACGCAGTCGAGCTTCTGCGCGAGCAGGGTGTAGAGATCTCGGACGAGGCGATGCGTACGGGGCTAAAAGAAACCGTCTGGCCCGCGCGCTTTGAACTGCTTCGGGAGGATCCGCCGTTCTTTGTGGACGGCGGGCACAATCCGCACGGCGTGCGCGGAACGGTCGAGACCTATCAACGCCTGTTCCCGGATCGGAAAGCGAAGATCATCATGGGCATGATGCGCGACAAGGACGTTTCGCAGTCGATCGGGCTGCTGCTGCCGATCGCGAAGGAATTCTATACGGTCACGCCGAACAACGACCGCGCCATGCCCGCGGAGGAGCTTGCGGAGCTGATCCGTTCCTTCGGCGCGACGGCAACGTCGTTTTCCTGCGTCGCCGACGCGATCGAGACCGCAGGACGCGGGGACGAGCCCTCGTTGGCGGTCGGTTCACTCTATATGGCGGGCGAGGTGCACGAGGCGTTCCGGAATTTAATGAAGATGGGAAGTTTCGAAGAATGAGGCTTTTAGCGCTTGACATCGACGATACGCTGGTCAGTACCGGCACGCTTCCGAGCGAACGCCTGAAGCGCGCGATCCGGCTTGTGGAGGACAACGGCGTCACCGTTGTGCTCGCGACGGGACGCGGCTTTTTAGGCAGCAGAAAGATCCGGGAATCGCTTGCGGTATACGGTCCGTTGATCCATTACGGCGGCGCCGTGGTCAGCGACGGCCGAACCGGCGAGCATCTGTTCGTCAACTATCTCCGTCCGGAGGACGTGATCACGGCGTTTGCAATCGCCGATTCGTTCGGGTTTCATGCGCAGATCTATGAGGAAGACACGGTCATCTTCCGCAAGGCGAACGACTTCACGAAACGTTATACCGGCATCCTGAACCTGCCGTTCATCGAGGATCCGAACCTTCTTTATCGCCCGCTCGACAACATTCCGAAAGTGCTGTACGCGGTCGATCCGGCAAGGGAAGCGGAGCTCTATCGCGAGATCCGCGCGCTGCTGCCGAAGCATCTTTCGGTCCTTTGCTCAAAGCCCGGCTTTATCGAGATCGGCTCGGTCTCGTCGACCAAGGGCAAAGCGCTCGAAAAGGTTGCGGCATTGCTCAATATCCCGCGTGAGGAGGTCACCGCGATCGGCGACAACACCCTCGATCTCGATATGATCGAATGGGCGGGAACGGGCGTATGCGTTGCGAACGCAAATCCGCAGGTAAAAGAAAAAGCCGACCTGATCATCGGCTCCTGCGACGACGACGGCGTCGCGGAATATCTGGAATCGCTGTTTGCGTGAAGCGTTGAAACAATACGGAACGAGAGCGAAATCCGCTCTCGTTTTTGCATGCCTGTTTTATAAATCTACATGATCCGAAAACGGCGGGGTAAAGGATCGCCCGACGCTCGAAAGCTCCTGCGTATAGACGTTCATAAAGCAGAGCGAGATGCAGTATTCGAGCGCGCTCTCGTATTCCCGCTGCGTCAGCGACCGGTCGAGCGGCTTCACGGTGCATTCCGGGATCGGCGTGAACTGCGACATCAGCGAGATCGGACAGTCCGTTCCGAAGCGTTCCCTGATCGCATCCAGCACGTTTCGCGTATCGAACACGCAGCCGGGCAGCACCAGGTGCCGGATGCGCACGCCTTTCTTTGCAATTCCGTTTTCATCGGTCTCCATAAAACCGACCTGGCGGATCATCTCCGCGATTGCCTCGATCGCCGTTTCGAAATAATCCGAAGCGCGGGAGAATTTCAGCGACAGCCGCGGATCGACATACTTGAGATCGGGCAAGTAAATATCGACAAGCCCATCGAAAGCGCGGATGGTATCGACGGTTTCGTATGCGTTTGTATTGTACACGACAGGGATGTACAGCCCGTCTTTTTTTGCAAGCAGCAGCGCTTCGACGATCGCGTCGCGGTGCGGCGTCGGCGTCACGAGGTTGATATTGTGCGCGCCGAGCGACTGCAGTTTCAGCATGGTATCGGCAAGACGGGGGACGGAGAAGACCTCGCCGAGGGTTCCGTTCTGCAGGACCATGTTCTGACAGAAGATGCATTTGAGATTGCAGCCGGAAAAGAAGATCGTACCGCTGCCGCGCGTACCGCTGATGCAGGGCTCCTCGTCGAAGTGCAGCGCCGCGCGTGCAATACGCACATCGGAAGAACAGCCGCAGAATCCGGCTGCGGCTGCTCGATCGATCTTACAGCTTCTGGGACAGATACTGCACGGCATCAGTTGAACACACGCCTCCCGCAGACGAAGTTGCGATACCAATAGGAGGAGAAGGAACTCTGTACGACCATGCCTTTGCTTGCGCTTGCATGGATAAATTGCTTATTGCCGATATAAATGGCGGTATGATTGACTTTATCGCTCGTATCGCTCTTGAAGAAAAGCAGATCGCCTTTTTTGAGCTCGTCGACTGAATCGATACGCTTCCAATCATTGTTGTTTGAATACGTATAAGCATTGCGGCGACCTACTTTGATTCCGCTTTTATTCAGACAATAGTGGACCAGTCCGGAGCAATCGAAAGAATCGGGACCTTCGTCGCCGAGAATGTAAGGATCGCCGAGCTGATTATGCGCACACTTGATGAGCCCGTTGACACTGTGTTCGTATTGTGTATTGTCGGGCGTCGGCTTCGGTGTTTTGGTCGGTTTCGGAGTAGGCGTAGCGGTCGGCTTAGGCGTCGGCGACTTTGTCGGCTTCGGAGTAGGGGTGGGCTTTGGCGTCTTTGTCGGCTTAGGCGTCGGCGACTTTGTCGGCTTCGGAGTAGGAGTAGGCTTTGGCGTCCTTGTCGGCTTAGGCGTCGGCGTCTTTGTCGGTTTTTTGGTAGGGGTAGGCTTGGGAGTCCTCGTCGGCTTCGGAGTAGGTGCTTTTGTCGGTTTCGGGGTCGGCGTAGGCTTTGGCGTCCTTGTCGGCTTAGGCGTAGGCGTCTTTGTCGGTTTCGGGGTCGGCGTCTTAGCCGGTTTCGGGGTAGGTGTCTTAGCCGGTTTCGGAGTAGGTGTCTTTGATGCCCTTGGTGTAGGCGACGGGGTAGGCGTCGGTGTGGGCGTTGGCGTTGCAAGCGCGACAGCATCGTCGGAATAGAGCAGATCGTATTCGTCGCGCGTGATCTGTCCGTCGGCGGTCAAGCCGTTTTTCGATTGGAAGCGCATGACTGCTTCTTCTGTCTGGGGACCGAAATATCCGGTGATGCGATCGTCATAGTATCCGAGTTCGGAAAGCTGACGCTGCACACTTCGAACATCGGCGCCGCTGTCGTTCAGCTTGATGCGATATTCCTGCGCATCCTCCGAAAACAGCGTTTCCTGCAGAGAGGCGGAAGCAATCCCGTTCTGATCGGCATTTGTTGCACGTTGAAACAGCGTTACAGCGTTTTTAGTCGATTCGGTATAGAGGGTTCCGGGTTCGTCCGCGTCCATATATCCGAGATCCATGAGCTGCTGCTGCAGCGCTGATACATCGGCATTGTCGTCGTTGAGCTGTAGCGTGGAATAGTGAGAGATCGCGATCCTGCCATCGGTCGGAGGCGGAGTCGGGATCGATGTCGGGAGCGGCGTTTCGGAAACGGGCGTTGGAGTCGCGCTGCAGATCGGAATATTCTCGACGTTGGTTTCGCCGACTGACCCGGACTTGACATTGGCCGACGGAAACGGCGTGGCATTGCCGCTGCGAAGAATGAGAAACAGGCCGACCCCGCAAAAGATAGCGGAAACTGCGAGTGCGATCACGATACGGACCGCAACCGGAAGAGATCTGCGCTTTTTGCCCGGGAGCATTTTGACCTGCTTATCCACTTTTCGACTCCTTTCCATCCAATTATAACATACAAGATGCAACATAATCTTGAAATTTTTAAGAATTATTTCCCATTGTGAAAAAGATGTGATATACTGAATACACATATGTCACTGCTGAATGTTGAAAATCTGAAAAAATCCTTTGCGGACCGAACGCTGTTCTCGGACGTGACCTTTGACGTCCGGCCGGGAGAGCGCGTCGGTCTGATCGGCGTCAACGGAAGCGGCAAAACGACGCTGATGCGGATCCTGATGGGTAAGGAGCCGTATGACGGCGGCACGTTCGGCATGCGGCAGGGAACGAAGATCTCGTTTGTGGAACAGATCCCGGAGCTCGAAGCCGGAACGGATCTGTATACGTTTACGCTGGAAGCGTTCCGCCCGCTGCTCGATCTGGAAGCCGAAGAGGCGCGCATCACGGAAAAGCTCGGCGCCGCCGAAGCGGACAGGGACCGCCTCATCGCACGGCAGGCCGTCGTCGTCGATACACTCGCCCGGGAGGGCGGCGCAACGTTTCGCGCGCTGACGCGGTCCGCTCTGCTCGGACTCGGCTTTTCCGAGGACGATCTGAAGCGCTCCGTCACGTCATTTTCCGGAGGGCAGATCAGCAAGGCGATGCTTGCCCGCGCCATCCTTTCGAAGGCGGATCTGCTGCTTCTGGACGAGCCGACCAACAATCTCGACGTGACCGCGATCCGATGGCTGACGGAGTACCTCAGGCAGTTCAAAGGCGCGGTGCTGGTCGTATCGCACGACCGCGCGTTTCTGGACGATACGGTTACGCGGATGCTGGAGCTCCAGCACGGCAGGATCCGCGGCACGGACGGCAACTACACGCGTTATATGGAGCTCAAGATGGACGCGCGCGAGCTTGCGAAGAAGATCTATCTGCGCAAGCAGAAGGAGATCCGGCGGATCGAGGGCATCATCGAGCAGCAGAAGCGCTGGAATCAGGAACGCAACTATGTGACGATCGCTTCCAAGCAGAAGCAGATCGATCGCATCAAAGAGGATATGATCGAGCCGGAACGCGACGAAAAATCCATTTCGTTCCGGTTCCCGACGCCGACGCCGACCGGAAACGAGGTCATCGTGCTGAATGAGCTCGGCATGCGGTTCGGCGAGCATCGGCTGTTTTCGCATCTGAACGGCATGATTAAAGCCGGACAATGCGTTTGCCTGATCGGCGCGAACGGCTGCGGCAAGACCACGCTGCTGAAGATCCTGACCGGACGCGAGAGACAGACGGAAGGCACGTACAAGATCGGCGCGGGCGTCAGGCTCGGCTACTTTGCGCAGAATACGTACGAGCTGAACGACGCGAACACCGTGATCGGAGAGCTGGACGAAGCGTTCCCCGCCATCGAACGGAACACGCTGCGCGGCTATCTCGGCATGTTTCTGTTCAAAAACGACGATCTCGAAAAGCGGATCGGTTCGCTCTCCGGCGGGGAAAAGACGCGTATCCGGCTTTTGAAGCTCGTGCTGTCGGGCGCGAACGTGCTGCTGCTGGACGAGCCGACGAACCATCTGGACATTGCGTCGGCGGAGATCCTGGAAAGCGCGCTCGAAAAGTTCGAGGGCACGGCGCTGATCGTGACGCACGACCGCTATATGGTTCGCAGGCTCGCGGATCGCGTGCTGTTGATGACGGAAGACGGATTCGTCGAGCAGCGCAACGAAGAGGAGGATATGTTTGAACGGATCGTCGAGCGCAAGCCGGAGAAAGCGAAGCCGCAGGAACGCGTCGTCACCGACAATGCGTATTTCAGGAGGAAGGAAAGCCGTCAGCTTCGCGCAAAGGCAAAGCAGGAGGTCCATCGCATCGAGCGCCTGATCGAAGAAAACGAGGCGGCGAAGCGCAACGCGGAGCAGGAGCTTGCCGCCGCGCAGAACGGCAGCGACTACCGCAGAATGCAGCAGCTCTATGAAACCGTTTCCGCATTGGAGACCGAGGAAGCGGACCTGTACGATAAACTCGAAGCGGCGGAAGCCGCGCTGAATACCATCGAAACGGAGGACGAACCATGATCTGGCATTATTTTCCGATCGGCATGCGCTTTCCGGTCGCGGATTTCTCCGAGCAAACGAAGCGCGCCTGCTGGAAGATCGCGCTTTCCGCGATATTTGCGTCGGACGCGCGCGAAACGAGCCTGTATGAGGCGTGCGAAACGTTCGATCCGGGCACGCAGGGACCGGTCTATACCTGCATCGTCTGTTATTACGGCGTAAAGCAATCGCGTCCTGCCGGAAAGACCATGCAGTCGCTCGACGCGCTGACGGCGCGGCTTTGTCTGCACAATCCGCTCGTCCAGGCCAATTATCTCGAAAGCTTCGGTCCGTATCCGGTCCTTGCGGAGATCGACGCGGAGGGGAAGATCCATCCGAACGAAAACGGCGCGGCGTTTATCCCGACGGAACCGGTCGAACCGATGAAGCCGTGCAGCGGCTGGACGATTCTGCTTGCGCCGGATTCGATGAAGGGCGTCTGCGATGCGGAAAGACTGACGCGCATCATCGGCACGGCTGCGGCGGACCACGGGTTTCGCGTATGCAGAATGCCGATCGCGGACGGCGGGGAAGGAACGGTCCGTGCGCTTGTCGCCGGAACGAAAGGCCGCTATGAGCAGGTCCCCTGCGAAGACCTGAACGGCAAGCGGGCCAACATGACGGTCGGCGTTCTTCCGGGGCGTATCGCCGTCATCGAGGTCGCAGACGCAGTCGGCTTCTCCCGCAAAAACGAACAGACGCCGGAGATCGGGTCCCGATCGAGCCGCGGCGTCGGTCTGCTGATCCGAAAGGCGCTCGATCTCGGTTATCGCGAGCTTTGGATCGGGCTCGGCGGTTCGCTGACCGTCGATCTCGGGCTCGGCGCGCTCAATGCGCTCGGAATGCGGTTTTACGATACGGAGGACGCGGAGGTCGAGCCGAATCCCGAATCGTTTGAGAAGATCGTCCGTATAGATAGAGAAGGTCTGGATCCGCGTCTTGCGCAGACGAAGATCACGCTGCTGTACGACGTAGCGGCTCCGTTGCTCGGCGCGGACGGCGCGCTGCAGGTTTTCGGACGGCAGAAGGGCGCGACGGATGAACAGATCGAAACATGGGAGAAGGAGTTTCAAAGGCTGTCGCCGCTGCTCGGCGGCGATCCGAATGCCGCGGGAAGCGGCGCGGCAGGCGGGCTTGGTTTTGCGCTTGCGTCGATCGGCGGCACGCTCGTCTGCGGTGCGGACCGCATCCTCGACAAAATCGGACTCTCGTTTGCGCTGAGAGAAGCGGATTTCGTGATCACGGGCGAGGGCAGCTTCGACGCGCAGAGCGTACGGTTCAAAAAAGCGCCGGTCGCCGTATTGGAGCGGCTTTCCGCTGCCGGACGGCCCGGATGCCTGTTTGTCGGCAGAATCGGCATTCCCGCGGAGGAGATCCTTCACGAGTACCCGACGCTGAAGAACGCGCTCGCCTGTCCCATCGGCGAGGAACCGTATGAGGAGACGGTCGGCCGCAGCTTTACGGAGTCTGTTCTTCCGCTGATCGGAAAAGACGTTGCCAACGGTTCCGACCTGTGATATAATACACTATCTTTTTAAGGAGGTCCTCTCGTATGCGAATGGTCGATTTGATCGAGAAAAAAGTGAACGGCGGAACGCTTTCCGGCGATGAGATCCGCTATATCGTCCGCGGCTTTACGGACGGCTCGATCCCGGATTATCAGATGTCCGCGTTCCAGATGGCCGTCGTATTCAACGGCATGACGGATCGCGAGACCGCAGACCTGACGATGGCGATGATGCATTCCGGCGACGTGGTCGATCTATCCGATCTTCGCGGCGTAAAGGTCGACAAGCATTCCACCGGCGGCGTCGGCGATACGACGACCCTCGTCATCGCGCCGCTCGTTGCGGCGTGCGGCGGAACGGTCGCCAAGATGAGCGGGCGCGGGCTCGGTCATACGGGCGGAACGCTCGACAAGCTTGAATCCATTCCGGGCGTCTGCATCGAACAGCCGATGCAGCGCTTCAAGGAGATCGTGAACGAGATCGGCGTCGCCGTCATCGGACAGACGGGGAACCTCGTACCGGCCGACAAGAAAATGTACGCGCTGCGCGACGTGACCGCGACCGTGCGCAGCATCCCGCTGATCGCGTCGAGCATCATGTCCAAAAAGCTCGCTGCGGGCACCGATGCGATCGTGCTCGACGTCAAGACGGGCACCGGCGCGTTTATGCAGACCGTCGACGAGGCGGAAAAGCTTGCGCATCTGATGGTCTCGATCGGAAAGCTCGTGGGCCGCGAATGCGTGGCGGTCATTACCGACATGAATCAGCCGCTGGGGCTTGCGGTCGGCAATGCGCTCGAAGTTCGCGAGGCGGTCGAACTGCTCTCCGGAAAGATCCCGGCGGGCGATCCGCTGTATGAGGTCTGCATGCTGCTGGGCGTACACATGATGCGCGTATCGAAGCTTGCCGAAACCGAGGTCGAAGCGCGCGAAAAGCTGGAATCCGCGCTGCACAGCGGCAAAGGGCTTGAGAAGCTGCGGCAGATGATCGCGGCGGAGGGCGGCGACGCGTCCTACATTTCGCTCGATCGCATCGACGAGCTCTGCAAGGTGAAAAAGAAGCTGAACGTCTATCCGGAACGCGCGGGCTATATCTCCTCGATGAACGCGGAACGGATCGGCACCGCGGCGCAGATCCTCGGCGCAGGCCGCGCAACGAAGGAGGAGAGCATCGACCCGGCGGTCGGGCTCGTCATGCGGAAGCGCCTCGGCGACTTCATCCGCGCGGACGAACCGCTGTGCGTGATGTATGTGAACGACGAAAGCAAGGTAAACGCCGCGCTTGCGATGTTCCACAGCGCGTTTGCGTATTCCGACGCGAAGCCCGAATACCGGCCGATGGTCTACGACGTCGTTCGGGCGTAAGGGGATCCGGTCAACCGAATGAAAACTATGACGGCGCACCCGGTTTCGGGCGTGTCGTTTCGGGAAAGGGGAACTATGGATCGACTGGTTTTGGCGATCGACGGAAACAGTCTGCTGTTTCAGGCATACCATGCGTTTTTCAAAGTGAATCTGACCACGCGCGACGGCTTTCCGACCGGCGCGCTGAAAGGCTTTTTTACCAAATTCTTCGAGCTTCTGAAGCAGGAACCTTCGCACGTTCTCGTGGCGTTCGACGTGCATCAGCCGACGTTCCGGCATGAAAAATACGCGGACTACAAGCTCGGCAGAAAAGCGCCCGACGAGGACCTGAAAAAGCAGATGCCTGTTGTGCGAGAGCTTTTGAGAAGCATGGGCGTCGCGGTGATCGAATGTCCCGGCTACGAGGGCGACGACATTCTCGGCACGTTTGCGCGGCGCGCGGAAGCGGCGGGTATGGAAACGCTGATCGCGACCGGAGACCGCGATTCGTTCCAGCTCATCACCGGGCATACAAGGATCTATTATACAAAGGACAATTCGATCATAGACGCCGAGGCGCTTTTTGAAAAGTACGGTCTGACGCCGGACCGCATGCGCGATCTCAAGGCGTTGATGGGCGACAGCTCGGACCATATCCCGGGCGTTTCCGGCGTCGGCGAAAAGACGGCGCTGAAGCTCCTTTCGGAATACGGCGATCTCGAAAGCGTCCTTGCGCACGCGCCGGAGGTCAAAGGCAAGCTCGGCGAAAAGCTTGTCGCCGAAGCGGAAAACGCGCGGTTTTCCTATTGGCTCGGCACGATCGCGACTGACGCGCCGGTCCGTGAGACGCTCGACGACTGCGCCTTCTCGCTTGAACATGCGGGCGGCGCAAAGCAGCGGTTCTATGCGCTTGAGCTCAACAGCATCGCCGATAAGCTCCCGGGCGGGGAGCCGCCGAAGCAGGACGACGCGCTCTCGGAGGTCGAAACGGTCCCGGTCGCCGATCCCGAGAGCATGCGGATGGCGCTCGACGCGCTGCGGGATTGCGAAGCAATCGCCGTGACGTCGTTCCCGTCCCTTGCGTTTGCGGGCTGCGCCGATCGCGCCTACGTGCTGACGGCGGGCGAAACGCTGTTCGACGCGTGCATGGACGAAAATGAAGCCTATCGCATGCTCGGCGATTTCATTCTTTCACAAAAAAAACCGCTGCTTGCTTTCGACGCAAAGACGGTGTTCCATCGCTGCGGATTCTCGCCGGACGATCTGCCGGACCTGCGTTTCGACGCGATGCTGTCGGATTATCTTCTGCAGAGCAACCGTCCGGTCGAAAACTATGAAGTTTTGTGCCGCGCGTGGCTGAAGACCGAAAAGCCGAACCCGGCGTATCTCTTTGCGCTGTATCCGCGCATGGAACGCGCGATCGGGGAAAACGGGCTGGCGACGCTCGAACGGGAGGTTGAGCTTCCGCTTCTCAAGGTCCTGTACGGCATGGAACAGATCGGCTTCAAGACCGACGGGAACGTGCTGAACGGATTGCACATGCGCTTTTCCGATGCGGCGACGTCGCTCGAAGCGCGGATTTACGACGCGGCGGGGGAGCGGTTCAACATTCTGTCCACCAAACAGCTCGGCAGGATCCTGTTTGATAAGCTCGGCCTGCCGTCCGGGAAGAAAACCAAGACGGGGTATTCCACCGACGCCGACACGCTCGAGGCGATCGCGCCGCTGCATCCGATCGTCAACGACATCCTGCAGTATCGTTTCCTGACGAAGCTCGACAGCACGTTCGTCGACGGATTGCTGAAGCAAAGGGACGCGAACGGACGGATCCATTCGCGGTTCATGCAGTGCGTCACGGCGACGGGACGAATCTCGAGCACCGAACCGAATCTGCAGAACATTCCGGTCCGCACGCCGGAGGGACGCGAGATTCGCAAGGCGTTTATCCCGAGCGAAGGGAACGTGCTGGTCGGCGCGGATTATTCGCAGATCGAGCTGCGGCTGCTTGCGCACATCAGCGGCGACGAGGGATTCATCGACGCGTTCAACAGCGGCGAGGACATCCACAGAAGGACCGCGGCGGAGGTGTTCCACGTGCCGCTCGAAAGCGTCACAAGCGAGCAGCGCAGCGCGGCGAAGGCCGTCAATTTCGGCATCGTATACGGGATCTCCGATTTCGGCCTTGCGCGGAACCTGGATATTTCCGTTCCGAAGGCCGCAGGGTACATCCGCCGCTATTTCGAGCGCTATCCGAAGGTTCAGGCGTATTTGAAGGAAAGCGTTGAGAAGGCAAAGGAGAACGGATACGCAAAGACGCTGTTCGACCGCAAGCGTCCGCTGCCCGAGCTTGCCGCAAGCAATTACAACGTCCGCCAGTTCGGCGAGCGCGTCGCCATGAATATGCCGATCCAGGGCACGGCAGCCGATATCATCAAGATCGCGATGGTGCGCGTCGACCGCGCGCTGCGCGAGGGCGGTTTCAAGGCGAGGCTCGTTCTGCAGATCCACGACGAGCTGATCGTCGATACGCCGCGGGAGGAAGCGGAAACGGTGAAAACGCTGATGCAGCAGACGATGGAAGGCGTTGCGGACCTTTCCGTGCGTCTCGTTGCGGAAGCGAAATGCGGAGAAAGCTGGTACGAAACGAAATGACGCGCATCATCGGCATTACGGGCGGCATCGGCTCGGGCAAAAGCACGCTTGCGCGCTGCTTTTCCGCGCATGGCATCCCGGTCTTTGACGCGGACGAGATCTCGCGCTTTGCGCTGACGCCGTCGTCCGCGGTCTTTGAAGAGGCGATCGCTTTGTTCGGACCCGAAGCGCTACGGGCGGACGGCACGGCGGACCGCGGCTATATTGCTTCGCGCGTTTTCGGAGAACCCGCATTGCGCGACGCGCTGAACGGCGTCATCCATCCGTACGTGATCAGCGAGCTGATCCGGCGATCCGAAGAAAGCGAAGCGCCGCTTGCGGCGTGGGATGTTCCGCTGCTCTTCGAGAGCGGCGTGGACGCGCTCTGCGCCTGTACGATCGCCGTTCTGTGCAGCGAGGAGATCCGCATCGCGCGGACGGTACTGCGCGACGGATCGGACGAGGCGCGCGTACGTTCGCGCATCCGCGCGCAGATTACGGACGAGGAGCGGGAGCGGCTTGCGACCTACACGATCCGGAACGAGGGAACGGTCGACGCATTCTATACGAAGGCGGACGCGCTGATCGCGCTGATCGAGGAGGAATTGAAATGAGCGAAGCGGATACGCAGCGCATGAGCAAAAAACAGAAAACGACGCTGATCGTGCTGACGCTCGTCGCGGTGTTTCTGATCCTTGCGATCCTTGCGGGGATCTTTGTCGTGCGGTCCCGATTCCGGCTGAAATACCCGGAACTGATCCGAAAGTACAGCGCGGAATACGGACTGGATCCGACGTACGTCGCGGGCGTGATCTACACGGAGAGCAAATTCCGCGAGCGCGCCGTAAGCCGCGTCGGCGCAAGGGGCTTAATGCAGATCATGCCGAAAACCGGCGCCGAGATCGCGCAGGCGCTCGGCGAACGGCTCGATCCGGAGAACGCGGACGATCTCGAAAGGCTGTTCGATCCGGAGACGTCGATCCGATACGGCTGTTACTATTTAAGACAGCAGCTCGACCGCTTCGATCAGAATGCCGCCGTGACCCTTGCGGCATACAACGCAGGGCCGGAGAAGGCGGCAAAATGGCTGAAGGAGTACGGCCTTGACGACGACGGACGGATCAAGTATATTCCGTACCCGGAGACGTCGAACTATGTGACGCGGGTTTTCGGCGCACAAAAGATTTACGCGTTCCTTTACGCAAAGGAGCTTACAGAGAAAACGGAGGACTGAATGCTGATTCTGATTGTTGCGATCGTCGTGCTGGCGATCGACATGGTATCCAAATACTGGATCACGGGAACGCTCGGCTATACCGGGTCGTGGTACGATCTCGCCGAGCTGCAGAAGTTTTTGAGCGGCAGCGAGGTCGCGCTGAAGAACGAGATCCCACAGGGCGGGACATTCATCGTGCTGAGCTTTACGCCGAACGACGCCGCGCTGTGGGGGATCGGCAACGGGAATCCCTGGGCGTCGCGACTGCTGCTCGGGCTGACGGCGGTCTTTGTTTTCCTGCTGATCTTTTTCACGATCCGGTCCCGCAAAAATCTGCCGAAGCTTTCGAAACTCATCGTCGGCCTTCTGATCGGCGGCTCGATCGGGAATCTCTACGACCGCATTGCGTTCGGCTACGTGCGCGATATGATCCGTACCAAGTTCATCGACTTTCCGGTCTTCAATGTTGCGGATTCCGCGATCTGCATCGCGATCGCGCTGCTGCTCTTTGAGGCGTTCTTCAGAAAGACGGGCGTGTTCGAATGCTTTGAGGACGAATTCCGCGCGCTCTTCCGCATGCCGACGCGCGAGGAAGCGGAGAAGGCGGCGAAGGAACGCAAGAAGAACAGGCTTTCCCGCTTTGAGGAGCTGATCCCGGAGGACGAGGAAGAGAAAAAGACCGAAGAAACGGCGGAGGAAACGCATGACGACGGAAACGATCCTGCTGATCGCGGAGACGGAAGCGCCGCGGATTGACGCGTATCTTGCCGAGAACACCGCGTATACGCGTTCAAAGATCCAGGGATGGATCCGTGACGGTGCGGTGGAAAAGAACGGCAAAGCCTGCAAGGCGAACACCGACGTCAGACCCGGCGACGTGATACGCATGCACGTTCCGCAGGAGAGCGGCGACGCGCTTCCGGCGCCGGAATACATCCCGCTCGACGTGATCTATGAGGACTGCGATCTCGCCGTGATCAATAAGCCGAAGGGCATGGTCGTGCATCCCGCGCCGGGCAATCCGTCCGGCACGCTCGTAAACGCGCTGCTGTACCGCTTTCAAACGCTTTCCGGAACGGGCGGGGAAACACGGCCGGGCATCGTGCACCGCATCGACCGGCTGACAAGCGGTCTGTTGGTCGTGGCAAAGAACGACGCAGCGCATGAGGCGCTTGCCAAGCAGTTTGCCGCGCATACGGCGCATCGCGAATATCTGTGCCTGGTCCACGGGAACCTAAAGGAGGACAGCGGCACGATCGACGCCCCGATCGGACGGCACAAAACCGACCGCAAACGCATGGCGGTCACGGAGGACGGACGCAGAGCGGTCACGCACTGGCGCGTGCTGGAACGGTTCGGCACGGAAACGCTTCTGGACGTTGCGCTTGAAACGGGCAGAACGCATCAGATCCGCGTACACATGGCGTACGTCAAGCACCCGATCCTCGGCGACGAGGTCTACGGCTCCGGCGCGCCGAAGCTCGGTCTTGTTGGGCAGGCGCTGCACGGATACCGGTTGACGTTCACGCATCCGCGTACTGGCGAAACGATGTCCTTCACGGCGCCGCTGCCGGATGATTTCATCGAAGCGCTGCGTCGTCTCGGCGGTTCCGTACCGGACGAGCTGTTTCGGCAAACATCCGATTGCCGAAGCATCTGAGATCCGGCGTGCCGATTCATCAATACAGCGAAAAGAAACATTGCATCATTCATAAAGGAGATAACGATCCATGAAGAGAACAAAACAGATCCTCGCGGCGCTGCTCGCCTGCATCATGGCGCTCAGCTTTTTCGGCTGTTCCTGCCGCAGAAAGCATACAACGCAGAACCGGCCTGAGACCACGCCTGCATCGCAGGCGAACGTTGTGACAACAGAGCCTACAGCAGCACCGGCAACGCAGGAACCGGCAGCGGAGACAGCTGCTCCCGCGCCTGCTACGGAAGAACCGCAGGCGCCTGAAACGGAGAAGCCGGCGGATACCCGCACGGATGCACAGAAAGCCGCGGAAGCAGCTTTTTGGGCGTTGGATGAGGAATTGTTCCTTGATTATGTAACAAGCGAAATCACCGCGCTGGATCAGTGGTGCGAGGATCCCGCGAACTTCGGTATCGACGAAACGACTGTACCGGTCACGCTCGGAGAATTCAGCGAAGAAGCGAACAATAAGAGTGTTGAAGAGACTCGCGTTTGGCTTGATAAGCTGCATGCGATCGATCGCAGCTTACTTTCCGATCAGCTTCAGTTCGCGTATGACAACTACGAGCGCCGCTTTGAATTGACGATCGAATCGAAGGATTGGTTTTATAATTATGAGCCGCTTGACGAATATGTCGGTCTGCACATGAATATGCCTCTGTTCTTCGGCCTGTATAATATCAAAGATGAAACGGACGTTCAGAACTATCTCACACTGATGGCGGATATGCCGCGCTTTTACGGACAGATCCTCGCGTTTGAACAGGAGCGTGCCAACCGTGGGCTGTTCATGACAGAGGATATGCTCGATCAGATCCTCAGCGATCTTCAAACCGTTGCGAACAGTGCGGAAACGAGTTATCTGCACGGAACATTCCGCGAGGCGATAGAAAAGCAGGATTTCCTCACCGATGCACAACGAGAAGAGTATATCGCGAAGAACGATGAGCTCGTCAGAACCGCATGGGTCGACGCATATCAACAGCTTCACGACGGACTTGAAGAGCTTCGTCCAAAATGCCGCGCACGTATGGGTGCATATGAACAGGGCGGGACCGCATACGACTATTTCTGCTGGGCTGTTAAGGATGAATGCTCGAACAATCGTACGGTCGATGAGGAAATCAATTTCCTCGAAGCATGCAATTCATCAATCTACACGATGTTTATAACCTCAGCTATGAGCTGTTACGAGGATCTGGTTTCGGAGAAGAAGATCACAACAGGTTCTCTGGAGGGCGATGAAGCGTATCTGAAGACGCTGATGCCGCAGCTCGTCCCGCAGATGCCGGACGTCGAAGTGCGTTATGTTGAGATCCCGGAGGAACTGCAGGAGAGCTTTTCACCGGCGGCTTATATGACCCCGTCGTTTGACGGATATCGCAGCAATATCATCCTGACGAACCCGAAGGATCAAAAGGACTACAGTATGTCTACGCTTGCGCACGAGGGTTTCCCCGGACACATGTATCAATATACCTATCAGCTTGATCTCGGAACGATCCCGAAATACCAGATGATCATCGAAACGAACGGTTATGCGGAATCCTGGTCGACCAACGCAGAATGGAATATTGCACAGATCAATGAAAAATACGGCGTCGATCTTTCGATCGCTACGTTCCTGTACGAGTATTTCGTCAATACGCTTGTAACAATTGTTTCGCTGAAAGTGAACGGACAGGGGGCGACGAAACAAGAGATAACGGACTATATGGACAAGTGGAATCTTGGGTACGCAGCGGAGCAGATCTACGACGTGGCGATCGACATGCCGATCTACTACTTCAAGTATACCGGCGGCTTCTGCGAACTGTTCGATCTGACAAACCGTTGTCACGCAGGCGATACCGTGGAATTCTTTAAGGAGTATCTCCATTGGGGCCCCGGATATTTCGATCTGCTGAACGAGCGTATGGAGGCTTGGGCCAAAGCACAATAAAAACCTTGACAATCGCAAAAAAAGTGATAAAATCCATTCAATGGCTTTGAAAAAGAGGAGTACGCAGTTTACCCGTCAGAGATCCGTTCCGTAGGCTGGAAGAACGGTCGGTCGCAAATTGCGGAAGGTCGCTTTTGAGCCGATGCGGCGAATGGAGTAGCTGCATCCGGGTAAGCCCCGTTATCGGCCAAGAGAGAAACAGACTTGTCTGTTTAACAAAGGTGGTACCGCGAACGCTCACTTCGTCCTTTGACGGAGTGGGCGTATATTTTTGAAGGAGAAGGACAATGAACACCGAAATGCCGAAAACCTACGACCCCGCAAGTGTGGAGCATGCGTGGTACGAGAAATGGGAGCGGAACGGATATTTCCACGCCGCGCCGAATCCCGACAAAACACCGTTCACGATCGTGATCCCGCCGCCCAATATCACGGGTAAGCTGCACATGGGTCACGCGCTGGACAATACTCTGCAGGACACGATCATCCGCTATAAGCGCATGAGCGGCTTTGAAACGCTGTGGCTTCCCGGAACGGACCACGCTTCGATCGCGACCGAAGTAAAGATCGTCGAGGCGCTGGCAAAGGAAGGGATCACCAAAAAGGACATCGGCCGCGAAGCGTTTCTGAAGCGCGCGTGGGAATGGCGTGCAGAATACGGCGGAACGATCGTAAAGCAGCTTCGCATGATGGGCTCCTCCTGCGACTGGGAGCGCGAGCGCTTCACGATGGACGACGGCTGCAACCGCGCCGTGGTCCGCGTCTTCAAGAATCTTTATGACAAGGGTTTGATCTATCGCGGAAACCGCATCATCAACTGGTGTCCGGACTGCAAGACCGCGCTGTCCGACGCCGAGGTCGAATACGAGAGTCAGGACAGCCATCTCTGGCATGTGCGCTATGACGCGCCGGACAAATCCTATTCGATCACGGTCGCAACGACGCGCCCCGAGACCATGCTCGGCGATACCGGTATCGCGGTGCATCCGGAGGATCCGCGCTACAAGGATATCATCGGCAAGACGGTCATTCTGCCGCTGGTGAATCGCGAGATCCCGATCGTCGGCGACGAGTACTGCGAGATGGAATTCGGCACCGGCGCGGTGAAGATCACGCCTGCGCACGACCCGAACGACTTTGAGGTCGGTAAGCGCCACAACCTGCCCGTGCTCCGCGTGTTCACGGACGACGGACACGTCAACGAGGAGGGCGGCAAATACTGCGGACAGGATCGCTTCGAGTGCCGCAAGAACATCGTGAAGGACCTGGAAAGCAGCGGAAACCTCGTGAAGATCGAGGATTACACGCACAACGTCGGCACCTGCTACCGCTGCCATACGACGATCGAAACGATTGTTTCAAAGCAGTGGTTCGTGGATATGAAGCCGCTCGCGGGTCCTGCGATCGACATGGTGCGCTCCGGCAAGGTGAAATTCGTGCCCGAACGGTTCGACAAGAACTTCTATCATTGGATGGAGAACATCCGCGACTGGTGCATTTCGCGTCAGCTATGGTGGGGCCACCGTATTCCGGTGTACTACTGCGACGATTGCGGCGGCACATTCTGCGAAGAGACCGCGCCCGAGAAATGCCCGGTGTGCGGCGGAAAGCTCCGTCAGGACGAGGACGTGCTCGATACCTGGTTCTCCTCAGGCCTGTGGCCGTTCTCTACGCTCGGCTGGCCGGAGAAGACGGAGGAGCTCAAGTACTTCTATCCGACCGACACGCTCGTGACCGGTTACGACATCATCACGTTCTGGATCTCGCGCATGATCACATTTGCCGCGGAGGTCATGAAGGAGGAGCCGTTCAAGACGGTCTACGTGCACGGCCTCGTGCGCGACGGTCTCGGACGCAAGATGAGCAAATCCCTGGGCAACGGCATTGACCCGATCGACATCATTGAGAAATACGGCGCGGATTCGCTGCGGTTCTCGCTCGTCACGGGCAACGCCGCAGGCAACGATATGCGCTTCTATACCGAAAAGGTCGAGGCGGCGCGCAACTTCTGCAACAAGGTCTACAACGCGGCGCGCTTCGTGCTGATGAACATCGACGAGGACACGAAGCCGGAATTCGACGAGAACGCTCTGTCGATCATCGATAAGTGGATCCTTGCACAGCTCGACCGTACGATCCGCGACGTTACAGCAAACCTTGATGCATACGAGCTGAATCTCGCGGCGGAGAAGATCTACGACTTCATCTGGGGCACGCTTTGCGACTGGTATATTGAGCTCAGCAAGCCTTCCCTGTACAGCGACGACGCTGCGGAGAAGAAACGCGTTTCCTCGGTGCTGCTGTACGTACTGTCGGCCTCGATGAAGCTGCTCCATCCGTTCATGCCATTCATCACCGAGGAGCTGTATCAGCGGCTTCCGGGTCATGAGGAGACGATCATGTTGTGCAGCTGGCCGAAAGCGAGCGATACGCTGCGGTTTGAAGCGGAGGAAGCCTGCACCGAAACGCTGAAGGACGTAGTGCGCGCGATCCGCAATGTTCGCGCGGAACGCAAGGTGCCGGTCGGATTGAAGATCAAGGCAAAGCTCGTCGTGCCGGATCCCGCAGCCTTTGGTGCTGTGGAAAAGCTTCTTGCAAAGCTGATCGGCGCAGAACATGTCGAAATCACATCCGAGCGCGGCGATGTGCAGAAGACCGATGTACATCTCGTGTGCGACGGCGCGGAGGCTTATATTCCGCTTGCGTCGCTGGTCGATCTTGATGAAGAACGCGCAAGGATCGACAAAGAGATCGAACGTGTAAAAGGCGAGGTCGCGCGTGCGGAAGGCAAGCTCTCCAATGAGAAGTTTGTCGCGAGAGCGCCGGAGGCTGTCGTTAACGAAGAACGCAGAAAACTGGAAGCGGCGAAGGAAATGCTGCAGAGGCTGAAGGAGCGCCGCGCAGACTTGGATTGATAATAACAGGGGAGGGACGAAAGCGTCTCTCCCCGAACCAAATGATCGGGAAGGAGAACCGCATGGAACAGATTTCGTCCGATAGTATTGGAAACGACCGGAACAATAACAGTTCCGAACAGAGTGCAATCGAACGGCTCAACGCAAAAGTCGATGAATTGCATACGCTCGAAAAAAAGAATTACCGGATCAACCGCATCCGCATGGTGAGCAGTATTCTCTGCCTTGTGCTGTTGTCTGTAAGTGCAGTGATCCTGCTTGGCAACATCGGCAGTGTCATGCAAAAAACACAGCAGATTACGGAAACTGTATTGAATGCAGGAAAGAAATTCGATCAGGTTGCGGACAATATCGACGAAGTGGTAAAGGATCTGGATCAGGTTGAGTTTGCAAAGCTTGGGAAAACGCTGCAGGAGATCGCCGATCTCAGCAAGAGCGCGGTAGAGCAGGTCAACGACTCGGCCGGAGATCTCGATCAGATTGTGCAATCTGCCGATACGGTGTTGAAAAATTTCAGTGGGTTGAAAATCGACTCGCTTAACAGCGGCATTGACGAGTTCAATCGGGTTCTGGGCGATATTAAGTCATTTTTCGACGGTTTGCCGACTTGATTCCGAAAAAAAGAAAAAAAGTGTTGACAATTCGGAAGGAATGTAGTATTCTAATCAAGCCGCTTGAAGTTCGTGTGAGTTTCGGGGTGTAGCGCAGTCCGGTAGCGCACGTGCTTTGGGAGCATGGGGCCGGAGGTTCAAATCCTCTCACCCCGACCAAAGCGGCTAAAAGAGTGGTCCCGTGGTCAAGTGGTTAAGACACCGCCCTTTCACGGCGGCTACAGGAGTTCGAATCTCCTCGGGATCACCATTTTCCTTCTGGGAACAAGGGCCTTTAGCTCAGTTGGTCAGAGCGGTCGGCTCATAACCGATTGGTCCGGGGTTCAAGTCCCTGAAGGCCCACCATAGTGTGGCCCGGTAGTTCAGTTGGTTAGAATGCCAGCCTGTCACGCTGGAGGTCAGGGGTTCGAGCCCCCTTCGGGTCGCCACTTTTTCTGCCGGCGTAGCTCAATGGCAGAGCAACTGATTTGTAATCAGTAGGTTGTTGGTTCGACTCCGATCGCCGGCTCCAACACGACATTGACAATCTTATATTGGTATTACGTGGATGGGTTCCCGAGCGGCCAAAGGGAGCAGACTGTAAATCTGCCGTCACAGACTTCGATGGTTCGAATCCATCCCCATCCACCATAATACGCGGGAATGGCGGAATTGGCAGACGCGCACGGTTCAGGTCCGTGTGAAAGCAATTTCATGCAGGTTCAAGTCCTGTTTCCCGCACCACGTCGCCGCAAGCTTCACGTAGCTTGCGGCGATTTTTAGTTTCAAAAACAAGTTGTCGCGGCGACTTGTTCCGCTGCGGCTCCTTTTACGCAAAAGGCATGACTCCGTTCGACTGTTCTCTTGCAGGCGCGCTCACAACAGCGCGCTGTCGTTACCAACCTTTTACGGATAAATCCGTTATCAATACTCATACCATAAAAAAACGCCTTTTGCCTGTCGGCAAAAAGCGATTTTTATGATGTTTTCCATAGCTCGCAGATGATGCGTGATTTGTATAAGAAGCAACATTCGAATAATGCGTCAGCGGCACATGGATTACGCTTTGAAATTATACCCGCAATCGTGGCAATAGAAGGTAAGCTTGGTCCCGGAGAACCATTTCCGACACTGCCAAACATGCCCTTTTTGCAGGCAGGCCCTGACGATCGCCATCCACCAATCAAAGAGGATCAAGACGAGAAGACCGATGATCCACTTGATAAACACCCAGCAGACATACCAAAAGCCAAACAGGACCGTCCAAAGACAGCCGTGCTTGCTGCGTTCGTTCGTGAGCTGAACGTGCTTTCCGCCGCATTTCGGACAGGTTCTGTTGATCGCCATTCGTGTTCTCCTTTATTCCGGATCAATAGGGTCCGCCGTTGCAGATTCTTTGATAGCGGTGATCGGATCCTCGACGGACGCTGTGTTATCTTTCTCAGCAAGGTCGTTCGTGTCGATCGACTTGCGGAAAATGAAAAAGCGTTGATAAGGGAACTCCAAAGCAAGGTTAATCAACATATTCAAACCTGTGGCAAAAAACCAATGCCACCCGCATTCTGCGGTCAGATAATGATCGAACCAATAGGAAAACGGCCCGAAGAAAACATAAAACAGCAAAGCAAGCAGGATCGCTCGTTTGAGGTTTGAAGCGCTTTTGAATGTGTACCGCCTGTTGATGGTACAATTCCAGATAACCGACAGCGTCAGCGCGATCGCATAGAACACCGCGTGCAGCGGCTCTCCGTCTGTCGTTTCACCGAAGATCCACTCCAACAGAGCGTTGGAGCCCATTTGAATGAGACCGGCCGATGCAGATACCAGTACGTATTTGATTGTCCTGAGCAGTTCTTTTCGGTTTTTCATCAGTTCTTGAATCTGCTTTCAAAGTTCGGATCCAGATATCCGTCCGGCTCACCCTCGATGGGATCCTCGCCTTTGTGATAATCCGGCGTGTGTATCAACCTGCGCCATTCGTAAGGCGAGATCGGCTGCTCCTTAAGCTCTGCGGCATACGAAGCGGTCGTATGCCAGACTTGCCGACATTCCGAACAGCGGACGATCCAATCTCGTCCGGAGATCTTGATCACAGACCAGTTATCCAGATTCGGATGATGACATCTGCATTTATATGTCATAAGCGCCCCTCCTAAGATGTTTTGACTGTATGCCGATTGATCGGGTATATGGTATTGTTGTATTCCTCAAGGGACATCGCATTGCAAACAGTCGGCGAACTGTACAGGAATACGCGATCGTACTGATAGCTGTAAGCGGCATTCCGGGAGAGAATCAGTTGATCCCGTACGTCGATCTCAAGACTGGAACCGATCTGCTCGATCATTTTTGCTGTTTCAATATCTTCCTGAGAAGGGATCAGAATGCCGGAAGGATGATTGTGCGTAAGGATCAGATAACGCGCCTTATGCAGCAGTGCTGTTTCGATCACTCGGCGCGGTTCAAAGCTGACGTGCGAAAGCGTTCCGATCTGGAGCGTTTCGGCGTGTTGTACCGTCATATTGGAGTCGAGACAAATCACGCGCAGGGTTTCATAGCGGTCGCCCATGCCGAGCGCAATCGCATAACGGCATGCGGTTTCCGGCGTTTCCAAACGTACAGCGCCGTTAGGTGTGGAAACGGAATCCAATGTAAGCCGACGATGCAGATCATAGATGAAATGCAGAAACAGGCCGGTCTTTTCACCTACATCGGCAACGCCGCTAAGCTGAAGCGGATCGGCTTCAAGAACGCCGGTCAGCGATCCGAAGGTGTTGAGCAGACGGTGTGCAAGCTCGTTGACGTCTTTTCGGGGAATGACATATGTCAGCAGCAATTCAAGAACGGCATGATCCGCCATACCGTTCATGCCCTGCTTATGATATAATTCGCGTATGCGTTCCCGATGTCCTGCGTGTAAGTTTTCGCTCATACCGATATTCTACAAGGATTTACACGTTTCGTCAACCGTGGATACAAAAAAAGAGTCCGTATTTGCGGACTCTTTCTATGATGCGGATTACAGATTTTTCAGAAGCCCGGTCGCCTCGTTGAACTCGTTGATGAGCTCGTCGATCTCGTCGACCTGCGCGTGCATATCGGTCCAGTAATGCTTGTCGTACCACTGTGCGTTGAGCTCCTGTACGTCCTTTCCCTGCTGCTCGACCCAGGTATAGTACTTGAGATTGTGGACGCGTTTTCTCGTCGCATAGGTGAGCTCTTCCATCGTATCGGTGCGAATCCCGTGGAGATGCTCCGCCCAGTCCGCCGCAGCCTTCGCTTCGGTGTATGCGCCGTTCTCTTCTTCGAGCTCGCGAATGCGGCTCTGATACATCACGGCGGAGTCGGTGCCGACGGTCGCGAGAATGTCGTGCTCATCGAGCTCGTAATACTTCGCCATCTTGATGCAGCAAAGCATGTTCGCAATGCCGGAAATGCCGAGCAGCGAAAGCTGACGCGTCGTTTCCTCGGGAACGCCGACGACCTCATTGAGGTACTTGAGACCGATCGGATCGTTGAAGAGACGGAGGAGCTTCTGGCTGTCCTCGTCGTCGATCGCGATGACCATATCGGTGTTCTTGACGTTGTGGATCCACGGAACGTGCTTGTCGCCGATGCCTTCGATGCGGTGGCCGCCGAAACCGTTGTTGAGAAGCGTCGGACACTGCAGCGCCTCGCCGACGGCAAGCTTGGAATCCGGATACTTTTCCTTGAGGAAATCGCCCGCGCTCATCGTGCCCGCCGAGCCGCTGGTGAACGCCGCGCCCGCAAAACGGTCGCCCTCGCCGAGCAGGTTCTCCACGGCTTCATGGATCGCGCGGCCGGTGACGTTGTAATGCCAGAGCGGATTGCCCATCTCTTCAAACTGGTTGAAGATCATCATGGACGGATCTCTGCGAAGCTCCCAGGTCTTGTCGAAGATCTCCTTGACGTTGGACTCACAGCCCGGCGTCGCGATGACCTGACCCGCGATCTTCGAAAGCCATTCAAAGCGTTCCTTGGACATTTCCGCAGGAAGGATCGCAACGGAATCGCAGGCTAAAAGCTTTGAATTGAACGCGCCGCCGCGACAGTAGTTGCCGGTAGAGGGCCACACCGCGTGGTGATAGGTGGGATCGAACTGACCGGTCACGAGCCGCGGCACGAGGCAGCCGAACGATGCGCCGACCTTGTGGCAGCCGGTCGGGAACCACTTGCCGGTCAAAAGCACGATGCGCGCTTTGACGCCGGTCAGCGAGGAGGGCAGCTCGATATAGTTGACGCCGCCGAACTTGCCGTCGCCGCCCTTTTCCACGGGGTTGTTTTTCCACGTGATGCGGAAGAGGTTCAAAGGATTCACGTCCCAGAGGCCGACTTCCGTCAGTTTGTTCTGGATCTTTTCGGGGATCTTCGTCGGATCCTCCATCTGGGCGAAGGTGGGGATGATGATGTTCTTTTCTCTTGCGCGTTCGATTGAACGACCGAGATTCTCTCGATTCATGGTAAGATCGATCATAGTAATCTCCTTAATGCTTCTATTTGTTATGAGAAAACCGCATAACTCGTCCTATATATAATACATTGTTTTCCTTCGTTTGTAAACAGTAAAACCGACGACGCAGAAAAATAATTCTGTATGCCAAATTATATTTTGGTCTTCCTATCTTGACGAATTGATGGTACAATCTGTACGGAGGGCAGTATGGTTACGACAGGGATCTCAACCGCAAGCTTTTTCGATACGCTGATGCTGGAGGATGCGCCCGCACTGTTCCGGCAATGGGGCGTGAAAAACGCCGAGTATTATCTGAACAGTTATTGCGAATACGATCCGGCGTTTGTCGACCGTCTCGCAAAGGAGACGGAAGACGCCGGGATCCGCGTAATCGGCGTACACCCGATGAGCCTGCAGTACGAGCCGCTTCTGTTCACGCCGCATCCGCGGCAAAGGCAGGACGCTATGAAAGCGTACGAGCTTGTTTTGCGCGCAGGAGAACGCCTCAAAGCGGATCATTACGTGATGCACGGACCGGTCGTGCTGAACGGCGTCGCGAAAAACCTGCAGCTTACACGTCTTGCGCCGATCTTCGATACGCTCTCCGACATGGCGGAAGATCACGGGCTGCATCTGACGCTCGAAAACGTCAGCTACAGCATCATGCCGACGCCGGAGGTAGGGCTTGCGATCCATTCGCTGATCAGACGTCCGCTGTATCACACGCTGGATATCAAACAGGCCATCCGCGCGGGGATCGATCCGCTGGCATTTGTCGACGCGCTCGGCGAATACATCCTTGCAGTGCACGCGTGCGACTGCGATTTTTCGGGCGGCAAACCGCGCTACTGCCTGCCGCCGCACGGCGGGTACGATTTCAAAGAGCTCGTCGATGCGCTCACGAAAAAAGGCTTTCACGGCTCCGTTCTTTTGGAGGCGTACAGCGATATGTACCGCGACAAAGAAGAACTCAAAGACGCGTATTACACGTTGGATCAAATCATCAATTCATAAGGAGGCATGGATATGGAACAGAAGACGTTCGATCGCGAAGCGTTGCGGATCACGGTGGATTACAACAACATGATGCAGGAAACGCTCGGCGCGCGAGGGCTCACGAAGGACGAACTTACAGCGCTTCCGCTCGAAGCGGCTGCAAAGGCTATGAAGGAAAAGCGCAGCCAGATGAAATGGCGTGAGCTCCCGCACAACCAGGATGAGATCGTCAACGAGATCGAAGCGGTTGCGGCGGACGTACGTGCAAAGTTCGACAACTTCGTCGTGCTCGGCATCGGTGGCAGCGCGTTGGGCCCGATCGCGGTACAGCAGGCGCTTTCGCATCTGCACTATAACGATCTTCCCAAAGAGAAGCGGAACGGTCCGCGGCTGTTCGTGGAAGACAACGTTGACCCGGAGCGCATGAACGCGCTGCTGGACGTCATCGATGTCAGGAAGACCTGCTTCAACGTCATTACCAAATCCGGCAGTACGTCGGAAACGATGTCGCAGCTTCTGATCGTGACCGATCTGCTGCATAAGACGCTCGGCGACGATATCTCCACGCATCTCATTGCAACGACGGACCACGTCAAGGGCAACCTGATCAAGATTGCGAAGCGCGAGAATCTCACCACGTTCTATGTGCCGGACGGCGTCGGCGGACGTTTCTCCGAGCTTTGCCCGGTGGGTCTTTTGGCTGCTGCGGTTTGCGGCATCGACATTCGTATGCTGCTTTCCGGCGCTGCCTATATGGACGAGATCACACAGAACGACAACGTATTCGAGAATCCGGCGTACCTGATGGCTGCGCTGCAGGTCGCGGCAATGAAGCGCGGCGCGAACATCCATGTTCTGATGCCCTATGCCGATTCACTGAAGTACATCGCGGACTGGTATGCGCAGCTTTGGGCGGAATCGCTCGGCAAGCGCGTCGGAAACGACGGCACGGAGATCTATGCCGGACAGACACCTGTGAAATCGCTCGGCGTCACCGATCAGCATTCGCAGGTGCAACTCTATACCGAAGGCCCGTTCGACAAGGTCGTGACGTTCCTTTCGGTCGACAAATACAGAAAGACCATGCCCATCCCGGACGGCTATCTCGATATCCCGGACGTTTCGTTCCTGTGCGGGCATACGCAGAACGAGCTCATCGCGGCGGAGGAGACGGCGACCGAATACGCGGTCATGAAGAGCGGCCATATGAATTACGCGATCCGTCTGCCCGAGGTCAACGCGTTCACGATCGGCGAGCTTCTCTATATGTTCGAGATCCAGACCGCGTTTGCCGGCGAGTTGCTTGCGCTCAACGCGTTCGATCAGCCCGGCGTCGAGGAAGGCAAGAAGGCCACGTATGCGCTGCTGGGCAAACCCGGCTTTGCGGAGAAGAAGGCGGAGCTGGATGCAGCGCCCGCGAAGCTTAACGCATACATCGTGAAATGAAAACAAAAGCCGTCGGAACCAAGGCTCCCTATCGGGTCGATGTCATAACGATCGTTTTGGTAGCGGCCTTGGTTCTGTTCGGCCTTATTTCGCTGCTGAACGTCCTTTCCGATCCGTTTGACGGTACGGAAAGGACGCTTTCCGATTATTATGAACGATTGAACTTCGAATATTTCTCCAGACAGGTCGGCAATGTTCTGATCTCGCTCGCCGTGCTCGTGCCGTTGGCGGTTTTCGATTACGAGAAATACAAGCCGTTTACGAAGACGGCCTACGTCGTTTGCCTGATTCTGCTGTTTCTGCTTGTTGTGGCAGGCGAAAACACGCGCGGCGCGCTCGGCTGGTATAAGCTCGGAACAAGAGCGTTTCAGCCGTCTGAGATCACGAAGGTCGTTCTGATCCTGGTTCTCTCGAAGGCGGCGTCGGAAGCGTACGACCGACGCGGACCGATCAGCAGCTTCCGCGATTTCATCAAGCTGTTTCTTTATTTTTTTGTTCCGTTTGTTCTGGTCCTTCTGCAGCGAGATTTCGGCACCGCGATGGTCATGCTGATCATCTTCGGCAGCATCCTGTTCTGCGTCCGGATCCGTTGGCGCTATGTGTTCGGCGGCTTGTTCGCGCTCGGCGTCGGAGGCGTTTTAAGCTGGATGTTTCTGCTCACGCATACGCAGAAGGAGCGCATCCGCGTCTTTTTGGATCCGACGCGCGACCTTGAGGGCGAAGGCCTGAACGTGCTGCATGCAAAGCAGGTCATCGGCAGCGGCGGCTTCTGGGGCAAGGGATATTTCACCAAGGGCACGCTCATCCAGACCGGCTACGTGCCGGAATGGCGAACGGACTTTATCTTTGCGGGCATCGGCGAAGGCCTCGGCTATTTCGGCGCGATGCTGTTGGTCCTTGCATTCTTTCTGCTGCTGCTTCACTGGCTGCATACCGGCCTGACTTCGCGCGATACGTACGGGCGCTGCCTTGTCGTCGGCTGTGCCGTTATGATCGTCACGCACGTCTTTGAAAACATCGCCATGAATCTGGGCGCCATGCCCGTGACCGGCATCCCGCTGCCGTTTATCAGCTACGGCGGATCCAATATCCTTGCGTCGTTTGCCTGCGTAGGAATCGCCATGAGCGTATACGCGCATGCGGCGGGGAGGCGAAAGCTATGATCCTTCGTGAACTCAAAAAAGAGGACTGTCCGCAGGCGCAGGCGATGTGGCGCGATGTTTTTGAAGAATCGCCGGCGTTTGCGGCATACTACTTTGAACGGCGATTCCATCCGGAATACGCCTTCGGCGCATTTGACGGCGAACGTCTTGCCGCCATGGTGCACGGCCGTCCGACGAGGATCCGCGTCGAAGGGCAGGCGCTTTCGGCGCTGCTGGTGGCCGGAGTCGCTACGTGGCCGGAGTATCGCCGACAGGGACTGATGCACCGCCTGATGCGGATGCTGATCGACCGTGCCGAAAACAGCGGCTTTTCCTGCTGCTTTCTGCATCCGGTGTCGGAATCGCTCTATGCTTCGCTCGGCTTCCGGAACGGCACGGATATCCTGGTGATCCGCTCGGACGATGCACGCGCGCATGAAGCGTTCGACCTGAAGAAACAGTTTATTGCGGATGATATGCTCGCGGTATACCATGCGCTGCAGCAAACGCATGACGGGATGGAACTGCGCGATGAGCAGGAGCTGCTCACGGTGTTTCAAGACTATGCGATCGACCGTGCATTCGTCATGATCGCATATCGGAAGGAGCGGCCGGAAGGGTATATCATCTGCTGTGAAGACGGTCCTGTTTATGAACTGATGGCGCTTTCTCCGGCGGCGTACGCATTTCTTCTCGATGAAGCCGTAAAGCAGGTCGGTCACGCAATCAAGGCGATGGCGCCGATCGACTGCGGCTTATCGGGCGAGCGCATCCAAAGCATGCAGTATCTCGTCTTCCGCGACGCGTTCGGTCTTCCGCTGAAAAACGGCTTCTGCCGATTGGCTTACTGATCGGATCTCTTTTGCCGGGCGACCGGCTTTTTTCTTTTCGTCATATTTCTTTGCCCGCCGTCATACAGTTCGGTAAAGGTTCGGAGGACTGAAAGATGAAAGTGATCGTGGTGAGCAAACGGATGTGGATCGCGTTTCTGGTATGCGTTGCGATCCTTGCGATCGGGCTGATCGTGTATTTTGCGGCAAGCGAGCCGAAGGAACAGGCATCGACGCCGACGATGGCAGCGGTGGACGCATACGAACTGAACGCGATCCCGGTAACCTCGCGGCTTGTACCGGTCTATCGTGTATCGCGGGACGACAAAACGATCGCGCTGACGGTCGACGCCGCATGGAGCGCGGACAAAACAAAGACGATCCTCGACACGCTCGATCGGTACGGGATCAAGGCGACGTTTTTCCTGTGCGGCGTGTGGGTCAAGGCTTATCCGGATATGGTCAAGGAGATCGCCGCGCGCGGACATGAGATCGGGAATCATTCCATGACGCATCCGCATATGAACCGCATCTCGGCGGAGGAGATCCGAAAGGAGATCTCTTCTCTCGACGACGAGATCGAGCGACTCACCGGCAAGCGGACCAAGCTGTTCCGCGCGCCGTTCGGCGAGTACAACGACACCGTCGTGTCCACGATCCGGGACATGGGCTATGAGGTCGTGCAATGGAATCTCGATACGGTGGACTGGAAGGAGAACCGCAGCCCGGAAACGATCCTGAACGCCGTGCTTCCGAAGCTGTCGTCGGGGAGCATTATCCTGTCGCACAACAACGGTTACGGCATCGAAACGTATCTCCCGAAGCTGATCGAACAGGCGCAGGAGGAGGGGTATCGCTTCGTTACGGTTTCCGAGCTGCTGCCTGAGGGTACTCATACCGTCGACGGCAACGGCCTCTGCAAGCCGGCGGGCTGATACCTCCGGCGTCCTTATTTGTGAAAGAGCGCGATTCGTGCTCTTTTTTCATTTTCCTGCAACCTTTTGTACGCATCGCGCATCTATACTGTGTACGATCGGACAACTTCAACCCGCTGCCGGCGGCGGTACGAAAGGAGAAATCATGCTTACAATGAAAGATAAGCGGTGGTTCATACAGCAGGTGCGTCCGCTTCTGGATTCGCTGTACCGCATTGCGTACACGATCGTGGAAAACGACGCCGATGCGCAGGACGCCGCGCAGGAAGCCGTGGAGCAGGCGTATGTTTCGCTGCCGAAGCTTAAGGACCGGAGCAAATTCCGGCCGTGGCTGATGCGGATCCTCAAGAATACCTGCTATATGATGCTGCGCGACCGGAAGCGCGTCATTCCGTTTGACGATCTGCCCGACGAGGGCACGCAGCCGTTCGACGCGCTGGATCTTAAGATCGCGTTTTCAAAGCTTTCTCCGGAAAGCAGACTTTGCATCACCCTGTACCATTTTGAAGGCTACAGCATCCCCGAAATCGCCGCGTTTTTAGGCGAGCCCGTCGGAACGGTCAAGAGCCGTCTTTCCCGGGCAAGAAGCGCCATGCGGCAGGACTTGACCGATCAGGAGGCAACCCATGCAGAATAAACACACAACGATTGAATCGATTATGCCGCAGGTACCCGAAAATTACCGTGCGCGTATGGAAGCGGCGCTGGATGCGCTGCCGGTCGAAAGCGGACGAACCGCATCGGTCCGCAGCTTTACCAAAAAACAGATCATCATCCTCGTAGCCGCGCTGATCACGCTGCTGACTGTCGGCACCGCGTTTGCGATCGGCATCTCAAAGATGCAGGAGGTTCGCGACATCGGGCTTGAAAAGCTCAATGCCATGTCCGAATATGTGAGCGATACGGAGCATCCCGACGCAGCAGCGCCGGACAATACGCTCGGCAGCAGCGGAAGCGTCCCGATCGCGGTCGGCATGCGCGATGAAAACGGAAACTGGCAGCCATGGAGCCTCCAGGATTTGAACGAGAGCGTACAAGTCGGATCGTTTACGATCTGTTTGGACAACATCCATTATTACATAAACGGAGAGAGTCGTTTCGTCGTCGAATGCTCTGTGGAATCCGAATCGACTGCCTCGTATCGACTCGCACCGTTCTCGCTTTCGATCAACGGATCCAAACCGATTACAGGCCTGGACAGCGTGGACACAGAACAAACGGCAACGACAATCGAAGCCAATCAAAGCAATCCGATCTGTCTGACCTTCCGCACGGAACGAAAGAATCCGTTCCGAGCGGGTGCGCGCTTTACGCTGTCCTCCGAGCTCAATGGACAGCCCTTTACGTTGACCTATACATTGACGGATGAGCGATTTGAGGGCTTTCGGCAGAATCTGCTGAACGATATCGAAAGCTATGCGACACAGCTGAAGAGCATTCCGGAGGATACAATCCCTCTCAATATTACATACAATGGCAGCCGCATTCTGGACATTGCGGTCAAAGATCACTGGCTTTATTACACGTATGAACCGGATAAGGAATACTGGAACGGACGCGAAAACGGCAGAGATCCCTTGCCTTACGGAACGTTCGATCACGGCGGATTGTATTCGGTGATCGACGGGATGTATTGTCCGGAAGAATTCATCAGTAGTAAACGGACAGGCGAGGGAGAGCGCGATTTCATTGAGCTCGAGCGAATCTATCTGCCGTACGTCGAAACGCTGCCCTGTGAGTCGCTTGTGTCGATCTGCGGTGCAAATTTCAGAATCGAATGGGCGACGGGCAAGGTAACACTGCCGAAGGATGAAGCGGAATGGCTTGCATGGCGGCAGGAATGCGAAGCAAACTACAACTATTTTGATGACTATACCGCAAATTACGCTGCAAAGCCATGCGCAAGTGCCGATACATTTCAGGTCGCCGATCTTATTTACATGAACGGCACGGGACTGAAAGGCATGATCGGCTTGGTTCTGGAAACGGAAACGCCCGTGAAAAAGCCGTTCAATGGCAAGGAAAACCAGCCTGTTATAACGATCAACGGCACGACACTGGAGGGCATGAGCGTCGAATACGGTCTCGACCGCTTCGAGGGCGGCACGGAAAACGGCGGCAGACGCGTAGGCTTCGTGCTCTACGGACCTGCATACCGCACACTGCCCGAAACGTTCGAGGTGACCGTGACCTGGAACGGCAGTACCGTGATGTTTACCATGCACAAGTCCGATCTCGTCCGCTGCTATGACGGCGAAGACGCTCTGGAAATGTTTGAACGGGATTACCGTAAGGTGCTTGGATTATAAGAGAATACACTTGAAATGGAAAAGCAGCTTAATCGAGCTGCTTTTCTGCGCATTGAGCCAAAAAGAAATCGCCGCCGCGAACAAATCGTTCGCGGCGACGTGGCGCGGAAAGTGGGATTTGAACCCACGCACGGCTTCAGACCGTCTACTCCCTTAGCAGGGGAGCCCCTTATAGCCACTTGGGTATTTCCGCGTGCTATATCGAGAAAATGGCGGAGATGGTAGGATTTGAACCCACGGACGCTTTCACGTCAACGGTTTTCAAGACCGCCTCCTTAAGCCACTCGGACACATCTCCTCGCGCATTGCGCATTATAACAAATCAAATGCAGAATGTCAATGCCTTTTTCCCGACTTCGTTCCGATCTTCGGAGAATGACCTTGATTTCCGTGCTTATCGTATGTATAATATAATTGAGATTATATGTTGAGGCAAAGGATTGAAGACAAGCGACTTTTATTACGACCTTCCGAAGGAACTGATTGCACAGACGCCGACCGCGGTGCGCAGCGCATCGCGGCTCTTGACGTACCATCGCGATACGCATCGGATCGAAGACGGCGTCTTTACCGATATACTCGATAAACTCAGACCGACTGACGTACTCGTGCGCAATAACACCCGCGTGATCCCGGCGCGCATCATCGGCGTGCGCGAGGAAACCGGCGGCTCGATGGAGTTTCTCTTGCTGCGCCGCATCGAGGGCGACGACTGGGAATGCCTCTGCAAGCCAGCAAAACGCGCAAAAGCAGGGCTTGTTTATCGTGTCAACGACGAGCTCTCCGTTGAAGTGATCGACGATCTTCCGCTCGAAGGCGGCAAACGCGTACGGCTTCTGTACAACGGGATCTTTGAGGAGGTCCTTGATCGTGCGGGCCAGATGCCGCTTCCGCCGTACATCACCGAACGGCTCGAGGATCGCGAACGATACCAGACCGTGTACAGTAAAACGCTCGGTTCGGCCGCCGCACCGACCGCGGGACTGCATTTTACAGACGAGCTGCTCGAGAAGATCCGTGCAAAGGGCATTCCGATCGTGGACATTCTGCTGCACGTCGGACTCGGTACGTTCCGGCCGGTATCGGTCGAAAACGTCGAGGAGCACCATATGCACAGCGAGCACTATGAGGTCACGCAGGAGGCGGCGGACACGATCAACCGTGTGCGCAAGACCGGCGGAAGGATCGTCTGCGTCGGCACCACAACGACACGAACGCTCGAAAGCGTCACCGACGACGAGGGCGTCGTTCATCCGGGTATCGGCGAGACGAGCATTTTCATTACGCCGGGGTATCGGTTCAAGGCGGTCGACGCACTGATCACAAACTTTCATCTGCCGGAATCGACGCTTTTGATGCTTGTTTCCGCGCTTTGTTCGCGAGAGGAAATGCTCGAGGTCTACCGCCACGCCGTGGAACAGCGTTATCGCTTCTTCTCCTTCGGCGACGCCATGTTTATTGAATAAGAGGGAATCTATGGATCAACCGTTTCGTTTTGAATTGCTGCACATCGACAAGCACACCGGCGCGCGCCGCGGCAGATTTTTTACGCCGCACGGCGTGATCGAAACGCCCGCGTATATGCCGGTCGGCACGCAGGCGACCGTCAAGGCAATGACACCGCGCGATCTGGACGACGTGAAAGCGCAGATCATTTTAAGCAACACCTACCACCTGTATCTCCGCCCGGGTCATGCGCTCGTGAAGGAGGCGGGGGGACTCCATAAGTTCATGCACTGGGACAAGCCGATCCTGACCGACAGCGGCGGCTTCCAGGTGTTCAGCCTTGCCGGGATCAACGACATCCGCGAGGACGGCGTGATGTTCCGCTCGCACATTGACGGCAGCAAGCACTTCTTTACGCCTGAGAAGGTCATGGAAATCGAAGAAGCGCTCGGCGCGGACATCGCAATGTGCTTTGACGAATGCGCCGATCCGAATAAAGATCACGCGTATGCCGCACAGGCGATGGACCGTACGCATCGCTGGGCGGAGCGCTGCCAAAAGGCGCATACGCGAACCGATCAGGCGCTGTTCGGCATCGTGCAGGGCAGCGTTTATCCCGATCTTCGGATTGAAAGCGCAAAAACGCTCGCTTCGATGGACTTTATCGGCTACGGCATCGGGGGGCTTTCCGTCGGCGAACCGAAGCCCGTCATGTACGATATGCTCGAAACGATCCGTCCCTATATGCCGGAAAACAAGCCGCGCTACCTCATGGGCGTCGGCAGCCCGGATTGCCTTTTAGAAGGCGTGATGCGTGGAATCGACCTTTTCGATTGCGTTCTCCAGACGCGTTCCGCACGCAACGGTCTTGCGCTTACAAGAAACGGTCGGCTGATGCTGCGCAATAAAACGTTCGAACATGACTTCACACCGATCGAGGAGGGCTGCGACTGCTATGCGTGCCGGAATTTCACGCGGGCGTATATCCGGCATCTCATTAAGGCGGACGAGATCCTTGCCGCGCAGCTTGTTTCCATGCACAATCTGAGGTTCTCGCTCAGACTGATGGAGGATGCGCGTACTGCGATCGAAAACGACTGTTACGCGGACTTCGCCGCGGAGCTGCTCGGGAGGAAACTGTTCTGATGCGGTATACCATCGAAACCGAATCCGAAATGCTTGCATTCGGCGAAAGCGTCGCACTGCGGTGCGGAAAACGCGGATTCATCGCGCTGTATGGCGATCTGGGAGCCGGCAAGACTGTGTTCGCGCGCGGCGTTGCAAGAGCATTCGGCATAGATCATGTTTCCAGCCCGACGTTTACGATCGTCTGCGAGTATCCGACCGAACCGAAGCTCTTCCATTTCGATGCGTACCGGCTCTCCGATGCGGACGAGCTTTTTGCAATCGGGTTTGAAGATTATCTTGCCGGGGATGCGATGATTCTGATGGAGTGGGCGAATCTCGTGCCCGAAGCGCTGCCTGCAGAGCGTCTCGACGTGATGATCGAGGGCTCCGGCATAAACGCGCGCACCGTCACGATCGAACCGCACGGCAAGCGGTATGAGGAGGTTTTTCGTGAAGATCCTTGCATTTGAAACGACCGACGCGGTCGCGTCCGTCGCGCTGTATCGAGACGGCGAGATCTTTGAGACCGTGATCGACACGGACCGGCGGCATGCGGAGTCTGTTCTGCCTGCTGCGGAAGCGCTTCTTTCCATGCATGGACTGTCGACCGCCGATATGGACGTGTTTGCGGCAGACGTCGGCCCCGGATCGTTTACCGGTGTGCGCATCGGCGTCTGTATGGCAAATGCGCTTGGCGCCGCGCACCGTAAACATGTCGTCGCGGTGAACGCATTGGAAACACTCGCATACCCGTACCGCAGCGAAACGGTCTGCGCGCTGATCGACGCGCGCAACGGCAACGGTTACGGTGCGGTGTACCGGCACGGCGAGACCGTCAAAGAACCCTGCGCCTGCGTGAACGTCGATTTTACGGCGGATCTTCCTGAGAACTGCCGGATGGTCGGGACCGCGACAAACGACCCGAAATTGCCCTCTGCAGCGGCCGTGGCGGCGATCGCCGCAGAACGTGAGGGAGAGAAGGAGATCGCTCCGCTGTATCTGAAGATGTCGCAGGCGGAACGGCTGAGCAAGGTATGATCGCGGTAAGGGCAATGAACAAGGCCGACGTCAAATCGGTCTATGAGATCGAGGTTTTGTCTTTCCGTACGCCTTGGTCTTTTCGATCCTTGATGGGAGAACTGAAAAATCGGGTCGCACACTACACGGTGCTGGAACAGGACGGTGAGATCATCGGTTACTGCGGCATGTGGGTGCTGTTTGAAGAGGCACATATCACAAATATCGCGATCCACCCATCGTTCCGCGGTCACGGATACGGCAAACAGCTTCTGCACGCGTCCATGCGCGTCGCTGCGTCGTTCGGCGCCGAAATGATGACGCTCGAGGTCCGCGAACACAACACGGTGGCACAGCGGATGTACGAAGAGATGGACTTTTTGCAGCAGGGACGCCGCAAACGCTATTATACGGACACGGGGGAGGACGCCCTTCTGCTGTGGAACCGGAATATATTGCAGACGATCGAAAATAATGCTTGCCTAAACGGCACTTATCTGTTACAATCGGAAACGTTTTTGAAGGGGGATTAAATACATGAGTTTATACGAAACCTGGCAGCAGGTCGCGCAGTCGCAGCAGACGCGCGAAGCATACGACGCCTTCTGGGGAACCTATTTTGAGGCGGAAAAGCAGAACTACAAGAAGATCCTCGCCAACCACGAGACGGTTTTTTCGGGGAAGCTCTCTGAAGTCGCCGCGCAGTTTGATATGGATCCGGTCACATTCACGGGATTTCTCGACGGTGCGAATACGAGCTTTGCGGACGGCGAAAAGGACCTCATGGCGCTCACCGAGGACAGTGAGATCTCCCTGAAGTTCGATTTTGATCGGCTTTACATCAACATGCACAACGCGAAGGCGGACTGGCTCTATAACCTGCCCGAGTGGGAGAACGTCCGCACGGAGGAGCAGCGTAAAGAGCTGACGAAGCAGTACCGTGCGGAAAAGATTTTCGTGGCGCCGCCGACGGTCGGCAGAAACGATCCTTGCCCCTGCGGCAGCGGCAAGAAGTATAAAAAGTGCTGCGGGAAATAATCAAAAAAACATTGACAGAATTGGATTCGTCTGTTAGAATATGAATTCGGAACTGCGATGCGTCTGTAGCTCAGCAGGATAGAGCAACGGCCTTCTAAGCCGTAGGTCCCGGGTTCGAATCCCTGCAGGCGCGCCAACGGCGCATCCCCGGGGGAAACGCCTCGGGGGTGCGGATTCTTGCGAGAGCGTACGTGGTGGATATAGTTCAGTTGGCTAGAATGCCAGATTGTGGCTCTGGAGGTCGTGGGTTCGAGTCCCACTATCCACCCCATTGCTCGTGAGCCGGGCCGAAAGACCCGGCTCAAAAGCAACTTTGGGGTGTAGCCAAGCGGTAAGGCAACGGACTTTGACTCCGTCATTCGTGCGTTCAAATCGCGCCACCCCAGCCATGACCCGTTAGCTCAGTCGGTAGAGCACTTGACTTTTAATCAAGGTGTCCGGGGTTCGAATCCCCGACGGGTCACCATCCGTTTATGCGCGGACGTGGCGGAATTGGCAGACGCGCCGGATTTAGGTTCCGGTGCCATAGGCGTATGAGTTCAAGTCTCTTCGTCCGCACCACATGCAGGTATAGTGTAGCGGTAACACATTAGCCTTCCAAGCTGAGATCACGGGTTCGAGTCCCGTTACCTGCTCCAAGCAAAAGGCAAGTCGAAAGACTTGCTTTTTGCATATTTCAGATCATTGACAGCAGGAGGAAGATATGTTTCAGCTTCAATCGTATCTGGACCGGCTTATTATGGAATGCCGTTCCGCTTTCGGAGACAGGCTTCTATATGTCGGGTTGCAGGGAAGTTATCTGCGCGACGAAGCTCACGAGGACAGCGACATCGACGTGATGCTCGTCATTGATCGTCTTACAGTTGACGATATGATAATCTATCAGGACATTCTGAAACAAATCGGCTGCTATGAAAAGTCATGCGGTTTTATCTGCGGCGGAGATGAGCTGAAGCACTGGAATCCGTTGGAGGTCTGTCAGCTCAGGTATACGACGAAAGATCTTTTCGGCTGTCTGACCGATTATCTGCCGAGAGCGACGCGAACCGACGAGATCAATTATGTGAAATACAGTCTCGGAAATCTTTATCACGAATTATGTCATCGCTATATCCATGCCGACAGAGAAAAGAACCGGAAGAAGTTTCGCACTACCTGCAAGGGCATATTCTTTTTGCTGCAGAATCTGCACTATCTTGAAAGCGGCGTCTTTGCCGTCACAAAGAAGGAATTGCACGCGCTTGTTTCGGCGGAGGACCGTATCGTGCTTTCCGTGGCGGATCTTCCGGAGGAGTACGATTTTGAACGTATGTTCCGGATTGTATTTGAATGGATCCGGAGCGCTTTTCTTCGCATTGACCGGATTGAACCGTAATTGTGCCAAATAATATATTCCTTTTCCGTGAACCTTTCGGTTTCTTTCTGCGACTTAATAGGTGAAGACGTCCTCAAAGCAAAGGAAAAGAGGTGAGAACATGATCGACTTTGAAACGCTTGCTGCGGACAATATGCCGTCGTTGGAACGTTTTGTGAAATTTCACGTCGGAAATCTTCAGGATGCGGAGGATATCCTCCAGGAGGTTCTGACGGCAGCGTATCGCGGCACGGAAACGCTTTCCGACGAAGCTGCGTTCAAGCCGTGGATCCTCGGCATCGCACGGAATAAGTGCAACGACTATTTCCGCAAAAAAGCGAAGCGCATGGAGATCCCTCTGGAATCACTCGGCGAAACGTCGCTGACGACCGGCATTCACGGCGTCACGACAAGGGTCGTCGTGCGAGAAACGCTCGAAAAGCTCGGCGGCACTGACAAGCAGATCCTGTATCTCAGCTATTTCAGGGATCTAAGGCAGGCGGAGATCGCAAGCCGGCTCGGCATTCCGGTCGGCACGGTCAAAAGCCGCCTGTTCCACGCAAAGCGGCAGTTTATGGAACTGTACCCGGAAAAACCGAAAGGAGAAACCGTTATGAAGAACAATCGAAAGCTTATGCCGGAGTATATGCCGGATTATCAGATCAAAGAAGTCGAAGGCGAACCATTCGCGGTCTGCTGGGAAGAAATGATGGGCTGGCTCATCGTGCCGAAGCTCGGCGAGAAGCTTAGCTGGGCAATGTACGATTTCCCGAAGCGCAAAAGGACCGAGCAGTGCGATATGGAAGTGACGGGTCGTGCAGAGGTGCATGGGATCGAAGGCGTCGAGATCGAAGCGGTCGAATATGATCCGATGGACTGCAATAAGATCGACGGCGCGGACGTTGCAAGGCGCCGGTTCGTTGCGCAGCTTACCGACACGCACTGCCGGTATCTTGCGGAAAGCCACGTTGAGGAAGGCGTCAAAAAGCTCTTTACCTTCCTTGACGGAGACGAATTTCTGCAAAGCTGGGGCTTCGGCAAGGACAACTGCGGCAATGAAACGCATATCGCGCCGAAGGGCTTGATCCAAAAGCGCGGCAGTGTGATCACGACCGCGAAACAGCCGTTCATGCTTGATGTCGTCGGTCGTTACGAGGTTGCGATCAACGGAAAGATCTATGATACGATCTGCGTGATCGACGCAGGCGCATATGAGGAAGGCGTCGTGACAGAGCAGTATCTGGATCGAAACGGAAGAACGATCCTTTGGAGACGCTTCAACCGCAATGACTGGATGCAGGACAGCTACAAACGTCCCTGGACCGAGCTTCTGCCAGAAAACGAGCGCATCATCGTCGACGACGAGACCTACGTCCATTGGTACGACTGCATCACCGATTACATCCTGTAAATTGACCGTAAAAGGGACCCGAACGCTCGGATCCCTTTTATGATAGATCATATTCGATATTACTCAATGCGAAAGACCCCTTCGGAGACGATCAGATGAACGTCTCCGTTTTTGGTTTGCAGAACAACGGGCGCATAAAGCTGCATGGCCTCCAAGGTCTGTTCCTCCGCCGGATTTTTCTCGGAGTCGCAGATGACGACATACGACGGCATTGCCGCTGTCATCAGAGCAAAGGTGTTTTCGTCATAGACGCCGTGGTGCGGCAGCTTCAGCACATCGCAGGTCAGATTGCGTCCGCTGAAGATCAGCTCCTTCAATTCTTCCTTTTCGGCGTCACCCATCAGCAAATAGGTTTTTCCTTCATACAGGATCTTTGTGATCAACGACTGCTGATTGTCGCTCTTGCCGTTGAACGCAACGGGGGAGGGCCATACGGAGACATTCATATCCCCGTAGGTCTCTTGAAGGTCCTGACTGAGCCAAACGATCTCCGCGGAGGTATTGCCGAACGCATCCGTAAGCTGCCGATACTGCTTGGAATCCTTTTCGTACTGCGGAAGCACGATGCGGTCGATCGGAATGCCGTGGATGACGGCGTCCGCGCCGCCTATGTGGTCCTTGTCGAAATGCGTCAGGATCAGAAGATCAAGCTTTTCCACGCCCAGAGACCGGAGCCTTGCAACAAGTTTTTCACCGTCGCTGTTTTCGCCGGCGTCGATCATGATCGCGGCGTCCTCGGTCCGCACGAGCAGCGCATCCGCTTTTCCGATCGAAAAGGCGAAGAAATCCAGCTTTTTCGTGTTTTCCGACGTCGTCGGATCGTATGAGCAGCCGATGAGCAACAGCAGAGCTGCAATAAAAAGACAGAATCGTTTCATATTCCAAGTATACTCAATAATTCCCGCCTTGACAAGTCCCGAATCTATGGTATAATAGTTATACGAACAAATGTTCGTATAATAGGAAACAGATATGAAGATCTATGTCGGTGTGGAAAGCTATACGGACGAAGAGGGCCATACGAGACCGCGCTTCGTATGTTGGCAGGACGGGAGACGCTTCGAGATCCAGAAGGTGCTGGACGAGCGCTTTGCCGTCAGCATCGGCGCGGGCGGACGCGGCCTCAGATATACCTGCCTGATCAACGGGCAAAAGCGATTTTTATTCTTCGAAGGACCGCGATGGTTTGTGGAAGCCGCAAAAAATTGATCGGAAACAGTAGCAGAATCATGCAGGATGTGATATAATCCTGTTATCAATCAAACGGAGGATCGTATGGAACAGGAATACAGCTTGGAAAATGCCAAGAAATACATTAAGCAGCGCTTCATGGAACAGGGAGATTTCCTGATCCTGAAGGAGGAGGTCTTCGACGCGATGCTGGATAAGATCGTTGCGCTCGATGAGGAATTCATGGAATCAAGCGGCGTCAACGACGGCGAGGTCTACGACGACGACAAGGCGTTCGATTTCCTTTTCGACGGGATGCAGAAGTCCTTTGAGGAACAGAAAATGTACTGCATGCGCTTCGTGGAGGACTATATGGACTACAGCGAAGGCTATCTCGAGAGCATCGGCGCGATCGAGTGGGAATAAGGGATCCGAACATTGAAGGTATTGTTCATCGGCAACAGCCACACATACTTCAATGATATGCCGCATCTGTTTGCCGGGATGTGCGAGGCGCTGACCGGAGAACGAACGGAGGTCACGATGCTGGCGTTCTCAAACCGAACGCTTAAGTGGCATTGCGACGAGTATTTTTCCGTACGGTTTGCGCTGTTGTACGGTGGATACGATTATTGCGTGATCCAGCAGTTCGGACATCCGCTCCCGCCGGTCGAAGAGACGGAACCGCCGCTTGAGAAGCTGGTTCGTCTGTGCGAACGCGTCGGCACAAAGCCGGTGCTTTACATGACGTGGGCAAGAAGCGACGAACCGGAAAATACTGCGCAGATCAGCAAGCTCTATCGGACGCTTTCCGACAAATATCAAACATTGCTTGCACCGATGGCGGAATTGTTTGAAACGGTACACGCAGAGCATCCGGAAATCAATCTATTTTGGGATGACGGCTCGCATGCTTCTCCGTACGGAGATTATTTGATCGCGGCGACACTTGCAGCGATCATCACGGAGAAAACAGATTTGTCGGCGATTTCGGACGGTTTGATCGATTTCGGCGTCCACTTTGAAAGGGAAACGGGACCGTCTGCAATCGAGTCGGCATCGGAGCTTGTCAAAGAAGGAGATCATTCGCATACCGCGATCCTTCGCGGATATGCCGCGGACGCGGCGCGGAACGGGTAAAAAACGGCATGGAACGGCAGAGGGGGAACGGAATACAATCGATTTTTGCAGTCGATACGGATCATATCGGCGCGCTTGACGGCGTCCGTGCGATTGCGGTTCTGCTCGTGCTGTGGTTCCATTTTTGGCAGCAAACCTGGCTGATGCCGGCTTATAAGACCCCGTTTCTGAACTGGATGGGCGTTGCACAGATCTACCCGGATGTGCTCCGACGCGTCGGATACCTCTGCGTGGACATGCTTCTTCTGCTGTCGTCGTTTCTGCTGTATCTGCCGTATGCGCGGAATACGTTCAAGAACACCCCTTTGGACCGGACGGGGACCTTTTTCCGGAAGCGGATTGCGCGGATCATACCGAGTTATCTGTTTGCGACGGTTTTCATGTTCATCGTTGCATGCGTAAGCGGCTCGTACAGCGGAAAAACCGACTTTGCCGTAAAGGATCTTCTGACGCATCTGACCTTTACGCAGATGCTGTTCAACGACACGTATCTGTTTACGTCGATCACTGCGGTCATGTGGACGGTCTGCATCGAAGTCGCGCTGTATCTGATCTTTCCGTTGCTCGGAAGAGCGTTTCAGCGGAAACCGCTTTTGGTCTATGCGATCATGGTGCTGCTCGGCGTTTGGTTTGCAAACAGCATTGCACCCGCAATCGGCGAGCCGCGTATCATGGCGAACCGTTTTCTGACATTTTTGCCGGTATTTGCAAACGGCATGATGGCGGCGCATCTGTACGTCTGGTATGCAGAGAAGGTGAAGCATAAAGCGATCCCATCGATCCTCGGCACGCTCGCTGCAGCGGCAGCCGTATATGTGATCGTCAAGCTGTTCCAGGCATGCGCCGGGTCGGGAAATGCGGAAAACCAGCAGGTCTGGCAGATGAAGTATCGGTATATGTTATCGCTTGCGTTTACCGTTTTTATGCTCGGCGGTTCGATCTCGATCAAACCGGCTCGGAAACTGCTCGATAATCGCGTTCTGTCGGCGATCGCGGCGATTTCCTATAACCTGTATCTCTGGCATCAGTGGCTGATCGTCCGGCTTTGCGGAGCGCTCGGCGCGAAGAGCGGAAAGGATATCGCAAGCGGTGGACCTGGTATGCAGTGGAGCGTCACTGTTACCGCGTTGGTGATCGCGTTTACGGTCGCCGCGCTTCTGACTTACGGATTGGAAAAACCTGTATCAAGGGTGATATTACACACGGGAAAGGAGAAACAATAATGCACATCACTTCAAAGGTCAGCAACGTTTGTTCGTCGAAGGTCGATTTCGACCTCGTTGACGGAAAGGTTTATAACGTTGTGTTTACGGGCGGATGCAACGGAAACCTGAAGGCGATCGGCAAGCTCGTAGAGGGAATGGACGGGGAAAGACTCGTACAGATCCTGAAGGGCAATACCTGCGGATCCAGCAGCACGTCTTGCGCGGATCAGCTTGCGCTCGCAGTAGAAAAGGCGGTGAAGGCATGATGTACAGATTCGGATTCGATATCGGCGGAACAAATATTGCGGCGGGGCTCATCGACGAGCAGGACCGACTCGTCGCGAAAGAATCCGTACGTTTTCCGCGCGGAGAGGGAACGGATGCCGTGATTGCAGCGTGCGCCGGACTCTATCGGACGATCCTGGACCGTTTCGGCATTGAGGATAAGCATGTCATAGGCGTCGGCGTTGCCGTTCCCGGCAGTGTGGATCCGAAAAACGGGATCGTGATCGACGCGCATAACCTCGGATTCCATCATACGCCGCTGCAGCGTCTGCTTGAAGCAAAGCTTGAAAAATCGGTCGTACTGATCAACGATGCGGACGCGGCGACGCTCGCCGAGCATCGGATCGGCGCACTCAGAGGAACGCAGACGTCCATGCTGGTCACGATCGGAACAGGTATCGGCGGAGGACTGATCCTGGGCGAGAAGCTGTTTCAGGGCGGCCGCGGAAACGGTACTGAGCCGGGGCATATGGTGCTCAGAAACGGCGGAAGACACTGCACCTGCGGCGTCAACGGCTGTGCGGAAACGTACTGCTCCGCTACAAGACTTGCAGTGGACGGCAATACGTTCGGATGCAATACCGCAAAGGAAACAATCGAAGCTGCGAAACAAGGAGACAGAGAAGCCACAGAACTGTTTAAGAGCTATATAGACGATCTCGGCAGCTATCTTGCTTCGATCGTGAATCTGCTCGATCCCGAGAGGATCGCCATCGGCGGCGGCGTATGCGGCGCGGGAAGCTTTTTGCTCGATCCGCTGCGCGCTGATGTTGCGCGGAAATGCTTCTTTGAGACCTGCCCGGAGATCGTTGTCGCCTCTGCAGGTAACGACGCAGGCATCATCGGCGCAGGATTGATCGTATCGTAATCAAAGAAAAAAGAAAACCGGTCGGATCGTTCCGATCGGTTTTTTGTTGTTATATCGTATATCCTCCGTCACAGCAAAGGATCTGCCCGGTCACGAATCGCGCATTCGATAGATAGAAGATCGCATCGGCGACGTCCTCCGGCGTACCAAGACGGCAGAGCGGCGTTTCGAGACGGAACGCTTCGACGTCCTCCGGGGACAGATGCGCGTTCATTGCGGTTGGAATAAACCCGGGTGCAACGCAGTTGACGGTCACATCAGATGGCGCGAGTTCCTTCGCAAGCGCTTTTGTAAAGCCGATGATCGCAGCCTTGGACGCAGAATACAGAACCTCGCAGGATGCGCCGGATACACCCCACATGGAGGACAGGTTCACGACCGAGCCGTGATTTTTGCGAAGATCGTCCGAGAGCAGCCGTGTCAGGCGCATTGTACCGAGCACATTGGTCCGGAAGATAAATTCATATTCTGCGTCATCGGTCTCGACAAACAGCTTTTGCGGTAAAGAAATTCCGGCACAATTGATCAGAACGGAAACGGTGCCGAGTCTCCGATGTGTTTCGGCAATGAGATCCGATACGGAAGCGGGATCGCAGAGATCGCAGGAAAGACAAATGTATTGTGTATCGGAAGGCAGAGAAGAAACGAGACGTTCGATCGACTCTCGATTGTTCCGATAAACAAGTACGAGCGCATAACCGGCTTCGGCATATTTCAGCGCGACGGCGGAGCCGATTCCGCCGGAAGCGCCGGTGATCATGACAAGTTTTTTCATTGCTTTACAAACTGAATGGTTTTCATCATGGTATCAAACGCATCGATATAGGAATCGCCTTCGCGATTCAGCAACGTAAAGAAATATGTACGGTCGCCGTTCACGGTATAAACGATCAGATCGTGCGTCCCCTGATCGATCTGTACCTTACAGGCGATCCGTTTTGCAGTATAGCCGTCGATGCTGCGGGATTCGATCGAAGCAAGCGACAGCGATTCATATCCGCACGCCTTCTGCAAGGCCTCTACGTATTCCCTGTCCGTAAACTCGTCGAAATACGGGTTGAGTTCAGTCGTATAATAGGTGATAGAACTGGACAGCAGAGGGTCGCCGTACGGTGCAAAGCAAATCATGGAATCTGTTTTAACAGGTTCAAACGAATCGGGGAGGGAGACGGTAAACAGTGAATGTTCATATATATTTCCGGTCGGCCGCGTACTGCATCCGAACAGAAGCAAAACGCTAAAGAGGAGGGCAAGCGCTCTTTTCATGCATCATCCTCCGAAATGCCGAGAATCTCTCCGACAAACATGGTATGCAGATCTCCGGACGCGTAATAGCGCGAACGCAGGTTCTCGTCTTCGAGAAAATGTTCGTCAAGATCGGTACGGAACAGGATCCTGCATTCAATATGATATCGGCATCCTGCAAAACCATCCTGCCCGCCATACCTTGCCGGAGAAAGCTTTGCGTGAAGTGAAGTCATCTTATCGATGTCGCGTCCTGATTTTGTTCCGCAGAACGCCAACGCTTCTGATAGCGTGCCGGAAGCCGGGACACTGACGGTAAAGGTATTTGCATTCTTCAACAGTTCATGCGTATAACGGCTTTGACGGACGTAGACGGAAAGTGTGGCTTTGTTCCAAATGATCCCATATTGCGCCCAGCCGATCGTCATCGGGTTGCCGTCGACCATAAGAAACGCACCTTTTTTAAGTTGCGCGGTTATGTCATTCATCCAATCCATCGAAAAGTTCCTCCGTTTATGATGTACCATTATAGCCGATCATGCAGCAAAAATCCAGTATTAAAAAAGAAGCCGATCGGCTTCTTTTGCGTGATATGCGTTTATGTGTCATCGTTCATGAACGATGTTTTTCGCACATTGTGCTGGAACAGCATAACGATCCCCCAGATACCGCCGAGACCGACGAGGATATAGAGTATGATCGATATGACCGACCCGGCTCCGAAGATCCATGTGACGAGATTAAAATTGAACAGACCGACCAGAAGCCAGTTCAAAGCGCCGACGATCATCAGGATCAAGGCAACGATATTCATGAAATCACTCCTTTCTCGCCGTTAGTATGTACGGAAAGAATCGGTTTCATGCTCTTTCTTTTCAGGGAATACCTCGATTTCAAAACGGTCAAACGAGATCGGTTCCAAAAAATCGCTTTGCCGGAATACCGTGTGCGAAAACCGATCAAGCTCGTTTACATGCTTTTCAAGTAATATGGGACGGGAAAGATCCAACGCTTGACAAAGTTCGTGCAGAACAGGCGTCCAGCCCTCATAATCAGAAGGTCGTGCGAGAGTAAACTCCCGCACGACTTCCGATAGTATTTTTTGATGTGAAGTTGTTTTTGCCCAAATACGCATTTTTATTACGGCTTCTTGGCAAACCAACCGAGGAACTCTGCACAGCCGGTGTCTTCGTATGTACCAATGAAGTTGCAGTAAACGTTATACTTACCGCCGACATTATCCGCAGGAGCCCATTTTTCACTGAGGTTATGGACGTAAACGGTTTCGTTCGTTTTGTTATTAGTCATCTTGACAATTACGTCGCCTTCATTATTAATGACTTCAACAACGATGGCAGTGATACGGAAGCCGTAGTTATTCGATGCATACTGTGTCTGGTTTGCAAGCAGATCTGCAATCGAAAGCTTCTTCGGGCTGATCTCAAGGTACGACTTGTTCTTGTTGTAGTGCTTCAGGAACGATTCTTTATCTTTGAAGCCTTTGATGACCGTGAACTTCGTGCTGCCGTCTTCGGCGCCTTCTTTCTTTGCATCGAGCGAAATCACGGACATACCGTAGAAGGACGGGTCGGTCGTGATCTGGAACGAGAAGTTGCCTTCGCCGTCAACCGTCACGCTGCCGCAAAGTACGTTGGTCGTGTTATCGCTGACTGCAGTGAGCGTCGCACCCGGAAGCGTGGTGCCGTTTACGGTCAGTTTGCCTGCGTTGTCAACGCGCAGCGCAGCACCTTCGGATCTGACTTCAAGCTTCATGGGCTCGGGGATGAACTTGTACGCATGGATCGAGAGCTCTTTCACATCCGTAACATAATTGTTCTTTACAGCCATGATCTTGACGGTGTCGACGTCGTCTTCTGTTGCATCGTCCTTGAACTTGTAGTCATATACGAACATACCGCCCTCATACACCTGAACAACGAAATCGTTGATCGTGACTTCGGCGCTCGGATCGCTGATGGTACCGGTAATCTTCACGACATTGCCTTCGGGCGCCATAATCGTACCGTTTTCATCGGGAAGAGGCGAGCCGACAGAAATGCTCAGTTTCGGGAAGTCGTAAGTGAAGGAAGGACAGTTGACTTTATAGGAATTGCCGTCCGCCGTTGTAACAGTGATATCGGGATTGAATTCTCTGGTAGATTCGGTCAGAGGCTCATTCGGATAAAACACCGCAACAGGGATCTTTACCTTACGGGTAACTTCCTGTGAATCGCTGTTTACGAATTTATAGTCTTCCTGATGCGGGAAATCGATCGTTACGGTAGCGTTTCCGGGAACCTTCACGGTAATGGCAACCATATCGTTTCCGTTATCGACATACTTCTGAAGCACAGCGTTCTTTTCGTCGACTTCAGGCGTCTCGCTCGACTGGGGATCGGGAGTAGCAGCGGGTTCGACGGCTTTGGGATCTTCCTCGCCGCTCTTCTGACTCGTTTCGGACGCGCCGGGAGTCTCCTTTTCAGGCTTCTGGCTGAAGCAGCCCATTCTCTTTGCAATCAAAAGACCGCCGGCAACCAAAACGCCGATGATAACAACGATGATCGCGATCAAAAGAACGGTGAACATCGTATTGTTCTTTTTCTTCTTTTGTTTACGTTTCGGAGGAGTGGGCTCGTATTCGAAGGAGTCTTCCTCGTCTTCGAGAGCTTCTTCATCGTTATAGATGCCCTCGTTTTCATCGTTGTATGTATCTGGCTGTACTTCGGAATTCTCGGATTCCTCTTCGGGCTCCGGATTGTACTGGCTGCGACGGGCACGAGTCGGCGTCCAAAGCTGAGCGGTCGATTCCTCCTCTACAGGTTCCTCAACGGACTCTTCGACAACGGATTCGATCGTTTTCTCATCATTGACAGCTTCGGTAACAGCTTCTTCGATAGGATGCACGGTCTCTTCAACCGGCTGCATGGCATCTTCGACCGTTTCTTTCAGCTGCTCGGTTTGCTCAGGTACGACCCAGGAAGGACGGCTGAACCGCTTGGTCGGCTGCTCTTCTTCGTGAACCTCGGGCGTTTCCGGCGCAGGCGTACCCTTCAGATTCGCAGCACAGACCTTGCAGTACGTTGCATGATCGGGATTGTATGCTCCGCACTCCTTACAAATCATGTATATACCTCCTAATATAGTACTGATTTACTGACTATATTATAACATAAAATTTCACAGAGAAGTGACGAATATGTAAACAATTTTCGATTTCTGTGTTTTTTTTATGCTCTTGTGGTATAAATGGTTTCGGAATCGAGCGTTTCGGAATACTATAACAGTATGATGCGGAACGAAAGGACAGATTATGATATACTTTGACAACAGCGCTACAACGCAGACTTTTCCCGAAGCGGCCGAGCGCGCATGCCGCGCCATGACGCAGGAGTATTTCAATCCTGCAGCGGCATACAACGCGGCTTTTCAGATCGAAAAGACGGTAAATGAGGCGAGAAGCTTTGCTGCTTCGCTGCTCGGCGCGTCTCCCTCTGAGATCATCTATACCTCAGGAGGTACGGAATCAAACAATGCGGCGATTTTCGGAACGCTTCGTTCCGTATATGGAAAGAAACGGATTGTTACCACGGAGATCGAACATCCGTCAGTATATGAGACTGTAATGGCGGCAGCAAAGCTGTTTGATGCGGAGGTTGTTTTTGCGCCGCTGAATCGGGACGGTTCGGTCGACGCAGATCGACTGTCCGACGTTTTGACGCAGGACACGGCGCTGGTGAGCATTATGCACGTCAACAATGAACTTGGTTCCGTGAACGATCTGAATCGCATTGCGGAAAAGGTTCGCGCGCTTTCGCCGAACGCAGTATTCCATTCGGACGGCGTGCAGGCGTTCATGAAGGTCGGCATGCAGAAGCTGCCGGTCGATCTGTACTCCGTATCGGCGCATAAGCTGCATGCGCCGAAAGGTATTGGCTTTCTGTATGTACGCAGCGGCGTCCGCTTTGCCGGCGGACAAATCGGCGGCGGGCAGGAACGGAATCTTCGAAGCGGTACTACGAACGTTCCGGGAATCCTCGGTATGGACACTGCGCTGCGACTATACAGCGCCAATATCGGTGAATGGCATGCAAAAATGCGACGTGTAAAACAAAGACTGTATCGGAATCTGTCAACGCTGCCGGATGTATTTCTGAACGGTCCTTCGATTGAACTCAGCGCGCCGCACATCCTGAATCTGTCTTTCACGGGCGTACGCGGTGAAGTGCTGATGCACGCGCTTGAACGATTTAGCGTGATCGTCTCGACAGGATCGGCCTGCTCTGCCAAAAAACAAGGCAAGAACCGAATTCTGAACGCGATCGGCATTACGGGGGCAAGACAGGAAAGCGCGATCCGCTTCAGCTTTAGTCCGTTCAACACGGTAGAGGAAGCGGATACTGCTGCAAACATCATCGATGAACAGTTACGGCTGCTGCGTAAATACAGAAGGAGATAGGTATGGAAAGAGTTTTGCTGGTACGGTATGCGGAGATTCACTTAAAGGGATTGAACCGTCCGTTCTTTGAAAAACTATTGGTCGACCGGATCAAGCAGGCACTGAATCCGGTCCATGCAAATGTGGAACGTGAGCAAGGACGCATTTTTGTGTATGGGATCCCGGAGGAGCAGATCGACGAATGCGTTGAACGCCTGAAGCGTGTGTTCGGGGTCCACTCAATCAGCGTCGCTCGCTGTGTGGAGAAGAATTGGGAGGCGATCAGGGAGGCAGCGATCGCCGAAACAAAGGCATTTGCCGAGAATGCCCCGACGCCGACATTCAAATGCTTTGCGCGAAGATCGGACAAGCGGTTCCCGATGACGTCCGAGGAAATCTGCCGCGAGCTTGGGCACGAGCTTTTGGAGGCGTATCCGAATCTTCGGGTGGACGTGCACAAACCGGTTTTGCCTGTTACTGTCGAGATCCGGCAGAACAGCGCGTTCGTGCTCTCCGGAGAGATCCTCGGCGCAGGCGGTATGCCGGTCGGTTCCAACGGCAAGGCGATGCTGCTGATCTCCGGCGGCATCGACAGCCCGGTCGCAGGGTATATGATCGCAAAACGCGGCGTGATGCTGGATGCGGTGCATTTTTACAGCTATCCGTACACGAGCGAACGCGCAAGGGATAAGGTCGTCGAGCTTGCAAAGATCGTTGCACGCTATGCGGGAAGAATCAATCTGTATCTTGTTCCGTTTACGGACATTCAGATGACGATCTACGACAAATGCCCTTCGACCGAGACGACGGTTTTGATGCGCAGGCTGATGATGAAAATCGCGCAGCGCATCGCAAAGGATACCGGTTCGCTGGCGCTGGTTACCGGTGAGTCGATCGGACAGGTCGCAAGTCAGACGATCGAATCGCTCTGCGTGACCGACGATGCGGTCGATATGCCCGTATTCCGGCCCCTGATTGGATTTGATAAGGAAGAGATCATAGAAAAAGCACAGAAGATCGGCACGTTTGAAACGTCAATTCTGCCGTACGAGGACTGCTGCACGGTATTCGTACCGAAGCATCCTGTTACCAAGCCGAAGGTGGACAAGCTCAGAGAGAGCGAAGCGCTGGTCGATTTTGAGCCTCTGATCGAGAAAGCGATATCCGAAACGGAAATGATGGATATCCGCTGAATGTATTCCGTATTATTACAGAGAGGAGATAACAGAAGATGAAAACCGTTTACAAGATCATCGGATTCGCCGTTGTAGTGATCGTTCTCGTCGCGGCATTGCTGTATTTCCTGAATGAAAAGGGCGTATTGAAAGGACCCGTTTCCGAATGGATCACGAGCGTTAAGCATGATATTATGCATATATTCGGATCAACAAAGGACATGGTCAACGACATCAAGGATTCCGATACGCCTCTGCAGGACAATATCAACAATCCGCTCGACTTGCCGTAACATGTCTTTCTACAGAGAGAAACGAGACCCCCGCGAAGCGATAAATCAACAGGATTTTATGGCTTGACAAATACGGAATCGAATGCTATTATATCTTTCGGTTCCGATATCTGGGTGTAGCGCAGTTTGGTAGCGTGCTTGAATGGGGTTCAAGAGGCCGAGAGTTCAAATCTCTCCACCCAGACCAAAACCGTCGAATTCGCTGATAATTCGGCGGTTTTTCTCGTTTTGGAACGGTTCGAATTGCACGCTTGAATTTTGACGCAAAACTAACGATTCAGGAGTGCAAAAAATGACCAAAATCAGAATGAATTTAGGCAGATCGGTCCGGGACACATTCGAAGATTTTTTGCTATCTCGGAAAGCAAAAGGGTTGAGCGAAAAGACATTAGCGACATATAGTTAGCATTTTTCCGCTATAAGTAAGCATCTGAAAATCAATACCGCAATAGACGAATTGAGGAAGACGGACCTGGAACATATGCTTGCAAGTATGCGCGACGCCGATCTCGCTCCGAACAGCATCAAGAGCTACACAAACACGCTAAAATCGTTCTTTTCATGGTGTAATGAAGAAAACATAACGTCGCTGAATATCCCGCTTTATAAGGCAGAGGAAACGATAAAGGAAACATATTCAGACGATGAGCTTATGAAACTATTAAAAAAACCGAACATGAGAAAATGCCGTTTCCCGGAGTATCGCAGTTGGGTTATTGTCAATTTACTGCTAAATAACGGCTGCCGGGCGGCAACGATCAGAAACATTATGATAAAGGACCTTGACATTGATAATCGTGTAATCTATTTACGGCACACGAAGAACAAGCGGTCCCAGGTGATTCCACTTTGCAACGACCTTTGTTCGACGTTCAGAGAATACTTGCGTATCCGTGGCGGGACCGAAGACGATTATTTGTTTCCGAGCGAAGACAATGAGCAGATGACCGAAAACGGATTGCGTTGCAGTATTGCGCGGTTCAATAGATCGAGGGGCGTTTTGAAAACAAGTATTCATATGTTCCGACATACGTTCGCAAAGAAATATCTCGTTGATTGCGGCGGCAATGCTTTTACGTTGCAGAAGTTGCTCGGACATTCAACGCTTGACATGACGAAGCATTATTGCGCTATATTTGACGCCGATATAGTCCGCAATTTCGAATCGTATTCACCGCTTGCAAACATGAAATCCAATGAAAGAAGCACGATCAGAATCAGAAAATGAACAAATTGTTACGGTAACAAATTGGCTATAAATACGACACATTATTATCACAATCAGATTTTTAGAACCCGCTTGCCCAATGTAATTGTTTTTGGTATGATAATAACGTCCGAATAGGCGAATATGAAAAAAGCCGGTTCACCTGACACGTGACCGACCTTTCATGAATAGCAGAAATCTTTTTCCGTTAGCATATCTGCTATTTGTATGATAACCCCACTACCACATATTTGTCAATAGTGAACCATCATTTGATGGTAAATTAATTCACTTTATGTTGATAATGGGGGAGCGTGTTCGTTGCGGCTCGGAGCCGCTTTTTTCGTGCAGTTTTTCCGGACGAAATGCAGAGAAAGGAAAAACATCACTATGAATCAAATCTTGATCACCAGGGTAAAAGTCGCGTCCGAATTGATGAAACGCGGCTATACTCCGACCGTCGTAAAGAATCCGTATGCACCATGTCGAACCGCATGGGAGTTCGAATACTGTCCGACGCTAATGTATTCGATCCGTGACATTTACAAGCAGATCGGCGCGGAGCTGCCGCAATCGTACCGGGACATTCTTGACCGTATCGACGGAGTAAGAAAGTGAGGGCGGCCATGTACGACGAAATGACAGAAGCATTAGTAAAGATCGCAAGAGGATATTATATTATTCTTGACGCATACTTGAAGCTCCGCGAAATCGAAATACACGGAAACAAGGAATCATTATTCTATAATCGCAGACCGTGCTCACCGTCGAGCATTGCAAAGAAAAGGCATATTTCTGACGGTGATCCGTTTTCCCGCAATTTGACTGATTTTGAATTGCGCGTTGTTAAAACGATATGCAGCATTGAGCACTATGCCCGCGACGCAAAAAACGGCAATCCAAGCGGCTTGCGGCTTATTATCGAAAATGACGTTGGAATCGTTATGAAGTGCCATTCGTTTTTGGACCATATTAAAGAGGTGCAGCAGAATGGATGAGTGAAAATTCACCAAAGAGCAATACGAAAACGGCGAAGCGTTCCGGTTCCTGGACGCGATCGAGGACAATGACGTCCGCATGATACAACGCGACCGGATCGCGAGGGAGCTCGGCGTCAAAGGGTTCGGTCGGCAGTATAGCGAGCATCGAAAACTGCTCCAGGCGAAGAAAACCGCGACGAGCGAAACGCGGTTCACCGGGCAGACGCCGCTGAAATGCGGCTCCTATCAATGCAACGATTACGGAATCCGCAAGGGCGAAACGGTCGTATGCTTGCAGCCGATATTTCCATGCAGAACCGCCGTAAACGTCGAGGATCAGCACCAAAGCATGGAGATCAAGTTCAAGGCCCGCAACGAATGGCGTTCCGTGATCCTGCCGCAGACAAGTGTGGCGAAACCGTCCGAGATCATCGAGCTTGCAGCGTACGGCGTCCCGGTATCAAGCGAAAACGCGAAGCGGCTCGGTGCGTATCTGATGGAGATCGAATACTTAAACCATGGCGAAGCGGTTCCAATCGTGGACAGTATTTCGCGGTTGGGTTGGGTTGGTGCCGAGTTCGCACCATATGGAAACGCGGTTGTATTCGACGGTTCCGAGGATATGCGGAAGACGTTCGCGGCGTTGAGTGCTCCGAGCGGACAATGGGACGAATGGCTCCGAGTTGCGTCATATCTCCGGAGCAAGAGCGTCAAAGCGAGGTTAATCCTGGCGGGTTCGTTCGCGTCCGCGATCCTTGAAAAGGTCGGAGCATTGAATTTCGTGCTCCATATATGGGGACAGACCGGGTACGGAAAGACGGTCGCGCAAATGCTTGCGGCGTCAGTATGGGGAAACCCGGAGCTCGGTGGCGGTTACGTTCAGACGTTCGACGCGACCGCGACCGGGAAAGAGGTTTTAGCCGGGTTCTTGCATAACATTCCGTTAATGCTCGACGAGTTACAGATCGCGGTTGCAGATGGGAATACCACATTTTACGACGTGATCTATAAGCTATGCGACGCGACCGGAAGAACGAGAGCGACCGCGACGCTGCAAGTACGGCAAGCCGGCTCCTGGCGGTTGGTGATAATGACCACCGGAGAACAGCCCATAGTCGAGCAGAACGGCATGGCGGGCGCGATTACAAGGTCGGTGCAGATCGAGCTCGACAGACCTATATCTGACAATATGGCCGACGCAGCCGAAGCGTTGAAGACGAATTACGGACACGCCGGGCGGCGGTTCGTCAAAGCGTGGGCGAATCTGTCCGACGATCAGCGCGACGAATGGAAACGCGATTATGCAACAATGCGCGATCAGCTGCACAAGGATCACGGAATAGACCCAAAGCGGGCGGCGTCGATCGCTGCGTTATATGTTGCGGACAAGTTCGCGGGAAAGTATTTGTTCCAAGCGGGTGAAGCGTTGACCGTGGACGAGCTGCTAAAAGTCGCAAGCGAACAGTTCGCGGTCGATCCGTACAAAGAAGCGTTGCAGAGCGTACTATCACAGATCGAGCAGTACAAGGCGCGGTTTCTTGATAACGGCATGACCCCGGAAAAATGGGGCTATTACGAAGCCGGGGGGACACCGTTCGAGGTTGTCTATATCCTCTCGAACGCATTTGATCAGATGGCAAAGAATGGCGGGTTTAATCGGTCGGCGTTCTTAAAGTGGGCGAACCGTTCCGGAATCATTGCAAAAGCAGACGGCGGGCGGAACACATACCAAGCCCGCGACGGATCGAGCCGGGCGCGTTACGTCGTGATCGACCTGAAAAAGGCGGACGCGATCCTGTCCGAATGATGGCGTTTGTCACCGTTGTCACCGCTGTCACCACCGCAAGAATACACATTGAAAATAGAATTATTTTTTTCATAGTGTAAATCAAATCAAGCGTTCCGTGCGCGAGATTTTAATGGTGACAATGGTGACATGGTGACAGATAATAAAAAACATAGATATTATAAGGGTTTTTGGTTGATTAAGTTGTCACCACTCCGTAAAATATCATGGTGACAAGCGGGGACAATGTAACAATTTGAACGTAAAATCTTTACAGAAAGGAATGTAAACAACATGGCAGAGCTGACAGAAGCGGCAAAAGAAGCACGCCGAGCGTATACGAACGAGTATTACCGGACCCACAAGGAACAGCGCAAAGAATCACAGAGGCGTTACTGGGAGAGAAAAGCGGAAAAGCTCCAAGCGGAGAGTGATCGCGAGGATATGAACCAAGACGCAGCGAACGAGTGAGCGAGGATCCCGCTCGGAGTAAAATCCGGGCGGTTCTTTTTTCGGAGTATAGCAAAGCAAGGTTACGATTTGTTGGTAATATAAAATTTTTTGGACATGACAAATATGGGGTGTTACCCTTTTGTGAAAAGACATAATTTTTTCGGTTACCCTTTTGTGGTATACAACATCTTTTCGGTTACCCTTTTGTGGTTATAGGTCAATAATCCGGAGTTACCCGGAGCAGATCGACACGGCGCGAAACAGTTCCGAGCGTGATCAGATCGACACGGTTCGCACGCTTGGAGTTGAATCCGACCGAGCCGAGCAGCGTCCATTTTGACGCATTTCGACCGACAGAATAGCTGTTTCCGAAGCATTTCGTCACGCATAGGATAAATACCATTACGGACCGCAGAACACCGTTTTATCCGCATATAAACCTGCGGGTATTGAGCGGGGTAACCCCGGCAGCGCAACGATTTCCATATACCCCATGGGTGGGGTGTGCCGCTCGGCATGGATCATTTCCGCTTGGAACAAAGAATATATAAGCATATACAGTTGACAAGTGGGTAATACCCATGCTATAATAGGTCATACCCATAAAGAGAGGAGCGGAAACAATGGGAGAGAGAGAGTCCAAAAAACAATGGGACACAGAGAATACGGAGCGAATTTCGTTGAAACTGAACAAGAACACGGATGCAGACATTCTCGAAGCGCTCGACAAAGCTCCAAAGCAAACGGAGATCAAGCGTCTTGTCCGTGAAGGATTGAAGAAAGCGAAAGGCATAACGGACGCAGACACGCAGAGAGAGCTTGACGCATTGGGAGAAGATGGACGCAAGGGATTCGAGAAACTGCTCGAACTGTATTGCGGATTCGATGCGGTTGACAAGGCGGTTGTCCTTGCGTATGCAGCAGCCATATCAAACGGATCGACCGCAGATGAAGCGAAGCAGATCGCGAATGAGGTGCTAACCGCAAACGGACGCGATCCGATCAGAGAGGAAGAAGCAAAATGATTTTGGGTAGAATCATTAGGTCCGCGTTTAGATTAAAGAGAAGAAAAAAGATTAAAGTGACAAGAACGGTAACGACAAAGACGATCGTTAAGTCCGGGTCGACGCAAGCGGATCGCAATAAACTCCAAGCGGAACAGAACCGACGTGCTCGCTCGGAGTTAAAACGCAAGCAAGCGTTTGACGATCTGACATTCATCGAGCAGACCCGGCGCGACGTGCTGAAACTTTACGAAGCAGCAGAAACAGACTATAACCGAGCAAAGACCGATCGGCAGAGGGAAGCCGCTTTACGAAGAATGATAGGGTACGACGCCAAGCTCCGAAAGCTCGACAAGGATCGCGAAACCGCAGAGCTCCTGACGAGGATATCGGAATAATCACCGAACATGAGCCGCAAAAAGCGGCTTTTCTTATTACATGACAAATCTATCGAGCAAACCGCAAAAACGGCGTTACAGAGCGTTACAGAGCGTCGTATTCCCATCACATGACGCAAAACGCAGCGTATCGGTTCCGAGCGTGCAAAGGTCCCGGTGTCAGCGTTCCCGCTCGGAGTAATACCGACGTGTTGCAATAGGGTATACCCATATGACAATGACGAAAACAACAGAAAAGTATGTCACAGAAATATATTTTTATTTATGACATATTGCTATTGACAAACAAACCCTATTGACATATAATAAAGACAACAACAAAGCAAAGGAGCGCAAAACCATGAAAGTCTTTTATGCAAGGGTATCGACCGAAGAACAGAACGAAGCTCGTCAGATCGCAAAGGCGAACGAGCTCGGAATCGAAAAGCGTTTCGTCGACAAGGCGTCCGGAAAGAACACGGATCGACCGGAGTTCAAGAAAATGATGGAGTTCGTCCGCGAGGGTGACGTCGTTGTGGTCGAATCGTTCAGCAGATTGGCAAGGAACACAAAAGACCTTTTGACGATCATCGAGGAATTAAAGAGCCGGGGCGTTTCGTTCGTTTCTATCAAGGAATCGGTCGACACGGAAACCGCACAAGGAAAATTCATGCTGACCGTGTTCGGAGCCATGTATGAAATGGAGCGCGAGAACATTCTTGACCGTCAGCGCGAGGGAATCGCAATCGCAAAGGCAGAAGACGCAGAACGTAAAGCGCAAGGGCTTGAACCGGAGAATTACAAAGGGCGTCGGAGAATCGACCCGGACGAGAAGCAGATGAAGCTCGTTTGCAAAGCATGGCGATCGGGACAGATTACCGCGACCGCAGCCATGAAGCAGCTGAACATGAAACCGAATACCTTTTACCGCAGAGTGAAAGAAATGGGATTATGAGTAAATACCGAGAAAGGTCCGAAACGCCGCCGTTCTGTACGGCGGTTTTGTATTTTACAGTTTGTTAATATCTATTCGCGTTTAGACATGGTATTATCAATATGTCCAAATTCAAGCGTACTGTTCGTTAAGAATGATGACGGCACGCTGACAGAAACAGCGAATAGCATCGGTTTATATAACCCCATATTATTCCGAAACGGTTTGATTAATGGGGTTCAAGAGGCCGAGAGTTCAAATCTCTCCACCCAGACCAAAACCACCGCGAACGATACAGCGTCCGCGGTTTTTTATTTGTCAAGCAATTCCGAACTATATATTTTTGAATTAGGATAAAAACAGACAAAAAACAGTAGATAAAGCGGAGCTTCCGTGATAAAATGAAACAAATCTATATCGGGAGGCATATATGGAACGAACCGTAGCATGGACCACGTACAACAAGACCGAGCTCAGAAAGCTCGAAACCGTTGCGAAGGAATACCGCGTGTTTTTGGACGCAGGCAAAACCGAACGCGAATGCGTGATCGGTGCGATCGAGCTTGCGAAGAAAGCAGGCTATCGCGATCTCAAAGACGTTATTGCTGAGAACGGCAAGCTCAATGCGGGTGACCGTGTGTACGCTGACTGCATGGGCAAGGCGATCATGCTGTTCATCGTCGGCAAAAAGCCTATGGAAAAGGGCTTCAACATTATCGGCGCGCATATCGACTCGCCGCGCATGGACCTGAAGCAGAATCCGCTGTATGAGGATACCGGCCTTGCGTATCTGGATACGCATTACTACGGCGGCATCAAAAAGTATCAGTGGGTCACGCTTCCGCTTGCACTGCACGGGGTCGTTGCGAAGAAGGACGGATCCGTCGTCAATGTTGTTGTCGGCGAAGACGAGAACGATCCGGTCGTCGGCATCTCCGACCTGCTGATCCATCTCTCGGCAGAACAGCTTCAGAAAAAGGCGTCTGAGGCGATCGGAGGAGAGGACCTGAACGTCATCATCGGCGGTATGCCGCTTAAGGATGAGGAGAAGGAACCGGTCAAGGCGAATATGCTGAAGATCCTGAAGGACAAATACGGCATTGAAGAGGAAGATTTCCTGTCCGCCGAGATAGAGGTCGTTCCGGCCGGCAAGTCCCGTGAGCTCGGCCTCGACCGCAGCATGATCATCGGTTACGGACACGACGATCGCGTCTGCGCATTCGCGCAGATCAAGGCGATGCTTGATGTAAAGACCACGCCCGAAGCGACCTGTTGCTGCATCCTTGCGGATAAAGAAGAGATCGGTTCCGTCGGTGCGACCGGCATGCATGCGAAGTATTTCGAGAATACCGTCGCAGAGGTCATGAACCTTACCGGCGAGTATTCCGAGCTTAAGCTGCGCCGCGCATTGACCAATGCGCATATGCTTTCCTGCGACGTCAGCGCGGGCTTCGATCCCAACTTCGCGGGTGTATTTGAAAAGAAGAACAGTGCGTTCCTCGGCAAGGGCGTTTGCTTCAATAAATACACCGGCGCGCGCGGCAAGAGCGGATCCAATGACGCCAATGCGGAATACATGGCGAAGCTCCGCAAGTGGATGGATGATGCAAAGGTCAGTTATCAGACCGCTGAGCTTGGTAAGGTTGACGCAGGCGGCGGCGGAACGATCGCCTACATCTGCGCCGAATACGGCATGGAGGTCATCGACAGCGGCGTCGCGGTACTGTCCATGCATGCGCCGTGGGAGATCATTTCCAAGGCGGACCTTTACGAAGCGTTCAAGGCATATCGCGCGTTCCTTCTGAAAGCAGAGTAAGTATGATCCTGTAATACAACGAAATAGGCCGTTAAGAAACTGCATTCTTAACGGCCTTTTCATATTATGATCCAATGTGCAGATAACTGCCGTCGATCGCATTGATCAGCATGAGCTTTTCGTGTCCCTTTACCTTTTCGGAACGGCTGTCAGTATAGACCACGACCCAGGCGGGGACCAGGACCGCTTTGTCCGGGGCATTCGGAATGCGCGCGATCGCACAGGAGAGTACGATCTTTTTGACGTACAGTTCCGATATGCCGCGATTACCCTCGTCCGACCATGCATAACTGAATCGGAGATCGTCGCGGATGCGGTTTTGGATCTCCTCAAACGGCATCAGAACGACATTCCCGTTTGCTTCGGTCACAAATTCGTTGGGATCGAACCAGCCGACGTACCCGACGCCGCCGTCTGACACGTAGAACTCCATCCAGTCCTGCCGCCACTTCTGCGCGTAATTCTCCTCGGTCGACACTTCAAACAGCGCGCTCTTCTGATCCTCCTCATACATGCCGCCGCCCTGCGGAAACGGCACGTAGCTGCCGCCGGTACGGGAGACGCGGAAGATGTACCCTTCGGACAGTACTTCGTAGTACGGTTCTTCGACGATCGCGCGCGCAAGGCGTCCCTTTTCGATCAACCCGACGCCAAACTGATCGGACAATCCGGCGCGGTCCAGCACGGCGTTTGCCTTGCTCTTTGCGTCGTCCTCCGTGATCGTGATATGGTCGATCCCTTTGTGCCACGGCTCGCCGTAAAACCCACCGACCCAAACTTCGCGCTCGTTCTGCATCTGCCCGTTCCGGGAGGTTGAAACAATCAAGGCATCGGTTCGGAGCGTCACGTACAGAAGCGAGCCGTCGCTTGTGCGGATCACATACGGATCGCTGCGCGGGCTCAATGCGACAGGGTCAAGCGGCACGAACGTGTCCTCTGCGGGGCATTCAGCCATGCGCTCCCGAAGCTCAAGTAAAGTCTCGGTGTCTTCCGTGAGCGGTTCAAAAATGACCTCGCCCGTGACCTCGTCGGAATCGATCACGTTGCCGCGTAGCTCCATGCGGAGATCCTCGTCCAGCTCCTCCATGCTGTAGCGGTTTTCACGCAATTCATAGGGTCCTGCAAAGCAGGCGTTCAGCAGGTTCAGCACATCCGTACCGGTGAATTCGTGCCGTTTGATCGTCTGAATCGGATAATGGTCCGCGTCCGGCAGCACGACGTCAGCGTCGATCACAATGTTCAGCTTTTGCATTTCGATCGTTTCTTCCCAACGCTCCGGTGCCTCGTAGCGATAATCTTCTGCGTTCCGCGCGGAAAGCGTTTCCTTGATCGAATGTTCGCCCTTGTTCACGATCGCCTCCTGATCGGGCGTCGGCACGCAAGCGAGCAGGAAAAGACAAAGCAATAAGGAAATGATGCGTTTCATTGTGCACCTCCGTACATAAATACAAGCTGTTCGGTCGGGGTCGTGATCTCGAAGAGCGGGACCTTTTCAACGTCCTCGCTCATAAAGCGATCCACGTAGAACGGTTCGCCGTTCTTGAGGTCGTATTCCTTGTCATGGAGATCGATCAGCTTCGGGTAGTATTTCAAATCGAATTTAAAGGTCAGCTCCTTGACGGGGAACGGGTTAAGGAAAGAGAAGTTCTTTTGATCATAAACGCTGTAGGTTTCCGACCCGATCGGCGTCTTATATTCCGGATATCCTCCGGAATGGGCGGTGGACGAGACTTTAAAATAGGAACGAACATGTCCTTCCTTTTTCGTCGGCTCGCCGAATGGCTCTCCGTCCGCATATACCCGATAGTCGATGCGAATGCTTTGACGAATCTCCTGCGGCCATTCCTCCGGATAATCACAGCGCAGGACCATGAAAAAGCCATGCTCCCAATAGTAAAAACCGTTCGATATGGATCTCAAACCTTGAGAAATCGACGGTAACGTTATGATACGTTCCGTAGACCGTGCCGGTTCCGTCCTTCAGCCTGCCGTCCGAGCCGTATTTGCCTTCCTTCTTGTTGCGCTCGACGTCCTCGGTCCAGACGGACACCTGCAGCATGCGCGGCTCCGGATCCGGCGCGGGTGCGGCCTCGATGTGCTCGATCGGAAGCGACAGGGATAGCTCACTAAGCTCGGTCACGCCGATCTTGCCGGCCCAGTAGGCGTCCTCCGTGCCGTTGAACCGGCAGACGTCGCCCTTCATAAGATCGACGATCGAAGCGGGCTGATCGTTATAATTGCTGCCTGCAAAAAAGATTCGATAGAGGAAGAAAGGCACGATCGTCCATTCGTGCGCGGCGTGCATCACGGCGTCGGTCACGGTATTGCTGCGATAGGTCATGGTGAATGAATCGCAGCGTTCCTTTGCGATCGCTTCCCCGAAGATCACAGACTGATCCGCGAGCCGGAAGTCGTTCTGCGGCTTGTCGTCCAGATAAAACCGGAAGCCGAAGTACGGATTCATCGAAAGGCATTGGAGATCGGTCCATTCCGCGGGAAGCTCCAGCCGGATCGTAAACTGCGTTCCGGTCTCATCCGAGCGGAAATCCTCGATCGCATACCGGAAATTCCGAAAATCCACGGTTTCGTTCCGGAATGTCGTATCATATTGCTTTCCGGCGTTCAGGGCTTCCCAGTTCACCTCGCGCATCGTGATCGGGTAGGAAAGCGGCGCGTCGAGTGGAACGCTTCTGTACGTCGTATAGTCGATCGCGGGAGCGGGCGGTTCCGTGGGATCCGGTTTCGGGGCGGCGGTCGGCTTGTCCGTTGCAGGGACGGGGGAAGAGGCAATCGTTTCGACGGGCTGAAGCTGCACTTCATCCGAGCCTATGGGCGTTTCGACAACGTTCGGAACGGTCGGAACGGACTCGACCGTATCAACGGAAGCAGACAGCGTGGCGGACGGCTTTGTGCAGGCGACGGTCAGCGTAAGCAGCAGGGTGAGGATCATTCGTTTCATTCGGTTCATCTCCTTTTTATTCCTTATCCCGTATGACGATCGACGGAATCAAAATGATGCAGGTTTTTTATGAAAGAAGTGTCCGATCTCATACAAGGACAGAATAGCACGGAGATGCGTCCGAAATGCATCCGAGTTGTAAGGGAGTTGTATCGAAGTTGTAAGGGAGTTGTAAATCAGAATAGGATGATGCACATAAAAAGACCCGTGAATTTCTCACGGGTCTTGATTCGTTGAGGGGCAGCAGCTTAGTGCGATCCGACTTTACCGCTTGCAGATACAAGGTCTGAACGCATAAATCCGGTCTTGCCGTCGTTCATTTTGACGTAATACCATTTCATTCCGTCATCGCCCTTTACATAATAGTAAATGGTCATTGTCGAACCGTTTGCATACTCCTTAATACACTTTGAGCCCTTGTCGGCTTTCTGGCGAAGCGCGGCAACGGAATCGGCGTGTACAAGGCTGACTTTGCCGTTTACGGGTTTGCTCGTGGCGGATGCGGAGGAGGAAGTCGGCGATGCAGATTTCGGAGCAGTGCCCTTTGCAATGTAATCGCCCTTGATGTAGCCATACTTATCGCCGCACTTCAGGAACCACCAACCGTTCTGTTCCTCATAGAGCGTGACAGCGGTATATCTGGCAATTTTGGATTTAACAAGATCATACTTTTGTCCGGGTCCCTTACGCATATTGACCTTGTCCGCCTTGATGTAGCCCTTCTGCGCATTCTTTTTTTGCTTGCTTGAAGGAGAGGTATAAATCTTCGGCGTGGGGTCTGCAGATGTACCGGGGGAAGCAGAACCGGTGGATTGGCCGGGCGTGTTGACAACGATTGATCCCGGCGTGGAGTTCGGATCGGGCGAAGTGAGCGCGTCGGGCGTTGCATTCGGATCGACCGTTGCGTTCGGATCGACGGTTGCATTCGGATCTGCGCTGGGATCTGCGCTCGGATCGGCGCTCGGATCGACGTTTGCATCGGGCGTAGCAAAAGGATCGACCGTGTTCAGGGGATCGACTTCACCGGTAACCGGCGGCAGATTCTTATCGCCTTCGGCACTTCCGTCTTCAGGCTTCTTGCAGCTGCTGCATTTCGTTGCAGCGAAAACGATCAGGACGATGATCGCGATCAGCAGTACGCCAATAGCCGCAAGGAACAGTATTCCGGCAGGCGTCGGCTTGAATTTCAATTGCTTTTTTGCCATAATTCATCCCTTCCTATCATTTTGTCTTCTTAATGTAACTATATCATACACGATTCTTCAAAAAAAGAAAAGTATGCAAACACAAATTTTTGCTAAATTTTTGCGGATTTTTCGTAACAAATTCGTCATAAATACCAAAAGAAGGACTGCTGTGACAAAAAATATAGTAAAAGTTGTTGCAAAAAGATATGGAAATCACATGAACTGTATGCTATAATATCTGATGGTCAATAATCTCATCTTTTAAGGAGGATGTATGACGAACAAAATCACCGAAATCCCGTTCCGGGGAACGCCCGAACAGGAAGCAAAGCTGAAAGAGATCATTGCACAGCACAAAGGCCAGAGCGACGCAATGATGCCTGTGCTTCAAAAGGCACAGGAGATCTACGGCTATCTGCCGATCGAGGTACAGACGATGGTCGCCGAAGGTCTCGGCGTATCGCTCGAGCAGGTATACGGCGTATCCACATTCTATTCGTGGTTTACGCTCGAACCGAAGGGCGAGCATCTGATCCGCGTCTGTCTCGGTACCGCATGCTACGTCAAGGGGTCTGCGGACATCCTTGCGGAGCTGGAACGCCAGCTCGGAATCAAAGCCGGGCATACCACGAACGACGGCAAGTTCACGCTCGAAGCGACCCGCTGCCTCGGCTGCTGCGGCCTTGCTCCGGTTATGACGATCGACGACGACGTTTTCGGCCGTATGGTTCCCGCAGACGTCAAGGGCATCTTGGACAAATTCCGCGCATAATCGAAAGGAAACGAGTATGACTATCCGGGAGATCGCAGAGCGGATCGACGCGACCGTATACGCCGAGCCGGAACAGATCGACGAGGATATGAGCGGCGCGTTCGGCAGCGACATGATGAGCGACGTCTTGGCGTTCGCGGAAAACCGCGACGTGCTGTTAACGGGCCTTCTGAATCCGCAGATCGTCCGCACAGCACACATGCTGGACATGCGCTGCATCATCGTTGTCCGCGGAAAGACCGCCACGGAGGAGATCAAGCGGCTTGCCGCCGAAAATCATATTGCGCTGCTGGAAACACCGTTAACCATGTACGAGGCCAGCGGGAAACTGTATGAAGGCGGGCTGGGACGATGACAGATCGAAGCGATGCACTCCACTTCCACTATGATGTGGATGGGAACAATTTCACGTCTGCCGGCGAGGCTTCCGTGCAAGTCAAGCGGATGCTGAGGCAGATGGGGTACCATCCCGATCTGATTCGAAGGATCTCTGTTGCAATGTACGAAGGCGAGATCAACATGGTCATTCATGCCAACGGTGGGGATGCGGATGTATATGTAACGCCGGACTGCATCACCGTGATCCTGAAGGACGTCGGCCCCGGCATCAAGGACGTCAATCTTGCCATGCAGGAAGGGTATTCCACCGCGCCGGACAACATCCGTTCGCTCGGATTCGGTGCAGGCATGGGACTGCCGAACATGAAACGGTATTCGGACGAGCTCAAGATCGATTCCGTCGTCGGCGTCGGCACGACGATCGAGATGAATTTCAGATCCGCATAAGGAGGACACATGATCGTTTACAAGCATTCCGTATCGCTGGACGCATCGAAGTGCAAGGGGTGTACCACCTGCTTGCGCCGTTGCCCTACGCAGGCGATCCGTATCCGCGACGGAAAGGCTTGTATCAATTCGAACCTCTGCATCGACTGCGGCGAATGCATCCGGCATTGCCCGTATAAGGCAAAACGCGCGGACTTCGATGAATGGGATTCCCTCGATCACAGCAAATACCTCATTGCGCTCCCCGCGCCGTCGCTGTTCGGTCAGTTCGCAAACCTCGACGATACGGATTATCTGCTGCAGGGACTTTTGGATCTCGGATTCAACGAGGTCTACGAGGTCGGCAAGGCTGCGGAAATGGTCACCGACTATACGCGCACCTACATGCATCGCATGGGGATGTCGCATGCGCCGTTCATCAGTACGGCGTGTCCGGTCGTGGTTCGGCTCATTTCCCTGCGGTTCCCGACGCTGCGCAATAAGATGGTCCCGATCTCGCCGCCGATCGAACTGGCGGGCAAGCTCGCGAAGGAACGCGCGCTTTCAAATCATCCGGAACTGAAGCCGGAGGACGTCAAAACGGTGTTCATCTCTCCGTGTCCCGCAAAGGTCAGCTGGGTCAAGAACACGCCGGCTGACAAGGAATGCTACGTGGATTATATCGTCTCCATGAGCGATATCTATTTCCGACTGCTTCCGAAGATGGACAGGACGAAGATTCCCGGCATCACATCGCAGATGGGCATGATCGGTATGAGCTGGTCGTCGTCCGGCGGTGAAGCGAGCGCTCTGATGAACGACCATTATCTTGCGGCGGACGGCATTGAGAACATCATTCGTGTGCTCGACGACATTGAGATGGGGCATTTCCCCGATCTGAAATTCGTCGAAATGAACGCCTGCCCCGGCGGCTGCGTCGGCGGCGTCATGGCGGTGGAGAACCCGTATATCGCGCGCGTTCGCATCCGTTCGCTGCAGCGGTATATGCCGGTCGCACAGAATCACGTGATCCTCGGCGAAAACGAACCGATCCCGCAGGAGGTCATGACCGTCGAGCCCGGCGAGTACAGCTCTGCCGAGATCCTCGGCGCGGACAGGATGCAGTCGTTCCGCATGATGGCGGAGATCGAACGTATCCGCAAACTCCTGCCCGGCATGGACTGCGGCTCATGCGGAGCGCCGACGTGCCGTGCGCACGCGGAGGACGTCGTGCGGGGCGAATCGAAGCTGGATGATTGCGTGATCCGCATGAAGGAGCTGCTCAAGGAACTCGAACGGGACGACGGAAAGTGAGAAAATCATGACGGTACGCGAGCTGATCGAAAAAACCGGATACGAACCGCTGCTGCTGTCCGACGGCGATCGGGAGATCACGGGCGGCTATGCGGGCGACCTTTTAAGCTGGGTCATGGGACGCGCCGAAAGCGGCGACTGCTGGGTCACGATCATGTCCAACGTGAACGTGGCGGCGGTCGGGCAGCTTACAGATTGCGCCTGCATCGTCTTCTCGGAGGGGGTACGCCCTGACGAAGCGGCCGTCAACGCGGCAAGGCTGCACGATCTCAACCTTCTTTTGACCGAGCGGTCCACGTTCGAGGTATGCGTCGAAGTCGGCGCTCTGCTCGGATGAGGACGGTCGCATACGATCTGCATCTGCATTCGTGTCTGTCTCCGTGCGGGGACATGGACATGACGCCCTGCAACATTGCGGGAATGGCGCATCTCAACGGTCTCGGGATCGTTGCGCTGACCGATCACAACGCGGTCGACAACTGTCCGGCGTTCTTTGCGGCATGCGAGGAGTACGGGATCGTTCCGATCGCGGGCATGGAGTTGACCACGGCGGAGGATATCCATCTGCTTTGCATCTTTGAAACGCTTCCGGAGGCGCTTGCTTTCGGACAGGAGATCAAAGCGCACCGGATGAAGATCAAAAACCGTGTCGAGATCTTCGGCGAACAGCCGATTCTGAACGAACGGGACGAAAAGATCGGAGAGGATCCGTACTTCCTGCCCGCTGCGACGGATCTGGACCTTGAATCGGCAGCGGATCTGGTCAAAGCGCACAACGGCGTCTGCTGGCCGGCGCATATCGATCGGGATTCGAACGGCCTTTTGGCCGTACTCGGCGCATTTCCTCCGGAGCCGGTGTTTCGCATCGCGGAGCTTCGCGACCGGAACAATGTCAGGCTTGCGGAGGGTCGCACGGTCGTCGTATGCTCGGATGCACACAGGCTTTGGGAGATCGGCGAGGCCGGCGGCACGCTGACGCTCGAAACGAACGACACTTCGCCGGAGGCTGTACGGCACGAGCTGTTTACGAAGCTTCGGGAGGGAACGCTGTGAAGGAACTCAGCCTGAACATACTCGATATTACGCAGAATTCGATCCGTGCCGAAGCGACGCTGATCGAGATCCTGCTGGACGAAACGGAGACTTCGCTGAAGATTACGATCAAGGACAACGGCTACGGAATGTCCGAAGACTTTCTGAAGACCGTAGTCGATCCGTTCGCCACCACGCGTACGACGCGCAAGGTGGGGATGGGGATCCCGCTTCTGAAGCTCGCCGCAGAGCAAACGGGAGGGGCGCTTGCGATCCAGTCCACGGAGCGCGCTGTCGACCCGGAGCATTGTGGAACGGAGATTTCCGCATCGTTCGACAAGACACATCTGGATTTTACGCCGCTCGGCGATGTGATTTCCACGATCACGCTGCTGATCCGCGGAAGCCCGAACACGGATTTCCATTTCCGGCATACGCTGCCGGATCGCACGGTCGAGCTCGACACGCGCGAGATAAGAGAGGTTCTCGGGGACGACGTACCGCTTGACGAGTACGAGGTCCTCGCTTGGATCCGGGATATGCTGACGGAGCAATACGCTTCGGAGGCTTAAAGATATTCAAAATAAGAAATGAAAGGATCAATCACATGAAAACATTGGCAGAACTTGCACAGATTCGTGACAGAATGAAAAACAAAGTCGCGCTTCGGGAAGGCTCCGGCGAGATCCGTGTCGTCGTCGGCATGGCGACCTGCGGCATCGCGGCAGGCGCACGCCCCGTTCTGAACGCCTTTGTGGAACAGGTTGCGGAACAGAATCTCAGCGATCGCGTGACCGTCACGCAGACCGGCTGCATCGGCATGTGCCGCTTTGAGCCGATCGTTGAGGTCTTCGAAGGGGATAAGGAGCGCGTGACCTACGTCAAGGTTAAGCCCGAAATGGTACCCGAGATCATCAAGCAGCATCTGATCGACGGCAAACCCGTCACAAAATATACCATCGGTGCGGTGGAAGGATAACGGAGGAAAGACAGAATGATTCGTACGCATGTTTTGATTTGCGGCGGTACGGGGTGTACCTCTTCCGGAAGCGTCAAGATTGCAGACGCGTTGGAAGAACAAATCGCATTGAACGGCCTTGCAGATGAGATCAAGGTCGTACGCACGGGCTGCTTCGGCCTTTGCGCACTGGGTCCGGTCATGATCGTGTACCCTGAGGGCACGTTCTACAGCCGTGTCAAGCTCGAGGATGTTCCGGAGATCGTTTCGGAGCATTTCCTGAAGGGCCGCGTCGTCGACCGCCTCGTCTATCGGGAGACCGAGGGCGAGGAGAAGGTCGAGGTCCCGTCTCTGCAGGAAACGGGCTTCTACAAGACGCAGATGCGTGTTGCGCTTCGCAACTGCGGCGTCATCAACCCGGAACAGATCGAAGAGTACATCGCCATGGACGGCTATGCCGCGCTCGGCAAGGTGCTCACCGAAATGACGCCGGAGCAGGTCATTCAGGTCATGAAGGATTCGGGCCTTCGCGGCAGAGGCGGCGCAGGCTTCCCGACCGGCATGAAGTGGGACTTTGCTGCAAGGAATAAGGTCCCGCAGAAGTACGTCGTCTGCAACGCCGACGAGGGCGACCCCGGCGCGTTCATGGACCGTTCCGTCCTCGAAGGCGACCCGCACGCGGTCCTCGAGGCAATGGCGATCGCAGGCTACGCGATCGGCGCGAACAAGGGCTACATCTACGTCCGTGCAGAGTACCCGATCGCGGTCAAGCGGCTTGAGATCGCAATCGGCCAGGCGCGTGAATACGGCCTCCTCGGCAAGGATATCTTCAGCACCGGCTTTGATTTCGACATCGAAGTCCGTCTCGGCGCAGGCGCGTTCGTTTGCGGCGAAGAGACCGCGCTTCTGACCTCCATCGAGGGCAACCGCGGCGAGCCGAGAAACAAGCCCCCGTTCCCGGCGAACAAGGGTCTGTTCGGACAGCCGACGATCATCAACAACGTTGAAACGCTCGCGAACATCCCGCAGATCATCCTGAAGGGTGCAGAATGGTTCGCTTCCATGGGCACCGAGAAGAGCAAGGGCACCAAGGTCTTCGCGCTCGGCGGCAAGATTGTCAACACCGGTCTAGTTGAGATCCCGATGGGCACCACGCTCCGCGAGATCATCTATGACATCGGCGGCGGCATCCCGAACGGCAGAAAATTCAAGGCTGTTCAGACCGGCGGTCCGTCCGGCGGCTGTATCCCGGCGCAGTACCTCGATCTGCCGATCGACTACGACAACCTGATCAAGATCGGCGCCATGATGGGCTCCGGCGGTATGATCGTCATGGACGACACGACCTGCATGGTCGACGTCGCGCGCTTCTTCCTCGACTTCACGGTCGACGAAAGCTGCGGCAAGTGCACGCCGTGCCGCATCGGTACCAGACGCCTTCTCGAAATGCTCGACAAGATCACATCCGGCAACGGCACGCTCGAGGATCTCGACAAGATGGAAGAGCTCTGCAACTACATCAAGGCGAACGCAATGTGCGCGCTCGGTCAGACGGCGCCGAACCCGGTCCTCAGTACGCTGAAGTATTTCCGCGACGAGTACGAAGCGCACGTCGTCGAAAAGCGCTGCCCGGCGGGCGTCTGCAAGAATCTCATGCATTATGAGATCCAGCCCGACAAGTGCCGCGGCTGCACGCTGTGCGCACGCAAGTGCCCGGCAGGCGCGATCACCGGCAAGGTCAAGGAGCCGCACGTCATCGATCAGTCGAAGTGCATCAAGTGCGGCGCCTGCATGGAAGGCTGTAAGTTCTCGGCCATCATCAAGAAATAAGGAGGGCGACCATGGATACAGTTAAAATGAAAATCAACGGAATGGAGATCGAGGTCCCCGCAGGTTCCACCATTCTGGAAGCAGCGGAGCTGGCCGGCATCCGGATTCCGACTCTTTGCTACATGAAGCAGATCAACGCGATCGGCGCCTGCCGTATGTGCGTTGTCGAAGTCAAAGGCGCGCGCTCTAACCCCGTTGCGTGCCTTATGCAGGTCGCCGAAGGCATGGAAGTGCAGACGAACACGCCCGCGCTTCGCGCATCCCGCAAGATGACCCTCGAGCTGATGCTTTCGAACCACCGTATGGACTGCCTGAGCTGCGTCAGAAGCGGCAATTGCGAACTGCAGGCGCTTTCTCAGGAATACGGCTGCGACGCGCATAAGTTCGACGGCGCACCCACGGAGCCGGACATCGACGATTCCGCGATCCACCTCATCCGCGACAACTCAAAGTGCATCCTTTGCCGTCGCTGCGTGGCAGTCTGCAAATACAACCAGCACTGCAACGTTATCGGCGCAAACGAGCGCGGCTTCAAGACCCACATCGCAAGCGCGTTCGATCTGCCGCTGGCCACCACGTCCTGCGTGAACTGCGGCCAGTGCATCAGCGTCTGTCCGACCGGCGCGCTCACCGAGCGTGACGATACGGACAAGGTCTGGAAGGCGCTCTCCGATCCCGAAATGCATGTGGTCGTCGGTCCCGCACCGTCCGTCCGTGTACAGCTCGGCGAGGAATTCGATATGCCGATCGGCACGAACGTCGAAGGCAAGATGATCGCAGCGCTCCGCCGCCTCGGCTTCGACAAGGTGTTCGACGTCGACAACGCAGCTGACGTGACCATTATGGAAGAGGGCACCGAGCTCATCGGCCGTCTCACCAAGGGCGGCAAGCTTCCGCTGATCACGAGCTGCAGCCCCGGCTGGATCAAGTTCTGCGAGCATTACTATCCGGAATTCATCCCGAATCTGTCCAGCTGCAAGTCTCCGCAGGGCATGTTCGGCGCGCTCGTCAAGTCCTACTATGCCGAGAAGATGGGCATCGACCCGAAGAAGATCTTCGTTGTCTCCATCATGCCGTGCACCGCGAAGAAGTTCGAGGTGCAGCGTCCCGAGCTCGGTCAGGACGGCAGACCAGACGTCGACGTATCGCTCACCACTCGTGAGCTGGCGCGCATGATCCGTCGTGCGGGCATCAAGTTTGCGGATCTCCCCGACGAGGTCTGCGATCCGATGCTCGGCGTCGCTTCCGGCGCAGGTCACATCTTCGGCGCGACCGGCGGCGTTATGGAAGCTGCTCTTCGTACCGCGTACGAAGTCGTCACCGGCAAGACGCTTGAGAAGGTTGAGTTCCACGACGTCCGCGGCACCGCGGCGATCAAGGAAGCCGAATACGATCTGAACGGTGTCAAGGTCCGCGTTGCGGTCACCAGCGGTCTCGAGAATGCTTCGAAGCTCCTTGACATGATCAAGAGCGGCGAGAAGCAGTACGAGTTCGTTGAGGTCATGGCGTGCCCCGGCGGCTGCGTCAACGGCGGCGGTCAGCCCATCCAGCCCGGTTCCGTCCGGAACTTCGTCGATCTCCGCGCAAAGCGCGCGGCGGGCCTCTACGGCGAGGACGACAATATGCCGCTCCGCAAGAGCCACGAGAACCCCGAAGTCCAGGCGCTCTATCGTGACTATCTCGGCGAGCCGAACAGCCACAAGGCGCACGAGCTGCTGCATACGCACTATACCGAGCGCGGCTTGTACAAATAATCCATAAACGACACAGAGGGCGGGAGAGCGATCTCCCGCCTTTTGCTGTGTCGAAATGCCGTTTTGGAATTCATTCTATTATTTTCAAAAGAAAAAAAGGATTTTTTGGAGTTTTGGCGTATATACTCTTAGAATACTTTTCGCGGAGGCGGTTATGGAAGAAGGAACGGTCCGAAAAATGCGTGAGGAATGGGAAAAGCAGATGCTTTCACCCTATGCAACGCTTTCGGTGAACACGCGCGGACGCGATGTTCCGATGCCGCTCTGTCCCGTGCGGACCGAGTTCGTGCGCGATCGCGACCGCATCCTGCACAGCAAGAGCTTTCGCAGATTGAAGCATAAAACACAGGTGTTCCTTGCGCCCAAGGGCGACCATTACCGCACGCGTCTCACGCATACGCTGGAGGTCACGCAGATCGCGCGGACGATCGCGCGGGCACTGCGTCTCAACGAAGACCTTGCCGAAGCGATCGCCATGGGGCACGATCTCGGACACACGCCGTTCGGGCATGCCGGCGAAGACGTGCTGAACGATCTTTTGCCGAACGGCTTCAAACACAACGAGCAGAGCCTGCGCGTCGTGGAAAAGCTTGAATACGACGGCAAGGGGCTGAACCTCACCTGGGAGGTCCGCGACGGCATCGTGAATCATACGAGCAGCGGACACCCGGCGACAGTCGAGGGCAAGGTCGTCTCGCTGGCCGATCGCATTGCGTATATCAATCACGACATCGACGACGCAATGCGCGCAGGCGTGCTGACCGAGGAGGACCTACCGCGTTCCTGCATCGAGGTCTTTGGACCGACGCATTCAAAGCGCATCAACAGTCTGATCATCAATGTGATCGAAAACAGCATGATGAGCCCCGAGATCCGTTTTTCGCCGGATTTTGCGGAGGAGTTCAAGGTTCTTCGAAAGTTTATGTTTGAACGCGTCTATCTGAACCCGATCGCAAAGAGCGAAGAGGGCAAGGCAAAGGGCGTCGTCCGCGCACTGTATGAATATTACTTCGAACATCCGGAGATTCTGGACGACGAGTATCGGATCACGCTTGAGACCGAAGGCAAGGAACGCGCGGTTGCGGACTTTATCGCCGGCATGAGCGATATTTACGCGATCGGCACATACGAGCATTTGTTCGTACCTAAGAGCTGGAGCTGAGAAAACCAGAATTCGGAGAAAGGAGGCGCGTGATGGCATTTCCGAGCGCATGGCTCGATGAGCTTTTACACAAAAACGACATCGTTTCCGTTGTTTCGGAATACGTCGAGCTGAAGCCGAAGGGCCGCAAGCTCTGGGCGTGCTGTCCGCTGCACGGCGAAAAAACGCCGTCGTTCTCCGTTTCCCCGGACAAACAGCTTTTTTACTGCTTCGGCTGTCATGCGGGTGGCACGGTCATCCAGTTTGTGATGGATATGGAGCGGCTGACGTTCTATGAGGCGGTTCAGCAATTGGCGAACCGCGTCAACATGGAACTGCCGAACGAGATCAACGACCGTGAGATGCAGCGGCAGCGTGCGTACAAAAAGCGCATGATCGAGGCGAATACGGAAGCTGCGCGATACTATTCGCAGTGCTTTCTGAATCCGGCGATCGGCAAGGATGCGCAGGCATATGCGGCAAAGCGCGGACTGACGCCCGAGATCGTGACGCGGTTCGGCATTGGCTTTGCGCCGGACACGTGGGATTCTCTGCTGAAGCTATTGAAGGGTAAGGGATATTCCGAGAAAGAACTGGTCGACGCCGGGCTTCTGGTGCACAACAGCGAGCGCAACACGGTCTACGACGCGTTCCGCGGACGGCTGATCTTTCCGATCCTCGGCGTGGACGGAAAGGTCCTTGGCTTCGGGGCGCGTGTGATGGGAGACGAGAAGCCGAAATACATCAACACGGGCGACACGCCGGTTTATAACAAACGCAATAACCTGTACGGGCTGTATCTGCATAAAAACGAAAAGCTCGACGATCTCATCATGGTCGAGGGCTACATGGACGTGATCGGGCTCTATAAGGCGGGCGTCAAGAACGCTGTCGCGAGCCTCGGCACGGCGTTGACGCAACAGCAGGCGAGGCTTCTGAAACGGTTCGTCGAAAAGGTTTATATTGCGTACGATGGCGACGCTGCAGGGCAGAACGCCATGGTTCGCGGGCTCGATATCCTGAAGGCCGAAGGACTTGAGGTCCGCGTCATCACCTTCCCGGACGATCTGGATCCGGACGAGTACGTGCAGATCTACGGCAAGGAGGGGTTCGATCGGCTCAAGGAAAACGCACTGTCGCTGAACGCATTTAAGCTGGAGGCGATGGCGAAGGGATACGATCTCAACGACGAGAATGGCCGCGAGCGCTACGCAAAAGCTGCCTGCGCATTCGTTGCGAGCCTCCAGCCGATCGAGCAGGAGCGATACTATAAACAGATCGCCAAAAAGACCGGCTACGCGCTGGACGCTTTGAAGGCGCAGGGCGTCAGAAGCGGCGGGGTTCGGATCGACGAGAACAGGGGACCGATCCGAGGCGGGTTCCGCAGAAGGATCGACACGGGCGAGGATCCGCGGGACGTCTTGGACAGAACGCTGATCTCGGCCTGCCTGCATGATCGGAAAGCGCTCGGCGCGGCCAAAGAACAGAAGGCAGAAGAGCTGTTCAGCAATCCGGTCTATCGCGATATGTTTCTTGCAATGTGCGAGCAGGGCGCGGCATTTTCTGCAGCGAAGTACATCGGCGAGCTCGATGGACCGGCGGCGGAAACGGCGTCGGCAGTCCTTCGGGAGGAGGACGCAATGGAAAATGCAGCAGACACGGCAGCGGACTGCATTCGCCGCATGAAGCGCGAGAAGGAAGCGGACGAGATCGCCGCGCTCAGGGAGAAACTGAACAAACCGGATTTAACGGCGGAGGAACGCAACGCCGTTTTGAAAGAGATCACCGAACGCATACGGGCAAATAAATAAGGAGACGGGACATGGAAGAAATCAAAACCGCAAAAAAGGCCAAGAAGACCACGAAGGAAGAGATCAAGGAAACGCCGGAAACGGTCGAAACGCCGGTCGAGACGGTGGACAAGCCCAAGAAAGCTGCCAAGCGCACATCGAAGCCGAAGACCGAGCCGAAGCCGGAACCGGAGACGACCGCGGAAGCGGCGCCGGAGCCAGAGCCTGAACCGGTCAAGAAACCGGCAAAGGGCAAAGCGAAGAAAGCCGAGCCGAAGCCGGAAGAGCCGAAGGACGAACCTGTTCCCGAACCGGAACCGGTCGCGGAAACCGTTCGGGAGTCCGAACCGAAACCGGAACCCGAGCCGGAGCTTGAACCGGAGCTTCAGCCGGAAAAGCCGAAAAAGGCGTCCAAGAGCAAGAAGAAGGCGGACAAGCCTGTCGAGGAAAAGCCCGAGGACGAGGAATCCGAGGAGGATGACGACGAGCCGAAGCCGGTCAACGCCGAGCAGCGCATCCGTGAGCTTCTCGAAAGCGGAAAACAGAAGGGCATACTGACGTTCAACGAGGTCATGGACACGCTGAACGAGATCGGCGTCGACGCCGACCAGATGGACAAGATCTACGGCGAACTCGAAGAGCTGAACATCGACATCGTCGAAGAGGTCGAAGTACCGGAGGACATCAACGAGGAGATCGCGCAGATCGAGACCGTGCTTGCATCCACCGAGGGCATCAACATCGACGACCCGGTACGCATGTATCTCAAGGAGATCGGCAAGGTCCCGCTGCTCTCCGCAAACGAGGAGATCGAGATCGCGCAGCGCATGGCGGACGGCGACCTCGACGCGAAGCATCAGCTTGCGGAGGCGAACCTGCGACTCGTCGTTTCGATCGCAAAGCGTTACGTCGGCCGCGGCATGCTGTTCCTGGACCTCATTCAGGAGGGTAATCTCGGTCTCATTAAGGCGGTCGAAAAGTTCGACTATCGCAAGGGCTATAAGTTCTCGACGTACGCGACGTGGTGGATCCGTCAGGCGATCACCCGCGCGATCGCGGATCAGGCGCGCACGATCCGCATCCCGGTCCACATGGTGGAGACGATCAACAAGCTGATCCGTGTCAACCGTCAGCTCGTGCAGGATCTCGGCCGCGATCCGCGTCCGGACGAGATCGCCAAGGAAATGGGTATCTCCGAGGATAAGGTCCGCGAGATTCTGAAGATCGCGCAGGAGCCGGTTTCCCTCGAAACGCCGATCGGCGAAGAAGATGATTCGCATCTGGGCGACTTTATTCCGGACGACGACGCGCCGGCGCCTGCGGACGCTGTGGCGGTTGCGCTTCTTAAGGAACAGCTCGCCGAGGTTCTCAATACGCTGACCCCGCGCGAAGCGAAGGTCCTGCGTCTCCGTTACGGCCTTGACGACGGCAAAGCGAGAACGCTCGAGGAGGTCGGCAAGGAATTCAACGTCACGCGTGAGCGCATCCGTCAGATCGAGGCGAAGGCACTGCGCAAGCTCCGCCATCCCTCCAGAAGCAAGAAGCTCAAAGACTTCCTCGAATAAGAATACAACGCATCACGGACCGTTCCGATTCGGAGCGGTCCTTTTTTACGCTTCGGAACGAATTTACAACTCCCTTACAACTTCGATACAACTCCATTACAACTCGGACGCATTTTTGACGAATTAGGGTGTTACTATGACGGCAGAAACATAAGGAGGCTATCAGAATGAAACGAATCATTGCTATGTTATTACTTGTAAGTATATTCGTCGCCTGTCGGCCGACTCCGGAGGTCGACGCCGTCAAGCAAAAGGACACAAACGTGCTGATCGACACGGTACTTGCAGAACATAAGGAGAACGAAGAACCCGGCGAACAGCGATCGGCCAAAAAGCAATTCCCGGACCGCTTCCGGTGCGATGAAACGACAGAAATACGCCATGTCCGCGTCGTTGCCGACGTGCCGATCGAGGTCTTGACAGACAGCGCTTTTCCCTTGGTGCGTGTCGAACGGTCGACGCTCACCGACACGCAGCGTCTGACGGTCTACAAGCGCCTGTTCGGAACGGACACGCTCTATCGCTTTCAGGAGCATTTCACCCGCGAAAGCGCCGCACAATGGATCGAATGGTTGATTCAGGAGCCGGAGAAAGAGACATGGATGCGGGAAACCGGCAGCACGGAAGAGGACTACGAGAAAGCGCAGGCGCACCGCCGGGAGGAGCTCAAGAAGTATCAGGACCTGTACAACTCACTGTCCGACGATGATGCAAAGATTCCGCTGCTCGAATGGAATGGGTCACTTCCGACTTTTGAAGAGCGGCAACTGCAGGTGGTCGGCGACCCGTATGAGCAGGAGGGTATTTATCAGCTTCGGCATGCGGATGTGCGTTGGTTTACGGATGACGCGATCATCTTTGAACCGGCGTATACGCTGCAAACCGGTTCGATCGGTGCGCAGGCCTTTATTTATCCGCGCGAAGGATTTGTGCGATTAGATCCGGATCAGTACGACACCGTACAGCCCGGCGCTTCGATCACGCCGCGCATGGCGGCGGAACGTGTGCTTTCTGTGATTCGGGGCGTCGCAGATGAATATGAAGTATTGGAGATCGACTGGTCGAACAATGCCGACACGGACGGCGAAGAGAAAGGCGTCATCCATTTGTACGGATACGGCGTGATCCTGACGCCGAGCCTAAACGGCACACACGTGATCTCGACCGATTGGGCGATCGCGGAAGCGCAGGAAGACGAAGAAACGGCTGGCACGTATATGGGGACATGGGAATATCCGAGGATCATCGCTTCGGTTTCGCCGGACGGAGAAATATGGGGATTCAAGTGGTTCGGACCGCTGAAGATCTCGGAGACAGTATCCGAATCGACGCCCTTGCTGCCGTTTGACGAGATCCGGGAGATTCTTTTGCAGCAGTTGAATCACATCTATTCGCTTGAAAACGATGCGGAAAGAACAGTTTGCATTTCGCGCGTTCAGCTCGGACTGTTCCGCATTCGCGAAGAGAACAGTATGAACAGCGGACTGCTCGTGCCCGTGTGGTGCTTCTCGTACGGAAAGATAACACGGGATTCGAACGATGCGGATCATTCATACGAACAAAGCAGCAGATTGCTGATCATAAACGCTGTCGACGGGAGCATCATTGATCCGTCGAAAGGATATTGATCGGCATTTGAAGCGATTGAATCTCCTTCGGTAGGATAAAACAACGTGTCGGAGTTCTGGTGCAATTTTGTGCGGAGAAAGCAAAAAATCGGTATAGACGAACGGGTTCTTTTGCGCTATAATGATACGCAAGTAACCTTTGCGGAGGCAACTATGGAACAGAAAAACATCATTCTCACCGGCGACCGCCCGACTGGCAGACTGCATCTCGGGCATTACGTCGGCTCACTGAAGCGGCGCGTGGAGCTGCAGAACTCCGGCAAGTTCGACGCGATCAACATTCTGATCGCGGACGATCAGGCGCTGACCGACAATGCAGACAATCCCGCGAAGATTCGGGACAACATCGTTCAGGTCGCGCTGGACTATCTTTCCGTCGGCATCGATCCCAATAAGTCCACGATCTGCATTCAGTCCGCGCTGCCCGCGCTGCACGCGCTGACGTTCTACTATATGAACCTCGTGACGACCGCGCGGCTTTCGAGAAACCCCACCGTGAAGGCGGAGATCCAAATGCGCGGCTTTGCGGACGAGGGGCTTCCCGCGGGCTTTTTCAGCTATCCGGTCTCGCAGGCGGCCGACATCACCGCGTTCGACGCGACCGTCGTTCCGGTCGGCGAAGATCAGCTTCCGATGATCGAGCAAACGCGTGAGATCGTCGAGAAGTTCAACCGCATCTACGGCGAAACGCTCGTGTTCCCGAAGGCATTGATCCCCGAAAACGAGACGCAGCGGCGGCTTCCCGGCGTCGACGGTAAGGCGAAGATGTCGAAATCCTTGGGCAACTGCATCTACCTGTCCGACGACGCAAAGACCGTCAAAAAGCAGGTCAACGGAAAGATGTTCACCGATCCGCAGCATCTTCGTATCGAGGATCCGGGTCATCTTGAAGGCAACGTCGTGTTCACCTACCTCGACGCGCTTGCGACCGACGCGCACTTTGCAGAATTTCTGCCGGATTACGCAAACCTCGACGAGATGAAAGCGCACTACTGCCGCGGGGGCTTAGGCGACGGCACCTGCAAGAAGTTCCTCATCAACGTGCTCGAGGCGGAGCTTGCCCCGATCCGCGCGGAACGTGCCAAGTGGGAAGCGGACATCGACGCGGTATACGACGTGCTGCTTGAGGGAACAAAGAAAGCAGTTGAGATCACGAACGCAACGCTCGCCCGCGTGCGCGCAGCGATGCGGATCAACTACTTTGACGACCGCGCGATCGTCAAGGAATGGGAAGCGCTTCTGAGAGCCGCAAAACAGTAATGAAAACGGTTTTATTGATCGGCGCAGGCGGGGGAATGGGCTCCACCTGCGCCCGTATGCTTTTATCGGACGGCGTGCGCGTGCTCGGCCTCGACCGGCCCGGCGCTTCGATGCCGGAGGGCGTGGTCCCGCTCGTTGCAGACCTATGTGATCCGGAAGCTGTAACGGCAGCGTTTGAAGCGGTGAAGACGAAATCACTCGACGCGATCGTCTATATGGCGGGGATCTATGAAGCGGACTCGCTCGTCGAGATCGACGAAGCGCGGATGAAACGCATCTTCGAGATCAATGTGTTCGGCGCATACCGCACGGTCAAAACCTTTCTGCCGCTGCTTCATTCCGGCGCCCGCGTCGTGCTCGTCACAAGCGAGCTTGCGGACCTCGATCCGCTGCCGTTTACGGGATTGTACGGCATTACAAAGGGCACGCTCGACCGATACGCGTTTTCGCTTGCGATGGAGCTGCAGCTTCTCGGAATAACCGTTTCGGTCATCCGTCCCGGCGCGGTCGATACGCCGCTCTTAGGCGGCTCGGTGAAAAGCATCGAAGCATTCACGGACCGCACGGCGCTTTATCCGAACGTCGCGGCAAAATTCCTTAAGGTGACCAACGCGGTCGAAGCAAAGGCGGTCCCGCCGGAGCGCGTTGCAAAAACGGTCCGAAAAGTTCTTGCCGCCAAGCGCCCGCGCTTTGTGTATTCCCTGAATCGCAACCCTCTTTTGCGACTCTATGGACTTTGCCCAAAGCGTCTGAAGCTTTTTGCAATCCGCACCTTTCTCAAATCCAAATAAAAGCGTGCAGCGTTGTGAGCTGCACGCTTTTCGTATCCCTTGTTTTATTTCAACTCGATCGCGCCGGCGTCGGTGACGACAAGCGCGCTTTCAAAGAACGCCTTCGCTGCGCGGACCATGTAGTCCGTGTCCTTGACGCCGCCGGTCTCGACCGCGGAGTGCATGGCAAGCTGCGCAAGGCCGATGTCGACGGTTTTCAGCGAAACGCGTGTGTTGCTGATGCTGCCAAGCGTACCGCCGCCCGCGACGTCGCTGCGGTTTGCGAAGTGTTGGACGGGCACGTCTGCGCGACGGCAGATCTCGGCAAACAAGGCTTCGGAGAGCGCGTCTGTCGCATAGCGCTGGTTCGCGTTGTGCTTGATGACCACACCGCCGTTCAGATGCGGCGCGTTTTTCGCATCGGAAAGCTCCGGGTGGTTCGGATGCAGCGCGTGGCCGTTGTCGCATGAGAGCATGAAGGAGGCGGGGAGCATCTCGGACAGCGTGCGGCCGTAATGCGCCGCGATGCGCGTCACGACGTCGTTGAGGAACGTGCTTGCCGCGCCCTGCTTCGTTTCGCTGCCGACCTCCTCGTTGTCGAACAGCGCGTAGACCGGGATCGCTTTCGGAGTTTCCGCTTCGAGCAGTGCGGCGAGCGTCGTGTAGGCGCACTGCAGGTCGTCGATGCGCGGCGCGCAGAAGAACGCGTCGTCGGCGCCGAAGATCGAGCCGCGGGTGCGGTTGATGACAAAGAGGTCCATCGAGACGATCGCGTCCGGCTCCACGCCGAGACGATCCGCGACGAGCTTCTTCACGCCGCCCTTTTCGGTCGAGTTAGAAAGAAGCGGCAGTGTGTCGACGGCCTTGTTGTACTTATAGCCGTTGTTGATCTCACGGTTGAAGTGGATGCACACGTTCGGGATCAGGCAAAGATCGCGGTCGAAGGTCACGACGCGCGTCTCGAACGCACTGCCTTGCTTTACGATCGCACGGCCGGCGAGTGACAGCGGGCGGTCGAACCAGCTCGAACAGATCATGCCGCCGTAGCCCTCGGTGTTGAGCTTCGTATAGCGGTCGAACATCGTGATCTCGCTTTCGGTCTTCAGCTTCCAGCAAGGCGAATCGCTGTGGCTTGCAGCGATCATAAAGCCGGTCTGCGGATCCGCGGGCACGGTAAACGCGATCAGCGAGGAGCCGTTGCGGGTGACGTAGTACTTCCCGCCGGGCGTAAGGTCCCACGGCGATTGGAAGGACAGACGGATATAGCCCTTTGCTTCCAGCATGGATTGCGCCGTTTCGACGGCGGCGAAGCAGACGGGGGAGCGCTCGATGAAGTCGAGCAATGCGTTGGTACGGTTGAGATCGGTCATGATTGCCTCCTGTGAATCATTGTTTGTTCGGAATAGGTACGCTGCGCAGGACCTTGCGGCTGCGCGGCGATTTTGCGTTTTTTGCGGACGGACGCGATCTGCAGAAAGATCCCGGATGCAAGACACAGCACGGGAATGATCAGATCGACGATCAGAAGCAGGTTGTCCCGTCCGGGATCGTCCTTGTCGGAAAGCGCTTTACCGACCGAAAGCAGCGAGAAATCGCCGCCGTGCATGGCTTTTTCCAGATGCATTTCCTGCTCGGACACAGTTTCCGCAAGCGCGGGATCGGCGAGCGCTTTGGCGGTGCGGTTTGCCTTTCCGACGCAAACCAGGAAGAAAATGAGATAAACGACGGAAAGAAGCAGCCCGATGTGCGCCAGCAGCATGGCGGTGAAACGGATGTATTTCTTCATAGACTGCCTCCTTTACGGGTCCACAATGGCGAGAACATCGCCGTGCGAACGATCGTTGTTGCCGAATACGGTATGATTCCACGACATGCTCGAGGAACCGCCGCCATCCAGATTATAAGCCATTTTGAAGCCGAGCTTTTCACAGAGCGCAGACAGCTCGATGAGCGTCATGCCGGGAGACTCCGAGGTGCCGTGATTGTTTCCGTCATAATCGATCACGTTGCGCAAGCCGAGAATGACGATCAGTGCATAGTGACCCGGCTCGTAGTAGCCGAGCGCGGTGCGCGGATTCGGTTTGCCGAGCGTGGAATTGAATTTCTGCATCGCGGTCCCGTCGTCGTTCAGAAGCTTCGGGCCGAAGTTGAAGATGTGCAGCGGATACTGCGACAGGAGCTCGTCGTAATCAATACGGTCCAGGACGCAGTCGTAAACACGGAAAGTCCCGTCGTAATACAGAACGCCGAGATCACGGGAGAAGCTTGTTTGCTTTTCGCCTTCCGGCGGGAAAAGCTGCGCGCCGTTTCGCACGACGACGCCGTCCTCCATCCGGCCGGAATTGAAATTGTCGCCGTTGACGGCTACGATGGCCCCGATCCGCTCCGCGTAGTTCTGCGTTTTGACACTGTTGCCCGCGCGAAGCTCATAATCCGTGGTAAAGCATCGGATGTCGCGGATATAGATATCGGCGACCTGATATTCCAGCTTGCCGTTTTTATGATAATAGATATCGACAGCGGCATTCCGCCCACTGTAGGAGTAGACGAGGGATCGCTCGGTGCCGTCTGGCAGCGTCTCAACGGCTTCGGTTCGCTCATAGGTCCGTTCCGAAGGAATTCCAGAGAACTTTTCCGCAAACTTTGCGGACATTGGGACCGGTGTGCTTACGGGAACCGGGGTCTCATCGGGTTCGGTTTCTGCATCGTTGGGAGCGTCGTCGGGGGTGGCAGGGACGGCTTCCGCATGCGGAACGGGCGTTGCAAGCTGGTGCGCTTCAAGCTTCTGACACGAGAGCGGATTCGAGCAGGTCTTCAGATAGACGGTGATCGAAAACGCGGAAAAAAGGATCAGGTCGCAGAGAATGATCAGCCACATGCGATTCTTATGGAACCTGTGCTTCTTGAACGCACCGCAAAAAAACAGAAAATCATACAGCAGGACCGCCAGAATATAGAGTACGGGGATCACGACCGGAAGCCACGGCACGTTGGAATAGATGAATCTGTGCGGATTATACTTGTCCAGAATATGGAACAGGATATAAACCCCGGAAAACACGATCCCGAGGTTCAAAAGTACGGCCGCAAGGAGATGGATGACCTTTCTTGCGGCTTTCGGAAGGAAGGAAGAACGTTCGGACATAGGCTGCTCCGATCAGGAAGCTGCTTTCGGGTTCTGCTTTCCGCGAAAAACGACCGTGCGCTGCAGCAGGAACGATACCGGATAGCAGATCAGCTGCGAGAGAATATTTGCAAGCCATGCAGGCACGCCGAAGTGCGTAAACAGCTCGATGAACAGCCAGTTCAGCAGGAGGACCGAAAAGGCGACAAGCGCATATTTCAGGAGATTGCGGTCCTTGCGCGAGCCTTGAAACACGAAGCGGCGATTCATCAGATAATTGCAGAATCCGGAGATCACACGCGCCAGAACAAGACAAACCATGCGAAGCACGGAACCGCCTCCGAAAAACACGATCGGATTCAGAGCAAGGAGCGTCTCAGACCATTTTTCGGAAACCTCTCTCCGGAAAGAGAACATTTCCTTCGCGATACCGAAGCCGCCGAACGCGGCGATCGTACCGTAAAAGATCAGGCAGAAGCTCAGAAAGTCGATCAGGAAGCTCAAAAAAGAGGTCGACATGAACTTCAGGAACGTCGGACCGAGAAAGCGGAAGATGACCTTATAAATCTTGATTGAATCGTGCAGCGCATTGAAGTGCGAGGAACTGTTATCATCAATATAGACCGTTTCGATCGGGACCTCGTAAACGCCGGTGCTCTTCGTGCAGCAATGCAGAAGCTGATGGATCTCATATTCATAGCGATCGCCGGTCAAGACAAGCATTTCAGGGATTCGGTTTGCGGAAAATGCTCTCAGCCCGGTCTGGGTATCATAAACCTTTTTGCCGGTCGTGAGACGGAAAACTCCACGTGTGATACCGTTTCCGAGACGGCTGCGAAGAGGGACGTTGCCCTTGAATCGACGCGATCCGGTAATCAGCATATCGGGATGTTCTTCAAATGCGCTGCAAACCTTCAGACAGTCCGGCATCAGATGTTGTCCGTCTGCATCGACAGTCAGCACGCCCTCTTCGGAAGGGAAGTTTTGGGCGATATAGGCAAAAGCCGTTTTCAAAGCGGCGCCTTTCCCGCGATTCTTTTCATGCTCTAAAAGCGTTACGCGGGGAAACTCCTTAACCGTATCAAAAACCGGACGGCATGCTTCGCTGCTGCCGTCGTTGACAACGACGATATGATAAGAAGTCTTCGCATTAAAATCCCTGAGTACGCCGAGCAGCTTTTCGTCTGGCTCGTATGCGGGTATTACAACGATCATGTATGAACCTCCATAATCACTCACTATACAGTATATCACATATCGGCGGAAAGAAAAGCCTTTTTTTCCATTTTGTACAATCCATTCGTATAGCTTGCCTTTTTTCTGTAAACAGTATAGCGTACAAATGCGTTGTTTTTGTAAAATGTTCGTAACGATTCTCTGTTTCCGTAGCATTTTTCCAAAAAGGGGAGTAAAATGAAACAAAAAAGCCGAGAGGGTTTGACATGGATAAAAAGAAAAAGATTATACTACTTATCACGATCATTGCGTGTGCGGCGGTCATCGGCGTTGCGGCTGCATTGATATTCCGATCGCTCGGCAACGGCGATGTCTTTAAAAACGGAGCTTCCTGCGGAGCAAAGACGAAGGAACCGCAGAAGAATGTCGAAACGACGGAGTTCCCTGCAACAGAAGAGCCAAGCGATATCATAATCACGACGTCTGAGCCGAAGCCCACGCCTGATACGCCTGATGAAACGCCGTATGCAGGCGAGATTGCGACACCGACGCCAACGCCTACACCCACACCGATAGATCCCTATGAGGAGCTGATCGAAAAAGCAGATACGTCTATGATGAAGAATATCGTCAATATTCTTTTGATCGGTGTAGACTATTCGACCGAGCGCGAGACATGGAACGGGAAAAAAGAATGGCATTCTGATGTAATGATGGTCCTCGCGGTCAATTTTGATGAGAATCGAGCGGATTTGATTTCGCTCCCGCGCGATACCTATGCAAAGATTCCGGGCGTCAAGGGAATCTACAAGCTCAATGCGTCCCTGAATTGCGGCGGCGGTCTCTATAACGATGATGGTACCGTAAACCCGAAAGGCCTTGAAAAGGTTTGCGAAGCGGCTGAATGGATGCTTGGCGGTATCGATGTAGACTATTATTATGCGGTCACAATGACTTCCTTGAAAGAGCTTGTCGATCTGTGTGGGGGCCTTGAATATGATATGGACATCAAATTTCATATTCAAGGAAGGTCCTATGAAAAGGGATTGCAGCATATCAATGGGCAGGCATTTTTGGATTACTGCCGCGTCCGCAAGGCTGAGAACGGACTTACCGCCGCGGAAACCAATGATGCAAGACGTGTAGATCGACAAAAGAGAATGTTGATCGCGCTATTCAAACAAATGAAGGCGGATCAGCTCATTACGAAGATACCGAATATCATTGATACGTTCGATGGAGATCTGTTTACGAACTGCACGTTTGCACAAACAGCGGCACTTGCAGCTTTTGCCTATAACCTTGATCCGGCAAATATCGGCATGTATTCAATGAGCGGAACGACAAAAACAATGTTCCATTGGAACTTCTGCTTTACAAATCAGTCGAATCGTGTCGGCATTATCAAGCAGGTATATGGTGTAGATGTTAAATCGTACGGAGAGTACACAGAAACCTACGGCCGCTACCACTGGTGTGATTTGCTGTATGATCATTATAAGGAGCTTTATGATCCTCTTACGAAGTATGTACAGAAGCTGATCGACGAGGACGACAAATTGCCTGAGTTTACGCCGGAACCTACGGAGGAACCGACGCCGGACCCGACACCGACAAAGAAACCGGATAAAACTACACCGACACCGGATCCGACGCCAACAAAAAAACCGGAGAAGACAACGCCGACGCCGACTGCTGATCCGACACCTACAAAGAAGCCGGAGGAATCGACGCCTACGCCCGATCCAACGCCCACACCTACAGCCAATCCGACGCCAACACCTACGTCCGATCCAACGCCTACGCCGGATCCGACGCCGACAAAACAACCGGAAGAACCTGAACCGACGGATTCCGGCGAAGACGGCAATGCATTGCAGCCGGTGAGCGATTTACAGAGATCAATCCTGTATAAAACAGATGAAGCTCAGGTTCGGAAGTACACAGCGGAGCAGCGAGAGCTGTTTGAACAGTATAAAACTGCAGTAAAAGAGCTCGAAGAAATTCACAAAGAAGCTGACAAGCAGGCAAAGAAATCTAAGACCGGCAAGGCGTTGAGCGAGATTGCAGATACATATCTGAAAAAACTTGCCGAGGTGCAGGAGCTTGCAATCAAAGTTGCGATCGAGTTCGAATATACTAAGGTCAAGAACTTTACCGTTCCGTGTGCACCGACAGCTACGGCAAATTCCTCTTCACCCTGGTCGTTCAGATATTGGACTGATCGCAAATTCAACGAGATCCGCGTAGATTTCAATTAAAAATATATTGACAACTATCAAAATGAATGCTACAATAATTTCGACGAACATCGAAACAGATTGGAGGCGTTCATTTTGACTACTTTGGAACAATACTACAATAAACTTGATGCAGAGGCGCTACGCATGAAAGAAGTTGCTGCACAGGCAAAAGAACAGGGCGACGAACGTCAGCATTCGATCGCTTTAATGAAGGCAAGCATGCTCGGTGACATGCTTAAGGTGCTCGGACGCGTCGAGCACGAGGGGAAACGTCCGAACGCGCTGGAAACGCTGATCGACTCGTTCTCTGCGGAGGCGGAGAATCAGCACAGGCACGGGGACTATGACGCGTCGGATCGGGCGGAGCAGAAGGCGGTGACCGTACAGTTTGCGCTTGATACGTTGCGGGAGGCGGAAGGTCATGGAGCATGAGACTCTGTGCCTGATGAAGACACTCGGCGACGCGGCACGGCTCGGGATTCTGCGTGCGCTCCATGAGAAGGACTGCTACGTGGAATTGCTTGCAGAACGGATGAATCTGTCCGCCGCGACCGTATCGTTTCATCTGAAAAAGCTGCAGGCTGCGGGACTGGTCGATTCACATCGGGAGCAGTATTACATCGTGTATTCCCTGAAGCGGGAAGTATTCTCACGCACGCTCGGGGAGCTGATCTTTCCGCAGAAAGGGGAGGAAGGCACGGAAGCGCTCCGGGAGGAGCAGTACCGGCGCAAGGTTCTGAAAAGCTTTATGCCGAACGGCGTTTGCCTGCAGATGCCGGCGCAGCTTAAAAAGCGTATCATCATCTATCGTGAGATATTTTCCCGTTTCGATCCTTCGCGAACCTACACGGAAAAGGAGGTCAACGCGATCATCTCGGACGTCCATGCCGACTACTGCACGGTGCGCCGCGATTTTATCGGCATGGGTTGGATGCAGCGAAGCGCCGGGATCTATACCGTGAACCCGGATCCGGACTGGAATGCCTATGCGGACCTGCGCTCGAGGGGAGAAGGCTGACCTTTTCGAAAAACAGAAGCAGACAGCGCTTGCTGTCTGCTTTTTGTATCTGATAAAGCTTTTATTCACCGCGTATCGCCGCAATCATGGCTTTGGGATCCTTCGCCTTAAAGACTGCGCTTCCGGCGACCAGAACATCTGCACCAGCCTCGATACAGAGCTTTGCCGTCTCCGGGTTGACGCCGCCGTCGATTTCGATCAGCGTGGAAAGGCCGCGTGTATCGATCCGGCTTCTCAGCGCGCGGATTTTATGGAGCGTTTCCGAAATAAAAGCCTGTCCGCCGAAGCCGGGATTGACGCTCATCAGCAGAACAAGATCGCATTCGGGAAGCAGATGCTCGCAAGCGGTGATCGGCGTTGCGGGATTCAGCACGACACCTGCCTTCATACCCGCGGCATGAATGGCCTGCAGCGCGCGGTGCAGATGCCGTTCTGAGGATTCGACATGAATCGTCAGGATATCGGCGCCGGCTTTTTTGAACGGTTCAATCCAGTCGGAGGGATGCTCAACCATCAGATGCACGTCGATCGGAAGGTCGGTCAGCGGCCGCAGCGCCTTGCACATATCCGGACCGAAGGTGATGTTCGGCACGAAATTACCGTCCATCACGTCAAAATGCACCCAATCTGCGCCCTGCTCTTTCAGTTTTTGTACGGCTTCACCCATGGCGGCGAAGTTTGCGGACAGTATCGACGGCGCGATCTTAATCATAACGGTGTTTCCTCCTCAGCTGATATTCATATGCGATCTCGCAGTAGCGTTCGTAGCGTCCCATAGAAAGCAATCCGGTACGGAGCAACGGCTTTACGCCGCAGTCCGGTTCGCTGATGTGCATACATCCGGGGAACCGACACGGAGAAGCGTCGCGAAATTCCGGATAGCAGGCGTCCAACTCGTTTTGCTCAAGGCATTCCGTTTCGAACATGGAAAAGCCTGGCGTGTCGAGTACAGCGCCACCCTCGTAAGGCCAAAGTTCGGCGTGGCGCGTTGTATGACGACCGCGATCGGTCTTGCGTGACAACGTGCCGGTTTCAAGATGAAGATCGGGAATCAGCGCGTTCAGAAGCGAAGATTTCCCAACAGCGGACTGACCGGCAAAGCAGGTCACTTTTCCCTTCAGCATCGTACGGAGTCCGTCAAGCCCTTCGCCGGTCTCGGCGCTGACGACTGCTGTTTTAAAAGAGGCGTAATCGGACCGAAACGTCTGCAGCAGCACAGAATCCGCCGTGTCAAGCTTGTTCAGCACGGGGATGGGAACGATGTTCATCCGCTTTGCAGCAATGATCAGACGGTCGACGAGCAGCCAGTCCGGCTCCGGCACAGAGGCAGAAACGACGATCAGAAGCTGATCCACGTTTGCGACCGGCGGGCGGACCAACAAATTTCTGCGAGGAAGGATCTCGACGAGCTGCGCATATCCCTGTTCCTTGCGCTCGATGACGACCCGATCCCCTACGGTCGGAACAAGACCTTCGCGCCGAAACGCGCCGCGCGCCTTCGAAGTCACCATTTCATTGGATTCGGTCAGCACTTCATAGAAGCTGCCGACGCCTTTGATCAGCAATCCACGCTCCGTCATTTTGCAAAGGCGACGGATTGAGGTGTTTGCATATCCTCTCCGTTGATGTACAAATTCAGGATTCGAGTGACCGACTCATACCAGTAGACAGTCGCTGTTTCTGTGATTTCCGTTTTTGCCTCCTTCTTTCGCAAGTGAGAATGCAAAATGATCCGGTATGGGATTTCTTCGATATTATTCGTTTCGATTCCGATCTCCACAAGATTGTCCGGATTGTCATTTTCAATGGAGAGGGGGAAGGAAACGTCCGCTTTATAGCTCCATGCCGTATTGCGATAGACGAGCAGACGAATTGCTGCGCCGGTCGAATACAACTGTTCGGTCTGTTCCGGCGCGACCGATGGCTGCGGCGTCGGTGTGATCGAAACGGATTGTATGGGAATTTGCGTAGGCTGTTCCGATTCAAGCGGTACCTCTTCAGCGGAGGGAACAGGCGTTGCTTCGGCGGTGATCGTCTCGGAGCCATCCGGCTCTGCCGTTGTTTCCGATGATTCGTCCGGCAGCGGGGCGTCGGTCACTGCTGGCGTTTCTTCGGAAGACAGAACAGGAGTGGGAAGGGTTGCTTCAAAAAGAACTTCCCGGTCCGGCATATCGCCGTTTATACCGGAGACGGAAATCCCGACAACGGTATTGTTGCGTGGTTCTGCAGGCGGAACATCGGTGAACTCAACGATCAGCTTTCGGAATCCGTTTTCCACATAAAGGACGTGCAATGCATCATCCAATGAGTACCCGATCAGGTTGGGGATGCTCTGCATTTGATACTCGTCCGTGTTCGGCTCGGCAGAAGCGAGAACGGTAGGCGATACAGACATCGGAACAACTGCCGTTTCCGAGGGCTCGGACTGTCGCGGGATATCCTTCGGTTTACCTGCCGCATAGATCAGCACAACAATTCCGATGATCATAATCGGAAGGAAGACACACAGCGCAATCAGAACGTACAGGGAAGGCTTTTTCCGACCGGATCGGGACTTCTTTTCCTCCGGCTCGCTGACGAACGATCCGCTTGGATCGGACAGAGAACGTACGAGATCGCTGCGCATCTCGCGTGCGGTTTGATACCGGTTTTCAGGATCCTTTTCCAAAGATTTCAGAACGATGTCGTTCAATGCAGGCGGGATTTCGGGCACAAGGTCGATTGGCGGTGTGGGCTTTTCCTGCAAATGCATCAGAGCGATCGTCACCGTGGAATCCGAATCGAACGGCACAGATCCGGTCAGCATCTCATAGAGACAGACGCCGACGGAATACAGATCGCTCTGTTCGGTCGCGATCGTGCCCTTAGCCTGTTCCGGTGAAATATAATGGACAGAGCCAAGCACCTTTTGACCGGAGAACGTAACAGTCGAAGCTTTCACTTCGCGCGCGATGCCGAAGTCTGCCAACTTCACGCGTCCTTTGTCGGTTACGATGACGTTCTGCGGCTTGACGTCACGGTGGATGATGCCGTGCGAATGCGCAGCGTGAAGCGCGTCAAGAATTTGACAGGTGATACCGATCGCCGTTCGCACCGGCAGCGCGCCGTTTTTCGAGATCAGGTCCTTCAGCGTGCGCCCTTCAACGTATTCCATGACAAGATACGGCAGCCCGTCATGCGTGCCGGCGCCGTATGCGCGCACGATATTCTCGTGCGAAAGCGTCAGGATCGCGTTCGCCTCGCGCGAGAACCGGCGCAAAAACTCCGCATCATCTTTATATTCATCCTTGAGCATTTTCACGGCAACAGTTTTGCGGTTGGCCATATTGATCGCCTTATAGACCTGCGCCATGCCGCCGCTTCCGATCAGCTCGACGATGCGATATTTCCGGTCGAGTATCGTTCCGATCATGCAGCGCCTCCGTCATTGATCGCAAGTACGACGGTTATGTTGTCGCGGCTGCCCGCTTCAAGCGCACGGCGGATCAGTGTATCGCAAACCGACTCCAGATCGGATCGCATACGCAGAGCTTCAGACATTTCTGCGTCATCCAGAACGCCGCAGAGGCCGTCCGAACAGAGCAGAAGCATATCGCCCTTCTTCCAGTCACACGAGAAAATATCCGCGTATACGCGCGTATCCGTGCCGACGGCGCGAGTAATCAAATTACGCCGCGGGTGTGTTTTCGCTTCTTCGGGCGTAATTGCGCCGCGCCGAACAAGCTCCGCGACAAAAGAGTGATCGTGGGTGATCTGACGGAGGACGTTTCCGTCATAATGATACAGTCGGGAATCGCCGATGTTGGCGGCGGTAAAACGGTCCGGTTCGAGGATCGCCGCCACGAGCGTACAGCCCATCCCGTACATTTCGTCCCGCATCGAGGCGAGGAGGTGTACCTCACGGTTCGCTTCGCCGAAGCCCTCGGAAAGCGCCGCTTCGGGGTCGTCGTACCCGCGCAGCAGAACTTTGCTGAGCGTGTCGACGGCAAGCCTGCTTGCAACCTCGCCGGCCTGATGCCCGCCCATGCCGTCGGATACGATCACGGCGTCGAGCGTGTCCGTATGCAGAAGCCTGAAAAAGTCTTCGTTCTGCGGTCTGAGACCGGTTTCCGTTTTACCCGCGAAGTTCATTGAGCACCCTCCTTCGTAATTGTCCGCAGGCGCCTTCGATATCGGCGCCCATTTCACGGCGCACCGTCGCTGAGATGTGCCGTGCTTCCAGCCATTCTCTGAACCGATGTGCATACGCTCTCGTCACGCCGTCCAGCCCGCGTTCCTTCACCGGATTCAGCGGGATCAGGTTGACGTGACAGAGCAATCCTTTGAGCCTGGCGGCAAGCGCTTCCGCATCCGCCTCGGAGTCGTTTTTTCCGCCGATCAGCGCGTATTCAAACACCACGCGCCGCCCGGTCCGTTCCGCATATGCTCTTGCCGCCTCGAGCACCTGTTCAATCGGGTAAGCCCTGTTGATCGGCATCAGCTCGGAACGCACCTCGTTCGAATGCGCGTGCAGAGAGATCGAAAGCGTTACATGCGGCGCATCGTCGATCAGCCGGTAGATCTTCGGCACGATCCCGCAGGTGGATAGCGAAATATTGCGCGCACTGATGTTCGGTCCCTGTTCGCTCGTCACGCGGCGGAGGAACGTCACCACGTTGTCGTAATTGTCGAGCGGTTCGCCGCTGCCCATCAGCACAATGTTTGTGACCGTGCGCGGCTTACCGTCGGCAGGCGGCTCGTCGCGTTCGATCTCGGCAAGGAAGGAAAGCATCTCGCCCGGACGAAGCGAGCGGACGCAGCCTTCGAGCGTGCTTGCGCAGAATTTGCACCCCATGTTGCAGCCGACCTGCGTAGACAGGCAGACCGTATTGCCGTAGGAATAGCGCATCAGCACGCCTTCGACAAGGTTTCCGTCCTCAAGCTCGAAGAGGTATTTGATCGTTCCGTCCTTCGGAGAAACGCGCTTATCATAGATCCGTGCGCCGCCGAACGGGATCGTATCGAGCTTTGCGCGAAGGTCCTTCGGGAGATTTGTCATCTCCTGCGGACGAACGCCCTTTCGGAGCCATCCCTGCACTTGTTCGATGCGGAATTTCGGCACGCCGAACGCGCCGACGGCGTCGGCGATCTCCTGTTCGGTCATGTCCATCCAATACATCGGTTCAGCTCCTTTGCATTCTTGCGTAATAAAATCCGTCCGTACCGTCGCGCGTGGGCAAAAGCTGCCGCGCTTCGGAAAGCGCAAAGTCAGAATGCGCATTCAAAAACTGTTTCACACGCTCGCCGTTTTCCCGCTTTACGATCGTACACGTTGCGTAAACGAGGACGCCTCCGGGCTTCACATACCGGCAGCATGCAGAGAGGATCGCGTCCTGCGCCGCTGTGAGAGCATTGACGGCGGCTTCGTCCTTGCGCAGCCGAACATCCGGCTTTTCGGCAAGCAGTCCGAAACCGCTGCAGGGTACGTCCAGAAGCACCGCATCAAACGCGTTCTCAAACCTCGGATCAAAGACCGACGCGTCCCGGCATTCGGTCTCCGCCTGCACGCCGAGACGGGCAAATGTCTTGTCCATCAGCGCCTTGCGGTGCGGATGCAGCTCCCATGCCGTCAGTCTTGCCGTGTTCTCGGAAAGCGATGCGAGGTAGGCGGTCTTACCGCCCGGCGCCGCGCATGCGTCAAGGACGTGCTTACCGCGGATATCGCCGAGCGCACGACAGATCAGCATGGCGCCTTCGCCCTGTACGGCAAGCTTTCCTTCCGTAAACAGCAGACTGTGCGCAAGATCGAATCCCGCGGAGAGCTTCAAGCCGTTCGGATCGAGGGAGCAGGGAACGGACGGTACCGGCAGCGCAGCGGCGAGCGCGTCCGTCGTATACGGAAACTGCGCGCGCACCACGGTGCCCAAAGGCCGCTTCAGGAGCAGCGCTTCCGTTTCCGCTTCGCCGTATTCCGCGATCCATTCGGTAACCAAAAACTTCGGCACGCCGTACCGGATCGAAAGCCGATCGACGGGATCCTCCGGCAGAGGGGGAAGGGAGCCGCGTTCGCGGTCCAGCCGACGCAATACGGCGTTGACGAGCCCGCAGCTGCCCTTTTTACCGATCTCTCGGCACAGCTTCACCGCTTCGTCGATCGCCGCATGCGCGGGCGTATCGAGAAACAGCAGCTCGGTCCCGGACATCCGGAGAAGATTCCGGACAGCGCGCTTCTGCCTCTTGCAGAAGTGCGAAAGAATAAAATCAAGATACGACGCCTCGGCGATCGTCTCATTGACGAGCGCATACAGAAACGGGATGTCTTTCGGTGCAGCCGAATCGGCGGCCTCCTTTAGCGCAAGGTTCGCGTATGCGCCGTCCTCCAGGATCCGGACAAGCGTTTCAAGCGCCGCGCGCCGTACGTTCAGCATACCGTTTTCCCGTCGAGCGGACATCCGCGCAGAAATACGGCGGCATCCATACGTTTTTTGCCGCTCGCCTGTAAGGAAACGATCTCCAGTACGCCGTCCGCGCAGCAGAGATACAGCCTTCCGCTTCGCTCGTGCAACGTGCCGGGCGCGTCGGAAAATACCTCCTCCTCCGTGCGCCGCGTTTCAAAGATCTTCAACGGCTGTCCGTCGAGAAGAGCGTAAGCGCAGGGCCACGGGTTCGTGCCGCGGACCAGGTCGTGCACCGCCTTTGCGGACTTTGTGCAGTCGATGTGCCCGTCCTCCTTTGAAAGCATATGGCAAACGGTTGCAGCTCCCGTGTCCTGCGGGATGCGGACAAGCGTGCCGGCTTCCAGCGCATCGAGCGTTTTCAAAAGCAGTTCGGCGCCGAGCACGGCAAGGCGATCGGAAAGCTGTTCATACGTTTCGTCGGGGTAGATCGGCGTTGAGGCCTTCAGGAGCATATCACCGGTGTCCATGCCGATATCGGTCATCATCGTCGTCACGCCGGTCTCGGCTTCACCTGCGATGATCGCGCTCTGAATGGGCGATGCGCCGCGATACTTCGGCAGCAGCGAGCCGTGCACGTTGATCGTGCCGAGTCGCGGAATCGCAAGATTCTTCGCGGAAAGAAGCTGCCCGAACGCCGCGGTCACCATGAGATCCGGCTGAAAAGCTTCCAGCGCCGTAAGCCCCTCGGGTCTGCGGATCTTCTCAAACTGGAAGACGGGGATCCCGTGCGATTGCGCAAGCGTCTTGACCGGCGGCGGCGTCAGAACAGCCTTGCGTCCTACGGGACGGTCGGGCTGCGTGAACACGGCGATCGTATCGCCGCGATTGATCAGTGCCGCTAGGCTCGGCAGTGCAAATTCGGGCGTACCCAAGAAAGCGATGCGCATTCCTTACTCCTTAAAATCTTTCGGTGGTTCCGTCACAAGGCGCTTGTAAACCTTGCCGTCCAGATGATCCGTCTCGTGAAATACGGCGCGGGCAAAGAGCCCTTCGCCCTCGTATTCATACAGATCTCCGTTGCGGTCGTACGCTTCAACCTTGACCCGGTTCGGACGGACGACATAGCCGCTTTCGCCGGGGAAGGAGAGGCATCCTTCCATGCCGCCCTGCTCACCGGAGGAATCCAGGATCACGGGGTTCACGAGCTCGACGGGACCTTCGCCGACGTCGATCACGCAAACACGGCGCAGCACGCCGATCTGCGGCGCGGCAAGACCGACGCCATCCGCGTCGTTCATCGTTTCGATCATATCGTCGATCAGCTCGGAAAGGCGCGCGTCGAATTTTTTGACCTCTTTGCAGGTCTTATACAGCGCGGGGTCGTCATTTTTGCGAATGATGCGTAAAGCCATACTCCATCCTCCATTTCAAAATATTATTATACAGTTTTTCTTGACCTTTGTAAATAAAATCGGTAAAATATCCGTGAAAAACAGGGATCCAACCGCAGGTGGAGAGCGTTTTCGACCGATACAACCGAACGTAGAGAGAAGAAATCATCAACTCAACCGATGGGGTAGAGCGAAAATGACGAATTCAACCGACGGTCGATGGTGCGATCACTCCGAATCTGCTAAGCTTAGGCCATCGAAAGAAGGAGGAAACTTTCATGGAAAACAACAAAGAAACGCTCGGCAAGCGCATTGCCGCATTGAGAAAGGAAAAGGGACTCACGCAGGAACAGCTCGCCGAAAAGGTCGGCGTCTCCGCACAGGCGGTCAGCAAGTGGGAAAACGACATCAGCTGTCCGGACATCACGCTTCTGCCGCTTCTTGCTGATCTGTTCGACGTATCGGTGGACGAGCTTCTCGGCGTCAAGCCGGTCGAGCCGCACGTCATTATCTTAGATAAGGATGAAACGCCTGACGACGACAAAAAGGACAAGGGTTCTTTCAGCTGGGAATGGAACAAGCATAGGGACAATGCAAAATGGACCACCATTGCGTTCTGCATCGGTGCGATCCTGATCTGCATGTTCTTTATTCTGCACAGCATCCCGGGTATGGAACTGTTCCCGTACATTGAGACCAGCGAGCTGACGCTGAAGGGCTGGAACTACGTGTGGCCGCTGATGGTCTTTACGGCAGGCCTTATGGGACTCCGTACAAGCATTCCAATCAGCGTCACTCTGATGGCGTTCGGCGGGTATGAATTCGTTCGCCGTGTTCTGCTCGGGTATCAGGTCGCAAATCTTCCTACGGTTCCGTGGTATGTGATCGTTCTGATCTTTGCGGTCATAGCGCTTTTGTCGGTCATTTTCGGCAATCTGTTTGTCCGCTTCCGCAAGCACCAGGTTGTCACGAAAACCGGGATCCACAATCACTCCCGCAGCAGCAAAATGGAATATTCCGACGACAATGACTATCTGAAGGCGGACATGAGCTTCGGCAACAGCACGGTCTATTATGACCGTGAGACGCTTGCAGGAGGCAGAATTGATTCGAGCTTCGGTGATTATACAGTCGATCTTACATACGTCTCCACGTTCGCAGAAAACTGCCTCTTTAAGGTCGACGCAAGCTTCGGCAACGTCACGATCCTGCTTCCGCGTTCTGTCCGCATGGTGAAGTCTTCCGACACGTCCTTTGCGGCGTTCACCGTGAACGGCGATCCGAATCCGGATGCGACGCAGACGATCATCATTCGCGCGGACGTCAGCTTCGGTTCCGTACAGGTCAAGTATCAGTAAGAGATCAAAATAGTGAATTAACAAAACCGGTCGGGAGTTTCCCGGCCGGTTTTGCATTGCGGATCATTTCAGCGCTTCCTGCAGCGCGTCTTGCTGATACTGATGCATATAAAGATCATGATAGTAGCCGCCCTTCATCAGGAGCGTTTCATGATCGCCCTCTTCGATGATCGCGCCGTTTCGGATAACCAGGATCCGATCTGCATTGCGGATCGTGGAAAGGCGGTGCGCAACAACGATGCTTGTGCGGCCTTTCAGAACCTCGGTGATCGCGCTTTGGATCAACTGTTCGGTCTCGGTGTCGATCGAGCTTGTCGCCTCGTCCAGAACGAAGATCTGCGGATTTGCGAGGATCACGCGCGCAAAGGAAATCAGCTGCTTCTGACCGGTCGACAGACGAACGCCGCCCTCGCCGACCTCGGTGTCGTAGCCTTTCTGCTGTCGCTCGATGAATTCGTCGGCATGGACCATCGCAGCGGCCTTTTTCACGCTTTCCTCATCCGCATCAGGTCTTCCGAAACGGATGTTGTCGCGGATCGTGCCGGAGAACAGATGCGGGCTTTGCAGAACGTAGCCCAGAGACGATTGAAGCCAGAGCTGCGAACGCTCCCGATAATCCTTTCCGTCGATCAGGATACGGCCTTTCTTCGGTTCGTAAAAGCGACAGATCAGGTTTACGATCGTAGATTTACCGGCGCCGGTCTCGCCGACCAGCGCAACGGTCTCGCCTGCGCGGATATGCAGGTTGAAGTCTCGAAGCAGCGGTTCGGTCTCCTTGTAGAAGAAATCTACGTGATCGAACGTGATATCGCCCTCAATCGGTTCCCAGTTTTCACGTTTCGGGTTCATCGAATCGCCGTATTTAGCTTCGACCTCCGGCGTGTCCTTAACCTCGGACTCCGTATCAAGCAAAGAGAGAACGCGTTCTGCGCTCGCCTGCGCGCTTTGCATATCGGCAAAGATGCCGGCAAGCTGCTGGATCGGGTCGAACAGGCTTGAAGCATAGTTGATGAAGGAGACAAGCGTGCCTGCGGTGATGACGCCGAGGAAAGTTTCGGACCCGACAAGCGTCGCTTTGACGCCGGCGCCGCCGAAGATCAGCGCAAGAGAAGTGCCGACCGCGCCGAGCGATACAACGAGCGGGAAGAAGGTAGCAGAGAGCACGGAGGCTTTTACGCTCGCTTTGCGCATATCCGTCGTGATCGCTTCAAATTCCGCGGCGTTCTGCTCCTCGCGCACGAGCGTTTTCGTCGTCATCGCGCCCATGATGCCTTCGTTGAACGCGCTGGTAATACGGGAATTGTGTTTTCTCGACACGCGCTGATAGCGGAGGATCTTCTTCTGCAGATACAGCGAAACGACAGCAAGCGGCGGAATGACAGCAAGCACGATGAGCGCAAGCTTCCAATTGAACCAGAACATCGCGCCGAAACAGAACAGTGTGTAGAATCCGCACCAGAGAAAGTCCGTGATGCTCCATGCAATCATATCGCTGAGACGCGCAACGTCGCTGACCATACGCGCCATCAGATAGCCCGCGGAGGTCTTGTCGTAGAATGAGAACGACAGCGTCTGCAGCTTTCGGTACGCTTCCTGCCGGATCGCATAGGAGATCGCCATCTCCATTTCGCCGGAACGGCCGATAAAACGCGTTGTGCAGAAACCCTGCAGGATGACAAGCACGGCATAGATCGTAAAGAACAGCCAGATCCCGTCGGTGGTCGGCAGCGCGTCGGGACGCACGAAATGATCGATCGCAAACCGTGTCAGGACCGGATAGAGCGCGTCGATGATCGCTACGATCAGCATGCTGATGAGGATACGAACAAACAGGCCGCGGTTGCGCATAGCATAGCCAAACAGCCGTTTCCACAGCTTGACGTCGACCTTTTCCTCGCGGTCGATTTCCGCTTCGTAATCGTAACTCATGCTCGGACGCCTCCTTCCGGATGAAAGTCCTGAATATCGGCAATGCGCTTATAGAGCCCTTCCTCACGGATCAGTTCTTCGTGCGTGCCGTTCTGAACAAGTTTGCCATGATCGAGGACGAGGATCCGGTCCGCTTCGCAGAGCGTCGTAATACGGTGCGAAATGATAAACAGGATCCCGTCGCCGTGATGGCGGCGGAGCGCTTCGCGGATCTTCGCATCAGTCTCCGTATCGACCGCGCTCATGGAATCGTCAAAAATCATGATCGGCGCCTTTTGCATCAATGCCCGTGCGATTGCAACGCGCTGCTGCTGTCCTCCGGAGAGCGTGACGCCGCGTTCGCCGACGACCGTATCGTAGCCGTCCGAGAACTTCTCTATGACGTCGTGTACCGCAGCTTCGCGCGCGGCTTCGAAGAGATCGGCTTCACCGGCGTCCGGCGCGGTCAGCAGAATGTTTTCTCGGATCGAACGCGAGTACAGGAACGGTTCCTGCAGGACGATCGCGATGTTTTTGCGAAGGACGGTGTGATCAATATCGTTGATCGGGGTGCCGTTGATCGTGATCTCGCCGCCGGTAACGAGATAGAGCCGCTGCAGCAGCTGTACGAGCGAGCTTTTGCCGCTGCCGGTGCTGCCCAAGATGCCGATCGTTTGTCCGGCCTTCGCAGTAAAGCTGATATCGTCAAGCACGTCGTTCGGCGCGTTATAGCCGAAGGTCACGTTCGTAAAGGCAATATCGCCGTTGAGATCGCATTCCTTCAGACCTTTTCCGGGCTCGATCTCGTTATCTGCATGCATGATCTCATTGAGACGGTCCAGCGAGACGGTCGCCTTACCCATATCGGCAAGCACACGGCCGAGCTGACGCACAGGCCAGGTGAGACGGCTCGTGAGCGATAGGAACAGATAGATATCGCCGAGAGAGAACGGATCTGCACTGTTCCGGGTTTTTACATAGAACAGAACGCCGAATACGAGCGAAAGCGCGATCTGCAGATACCCGATCGCGTCCGAAGTTCCCCAATAGAAGCCCAAAAGGTTCACAAGACGGATGTTCTTTTGGCGGAAATCCCGATTCAGCCGCGTAAACTTATCATACTCGGCGCGCTGCTGCCCGAATGCGCGCACCACGCGGACGCCGGTCAGGTTTTCCTGAACCGCGGTCGAAAGCGCGCCTTCAGCTTCGTCGACTTCGGTGAAGTATTTCCGAACATAACGGAAGTACAGAAAGCTCGACACCGTCAGGATCGGCATGACCGCCATCGAAATCAGCGCCATTTCCCAACGGATTGCGAACATCAGTGCGGCTGCAATGGTAAACATCACAGCGATGCGCACGATCTCCATAAGCTGATTGGTCACGAATTTGCGTACGGTGTCCACATCAGACGTGCAGCGCTGTACGAGATCACCGGTCGAGACATGTTTGTGGTAGTCATAGGGAACGGCGTTCAGCTTGCGGTAGAGTTTGTCGCGCATGGTCTTCGCCATATGCTCGGCGCCTTGCGCAATGTTCTTTCTTCGCAAAAAGATGAACAAGCCTTCGAGTACGGTAAACAGGAAAAAGCATCCGCCGCAAAGCCAATAGTTCCGACCGATCGGACCAAGCGATTTCAGCCATGAAAACAGAGGCGCGGGAATCGAAGGATCCTTTTCCATCAGCACCCAATCCAGCGTATAGCTCGTCACGATCGAGGCGCAGTAAAGCGAAACGATGCCGAGAACGACCTCGACCGCGGCGATGATGAAATATCCGCCCGCGCCTTTCAATGCGGGCAGGAATAAAGGTTTAAAACGATCTTGCTCTTTTTTCATCAGAACATCTCCTGAGGGTTGATCTCCAGCTGCGTTTCGGCGCATACGCTTCGGTGTCCGTCGTGAAAGACGGAAATCGTTCGGATCGCGTCTTTCAGACGCTTCGTACGCAGAAGCTTGATCAGGATCTGATAGCGGGTATAGCCCGAGATCCGCGCGATCGGCGCTTCCGCCGCAACGAGCAGCAGCAGGTCCTGTTTTCCTTCTTCTCCGAGCGCGGAACGCAGCTCGGTTTCAAGCGCTTTTGCGTAGGCAAGACAGCCGTGTTCCGCGTTTTGCCCGTCGCGGTCTGCAAAAACGACGCGAATGAAGAGGGAGAACGGGGGATAGAGGAGCTTTTTACGCTCCATGATCTCATAGTGATAAAAGCCGACGTAGTCCTGCGCTTTCGCAAACCGGATGATCGGATGGTTCGGCTCATAGGTCTGCAGCACGACGCGTCCGGGGAGATTGTCCCGTCCGGCGCGTCCGGCGACTTGCGTCAGAAGCTGGAATGTACGTTCCGGCGCGCGATAGTCCGGCAGGTTCAGGGTCGTGTCCGCGGCGACGACGCCGACAAGCGTGACGTTCGGAAAATCATGTCCCTTCGCGATCATCTGCGTGCCGATCAGAACCTGCGCTTCGCCGCGGTGGAATGCCGACAGCAGCTTTTCGTAGCTGCCCTTCTCACGCATCGTGTCCGTGTCCATGCGAAGCGTCCTGACGGCAGGGAAGAGCTTATGCACAGCCTCCTCGACCTGTTCGGTTCCGATCCCGAACTGCTTGATAAACGGTTTTCTGCAGTTCGGACACTCCTTCGGCAGCGGCTTCACGGCGCCGCAGTAATGGCAGCGCGTGCGCGACTCCGTCTTGTGATATGTCATCGAGATGTCGCAGTTGTCGCATTTCAGCACGAATCCGCAGCTTCGGCAGCTCACGAACGTCGCGTAGCCGCGGCGGTTGATGAACAGCATCGCCTGTTGCCCTGCAGCAAGGCATTCGCTGAGACGCTCCGCAAGCTTGTCGGAAAAGATGCTGTTGTTGCCCATCAGAAGCTCGTCCCGCATATTGACCGTCTCGACGGTGGGCAGCGGCCGTCCCGCTACACGGTCCGGGAGCTCAAGAAGCTTGTACTTCCCGGAAAGCGCGCGCGAATAGCTCATCAAAGAAGGCGTTGCGCTGCCGAGCACGAGCGCGCCGCCGACGGTTCGGATCCGCTTTGCGGCAACCTCGACCGCAAGATAGCGCGGCTGCGATTCGCTCTGGTAGCTGGATTCGTGCTCCTCGTCGATGATGATCAGCCCAAGCTTTTCAACCGGCGCAAAGACCGCGCTTCTGGCTCCGATCACGATGTCGGCAAGGCCCAGTCGGATACGCCGCCATTCATCGAAGCGCTCGCCTGCGGAAAGGCGGCTGTGCAGGACTGCGATCCGGTCGCCGAAACGGTCCGTGAAGCGGCCGACGGTCTGCGGCGTCAGAGAGATCTCCGGGACCAGCACGATCGCCTGTCTGCCGAGCGCAAGACAGTCCGCGATTGCCTTCAGATAAACCTCCGTCTTTCCGCTGCCGGTTACGCCGTGCAGCAAAAGGATGTCGCCCTTGCCTCGCTCCATTGCGTCACGGATCGCATCCGCCGAGCTTGTCTGCGCATCGGTCAGCGTATATTCCGGCGTATGCAAACGCATCTTATCGGGACGTCGAAACACCGTTTCGCTCTGTTCGGCAAGATACCCCTTTTTGATCAGTGCGTTGACGGCGGGCATACAGCCGGGATAAAAAGCATTGAGATCGGGGAGAGAGGCTTCCGCGCCGATCTTCGCGACCAGCTCGAACACACGCTTCTGCACCGGAGCGCTTTTCAGCGCCTCCGCGGCTGCATCGGGATCGACGCCCTCCGCGACCGAAACGGTGCGGACTTTCTTTTCCTTGATTCGCATGCCGCGCATCTGTGCGGGTATCATCAGCCGCAGCGCGTCGACGAACAGGCAGTGGTAGGAATCCTTCATCCATTCCGCAAGCGCGATCTGTTCCGGAAGCAGAACGGGATAACGTTCTAAGATCCTTTGAATGTCTTTGATCTCCGGATAGTCTGCCGTTTCATTCAGTGCGACGACAAAGCCTTCCTTCGTATGGCTGCCCTGTCCGAACGGCACCAGAACATGGTGCCCGACGGAAACGGGAAGCTCCTCGGGAATGCGGTACGTGAACCGACGGTCCACGGCGGTATGCGCGATGTCGACGATCACTTCGGCAAACATGACAGTATAAAAAGGCCCGTGCGCGAACGCGACGGGCGGGAAGACGTTTGTCAGCCTTCTTTCGGTGCGTTCAAAATCAACTTATCGTGGTAAAGCTCGTCCACGGCCATCGAGACCGGCTTGTTGGAACCAAGCTTTTCCGGATGATCCTGGAGCTGCCTTGCACGGTTCGCAACGGCGGTCACCAGCATATAGCGGCAGCCCGCTTTTTCCACCAGCTCGTTCAGGGAAGGATAATTCATCATATCGTTTCGCCTCCTGTCAGTTTTGTGATCAGTTCTGTATTTCTTCCGGTGCGGAGAAGCTCCGCAGTCAGGATGGATTCCATCTCAGCGACCGCTTCGTCCACAACGTCGTTTATCACCATGTAATCATATTTGGGCAGAGCCTCAAGCTCCTTCAGCGCCGTTGCCGTACGGACGTCGATCGACTCCTGCGTTTCGGTCCCGCGTCCCACGAGCCGCTCCTTCAGGATCGAAAGCGACGGGGGAGCGATAAACACCATGACGGCGTCGGGACAGGCGGCTTTAACCTTTTGAGCGCCCTGCACATCGATCTCCAGAATCACGTGATTGCCCTTCTCACGCTCCGCTTCAACGAAAGCTTTCGGCGTGCCGTAGTAGTTCATGCCGAAGACATGCATATATTCGAGGAAAGCGTCCTCGTCGATCATGCGGATGAATTCTTCCTTCGTTTTGAAGAAATAGTGTACGCCGTCGATCTCACCGGGACGCGGGGATCGCGTCGTAGCGGAGACGGACATCCTGATCTCCGGGTGCTTCGCCATCAGCGCCGCGGTGACCGTTCCCTTGCCGACCCCGGCAGGTCCGGAAACAACGAGCAAAAGTCCCTTTTTCTTTCTTGCCATACCATTCTCCTTATCCTTCATTGCTCCACTCGGCGTTCAGCCGGCGGGCGACGGTTTCCGACTGCAGAGCGGACAGCACGACATGGCCGCTGTCCATTACGAGCACGGCGCGCGTTTTGCGGCCGCAGCTCGCGTCGATGAGCAGCCTGCGTTCGCGCGCGTCCTGTATGAGCCGCTTCACCGGAGCCGAGTCCGGCGAAACGATCGCAATGATGCGGGAACCGGAAACGATATTTCCGAACCCGACCGAAACGAGAGGGGAATTCTCCGTCATGGCGTCACTCCACGTTCTGGATCTGCTCTCTGAGCTTTTCGATCTCCGCCTTGCACACAAGAACAGATTTCGTCAGTGCAGCGTCGTTCGCTTTGCTGCCGATCGTGTTGCATTCGCGGTTCATTTCCTGCACGATGAAATCCATATTCCGGCCGACCGGCTCCTCGGCGTCCAGATAGGTGCGAAACTGTGCGATGTGGCTCTTGAGTCGCACGAGCTCCTCGTCGATGCAGCAGCGGTCCGCAAACAGCGCAATCTCGGTCGCAAGCCTCGCGCGGTCGATCTCGGTATCACTGAGCACCGATTCGATGCGCTCGGTCAGCTTTCTGCGGTAATCCTCGGCGACGAACGGCGCGCGGGCAAGGATCTCTTCGCGATACGCGTCCATGTTGTTTACACCGTTTTCCAAAGCGGTCCTGAGTCTGCTGCCCTCGGCGATCCGCATCTCGATCAGCGCATCCAATGCAAGATCCGCTGCATCCTTCGCAAGTGCGATCAGCGCGTCGTTGTCCTCGTCGGCGGGAACGATCTCGGTGACGTCAGGGAGACGAAGGACGTTGGAGAGCGTTAAATCGTCATGCAGACCAAGGGCTTCATTCGCGGTTCTTGCTGCCTTCACATATTCGGATAATAGCTGACCGTCCACGCAAACGCTCTTCGCGTCGCTGCGGGTGTTGCGGTAGTTCACGAATACGTCGACATGTCCGCGGGCAAGCCGTGCGGCGATCGCCGTGCGGAGCGTGTCTTCAATGCAGGACAGCACGCGCGGCAGACGCATCGAAACGTCCAAAAAGCGATGATTCACGCTCTTCAGTTCAACGGTCAGCTCGCGTCCGTCGCGGGAGACGACGCCTTTTCCGTATCCGGTCATGCTTTTCATACACTTACCTCCGCAACACCAAATTATACCATAGTCCTTCCCGAAAACACAAGAGCGGAACATGGAAAATTTCTGAATATCGGCCTAAAACAGCCGATAAAGCTCATCAGGACCCGGCGGATCGAGCGGTGAACCGTCGGAAAAGTAAAAACCGTGCGCAGTGATCCTTCCGATCACGGCGGCTGGAATACCGACTTCTTTCAGCGCTGCAGCCGTTTCCGCACCGTTTTCGCAGGCGATCAAAAGCGAGCCGCTTGCCATCAGTCGGTAGGGATCGACGCCGACCGCTTCTGCGATCGCGATCGTTTCGGGCAGCACCGGGATCGCGTCCTTGTCGACGACCGCGCCGCAATGCCCCTGCGCCGCAAGCTCCCAGACCGCGCCGAGCACGCCGCCCTCGGTGACGTCGTGCATCGCGTGCGCGCCGTGCCGCATCGCGATCCGGCTTTCCGGTACGACCGAAAGATACTGCGAGAGCGCTTTTGCGCGTTCGAGCGTTTCCGCGGAGACGGAGGAGAGGAGCGCAGGCCGGTCGCCTGCGATCAGCATGGTGCCTTCGAGCCCCGCCCATTTGGTCATCACGATCTCATCGCCGGGCACGACGCCGGTGAGCATCTTCGCCCGCGGCGTTCTTGCGAGCACGGTCGTGCAGGTTATAACGCGCGTGACCGCGTCGGTCACCTCGGTGTGCCCGCCGATAATGTCTACACCCGCAAGCGCCGCCGCGTTCTGAAGGTCGTTCGCGATCATGGCGACCGTTTCTTCCGTTTCAGAAGGCGGGAGCAAAAGTGTGACGAGCAGCGCGACCGGCTCCGCGCCGCCCGCCGCCGCGTCGTTGCAGTTGACGTGCACGGAAAGCGCGCCGATGTGCTTTGCGTCCGCGCTCGTGATGGGATCCGTGCTCGTGACGATCAGATCCCCCTGAAAATCCAGCATCGCGCAGTCCATGCCGATGCGCGGCGCGCCGAACGACTCCGGCCGCGTTTTTGTAAACCGGTCGAGGATCAGCCGTTCCAATGTATCGTTGTCGAGTTTGCCGAATTTCATTTTCCGATCCGTTTCAAAAATTCCTGTTCATCGATCATGGGAATGCCGAGGGCTTGCGCCTTGGTCGCCTTGCTTCCGGCGTTTTCGCCGACAACCACGAACGATGTGTTCTTCGATACGCTCTCGGACGCTTTGCCGCCGTTCTCCTCAACGAGCGCTTCCGCGTCCCTGCGCGAAAGCGTACTGAGCGTTCCGGTGATGACGACCGTCATGCCCGCAAGCGGCAGATTCCCGCTGTCAGCCGTTTTGACCTCCTCGGGATGCACGCCGAGCGAGAGTAGCCTGTCGATCTGATCCGAAATACGCGGATCGGCAAAGAAGGTCACGATGCAGTCTGCCACAACGTCGCCGACGTCGTCGATCGCGGCAAGCTCTTCCTTGCTCGCATGGCGCACCGCGTCCAGCGTGCCGAAGCGCCGCGCAAGGTCCTTCGCGGTCTTGGTCCCGACGTTCGGAATGCCGAGCGCAAAGAGGAACGCGGCCAAAGGACGGTGCTTGCTCGCCTCCAAGGCGTCCAGAAGGTTCTGCGCTTTTTTATGTCCGAAACGTTCCAGCGCGGCAAGCTGCTCGTGCGAGAGCGCGTAAAGCTCGGGGATCGTGCGAATACCGAACGCGTCGATGAGCTGTTCGGCAGTCTTGCCCGCGAACGTGTCGATGTCCATCGCGTCGCGCGAGGCGTAGTGCGAAAGCCGCGCCACGATCTGCGGACGGCAGGAGAGCGAATTCGTGCAGTAGAGGTGTGCGCCGCGCGTTTCGACGTGCGCACCGCATTGCGGGCACACGGAAGGCTTCATAACGGGGCGGAGGGGGTTGTCGTCCGGCACCGCACCGAGGATCTCCGGGATCACGTCGTTGCTTCTGCGGATGAACACGCGCGAGCCGATGCCGACGCGCTTGCGCTGTACGTCGTCCCAGTTGTTCAGCGTCGCTTTTTTCACCGTTACGCCGGAGAACTCGACCGGCTCGATGTGCGCGAGCGGCGTGAGTTTGCCGGTCCGGCCGACCTCCCAGGTCACGTCCAAAACCGTCGCGGTCAGCTCCTCGGCGGCGAACTTATAGGCCATCGCCCAGCGCGGGAACTTCTCGGTCGCGCCCAAAGCGTCCCGCAACGCAAAATCCGTGACCTTGACGACCATGCCGTCGATCAGGAAATCGAGCGTGTCGCGCCGTTCTTCGGCAAGGTCGATCTCATGCATGATCTCATCGGGCGTTCTGAGCCAACGCACGAACGGGCAGACGGGGAAGCCGTTTTCCTTCAGGAAATCCAGCATTTCCGCCTGATTTTTCAATTCTTTGCCTTCGATGTAGCCGACGTTGTAGCAGAATACGTCAAGCTTTCTTGCAGCAGTCACCGCCGGATCGAGGTTTCGCAGCGCGCCTGCGGCGGCGTTGCGCGCATTTTTCAGCGGTTCGGTTGCCGTGCGGTTATAGGCTTCGAGTACGGAAAGCCGCATGATGCATTCGCCCTGCACCTCCATACGTCCCTTGAACGGGATCGTGAGCGGAACGGTGCGGATCGTCCGCAGCTGCGGGAGAATCGCTTCGCCGGTCACGCCGTTGCCGCGCGTCGCGCCTTGCGTAAGCACACCGTTTTCATAGGTCAGGTTTACGGTCAGCCCGTCGAACTTGTATTCGAGACCGAAGAGCGGCGGTTCGGGTGAAGCGGCGGTCACCTTGCGGATAAAATCAACGAGGCCTTCGCGGGTGCGTACCTTGTCGAGGCTCCAAAGCCTGCCGAGATGTCGATGCTCCGCAAAGCTTTTCAGCGGTGCGCCGCCGACGCGCAGCGTGGGACTGTTCGGGAGCACGACGCCCGTCTCCGCCTCGATTTTCAAAAGCTCGTCGTAAAGTCTGTCGTATTCGGCGTCGGAAACGAGCGGCGCATCCTGTTCGTAGTAGGCCGCCGCGTAACGATTCAGTATTTCAACCAATTCATGCTGTCTGTCCATAGCTCACTCCAGAATCTCGATCGGCGCGAAAGCCGCCGCCAGTTTTTTGGTCTCTCCGTTTTCAAAGCGGACCTGCACGATCATCGACGCGCCGCTGCCGTCAGTTTCGACGATGACGCCTTCACCGAACAGCTTGTGTCGGATACGGTCGCCGACCTTACCGGTGAAGTTCGCGTTCTTTTTCGGCGCTTCCGGTTTCGTGCCGACGTCGGCCCTCGCGGACGCCTGCGGCTTTTTCACGATCGGAGCCGCGAAGAACGAGGAAACGGATCCGCCGTCCCAACGGCGTTCCTGCGTCGGACGCCTGACGGGACGCGCGTTCGGCATCTCGATCGTGTCGCCCATTTCCGTCAGGAACCGGGAGGGCAGCGCCGCTTCGGTGCGGCCGTAGAGCGTACGCTCCTTCGCGTAGGAAAGGTACAGCCGCTTCTTGGCACGGGTCACGCCGACGTAGCACAGTCGGCGCTCCTCTTCGAGCTTGTCGTCGTCATAGGCCGCTTGGCTTGAGGGGAAGAGCCCCTCCTCCATGCCGCACATAAAGACATTCGGGAACTCGAGCCCCTTTGCGGCGTGCAGCGTCATCAGATTCACACAGCCGTTCGTTTCGTCTACGTTGTCGGCCTGCGAAAACAGTGCGACGTTCGTCAAAAACGCCTGCAGCACGTTGCCGCCGTTTTCGGTATAGCTTTGTTCGAACTCTTCGATATATCCCAAAAGCTCCTCGACGACCTCGGCGCGGGTTTCGTAATTCTCCTTTTTGTCGTCTCTGAGGTATGCGTCATAGCCGATTCGCTCCAGAAGCTCGCGGGTAAAGTCCGCAAGCGGCATAGTGTCCAGAAGCTCATACAGCTTCTGAAACAGATTCAGAAACGGCGTGAATTTCGCAGCGGTGCGGGCGGGGACGTCGTCCGGCGCGATCACGGCGCTCATCAGCGGGATCCCGCGGCGATGCGCGCTTTCCGCAAGAACGGAAATGCTTTGCGCGCCGATGCCGCGCGAGGGCGTATTGACCGCGCGCAGAAACGCTTCGTCGTCCGCGGGGTTCAGAATGAGCCGCAGATATGCGAGAATATCCTTGACCTCCGCGCGCGAGAAGAACGACACGCCGCCGTAGACACGGTAGGGGGTCAGGAAGCTTTTCAGCATCATTTCGACCACGCGGCTTTGCGCGTGCGTACGATAGAGGATCGCATAATCGTCGTATCGCGCGCCGGACCGGACGCCGTTTGCAATCTGTGAACAGATATAGTACGCTTCATCGCGCTCGTCGGTCGCCTCGTGCACGTCGATCGGCACGCCGCCCTTTTCGGCGGTCCACAGCTTCTTTTCCTTGCGGCCTTTGTTGTTGTGAATGACCGCGTTCGCCGCGTCGAGGATCCTTTCGGTCGAGCGGTAGTTCTGTTCGAGCCGGATGACCTTGCACCCCTCGAAATCCTTCTCGAATTCGAGGATGTTGCGGATGTCCGCACCGCGCCACGCATAGATGCTCTGATCGTCGTCGCCGACCACGCAGAGATTCCGATGCTTTTTGGCGAGCAGATTCACGATATGATACTGCGCAAGGTTCGTGTCCTGATACTCGTCGACGAGGATATAGCGGAAGCGTTCGCGCCATTTTTCGAGCACGTCGGGATTTTTTTCGAACAGCCGGATCGTGAACAGCAGCAGATCGTCGAAGTCCAGCGCGTTCGCATCCTTCAAACGCTTCTCATAGAGCTTATATGCTTCCAGGATCTGGATCGGCTGTCCCGTCTCCTGCAAAAAAGCAAGCGGGTTCAGGGAGTGGTTTTTCGCGTTTGAGAAGATCGCGGCGAGCATGCGCTTACTGAAGACCTTGTCGTTCAGGTTCATATCCTTGATGATATGCCCGATCAGCGATTGCTGGTCCTGTTCGTCGTAGATGATGAACGTCTTGCCGTAGCCGAGCCGCTCGATCTCCATCGACAGAAGCCGCGCACAGAAGCCGTGGAACGTCGCGACCCAGATGGACCGCGCATCGGTCTCGACCAGCGCGTCGACGCGCTCGCGCATCTCCTTCGCGGCCTTGTTCGTAAAGGTCAAAGCAAGGATGCGGTACGGCGACACATCCTTTTCTTCTATTATATATGCGATGCGGTGCGTCAGCACGCGCGTCTTTCCGCTGCCCGCGCCGGCAAGGATCAGAAGCGGTCCTTCCGTGGTCGTGACCGCTTCGCGCTGCGGCGGGTTGAGCTTTGTCAGATCCATAGTTCCCTCGATTTATTTGGTAAGCATGTCAAAGATATAATTATAAATGGGTTCACTGCCTTTCTCCCAGCGGCTGCGCATGGCGATCGCCTGCTCCTCGCTTGCCGCGGAGAGCGACAGAGACAGGATTACGCGGTCGGCCTCGGTAAGCATCAGATGCAGCGTTACGCCCGCGTCGGTCTTCTCAATGCGGCTTGCGATCTGCGTCTCGCGTGCAAAATCGTTCCGGTGCGCGTCGAGATATTCATCCAGCTTTCTCCGCTCGTCCTGCGGAATGCTCTTTTTGAACATGGTGAGCGCCTCGCGTCCGAGATCGGTTACGCCGAGGCAGTCGCCGTATGGCTTCGGAACTTCGGCAACGAGACCGTCCTCAAGGAGTTCTCCCAAGGCTTCTTCAAAGGAGAAGTATTCCATCGCCGTGTTCAGAATCGCCGTGCGATAAAGCTGTGCACGCGTCGGAATCGAGACGGCGCGGTCCGCGATATAGAGAAGAATAAGTTTGTTTTTGGTTTCTCCGTGTGTAAAATATGGCATCCGTTACCTCCATAGATATCATATTTTACCATATACACATCGTTTGCACAAGTGGCGGCGTAGGAAAAGTTCCCGTAAGCTTCATGTAAAATCTACAAGATATCTCCAAGAAGCTCTTTACAAAATCAATATGCTGTGGTATGATGTCGAAAATCAAAGAGATCCTTTAATTCGGTACGGGATACCGGCAAGGTCTGGTTACAACGCAAAAGGCGTATTCTGTCCTGCCGTCCGTACGGCAGGATTTTTTGTATGGGAGGACGCCGTGAACGAGCACATTCTGGTCGACGAAAAGACGATGGAACGCATGCTGATGCGTCTTTCGCATGAGATCATCGAAAAGAACGAGGGCGTCGAGGAACTGTATCTCGTCGGCATCCGCCGCCGCGGGGTCCCGCTCGCGGAACGGATCAAAACGAACATCGAACGATTCTCAGATATCCGCGTATATCTCGGCGCGCTCGACATCACGCTCTACCGCGACGATCTCAAGGAGCTTTTTCCGTCGCCGCAGGTGCACGGTTCGAACATCCCGTTCGACGTGAACGGCAAGACCGTGATCCTCGTCGACGATGTGATCTACACCGGTCGCACGGCCCGCGCCGCCATGGAGGCGGTCATCCGGCTCGGAAGGCCTTCGGCGATCCGACTTTGCGTCGCGGTCGACCGCGGACACCGCGAGCTTCCGATCGCGGCAAACTACGTCGGCAAGAACATTCCGACCGCACGGGACGAATTCGTCAGCGTCCGCGTGACCGAGATCGACGGCAGAAACGAGATCGCGCTTTTCAGACGCGACGCATAAAAGGGGAGAACGACCGTAAAAACGGTCTCTCAATAGACACATCATAATAAAAGGACACAGGGAGGTACATTATGAATCTGGTCTACAACATCAAGGACAAACCCAAATTCGGTCAGACGCTGCTCTTCGCACTGCAGCAGCTTCTCGCGATCATGGCGGCGACCATCGCAGTCCCGGCGATCGTCGGTCACGGCATGAGCTCCACCGCGGCGCTGTTCGGCGCAGGCGTCGGCACACTCGTTTACCTGCTCTTCACGAAATTCAGAAGCCCGGTCTTCCTCGGCAGCTCGTTCGCGTTCCTCGGCTCCATGGCAGCCGCGTTCGCAGGCGGTGTTTCGATGTCGCTCGGCTATCTCGGCCTGATCATCGGCGCACTGTTCGCGGGTCTCGTCTATGTGGTCATCGCGATCGCTGTCAAGTTCGCGGGCGTCAAGTGGATTAACAAGCTGATGCCGGCGATCGTCATCGGACCGATCGTTGCGATCATCGGTCTTTCGCTCGCGGGCAACGCGATCGGCGACCTCACGAAAGGCAACGTTACGCATACGGAAGAGTCCGTCGTGATGCATACCGTCACAGAAGACGATCTGAGAGAAAAGAACATTACGATCCTTGAAGACGTCGATATCAATGCAATTTCACTCGACACCGCAAAACTCGCCGGCACGGAGGTTTTCGATACTCTTAAGGCGGGCGATACGGTCCTTATCAAGGCAGAAAACAATGTGCAGAACGCAAATCCGTATCTCTGCCTCGTCGTCGGCCTGATCACTCTGGCGGTCACGATGCTCTGCTCGGTTTACGGCAAAAAGATGCTGAAGATGATCCCGTTCATCATGGGTATCCTGGCGGGCTATGCCGTCGCAGCGGTCTTCACGCTGATCGGCAACGCAACCGGCAATGCAGCGCTTCAGATCATCAATTTCTCCGGATTCAAGACCATGCAGTGGTATCCGGACTTCACGTTCCTCACCGCGTTCAAGGGCTTCGGCGAAATGAACGGCGCATACTTCCTGACGATCCTCGTCGCATACGTGCCGGTCGCGTTCGTCGTGTTCGCGGAGCACATTGCGGACCATAAGAACCTGTCCTCGATCGTCGGCGTCGACCTCACAGAGGATCCGGGCCTGCACCGCACGCTTCTCGGCGACGGTATCGGCTCCTTCGCAGGCGCGATCTTCGGCGGCTGCCCGAACACCACTTACGGCGAATCCATCGGCTGCGTCGCAATCTCCGGCAACGCTTCCGTCGTTACGATCCTCTGCACCGCGATCCTTGCGATCCTGATCAGCTTCGTCGGACCGTTCGCCGCGTTCCTCGCGTCGATTCCGAGCTGCGTCATGGGCGGCGTCTGCATGGCTCTGTACGGCTTCATCGCGGTCTCCGGTCTCAAGATGATCCAGAAGACCGATCTGAACGACAACCGCAACCTGTTCGTGGTCTCCGTCATCCTGATCGCGGGCGTCGGCCGCCTGACCGTCAGCTTCGGCAAGGTCAATCTCACCACGGTCGCCTGCGCGCTGATCCTCGGCGTTCTCACAAACCTGATCCTCGGCGGCATGAAAAAGAAAAAGGCACAAAATTCCCTGAAGGAAGAGAAATAATCGAATCAGACCATCCTAGCCCGCTCCGCTGAGAGCGGGCTTTTTGTATGTATCATGCAGATCATCCCTTTCTTTTTGCACAAGTAATCAGCGATATTTATGTTGAATGACGGATGGTTCTCTTGTCTGAAACAGATGATAGGCCGATTACTATAATTCAGTAGACAAGAGAAGTGAAATCATGTATAATTAATTCAACAGAGGAGAACGTTGTGAAAAAAGCATTTCATGTTATAACTGTATTATGTTTTCTGCTTTCAATTTGTTTCGGATGCAGTACAGACACACCGGAGCATATGACGACGATGGAAGCACCGATTCAATCAACACAATCCGAATCTATGCCGACGCCCGCGGAAGAGCAACCGACAGACGTTCAGATTCTCCTGACAAGTCCGACACAAACACCGGAACCATCGCCGGAGCCGACACCGAAGCTTACGCCGGAACCACAATCAACGCCGACAGCAACACCTGTGCTGACGTTCACACCGGATCCGACAGAAACTCCGACGCCGTCGCCCGAACCCAATCCGTATGTCGGAATTTGGACGATTGAAGATCTGCCTTTTTCTTTGGAGCTCAGAGAAGACGGAACATATCTTGCTTCTGTTATACATCAGGATGTCGAAGGAACTTATGCTTTTACTGCGCAGGGCGTAACACTGTACCCTTCTCAGGAGAAGGCTCTTGAATTGAGATATTTTTCAAAAGCCGATATACTGAAATTCGGTGAGTTCAAAATGATCCGTGACGATCTTGTGTTTTTTCAGGAAATCGACGGTATTCCGGTAAACTTTACGAACGAGAACGACGACATCGAGGTATCTGTTCGCGGCGGTGTCGTAGAGGCAAAGTTGAAGAACGGTAAGACGATGCAGGCATACTGCTTTACCGTTGCCGGAACAACACCCCCGGAGGACTCGCGTGATTGGTTTGATATAGGAGATAACGGAGATGCAGCAGATACGCTTCGTATCTTCAAATACGATGGACAGTATACCCTTTGGATCCGTGACGCTGAAGAAAACATCTGCCAACCAATCAATATCACGGTAACATCCGGATTTTTGTATCCAATAGACAATAGCAATATCAGAAGCTTGATCGATCCGTTGAAAAGTGTATTGAAGGGCGAAAAAACATCGGTGGATGAGTTCAACAGGCGGATCAGCCGGAATATAGCCGCAGCAGGTTTTTATACTCGTGCAGGCGTCGTTACATCCGGAGTATCATTGATTTCCGAATTGGCAAAATACGAGTATTCCGTTCCGCATCAGGTCGGCGGTTCTTTCGACAGAGCAAAAGAATGGGGAGTCGATCCGATGTGGGGGAATCGACTCAATGGAAATGAGATCACGGCAAATCTCCGCTGTAAAGGTATGCATGATGCAGCAGCAATCGTCTGGGCATATAAACAGGCAGGGATGAATATCGCTTCGGAACTGGAAGCCAGAATCGATTTACTTGGAGAACATAAAAAAACAAAAGATAACCGGATAGAATTTGACCGTGCGGAATCCGGAGATATTATACATTACAGTTCGCATTATCAGATGGTTATAGACAGGATTGATTGCGACAGAGACGGAAAAGACGATGCATATCTGACGTACGATTTCTCTGATTCTCAGCTTACAGTCAGTATCACAGCGTTCAAACAGGCTCAGAAAAGAGAGGTTTATTCCATGGATGCCGTTTTCGACGGTACAGGCAGGAACGCAAAGAAGCTATACTATTGGAAAGAACATACATTTCGGATCCCCACGGATGTTATGCCGCAGTATGCTTTGGAATCTATGGAAGCCGAGAGATTCGATCAAAGCTATCGCATGCTGATGAAAGAACTCGGGTTTTACGGGTAACTGTTTCATCAACCGTGAATCGGGCTTGCATACGAAAGATAATTGCGATATAATGAAACAAAAATCGGAGGTGCAAAATTGATTCAACTTGTTTTCGGCGAAAAAGGATCGGGAAAGACAAAAAGGATTCTTGAGATTGCCAATCAAGCGGCGGAAAAGGCAAAGGGAAGCGTCGCTTTCATTGATGAAGACGATCGCTACATGTACGATCTGAATCTTTCCGTTCGCTTTATCAATGCAACGGAGTATGCGTTGTCCGGCCCGAAGATGTTTTACGGATTTCTGTGCGGAATTTCCGCTTCGGACCATGATTTGGAGTACATCGTGATAGACAGCTTCATGCATCTTGTTCATCATGATCTGGATTCTCTCAAAGAAATGTTCGAGCATCTGAAAAGGTTCTCCGAGGCGCATTCGATCAAGTTGGTGATTTCACTATCCTGCGCGCCGGAACAGCTTCCGCTTTTTTTGAAGGAGTATACCGCATAGCTTTATGCAGGAATATGGTTGTCTAAGGAGACTGTGAAAAAGATCGCAGGCTTTTCACGGTCTCTTTTTAACGAAAAAGGCAGGTAGAGAAAATGGAACAGACAGAAAAAACATATCTCACAGAGAATAAAGACAGCAAAGACTGTCGCAAACGCAATAATAAGATAAACGGCATGTTTCTGCTGATCCTGATCGTTTCTGTTATTGCTGCGGCGACAATCGGAGCGATCTCCGCTGGATGCTATACCTGGACAGCTGCAGAAAAACAGTATCGGGAACAGGATGGACATCTGGTTTTTTCCGTTCGACAGGCAAGGAACATCATCCGTGAAAACGGCTTCTATTATACAGAAGACGAAACGCAGTTGACGGATGCTGCGTTAAAAGGGCTTGCGACGGCAACGGGCGATCTCTATGCAACATATTACACTGCAGAGGAATATGCAGAGCTGCAAAAGCAGAATGAACGCGCGTTTATAGGAATAGGCGTGCTTACGCAGGTCAATGAAGACGGTGCAGTCGAGATTCTTGATGTCTATGACGATACGCCGGCAAAGGACGCAGGGCTGCAAAAGGGCGATATTATCATAGAAATCAACGGAGTCGTGTACAGCGGCGAATCGCTCGGCGACTTTTTGTCCAACGTCCACGCAGAGGACGGAGCGGAGAATACGTTTGTAATTAAACGTGGGACCGAAACCCTTTCCTTCCTGCTTATAGCGCGCGAGGTACATACTCCTGCCGTATCATATCGTATGCTGACAAATTCGATCGGTTATATCCACATTCTTTCCTTTCACGGCACCTGTGTGGAGGAAACAAGGGAAGCAATCGCCGCACTGCTAAAGACAGGAATGAAAGAGCTTGTTCTTGATCTTCGGGACAATCTCGGCGGATCACTCAAAGATGCGATCGATATTGCAGATCTGTTCTTGCCGAAAAACCATATCGTTACAACACTGCGATCGCGCACAGGCTATGTAACAGAGTATAAGACACAAAACAGCGGTATGGACATTAATACGGTGATTCTTGTGAACGAGATGACTGCTTCCGCAAGCGAACTTGTCGCTGGAGCCATGAAGGACTACGAAGCGGCATATCTCATCGGTACAAAGACTTACGGCAAAGGGATCGTACAATCTTTCTATAAGATTGATGAGACAGATGGATGGATGAAGCTTACAACGGACGCATATTTCACTCCGAATGGCGTATGTGTGCAGGACGAAGGCATTATTCCGGATCATATTGTCGAACTACCTGAGGATGCAAAAAAGCTTACGATCGAGTACATACCGGGTGAATTGGATACGCAGCTGACTGCAGCAATCAAGTATTTGGAGGAGAACTGAAATGAGCGAAAGAGAATACAGGATCGCGGATGAATCGTTATACCCATCTGGCCTTGACAAAATTGAGTGGGTTCGTCGAAACATGTCCCTGCTGAACGGGATCGAAGAACAGTTCCGCGTTGAACAACCGTTCAAAGGCCTCAGAATCGCGCTCTCGGTACATCTGGAAGCCAAGACGGCATATCTGTGTCAAGTACTAAAAGCGGGCGGCGCTGAGATGTTCGTTACCGGCAGCAACCCACTTTCGACACAGGACGATGTTGCTGCTGCTCTTGTACATGAGGGTATGTCCGTCTACGCGATCCACGGCGCTTCTCCGGAGGTCTATGAAGAATGTCTTCTCAGCGTTCTTTCTGCGGAACCGGACGTTATCATCGACGATGGATGCGACCTCGTTGCAACGCTGCACACAAAGCTTCCGCATCTGATTTCCAAGGTGAAAGGCGGTTGTGAGGAAACGACGACGGGCGTACATCGTCTGCTTGCCATGCAGAAGGACGGTTCGTTGCGTTTTCCGATGTTCGACGTCAATGACGCGCAATGCAAGCATTTGTTTGACAACCGATACGGAACCGGTCAGTCGGTTTTCGACGGGATCGACCGTACGACAAATCTGATCGTTGCGGGCAAGACGGTCGTCGTCGCGGGATACGGATGGTGCGGACGAGGCGTCGCAATGCGTGCAAAAGGCCTCGGCGCACGCGTGATCGTCACGGAGATCGACCCGGTTAAGGCAATTGAAGCTGTTATGGACGGCTTCTCCGTAATGAAAATGGTAGATGCCGCCGAACTCGGAGATGTGTTTATCACGGTCACAGGTATGCGTGACGTGATCACGGAGGAACACATGCGCCGCATGAAGAACGGCGTTTTGCTTGCAAATGCAGGACACTTTGACGTCGAGGTAGACGTTGCGACGCTGAAGAGAATTGCGGTCGAAGCACGTCAGATGAAGCCAAACATCATGGGATATCGTTTGGAGAACGGCCGATGGTTGTACGTGCTCGCGGAAGGGAGACTTGTCAATCTCGCATCCGGTGACGGACATCCCGCCGAGATCATGGATATGAGCTTCGCGATCCAGGCGCTGTGCGCCCGTGAAATCGCGCTGCATACCCCGCGGGAAGCACGCGTATATGCGGTTCCGGAAGAGATCGATGGCTTTGTTGCAAACGAAAAACTCCGCAGCATCGGCGCGGCGGTCGATACTTTGACCGAAATTCAAAAAGAATATGCAAATTCGTGGAAAGTTTAGGTTTACAGATCGGATTTGTTGTGTTATAATCAATTGATTAAATTGGGTTAATCCGTGTAAGCGGATTCAATTTTGAATACCAAATTCCAACAGGGGGAACAAACATGAAATTCTACACCGCGAATGAGATTCGCAACATCGGCGTCTTCGGACACGGCGGCGAAGGCAAAACGACTTTAACAGAGGCCATGCTGTACAATGCAGGTCTTGTAGATCGTTTTCCGAACAACGCACCCACAACGGACTTCGACCCGGAGGAGATCAAGCGCTCTATTTCCATCAACATGGCTCTTGCACCTTTGGAGTGGAAGAACACGAAGATCAACCTGATCGACGCTCCCGGTTTCTTCGATTTCTACGGCGAGGTCGCTGCGGCGATGGCGCTTTGCGATGCTGCGCTGATCGTGATCGGTGCAGTCTCCGGTCCGGCAGTCGGCGCAGAGAAGACGATGGCGATGTGCAAAGAACAGCATAAAGCGCGCATGATGGTCATCAATCAGATGGACCGCGACAACGCCAATTTTGAGAAGACCATGCAGATGGTCAACGAGAAGTTCGGCGTCAACGTCGTTCCGATCCAGCTCCCGATCATGCAGGGCGGTGCGTTCAAGGGCTATGTCGATATCGTCAACATGAACGCGAAGATGTTCGAGGGCAAGGGCGAGAAGGAAGTTCCGATCCCCGGCAATCTCGAAGCAGAAGCGCAGGAGCTCTATGAGAAGTTGACCGAAGCGGCAGCCGAAGCGGACGAAGATCTCATGATGGAATATCTTGAGACGATGGAGCTTTCCCGCGAGCAGATCCTGATGGGCCTTTCGAAGGGCGTTCTGGACGGCGATATCACGCCCGTCTGCTGCACGTCCGCGCTCAACAACATCGGCGTCACCACGCTGCTTGACTATATCCTTCACTATATGCCTACGGCGGCCGATGCGAAGCTTCCGAAGGCGTACAAGAACGGCGAAGAGATCGAGCTCACGAGAGACGGCAAGATGGTCTGCCACATCTACAAGACGGTCAACGATCAGTTCGGTAAATACAGCATCGTAAAGGTCCATCGCGGTACGCTTGACGGCGGCGTTGCATTGTTCAATGCGAACCAGGAAAAGAACGAAAAGCCCACGGCGCCCGTTATGCTCCGCGGCAAGAAGTCCATCGCGGTCGATAAGCTCAATGCGGGCGACATCGGAGCGATCCCGAAGCTGCAGATCTCCAACACGAACGAAACGCTCTGCGACGCGACCGACGTGGTAACGATCGAAAAGATCGTATTCCCCGAGCCGTGCATCAGCCTTGCTGTCACCGCAAAGAAGCAGGGTGAAGAGGATAAGGTCATCGGCGGTCTCAACAAGCTCCTTGAAGAAGATCCGACCATTGCGATCGAGAAGAACGCGGAGACCGGCGACGTGCTGCTGAAGGGCCTCGGCGAAATGCATCTTGACGTCACCTGCGCAAAGATCCGCAACAAGAGCAACGTCGAAGCGCAGCTTGCTGACCCGCGCATCCCGTATCGCGAGACGATCCGTTCCACGGCGGAAGCAGAAGGCAAGCATAAGAAGCAGTCCGGCGGCAGCGGTCAGTTCGGCGTCGTGCAAATGCGGTTCGAGCCCGCACCCGAAGGCGTTGATTTCGAGTTTGTTAACGCGATCGTCGGCGGCGTCGTTCCGAAGGAATACATTCCCGCAGTCGAAAAGGGCCTCCGTGAGGCAATGCTCCACGGCGTACTCGCAGGCTATCCGATGGTAGGCATCAAGGCGACGCTGTACGACGGCAAGTATCATCCCGTCGATTCCAAGGAAGTCGCGTTCAAGAGCGCAGCACGTCTTTCCTATAAGGCGGCGTGCGTCAAAGCAAGCCCTGCGCTCACCGAGCCGATCTACACCTATTACATCTGGGTACCGAACGACAACGTCGGCGATATCATGGGCGACCTCAGCCGTCGCCGCGGCAGAATGCTCGGAATGACGCCTTCTAACGGCGGCACCGAGATCGTTGCGGAAGCTCCGCTTTCCGAGATGTTCAAGTATGCGACCGACCTGCGCTCTATGACGCAGGCGCGCGGTTCCTTCCGCAGCGAATTCACCCGCTACGAGGATGTTCCCGCTGAGCAGGCAAAGAAGATCATCGAGCAGGCAAAGCGCGAGGACGAAGAAGAAGAATAATTCCGAAAGGGAACGGGAGCGCGCTGCGCTCCCGATTTTTGGTATGGAAAAAAGATACAACTGCAGCAAGAGCGAGCTGACGCAGTCACGGATCACATTTTGGTTTTATGCCGTCAGCATTCCGATCATCATCGTCCTATTTGTTTTCCGCAACATTGTAGACGGCGTTTTTCAATTCAGTCCGTTCAGCCTGATTTACGTGGCGATCGTTCTGTTTCTCGGCTATTGCGGGTATCGCGCATTTCGCGTCATGCTTTCGACAGGAAAGTCCTATTGCGTGATAACCGACGACCGCATATCCGGGCTCAGCACACCGTCTCCGTTTAAGAAGGGAATACCGTTTGATATTGCCAAAAGCGAGATCCGCGGTATCGGAAAGACAGACGTCTCCGTCGGAGGCATGCGAATGTACAATGCGCTTGTGATCAATACAAACAAGCAGAAGATCGTATTGCTTGCCATCGACAGGATTGATGAGATCAAAGAAGAATTGAAGCAATAATACGTTTCAGAACGACAATACCGTCGGAAACGATTCCGACGGTATTGTATTATTGTTGGGAATGGAAATACTCAAATACCGCTTCGGCGACAGGACGCGAGATCCCTTTTACGGAAGCAAGCTGCTCAACGCTTGTTTTTTTGATTTGTTCCACAGTCAGAAATGTATCGAACAAAATGCGCTTGCGCTTCTCGCCGACGCCGGGAATTTCATCGAGCCGTGAGTACAGTGCGCTCTTGCTCCTGAGATTGCGGTGATAGGAAATCGCGAACCGGTGCGCTTCATCGCGCAGCCGTTCGATCAGATGCAGCGGAGCGCTGTTTTTCGGGATCATGATCGGATCCTCCTGGTCCGGCAGATAGATCAGCTCGTCGGATTCCGCAAGCGCGCAGATCGGAATCTGCGTAAGGTTCAATGCTTTGAGGACTTGGATGCCGATCTCCAACTGCGTTTTGCCGCCGTCCAGTACGATCAGATCGGGCAGCTCGCCTTCGCCGGAGAGCCGTCTTGTCAATACTTCCTGCATGGAGATCAGATCGTCGCCGCCGGCGTCCGAACGGATCCTGAAATGGCGGTAAGCGGTTTTATCCGGTTTACCGTCGCGGAATACGACCATAGAAGCGACGGTATTCGTACCCATCAGGTGCGAATTGTCGAAGCACTCCATACGGGAGGGGATCTCATCAAGACCGAGAATACCCGAGAGTTGTGCAAGGGCGCCTTCGCCGCGCTCCCAGGAGCAGATGCGGATCCGGTCGTTCTTTTCCAGAAGCGCGCTGCAGTTCTGCGACGCCATATCCGTAAGCTGACGCTTATCACCGCGCTGCGGTACAGATACGCTGACCTTGCGGTGCTTTCGTTCGCTCAGCCACTCGGCAATTTCCGACATATCGGTGCATTGCTTTGCAAGCAGAACGACGGGAGGAATCTCGATCCCGTCCTGTCCGTAATACTGCAGCAGAAATGCATGCAGCCAATCTTCTTTTGCGTCGTCTCCGTCGCCTTCCAAGGGGAACGCATGCGTACCGACGACTTTACCGCCCCGAACAAACAGTGCAAATACCATTCGGGAATCGTTGCGTGCATCCACGCTGAACACGTCCGCGGTCAGATCGCTCGTATTGATGGCGACCTGCTTTTCCTGCAGTGCCATCGTAGCCTTCAGTTTGTCGCGCAGCAGCGCCGCACGCTCAAAATCGAGCGCATCCGACGCCTCCTGCATCTTTTGCTTCAAATAAGGGATCAGATCGCCGCTTTTGCCGTTCAGCAGGCGCATTGCTTCTTTCAAAAGATCGTGATACTGTTCGCGCGTGACATCGCCGCTGCAGGGCGCGCAGCATTTACCGACGTGATGGAGAAGGCAGGGACGTTCACCCCTCGCCTGCATGCCGGAAATGCTTTTTTTGCAATGCCGTAAAGGAAACAGATCATAAACAAGCTGCATCTCTTCCTTTACGGAAGGTCCAACGATGTACGGACCGAGATAGACTGCGCCGTCTTGTTTTACGCGGCGCACGATTTCAATGCGGGGAAAATCCTGCCGTAGATCAATACGAAAGTAAGGGAAGTGCTTGTCATCCTTCAGAAGAATGTTGTATTTCGGCATGAATTCCTTTATGAGATTGCTCTCAAGAGACAGAGCTTCGACCTCGCTGTGCACCTCGATCGTTTCGAAATCGGCAATATGAGAGACCATGGCCCGTACCTTCGGAGAATGGTTCCGGGAGGATTGAAAATACTGCCGAACACGGTTTTTCAGGATCTTCGCCTTTCCGACATAGATTACCGTGCCGGTCTCGTCCAGCATTTTATAGACGCCCGGCTTTTCGGGAAGCAGAGCGATTTTGTCTTCCAAAACGGTATTCATGTCCGATCTTCCGCGATTGCGTTCGCTCTTATGAGCATCTCATACAGGATGGGGGAAGGCAGCCCGACGACGTTGAAATAATTGCCTTCGATGGACTCAACAAAAACGGATCCGAGCCCCTGTACGCCGTAGGACCCGGCTTTGTCGAGCGGTTCTCCCGTGGAAACATACCAAAAGATCTCTTTTTCGGACATCGGACGAAATCGGACCTTCGTAGCCGCATAGCGAACATCGGAATAGTTTTCTTTCAGCACGGCAAGACCCGTATAAACGATGTGAGAGCGTCCCTGCATGCGCCGCAGCGTTTGAACTGCATCCTCGGGAGATTTCGGCTTTCCGATAATTTCTCCGTCAAGATAAACGATCGTGTCGGCGCCGATTGCACAGGCGTCGGGATGCAGACGGAGCGCAAACTCCGCTTTCTGCCTTGCAATGTGCATGACAGTTTCGGGTACGGTAAGACTTTCCGCGATCCGTTCCGGCTCCGTGCAGACTTCGGTGCGATAGCTTAACCCCATGAAATCCATGATCTCATGACGTCGCGGTGATTGCGAAGCAAGGATCAATTCCATGTGCCCTCCCAGATCAGACCGACCGGACAATGGTCGCTGCCGAAGACGTCGTGATAGATGATCGCGTCGGAAATCCTGTCGCGATCCTGTTCCCGTACAAGAAAATAGTCGATACGCCATCCCGCGTTGTGTTCGCGTGCGCGAAAACGGTAGCTCCACCAAGAATACGCACCGGTCAGATCCGGGTACTTGAAGCGGAACGTATCGGTAAAACCGGCGTTCAGAAGATTGCCGAACATCGCGCGCTCTTCATCGGAGAATCCCGCATTTCCGCGGTTCGGCCCGGGATTTTTAAGGTCGATCTCCTGATGCGCGACGTTGAGATCGCCGCAATAAATGACGGGGCCCTTTTCTGCAAGCTCGGAAAGATATGCGCGTATGGCAGTTTCCCATTCGGTGCGGAAATCAAGCCGCTTCAGTCCTTCCTGCGCATTCGGGGCATAAGCCGTTACAAACGTGAAGGCGGGGAAGAACAGCGTGATCGACCGACCTTCCGCATCGAAGCGATCGTCACCGATCCCGTACCGAATACCTGACGGTTCTGCTTTGCAGAAAACAGCGGTACCCGAATACCCCTTTTTCTGCGCGCTGAAATAATACGTATGGTAGCCTTCCGGCGTATACGTAAGCTGCTCCGGTTGCAGCTTCGTTTCCTGCAGCGCAATGACGTCCGGCGACTCCCTTTGCAGGAAATCGTCGAACCCCTTCTGAAGACAGGCGCGAAGCCCGTTTACATTCCAACTGACCAGTTTCATAACGCTATTATATATTCATAATCGCATATTGACAAGTAGCAATATAAATGTTAGCATATTTGTATCATATGAAACGGAATAATTGATTTTGAGTACTGTATTACAAGCGGAACGGTACGCGCATCAGCTCTGCGGCACTGTCTTGTTCCGACAAGTGAAGGAAGAGACGATCCGCGATTGGCTGATCCGTGCCGACGTAACGATAACCGAATACGAAGCGGGGGAATACCTGTTCCGCAAGAATGATGTTTCGGATCGGCTCGGAATCCTTCTGCGCGGAACGGCGGACGTCAGACGTGAAAGCTGCGACGGGATGATGCACATGGCTACGCTGCATAAAAACGATCTGTTCGGCGCGGCGTCGCTGTTTTCAAAAAATGAACCGTATGTAACGAACATCTGTTGCAACGAACGCGTTCGTGCGTTGATCATTTCGGAAGATGCGTTCTTGAATCTGCTTTCCGATAACAAAACGGTTCTCAAAAACTACCTGTCCTATCTGAATGATCGGATCCGTTTCTTGAGCAAAAGACTGGATGCCTTTTCAAAGAATTCCGTTGCGGCAAGGATCTTGACCTATTTGTCCGCGGAATCGAAGGACGGCGTCTGCTGCGTAAAGAACTATACAAAGCTTTCCGAATCCCTTTGTGTCAGCCGTGCAACATTATACCGTGCGCTGGACACACTGGAGGAAGAACATAAAATCCGTCGAAACGGAAAAGAAATCATAATGCTGGAGGACTATGAACCATGAAGAAATTCGTACTGATCTGCCTTGCGCTGCTGATGATGCTGACCGCTTTTGCCTGCACACAGGAACCTCAGAAGAACGAAGAAACTGCTGCGACTGAAAAAACCGCAGCGCCTGAAGAGCCTGTAGCTCCTGAAAAATCCGCAGCGCCTGAAGAACCTGTCAAGGTCGCGGCGCTTGCCGGTCCGACCGGTATGGGCCTTGCTTACATGATGCAGGATATGAAGGACAAGTACAACGTGGAACTGTTTACCGCACCGGATCAGGTCACCGCAAAGATCGTCAACGGCGAGATCGACATTTCCGCCGTACCGATCAACCTTGCATCCGTGCTGTATAACAAAACAAACGGCGGGGTCAAGGTGATCGCAGTCAACACGCTCGGCGTACTGTATTTCCTTGAAAACGGCAATAGCGTACAAAGCATTGCAGACCTAGCCGGTAAAACGATCTATGCCACCGGTCAGGGCAGCACGCCGGAGTATATCCTGAACTACCTGCTTGCGGCGAACGGTCTTACGGATTCCGTTCAGGTCGAGTATATCGCCGATAACACGGAACTGATCGCCAAACTTGCAGACGGCACCGTGCAGATCGCGCTTCTTCCGGAACCGCACGTATCGGTCGCAACGGCTAAGAGCAGCGATGTTCGCATTGCTTTGAAGGTCAACGACCTTTGGAACGAAAAGAACGATACGCAGCTTGTGCAGGGCGTTTATGTTGTGCGCACCGAATACCTTGAATCGCATAAGGATCAGGTCGACGCCTTTATCTCCGACGCAGAAGCTTCTGCCCTAAAGGTCGTCAGCGCGGAGGACGCAGCGAAAGTGATCGTGGAGCAGGGGATCATTCCCAAGGAGCCGATTGCAAAGAAAGCGATTCCGAATTGCAACATCACACTCGTCAAGGGTGCAGAGATGAAGGCTTACGTTTCCGCAATGCTGAAAGTCCTGTTCGACGCCAATCCGAAATCTGTCGGCGGAAATCTTCCGGACGACGCGTTCTATTATGCGGCGGATCCTTCTTAAAGTACTGAAAGCCTGCGTTCCGATCGCAGTATATATCGCAGTATGGCAGCTGTTGTCGATGCTTGTCGGCAACAGCTTGCTGCTGCCTTCTCCCAAAGAAACGGCGGCGGCGTCCCTCTCGGTTTTCGGTTCGCCCGCAGGCTGGCACTCCATCGGATCCACACTTCTGCGCATCATGATCGGATACATTCTGGGCTGCGCGATCGGTGTTTTACTTGCCGTACTCACCGCGCATCTGCCGGTATTCGACTGGCTGCTGAAGCCCTTGCGCTCCCTGATCAAAACGACGCCGATCACTTCGTTTGCGCTGATCCTCCTGGTATCGCTCGCATCCGGCGTTGTCCCCGTCGCCGTCGCGATGATCGTTGTGATTCCCATGATCTGGCAGACGACGGAAGAGGCGATCCGGAACAGAAGCGAACAGCTTTCGGAAATGGCGCATATCTATCTATCGTTTTGGAAGAAGCTGCGTTACGTAACGCTTCCGCAGGTTTTGCCGCGTTTCTTCGCAACGGCGTCCACGGCGCTCGGCTTTGCTTGGAAAGCCGTCATCACCGCGGAGATCCTTGCGCTTCCCGCATTCGGGATCGGAAGACAAATGCAGAACAGCAAAATCTACTTTGACACGCCCGAACTGTTTGCATGGACGTTGATCGTGATCGTGTTTTCGGTGCTGATTGAAACCGGGATTCGGTTCGTATTGAAGAAAGCGGGGCAAAGATATGATTGAGATCAAGGATCTTTCCGTCAAGCTCGGAGATAAGCAGGTTTTCCGATCCGCGTCGTTTTCGATCCCGGATCGCGGGGTGGTTTTGATTTCGGGGGAGTCTGGGATCGGAAAAACAACTCTGCTTCGCGTGCTATGCGGACTAAAAAAGCAGGACGCCGGAACAATTTCGGGACTGGAAAACAGAAGAGTTTCCGTCGTCTTTCAGGAGCCAAGGCTCTTGGATCATCTGACTGCGCTGGAAAACGTCGCGCTTGTGTCCAATCGAAAAACAGCGGAAGGATTGCTGCGCAAGCTGAATATGGAATCTGAGCTGGATCAGAAGGCCGGCGCGCTGTCCGGAGGACAAAAGCAGCGCGTATCCATTGCGCGTGCGCTCGCATTTTCCGAAGACGTCGTTTTATTGGACGAACCGTTCAGCGGTCTCGATGAATTGAACAAGCATCGTGCCGCAGATCTGATCCGTTCGGCCAAACTCGCGATAGTTGTCACGCATGAAGCTTCAGACGAACAAATTCTGCATTTTGACGAAAAAATCACGCTTTGACTTGCACTTTTTTTCTTCGTATGGTATGATAGCATATCAATATTATGCGGAGGAATGCACATGGGTATTGTGGTGCGGGACAAACGCTTCCCTTCTTCAACGGGAATTTGTGACGTTCGGTATCGTATTTGGGCTCCGGAAGAACCGCGCGCATGCGTGCAGATCATTCACGGCATGGCCGAACACATCGAACGGTACCATGATTTTGCGACATTTCTTGCCGAAAACGGGTTCCTCGTATTCGGAATGGATCTTCCAGGACATGGCAAGTCCATCGGCAAGGACCAGCCGAAGGGGTATTTCGGAGACAAAGACGGCTGGGACCATTTGATTACAGACAACAAAACCATGCATGACGCCGTCATGAAGGAGCATCCTTCTCTGGCGTGCATTCTCTTCGGTCATTCCATGGGCAGCTTCCTTGCAAGAACGTATGCCGGGCGAATGGGCGTTGATTTTGATGCGTTCGTTTTTTCGGGTACGGCAGGCGCAAATCCCGCGCTTCCCGTTGCGAAGATGCTCGCAAAAAGCGCCATCAAAAAGGGCAAGGGAAAGCAGCCGAACGAGACGCTCAATAAGCTGAGCTTCGGCGCATACAACAAAAAATTCAAGGATGCGCGCACGGAATGCGACTGGCTTTCCCGTGATACGGCGTCCGTCGACAAATACGTCGAGGATCCGCTGTGCGGATTCGTTTTCACATCCTGTGCGTTCTATGATCTCTTTACCGGCCTATCCGAGGTTTCCAACTTGAACTGGGCAAAGCGTGTACCGAACCGGCCGATCTTCCTGATGTCCGGCAGCAACGACCCTGTCGGAGGAATGGGCAAGGGCGTCAAACAGGTCAATCAATGGCTTTTGAAGAGCGGCCACACGGTTACAATGAAGCTGTATCCGGAAGGACGTCATGAGATGCTCAACGAGACAAACCGCAAGGAAGTATACGGCGACATTCTCTTGTTCATCGAAACGGTCTGCACGGCGGGTGAAAAGGAATGAGCGTTCTGATCTATCGCAATACGGAATCGGTCGGGACCTGTGCGGCGATGCTGATCGCCTCGCATATGCTGACGGATCCGAGATGCGTGATAGGAGTCGATTATCATGAATCGCTGCTTCCGACGTTTTATGCGCTCAATGAATTGACGGAGCACGGCTTGCTGCGCTGGGACAGCACGAAGGTTTATCAGCTGTTCGAGTTTGTGCCCGCAGAGAATAAGGAGAAGCGCATTGCAAAGCTTCTCGGGAAAGCGTTATTTGCGGAAACCGGTATTGCTGAGGAGCATTACAAAATTCCGTTTTGTTCGGAACTTACGCCGAAAAAAACGGCTGAAGCGTTTGAACGTTCCGTTCTGGAAGACGGTGGGCTGGATGTTGCACTGATTGCGGTACGGCAGGACGGTTCGCTCCTTATGAATCGGACGGCGGACTGCGATCCGGCTTCGCATGAGGAAACGGCGGACGGTGACAGTTTTGTTACGGCCGGACTGTCGATGCTGATGCAGGCGAAACATCCGATTGTCGTAGCAACGGGAAAGGCATTTTCGGAAGCGGTAAAAAACATGCTGTCCGGAAATCTGACGGAGTCTCCGCTGGCGGCATTGCGTTTGCATCCCGGAGCGACTTTTATACTGGACGAAGAAGCAGCGGAACTGCTTTAACAAGATTTATTTATAGGTAGGAGGAAATACTATGTCCGGACATTCCAAATGGGCAAACATTAAGAACAAGAAAGAAAAAACCGACGCCCAAAAGGGTAAGATATTTACGAAGATCGGCCGTGAGATCGCGATCGCAGTCAAAGAGGGCGGCGGTGCGGACCCGGCGAACAACTCCAAGCTTCGTGACGTTATTGCGAAAGCAAAGGCTGCCAATATGCCGAACGACAACATCTCCCGTTCGATCAAGAAGGCCAGCGGCGACGGCAACAACGTTGATTATGAAGAGGTCGTTTACGAAGGGTACGGCCCGGGCAACATCGCTGTGATCGTGAACGTTCTGACCGACAACCGCAACCGTATCGCGGCGGAGATGCGTCATATCTTCTCCAAGAGCGGCGGCAACATGGGCGCATCGGGCTCCGTTGCGTGGATGTTCGATAAAAAGGGACTGATCGTTATCGAACGCACTGCGCTGATGGATGAGGACGAGGTCATGATGCAGGCGCTCGACGCAGGCGCGGAAGATTTTGTCGCGCAGGACGACGCGTTTGAAGTGTATACGGCTCCCGCAGATTTCTCCAGCGTTCGCGAAGGACTTGAGGGCCTCGGCTATACCTTCCTTTCCGCGGAGATCAGCCAGATCCCGAAGAATACGACGAACATTGACGATCCCGAAACGATCGAAAAGATTGAACGCTTCCTTGAACGCATGGACGACAACGACGACGTGCAGGAAGTCTTCCATAACGGCGTTTGGGAAGAAAAAGAATAATAGACGCTGTTGCACAGTAAGTATTACAGATTATCAAAGGAGGTTCTATCATGGCGATTCTTGTCGCGAACGAGATGGGAACTGTTTCCGTTTCCGAAGATCTGATTGCTACGATCGCGGGATATGCTGCGGTAGAGAATTACGGAATCGTCGGCATGTGCGCAAGAAGCGCGGGCGATGCGATCGTTGAGCTGTTCGGCAGAGAAAATCTGCAGAAGGGCGTCCTCGTTGAGAAGGTCAGCGATACGCAGGTCGATGTATCGCTTCACGTTGCGCTTCAATACGGCGTATCTTTGCCGGCAGTTTCACAGAATACAAAACAAAACGTACGGTATCGGATCGAGGATTTGACCGGAGTCTCCGTTCGCTGCGTGAATATCTTTGTAGAAAGCATTCGCGTGCAGTAAGCGGATTTCGGAGGGTTTGAGCATTGAACAGCAATAGTATCAACGGCGAGCTGCTGCGGGATATGTTTCTCGGCGGCGCGGCCAATCTTGAAAAGAACAAAGCATATATAGACTCATTGAATGTTTTTCCGGTTCCTGACGGAGATACGGGTACCAATATGTCTATGACGATGCAGGGCGCCGTAAAGGAGCTCCGCAATATGTCGGACAACGTCACGGTCGGCGAGGTTATGGATGCCGTCGCCATCGGCGCGCTGAAGAATGCGCGCGGCAATTCCGGCGTTATCCTGTCACAGCTTTTCCGCGGTTATCAACAGGTCTGCAAAGGACAAAAAGAGATTACCGTTGCAATGTTCGCGGATGCGCTTGAAACCGGTACAAACGCGGCATACAAGGCGGTCCTTCGCCCGAAAGAAGGCACGATCCTGACCGTATCGAGAATGATCTCTCAGGCAGCTGTCGCACTGTTGAAGCGCAAAAGCCGCGTTTCGCTTGCCGATTTTATGGAATCCCTTTTGACCGTCGGTCAGGAAGCGCTCGACAATACGCCGAATCTTCTTCCCGTACTGAAAGAAGCGGGGGTTGTCGACAGCGGCGGTTACGGCCTTTTGACGGTGTACAGAGGCTTCATGGCGGTTATCACGGGAGAAGAGCTTCCGGAATTGACGGAAGAACCGGCAGTTGAGGAAGAACCTCCCGCAGAGGAAGGAGCAAACCTCGATCATTTCTCCACAGAGGATATTGAATTCGGCTACTGCACGGAATTCTTTATCGTTCGTCTTGTGGAGGGCTTTTCCGAGGAGGATCTCGAACGGCTTCGCGATCATCTTGTGAAAGTCGGCGACTCCGTTGTCGTTGCAGCCGGAGATGATTTTGTAAAGGTACATGTGCATTCCAACTGCCCGGGCAAGATCCTGCAGTTTGCGATGCGGTTCGGCGAGCTCGATCGGCTCAAAATCGAAAACATGCGCGAACAGAACCGTCAGCTGATCGAACAGAAAAAACGCAACGAGAAAGAATACGGAATTGTTGCGGTCAGCGCGGGCGACGGGATTGATGAGATTTTCCGGAATTTCTCGGTCGATCGCATCATATCCGGCGGACAGACGATGAATCCGAGCATCGACACGATCGTGAATACGGTCGGCCAGTGCAATGCAAGGAACGTATTCGTTCTTCCGAACAATTCCAACATCATTCTGGCGGCGCAGCAGGCGCAGAACCTTTGCTCCTGCAACGTGATCGTGCTTCCGACAAAGACGATCCCGCAGGGTGTTGCGGCGGCAATGGCGTTCAATCCGGATCTTTCTCTTGAGGAGAACAAGGAAAACATGCAGGATGCGGTCAATGAGATCGTTTCCGGCGCCGTGACGTACGCGATCCGCGAAACGCACTACAACGGGATCGACATCAAGGAAGGCGATATGATCGGCATCGTCGACAATGACATCGCCGCAGTCGCATCCGATGTGAACGACGCCGTTGAGCAGATCGTTTGCAAGATGATCGAGAAGCGCAACATCGAAGATCCGATCGTGAATCTGTACTACGGCGAAGCTGTCGATGAGGAGGATGCGGAAGCGCTTGCCGATCATTTACAGGAGCGCTTTGAAGAAGCCGAGTTCATCGTTGCAAGAGGCGGGCAGCCGTTGTACTATTATTATCTATCCGTTGAATAACGAACACAGCCGCCGAAAGGCGGCTTTTTGCATGGAACTGAAGGATATCAAAGGACTTGGGCCGAAACGCCTTGCTCTCCTTGCACAGTTGAATATCCGTACGCCGGAAGAACTGCTGCGGTTTTATCCGCGGGAGTATCTTGATTATACGCAAGCGACGGAAATCCACGCATTATCGGACGGTGATCGTGCGTCGATCCGCGTGACGGCGCTTGCGGAGCCGACGATCTTTTACAACAAAGGCAAATATATCGTGTCCTTACGCGTGGCAGATGCTACCGGAAAGGCGACTCTGCGTTGGATGAATCAACCCTATCGTTTGAATCAGTTTCATACCGGCGAGAGATTTCTCGCAAACGGTCTCGTTTCCAAAAAACGCGGCGTTGTGCTTTATAATCCGCAGATCAACCGGGAAAACGGCGGTATCGTTCCGATCTATCCGTCGGTAAAAGGCTTGACACAGACCGTGATCCGCGAAGCTGTAAATGAGATTCTCGGGCAATGTAAGCTGCAAGACATTCTTCCTGTTGATTGGCTGCAAAAGTATGATCTGATCGGTTACACCGAAGCTGTTCGGAACGCACATTTTCCTGTGTCGACACAGACGCTTGCCAAGGCAAAAAAGCGGCTTTCTTTCGAGGAAACGGTGCTGTACTTAACCGCGATCCGATCCTTTTCCGATGACCGTAACCGCAAAAACGGATTTACGTTCCGCACGGATCATATCTTTGAACGGTTCCTTCACAAGATTTCGTTTGTTCCGACCGCGTCGCAGATCCGTGCCATGCGAGACGTTGAAAAGGATATGCGTTCGGATCGACCGATGAACCGGTTGATCCAGGGCGACGTCGGCTCCGGAAAAACGTTGATTGCCGAGTTTGCGCTGACGGTGGCTGCGCAGAACGGGAAACAGGGCGTCCTCCTTGCGCCGACGGAGATCCTTGCAAGACAGCATTATGAAACGCTGAAACGTCAGTTCCCGGATGTTCAGCTTTTCGTCGGCAGTATGACGCAGAAAGAGAAAACCGAAGCGCTGCGCCGCATTGCCGTGGGCGAGACGCGGACGATCGCGGGCACGCACGCGCTGCTTTCCGAATCGGTAAAGTTCAGGGATCTCGGACTTGTCGTAACGGATGAACAGCATCGTTTCGGCGTGATGCAGCGCGCAGCTATGGAGGCAAAGGGGATCCGACCGGATGTACTTGTCATGTCTGCGACGCCGATTCCGCGAACGCTGGCGCTGCTTTTATACGCGGATCTCGATCTGACCGTGATAGATGAATTGCCGCCCGGAAGAAAACCGATCAAGACGTTGTTTGTTCCGCAAAGCCGAAGAAAGGATCTGTATTTGCATCTTGCTTCCCGTGCCGAAAAAGGCGAGCGCGCATACGTGGTCTGCCCGCTGATCGAACCTACGGAAGGATACGAGGGACTCTCTTTGGAAGAGCTTTCTCGTGAGATCAAGGAATGGATTCCGGATACTCCGGTCGGATCGCTCCACGGGCAAATGCACGAGCGTGAAAAGACTGCGATCATGGAGGATTTTCGAAGCGGGAAGCTTTCGATCCTGATTGCAACGACGGTGATCGAGGTCGGCGTCGATGTTCCGGAGGCTGCGTCGATGGTGATCGAAGGAGCGGATCATTTCGGGCTGGCTACCCTGCATCAGCTTCGCGGCAGAGTCGGACGCGGGCAGGAACAATCATATTGCTATTTACTTGCGAAAAAAGCGGGGGAGTCGGCAAGATCACGGATCGAAGCGATGATCGAGACCAACGACGGCTTTACCATTGCACAGCGCGACCTTGACATGCGCGGAAGCGGAGATCTGTTCGGCGTGAGACAAAGCGGAGACGGCGAGATCAACGGGATCCTGTCCGGCGGCACGGTTGAAATCATCGAAAAGGCTGCAGCCGCCGCCGACGAAATATATGCGCTTCCGAACGTGCAGCACAATCTCCTTCTTGCGGAAGCTCGAAAGCGATATCAAAAGCTGGAAACGATTTCCCATAATTGATAAAATCGCCGTACTTGCGGCGATTTTATCTGTTCGGATGTTTGTTTATCTCATCATGGACGAAGACCCGTTCATGTTGTTCTGTGCGTATGCAATCATACGCTTGACCATTTCGCCGCCGACCGAACCCGCTTCGCGGGAGGTCAGATCGCCGTTATAGCCCTGTTTCAGATCCACATTCAGAGAGCTTGCGACTTCATATTTGAAGTTCTGCAGCGACTGCTTGCTCTCGGGAATCAAAGCTCCGTTTCTGCTCATGTATCTTAACTCCTTTCTGTTCAGTGAAGATTCTTTTCGGCATAAGCGATCATACGCTTGACCATTTCGCCGCCGATGCTGCCTGCCTCGCGGGAGGTCAGATCGCCGTTGTAACCCTGCTTCAGATCGATATTCAGGGAAGAAGCGACTTCGCTCTTGAACGACTGCAGCTTGCTCTTGGATTCATTGGACGTATTGCCGGAATTGTTATTGCGTGCCATGTTTTTCACCTCCTTGCTGGATTTGTCATGCTTAATTTCTGCAAAGTTCGCACAATTATAATCGGTAAAAAATGGGATGCTGTTCTAAAACAATCCTTGAATCATGCACCTGTTTGATGTATAATAAAATGAAAATTTATGGAGATATAAAGATGAAGTCGATTCATTACATCCCTGAAACCGAACTTGCCGCTCAGCATAAGATCGCAGAAACGCTTTCAAAAGAGATCGAACCGAGAGGACTGCGTTTTTTTGTTGAAACGTTCGGCTGCCAGATGAACGTCCGCGACAGCGAAACGCTGAAGGGCTGGCTTTACGAAATGGGGTACTCGGAAGCATCCGATAAAGAACAATCCGATCTGATCCTTTTCAATACCTGCTGCGTGCGTGACCATGCCGAAAAACGACTGATGGGCAATATCGGCGCGCTGAAGGAACTGAAAGATGCAAAGCCCGGAATGATCATCGGAATCTGCGGGTGCATGATGCAGCAGGAGGGCATGGCGAAAAAGCTTTTGAAGCGGTTTCCGCATGTCAGTCTGATTTTCGGTACGAACGTACTGTACCGGTTCCCGGAGATGCTGAAAGCCGTAATGAGCGGAGAAAGGATCGCCGTCACCGACCGCGCGGAAGATGCGATCGCGGAGGACCTTCCCAAATTACGGGACAATCCCAGAAGCGCGTTCGTCAATATCATGTACGGCTGCGACAATTTCTGTTCCTACTGCATCGTACCTTATGTGCGCGGACGTGAACGTTCCCGAAAGCCGGAAGATGTTCGCAGCGAGATCGTGTCTCTTGTGAAAAGCGGTATTACTGAGATCACGCTGCTCGGTCAGAACGTCAATTCTTACGGAAACGACGGATCGACCGGAATGACGTTTGCAGATCTTCTTCGGTATGTGTCCGACGTTCCGGGATTGAAGCGGATCCGGTTCATGTCCTCGCATCCGAAGGATCTGACCGAGGACGTCATGCAGGCCATCGCGTCCTTACCGAATGTTTGCCATCACGTGCATCTGCCGGTACAGTCCGGCAATACGGAGATCCTGAAACGCATGAACCGGAAATATACGCGGGAGCAGTATCTTTCGATCATCGAAAAACTGCGATCGCTCGTTTCGGATATCGAGTTTACGACCGATATCATCGTCGGATTCCCGGGAGAATCCGAGGAAGCGTTCCGGGATACGATGTCTCTTGTGGAGCAGGTTGGGTTCGCCGCAGCATTTACGTTTGCGTATTCTCCGAGGCAGGGGACCGCTGCCGCCAAAATGGAGGATCAGGTCCCGGAATCCGTCAAAAAACGAAGGCTTCGGGAATTAAACGAGCTGCAGGCAAAGAAAACGGTTGAAAACAATGCAAAATACATCGGACATATCGGAGAGGTGCTTGTGGAAGGCTGCGACTGCCGCGGAGACGAAACCATGCTGTACGGCAAGTATCAGAACTTCAAGATGGTATACTTTCCCGGAAAGCCGGAGTTTATGAACCGATACGTCAACGTAAGAGTAACAAAAACAAATAAGAATTCTTTATTGGGGGAAATGATCGATGCATGAATTGAAAACATATCTGGAGCTCAGCGAAAAGGTCAAGGCGGACAAGGCTTTGATGGAACTGATTGATACGTACCAGAGCGAAACAAAACAGCTGATGGATCTGATTCAGGATCCGGATTACGATGCGCAGGAAGCGATCCGGCTTACAAACGACGTCGAGTATATGTCGGAGCAGATTTCGAGAAATCCGCTGTATCGTTCGTTTACGGCTGCGAAGGATGCGCTTGACCGCGCGCTGCGTGAAAAGGCGATCATGTCCATGCCGTGCGACTGCAACTGCAGCACCTGCAAGAGCAAATGCGACTCCGGGGAGGAGAAAAAATGAGCGAATTGACGCCTATGATGCGCCAATATATGGAAGTGAAGCAGCAGTATCCCGACTGTTTCCTTTTCTACCGTCTCGGCGACTTTTACGAGATGTTCTTCGACGACGCGATCGAAGGATCGAAGATCCTCGAACTCACGCTGACCGGACGCGACTGCGGTCTTGACGAACGCGCGCCGATGTGCGGCGTTCCGTATCATGCCGTCGATACGTACGTAAACAAGATGATCTCGCAGGGACATAAGGTCGCGATCTGCGAACAGATGGAGGATCCGGCACTTGCAAAGGGCCTTGTGACCCGATCCGTCACACGCGTGATTACGCCGGGAACCGTGATCGAGGAGAAGATGCTCGACGGTTCAAAAAACAACTATATCCTTGCGCTGAACTATTCGCAGAACGGGATCGGCTATGCATACGCCGACGTATCGACCGGCGCGTTCTATACCTGCGAGGTTTACGGCTCGGATGCTTCCGCCGTTTTGTTCGACGAATTGACAAGACTTTCGCCTTCCGAGGTCGTTGCAAACGAACAGCTATTCGAACAGGATTTTCTGACAAAAAAGATCCGTTCGGGATATTACCTTGAAAAGCTTGCAAACGTTCGGTATCATCCCGATCAGGCGGAGAAACGCCTGAAACAGCATTTTTCCATCGCCTCGCTCAAGGGCTTCGGCCTGGAAGGAAAACCGCTTGCGATCGGCGCGTCCGGCGCATTGCTGTCGTATTTGGAAGACACGCAGAAAAACACACTGTCCCATATCCATACGATCCGGCTTCTGAATCGTTCTGCGTTCATGCAGCTTGACGCCTCCACCCGAAGAAATCTGGAGCTGACACAGCCGCTGCAGTTCAACGGGAGCAGAAAGAGCACGCTTCTGTATCTTCTTGACGCGACTAAAACGAGCATGGGCGCTCGGCTTCTTCGTAACTGGATCGACTGTCCGCTTCAAAAGAAGAACGAGATCGTTTACCGGCTGCAGGCGGTCGATACGTTTGTGAAGGATCTCCGCACACGGAAGATGCTCGGCGAATACCTCGATTCCGTCTATGATATCGAGCGTTTGACAAGCAAGATCGCGTACGGCACGATCAACGGACGCGACTGCATTGCACTGATGAACTCCCTTCGGCAGATCACGCCGATCACAATGCTTCTGTGCGGGATCCCTGCCGAGGCGATCGATCATATCGTTCGCAATCTGGATCCGATGGACGACGTGATCGGGCTGATCGACGCGGCAATCGATCCGAATCCTCCGATCAACATCAAGGACGGCGGTTTGATCCGAAAGGGCTATAACGCCGAGGTGGACGAGCTTCGAGCAATCTCCGGCGACAGTCAGACGACGCTCGATCAGATCGCCGCACGGGAACGGGAAGCAACGGGGATAAAAACGCTTCGGATCGGCTTTAACCGCGTATTCGGTTATTATATCGAGGTCACGAAATCTTTCACGCAGAATGTGCCGTATTATTATGAACGCAAGCAAACGCTTGCAAATGCGGAACGGTACATTACGCCGGAGCTCAAAGAACTGGAACAGAAGATCCTGAATGCGTCAGACCGGCTTCTTGAGCTGGAAACGGAACTGTTCCGCGGGGTGCGGGAAGCGCTTCTTGCCTGCACCGAACGGCTGCAGCAGGATGCAGCGCTGCTTGCAAATCTTGACGTTTATCGTTCGCTTGCGGAAGTTGCGGTCTCCAACCGATATGTGATGCCGACGATTTCCGACGAACCGGTCATTCGCGTTGTGAACGGAAGACATCCGATCGTAGAGCGCGCTATCAAAAACGGGTTTATTCCGAACGACGTGCAGCTTGACCTTGATAAAAACCGTCTGCTCATCGTGACAGGACCGAACATGGCCGGTAAATCGACCTATATGCGTCAGGTTGCGCTGATCACGCTGATGGCGCATATCGGCTCGTTCGTTCCCGCGGACGAGACGGAGATTGGGATCGTTGACCGCATCTTTACGCGCATCGGCGCAAGCGACGATCTTGCGAGCGGACAGAGCACGTTCATGGTCGAAATGAGCGAGATGGCAAACATCATCAACAATGCGACAAAGAACAGCCTTTTGATCCTCGACGAGATCGGCAGAGGGACGAGCACATTCGACGGGCTTTCCATTGCGTGGTCGGTCCTTGAGCATATCGCAAATCCGATCCTTTGCGGCGCCAAAACGCTGTTCGCTACGCATTACCACGAACTTACCGAACTCGAAGGAAAGCTTGAGGGCGTTGTGAACTATCGGATCACGGTCAAGGAGATCGGCGACGACGTTCTTTTCCTTCGAAAGATCGTCAGAGGCAGCGCGGACAAGAGCTTCGGCATTCAGGTTGCAAAGCTTGCCGGACTTCCCGAATCGGTGCTGTCTCGCGCGAAAGAAATTCTGAAGGAACTTGAGCAGTCCGATCTGCTGGTACGGGATCCGAAAGAGGCTTCCGTGCCGGAGTCCTCGTTGGAATCGAAGGTACGGCAATCCATTTTGAACGATCTCGAAAAGCTGGATCTTGATCGTATGACGCCGATCGAAGCGTTTATGAAGCTGCATTCTTATCTGGATGCGCTGAAAGGAGAATAACCTATGTCGATCATTCATGTTTTAAAACCGCAGGTCGCCAATCAGATCGCCGCAGGTGAAGTCGTCGAACGGCCCTCGTCAGTCGTGAAGGAGCTTGTTGAAAACGCGGTCGACGCCGGCGCGACTGCCGTAACGGTCCGTATCGAAAACGGCGGCATGCGTTCCATCACCGTGATCGACAACGGCTGCGGGATCGCAAGAGAAGACTGTAAAAACGCTTTCCTGCGCCATGCTACCAGCAAGATCGCTTCTGCCGAGGATCTGACTCATATCCTGACGCTCGGATTCCGCGGCGAAGCGCTCGCTTCGATCGCTTCGGTTGCGCGCGTTACGATGACGACGCGTCCGAAGGATGCAGAAGTCGGGACCAGGCTGCTGATCGAAAACGGAACCGTTATCAGCGAGGAGGACGCGCCCTGTGTCTACGGTACGACATTTACGGTCGAAGAGCTCTTTGCTTCTGTACCTGCACGACTGAAATTCCTGAAATCCGCGCGTACGGAAGCCGGGTATATCGGCGACTATATCGGCAAAATGATCCTCGCACGGCCCGAGATCTCATTTCGCTATGAAGCCGACGGAAAGACGGTTTACGAGACATACGGCGATGGAGATCTGTATAATGCCGTTTACTGCGTGTACGGACCGAATGTAGCGACGAAGCTCGTTCCGGTGGAATATGACAGCGGCTACATGAAGATCACGGGTTATCTTGGTCTCCCTGAGATCGCTCGAAACAATCGCGCACATCAGACGCTGTTTATCAACGGGCGTTCGATTCGGTCGATCCCTGTATCGGCGGCGGTTGCGCAGGCGTACGATACAAGGCTGATGATCGGCAGATTCCCGTTTTTCGTGCTGAACCTTGCGCTTGCGCCTCAGGAGGTCGACGTCAACGTGCATCCGACAAAGGCGGAGGTACGGTTCGCAGACGAGAATCGTGTCTTCACATCGGTTTCGGCGGCGGCAAAGCTTGCGCTCGGCGCAAGTGAAAAACATGTGGAAGCCGCATTCGACAACGTCCTTCCGAAGCAGCCCGCGATCCAGACGCCCGCGACGGAATCCGACATACGGACGGGAACGCAAAAGCCTGCGTTCGATTTCCGTGATTATGCCGCAAAAGATAAAGCGTACGCTTATCGGGAAAGCAATTTCAATACATTCCGCGAGAAAAGCAGTATCGGAACGGTCCCGAGCTTTACGGTGCATACAGCGCAGAAGCAGGAAAGAATCGCATCCGAACCCGCGGCCCCGTTGTTTTCCGATGAACCGTTCGAGGTGATCGGCTGCGTATTTCGTACCTACTGGATCGTAACGCGCGGAACGACCATGTTCCTCATAGATCAGCATGCGGCGCATGAGCGAAAACTGTATGACGACCTGACTGCCCGCAGGATCGAGCTGACGTCTCAGCCTTTGCTTGTCGCAAGAGAAGTGAAGCTTACGCCGTCTGAGATGTCTCTGTGGGAATCGAATCAATCAACGTTTACGGAGCTCGGATTCGGGCTGACCAGATCCGGCGCTGTTGAGCTGACCCTGACCGATGTTCCCGGTCTGAACGGACAGCTTTTGAACGAATCGTTTCTGCATGCTGTGCTGCAGCTTCTTGGCGAAAACGGAAAGAGCATTCCGGAGACGCTGCTGAAGGAACGCATGATGCAGTCCGCTTGCAAGCATGCCGTAAAAGGCGGGGAGACGATCGAGCGCGAAGAGATCGCATCGCTTCTGGATTCGTTTATGAAAGGCGATGTGCCGCTGACCTGTCCGCACGGAAGACCTGTCATCGTTCGCATCACGCAGACGGAGCTGGAAAAGATGTTCCGCAGGATCGTATGAGCGGCAAACCGACCGTCGTATGTATCGTCGGACCCACGGCCTGCGGTAAAACCGCGTTGTCGGTTGATCTCGCGCTGGCGTATTCCGGAGAGATCGTATCCGCAGATGCCGTTGCGGTTTATAAAGAACTGAATATCGGTTCTGCAAAACCGACTGTTGCGGAACGAAAAGGTGTTCCGCATCACATGGTCGATTGCGCCCAAATCACCGACGAAGCGTTCACGGTCTCTGTCTTTAGGGACCTTGCAAGAGAAGCGATCGACGGGATCGTATCACGCGGAAAGCTGCCGATCGTCGTCGGAGGCAGCGGCCTTTACCTTGACTCCGTATTTGCCGATATGCGCTTCTCAGCGCCTTCGGATCCGGTTTTAAGGGCGTCGATCGAGAAAGACTATGATTTGGACAGAAACGCCGTATTTGAAGCGCTGAAAGCGGCAGATCCCGCTTCTGCTGAACGGTTGCATCCCAATGATAAGAAACGCATCGTTCGCGCGCTTGAGGTATTCAGGATTACAGGAAAACTGTTTTCCGAATTGAATCGGTCTTTCGAAACAGCACAGACGGAGGACGGTACGTATCGGGTGATACGTGTCGGATTGAATACGGATCGAAAGACACTGTATGCACGGATCGACCGCCGTGTCGATCAGATGATGCGCGACGGATTGCTGGAAGAAGCGTATGCGCTGTTCGATCGGGGATTCACGCCGAATAGATATCGCGCCATGCAATCCATCGGATATGCGCAGCTGTATGATGCGTACTGCGGAAACTGTTTCGTTCTCGATGCGGTCGAGAAGATCAAGCTTGATACACGGCATTTTGCAAAGCGACAGATCACGTGGTTCAAACGCAATCCGAATACGCTGTGGCTGGATCCTATGATCGAGTCGCAGCAGGATATGATTCAAAAAATCTCGGAGCTTATATATGGAAATCAATGAAATGATCAAAAGCGCCGAAGCGCTCGCTTCGGAAACGTTTTCAAGGATCGACGCGATTGCGCTGACCTGTCAGGATCGCGTGCTTCGTGCGTTTCAGAATAATCGCATCTCGGCAAGGCATTTTGCACCTACGGAGGGGTACGGATATGACGACATCGGACGCGACGCGTTGGACGAAGTATTCGCGGAATCGCTGGAAGCGGAAGCAGCGCTCGTCCGTCCGCAGATCGCAAACGGAACACATGCCATTTTTCTGGGATTGTCGGGCGTGCTTGAACCGAATGAAACGATCCTTTCGCTGACGGGCTCGCCTTACGATACGCTGGAGAGCGCGATCGGGCTGAACGGCGACCTGCCGAACGCATTGTCACGTTTTCAGATTCGATTCGAATCGATTCCGCTGCTGAACGATCGGATCGACCTTGAGAAGGCAGGGGAGGCGCTGCATTCCGATCGTTCGATCCGCATGGTCTATCTGCAGCGGTCCAGAGGGTATTCCTGGCGGCCCGCTTTGACCGTTGAAAAGATTGGGGAAGCGATCTCGTATGTGCGTTCAATTCGTCCCGATGTGATCGTATTTGTCGATAATTGCTACGGTGAATTTACGGAAGAGAAAGAACCGACGACGGTCGGCGCTGATCTGATCGCCGGGAGTCTTATCAAGAATTGCGGCGGAGGGATCGCTCCGACAGGCGGTTATCTTGCGGGAAGAAAGGACCTGATCGAAGCCGTTTCATATCGGCAGACCGTGCCGGGCTGCGGCAGGGAAATCGGGTCGTACGCTGCGTCGTATCGTCCGTTTTATCAGGGGCTGTTTATGGCGCCGCATACCGTTGCGCAGTGTATGAAAAGCGCTGTGCTGTTTTCCGCATTGTTTGAACAGATGGGATATCGGACGCTGCCGAAGGTGAACGATCTGCGCAGCGACATCATTCAATCCGTGATGTTCGATACGAAAGAAGAGATGATCGCATTCATGCAGGCGATTCAGGCAGCGGCACCGATCGACAGCTTTGTGGTTCCGGAACCTTGGGCAATGCCCGGCTATGCGGATCCCGTAATCATGGCGGCAGGAGCTTTTGTCCAGGGTGCAACCACGGAATTAAGCGCCGACGGACCGATTCGTGAGCCTTATATCGCGTATATGCAGGGCGCGTTGTCCTATGAGCACGCGGTTCTGGCGGCAAGAAGCGTCGTAAGAGCTTTAATAACTGCGCATTAATCCTGTCACGCAGCCGAGTATCTCGACACGGTCGGACGGATAGAACATCGGAGTGAAGGCTTCGTTTTCGGGACGAAGCTCGATCTCCTTATTTTTTTGAAAATATCGCTTGACTGTGACTTCTTCGCCGTCCACGCGCGCCACGACGATATCGCCGTCACGCGGGGAAACATCCTGTTCGACGACGATGATATCACGATCGCAGATACCTGCGTTCTTCATGCTTTCACCGTCTATCCGAAGCATAAAGGCGTCGTTTCGGATCCCGTGCAGCAGCATGGAAGGAATAGGGAAAGAGTCCTCGCGGTTTTCATGCGCCAGGATCGGAACGCCTGCAGCAACTTTGCCGAGCAAAGGCACGTCCTGCGTGCGCTGACTTCCGCGCGGCGTCGAATATGCACGCTTTTTGTTTGCATCTACGATCAGAAGACCTTCTTCCTCCAATTGCCTGAGATATCTGTGAACGGAGGCAGGGGAGGTCAGACCGACTGCGGTGCAGATTTCCCGTACCGTCGGAGGGTAACCGTTTTTCTCCTGTTCGGACATGATGCAGTGATAGATCTTTTCTTTTGCGTCGTTTACTTTTTTCATCACAGTTCACCTCGATTCATATCATAACACAGATGAATCCAAAATGCAAACAAATGTTCGCAAAAGAATTATACGGAAGGCGGGAGAGGAGGATCCGGCTGTTCTTCCCGAAGCTTGATATATTTCGCTGCAAGTCTGCTTTTCTCTTCGGTCATAGCGGCATAGTGCTTTCGCGTCGTATTGACGTCCTTATGTCCGAGTACGTCGGCAACCAGATAAATGTCTCCGCTTTCCTGATACAGCATCGTGCCGTAGGTACTGCGCAGCTTGTGCGGCGTGATTTTCTTGAGCGGCGTTGCGATCTGCGCATATTTTTTGACAAGATTCTCAACGGCTCTCGGTGTGATGCGCTTCCGCTGCAGAGAAAGGAAGAATGCATTCTCATGTCCGGAAACAGGAATGATCTCCTTGCGGACGGTCAGGTATTCAAACAGCGCGGAGGCGACTTCGGGACCGAATGCCAACGTTTCCTGGTTGCCGCCTTTTCGCGTGATGACAAATTCGTTCTTCGAGAAATCGACGTCGTTGATGTCGATCCCGACAAGCTCCGAAATACGAATGCCTGTGCCGAGAAACAGAGAGAGGATCGCAACGTCCCTGAGCTTCGTATTGTCATGAAATCGCCGCTGTGCAGCTGACATGCCGCTGCCTTGTTCGGCGGTATCAAGAAGATCCGCAACCTCGTTGGCATCCAGACGAATGATCGCCTTTTCATGCAGCTTCGGCGTATCGACAAGGGATGCGCAGTTTGTATTGATCATTGATTTTTTATATAAAAACTTAAATATTGCACGTATAGCAGAAAGTTTACGGGATTTCGCGCGCTCGTTGTTCTCTACGATCTTTTCACCTTCTGCGGTCTGCTGTTTATAAAGAGAAATGTATTCCATATATAATTCAATGTCGAGAGAAGAGAGGAGCTCCATATCGGACAGCTTCAAATCATGAATGGCTTTTCCGGCGAACCGGTCGATTTGTCCGGATGTCAGGAATGTAAAGAAGGTACGAAGATCAACCGCATATCCGTATCGCGTCAGTATTGACGTCGTCGGTTCGACCGCGCGGAAATATACTGCGCAAAAGGTCGGAAGCTCGGACAGAATCTTGCGGAACCGTTCGGTGTAATCAAGCTTTTTCTGAATCTGATATTCGTTCATGATAACCTCGAAGTATGCAATAGGGATAGGGATTCGAGTAATTGTATTTTAACATAACTATTCGTTAAAGACAAGTTTAACGAATAGATGTTTACATAATTGACATATTTTATGTGAATTTCGGCAATTTTATCAAGAAGCTCCGATCCGCATATCGGACCGGAGCTTTGGATCATTCTTTATTGTTTTCAGTCAAATTTTTGATCGCGTCTCGAGCAAGTTTATCGCAGCGATTGTTTTCGACATTATCCGAATGGCCTTTGACTTTATGAAACACGACTGAATGCGTAACGCACAATGCATCGATCTGTTCCCATAAATCGCGGTTTTCGACTTCGTGGCGATTTGAGGTTTTCCATCCGTTCACACGCCAGTTTTTCAGCCAGCCTTTCTCAAACGCATTGCACAGATATGCGCTGTCCGTATAAAGATCTACAGAACAGCTTCGTTTCAACTGCCGCAGCGCTTCGATCGCCGCCGTAAGTTCCATACGGTTATTTGTCGTGGATTCGGCGTTGCCGCTGGCTTCTTTTCGATGCTCGCCGTAAATCAATACACAGCCCCAGCCGCCGGGTCCGGGATTGCATGAACAAGCGCCGTCCGTATAAATCGTTACGTGATCCATGTCTCCTCATTTCCGATCAAAAAATAATATATAATCTATAATGACCGCTAACTGAAGACGTTTCAGTTCGCCTGACGCCGTCTTTTTTTCTATCATATCATTTTCCTGAAGGAATGTCGAGATTTTTTCCTGATATCCCGATAAAAGATTGCGGATCGGCTCAATGGAGTCATTTGCCGTATCTGCAAGTACAGAACGGCTTGATTTGCATGATTCAAGCATTTTCTGCAGAACATCCGTTGCTTCCTGTCCGGTGATCTCACCTTTATCGTACAATAGGCACAGCTCACACAGACGATTTGGAATTGAGTTGATCAGTTCGATCAATTCTTTCAGCGCGGAAACAGTTTTAGGATCCCCTTCAAGCGTGAGCTTGACAGCTTTTTTGTTCGTGATATAAGGCGTTGCTTCGAATCCGTCAGAACGCACCTGCGATTGTACCTTAATGAGACTGCTTTCATCCGTATATGCAGCGGCAAACACACGAAATATCGAACCTTCCGCATAGACAAAGCCTCCGGCTCCCATTCTTCGAATCTCGGCAGCATGCTTTTCCGCATCATCACGTGTTGTAAAGGCCCCCATCTGCAGAATATAAAAAGGCGTTTCTTCAACCGTGACAGCGCTGTAAACAGGTTCTTCCGGTTTAGGAGAAGGCGTGACTTCTGCCGCTTGTTTATCCTGCGCGGAAAGCGTCGAAACGATCTTTTGGTCCTCTTTTTTCTCTTCGGAACAAGAAAACAACGGACCGATCAGCGTATCGTTGAGATACTTTCCGATCGGAGAAAGCACTATCACGCCGGCAATTGCGGCAAGGACCAAAATGATAACAAAAGCAGTAAACAAACCGCCAGATCCCTGCGTTCCATTGCTTTTTCTTACGATTTTATGCTTGTGTTCCATATAAAAACCTCCTTGCTTTGCTGGTTTAAGCATACGCAGGGAGGCTGCTATATATGATTGGATATTGATTATGAGATTGTGTGATTACCAGGAGAAATAACGATATCCGGCACAGATGAAAGAGGGATCGCGTTGCTGACATATTTTTTCAGAGTGAATCGGAAACACGTCCACTTCCCTTCCTCGCTGTCAACGTCAATTTGTTCCTCAAGCTGATCCATGATCTTTTTGGCAATCGAAAGGCCTAGACCGGTCCCCCCGTCCTTGCGTGAGGAATCGACCTTAAAAAAGCGTTCGAATACACGGCTGAGATTTTCCTTAGAGATCCCTATTCCATCATCCCAAACGGCAATCAGGACCTCGGCGGATGTATCGACTGCGCGAAGCCGTATCGTCGTTTTTGCATAACGGAGCGCATTATCGATCAGGATCACAAGCACCTGTTCGACACGGTCGCGGTCGCTGAGAACCGGAGACAAGGATTCCTCTGTTTCAAGTTCTATCCGGATATTGCGCTTTTTTGCTTCCGTCTGGAAGCTTTGCGAAACTTCTTCCAAGAGCTCGTTCACGTCGAACATCGTCATTTCCATAGCTTCGGTGCCTGCCTGCAGACGCGACAGCTGCAGCATATCGGTGATCAGACGGGAAAGTCGCTCGACTTCCTTCAGCATGATACTGTAATATCTTTTCTGTGCTTCCGGATCCTTAACCATACCGTCGGACAACGGTTCCAAAAGACCGCGCAGCGACGTCAGCGGCGTACGCAGCTCATGACTGATATTTGCAACATATTCGTTGCGCATCCGTTCCAGTTTTTCGATATCCGTTGCGTCCTTAAAAACACCGACGGCGCCGACGCATCCCTCCGTATCTGAAATAACGGGAACGATAGAAATCCAAAGAATCCGCTCGCCGGGAAGATTGTAATGAAACATGCGCGGCTCCTCGGAGTCCACAACGCCTTCAAATGCTTCCCAAATCGATTTATCTGGAACAAGATCCATGGTCGAATGTACGTCGACGGCGCCGAAGAGTTTCATCAATGCCGGATTGTAATGCGTAAGCTCTCCTTGCTTATTGATGGCGGCAACGCCGTCGCTGAAGCTGGACAGGATATATCCAAGCTGTCGCTTCTCGGTCTCAAGCTGATGGATCGTGGATGAAAGCGCACTGCTCATATTATTCAGCGTTCTTGCAAACAGACCGAGTTCACCTGGGTAACGATCGTTTGCACGTACGTCGTAATTCCCCTTGGAAAGCTGTCTTGCAACCTTGGTCATTTCCGTGATCGGATGCAGCATCTGCTTGACGGCAAAGAATGAGGTCAGGATCAGAAGCGGTAAAACAAGCAGCGAAACAAACCATAGAGAACGGGAAAGACGCGCAAATGCATTGTTGATATGGCTGATCTCACGTACAAGAACAAAGCATCCGACGATGTGATCGCCGCTGATAATGATCGGCCGTCCCACGCATATCGCACCGGATCTGTCTGCAAATCTGAAGTCGTCGGATCGGATTGATTCTCCGGATGTGATCCGGTATTCAAGCTCTTGTATGTGTGTATTTTCGATCAGATCGGGACGGTTTGAAAGCGTACTTTTGCGGTCGTGAGAGCTGTAGATCGTCAGTACAAACGAGATCTCATTGGACGGTAACAATGCGTTGAAATAATCGTTCAGCGCAGTTACGGACATTTCCTGACCGATAGGAAACGTAAAAAGTTCCTGAATGCTGTCCGCTGTCTGATTGAGCGACTTGCGGTCCAATTCGACGTATGTTTTTTTTCCGAAGTAGGTATACGCGAGTACCAAAGCAAGGTTGCCGATGATCAGCAACACCATGCAAATTAAAAATGCTCTGCGAAATACTTCGCCTCTTCGTTTCATATCGCTTTATGCGTTTTCCAACTCAAATTTGTATCCGACGCCGTAAATCGTTTTGATGCTCCATCCGAGGCCATCGGAATTAAGCTTAGCACGAAGACGTTTGATATGCGTATCGACTGTTCTTGTTTCACCTGCAAAATCGTATCCCCAAACGCGTGACAGAAGCGTATCTCGCGTAAAAACCTGGCCCGGATTGGAAGCAAGCATATATAGGATCTCGATTTCCTTGGGTGTGCAGATAATATGTTCGCCGCGCAGCGTAACAGAATAACTGTTCAGATCGATCGTCAAGCCGTTGTAGGAAATAATATTCGGATCCTTGGATTCCGCCTTAGATTCTACGCGACGCAGGATCGCCTTTACGCGTGCAACTACCTCACGAGGGCTGAACGGTTTGACAATGTAATCGTCCGCGCCGAGTTCAAGCCCGAGAATGCGATCGATCTCCTCCCCTTTCGCCGTGAGCATAACGATAGGAACAGTCGAGCTTTTCCGGATCTCGCGGCATACTTCGATCCCGGACTTTTTCGGCATCATAATATCAAGTATCAATAAAGAAACGGAACTGTCCGCTTTCTGAAGTCCTTCTTCCCCATCGTATGCGTCTATGACCTCATACCCCTCCGCTTCAAAATAAATCCGCAGAGATTCATGAACGACAGGTTCGTCATCGCATATCAGTATTCTTGTAGCCATAAGGATTCATCCTCCTGTTCATTTTACATTATTATAGCAATCCTCTGCTTCAAAGCAAGCGATTTGTGAGAAGTTCGCATGAATTTCACACTGTGTTTACGATCCCGGCAGAAGAAGCAGACGATTGTATTCCGAAAGCAGAAGATCGTATGCTTTATGGTAGTCGTCTGAGTTGTCCGCTTTTCGCATCGTTTCGATAATTGCTCTGATGTTCGCGATTTCCTCTTCACCGATAGAAGTATTCTCCGCAATCAGTTCTTCTACAGAACGGATCAAGCTCTCTCCTTTCTTCTTAAGGGAATCGAAGGAAGAATCAATCGTACATACGGGATATTCTGAGATGAACTGCGATACGGTTCTGTCGGTGCGAACCCACGAATCCGAGAAAAGACGATTCAAAACGCTGTCATCGAGGCCGTAGAATTGACTGCCGGGGCGAAGCAGTATGAATGTCCTTTGTTCAATATTGTTCGTATCGCAATACTGTCCGGCAACCAATCCGGATTCTTTGCAAATCGATAACGTTACATGCATATCGCAAGGTTCTGTGGGCACGTTCGAATACGTAAACCAGTCGGTGACGGTATTGTATTTTTTGAATTCATCCCTGCTGTTTCTGTAATGAATACAAGCGTCGGTCGCAAGCTTTCCGGAAATCGGACAGACCGTCCTCTGGATGAGTCCCAATGACGATTCATTTTCCGGAATGATCGGTTTGCTTTCTACGCCATCCATAAGCTCTGACATAAACAGTTTCCATAAGACAGCCGCATAATCTCCGCCGCTCGATTCCTTAGCGAGCTTATTTACGGGTTGATCATGACCAATCCATACAACAGCAGTATATTTGCAGGTCATGCCCGCAAAACAAACGCTTGCATAATCTGAGTTTGTTCCGGTTTTGCCGGCCACATCATAGCCGGGAATCTGTGCTTTTGCACCGGTTCCAGAGGAGACGGCGTTTTTCAATAGATCAACAAGCATAAAAGCGGTCGCTGTATCGGAATAGACTTTTGTAGGCGACCCGCGAAGTATATCGGCGTTCAGAATCTCATTTCCGTCTTTATCCGTTACTTTCGTAAAGGACAGTGGTTCATTATAGTAACCATTGTTTGCAATGGCTGCGTAAGCGGCACAAAGCTGCAGCGGCGAGATACCGCTTGTTCCGAGGGCAAGACCGGGACCGTCTTTATTGAGCTGTGATTCATCAATTCCGAGACGCTTCAGATATTCGACAGCTCGATCAACGCCTACATATCTGGAAAACAACAGACGCGCAGCAACCACGTTGAGAGAATACGTCAGACCGTATCTCAGCGTAACAGGGCCAAAGTGTTTTTTGGTCAACCCGCCTTCGGGATATCCGTTTTCTCCTCCCCATCCTTCGATAGCTCCGGTCACATTGGCAACGATCGTGGCAGGAGAAGCACCGTTATCAAGTGCAGGACCATAGATTGCAAGCGGCTTTACGGAGGATCCGATTTCGACGTAGCTTTGCGTTGCTCGATTCAATCCTTTTCGGATCTGCGGTTCATTCCGGCCGCCTACAATCGCGCGAATCTCACCGGTGTGTTGGTCAATTACAACCGATGCGGCTTGAGGTTCAACTGTTTCAATTGTAATACTGTCTGAAATGACTTCAGTGATCTTGTTCTGACTTTCGTCGGCAAGCTTCGGATATCCGTCCCATTCAGACAGCGTGGATTGGACTGTTTCCTGAACAAATGGATCCAGCGTCGTGTAGATACGATAGCCTCCGGTTCTGAGTTTGTTCTCGTAGATCTGTCGATTCTGCGCATTGTTCACGACATGATCCTTTTCCATCCAGTGTGAAATCACGTCGTCCATACAGTATTCGACAAAGTATGCGTAATCGTACATCTTTGTATTGGCAGATTCGGGGATGATCGTGATCTCTTCGTTCAAAGCAGACAAATACTGTTCCCGATTGATTTTATCATTTTCATACATACGGCTGAGGACGGTATTTGTACGCGCGACCGTATACTTTTCATATGCATCGGGGCTTCTGCCGTATTTTTCCCAATATAGGTTCAGCCGCGGATTATAACGGTATGGATTCTGTGTCAAGCCGGCAATCATCGCACATTCGCGGATTGTCAACTCCTGCAGTTCTTTTCCGAAATAATCCTTTGCTGCGGTTTTCACACCGTAATTCGATCCGCCGAGGTAGATATCGTTTAGATATGCTTCCAGGATAGCATCCTTCTCCATCACTTTTTCGCACTGCAAAGCCAAAAATGCTTCCTGAATCTTGCGTTTGTAAGTACGTTCGGTACCGAGAACTTTGTTCTTGATCAGCTGCTGTGTGATTGTGCTGCCTCCGGAAGAATTGCTGTTTCCGAGAATCTCAAGCGCAGCTGAAAACAATCGCTTGAAGTCGACGCCGCTGTGCTTATAGAAGCGAACATCTTCTACCGAAATGAAAGCGTCGCGCAGATATTGCGGAATATCTTTAAGACCAACCCAATCGCGGTACTCAATAGCGGAAATTGACATCAACTCATTTCCGTTTACATCATACAGATAAGATGTCCGGTCGCTTTTGGTTAGCTGGGCGGTATCGAACATCGGGGTTGTGTCGATATATGCTTTTAAAACGCCGTAAGCAAGTCCTGCGACCGCCATTCCTACGATCAGAACGGAAACAAGCAAAAGTTTAAGTGTCAGGAACAGCACATCCAAAACAAAAGGCTTTTTCCTTTTATTGTGCGTAAAGAGGGTATCTCTTCCAATATGAATCCTATTTTCCGATTTCTTTTCCATGAATACAGTATATCATACTTTTTTCATGCGTGAAGAGATTTTTTGCAATGTTCATAAAAATAACGTGTTCCTGTGAAAAAAAGCTTGCCTTTTTGAATGTGATGACGTATAATACCATTTGTTCGGGGCTTTAGCGAAGTTGGCTATCGCGCTACACTGGCAGTGTAGAGATCAGGGGTTCGAATCCCCTAAGCTCCACCAATCAAACCTCTTCCGGTGAAGAGGTTTTTTCGTTTGCTTCTAAATTGATGCCGATCCCAATGATCTGTATTCGTTTTCTCAACAGGATTTGACATACAATGTGTTTTAAGGTATAATCTTTATAATTATTTGAAAGGAGAACACTATTATGAAATACTGTATGCAATGCGGCGAAAAGCTCGCTGACGATCAGCTCTTCTGCCCCATGTGCGGTACAAAGGTACAGCAAATAACCGACGAGCAGCCTGAACCGATGCAGGACTATGCAACGCCTCAGACAGAAACTGACCCGAATCCGAAGAAGAGCAATAAGCTTGGGATCATTCTCGGCATCTGTGCAGGCGTTCTTGCGGTCGGAGTCGTTGTTCTTGTGCTTTTCCTCACCGGTGTATTCGGCAAAAACGGATTGAAAAGAGAGAAGGTCTTGGAACCTTCCAAGGAAAAGCTTGTTCAACTGGAGGAGAAAGCAGTCGTCGATGTACGCAATCAAGCCAACGCTGTAACATCTGAACTGACAAAAGCGTCCTTTGATGCGGATATTACGATAGAGATCCCGGAATCGGGCGATTACGATGGATTTGATGCGGCGTCCATTCTCAAAAATGCAAAGCTGCAGATTCGTTCCGATGTTCAAAACGGCAGAAACTTTGGCTTAGCGCTGCTGCTGTACAACAATCCGCTTCTGGATGTAAGAGTCTTCGATATCGGCCAGAAAACGATCTCTTTCTATTGCGCGCCCGGATCTGATAAGCTGTATGTCGCTTCTCTCGATGTTCTGATGAAAAATCTTTACGGTTCGATGGGCGCCGACAACGCGGAACTTGACGCAATTATGGAATATTTGTTCTCGGACGAAGAGAAACCAAATCTCGAATCCGATTATGAAGCGGTCAAACAGGCGCTGAAGGACACCGTGAATATGGCTGAGATCGATATTCAGACCGAACAGACAGTCGCTCTGTTCAACGGTCAGGAGCAGGTGACGTGCGAGCTGTATACCTGGCGTCCCACGCAGGAACAGATCGAGTTTTTCCTGAATAAGGTTATGGATATCGCGGAAAACGGAAACGGCTATCTTTCGAAAATCTGTTCGATCAACGGCATGACTGAATCTGATTTCCAGAGTGCGAGAGAGAATATTTCCGATACCGCTGAGGACATTTATGAAGAAGAGCTGACTTTTATCGTGGCGATCCAGGGGAACGACATCATCCGCCAGCATTTCAAAACTCGCGAATTTGATGTCATTCTGGACACGTTCAACAACGAAACGGGCTGCAGAAAGATGATCTCCGTTCTGGAGGACGATAAGGAGATCGCATACGTCAATTTCGTGGAAGGCTTTGACGGGATGTGCAATCTCGAATTGAACGTTGACAGGGAATTCCGGTTTGACGGATCCTTTGACAAAAACAAAAAATCCGTGATCGGAACGTACGCAGGCAGCTTCGACGTGATCGTCGATTCCGAAAAGGTTGCCGCGATCGTTGTGGAACCGAATGAAAACGGTATGATGCATACGATCTCGTTCGATGCGGAATTGCTCGATCTGGACGTGGAGGGCGAAGCGAAGATCCATATCAACGTCACCCCCGGTACCGGTGTACAGCGTCCGACCGGAGCAGAAACAGTAGATATCAGCAATTATACCCCCGAACAGCTTGAACAGCTGCTCTACAAATTCATTGCTCCGCTGCAAATGCTCGGTTCCATGCGGTGATCGGTTCTGCTGACGAACACAATACGCGGTATATATGCAAAAATGGAAGGAATTATCTGCTTACAAAAAGTCCGGGTTTCCTATGGGAATGACACGATTCTGAAGGACGTCGATTTATCCCTGATGCCGAATGAAATCCTCGGGATCCGCGGTGAAAACGGCGCGGGAAAATCCACGCTGCTGCGTTTGATTGCAGGCGTGATTCGTCCGGATTCCGGAAAGCGTACAGCTTCCGAATCGCTGAAGGATCAGATCTGTTATGTACCGCAGGAGATCGCGCTTTATCCTACGCTGACGGGCAAGCAGAATCTATCCTTCTGGTCAGAGATATACGGCGTTCACGGAAAAGCAAAGGCGATGCGGATCAAGTATCTGCTGAAGCTGATGAATCTTGAAGATAAAGCGAATAAGCGGGTGGAAACATATTCGGGCGGCATGAAACGCCGCCTGAATATGGCCGCTTCACTTGTAATCAATCCTGCCCTGCTGCTGTTGGACGAACCGACCGTCGGCGCAGATGCACGTTCCGTCGGCGTTATGATGGAATCCGTTCAGCGTATGAGAGACAACGGCTGTTCCATCGTGATCATCAGCCATTCCGATATGGATCTGGAATCCGTTTGCGACCGTATTATCACAATGTCGCACGGAGAAATCATTGAAGAAAAGATCGTAGCCTTCGAAAACCGGAAATCGGGTAAGACGGAAGAATGAAACTGATCGCCTGCATCAAAAAAGACATTAAGCTGATCTGCGGCAACGGCCCGAAAGGCATCCTGTTGCTGATCCTTCCGATCGGCTTATTCTTTTTGCTATCTTTTTTCATGCAAGGCATGGCGAAAGAGAATTCTTATATGAAGCCCTTCTCCATCGCCGTTCGCATGGAAGACGATTCAGAACCTACTAACCTTCTTGTCACACAGCTGAGGAGCGTTTCTGTATTTGACCGCGTGATCACATCCGACACGCTGGATGAAGAAACGCTTTTCTCGCAGGATTGCGCTGCTGTAATTACGATCCCGAAAGACTTTTTCTACGATCTTTACGAAATGAAGGATACCGATGTGAAGATCGTTCTGAATTCCGACATGCCGAGGGAAGCATACATAGTACGGTCTACAGTCGGTGCGGTCATCGGTATTCTGGAAAAAAATCAGCGCGTATACTACGCGGATGAACGTGTTCGTTACGGGGAGATCAGTCCGGAACAGCAGCGTGAGATTTTCGCAAATTATTCCAACACTTCCATTCAGGAAACGATGCAGCGCATGCGATATTTTGAAGTCGGCGCGCTTTATAATGACGCGCAGATCTCCGAAAAGGCATTTTTCTGCATTGGCGTCGTTTCCATGCTGCTGATGTTCATTCCGCTCTGTATCGTTCGGAATCTGCACGAAGAAAAGGAACTCGGCATCATCGACCGACTTGCGGCTTCAAACAGCGGCAGCTTCCATATGGTGCTCTCCAAGGTGATCGCTTCGGCAATCCTCACGGCACTGCCGATTGCCGCCGTTCTGTTTATTGTCAACATGCCGAACGCTGCGAAGACGATCCCTGCGCTGTGCATCTTGTTCCTTGCTTCGTTTTTATTTTTCCTGCTGTTGAGTCTAATCTGTCGCTCTTCGGAAAGAACGCAGCTGATCGGAAACACGATCATGATCCTGATGCTTGTGATCGGCGGAGGCCTTTTCCCCTATCGCATGATTCCGGATTCGGTACGCTATGCTTCATACGCTTCGCTGCCGTATTATGTCTCAAAAGTCTTTCATTTGATATCGCTCGGAAGAGGCGTTGCCGATACGCTGCAGGCGATCGTTCCTGCCGCGGCGTCAATTCCCGTTTTTCTCGGACTTTCGTTGCTGATCTATAAAAAACCGTTCGCATGCTTCGGGAGGCGCAAATGATCCGTACGCTTCTGTGCATATCCGTACATAAGATCGCCGCTTATTTCGGAGGTGTCCGTTCGTTCGCGATCGTCAGCATTCTGCTGTGCTGCTGCTTTGCTTCAGCATCAACGGTAGCTGCGGCAAAACCTCCGGAATCGATTTGTATCGCTATCGTCGACTTGTGCGACGGACCTGTATCAAGCGCACTGTGCAGTTCGTTGTCCGATACGGAAGGAATTAAGGCAACAACTGTAAAAACGATTTCCGAAGGCGAGGATCTGATGCTCTTCGATTCTGCGGAAGCGATGCTGATTATTGATCCCGAATATGACGAAAAGATTCTGCAGGATCAGGCTGCGGATCTGATTTCAATAAAATCGGCGCCCGGAGCGGATTCCGCGCAGCTGTTGAGAGAAACCTCGGCCGGTCTTTTGATCGCACAAAGAAGCGAACTGCGCGTTCGGGAAGCGCTGAGAAAAGACGGGTTTACCGATGAGGACGACAGCGCTTTTACCGCGTACATGCGGGAAGCGCCGACGCCGCGTATGTATTCCGTTGAAACGTACGGCAAAAACGGCAAAAGCGTTTCCGAGAACAACGGTTTGCTTCGCGCAAGCTACAACGGAGTCGCATGCCTTACGCTCCTGCTGATCCTGCTTACCCTGACAAGACGCATGTCCGATATGCATGCAAGGAACGTCGCCGAACGCATGGAAACGCAGCGTCACGGAAAAAACATATCCTTGTTCGGCGATTATCTCGCGCTGTTTCTTGTAGCTTTGCTGATCTCGGTCATAGCGTTTCTCTTCTCGCCGGAAAAGAGTGTCGCCGCTGTCTTTGCCTGGCTCTGCTATTCCGTGTGCATCAGTGGGATATGCCTTCTGATTTCCCGATTCAATACAGCCGGACGGATCGACATCCTTGCGCCGTTCCTTGCGATCGTCACATCAATTTTCGGAGGATGCTTTACGGATCTTTCTGTTCTGTCGGATGCGCTGCGAATTGTTGCAAGATGCGTTCCGCAAGGGCAAATGCTTGCTGCTTCGAACGGGTTGTCGATCTTCTGCCTGCTTCTGCTGTCGGAAGGGATTGCAGCATTCCTGATTTCAATGCTATTGAACAGACGAAGAATAACCGAATAGAAAGATTACGGGAATGGATTCGAAAAGCCGCTTTCACAGCGAAAGCGGCTTTGTGTTTTTATATTTGAGAAATCGGAACGTCGTCTCCCCCTCCGTTTTCGGTTCCCCTTCCTCTGTAAGGACCCAGTCCGGATTACGGTTCAGATCGGGAAAGAAACGATCGGCTTTGCTGTTCGTTTCGGTCATTGTGACGAACGCGGTGTTGCAATACGGCAGCAGCAGCCGATAGATCTGCTCGCCGCCGCATACATAGACAGAGTCGGGATCTCTGTCGGAAAGAATCGCTCGCAGTTCATTCAGGCTGTGGCATACAAGCACATTTTCGACAGTATAGTCCGGATCCCGCGTCAGGATAATGTTCTCACGATCCGGCAGCGGTTTGCCTCCCGGAAAGGTCTCAAGCGTTTTGCGACCGATTATGATCGTATGGTGTGTCGTAAACGCACGAAACCTCCGCATGTCTTCTTTTATGCGCACGAGCAGCCTGTTATCACTTCCGATTCCCCATTCGGGACTTACATTGACGATTGCTTGCATAGTTTCACCTCAGATCGCCACAGGGATCGTATCATTGAACGGATGGTAATGATAGTTCTCGATGCGGAAGCTCTTTCTGTCAAACTGATAAAAATCCTTTATGTTCGGATCGATAAGAAACTGCGGCGCATCGTACGGTTCCAGAGAGATCATGCGTTCGACAGAAGGAATATGCCTGTCGTAGATATGACAATCCGCGATCACATGTACGAGCTCTCCGGGAATCAGCCCGCTGACCTGAGCAAACATGTGCAGAAGCACCGCATACTGTACGACATTCCAGTTATTGGCGGTCAGCATATCCTGAGAACGCTGATTCAGAATTGCGTTCAACTTGTTCCCGGACACGTTGAAGGTCATGCTGTATGCGCACGGATAAAGGTGCATTTCGTGCAGATCCTCAAAATTGTACATGCTTGTCAGGATCCGTCTGCTGGCAGGATCGTGCTTCAGGAGATATAAAACGCGATCTACCTGATCGAACTCGCCTTCCGGATAGATATGCTTCAATCCGAGCTGATATCCGTAAGCTTTGCCGATCGAACCGGAGGCGTCGGCCCAGCTGTCCCAGATATGACTTGAAAAATCATGGATATTGTTAGACTTTTTCTGCCAGATCCAAAGTAATTCATCAATACACGATTTCCAATAGGTACGGCGAAGCGTCATGATTGGGAATTCCTTCTGAAGATCGTATCGGTTGACGACGCCGAATCGTTTGATCGTGTGCGCAGGCGTCCCGTCCTCCCACCGCGGACGAACGTTCAGATCGGTATCCCAAACGCCTTCGGTCAGAATCTTTTTGCAGTTCTCAATATAAACCTGATCCGCATAACTCATAACAATACCTCCGTTGACTTACATGTATTATAACATAAACGGAGGCTTTGACAAGATATCAAGTTTTTGTTTCGAAAATGTTGCCGCAGTTACGGCAGGTTACGCGTATCTTTCCTTTATGACGCGGCGCGCGCATTCTTTGCTTGCATTTCGGGCATTTGAAATAGCGGAACGTTTTACGGTCGCGCCATTGTTGTTTTACGGCTTCAAACCTTCTTCTGAGCTTCTGCCTGAAATACAGAAACCGTGTGTTCTCCGCCTGACGTTTTGCAACGTTCCGCGAAAAGGTTCGGAACAGCCAATACCCAAGAAGCAGCACGCCGACGCCGTAGAACACATAATGCAGGATCCGAAATACGAGCGCGGGCGTCGGCAGAGTATGACGATCGAAGGCAATGGAAACAAAAGTGAATAGGATTGCCGTCAGAAGAAAAGCGAGTCCGACGATGTTGATAAACCGTGCAAGTTGATCGATCCCGTTACGGCCTTGCATAAAGCGATAAAAACGATTGCGAAAGTTCGTAGAGATCCCTCCTATTAGCTTTAAGATAGATCAGGACAGTTCAGAAGCTGCCGAATAGAAACCTTGTACATCCGATCAAACCGGAAACGACACAGTTCCCGATCATGAACAAACCCAGGAGCAGCAGAAGCAAAAAGATATACCGATAACTGCGATATTTCGGTGTATACGTACGCTTTCGCTGTTCCTCAAAAATCGAGCTCCAACCAAACGGCGGCTCGTTTCCGTTATCGCTTTGATTGCCGGTATAGGATCCTCCGTAATAACCCTGACCGGTCCTGTAATATGTACGCCACGGATCGGAACCGTATCCGGATTGCTGATAAAACGTTTTGGTGCGTTCCGAGTTTCGGTATTCGGCGCGCTTGTCAGCCGTCTTGATCTGATCGTACGCAACATTGATGTCGTTCATTTTCGAAGCCGCGATCGGGTCGTTCGGATTCAGATCGGGATGATACTGTTTGGCAAGTCTGCGGTATGCCGCACGAATCTCTTCGTCGGTTGCGGATTCCGACACGCCGAGAACCGTATACGGATTCTTTGCCATTCCGATCTGAACTCCTTTCCTTCGACTCTTATTGTATGTTAATCAATTTTATTCGATTCGTCAATGCAGTTCACAAGATTGTTTCATTTTGAGCACGGAAATGTCCTTATTCTTCGATTTGCCTGTCATTCAAATTGACATCTTCCTTTTCGCATGGTATTATAAATCAAGGAGGAGAAGAATATGAATCCTGTTAAACTGATTGCGGACAGCTCATGCGATATCGGTCCGGAGCTTGCGGAACGCTATAATGTGGACTTTGTCCATATTCACGTTCGTCTCAACGGAAAAGAATATCTCGACGGTGTGAATATCACACATCGTGAACTCTACGACAATTATGAAAAGAATCGCACGCTGCCCAGCACCTGCGCAATGAATATTGACGAGTATGAGGCCGTTTTCAGACCTTATATTGAGCAGGGGTATGATATCGTGCACGTTTCGCTCGGCAGCGGGCTGTCCTCCACCTGCAGCAATGCGCGTCTTGCAGGGGAAATGTTCGATCCCGGCAGAGTATTTGTGATCGACTCCAAAAGCCTTTCCACGGGCAGCGGTCATATCGTTTGCGAATGCGGCGAGCGGATCAAAAAAGGACTCAGCGCAAAGGAGATCTTTGACGAAGTCACGCCGATCACGGACAGGGTCAGCGCTTCGTTCATTCTGGATGATCTCAAATATCTGCATGCCGGCGGACGCTGCTCCGGTCTTGCGCAGTTCGGTGCGACACTCATGAACATCAAGCCGTGCATCATGGTACGCAACGACCTTTACGGATCCATGACCGTCGGCAAAAAGTACATGGGTTCTTATAAGCGCAGCGCTTTAAAATATGTTGAGAACATGATCAAGGATCGGACGGACATCGAACTCGATCGCTGCTTTATCACGCATTCCGGTTCCGATCCGGATGTGCTTGAAGCAATGAGAGATCTTGCCATGCAGCTTCAGCCGTTCAAGGAGATCCACATTACGCAAGCAAGCGCCACGATCTGCGCGCATTGCGGACCCAATACGACAGGCATTCTGTTTATTACGAAATGATGACGGCGATCGTCTTTACCATCCTGTTTGCGATCTCGGGGATATGTATCTCCGAGGTCGTATTTCAAAAGCATAAACTGCTGAATCGCATCTGGCTCGGTCTTGTGATCGGGCTTTTGCTGCTGACCTGGCTCCCCTCTCTGCTCGCTTTTATGATCGGATTTTCGGTGACAGCCCAGATCCTTGCGCTGATCATTGCCATACTCGCAGCCGTTGCCTGCATTGTGATTCTGATCCTGCGAAGAAACCGTGGGCTGCGCCGCGCGTTTCGTATTGGAAGAGATTGGATCGCATTGACCGTTGCGGTTCCGATTCTGATCGTGTGTATTGCCCTTTTGGATACGCACATTCTGAAAAAGCATCCGGACGGCAGCCTTTGGGTCGGACAGGTCACATACGGCGATCTTGCCATGCATCTCGGTTTCATTACCAGCATAGCCGAACAAAAGACTTTTCCGCCGCAGTACAGTATTTTCCCCGGACATGCTTTGAACTATCCGTTCCTTTGCGAGACATCCGGCGCATCGCTGTTTCAGCTCGGCGCTTCCGTCCGTGCGGCGTATCTGATCACGGCGATCTATGCCGCCGTTCTTGTCGTTTTCGGCGTATATCTGTTCTTTGAACAATGGCTGAAGAGAAAATCGCGCGCAGCGCTTGCAACAATCCTGTTTTTCATCGGAAGCGGGTTCGGATTCTTTTATTTCTTCGATCTTTCACAATCCGGCGGCACGATCAACTCACTGATGGGCACCGAATGGCAAACCGTTTCGCAGACGCTTCTGGACAACTTCTATTATACGCCGACCAATATGCCTGCGCTCGGACTTCGCTGGGTCAATCCGATCGTAGATATGATGATCCCGCAGCGTGCAACGCTGTTCGGTTGGGCGTTCCTATTCCCCTGCCTCTATCTTCTGCACGGGTTCGCGTTCGAAAAAAACAGCAGAAACGTTTTGCCGCTTGCGATCATCGCCGGATTACTGCCGATGATCCATACGCATTCCTTCCTTGCGCTCGGGATTATCAGCGCCGTATACTGTATCGTCGATCTGATCTCCGAAAGATTCGCCCCGAAGCGCCTTCTGCACTGGGGAATGTATGCGCTGATCGCCTGTGCTCTTGCAGCGCCGCAGCTCTTTCTCTTTACATTCCGTCAGACAACGGAGAGCGGCATGGTCCGGTTCCATCTGAATTGGGACAACAAATCCGACTCCTATCTTTGGTTCTACATCAAGAATCTCGGCTTGATTTTCCTTCTTATGCCGATCGCGTTTCTTGTGCTTCCGAAGCGCGATAAAAAGATCTACGCAGGCGCGATTGCGCTTTGGATCATTGCCGAGCTTGTGGAATTTCAGCCGAACGATTACGACAACAATAAACTTCTGTTTGTCTGGTACGCGTTTACCTGCGGACTTGTTGCGAAGCTTTTGCTCGTTTGGAAACATCGGATCGCCTGTTATCTGCATCGCAGGATCAAACCTGAGGAAAAGCAATATTCGTATCGGATCGCAATGATCGGGATTCTTACGGCGTTCCTCTTATACTTCCTGTTCAAGGGATTGTTTGACGCAAAGGAAGGCGCTATGCTGCGCCCCGGGACCGCGTTTACGCTGTTTTTCTGTGCAGGGTTGCTTTTAGCTCTTAGCATCGGCGCTTGCAGGAACGTTCCTGCCCGCGGATGGTCTGTTGCGTCACTTATTTCAGTGAGTGCATATGCGGCGTGGCTTGTTATTTCTCTATCGTATATTTGGCTTGATCAGTATATTGAGACTTCATACTCCGTCAGCAGATGGTATATACGCCTGAATACGATTTTCTGCATTGTCACGATACTGATCATTTTGTTTGATCTTGTTTCCTCCCCCGCAAGCGAGAGACGGTCAAAGCGTTTCAAAGGAGGACACGTTGCGCTTTCCGCAGCGTCGTATCTACTGATTTTTGTCATGACCGTTTCTTCCGTGATGACGATCCTAAGGGAATGGAAAAGCGAGTATCAGGTGTATACGGAGGATGAGGCGGCGCTGTCCGAGCAGATCCGTTCGGCGACGGAACCCGACGCGGTCATCCTCGCAAACAGCTATCATTGGAACCTTGTGACGCCGCTGACCGGCAGGAGCATCGTCACCGGTACGGGGACCTATCTGTTCTATCACGGGATCGACACATCCCAACGTGAAGCGGACGTTCGACGGATGTTTGAAACGCCTTCGGAATGTCCGGAGCTTTTCCGACAGTACAACGTCCGATATGTCCTGCTCAGCAATGCGGAACGCGGTTATGACGTCGATTACGGATATTTCCGGGAACATGCGGAGACCGTCGCACAAACGGATGCGGGTCAGCTGCTGCGAATCGAGGATTGAATCAAAAAACAGACCGGAAAACCGATCCGGTCTGTTTTTCTGTCAATATTATTATTTGCAATCCTGCTGCATGATTCGAATGATCGTCTGATCTGTTTCGACCATTCCCTCCGATGCGATCACGCCGATATTCCTGACCGTCGCGTCTGCATTAGGCGCAACGATACCTTCCCCGCGATAGAACTGCTGCTGATGCAGATACATCTGGTATCCGAGAATGCCGGTTTCGATTGCGGCCGCGATCTTTGCGGCGCATGACGGCTTTGCACCGTCGCAGATCGTTCCGGAGATCATCGCGACTGAATTGACAAGTGTATGCGCAACAACTGTTTCATCGCCGCCGAGCAGATATGCGATACCGGCGCCTGCGGCGCAGCCTGCGCTGATCGCACCGCAGTATGCGGAAAGACGGCCGATCCCGGCTTTTTGGAATACCGTCAGCAGATCCGAGAGGATCAGCGCACGGTACATACGCTCCTTGCCGATGGAGTAGTGTTTTGCGTAACAGATGATCGGAACGGATGCTGTGATGCCCTGATTGCCGGATCCGCACAGGATCGCGACCGGCATTTCACATCCGCTCATGCGCGCATCGCTTCCGGCTGCGGCATACGCTCTTGCGATGGTCTTTGCGTCGGACACGTTCTCCGCAAGCAGGATCTTACCGATATTCGCGCCGTAATCGTTGTTCAGTCCCTCTTCACAGATCGCCATATTGTATTCGATTTGCATGTCCAGAAGATCCTGCACCTCGCAAAGATCGACCTTATCGGCATACTCCATGATGTCGTGAAGATTCAGACAGGATTTGTCGGTCAGATTGTCCTCGCTCTGCGCAACGATCGGACGTTTCAGGATCGCTTCGCCGTTTTTCATAATCTCCACGATATTGGAATGGTTGTTTGCGATCACGACACGGGAATAGGACGTCCGTGCATACAGCGTAATGCTGATATAAAGAGGACAGTCGGTCTCTGCACATGAGATGTCGATGCTGACGGAATCCATGAAGCTTGCAACAGCCGCGCGCTGTTCTTCGGTCACGCTGCTGATGACTTGCATGCCCTTATCGGCGTCGCCGCATACGATCCCGGCTGCAACTGCAGCGCGAATGCCCTTCAGACCGTTCGTATTCGGAACGACGACGCTTTTAACGTTTTTTAAGATATTGCCGCTGACCGAGACCGTGATCGCGGTCGGCTGCATGCCGAGAACCTGATGCGCTTTTGCAGCGCAGTACGCGATCGAAATGGGCTCCGTGCAGCCGGTCGCCGGCATGATCTCTTCACGCAAGATATGAGAGTATTCTTCTCTGTACCGTATTTCCATCGTTCCCTCCTCTATCATCCGAAATAATGACGGTGAGCAAGCCGTAAGCCGAGTTCTGTCTAAGGACGATCATCTATCTGGCCGACCCGTTGCCGGGCCGATCAAGCGATTACAAAGAGCGTAGCGGGCCGCTATTGAATGCTCTCATTTCAATCTTGCACCGGGTGGGGTTTACAGAACGGACAAGTCGCCATGCCGTTGGTGAGCTCTTACCTCGCCTTTCCATCCTTACCCGAAAGATCGGGCGGTTTATTTCTGTTGCACTTTCCTTGAAGTCGCCTTCACCGGGCGTTACCCGGCACCCTGCCCTGCGGTGCTCGGACTTTCCTCAGCTCAAATAGAGCCGCGATCGTCTGTCTTACTCACCGTCAAATCTTATTCGTTGTCCGCGTACAGAAGCCTGCCGCAGTTTTCGCACTCAAGAATCATATCCTCTCCAATCAGTCTTCTGATTGCAAGACTCGGAAGAGACATATTACAGCCGCTGCATTTCCCGTCTCTGACCTCTACAACGGGAATGCTGTTATGCAATCGGGCACGCTTGTATCGATTCATCAACGTTGGATTCACACGTTTTTCGAGTTCAGCCATTTTGCGGTCGACTGCCAGCATATCGATGGAAGCATCGTCTTTTTCCTTCTGGCAAACGATTTTCAGCTGATCATATTCTTTCTTGGCCTTTGCTCCCTGCTGGCGGGTTTTCTGATACTCAGCGACCGTCTCATCCAGCGTATGGAAGAGTTGCTTGATCTCCTTTTCGAGATTGCCGGCTTCGCGCTGCAGCTTCTCGATATCGTGACGAAACTCCGTCATTTCCTCCGATGTACACTCTTCATCGCCCTTCAGCGTTTCAAACTCGGACGTTTCCAGATCAAGGCGATCGAGAACTGCGGCATGCTGCGCGTTGATGCGCGCCATAGACGCGGAGAACGTTTCCATATCCTCATTCAGCTTGTTGAGCGTTGCCTGCTGCTGCTTGATGAACTTCGCAAGTTTGTTCAGTTTGATACGGTTGTTCGTCGTTTTCACAGCGGCTTCGATCTGCTGCTTTTCGACGTCGGCTTCCTGATAGGCAAGCAATGCAATGGGTTTACTCATATCCATATCCTCCTTAAAGGCTGTGCAAAGGCGAACAGCCTGCATGTGTTAAACTATATTGTACATCATGATCTTCATTCTGTAAACGGTCAATTAACGGTTTCAGCACAGGAAATTCCGTTTCGTAGTGCCCGAGCACGCAGCAGTTTAACCCGAGATATGCAGCGGTCAAGGCTTGATTGTGTTTCATTTCTCCGGTAACAAATGCGTCGCACCCGGCTTCCTGTACGAACGCGACGTCTCCGCCGCCGGATCCGCCTATGACGGCGACAGTACGGATCAGTTTGTCGGGATCGCCGATAAAACGGCCTTTGGCGCATAGACGATTCTCGCAGAACGCCGCGAATTCCGAAAAACGCATCGGCTGAACAAGCGTACCGATCCGTCCGAGATCCTCCGGCGGAAGCGGACGTACGTCGTTCAGAGAAAGGATTCCGGCAAGGACGTCGTTTACTCCGCCTTCGCAGGCGTCGAGATTTGTATGCGCGGCAAAATGCCCGATCCCGTGCCGGATCAAGCGGTATGCAGCCGCGGTCTCCGGAGACGCGGGTGAAAACGACTTAACCGGATCCCAGAAGATCGGATGATGCGTCAGAACAAGATCGTAGCCGCCCTTTATCGCTTCTTCCGCAACAGGAACCGTCAGATCCAAAGCGACTAAGACCTTTTGGATCCGATCATGATCCGGCGCGATCAAAAGTCCGACGTTGTCGAAATCCATTGCCAGGTATCTCGGTGCGATGTTTTCCATCGCTCTGCAGAATTCCTGTATCGTCATAGCGATCCTCCTTATTTCAAAAGGCATCCAAAATCTGCTGCATCGCTTTCACCTTACTGCGCAGAACGATTTCCCCCTCCGTTCCGACGGCGGAAAGCAGCATTTTCTCGTGATACTTCAGCTGTTCTTCGCAAAGCGCCGGGAGCAACTCTTCGCGATCGGCAAAGGCACGATAACCGACGTCATAAAACTCTTCCGGAAACGCTTCGGGTACCGTGTCGTACATATCTCCGGGGACTGCTTTGATCACCTGATAATAACGGCCGTGATCCGAAACGACACGGTCGGCAATGATATGAAACCGGTTGCGGTACAGATATTCGCGTATATCGTTCTGCGCGCGCATCGGCTGCAGAACGATCGCTTTTGCTCCCATGAGCGGTACGGCGCATTCTTCCAGGATACGGCACATCAGCGTGCCGCCCATACCGAGCATCACGAGCGCGTCGCATTCTCCCGGATGCAGTACGTGACATCCGTCGCCTGTGCGAAATGAAACGCGATCGTCAAGACCGATATGCCGAATCAACTGTTTCGCCTTTTCGAGCGAAGGCTCGCTGATATCCGAGGCAATCACTTGTTTGCAGACATTCCGCTGCAGCAGCGCTGCGGTCAATCGGCCGTGATCGCAGCCGATGTCCGCGACGACTGCATATCCGTTCAGCATATCCAATGCCGCGTGAAGCCGCGGTGTGATGTTGACACGTCGTTCTCTCATACGGTTATGGCTTTCAAAGGCATGACGCGGTCGATCGGTCCGCCGCCGAGGCAGAGATCGTCCCGATAGAAAACGACCCATTGACCGGGTGTAACGGCACGCTGCGGCTTTTCAAACGAAACGCACGCTCCGTTTCCCGCAACGGAAACCGTGACGTTCTGATCCGGCTGACGATATCGGAATTTCGCGGTGCACGAAAAGCTGTCTGCGGGCGGCGCTCCCGCAATCCAGTTGATTCGATCCGACTCAAGCGCGGTCGAATAGAGCTCCTCGTGTTCCCCCTGCTGAACGATCAGAAGATTTCGCTTCAGATCCTTTCCGATCACGAACCAGCTCTCCCCCGTTCCGTCGCACCTTCCGCCGATCCCGAGTCCTCTGCGCTGTCCGAGGGTGTAATACATCAATCCGTCATGCGTTCCGATCTTTCTGCCGTGTTCGTCAACGATGTCGCCCCGCTGGGCGGGCAGGTACTGCATCAGAAATTGCTTGAAATTGCGTTCGCCGATGAAGCAAACGCCGGTGCTGTCCTTTTTCAGCGCGTTCGTAAAATTCTGTGCTTTGGCGATCGCGCGTACTTCGGATTTCATCAGATCGCCGATCGGAAAAACGACGCGTTCCAGTTGCTTGTGCGTCAATCCCGCGAGGAAATAGGATTGATCTTTTCCCGGATCGGCGCCGCGAAGCAGGAGCTTGTCCGCATTCAGACGGCAATAATGACCGGTCGCCAGGAGACCCGCGCCGGTGGACAGAGCAAAATCGAGAAACGCCTTGAACTTGATCTCGCAGTTGCACAGAACATCCGGATTGGGCGTGCGTCCTTTTTGGTATTCGTCAAGAAAATACGAGAATACGCGGTCGCGGTATTCTTTTGCGAAATTCACGGTGTAATACGGTATGCCGATCGTTTCGCAAACACTGCGGACGTCTGCATAATCCGCGGTCGCCGTACAAACGCCGTCCTCATCGTTTTCTTCCCAGTTTTTCATAAAAATGCCGACAACATCAAAACCATGTCGCTTCAGAAGATAAGCTGCGACAGAGCTGTCCACGCCGCCTGACATTCCTACAACGATATGTTCCATCATTCGGCAGAGATCAGTTCAAATCCGATCTCTTTGATCGTATCGCGGATCAGATCGGTATCGGATACGCCTTCGATCTCGCAAACGCCGATCTCGCAGGAGATCACATTCGCGCTGATCGCCTCCATAGCCTTTTTTACCTTAGCGACACAGCGCATGCAGCCCATGCCTTCGATCTTCAACAACATCGGAATCGCCTCCTTTGATGGCATTATACCACAAAGGAGGCGATTTTCAAAGAGCTTTTTGCAATTACATTGCAGAGCAGCCGCACGTACGGTTCTGATTGCCGCAGCCGCAACCGCAGTTTTCGCCGCCGCAGAAGCGGGACAGGAGAAGCAGCCAGATCAGCGTATCGCAGGAAATACCCATTCCGTTGTCGCCGTCGCCGATGAGCAGGATCAGAACGAGCAGCCAGGTCAGATTGGTGCCGCCGAGATTATTGAACATTCTTTGTTCCTCCGTTCATGTTGATTCGACGGATTTCCGTCGTTACAGTATAGTATGAAGCAGGCGCACGTTTGGTTCCTTGGTTTTCGATATTTGCAAACCGCTTGACAAATAAGCCGTTTCGCATGATAATAGCATGGATAAACGGAGGAGAAAACTATGGAACAAAACGCATATTCGATGGATAAGATCGTTGTACTCTGCAAGAACCGCGGCTTTATCTTCGCCGGTTCCGAGATTTACGGCGGTCTCAGCAATACGTGGGACTACGGCCCTCTCGGCGTAGAACTGAAAAACAACGTCAAAAAAGCCTGGTGGAAGAAATTCGTTCAGGAAAGTCCGTATAACGTCGGCCTCGACGCCGCGATTCTGATGAATTCCGAAACATGGAAGGCATCCGGCCATCTCGGAGGGTTTTCGGATCCTTTGATGGATTGCCGTGAATGCAAAGAGCGTTTCCGTGCCGACAAGCTCATTGAGGACTGGTCTTCCGAAAACGGTTTTGCGCTCGAAAAGCCGATCGACGCTTTTACGCAGGCGGAGATGAAAGCGTTTATCGAGGAGCATCAGATCCCCTGCCCCACCTGCGGCAAGCACAATTTTACCGATATCCGGCAGTTCAACCTGATGTTCAAAACGTTCCAGGGCGTAACCGAGGATGCGAAGAATACGGTCTATCTTCGTCCGGAGACCGCGCAGGGCATCTTTGTGAACTTTGCGAACGTGCAGCGCACCACGCGCAAGAAGCTTCCGTTCGGCATCGGCCAGATCGGCAAGAGCTTCCGCAACGAAATCACGCCCGGCAATTTCATTTTCCGCGTGCGCGAATTTGAGCAGATGGAGCTTGAGTTCTTCTGCGAACCGGGAACCGACCTCGAATGGTTCGACTACTGGCGCAGCTACTGCCATAAGTTCCTGCTGTCGATCGGCATCAAGGACGAGAACCTTCGTCTTCGCGATCACGATCCCGACGAGCTCGTGTTCTATTCCAAGGCGACTACGGACTTTGAATTCAAGTTCCCCTTCGGCTGGGGCGAGCTTTGGGGCGTTGCGGACCGTACCGATTATGATCTTACACAGCACCAGAACGCATCCGGCAAGGATCTGACCTACTACAACGCCGAAAAGAACGAGCGCTATATCCCCTACGTTATTGAGCCCTCGCTCGGCGTAGAGCGTACCGTGCTTGCCGTGCTCTGCAACGCATATGAGGAGCAGCAGCTCGAGAACGACGTCCGTACGGTTCTGCATTTGCATCCGGCTCTCGCTCCGTTCAAGGCGGCCGTTCTGCCGCTTTCGAAGAAGCTGTCTGCACAGGCGAACGAGATCTATCTCGACCTTCTGAAACACTTCTCCGTGGACTTCGATGAGACCGGTTCGATCGGCAAGCGCTATCGCCGTGAGGACGAGATCGGCACGCCGCTGTGCATCACATACGATTTCGACTCCGAAAACGATCATTGCGTGACGGTTCGCGACCGCGACACCATGGAGCAGGTCCGCCTGCCGATTTCGGAACTGCGGAACTATATTGAACAGCGTCTTGATTTCTGAGGACCTTGCCTCCGGGTGACCGGAGGCTTTTTGCAATGGAACTGAGAGGAACCGTACAATCGATCGTCTATCGCAACGCGACAAACGGATATACCGTTCTATCGCTTCTTTCCGACGACGAAAAACAGACGACGACCTGCGTCGGAACGCTTCCGCTTCTGAACGTCGGCGACACTGTAAACCTGACCGGCGACGAAACGTATCATCCGCGGTTCGGCACGCAGTTCAAAGTCGTTTCCTTTGAACGTACGGCTCCGTCAAGCAATTCCGCGATCATCAGATACCTGGAAAGCGGCGTCGTGCGCGGCGTAGGCCCCGCAATGGCGCGTGCGATCGTTTCGACGTTCGGCATGGAGACGCTCGAGGTGCTTGAAAAAGAGCCGGAGCGGCTTGTTGAAGTACCGGGGATCGGCAAGAAAAAAGCTGCAATGATCTCGGAATCTTTCCGCGAGAAAAAGCTCTTCCGCGATATTCTCCTGAGCCTTGAACCGTACGGCGTTACCGTAGGACAGGCTTATAAGATGATGCAGACATACGGTGAACTCTGCCTTGCAAAGATACAGGAAAATCCGTATCAGCTTATCGACGATATCGAAGGGATCGGATTTTTGACCGCGGATCGGATCGCAACGCATGTCTCCGGCTTTGAGCAGGATTCTCTCGCCCGATTGATGGCCGGGATCCGATACTGCCTGCAGCAGGCGCGGGACGAGCGCGGCGATATGTTTTTGTACGATCAGGTTCTGATCGAGCGCGCCTCCGGTCTGCTTGGCGCTTCACGCGAGCGAATCGAAGAAACCGTTGAATGGATGGAAAGCGGAAGCGATCTTCTCCGTTCCGAAATCAACGGGCAGGATGCGATCTATCTCCCCTACCTGTTCAGGATCGAGGACTCTATTGCGAAAAAGCTGCTTCTGCTGAACACGCCTCCCGTTATTGAAGTATGGGATCTGCATCATTGGCAGAAAGACGTCGGTATGGAGCTGTCTGTAGAGCAGGAACAGGCGGTCATGCTCGCACTGAACTGCGGCGTTTCGATCATCACGGGCGGTCCCGGAACCGGCAAAACGACGATCATCCGCTGTATTCTTGACGTTATGCAGGAGAAAGGATATGCGGTCGAGCTTGCTGCGCCGACGGGACGTGCCGCAAAGCGTATGACGGAAGCGACCGGCTGCGACGCAAGAACGATCCATCGCCTGTTAGAGTACATTCCGGGAGAAGGCTTTCAGCGAAATAAGGATAATCCGCTGCTCACAGATATGTTGATCGTCGATGAAATGTCCATGGTCGACGCGCCGTTGATGTATGCACTTTTGCATGCGTTGACCAAAGGTACGCGCCTTGTTCTTGTCGGCGATCGGGATCAGCTTCCTCCGGTCGGATGCGGGAACGTCTTTTCCGATGCGCTTGCCTCCGAAACGCTTCCCTGTTTCCGTCTGACAGAGATCTTTCGACAGGCGCAGCGTTCGAATATCGTTCGCAACGCGCACCTGATCAACAACGGAAAAATGCCGTATCTGACCGATCGCGATTCCGATTTCCTGTTTGAGGAGATCGCGAATACGGACCGAATTCGCGCAAGGCTGACAGAATTGATGCGAAAAGCCGCTTCCCGACTCAATACGAGCGAGCCCATGATGGACGTGCAGGTCCTTGTTCCCATGAAAACGGGACCACTCGGCGTCGTTGAACTGAACAAGCTTTTACAGGACGTCTGCAATCCGCCCGCGTTCGTGAAGACAGAGCATGCCGTCGGCAATACGCTGTTTCGGGAAGGCGATAAGATCATGCAGATCCGGAATAACTATAAGACGGTATGGAGAAGATCCGTGCATAGCGGAGGCTTTGAGGAAGGCGCCGGCGTTTTTAACGGTGATCTCGGCACGATCCTGAAGATCGATCTGCATGAAAAATATGCGGTGATCGCCTTTGACGACGGACGCGTTGCGGAATACGCGTTCGCGCAGATGGAAGAGATCGACCTTGCCTACTGCATCACGATCCACAAAAGTCAGGGCTCGGAATTTCAGACGGTACTGCTTCCCCTTGCAGGCGGTCCTATGCCGCTGCTGACAAGGAACCTTCTGTATACGGCCGTCACACGCGCAAAGAAGCTGGTTTACGGGATCGGCAGAAGCGATACGATTGCACTGATGGTTCGCAATGCGAGAAAGAGCGAACGGAACACGGGATTGCGGGAAAGGCTCATCGAATATGACGCTATCGGATCGCGTTAAATCGGATATCGGCTTTCTTGGCGACGCATTGATGCCGGGACCGTATCAATGCTATCTTTGTGACGAAGAGGATTTGATCGGCGAAGACGGTCTATGCGACAAGTGCCGCGCAAAGCTGAAATATTTGCCGAATCCAACGTATTTTGCGCCGCTTGACGGGATTACGGTGGGGTTGCAGTACAGCGACGAGATCTCCGCTGCCATAATGCGGTTCAAGAAGCTCGGGCAAACAGAGTATGCGGGTTTCTTTACGCAGTTTCTCTCCGTTCCCAAGGAATGGAACGCGGATATCCTCGTGCCCGTTCCGATGCATCCGCTGAAGAAATGGCTTCGGAGATTCAACCACACCGAGCTTCTTGCATCTTATCTGAGCCATGCAACGAAGATCCCGTATTCCTCCGAACTGCTTCGGAAGAACCGCTTCACGTTCGAACAGAAAAAACTGAACGATCCTGCGGAACGCCGCAGAAACATCCGCGGAAGCTTTACCGCAGATCCTTTGGTGAAAGGACTGCGGATCGTTCTTGTCGACGACGTGTTCACAACCGGCGCGACGGTTTATGAATGCGCAAAGACGCTGAAGCGTGCCGGCGCAGAAAAGGTCTACCTTTCCGCAGTCACGTCTCCGGCGCACTGACGAAGCACTGCATACTTATCGCGGGTCGCTTTTCCGCCGCGAAGATGGCGCTCCGCCTTGTTTGTGTTCAGAATGTCCCTGACGCTTTTATAAAGCCCGGGATGGATCGTTTTCAGTCGCTCCGTCACATCCTTGTGGACTGTGCTCTTTCCGATACAAAGCGCTTTAGCGGCTTCACGCACGGTCGCCTTGTGCTCGACAATGTATTCTGCTTCCTCGCAGATACGTTCTTCATACCAGTTCAAAGAAATACCCCCGTAAACTGTGCTGATACAGTATACGGGGGCGTTTGTTTTTTATGTCAGAAGGATTCGATGTTGATCGCCTTGATCGGTCCGTTCGGAAGGTCCTTTAAATGCTCCGTGTCGAAGCGCTTGAATCCGGTTTCACGATCGCTGAAACAGTATTCCACGAAGTTGTCGGAAATGTTCTTCGGCAACGGAATCGTTGCGCCGACTGCTTCGGAAAGCGCAACGCCGATATCGATCAGCTTGACGTTCGGCAACGTTTCCTGGATCACATTCGACAGGAACGGATAGTGCGTGCAGCCGAGGATCAACGTGTCGATGTTCGTGTTTCGGATCGGGGAAAGATACCGTTCGACGGTCATCTTCGTGATCGGATCGTCCTCGCGGAACCCGTTTTCGATCAACGGCACGAACAGCGGACAGCCGATGCCGGAGACGTTGAGATGCGGATACTTGGCGGTGATGTAATCGGAATATGCGTGGCTGTGCACGGTCGCCTGCGTCCCGATGACGCAGATGTGATTGCTTTTCGTGACCCTTGCCGCCGCGTCGCATGCCGGTTCGATCACGCCGATGATCGGGATCGAGAATTCCTTTCGAAGCTCGGAAAGCGCGATCGCGCTGACGGTGCCGCAGGCGACGACGATCGCTTCGACGCCCTTGGAAAGCAGAAAGCGAACGTCCTGCTCGGCGTAACGAATGATGATTTCTTCGGTGCGCGAACCGTACGGCACGCGTGCCGTGTCGCCGAAATAGACGATGGATAAGCCTTTGTTTGCGGCGCAGATCGCGTTCAGAACGGTCAGACCGCCCAAGCCGCTGTCGAATACGCCGATCCTGCTGAACGTGTTGTTCATAGACCCTCTCGAAATTGTTTTTCGTTATTTTACCACGCTTTTCCGATTCGCGCAACCGTCAATACCCTAAAGTATGTACAGATGCGGAAAATATGAAAGAGGAGCGGTCCTCCGCTCCCCTTTTGCTTACTCGTTTCTGAACAGTTCAGTATAACCGAAATCCGATGCTTCATAAACCGCTTCCACATCCGTATCCATGGAATTGAGCTGCGGATCTTCGGATTGATACATCACGCAGGTCCCGCAGCTTGACGACAGCTTGCGCGGTACCGGTCCGAGCTTAGAAGAGACGCCTCTCTTCTGTAGCGTCCGGTTTGTCATCAATGCCGCGGCGTGCGTATAAAATGTGGCAACGTAGTTCATTTCCAAAGCGTCATGCGGTAGTCGCCCGCTTTTTCTTCATACCGTACCTCATAGTGCTGGGATGCGGCAAACCGTGTGATGTTGCCCACGGCGGTCATGTTGTCCACAAGTACTTCTATCGTCTTCGGCTGATTCTTTTTGACTTCACGCTGCACCATCAGTACGGGCATCGGGCAGCTCAATCCTCTTGCGTCGATCATAATAGCCTCCTTATGCTTTCTGTCTCTTGGTGTTGAAGATCGCGATCAGAATGAAGATCACTAGCGCGGCGATCAGGACGTACAGCGCGTTCTGCGAAGCACCCCCGCGAACAAATTCACCGGCTTCGTTCACGCCGTCTGCTTTTCCGGCAAGACCGAAATTGTGCGCAAAGGCTGCGCCTGCAATATATCCGAGAACGGTGATTCCGGAATCGGTATTGCCTTCGCCGGTCAGAATGAGCTGACGCAGCGGGCAGCCGCCGAGAAGAACGGAACCGAATCCCACAACGGTCATTCCGAGGAAGTTCATCCACCCGTCGGAATGTGCGATCGGTTGGCTCTGCATACCGAACTTGACGCCGCCGTTGAAGATCAGGTTGCCAACAAGGACAGCCACGATGATTGCGGCAAAGCCGGAGATCAGACGGAAGTCCTTAAACAGCACGACGTCGCGGATACCGCCCGCCATGCAGAGACGGGACTGCTGACAGAGCGCGCCGACGATAAGTGCGATTACGAGCGCGATCAGCCAGTATGCGTGTTTGCTGCCCGGACCGGTTTCGCTTGAAGCAAAGAGCTTCGTCGTCAACGAAAGTACAAACAATGCGGAAAGAATGATCGGGAAGATCAATCCCTCGACGGCGCTCTGCCTATAGGCGCGATTCAGAGAAAACCCCATACGAAGCGGAATGACGCCGACCAGAATACCAACAATGAAGCCCAAAAGACCGACAAGCGCATTCAGATCGCCGCCGCCGATACGGATGACCATACGAAGCGGACAGCCTAAAAACACAAGCGCACCGATCATAACGAATGCGCCGATAAAGAAGCGCGTGATCGGGGAAGAACCGCCGGTCGGTTTCCATTCCCGCTTGATCAGGGACCAAACAAACGCACCGAGAACCAATCCGACGATCTCGGGACGGAAATACTGTACAACACCAGCCGTGTGCAGCTTGGACGCGCCTGCCATGTCACGCAAAAAACATGCGATGCAGAATCCCATGTTTGCGGGATTGCCGAGTTTTGACAGCGCAACAGCAGCTGCGCCGATCAGAAGCCCCGTGATGATCACGATGCCGTATCCGCTCATAAATCGTTTGAACGCGGACGGTTTTGTTTTTTCCATATCCTCTAACCTCCTTATGCGTTATTCCCTTGCATGAATAACGATCTGATGGTATAATAACATATAGAACCGTTATTTGCAAGCGAGGATAACGAAATTCATGAATATGATCTATTTGGACAATGCAGCGACAAGCTTCCCGAAGGCGGCGGGCGTTTCCGACGCGATGAAACGTTTTCTCGACGAGGAATGTGCAAACGTCGGACGCGGAAGCTATTTAAGAGCGCAGGAAGCGGGGCTTGCGGTGATCGAAACGAGGGAGCGCATCCGCGATCTGTTTGATTGCCCGGACGAAAAGCACGTGATTTTTACGGGAGGAATGACCGCTTCGCTGAATACGGTCATCAAGGGACTTGTACACAGAGGCGATCGTGTACTTGTCTCTTCCTTTGAGCACAATTCGGTGATCCGTCCGCTCGTACAGATCGGCGCGGAGATCGTGCGGATCCCTTCTGCCCCGGACGGTATATCGGACCTCTCTAAAATGCCGGACGATCTCTCGTCCTTTCGGCTTTGTGTGCATACTTTTGCTTCGAATGTCAGCGGCATGATACAGCCGATCAAAGAACTGTCAGCGATCCTGAAACAAGCAGATGTTCCGCTCTGTATTGACGCGGCGCAGGCAGCCGGGCATTTTCTTTTCTCTATGAAGGAAATCGGCGCGGACGCGCTCTGTATGCCGGCGCATAAGGGCCTTCGCGCCGCACAGGGGCTCGGTGTTCTGTGCCTGAAGCCTGCGTTTGCGAATCAACTCGATCCGCTGATCTGCGGAGGAACGGGCTCCGTTTCCGTCAGTGAGTTGATCCCGCGTTTTTATCCGGACCGTCTGGAAGCCGGAACGCTGAATCTGCCGGGTATCATCGGTTTGAAAGCGGCTTTGGAAAACGCCGATTTTGAATCGGCCCGTGCGCATGAGATTCGTCTGACGGAACGCTTTCTGCATGCGATCCGGGATATTCCGCAGATTCGCCTGCTCGGACCGTCGGACAGTATCCGGCGCGTCGGCGTGATCTCAATGGATTTTCTTCGCGTTGACAACGGTGCAGTTTCTTACCGGCTCGAAAACGAATACGGCATACTGACGCGCTGCGGATTGCATTGCGCACCGGATGCGCATAAAGCGTTCGGAACGTTTCCGAAGGGTACGGTACGGTTCAGCTTTTCCCCTGCGACGACAGAAAAAGAAGTCGATCTCGCCGCTTCTGCGATCGCCGATCTCGCATAAAATATATAGTTTCACAAGCACCGATTACGGTGCTTTTTTCTTGCAGGAAATCGGGAATCGTTGTATAATCATTTTATGTTCATTGATTCAAATTCGAAGGAGGAACAGTATGAAACAGATTCAAGTAGCCCTTTGGGGATTCGGTGCGATGGGAAGCGGCATTGCGAAGGTCCTGCTGACCAAGAAAGGCGTTGAAATCACCGGCGTTTGCGATATCCATCCGGATCGCGTCGGCAAGAGCATTTACGATTTGCTCGGGGTGGAACGCGGCGACCGCAACGACGTCAAGGTTATCGGAGACATCGACGCGGCGCTGGATCCGAAGCCCGATCTGTGCATTCTCGCAACCGATTCATTCACCAAGAAGGCATATCCGAAGATCTGCCATCTGATTGAAAAGGGTGTCAACGTCATCTCTACGGCGGAAGAGATGAGCTATCCGCGCGCGCAGAATCCCGAACTGGCCGATAAAATGGATGCGCTTGCCAAAGGCGCGGGCGTTTCGGTCCTCGGCACCGGCATCAATCCGGGCCTGATGATGGATCTTCTTGCAATCTGTCTTTCCGGCTGCATGACGGATGTAGAGCACGTACTTTGCAAGCGTGTCAATTCTCTCTCCCCCTTCGGTCCCGCCGTTATGGAAGAACAGGGCGTCGGTCTCACCGTCGAGCAGTTTGAAGAGGGCTGCAAGAACGGCACGCTCGCAGGCCACGTCGGCTTTGCGGAGTCCGTCGGCATGATCGGCGAAGCGCTCGGCTTTAAGATCGACCGCTTCGAACAGCAGATGAAGCCGATCGTCACGACCGTCGATCGCAAATCCCCCTATGGCTTTGCAAAGGCGGGCGACGTCGCCGGCGTCAATATGACCGGTCAGGGCTATATCGGCGACAAGGTCATGATCGATATGATCCATCCGCAGCAGATCGAACCGGAGCTTGAGGGCACCTACACCGGCGACTACATCACGCTGACCGGCACGCCGAACGTCAATATGCAGATCAAGCCTGAGGTCAACGGCGGAATCGGCACGATCGCTATGTGCGTCAACATGATCCCGCATGTGCTCAACGCCACCCCGGGTCTCAAGACGATGATCGACCTGCCCGTTCCGCACGCGATCATGGGCGATATGCGCAACTATCTGAATAAATAAGGAGTTTTTTATGGCGAAGAAAAACGATTGGGTACAGATCCATATCAACGTTCTGAAGCCCGAAGAGCGCGCGACGAATATCCCGGAAGATACGCGTCACGTTCCGCTCGAAATGTGGGTCAAGGGACATCTGCAGAATGAAGAAGCCGAAATCGGCGATACCGTTACGATCATTACCAAGACCGGTCGCACGGTCGAAGGAACGATGTGCGCAGTGAACCCCTCCTTCAAGCATAACTTCGGAGACTACGTGCCCGAGCTTGATCAGATCGAGGAAACGGTAAAGACCATTCTGTTCGGAGGTAGAAACGATGCGTGACAACAGTTATTCCGCCGTAATGGCACGTAAAAACGAGATCATGAAGCGCGCCGTCGGAATGGACTACGATCTTTTTGAGAGCGGTTCCATCGCCTTCGATTATGAAGCGATGATGGCGGCGACCGGCTACACGCTTGACGCCGTGCGCAAGATCCAGACCGAAGAATTCCAGATCGGCAACACGCCTATCTATGAGCTGAAGAATCTGACCGCTCTAGCACGCGCCTGCGCGCCCGAAGGAATGGGCGCACGCATCTTCGTCAAGGACGAAGCCTCCAATCTGTCCGGCAGTTTCAAGGTCCGCCGCGCTGCGACGAGTATCTATCAGGCGCGGAAGATGGGCTATAAGGGCGTGATCTCCGCAACATCCGGCAACTACGGCGCGGCAGTCGCGGCGTGCGCCGCAAAGGCGGGCTTGAAATGCATCGTTGTGCAGGAATGCTTTGACTCCAAGGGCATCGGTCAGCCGGAGATCATCGAGAAGGCGAGAAAGTGCGAAGCGCTCGGCGCAGAGGTCGTTCAGCTGACGGTCGGACCGGAGCTGTTCTATATGTTCCTTCGCATGCTCGAAGAAACCGGCTATTTCAACGCTTCTCTTTATACGCCGTTCGGCATCGCGGGCGTTGAAACGCTCGGTTACGAGATCGCGCAGCAGTGCCGCCTCACGCTCGGCAGAGATCCGGATATGGTCGTCTGCACGAACGCCGGCGGCGGCAACCTGACCGGCACGGCGCGCGGTCTTCAGAAGGCCGGCTGCAAGGCGAAAGTCGTCGCGGCAAGCGTCAATCTCTCCGGTCTGCACATGGCGAGCGATCACCAGTTCAATCTGAAATCCTTTACGACCGGTCACACCGGCTTCGGCATGCCGTTCTCGACCTGGCCGGACCGCAGCGACGTTCCGAGAAGCGCGGCGAGACCGCTCCGTTACATGGACCGTTATGTGACCGTCAATCAGGGCGAAGTCTTCTATACCACCGAAATGCTGGCGGCATTGGAAGGCATGGAAAAAGGCCCCGCCGGCAATACGTCGCTTGCGGCAGCATTTGCGCTTTCGCAGACCATGCCGAAGGACAAGATCATCGTCGTGCAGGAGACCGAGTATACCGGCGCCGGCAAGCACGTCAACGCGCAGTTGAGCTTTGCGCGTTCGAACGGCATCGACATTCACTTCGGCAATCCCGAAGAGGAAGTACCGGGAAAGAGCATCATTCTCCCCTCCCATCCGTCGCTCATCAAGGCGCGTCCCGCGGACATGACGCACCTCAGAACGTCTCTGATCCATAATGCGATCAAGATGACCGGCAAAACGCCGACAGACGCGGATATCGACTTCCTTGCGGCGGAGACCAAGACCAACAGAGAATTTGTAAAGGAGCATCTTGCATGAAACGCAGCGACGACTTTGAAACAAGAAGAGAGCATCTCAAGGATCTCTCCGACGCAGAGCTTGAAACCCGCTTCTGGTCGCTGATCGAAGAGCTGACCGACCCGCTTCTGAAGCTCGGCTATGAGAACACGACGCCTGCGATCGAACGCAGCGTATTGCTTCGCATGGGCTTCTCCTCTCTCGAAGCGAAAGCGCTTGTCGAGGGCTGCATGGAGCATAACCTCATGGAACACGGCGCAGGCAACGTCGTATACCGCCTTTCCAGAAAAGACGGCACGGACGTTCGTACGGCAGGCTTGAAGCTGATCGAGAAAGCTGCATGGGACGAAGCGGAAGCATTGTTCGGAGGTGAAAACGCATGAGCGATTACAGACTGGATAAGGATACCAAGATCGACGTCGCAGAGATCCTCAAGGACCTCGAGCATTATCATCCCCGCCGCCGCGGCTGGACCTGGCGAGAACCGGTTCCCGGTCTTGAAATGGGCCCGTTCAAATACGAAGACGCCAGCAAGCCTTTAAAGGACAGCGTCGGCCTTCCCCCCGCCCACTATTTCGGCGACATCGACCCGCAGCCGATCCCGGTCATCACGACGGAGATCGCTTCCGGTCGCTTTGAAGACGACATTCGCCGTATGCGCATGGCGGCGCACCACGGCGCGGATCATATCATGGTCATTCGTACCGCGGGACAGAGCCACTTCGACGGTCTGATCGAGGGCACGCCGCAGGGCATCGGCGGCGTGCCGGTCACGCGCAAGCAGGTCCGCGCACAGCGCAAGGCGCTTGACATGATCGAGGACGAAGTCGGTCGTCCGATCAACTATCACAGCTATGTTTCCGGCGTCGCAGGCCCGGATATCGCCGTTATGTTCGCCGAAGAAGGCGTCAACGGCGCGCATCAGGACCCGCAGTACAACGTTATTTACCGCAACATCAACATGATCCGTTCGTTCGTCGATGCATGCGAATCGAAAAAGATCATGGCCTGGGCGGATATGGCGCAGATCGACGGCGCGCACAACGCAAACGCAACGGCGCGCGACGCATGGAAAGTCATGCCTGAGCTGATGGTGCAGCACGGCATCAACGCGCTGATCTCCGCAAAGGTCGGCATGAAGAAAAAGAACATCTGTCTGTCCACCGTTCCGCCGACGGCGACACCCGGACCGTGTATCCACATGGACCTGCCCTATGCGGTCGCTCTCCGAGATCTGTTCCATGAGTATCGGATGCGCGCGCAGATGAACACAAAGTACATCGAAGCGTCCACGCGCGAAGCGACGGTCACGCACGTGCTGAACATGGTCATTTCAAAGCTCACGAGCGCGGATATCCAGTCCACGATCACGCCGGACGAAGGCCGCAACGTGCCTTGGCATATCTACAACATCGAAGCCTGCGACACCGCAAAGCAGGCGCTGATCGGTATGGACGGGCTCATGGAAATGGTCGAGCTTAAAAAGGACGGTTATCTGCGCGAAAAAGCGCGTGAGCTCAAGGAGCGCGCGATCCTGTTCCTCGAAAACATGATCGAACTCGGCGGGTACTTCAATTCCGTTGAGGAAGGCTTCTTCGTCGACAGCGGCATGTTCCCGGAACGCAACGGCGACGGTATCTCCCGCAAGATCGACGGCGGCATCGGCGTCGGTACGGTCATCAAGCGCGCGAAGGACTATTGCGCGCCGGTTACCGCGCACTACGGCTACAACAACGTCGCGCAGTACGACCCCGAAGCGGTCGACGACCCCGCAAAGCTCATCGGCGGATGCACCTTCGAGTGCCCGGACAAGATCCAGTACATCGACGAGCTGGACGAGACCGACAACGTCTATCTCCGCATGGATGAGGTCAAAGACTATGCGGGCCCGAATGCGAAGCTCATCAAGCCCGAAATGGAGTGGCTTGCGGACGGCACAGTGATGCTTACCATGTTCTTCCCCACCGACGTACGTCACGCTGAAGCTGCGGCACTCGAAATCGGTAAGCGCATGAACCTCAACGACTGCGAAGTCATCAACCGCGAGATCATGCATCGCGCAGAGGGCACGCGCATCGAAATGAAGGGCAAGGTCGGATTCTCGATCAATATGGACGATCTGCAGCTTCCGACGGTTCCCGATGTATTGAGCGACGACGAGCTTTGGGACGCGATCGACAAGAAGCCGATGCGCATCGTTGCCGGCACGATCGGCGACGACGAGCATTCCGTCGGTCTTCGCGAGATTCTGAACATCAAGCACGGCGGCATCGAGAAATACGGCATCGAGTGCATCTACCTCGGCACCTCCGTTCCGCCCGAAAAGCTCGTGCAGGCTGCGATCGAAACGAATGCGGACGCAATGCTGGCGTCGTGCATCATTTCGCATGACGATATCCACTACAAGAATATCGCGAAGGTCGACCGCATTGCACGTGAGATGGGCGTACGCGACAAGCTGATGTTCGTTGCGGGCGGTACGCAGGTCACGGACGAAGGCGCGCGTGAAGCGGGCGCAGACGTCGGCTTCGGCCGCGGTTCGCACGGCAATCATGTTGCGACGTTCCTTGTGAAAGAACGCGCAAGAAGAGAACAGCAGAATGCACGTTAACGTACTGGTAGCTGAAATCGGATCGACTACGACGATCGTCAACGCGTTTGACGGTCTCGGTTCAACGTCTCCCCGTTTCGTCGCACAGGGCAAAGCGCCCACGACGGTATTGGACGGAGACGTAAGGATCGGGCTCAGAAACGCCGTTGACGATCTTCTTTTGCAATCCGGTGAAAACGATCTGACATACGACCGAATGCTTGCCTCCGGCTCTGCGGCAGGCGGTCTTCGGATGACCGTGCACGGTCTTGTGCGCGATATGACGGTCCGCGCTGCCGAAGCTGCAGCGCTTGGCGCCGGCGCGATCATTGTGCAGACGACCGCGGGCAAGATGAACGAATTCGATCTTGACGATCTCGATACCGCAAGGCCGAATCTCATTCTTCTTGCGGGCGGCACGGACTACGGTGAGCGGGAGACGGCCGTTTACAACATGCTTGCGATCGCCGAGAGCGGCAGAAAGACGCCGGTGATCTATTGCGGCAACATACAGAACCGCACGATCGTTTCACGCATAGCCGAGGAAAACGGGATTCCGTTGTCGATTGCAGATAACGTTTATCCGCGCCTGGATGAGCTCAATGTGGAATCCGTCCGCAAGGTCATCCACGCGATGTTCGAAAAGCATATCGTAAATGCGCCCGGCATGGAGCATATCCGCGATATGGTCAACGGTTCGATTCTGCCGACGCCCGGCAGCGTGATGCTTGCGGCGCAGCTTCTGTATGACGAGATCGGCGATCTTGCCGTGATTGATATCGGAGGCGCGACAACGGACGTTCATTCCGTAACGGAGGGCTCGCCGGACATTGTTTCGATGATGACCTCTCCCGAGCCGAAAGCAAAACGCACCGTAGAGGGCGATCTCGGGTTATATATCAACGCGCATAATCTCGTCGATCGTCTCGGCACGGAAGCGCTCGATAAGGAGTTCGGGATCGACACGGCAGCCGTAATGCAAGAGTATAAACCGATCCCGGAAACCGAACGGCAATTCAAGCTCACGGAACGCCTTTGTCTTGAAGCAGGACTTGTCGCGCTGGACAGACATGCCGGCAAGCTGCGGCATCTCTATACGCCGCAGGGACGCAGAACGATCGCCGAAGGCAAGGACCTTACCGCGATCAAATGGCTCGTCGGGACCGGCGGCGCATTGACGCGTTTACCGCATCATGAAACGCTCCTGCGAACGATCGCGGACTGCAACAAAAGCCGGATGCAGCTTCTGCCCTCCCCCGGAACGGTCCGCTTGCTGTTTGACAACGATTACATCATGGCGTCGATCGGCGTTCTTTCCAAGGAAGATCCCGAATCCGCGCTGTGCTTACTGAAGGAGAGTATCCGATGGAACGAGATCCGAAGCTGATCATTCATAAAAGCAAGCTTTTGCACAATATGCGGACGCTCGTCGAAGCGGCGCATGCGCAGGGCGTTCAGATCGCGCTTGTATCCAAAGTGACCTGCGCGCATCCTGCCGTCATCGACTGCATCAACAAGAGCGGCTGCGATATGCTCGCGGATTCCCGCGTTGAAAATCTGGATTCTGCCGAAACGCAGCTTCCGAAGCTCATGCTGCGCGTCGGCATGCCCGATGCGGCCGAAGATATCGTGAGATCTTCCGATATCAGCCTTGAGAGCGAAAAGGATACGATCCTTGCGCTTGAAAAAGCCGCGGCGAAGCTCGGACGCATGCATCGCGTGATTCTCATGATCGATCTCGGGGATCTCAGAGAGGGCGTTTTCTTTCGCGACCGGGAGGAGATCCTTGACGTGGCAAAAGCGATCGCATCCTGCCCGCATCTTGAACTCTATGGCACCGGGACCAATCTGACCTGCTACGGGTCGGTTCTCCCGGATCGTGAGAATCTCGGTACGCTCGTTTCGATTACCGAGCAGCTTCGAAAAGAACTTTCCCTCCCCATCCCCGTCATCTCCGGCGGCAACAGCACTTCGCTTCAGCTTCTTCTGGACGGCACACTCCCGGAGGGGATCAATCATCTGCGTCTCGGAGAATCGGTCATGTGCGGGATGACCCCCGGTACGTATACGCCGATCCCGGGGTGTTATCAGGATGCGTTCACGCTCAGCGCAACTCTTGTCGAACGTAAGATGAAGCCCTCCTATCCGATCGGCACATTGAGCCGCAACGCATTCGGCGAAACGGTCGAATATGTCGATAAGGGAATGATGCTGCGCGGGATCGCGGCGATCGGTCGCCAGGATGTTCGCGTTGACGGATTGACGCCTCTTGATCCGGACGTAGAGATCATCGGCGCAAGCTCCGATCACCTGCTTCTCGACCTGACAAAGGCGGATCGGTATCACGTCGGCGATTCGATTCTTTTCGGCCTTGATTACGGCGCGCTGCTTTCTGCAAGCACCGGTAAATATGTCAAAAAAGAGGTCGACGAATAAATGGGCGTTCTTCGGTATCAGGTTCATGCGGTCGATACTGTCAAATCGACCAACACGACCGTAAAAGACTTGGCAAAAGACGGTATGCCGGAAGGCTATGTGCTCGTTGCGTCGTCGCAGACAAACGGTCGCGGACGTTTGAATCGCGTTTTCTATTCTCCGAAAGGGACAGGTCTCTATCTGTCGATCCTGCTGCGTCCGGATGTGATGCTTCCGCCTTACGCACTTACATGCATGGCAGCCGTTGCTTTGAGTGAAACGATCGAAGATTTCAGGATTTCCTGCAGGATCAAATGGGTCAATGACGTTTATGTACATGAAAAAAAAGCCGCCGGGATCCTTGTGGAAAGCGCATTGAATCAGGACGGCAGTTTTCTCTACGCGGTCGTAGGGATCGGCGTCAATCTGTTTCCGCCGAAAGATGGTTTTCATCCGAGGATCGCGGATATCGCTTCCGCCGTTTTCGATACGCCGCAGAACGACGAACGAAAAAAACAGTTTCTGAAGCGTCTGCTGCAGCGATTCAAGCAGCATTACGATCGGTTGCCGGAAATCACTTTTTTCGATGCATACCGGGAAAAGCTCATGGGGATCGGCAGCAAGGTGATGGTGTCCGGACCGGACGGGATCCAATACGGCACAGCGTTGGACATCGACCGTTCCTTCCGGCTTCTTGTCAGATGCGACGACGGAACGGAGCTGGCTTTGGATCGCGGAGAGGTTGTTTTACAGTAGAATAAAGCATGCCGAAGGGCATGCTTTTCTTTTACAGTTTTGCAAGAAATCTCCGAAGCTCGGTTTCGGACAATCGGATAAGCGCTTCCTCATCAAGCTTCGTCAGTCTGCCGTTCGAAACGGTCGGCTCACCGTTGACAAACACCATATCGCACGGTCGGTGATATCCGACGTTTCCGAACAGATTCATCGGATCGTCGATCGCGCAAAGCAGATCGGCAGATCCCTTTTTGATTGCGAAAACATCAGCCGCCTTGCCGACTTCGATCGAGCCGAGATCGGTCCGTCCGAGAACCGCCGCGCTGCCTGCTGTCGCAAGCTTCAGGATCTCATATCCGCTCGGCGCACGGTTTCCCCATGTCAGTCGATGAACGAGAAACGCGCTTCGCATTTCATCCATCAGATTCGATCCGTCGTTGCTTGCGGAACCGTCGACGGCAAGGCCGACGCTGATGTTCCGGTCAAGCATATCCGGGAGACGCATGACGCCGCTGGAAAGCTTCATATTGGATACCGGGCAGTGCGCGATCCCGGTGTGCGTTTTGGCGATCCGATCGAGCTCACGGTCATTGAAATGGATCCCGTGTGCATAGAATACATCCTCCCCTGTCCATCCGAGCGATTCGAGATAATCGAACGGACGCATACCGAACGCGGATAGCGTATAGTCCTCTTCATCTTTTGTTTCGCAAAGATGCGTATGCAGCCTGACACCGTATTGCCTCGCCAGAACAGCTGTCTCACGGTACAGTGTGCCCGACGCCGAAAACGGTGAGCACGGCGCAAGGACAACCTGCCGCATCGAATGTACGGACGGATCATGATAGGCTCGGATCGTTTCTTCGCTGTCCTTCAGGATCTTGTCGACGGTCTGCACAACGGAATCGGGCGGAAGGCCTCCGTCCTTTTCGGAAAGATCCATGCTTCCGCGGGAGGCGTGCATGCGAACGCCGAGTACTTTTGCCGCTTCAAACTGTGCGCCGATCAAATCGCCGCACTGCTGTGGAAACACATAATGATGGTCGAAACACGTTGTGCAGCCATATCGCATCAGCTCTGCCATGCCTGCGCAGGAGCTCAGCAGAACGGTTTTGTCGTCAAGGTTTTTCCAAACGCCGTAAAGCGCTTTCAGCCAATCGAACAGTTCGTAGTTCTGCACCTTTCGCAGATTTCTGGTGAAGTACTGATAAAGATGGTGATGTACATTGATCAGCCCGGGGTATACGATCATATTCGTACAGTCGTAAACGCGATCTGCCGTTCTGTCCCAGGAACCGATGCGTACGATCGACCCGTTTTCAAACCAAAGATCGGTATTGCGATAGACCGAATCCGCAAAGTCGCAGGAAATGACGGTATCGATGTTTTTCAGCAGGGTAAGCATTCCGGATCACCTCCGTTTCGATTATAACAAACTGCTTGAAAAAAGAACAGACCTAATGTATACTGTATCAGGAAAATCCGCATGGAGATCGGCATGATACAATTTGATCACGTTACATTCTCATATGAAAACGCAATGAAGCCCGCTCTGACCGACATTGATCTGAAGATCGGCAAGGGCGAATTTGTTGCGATCGTCGGCCATAACGGCAGCGGCAAAAGCACGCTTGCAAAACACGTAAACGGACTGCTTCTTCCGAGCGAAGGCACCGTAACGGTCTGCGGCATGCAGACGGCAAACGAATCCGATCTGCTGAAGATCCGTCAGCAGGTCGGCATGGCGTTTCAGAATCCCGACAATCAGCTCGTCACAACGATCGTCGAAGAGGACGTCGCCTTCGGCCCGGAAAATCTCGGCATTCAGCCCGATGAGATCAGAAAGCGCGTAGACGAAGCGCTTGCGGCAGTCGGCATGACGTCATATGCCGAGTTTGCGGTCCACCATCTTTCCGGCGGGCAGAAGCAACGGATCGCCATCGCCGGGATCCTTGCCTTGAAGCCTCAGATCCTCGTTCTGGACGAGGCGAGCGCCATGCTGGATCCGAGCGGTCGCGCAGAGCTTCTTGAGACGGTCGGAAAGCTGCACCGGGAAGGCATGACCGTACTCATGGTCACACAGTATATGGAAGAAACGACCGGCTGCGACCGTATCGTCGTTATGAATCACGGCAAGATCGTATTGGACGATACGCCGCAGGAGGTATTCCGTCATACGGATCTGCTGCTGGAAAGCAATCTTGTTCCTCCTGAGCCTGTGACGATACGGGATTCTCTGAAGGTGCTCGGATATCCGTTGTCAGATAACGTCCTCACTGCTCGGCAGTTGGCGGAGGAATTATGTCCATTGTTATAAACCATCTGACATTTGCATACACACAGGGCGGAAAGAAACTGGAACCGACGCTCCGCGATCTCACTTTTACCATTGAGGAAGGTACGTTCTTGGGGATCATCGGTCATACCGGCAGCGGAAAGTCTACCTTCGTCAAGCATCTGAACGGCCTTTTAACAAGCGAGAAGGGCTCTGTTTGCGTGGATGGACTCGATCTTGCTGACAAAGCTTCGAGAAAGAAAGCCCGCGAGCTTGTCGGTATGGTGTTTCAATATCCGGAGTATCAGCTGTTTGCGGACACGGTATTTGAAGACGTCGCCTTCGGTCCCCGCAATATGAAGCTGGACGCAGACGAAGTCAAAAAGCGCGTTCTCAACGCCATGACGCTGGTAGGTCTCGATCCTGAGCTGTTTTCCGAACGCTCGCCGTTCGATCTTTCCGGCGGCGAACGCAGACGCGCTGCGATCGCAGGCGTGCTTGCCATGCATCCGAAGTATCTTGTACTTGACGAACCGATGGCCGGACTCGATCCGCTCGGACGCAGAGAGATCCTTGCACTTTTGGAAAAGCTTCGGAGCGAATCTCATTGCACCATCATCATGATCTCGCATTCAATGGACGATATCGCAAAGCACGCAACGAAGGTCCTTGTTCTGGAACGCGGAAGTCTTTTCCTTCTCGATACGCCCCAGGCAGTTTTTTCCCATGCCGAAGAATTGGAGAAGATCGGCTTGTCGGTCCCCGGCGTGACAAAGATCTGCGTCGAGATGAACCGTCGAGGCATTGAAATACCGGTGTCCGTTTGCACGGAAGAAGCTTTCTTAGATTGGATCCGGGAGGTGAAAGCGCATGCGTGATATCACTCTCGGACAATTTGTAGCGGGAAACTCCGTGATCCATAAGCTCGATCCGCGCACAAAGATCGCCATGATGATTCTCTATATCGTGATGACGTTCCTTGTAAAGCAGATCTATTTCTTTGTGATCCCGCTTCTGTATCTGATTCTTGAGCTCGTCTTGTCGGGTATATCGCTTCGGTATATCCTGAACTCGCTCAAGCCGATCCGGATCCTGCTGATCATGATGTTTGTGCTCAATCTGTTTTTTACGAGCGGAGAACATGTCTGGCTTGACCTCGGCTTCTGGAAACTGACCGGAGAGGCGTTTCTGCAGTCCTGGTTCCTTTGCATTCGAATCGTTCTTCTTGTTGCAGGCGCATCCATGCTCACGCTGACGACGTCTCCGATTGCGCTTACAGACGGCATTGAAAGACTTCTCACACCGCTGAAAATCTTCCGCTTCCCTGCGCACGAGCTTGCGATGATGATGACGATCGCGCTGCGTTTTGTGCCGACACTGATGGACGAATCCGAAAAGATCCGCAATGCGCAGATGTCGCGCGGTGCGGATTTTGAGAGCGGAAACATTTTCAAGCGCGTCAAGAGCATGATCCCGATCCTCATCCCGTTGTTTGTGTCGTCCTTCCGCAAAGCCGACGAGTTAGCGACTGCAATGGAATCCCGCTGCTATCACGGCGGCGAAGGCCGTACACGGATGCGGCAGCTTAAGTTCCGGAAAGAAGATCTTTTTGCGATCCTGATCACGTTGCTGTTTATTGCCGCGCTGATTCTGATTCTGATTTTTGTCAAATGAGACGCATTCGACTGATCATATCCTATGACGGCACAAACTATGTCGGCTGGCAGGTACAGCCGAACGGCGTTTCCGTGCAGGAGCTTCTCGAAAAAGCACTCTTTGAGCTGACCGGGGAACAGATCCGCGTCGAAGGTTCCGGGCGTACCGACAGCGGCGTACACGCAAGAGCGCAGGTCGCGCATTTCGATACAAACGTACGTATGGCGGCCGATAAATTTGCGATCGCCATGAATATGCATTTGCCCGGCGATATCCGTGTCCTGTATTCCGAGGAGTGCGATCCGTCTTTTCATGCACGCTTTTCGGCTAAGAGAAAGGAATATGCCTACACGCTGCAGATCGGTCCGCATGCAGACGTCTTTTCGCGTACGACCGCCCTGCATCTGCATTATGTTCCCGACTTCGATGCAATGCAGAAAGCGGCTTCTGCGGTTTTGGGTACACACGATTTCAACGCGTTCAAGTGCACCGGCAGTTCAATGGAAAACACCGTCCGTACGATCACAAAGTCCGAATGGACACGAAACGGACACCACCTTGTGTATTCGGTCGAAGGCAACGGATTTCTGTACAATATGGTCCGCATCCTTGTCGGTACGATGCTGGAGATCGGAAGCGGCAAGCGACCCCCTTCGGATATGCAGAAGGCGATCGAAAGCGGAGACCGGAAACAAGCCGGTGCAACGGCTCCCGCGCACGGCCTTTGCCTGATGCGCGTCGTCTACCCGGATTTCGATACCGAGGAGGTGCTGCGCCGTGACACATAAGGATTGGATGCAGACAGCGCTTGCGGAGGCAAAATGCGCTTTGGGTGAAAACGAGGTCCCGGTCGGCGCCGTGATCGTCCATGATGATGAGATTGTCTCCTCTGGGCACAACCGCTGCGAGTCTTTGAACGATCCGACCGCACATGCAGAAATGCTTGTTATGAAAGAAGCATATCAAAAGCTCGGATCCCTGGACGGCTGTACGCTGTATGTCACGCTCGAACCTTGCTCCATGTGCGCAGGCGCGATGATCCATTTCCGTCTTCCCCGCCTTGTGTACGGCGCGTTCGATTCCGCATGCGGCTGCTGCGGATCGCGCATCGATCTCGGAGACGGCTGGTTTGATCACAGCATCGAAACGATCGGCGGCGTATGTGAGGAAGAGTGTTCGCAGCTTTTGAAGGACTTTTTCAAAGTTCTCAGAAACGAATCATTTTTGTATTGATTTTTTTATTCGAATGCGTTATACTGCTAAAGATGCGAAAATTGCATATAGGGAGACGTATCGAAGTGGTCATAACGAGAACGACTCGAAATCGTTTGACTGGTGATGAGCCGGTCCGTGGGTTCGAATCCCACCGTCTCCGCCACGTCGTCGCAAGCTTCACCTGGCTTGCGACGACTTTTTTGTTTCACAAACAAGTCATCGCTGCGCTTTGTTCCGCTGCGACTCCTTTCCTCAAAATATCCCTCTCGGCTCACCTGTTCGGTTGTAAACGCCATCACGACGGCTCGCAATCGCTACCAACCTTTTATGGGTTTTCGTGAATTCAAATCCATTTATCAAAAACGCAAATCCATCTTTTTCGCACCCGCTTGAAAATTACACCGTCGAATCCGATCCGGCGGTGTTTTCTTACACAGTCTTTACAAAGGCTCCGGATTTTCTCTTGCATTTCCCGAAAAGATTCGCTATAATATACAAGCATTTTAACTTGGAGGCATTTATGAAGAACGAATTGATCGGCAACTGCATCGTCGGACAATCCGGCGGACCGACTTCCGTAATCAACGCAAGCATCTACGGCGTCATCCGTACCGCACTGGACGACCCGCATATCAATAAAGTCTACGGCGCAGCGCACGGCATCCGCGGCGTCATCGACGAAGTCCTTTACGATATGGGCAAGGAAGCCGCTTATGAGCTTTCTCTGCTTTTGAACACACCTTCTTCCGCGCTCGGCTCCTGCCGTTACAAACTCAAGAATTATGAGGAAGACGATTCCGATTATATCAGGATCCTCGATGTGTTCAAGAAATACGATATCCGGTATTTCTTCTATATCGGCGGCAACGACTCTATGGACACATGCAACAAGATCAGCAAGTATATGCAGCAGGTCGGTTATGAGTGCCGTATCATGGGTGTACCGAAGACGATTGACAACGATCTCTACGGCACCGACCACTGCCCCGGCTTCCCGTCCGCGGCGCGTTATATCATCAGCACGTGCATGGAGCTGTATCTTGACGCGCGTGTCTACGATAAGCCGATGATCTGCGTTGTTGAGATCATGGGCCGTCACGCAGGTTGGCTTGCGGCGAGCGCCGCGGCGGCGACCTATACCGGATTCGGTCCCGATCTCATCTATCTTCCCGAGACCGACTTTGACGTCGACGAGTTCATCAATGACGTCCGTGAGGTCTATGAAGATAACGGAAAAGTCTTTATCGCCGTTTCCGAAGGCATTCACGACAAGAGCGGCAAGCTGATCTCCGAATACGGTTCTGAGAACGCTGTGATCGACTGCTTCGGTCACAAGCAACTCGGCGGTCTTGCTTCGACCCTCGTCAGCATTCTGAGAGAGCATTTTCAGGACACCAAGATCCGCGGCATAGAATTCTCCCTTCTGCAGCGCTGCGCGTCTCATGCGGCCTCTCAGACCGATATTTCGGAGTCCTTTGAAGCAGGCCGCGTTGCGGTCGAATACGCAGTCCACGGCATTACCGATAAGATGATCGGATTCCGCCGCAAGACCGACGAAGAAGGCAACTACAAGTGCGAGATCAAGCTCATAGACCTCGAATCCTGCGCCAATGCCGAGCGTAAGGTTCCGCGTGAGTGGATCAACAGACGCGGCAACGGTCTCCGGAAGCAGTATATCGACTATCTGCTTCCGCTGATCCAGGGCGATCCGAAGATCCCGCTGCAGAACGGCCTTCCGCGCTTTGCCAATCTCAAGAAGATCAAAGCAAAGCCCCCGCGCATGATCGAAAACAAGCCTGAGCAATAAACAGATTCCGGAAGAGACGCGAAAACGTCTCTTCTTTTTTTTTGCAATGATAACAAAATAATAACAAAACGGAAACGATTTTGCGACGTTTCTGTTGCATTTCCATGATACAATACATCCATCAAAAGATTTGAGGGGGCGCTATGAAAAACAGGATACTTGTGGTTGAAGACGATACGGCGATTGCTGAAGCGATCGGCCTGAATCTGATGCTTTCGGAGTACGACTATAAACTCATCGACGACGGTGCAGCAGCGGTGTCCTATCTTGAAAGGGATCATTCCTTTGATCTTGCGCTGCTCGACGTCATGCTTCCGAATCTGGACGGCTTTGCGCTGATGCAGTATATGGAACGGTACAATATCCCCGTTCTGTATCTGACGGCAAAGGGAGATCTTGCGTCCCGTATCAAGGGGCTGAAGCTCGGCGCAGAGGATTATATCGTAAAGCCGTTTGAAATGCTTGAGCTACTTGTGCGCATCGAAAAGATCCTGGAACGAAACGGCAAGCTGAACAACATTTTAAGATATCACGATCTGACGGTCGATCTCAACAAACGGACTGTCGAAAAAGCCGGCGAGCCGATAAAGCTCCAGCCGCTTGAATTCGATTTGCTTGCAAGGTTTTTGAAATTCAAAAACTGCACGCTTTCCCGCGACCGTCTTTTGAACGAGGTCTGGGGCTTTGATTTCGTCGGCGGTACGAGAACGGTCGATATCCACGTCGCGCATCTGCGGAAAAAGCTCGGTCCGATGCTGAATATCGTCGCCGTTACAAAGCTCGGTTACCGTCTGGAGGACTGAATGAATGCGGCTCAAGTATAAGCTCATAACGGTATCCAGTCTTCTGATGCTTGCGGCGATCACGCTCTGCTGCACAATGCTTTTGCGCTTTATGCGCGACCAGCGGCGCGCAGATGTGTTGGAGCAGGCGCAGGCGGATTACAATGCCTTTACCGTGCAGTTGAAAATCGGCAGAAATATCCCGGAAGAACCGCTTGTGCAGCGATCGTATCTGATCTATCTGTTCAAATCGACGCAAAACGACCGAGAGTTCACGCTCCGTTTGGGTGACGACTATCTGATCAACAACTCGGGCATTGCGCCGGAGCAGTTCTTCGATGTACCGACCGAGTCGGGTGAAACGCAGTATCGGTTCATTACCGTCAACGGTAATCATTTACTGATTTTCGGCAGCTCCATATACCTTTTCAATGAACTGTACAATGTGAATCTCGTTCGAGATATGAACACACTCCACGTAGCGCTGCGATCGCTTGCGATTCGCTGCGCTCTCATTTCCGGAGGCATTCTGCTGCTGTTTCTGATCCTCATCTATCTCTTTGCAGTTTTCCTGACAAAGCCGATCGACGCGCTGACAAACGGTGCAAAGAGCATCACATCCGGTCAATATAATACGCATATCAATGTCAAAGGAAAAGATGAGGTCGGCGTCCTTGCGGGAAGCTTCAATGCAATGGCCGAAGCAATACAGAAAAGCATTGACGAGCTGACCGAGCAGAATCTCAGAAAGCAGGCGTTTATCAACGATCTGAGCCACGAGCTGAAAACGCCCGTGACGTCGCTGGTGCTCAACAGCGAAACGCTCGAAACGCGCCGTATGGACGAAACCGACCGGCAGCGCGCCGTTCATAGAATCTATGAGCAGGCAAAGTGGATTGAACGGCTCTCCCAAAAGCTCATGCAGCTTGTGCTTTTACAGGATGAGATCAAGCTTGTTCTCTCCCCCGTCCGCTCCGTGTTTGACGCTGTTGAAGAAACGGTTCGAGATTCCCTTGACCGTGCCGAGATCGCATTAACCATCCAATGTGATGATATACAGATCCCGATGGAAACGGATCTGATGCGATCCGCGCTGGTGAACCTGATCGAAAACGCGATCAAAGCGTCAAAGCCGGGCGATTCGATCGAACTGACCGGAACCGAGCATGAGATCGTTGTTCGCGATCACGGCTGCGGCATTCCGCAAAGCGAGATCGAACGGATCACAGAACCGTTCTATATGGTCGATCGCTCGCGTTCCAAAAAGCTCGGAGGAAGCGGTCTCGGGCTTGCGCTTGTGCAAAGGATCGTCGAGGTGCATCACTTTACGCTTTCAATAGAAAGCGAACCCGGCGTCGGTTCTTCATTCTTTATCCGCTTTTCTGACGCAAAATGATAACCGTTTGGAAACAACACGGTAACGACTTTTCTTCCGAACTGCCGTATGATGACGGCAGAAATAGGAGGTATAAACATATGAAACGAAAGATTTTGCCTGTAATATTGGTTCTTGTACTACTGCTGACCGCCTGCCAGCCGACGCCGGAAAAGCCGATTGTTGTGCAGAAGGATTCGGAGCGTCTTGTGGAATCGGTTCTCAATCAGAATACCGACAGAGCGCCTTCTGTTGAAGCGCCTGTCGATGAGCCTGGCTTTACTGAATCCGACAAGCATTATCAATACGATTATGTCAGCACAAACGGCAGACTGACGATCCATGCTGATGCGAACGTATATCTGCCGAACAGCGGCAGAGTTCCGATGACAAGGGTCGTGGCGACCGGTTTTTCGGACGAGTTTATAAAAACCGCTTTTGACCGCATTTTTCAAGGTAAGACTGCATGGAAATACAACCCGAACAGCTATATTCGCGGCAAGAAAGAGGTTGCGGAGATGATCGTCTACTATCAGGAGCTTGTCGATACAGGCCGCACGGACGAAAAGCTGATGGAAGAGGACGAAGCGCTTGATTTTATTGAGGAGCTCAAGAAGGAATATGAAACGGCGCCGGAAGAGGCGATCCGCAACGATCCGCTGTTGATTGTGGACGGTTCCGTCTCCGTTCAGGAATATGACACCGGCCTTGGAGAAATCACGGTCAGCCGTATGATGGATGCGCACAACGACGATCATTCCCTGCAGATCACAACGAACTCCACAAAGGACGGTTTTCCGAAAGGCGCGTATTTTTTTTACCAGAGAGGCAACGGTGAGTCCTTCCTCGAATACAGCGGAAATGAAGAGGGCTTCACGCTCGGCAACTGGTATAATCCGCATGAGCTTCGGCGTGTCGAAACCGATGAAACGGAATGCAGCTTCGGACAATCGCTTTCACCTGCCGAAGCAGTCGATCGGTGCAAAGAATTTCTTAAAAATCTCGACGTCACCGACATCATGCCTTACAGGACGTGCGATCTGTACACGGCTACGGTCTATGATCGCGTAAGGTCGCTGTATATCATCAATTTTGTTCGTACGGCTTGTGGGACTCCGACCGCCTATGTGTCGATTATGAATGATCAGGTAACGGATCCGTACAGCATTCCCTGGTATTACGAGACAATTCAGTTCTTTGTCGACGACGACGGTGTTCGCATTTGTTCGTGGAACGAACCGATTGAAGTCAAAGAGGTGATTTCGATCGATGTGCAGACGATCTCATATGAGGAAGCCGTGAAGATTTTTGAGACGATGTGCTCGATTACCTATGAAGCGAAAACAACTGCGCAGGACGGCGTAACATCGGTGTATTACGATCTCTATCCGAACGCGGTCGAGCTTTGCCTGCTTCGGATCAAGGAAAAGGACAGCACAATCCAATCCGGATTTTACGTGCCTGTTTGGGTATTTTACGGCAAGGTCGTTAAACAATATATCCATCACGAAGATATCAATCCGGATGGGTACTTGGATATGATATTATTTGCGATCAATGCGATCGACGGCAGCATCATCGACATACAAAAAGGATATTGATCCGTAATCCGCATGAAAGGGACGAACAAGGTCCCTTTCTTTACTTTTGGAGCCGATTGTGTTATTCTTATAAAAGAATAGCGAGGACGTAACCATGCAGAAACTATGCGATTTCTTTCATATCGAACACGGGATCACGGCTCTCATAGGCGGCGGCGGAAAGACGTCGACGATGTACGCGCTTGCGGAGGAACTATGCGAAAAAGGCTCCGTGATCGTCTGCACATCTACGCATATTCTTCGCCCGCTGCAGTATCCGTATCTCCCCTGGCTTGTCGAAAAGCTGCAGCCCGGTGAAGTCATTTCGACCGGAGCGATCGACGGGCAGAAGCTTTCGATGCCGGAACAGGCCTTTGCAGAGTTGATGCGATACGCGGATTATGTGCTGGTTGAAGCCGACGGTTCGCGTCAGCTTCCGCTGAAAGCGCATGCGCCGCACGAACCGGTCATTCCGACGGAAGCGTATACGGTCCTTGTCGTGATCGGGATCGACGGGCTCGGAAAGCCGATCAAAGACGTCGCGCACCGAACGAAATTGTATGCTGAAATCTGCCATGCATCCGTCGATGATATCGTCACGAATGAAATGATTCGTACCGTCGTTTCAACCTATCCGCGCTGTGACGGAATCATCATAAACAAAGCAGAAGACGCGGAGCGAATCGCAAAGGCGGAGACGCTTGGTAAACTGTTTTCCGTTCCGGTCGCGATCACGGCATGGCAAACGGAACATCCCATCAAAGCATACCGGAGGACAAAACAATGATCGTGATCAAAGGCGCAGGCGATCTTGCAAGCGGCGTAGCCGTTCGGCTTGCACATTGCGGATTTCCGATCGTAATGACGGATCTAATGCATCCCACTTCGATCCGAAGGACGGTCTGCTTCTCAGAAGCGATCCTTCGAGGATCATTTTCGGTCGAAGACGTCACCGCAGAGTATGCCGAAACATTAGATGATATCCCGGCAATCCTCGAAAAAGGACATATTGCGGTCGTTGCCGATCCGGATGCCGAGTGCATCAAAGCACTGCAACCCGAGGTCCTCGTCGACGCGATTCTCGCAAAGCGCAACATCGGTACGAAGATCACTGACGCGCCGATTGTGATCGCGCTCGGCCCGGGCTTTACGGCGGGGGTCGACTGTCACGCAGCCATTGAAACGATGCGCGGACACGATCTCGGGCGCGTGATCCTTGATGGCCCTGCCACGCCGAATACGGGTGTTCCCGGGAATATTATGGGCTTTACCTCCGAACGTGTGCTTCGCGCACCGAAAGACGGAACATTTACGGAAATCCATCACATCGGTGATATTGTTGAAAAAGGCGAATCGGTTGCCGAAGTCGACGGAGAACCGATCATAGCGCCATTGTCCGGTGTGATCCGCGGGCTGCTGCCGACTGGGACGCTCGTCTTTAGGGGTATGAAAAGCGGCGATATCGACCCGCGCGGCGTGTTGAACCATTGCTATACCGTTTCCGACAAAGCGCGTGCCATCGGAGGCGGCGTGCTTGAAGCGATCCTGATGCTGCAAAGGAGAAATATGCATGTATAAGAAAGTCGTCGAGGCCATTTTAAACGGCCGTTCCCCCTATCTTTTTACCGCCATCGATGGCAAAGATATGGGTAAGATCGCCGTTATCGACAGAGAAACAGTCTACGGCGATCGAGAGATCCTTCGTGAAACGAAGAATCTTACCGATCTTCCTGCCGTTTCCGACGGCGTACTGATTGAACGTATCATAACGCCTCCGCATCTAATCCTTTGCGGCGCGGGACACGTTTCCGTTTATACCGCACGGATCGCAAAGATGGTGGGCTTCCGCGTCACGGTGATCGATGAACGGTTGGATTTTGCAAATACAGAACGCTTCCCGGATGCCGATACGATCCTGAATCTGCCGTTTTCCGAAGCACTCGGAACGATTTCCGATCCGAATACATATTACGTGATCGTGACACGCGGGCACAGGGACGACAATTTGTGCCTTAAAACGATTCTGAACAAGCCCTATACCTACTGCGGTATGATCGGCAGCCGATCAAAAATCAAGTTCGTGTTTAACGATCTTCTCGCGCAAGGCTATTCCGATGAAAAGCTGAAATCGGTGCATTCCCCCATCGGCCTTCCGATCGGTGCGAACACGCCCGAAGAGATCGCTGTCTGTATCGTCGGTGAAATGATACAAGTGAAAAATGCAAAAGCCCGTGGAAGTGAATGGGACGCTGCACTGTGCGATGCGATCGAAACGATCCGTGAACCGTACGCGATGGTCACGCTGATCGAAAAGCACGGCAGTGCGCCTCGCTCTGCAGGAGCCCGTATGATCGTTAAAAGAGACGGGACGATCATTATTTCCTCGATCGGAGGCGGATTCGGCGAATATGAGGCGTCTCAGCGCGCAAAAGCGATGCTGATAAACGGTCCCAAGGTCAAGCGATATACATGCCGTATGAATAATACCGACGCCGCAGAGAACGGTATGGTCTGCGGCGGTACGATCGAAATCTTGATTCAGGTCCGGGAGGCGTAAATGGTCGAAGACATTAAACTGACAAAGCTCGCAAAATGCGCGGGATGCGGCGCAAAGGTCGGTGCGGGCGTTCTTGCAAAGATTTTGTCCGATCTGCCCACGCTGCAGGATGAAAACCTGCTGGTCGGTTTTGACAAGAGCGACGACGCCGCTGTATACAGAATCAAAGAAGACCTTGCGTTGGTGCAGACACTGGACTTCTTCCCTCCTATTGCCGATGATCCCTATACGTTCGGACAGATCGCAGCAACGAACGCACTGTCCGATATCTACGCAATGGGCGGTGAGCCGAAGCTTGCGCTGAACATCATGTGCGTTCCGAAGGACATGCCGAAGGAATCCGTACATGAGATCCTGCGCGGCGGTTATGAGAAATGCGCGGAAGCCGGTGCGATCATTTGCGGAGGTCACAGTATCTATGATGACGAACCGAAATACGGTCTTTCCGTGACCGGGTTCGTACATCCGGACAGAATGTGGAAGAATCATGGCGCAAGACCGGGCGACGTTCTGTTCTTGACGAAGCCGATCGGCATCGGCGTGCTGACGGCGGCGCAGCGCGGCGAGCTGCTCGAACCTGAAACGCACGATCTGATGATACGCCTGATGACGACGCTGAACAAAGACGCACGGGACATTCTTATAAACTATGATGTCCACGCCTGCACAGACGTCACCGGATTTTCTTTTCTCGGACACCTTTATGAAATGTGCAGCGGGTCAGACGTCTCCGCGGAGATCGACGTCCATACGATCGCTTTGATCCCGGAAGCGCTCGAATTCGCAAGGATCGGAATCCTGCCGGAAGGAATGTACAGGAATCGTACATTTGCCGAGCATGAAGTCGATGTCGGCAACACCGAGCTTGCAGTTTGCGATCTGCTGTTCGATCCGCAGACGTCCGGCGGCCTGCTATTTGCAATTTCCGAGCGGGAAGCGGACGAAGTATTTGCTGCACTGAAAGATCACGTTCCGTGCGCGCAGCGCGTAGGCAGAATCGTTCCTCAAAAAGAAAAAGCGATTTATCTGCATTAAAGCGTCAAGCCGGATCGAATTGATCCGGCTTTTGCATATAAGAAAGGAGCGGCATTTGCCGCTCCTTTCGCTATCGTTATGTGATTACTCAGCCGGAATGAACTCGATCCATTCCATGGTATAGTCCTGCAGCGGACGAAGCTGTACAGTGCCCATATCCATGACCGGTACGAAGATGCCGTAGTCTACGACGTCGCCGACCTGTACGCCTTCACCTGCACAGGTTGCAACGATATCAATCGCAGCCTTGCCATCAGTGACACTGATCGTTCTCGTGCCGTCGCCGATCTCGGTGACGCCGATAACCGTCAGCGTATCGAGCCAGAAGGTACCGCCGATGAACATAGCCGGATCATTTGCGATATCCTCAAGCGTCGTGGTATAACCGAGCGCGATCGGGAATACCACGTAGAAGAACAGATAATCGCCGATATCGTATTCCCAATCCTCGTTCAGAATGAGCGTATAGGTGATCTCTGCATTGTCGAGTCTCGGGCAGCCATAGTAGTTGTCAAGTTCGCCTGCAAAGACGAAAGCATCGCCGATATGGACTTCCTCAACAAGCGACTTGTCTGCGAGGTTGATCGCGATACCGGTCGGCTGACCTTCCCACGGATCAATGGAAACCGCATAGATCGTATCCTTATAGACTTCGGAAACGAAAGCCTGAACCGGAACGACTTCACCGAGCATATCCTTATCATTGAGGATCTTATCGACTGCGAATTCAACGGAACCGTAATCGTATCCGCCGACTTCAACTGCGCCGGTCTTGATGTTCAGGGTATAGCTCTGGACGTTGGTTGCATAGTCGATTGCCTCGAGTTCGATGTACTTGACGTCTTCGGGTACCTCAGACATGTCAAATACAATCTCTGCAGTGCCTGCTTCGCCTACGCCGTAGCCGAGGTTTGCACCGTCGAGCGCGGAATCATAGTAGAACGCTTCAGCGAAGCACATGCCGGAACCGTTATCCGCAAAGTTGACGGTAACAGTCTTGGCCTCTTCATCGACTGCAACACCGGTGATAACCGGGGACTCGGTATCGACGAGGAGCTGGAACTGATACTCGGTATTCAACGGAGCATTCGGATAGTCGATCATCGTCTCGTAGGTAACGAGGCAGATCGTGCCGTTCGGTACGTATTCGCCGTACAGCGCAGATTCTTCATTGGTAACGATGCCGTCCCAGTAGAAGCTGCCGCGCGGACCCCAGGTTGCAGTATCGTTGTCGAAATATGCTTTGCCGAGATACTCAGTGTCGTCAACGTAGTAGACTTCGCCGGTCATCGCATCGGTTACAGTCATGATCAGGTGACGTGCATTTCTGAGCTGGATCGGCTCGGAATAGAACTCGTCTACCAGGAACTGCGTACCGTCCGTGTTTTCGTTGGAGATTGCATTGTGCAGCGGGTTGTCATAGGTATCGAACAGATCTTCCCATGCAAGCGCCTGGATATCTTCATCGCCGATGATCGTTGCCGCCGGGTTCGTCGCAAAGTAGGTGTATACACTGCCGGAAGCACTGTCTAGACCGTAGGTCATGTGCGGCTTGATGTTGACCTCCATCGGAGTAAACAGATCAGTGGGCAGATAACCTGCTGCCGCATATTCCGGATAAATGACATGCTCCGCAGCGAAGTACATCAGGTAATTCACGCTGTTGGTCCAGATATTGTCGAGAACCGGGCCCTGCGTCCAATCACCGTAGAAGCCCATGAAGGTCAGATGGACCAGCGAAGGATCTGCTTCTTCGTAACCGACCAGTGTCGGAAGCGTATCAAGCCCAACAACCGCGCGGAGAATGAATGCAGCGTCCGCAGCAGTCACAGTACCGTCCTGATTGACGTCTGCAAGGTATTCGGCTTCTTCGGAAAGCTCGGTAAGGCCAACGACCGCACGGAGGATCTCCGCTGCGTCGGCTGCAGTCACTTTACCGTCGAGGTTTGCATCGCCGTAAACGCCTTCATTCACAGGTGTCACAATGCCGGTATTCTCTTCGGATGCACTGTAGAATGCAACATAACCTTCGATATAATTGCCGTTCGGATAGATCTGATCGAAGTATTCTTTGTAATCATCGGCAAGCGTGATCGTGATCTTTCCGTCAACCGTTCCGTTCGCAGGTACGACGACTTCCAGATCGCCTTCCACCGTGATTCCATCGCCGTCAAGCAGATAGTCGGCTGTGAGTGTGTTGTAGTACTTGCTGCCGCTATTTGCAGGATAATCGTACAGGCCGTATACTTCAGCAGCATATACCTGATCGGAATCCGTCAGATTGACGAGCGTATAACGGATCGTGTAAACGCCGGTCTTCTCGGGATCGTCATACAGATTGACGATCGGTTCGACTGCATAAACAGGCGTAGAGATCGCATCGACGATGTTCAGAATACCGGATCCGCACTTTCTCGGAGAGTAGAGATAATCGTCTGCATCAAACGGGAGAGTTGCAGTGGATTCCATCAGGTCCTCTGCCAACTCCGCACGTTGAGCCTTGGAGAGCGTCGGGTAGGTTTCCTTCAGATACTGAGCAAGCAGCAGGAACGAGCCGCAGGCATTCGGGGATGCCATCGACGTGCCGCTGTAGACCTCGTATGCATCAGGTTCGCCTGCAACGGAAGAATAGATTTTACCGCCGGGAGCGCTGATCGTGGGCTTGAGTTCCAGATTCGGCGTGCAGCCCCAGCTGGAGAAGGTGCTCATCAACCATGCGTCCGGGTTGTCGACGGATAATACTTCAGTCGGAACGGAAACGGTATTATCTACCTCAATGCCTTCCAAAATCGTCAGACCTGCCGCCTGCTGAATGCTGATCGCCGGAACATAGTACGGATCAATCAACATACCGATGCTGCCCGCCTGATTGTTGAAAAGGATCATACCGATCGCGCCTTTGGCTGCAACGTTTGCATTCTTCTCAGAGAACGAGATATTGCCGCGGACGACGAGCGCAACCTTGCCGTTAACCTCATCGGGAACCTCATCGGGAGTAGCCTGACCGCAATATACCAGCTCAAGCGTCTGATCACCGAAGGTGTCGAGCCAGCCATGTTCACCGTCGTCGCAGTTGTCGACATACGGGAACGCTTCGCCGTTGTATACGATCGCAAGGGACGGATAAGCTAAGTTTTCCATGGAAGCAATGGACATATTGCCTTCGTACGTCGACGGACTTGCTACTTCGGCATAGTCTGCGTATTCAGCAAGTACATACCCGTCGCCGGCGAAGTTGCCGGAATTGTGCGCCATGGAGTATTCATTGCCTGCGGAGATGCAGACGATGACGCCGGCCTGATCAAGCTTCTTATAAACATTGCCGAATTCTTCATCCAGCTCCCAGTCGTATACGAAGCCGCCCGGTGCACCGATGGACATGTTGATTGCATCAACACCGAGGAAGAAGCAATCTTCCAAAGCCGCCATGTAAATACCGGAGTTCGTACCGGATGATTTATCCGCAAAGATCTTCATGAAGACGAGCTGTGCGGCGGGAGCAGCGCCGGAGAACTTGATCGCACCGTCCGCATCAAGTGCGAAACCGGTGATCGTACCGGAGACGTGAGAACCGTGTCCGTTGTAATCCGTTACATCGTCGTCCATATCGTAATAGTCATACGTGAACGGGATCTTTTCGGAAATATACTTGCCGGGAACAGTCGTTTGAACATCGGCAATCGATTCTTCGGTCAGAACCGGCTGCGTGACCATACCGTAATCCTGGAACGCTTCATGTCCGAGATTCAGACCGGTATCCAGAACCGCGACGACCATGCCTTCGCCCTTGTACAGAATACTCTGCATTACAGACGCGCCGGTGATGATGTTTGCATTCGCCTGAGACGGCGTCTGCGTAGCAGGAGCATCGTACTCGTTTGCAATGTAGACCTTCTTGACGCCGTCCATCTTCTCCATCGCGGCAATGTTTCTGTATGCCGTCTTGAGGGACATACCGTTGATCAGAGCGGTGTAATCATACATCCGCTTCGCATCGAACGACAGAGCCTTGAAGAAGGTGTCGTGCGCGCTGGACAAACGATTCTGCGCAGATTCCGCTTTCTTCGCGCGGATCTCTTCGGCCGTGTACGTATCGCTCAGCGCGGGGTCATCGAACACGACAATCACAGTAACGATCGTGTCGGGATCAATGTCCTTTTTGCCGGCAAGACGCTGGTCGAGCGTAGTGAACGTTCTGCCAGTCTTGCTTTCAAGCTTTTTGGCTGGTTCTGTTGTTTTGCGTTCTTCCAGCTTCTCAGTTTTCTTTGCATTGTCTGCAAAGGAAGCCGGCAGAATGCTCAGCACCATGACCAAAGCGAGCATGATCGCAAGTATGGTTCTTGCTTTTTTCATCCATGTATCCTCCTTATCAATATTAGTACACAAGTGTACAATACATGCGCTTATATTATATTATCTGTCCCCTTCTTTGTCAAGAAATATCCGTAATTTCTTATGAAAATTCAGATCGTCAAAAATGCCCGAAAACGGGGCGATTATCAGGCAAATACAGGAAATCACACGATAATATATTTTGAAATCCGCTGTAAAAGAACTCAAAAATAAGATGCATCCGAGCAAAAAATACTTATTGACATGATTTACAAAATACGAAACAGGATTCGTGCCATGATCGTCAGCAATCGATGTGCCGAAAATGCGCCGGATCAATTCCCCGGCTTCTACTATAACAATATCCGGAGCATTTCGTTTAAGACACGCATCTGCTTCTGCAGACATTTTTACAACGCCGATCGTCGATGCGCCGGAACGTATCGCATTCAATGTATCGTATGTATCGGGCGCTGCTTTTCGGATCATGATGAATGAAGGTACTCCGATCTTGCTTCCGATCTCTTGATCATTCATCAACAGAAGATTCTCCAGTTTACGCCGATCCTCATCCTTTTCCTTTATTCTCTGCCTCCGGTATGCATGAACCATGATACGCAGCATCATCCATATAACTAACACCCCGGCAAAGATCGATATAAGAACCGGAAGCTTACGATGCACATGAAACAGCAACGCGATCGATAAAGATATTATAATTGAAAAGACAGCGGTATCGATCACTGTACAGACAATCCTGAACAGGTTCCGCAAATTCGATGTTCGTATCATAAATTCAGTGTTGCCAAAGCAATTCCTTTTATTCTATAATTAGAATATGAAAAATATAAAGATAGGCGTATTCGGGGGATCGTTTCACCCCGTACATAACGGACACCTGGCGCTCGCAAAGCATGCAGCAGAACAACTCGGTATCGATCGGGTTCTGTTCGTGATCGACCGAATCCCTCCGCACAAGACTCTGGCAGAAGGCGCAGACGATTCCGAACGGCTTGAGATCCTTCGTCTTGCAACGATGGACGAGCCGATTTTTGAGGTAGAGACGATGGAGCTTTACCGCGAAGGCCCGAGCTATACGGTCGATACGCTGAAGGCGTTGAAGGAACGCGATCCTGCCTGTGAGCTGTATTTCTTTATGGGCTCCGACATGCTCAATTCTTTCACGACGTGGCGCAGTCCCGATGAAATTGCAAAGCTTGCGGTTCTCGTCTGCACCGTTCGTTCCGGACAATCGGGAGGCGAACAGGAAACGGCAGAAAAACTGCACGAACTGTATCAGGCCCGCGTGATCCTTCTTGACGAGGTCTCTCCCCTGTCTTCCACTGCAGTACGGAACAATATCCATGACGCGCGTCCGATCAAAGGAATGATTCCCGAAAAAGCGGAACACTATATTTATCTGCACGGATGCTACCAGCCGTCGGAGATCCGCGCATATTACGAAAGGCTCGGAAAAGAACTGAAACCGCAGCGCATGGAGCATACTGCCTACGTGCTTGAAACGGCATTAACGCTTGCGGACCGTTTCGGCGCCGATCCGAAGAAAGCGCGGATCGCGGCGCTTCTGCACGACTGCGCAAAGTATCTGCCGGAGGACAAGCTTTTGTCCTACGCCGATACCGAGCCCGCGATGCTGCCGATCCTGCATGCTCCGGCCGGCGCCGATTATGCAAAGAACGTCTACGGCGTCGACGATCCGGAGATCCTTCGTGCGATCCGTCTGCATACGACCGGCGATGCGGATATGACGGTCCTCGACAAGATCGTTTATCTTGCCGACATGATCGAACCTTCCCGCACGTTCGAAGGCGTTGAGGAGATACGAAAGGCAAATGCGCTGAATGAAATGATGCGTCTTGCGTTATTGCGCAGTATTTGGTATATTAAAAAGAGAGGAAATCCCATCCATCCCGCAACGCTGCGGGCATTGAACGATTTAGGAGGTACGATGGAACGATACGGTGAAACCGACGCCCTTGCGATCTGCAAGGTCCTGTATGAAAAGAAAGCAAACGATATCCTGGCCCTGCATATCGGCGACAGAACGATCATCGCCGATTGGTTCGTGGTCGCAAGCGGTACGTCTGTGACGCACGTTCGCGCGCTTTGCGACGAACTGGAAGAAAAGGCTGCAGAGCTCGGTCTTGAGATCAAACGCAAAGAAGGCTACGAGGACGCGCGCTGGATCGTTCTGGACTTCGGCTTTGCGCTCGTGCACCTGTTCCACCCCGAAGAGCGCGCTTACTACAACATCGAACGCTTATGGGAAGGCGACGACAATCTCATTCGCTATCCCATTTCGGAATAATTCTACGGAGGTATTTTTATGGATCTTGCAAAGTACATCGATCATACGCTTTTGAAACCGGAATCGACCCGTGCCGACATTGCGCGCGTATGCGAAGAAGCGAAGCATTACAATACGGCAAGCGTTTGCGTAAATCCCTGCTGGATCGGCTACGTCGCCGAAAAGCTTAAGGGAACGGACGTCACGCCCTGCTGCGTGATCGGGTTCCCTCTGGGCGCAACGCTTCCTGAGGTAAAAGCTTACGAGACCGCCGCTGCGATACGTGACGGCGCAAAAGAAGTCGATATGGTCATCAACGTCGGCGCACTGCGCGGCGCTGAATTCGAAACGGTCTATGAGGACATTAAGGCAGTTGTCGACGCTGCAGCCGGCAAGGCGCTTGTGAAGGTCATCATCGAGACCTGCCTGCTTACCGACGAACAGAAGGTCATCGCCTGCAAGCTTGCCAAGCAAGCGGGCGCGGACTACGTCAAGACCAGCACCGGCTTCTCCACCGGCGGCGCCAAAGTCGAGGACGTCCGCCTGATGCGTGAAACGGTCGGCCCCGAAATGGGCGTGAAGGCCAGCGGCGGCGTTCGCACGAAGGAAGACGCCGAAGCGATGATCGCCGCAGGCGCAAGCCGCATCGGCGCAAGTTCTTCCAAGAAGATCATCGAAGGATAACCGAACAACAAATAAGCCGCCCGCGCTGAGAAGCGTGAGCGGCTTTCTTTTATTGCTATATCCTTAAGCTTCGTAAAACATGACGTTCTGCGCGCGGAGGAAATCCTTGATGACGTCGGGATGAGTGTTTACGCATAGATGCATCGCGCCGTGATCCACATACGGTTCACGGTTCGGCGTTTCCATCTTGATATCGGCGCCGAGCAGCATGACTCCGATCCCGCTTTGTATGCCGACAACACGCCCCTCCGTGTCAAACAGCGGGGAGCCGTTCATGCCGACCGGCGATGCATTCGTCGTTTCCACGCCGAAGGAACGTTCGCCGTCGGACAGAAAGCGCGTTATCGTCCCGTCGATCGCAAACAACGAGGAACCGGTCTTGCCCATATCCGTAAACTCGATCGCATCCTGCTCTGTGTTCAGACGGAAATTTCGGAATTCCGGCATCGGAAATCCGAGGCGGCAAACGCTTTGTCCCTGCTTCGGATGATCGGCGGCAAAGGTCACGTGTCCTTTATACAGATATTCCCCGTCCGTAGTGAAATGCAGCAATGCAAGATCGTATTTCGGATGCGGCGTACACTGGATACGGACATTTCCTTTTGCGCAGCCCATAAAGGCATAACGGATCTGGATCAGCGAATCCTGCGTAAGATTCAGATCCTTTTCAAGACGTTTCAGGGCGAAGCGGTATCCTTCGTCGTGCGGAAGCTGCGAACGTCTGCCGAGATAGGTCTGATACAACTGGTCTACCTGCGCAGACGCCTTCAAAATTGAGGATACACGTTTGGATGTGATCGCATAGCCGTTTTCGTTGACAAAAAACAGCGTGGCGATATCCGGCAGGATCGCATTGTCGCCGAAGCGTCTGCGTATGATATGCATCGGTCGGATCGCCTCTCGGATGGTTTCTACTGCGTCAGCAAACATAATCTGTCTTCTCCTTCTCTCGTGGTTCAAATTGCAGGATATTCAATTCCGGCGTATTGAAAACGCGCGGAAACGGGATCGTATTGCCGAGCCCACGTGAAACGTGCAGAACGGATCGTCCGATCCGATACTGTCCCGCGGTAAAGCGCGGAAAAAAACCCTGACCGGGCGCGTAGACCGCGAGTCCGAAAAACCGGATCTGTCCGCCGTGCGCATGGCCCGATAGTACGACGTCGGCGCCTGTCCCCGCATAGATCGGATACAGTTCCGGGCGGTGCGCCAGTATCACGTTCAGTCGGGACGCGCCAAGCATCGCGGAGAGCGTCTCCGGCGAAGCATACTGTGTGAGCCCGATCAGACGGATGGGTTCAAGATCGACAAATTCGTCGCGCAAAACGCATACGCCCATTTCACGGATCGTCTCGATATATCGCTCCCCCGTCTCTCCGAGCGAAATCTCATGGTTCCCTTCCGAAAAGTATACCGGTGCGATTCGCACCGCTCCGCGAACGAACGCAAAGGCGTTCTCACAGGCCTTTTTTCTTCTGCGGTTGAACAGATCTCCGGTGATCAGGATCATGTCAGGCCTGGCCTCGCGGATCGCAGCAAGCAGTTCTTTTTGCTCTTTGCCGAAGCGGAGATCGTGCAGATCGCTGACCTGCACGGCGGTGAAAGCTTTCGTCAGCTTCTCGCTGCCGATCGTTTCTCGCCGAACAACAAATCGACGGTTCTCGAGAAAGAAGAACACATATGCAAGGATCATGATCCCGATTACGATCAGCGCGGAAATCATGCTTCGGTCCTCTCCATCAGCTTTGCAAGGATCCGATCATAGTGAAAGTGCGGCACGGTACAGTTGCTGCAATCCTTGATCCCGTTTGGAAGGTATGTCGGATTGCCGCCGCAATCCGTTCCGGCATACAGCGGGCAGTAGCAGAACAGGCAGTTGAAATGATCGGGATCGTTTGTCTTATGGCACGGGAAATACTCGCAGGCGCGGTTCTGTACAAATCCGCAAAAGCGGCTCTCGGAAAGTCCGGTCTTCCATTCGGCACGTTTCATCGAATATGCGCAGCGATCGACCAGCGATCCGTCCGGATCGCGCGAAACGCAGCGCAGCGTACCGTCATAGCGGAAACCGCACTTCTGGATCACTCTTTTGGAACGGCGATTGTTGACGCGATGGAAAATGACGATTGCGTCGAGCCGCAGCTCCAAAAAGCCGAAATCGATGACCGCCTTCGCCGCTTCCGTCATGTAACCGTTGCCCCAGAATTCCGGGTTCATTACATAGCCGAGTTCGCGGACGGCTTCGACGTCTTTTAGATGCAGACCGATGCTTCCGATCACGCGTCCGTCCGCCTTCAGCGTAACAGCCCAGGTTTCGTCTTCCCGGATCGCCGTTTCAAGATACTGTCCTGTGTCTTCTATGGTTCGGTGCGGCTGCCACCCTGCGGCGGGACCGACGAGCGGCGATTTTGCGTACTCAAACATGGCAGGGGCGTCTTCCGTCGTCCATGCGCGTAAAATCAGCCGGTTCGTCTCGATCGTTTTCATCGGTTATCCTTTCAGATCATCTTGCCGTCGATGGACTTTGTGACGGCGCGGGACATGCGCAGGATCAGATCGTGGTGATCGGTCAGAAGATCATAGACCAGATCTTCCGAAAGAACGCCGCGCTTGAGATCCGCGGGCAGCTTCCCCGCCTCGCCGTCCTCATAATCCTTCATCCACAGCGTGCTGCCGTAGTAATCGGACAACTTCTTGAGATGCGGATGGATCGCCTCATAGCGTTCCAGCGCTTCGGCAAGCGCGCGGACAGCTTCGCTTGATTCATCCAGATATTGTTCCATCTTTTCAATGCGTTCGATCTGTTTCATGGTTTCCTCCTGTTCAATGCGATCCTTTATAGCCGACGCCGTACGTATCGGTATAATAATCGACGCGTTTGGAGTCGTTGAAAACAGGCGGATACGGATTGTCTTTCGGGTTGATCCCCGCAAGACGGCAAACCGCGGCTTGCGCGCGTTCCGTCAGATCCTTTTCCCTTGCCTTGGGATTCAATTCGCCGTTCGGGAAGATCGGTTCTCCGATGTGTACGGTAAACTTCGCGATCTGCCGGAAGATGTGCTTGCGGATCCAGCCGGGTTCCCGGTAAGAAAATGCGAGCGGCAGGATCGGCTTGTTTGAATCGACGGCAATGTGCGCCGCGCCGCGCTTAAACGGACGAATCGGCGCGTAGTATTCCCACATGCTGCCTTCGGAATAAACGTGCAGCCAGCCGTGATCCTCCCTGAGAAGCCCGCGGACGGCTTTCAGATACGTCATCGTTGCCGCAATATTCGTATCCGGGATCGGGATCCCGCCGGCCATGCGGATCAGCGTGCCGTTTTCGCCGTTGATGTTCGGCGCCCACGACAGAAGATACGGACGATACGGTCGGATGGCGATCATGTTTGCAAGATAATCCCACATATGTACGTGGTTCGAAACGGATACGACGCCGTTGTGCAGAACCGCTTCGTGCTTTTTGAGGTTCTCTTTTCCTTCGATCCTCAGTCCGAGACGAATGCGGCACAGCGGAAACACAAGAATGTGCAGCATAAAGCGGATGCAGTTCTGCTTGAAGCGGAACGATTTGCTTTTGTCGATGTACGGATATTCGGTATCGAATACGATCCCCCGATCCTTATGCACCTTAAGATAGTGCCTGTCCGTTTCCATCGGATACGGATACTTGTTTGTTTTCGGATCAAACATGATGATTCCTGTTCCTTTCAGACTTCCTGTATATGATATGACATTCCGGGCGATCTGTCAAATCCCGCTGCGTTCTTTTTCGCGGACTGACTGCTTCATCAAACCGAATGCGTACGACAACGCGATCAGGACCTGCGACGGAATATAGAAAACCCAGATCAAGGATCCTGTGACGCTTCCAAAGACGCCGCCGAGCAGATCGGATAATCCGACGCAAAGATCGCACAGAAAAAACAGCGTGATCCCGATCCTGAACGGGATCATCGGCTTCATACGTTTCGCTTCCCATGCGTCGAACACATTGACCGCGAGGATGGAGATATTGATCAGCGCAAGAGTATTCAGTACAGACAGATTCTTAGTGAAGATTGCCGCAGCAAACAGCAGTACAAAGATGACTGCCCGAAGAATGACCGAACGGAGCGGGCTTTTCAAATAAAACGCATAGACCGTCTCCACAAGGCAAAAACACAGAACGCCCGGGATCGCATAGTCTCTGCCGAGATATGTCAGAAACAGATCTGCGACAAGCGTGATATACAGCGCAAGCGCGATCAGGTTCTCGTGTCGATTTGCGTTTTCCCTGCCGTACGTCAGGCAGAAATACAGCATGAACAGCGTATTGCACACGATTGAAAGATACATCAATGCATTCGCGGCACGGCTGCTTACCATTCGTTCCGGTAGTTTGATCGCGATCAGCAACCCGATTTCGATCACAATATAAATCGGTACAATGATTCGCGTAATCCGGTTTTCCATTATTTGTTTATTCATTCCATGTATGCAGATCCTGAAATCTCCGGACGTCCTCTGCAAAACTCGTATCGGAGCAATAGAACGTATCGAAGGCATGTTGCATTTGCGACAGCTTGATGAATTCCGTGACAGGCATACTTTGTTCCCGCAATGCAACACAGTGAGCGGTCTCGTTCAGATGCGTCAGAAACAGAGAGACCTTTTTCACGGGACTGCCGTATGCAGACAGGTCTTCCTTTACAGCCGAAACGAAATCCTCCGCACTGCCGTGCCGCGCAAAGCGAATCGTTCCCTGCCACGGATTCGGCTCGTTTGTCATATCCGGAAGAAGATGACCGATCTCTTCCTTTGCACATTCGTTTGGGAGCAGTCCGGCGCCGTGTCTTGTAACGTACGAACGCGAAACATAGACCGCTTTGTCGATCGTGAAACCCATTCGCTCGGCAAACGCGGAGGGATTCTTCAATCCCGTATCGGATGCGGTCACGTGCGGCGCATATTCCTTGTTGTTCCGATCAAGCAGCAATCCCTGCCCGGATTCAAAGATCAGCGTATCCGTGCGATTCAATCGTTCCTTGAACGCCTGTTCGGAAAGCACCGAAACAAAGCGCATGTTCGCGATCATTTCTTCCGCGGCGTTGCGAAGAACAGTTTCGTCGGACAAAAGTTCAATATACGGTTCGGCTTCGTCTGTCAGTTCGTTCCCGAGCGCAATCAGTCGCCTTATCCCCCATTCGCGGCGAATGCGGGAGAGCGCGGAAAAGAGATCGTCTGCATCCATCCGCTTGAGGTCGCAAATGCGGATCCCATAACCCGCCGCCGTCCTCAGATCGCATTCGTTGATCCCCATCCCGCAACTGCCGTGCCTTCTGTCTCCTCTGGAAGCCTCGAGCGCCATATTGATGAGTACGTCGTCCGGCGTTGTGACAAAGACATCTTTCTCGGCAAAGATCTTCGGGAGAAAGCCGAACATATCGGAAAACGAGGTCGTTTCTTCGCCGAGCTTGTAGAGGTCAGGATGAAAATCCCTGCTCCAGAGCGTATCGGCGCCGCGCACGGAACCGGACGAAAGTGCGTGAAACACAAACCGTTTTCCGCTGCCCTTGCATTCCACGGTGTGCCCGGATTGAGAGCCTCCGTTATGGCGAACAACGAGCGTCTGTCCGGCTTGCATCGAGAAGAAGTCGGTTGCAAGTCCCTTTCCTTCGTCCCCGAAGCATTTGCCGACGACGGCTATAACCCTCATAAGGTGATCGCACCGCCGATCTCTACAAGCTGCAGCTGACGCAGAGCATTGATCAACGATGATTTCCGAATGCTGTCCGAAAGCTCCAAAGCTTCTTCTATCGTTTTTCCCTTCTGCATTGCAATCGTTCCGAGGATGATCGCAGGAAGCAGCTCGATGTCGGATCTGTCGATTACGATCTTATGACCGTTCAGGATCTTTTTGTTCTGATCGCCGCCGATCATGATGTGGAATACATGGAATTTCTTCTGCACCTCGCGCAGAATGCTCTGTACGGAAGCCCCCGGAATATGATCGCCGACGACGGTTGCGATTGTCTCGCTCACGTGATCCTCTCTGATCTTCGCACTGTCGCCGATCGTGAAAATAAAGCCTTTTTCATTTTGCTTGTTGATCGCATCGATATTGGTGTGCCTTGAAAGAAATTCCCACAGGCAAGTCGGAACGACTTGCCCATTGCCGCGGTTTTCAAAATACAGATCCAGAAGCTGTTCCGCGATCCGGATATCCGATTCAAACTGTGTGACCTGAAGCGGCGCGCTGTCCCAGCCGTCGCCGTATGCGGCGCACATCAAAGCCGGGTCCTCGATCACGTCCGTGGAATACAGCTTCATGATCAGGTCGTTCAGCGCTTCCTTTGCCACCTTGACCGCAAGATATCCCATCGAGCCGGTCACGTCGAGCCCTACGACGATCGGCGTCGTATGCGGATGATCCTCCGAATCGAAGCATTCCCTGGTACCGATGTGACGCGGATTGAATCTCGGATCACAATCTTTTTTGACAAAAACTTCCTCTACGTTCTGTTTTTCCGTGAGCTGCCTGCTTGTCTTCAGTTTTGCCCAATCGCTTGCCGTATAACTGCCGTGTCCCATGTTTCATTCTCCTTACGATAAATTCATTTTGACGAAATGATGTCCGCCGAACCCTTCGTTGATCACGCGTTCCCAACGTTCGAAATCCGCAAAAGCGTCTGCCTGCGGCGTTGAATTCAGAAAAGTGTACAGTTCTTTCGGTTCCCTTGTGTTCTTTGCGATCCGGATCGCCGTTTTCCGTAGCAAATATAGATCGTTCGTTTTGTGAATATCCCGGACGTACCGCCAATCGCCGAACAGAGCGCCTTCGTGCGTGACCGGGTTGATCCATACGGAGGTCGAACGGATATCTCCGTGTTCGATCCCGGAAAATGACAGAGCGCAGCAGATATTCTCCATACGGGATATGACCCACGCAAGATGGACGGAATCCAACGGCGCAAACAGCTCCGCGGGATAAAAGTTCGGTCTTCTGCGAAACACAAGCGCATAGCGGTCCGATCGCAGCGGGATCTCAAGCTTCAGCTCCGGGAAAGACCTGTGCAGGCGATCGTCCGCAGCCGGGAACGTCAGACGATCAAGGCCGTTCCGGAATGCGTCGACGTCCGATTCCCTGTCAAATACATATACAACGGATTCCTTCGCAAGGTAGCAGGTCATGCCGTCGTAAGCGTACTTTTTCATGTAGTCAATGTTCAGTGGCTGTCCGTCGGTCATCAGGAAGCTGTCTCTGCCCGAAAAGCTGAAAAGCTTGTCTTCGCGGTAATCGAATTCCTTATTCTTTGCTTCCGCCTTATAGTGCTGCAAAAGCTTTTTTCGGAACTCCTCATTCTCCCTGAAATCCACATCGGTAAAAAACGACTTGGACCCGCAGTACTGACATACGAATCCGGACGTGCCCGCAAGTTCCATTTCGCCGCCGCATATTTTGCATTTACATGTGATCATTCCGTTACCTCTCTGTGATATTCATTCAATCCTTATTGTTAAACGAATGTTTTGTATGTTTTATCAAAAAAAGTCAGTATTTGCTGTTTACATCTTTCATCATCAATACTACGCACTCCAGAGAATTGAGCGGATGAAACATATCAACAAGCAGAATATTTTTAGAGTTTCTTGATCGGAAAGAACATATAGTTTTTGCCAGTCTGCGGGCATGTGAAGTCATGAACTGCGCCAACGAGGCTAACGCTGTTATCCTCCATGTACCGCAGCATCTCCGAAAAAGTATTTTTCCCGTCGTTCTCCACCCGCAGATATTCATAGCCTGGGATGACCCATTTCACCCATCCGTCAGGGGCCTGCGCTTCGTCTATACACTCTGCGCCTGCAAGATAGAAACCGTTCCTGAAATCTTCCCACGGCATAAAGGAATGCGTAAAGTCAGACATTGCCCCCCATATACCTGCAAGGTTTCCGTTCTTATCTTTTTTTGCCAGATGTGAGATCTGATCAAAGTGTGTGTTGGCGTCCTCCCATAATTTCTGTATAAAGCCATCGCCATCAGAGGTTGAGCCTTCTTTTCCAATCACTGCAAATGATCCCTTTATGATCTTTTCAATCTTCATGATTCCTCACCCTCCAGTATGTTTCTAAAATCAATGATCCTGCTTCCGACATTCTGCATCTTTCGGTTCATACGGTACTGAAATGAAGTCCTTCTTTTGGTGGTACAAGAGGCATACAGTCTCCACGTGCCTTGGGACAACAGCGTGAATAAATTGGCAAATTTCTACGCTGTAGCCTCGACCCTCGACGTAAAGCCTATGCCGTCGACCGGTTGAGTCAGGGCACTCGGATCGATTGTATGGTCTCGGCAAACTGGAAGTTGTCACTCTTTCATGCCTTTATCTTCTCAAACAGGAATTCGTTGATCTCTGTGCGTCGGATCACAATTCCTTCACCATGTA
>JBGULC010000007.1:0-8252 GCA_045114775.1 Christensenellales bacterium | reverse complement strand
ACATTGATGGCAATGGTACGGTGAATAACAAGGATATTATCCGCTTGACACGTTATATCCGTTATAAAGACATTGAGATCTTCTGATCGTAAATAAGACGGAGACGGCTGTGCCCGAGAAATCGGATTGATCGTAACAGCATATCATGCAACAGAAACCGGTGCGGTCCCGCTTGGGATCGCGCCGGTTTTGCATATCGATTCATTTCTTGCATAATTCGTGGGCATTAAGCAGCCGATGGCAACGATTTGTAAATAAAAATACAAAGGATATACGTTTGTCGGATGGTATGAGGACAGCCTTGTATTCGATCTGACGCAGCCGATCAAGCGGAATATCACGCTGAGGCCGGTCTTTGCGATCAACACCTACACGGTGACCTTTGATCCGGCCAACGGCGGCGAGACCTTTGCCGTGACCGTTGAATACGGCGCGGTCATGGCGGCGCCGGAACAGCCGACCAACGGCAGCAAGGTGTTCGACGGCTGGTTCGCGGAAGGAGCGGAGACAGCGTTTAACTTCAACACGCCGATCACGGGCGAAATGACGTTGACGGGGCAATGGAGCGATCCGATTGAAGGGATCGGGACGCGCATCGTCTTTGCGGACAACGCAGTTCAGTATAACGTCACCACGCCGGGAAGCGCGTCGCTGAAGGTCGAGAACATAAAGACCGGCATTCAGCTCACGTGGACGCCGGTCGACGGTGCGGCGGGCTATATCATTTATCGCTGCGCATGGAACACAACCACGAACAGATGGACGTCGTTCGATCGCCTGACGGATACGACGGAACTGACATGGACCGACAGCAATAAGGTCACGGCAGGAACGCGCTATCAGTACGGCGTAAAGGCATACTTTGCGCAGCGCACCGATTCGGTTTCCGGTAACCGGATCGGCGGAGCAGACGATCGGGGCAACCTCGGCGCGGTCAGTCCGTTGAAATCCATGGCTCGTGTCACAACCCGCGCGATCACGGGCGTGACTGCAGGCAGCGGCCAGCTCACAGTGAAATGGTCCGGCACAAAGACGGTAAGCGGTTATGATATCTGCTATTCGACTGCGGAGGACTTTTCAAACAACGTCTCGTACGTATCGATCACGAGCGCGTCGACATATCAAACGGTCCTAACGGGTCTTTCGAGCGGCACGAAGTATTACATCCGCGTCCGTGCCTATCAGGACGTTGGCGGGATGACGTACTATGGCCAGTGGTCGGTCGTCAGGAACGGAACGGCTAAATGATTCCTTTGACAAAAAAGAACTCACGGAACCGGTGCGATCTTTCGTCAGACCGCACCGGTTCTTTATCATCATACGCATTATCTGAAAGAAATCCGCAGATCGATCTGCGGCGCGGTATTCGTGCAAAAAAAATCAAAACTCCTTCATTTTTTTCTTGCAAATTGTTCATGAATAGGTTACAATTACATTTGGCAATATATAAGTGTACAATTCTGTGCAGAGAACTGCGGAGATTCGCGGAAGCGGTGCGGAAACGTATGCGAAACGTCAAAAAAAGAAAGGGGAAGCAAAGAAGGATGTCGAAAATGAAAAGACTTCTTTCCGTGCTGGTGGCAGCGTTCATGCTGCTCACGATGCCGATTATGACCGGCATTTCGCGGGCTGTCGCCGAAGGCACAACAGAACCTGCGGATCCCACGACTCCCATCGAACTTGAGATGGAAGAAATGGATCCCGCAAAACTGCACGTCCATAAGCTGGGCGAGGTAGACGAGGAAGAGGACGACGGTTTCGATCCCGCAGAGCTCGAGATCATCGACCTCAACAAGATCGTCCGCGTCTCCATCTTCCTGGACGGCAAGTCCACGATCGACATGGGCTATGAAGTCCAGAGCAGCGGTGCAAAATCGTACCGTGACAAGCTTCGTCAGCAGCAGGATACCCTGCAGGCGAAGATTGAGCAGAAGGTCGGTCACGAACTGACCGTCAAATGGAACCTGACGCTCCTTGCCAACGCGATCTCCGTCGAGATCCCGTATAAGGACGTTGCGCTGATCCGCGGCATGGAAGGCGTCAAATCTGTCGAGCTGGAAACGCAGTATGAAGCGCCCAAGCCCGTCGACGCAGAGCCGAACACTGCGAACACCAGTGCAAACATGGTCGGCGCGCAGTATGCGTGGAACACGCTCGGCTACACCGGCGCAGGCAGCAGAGTCGCGATCATCGACACCGGTCTCGACACGGGTCACCAGAGCGTGAACAACGACGCGTTCCTGCATGCGATCGATGAAGTCCGCGCAGGCGGCAAGACGGTCACGCTGATGGACAGCATCCCGTCCGGTCTGAACGGCGCGGGCGTCAAGATCAGCGACAAGATCCCGTTCGGCTACAACTACGTTGATACCAGCACGAGAGTCGACCATCAGGACAGCGGCTCCAACCACGGCTCCCACGTTGCCGGTATCGCGGCGGCAAACCGCTACATCAAGAATGGCTCGAGCTATGTTGACGCGGCGGCGACGGTCGGCGCAGTCGGTATGGCGCCGGACGCGCAGATTCTCGTCATGAAGGTCTTCGGCACCAACGGCGGCGCATACGATTCCGACTACTTCGCGGCAATCGAAGACGCGGTCGTGCTCGAAGCGGACGCCTGCAACCTCTCGCTCGGTTCCGGCGCGCCCGGTTACACCTATGCGAGCTCTTCCTATCAGGCGATCCTGAACGGTCTCGTCAACAAGGAAAACCTCCACATGGTCCTGTCCATTTCGGCGGGCAACGCGTATTCTGCCGATCAGTTCACGTCTCACAAGCTGTATGCGGAGGATGCGAGCTTCCATACCGGCGGTTCTCCGGGCTCCTACGTCCACAGCATGGGCGTTGCGGCAGCGCAGAACACGCTGACCGAGGGCACGCCGCTCGTATTCGACGGCAGCACGCAGGTCTTCTTCACCGAGGATACCGAAAACAACGACGGTCAGGCATATTCCAAAGCGCTGATGTCGACGGTTGCAGGCACCTGGGACTACGTCTACATCGACGCGAAGGGCACGGCAGAGGATTATGCTGCGGTCAACAGCGCAGTCAGCCTTTCCGGCAAGATCGTTATCATGAATCGCGGCGAGCTCTCCTTCGTTGAGAAGGGCGAAAACGTCAAGAGCTACAATCCGAAGGCATTGATCGTGGCGAACAACGATGATGGCACGATCCATATGGATCTGACCGATTTCACGGGCACGTTCCCGTACGTTTCGATCACGCTGAAGGATGCAAACGCAATTAAGGAAGGCAAGACCGCCAACACGGCAAACGGCGTTACCTATTACACCGGCAGCGTGCAGGTCACCACGACCGAGATTTCCACGGTCACTCCGCGTGAAGACGCAGAGATCACCGACTTCAGCTCCTGGGGCGTTCCGGGTTCCATCCTCATGAAGCCTGAGATCACCGCACCGGGCGGCGACATCTATTCCATCAACGGTACGTCCAGCTCGGATTCGGGCAGCGGTACGGACCAGTATATCAGCTACTCCGGTACCTCCATGGCGGCACCGCACATCACCGGTCTTTCGGCGGTGCTGATGCAGTACCTCAAGGAGAACGCACCCGATAACGCCGACCTGATGAGCGGCTATAACCTCCGCGCGATCGCGAACAGCTTGCTGATGAGTACGGCAACGCCGATGATCAACCAGGGCGCGTTCCTGTCGATCCTGCAGCAGGGCGCAGGTCTCGTCGAGGTTTCTAAGGCGATCGAAGCGAAGTCCGTCATTATGATGGACGAAGCGTACCTCACGACCGAAACCAACGCGGCTGCGGACGGCAAGGTCAAGGTCGAGCTGGGCGACGATCCCGAAAAGGCGGGCGAGTACACCTACAAGTTCACCATCTACAACATCACCGACAAGACGCTCGAGTTCGAGCTCGGTACCATCCTGTTCACGCAGGCGGTCAGCGGCGACACCCTGTCCCGCAAGACGGCGATCCTGCCTCTGGGCGGCGATACCTACGAGTGGAACGGTCAGGCGCCCGCTGAGGAGCACGATGTCAATAAGGACGGCGAGACCAACGATCTCGACGCGCAGGCGATCCTCGACGAGGTTGCAGGTCTGATCGACATCGACGACGAGGACTATGACTTCACCGTTGCGGACATGGACGGCGACGAGCTGATTACCTCCCGCGACGCGAAGCTGCTGCTCGACTTTGAAGGCGGCGAAGCGCAGGAAGGCTACTTTGTCGGTCCGAACGACAAGGCGCAGGTCACGGTCCACATCAATCTGACCGCAGAGCAGAAGGCTGCGCTCGAGAAAGAGGGCGGCGCATGGCTCGAGGGCTACACCTATGTGGATTGCGTCACGGCAGACCAGGAAGGCGTCAGCTATGAACACGAACACACGATCCCGATCCTCGGCTACTTCGGCAGCTTCACGGATGCGTCGATGTTCGACACCAACTCCTACACCGAGAACCTGTACGGCAACGACCAGCTGAACTACTCCGGCAACGCGGCGGCGGGCACGAACTACATGCGCATCACCACCAACGGCACGCTGGCGAAGTTCTCCGGCAACCCGTACATGGTCGAGGAGAACGGCTTCCCCGCAGAGCGTCTTGCGATCCGCAGCGACGCGAAGATCAACGACATCGCCTATAACATGATCCGCAACGCGGGCGGTACGGGCTATGCGGTTACCAAGCTCGACGGGGACGGCAATGTGACCGACATCGTTTACTCGACTGTCACGGGTCAGTCCGTCGAAGGTCTCTGGTACTACGTAAACGGCGGGGCGTGGCAGAACACCATGACCAAGACCTACAACGTCAACAAGGCGCTGAACGAGTACAGCGGCATCAACGAAGGCGACCGCGTACGCATCGGCTTCTATGCGATCCCCGAGTATAACGTGATGAAGGTCAGCGGCGACATGACCGCTGCAGACGCAGGCACGCTGACGGCGCCGAGATTCACGCAGATCCTGACGGACAACGTGCTCGGCAAGGGCGCGTTCGTGGGCTTCGACTTCACGGTCGACGACACTGCGCCGACCTTCACCAGCAATCCGACGCTCAACGGCAGCACGCTTACGGTCTATGCGAGCGATGACCAGAACCTTGCGTACGTCGGCATTCTGTCTCTGGACGGCAGCGTGATCTATAAGCAGGTCGCGCCGGGCACACCGACCGCCGAGGTTTCGATTGACGCGACCGACGCGATCGCGAACGCACAGGGTTACGTTGCGGTGTTTATTGCCGACTATGCGGGCAATGAAGCAGCATATGCGGTCAAGGTCAACAACAACACCCATGTTGAAAAGACGGTCTACGTTCTGACGAGCACCGTCACCGCGGGCGATGACTACCTGATCATGAACCGCAATTCGTCGGGCACGGGCTATGCGCTGTACTACACGCTGAACAGCTCGCAGACGACCGCGACCGCCGGCGCAGTTGCGACCGCGGTTCAGGCGGGCACGCCCGAAACGAACGGTCAGCCCTACGTTGAGAGCGCGGACGTTGCAGCGACCAGCGTCTGGACGGCGGGCACCGGCAGCACGAGCGGCACCTATACCTTCGGCAACAACGGATGGTATCTGCGCCGCAGCAACACGAGCGCGCTGACCATCACCAAGGACACCAGCCGCAGAGACTGGACCTGGGACGGCACCAACAACCGTCTGTCCATCAACAGCCGTTATCTGCGGTACTACCAAGGTACGTTCAGTCTGAACACCGCGACCAACAGCGTCTATATGTACGTCAAGACGACGATCAGCTACGAGGTCGATCCGTACAGCGTCATGTCCGTCACGGTCAGCCCGGCGACTCTGGATCTCTATAAGGGCGACACGGCGTCCCTGACCGCAAAGGTTGCGCCGCTGACGGCGACGGATCGTTCGGTCACCTGGTCTTCGGACAATCCGAGCATCGCGACGGTCAGCGACGTCGGCGTGGTCACCGCGGTTGCGGCAGGTACCACGACGATCAAGGCGACGTCGAATGCAGACCCGACCAAGTTCGGCGAGTGCACGGTCGTCGTTACGGCGATCAATAAGGAACTGAGCGCGGCGGTCTGGGACGAAGAAGGCGACGTCTTCTTCTCCTACTTCAACGCGAACAACCTGCCGACGTGGACCAAGCGCCACAACACCGGCACGGGCGTCTACGTCACGAGCGCGATGATGGCGAGCACCTCCGCGCTGTATGCGGCGACGAACGACCTTTCCACAAGCTACATCTACACGGTCAACCGCACGTCGTACGAGATGACACAGCTCGGCGAGAACTACGTTGTGCCGTTCGGCATGGCGACGGTCGGAACTTCCTTCGGCGGCACATCCTACTATGTATACGCCTTTGCGAAGTACCTGATCTTCGGCAATCTGCAGCCCGAGGCGGATGACGAATACGGAACCTACTGCGGCTTCCCGTACGGTCTCCTGGATCTGTCCACAACGGACGTCGGCGACGCATACGCAGTCGCGATCTGCTGCAGAAACAAGAGCACGACGAGCGCGGGCTACTACTTCCTCGATGAGACCGGTAAGATCTGGCAGACCAGCCAGAGCTACAGCTCGAGTTCGGGCATCAGCTTCGGCAGCCCGACACTGGTCTGGGATACCGGTATCACCGCGGGTCTCCAGTACAACTCCATCTACTATGACGGCACGCATCTCTACTGGACGCATCAGGACGGCGATTACGCCGAACTGTACATCCTCGCGAATGCGAACGACAGCTCGAACAGAAAGTTCTACCGTGCAGGCAACTTCGGCGAGAACGTGTGGCCGGTAGCCGGTCTGTACACGAACGGTTCTCTCGCACCGGCGTCCGTTGAACCCGGCGACGAGATCATGAGCGAGGAGCTTGACGGCGTTCTGAACCTCAAGCCGCTGATGAGCCGTGAAGAGCTCATGACGCCCGAGATCATGGCACGCTTCGAAGAAGCGCAGAAGAACAGCAAGATCGTCGCTGCACCGGAAGCGGTCGAAGATGAGCCGATTGAGCTGCCTGAAATGGAAAATGAAGAACCGGTCGAAGAATCGGAAGAACCTGAGATCGAAGAACCGATCGACCCCGAAGAGCCCGAAGAGCCCGAAGAGGATGCACCGCGTGCGATTACCGGCGTTGCGGCCGAAGGCGTCATCCCGTTCTCCGAGAGTGAAGCTTCCTCGAACGGTCTGTTCGCGGTCGTGTACGATCCGGAAACGCTGACCCTTTCCGCAAACGAGAAGGGCACGGCAGAGAACCTCTACGTCTCCATCTGCGTCGATGAAGAGAAGGGCATCGTCACCGTTGCGTACGCCGTGAAGGGCGAGACGCCTCTTGCGGCGGGCACGCCGATCGCGACGCTGACCTTCGAGGCGAAGAGCTGCGGCGAAGGCGAATCCACGATCGAGGTCGACACGCTCGAACGCGGTGAAGACCTCGAGCTCGACGAGATCGAAGAGATCCCGTTCCCGGCGCTTGACCACATCTGGGGCACCCCGAGCTACGAATGGACGCAGGTCGAAAACGGCTGGACCTGCACCGCGACCCGCATCTGCGAGCGCAACAGCGAGCATGTCGAGACCGAGACGGTCACCGCGGTCCGCACCGAGACGGCTGACAAGGCAGTCTACACTGCGACGTTTGAAAACGAAGCGTTCGAAGAACAGGTCAAAGAAGTCGAGATCGGCTACTATCTGGTCGGTTCCATCACCGATTGGGCAGTCGATACGACCAAGAAGTTCGCAGTGAACGCGGAGAACGCGTCTGAGTACATACTGGCGATCACGCTGGCGGCAGACGACGAGTTCAAGGCGGTCAAGGCAGAGGGAACGACGATCATCACCTGGTATCCGGATCAGGGCACGAACTACGTTGTCGGCGCGAACCAGGCGGGTGACGTAACGGTCTACTTCCGTCCGGACGGTCAGGGCGGTGAAGGATGGCACTACGGCTATCTGTACATTGAAACGCCCGTGAACAGCATCACGATCACGTTGGATCCGTGCAACGGCGACGACCCGACAACGGTCACGATCGAAGCCGGCGGAACGCTTTCAGAGCTTCCCACCGACATCACGCGCGAGTGGTACAAGCTGATCGGCTGGTTCATGGATTCGAGAACGGGTCTTGAGACCGGTACCGGCGAACAGGTCACGCTCGAAACAGTCTTCAACGAAGACACGACGATCTACGCGAACTGGTACATGCCCGGCGACGTCAACGGCGACGGCAGTGTGAATAACAAGGATGTTATCTGTTTGACACGGTATATCAGGTATCATAATGTTGAGGTTGTA
>JBGULC010000006.1:0-40271 GCA_045114775.1 Christensenellales bacterium | reverse complement strand
TGAATGGCATTCAAGAGGTCAGCGGTTCGATCCCGCTTATCTCCACCAGGACGATTGGCGCAGCTGGTAGCGCATCCGCTTGACGTGCGGGAGGTCACAAGTTCGAGTCTTGTATCGTCCACCACAAAAACCACGGATTTCTCCGTGGTTTTTGTTTTTTCTGTGAACTTGTAAGCCTGCTTTACAAATTGCCGGAAACTCGCGCACGCACCCGGGCGTCTTCTCATCTCTTGAATGGTTTTGTCAAACGCTCAAGCGCAACATGGCAGGTCATGGCGTAAAATGGCAGGCTATTACACTATGCACTACACTCTGCCGCGATCAGTCGAAGCGCTTCACGTCGTTGATGATCTCGTCGACGCTGGGGTAGTGCTCCTCGCCGGTCTCGATCTCCGGCAGGATGGCGGGTTCTTCGGCCGGGTCAGCCTCTTCTGTCTTGCCGCCCTCACCGTCCTGCCCGTCCTGGTTCTTTTTGATCAGCTGCACATACAACTGATGCACGCCGGTCGCAGCGAGGCCGCTGACGATGCCCACGGCGATGGCCGTTAGAATGTCTTCCGCCGGGTACTCCGGCATCACGCTCATGGCCACGACGCCCAGGGCGCCGCCGACGCATCCGCAGATCACCGGGCACCATTTACTGTCGAGGCCCACCAGCTTGACCAGCTCGGCGGCCAGGAACGCGATGACGGTGATCACCGGAACCGCAACAAGTCCCATCTCTGCAAAATTCATTTTGTCCTCCTTCCTATCAGCCCGGGACGTCGAGATAACCCACGATGTCGCCCGCTTTGTAGGTCTTTTCGTCGAGCTCGATGCTGCCGTTGTTCATCAGGCTGGCCGCCACCTCAAGGACGGCCTCGGTGATGTTTGCGCACCCTCTGACATTGAGCTCATGGAGCTCGCCGTCTTTGGTTCGGCAGGCGTATTGAATGTTTTCTTTTTCCATAGTGCTCTCCTCTCAAATCTGATCGTGCGCTGCCAGGTTCAGATGCTTCTCCAGTGTCTCCGCTGCATCTGTCACCGGCCCGTCGCATCCCTGCTCCTTCAGGCCCTTCAGGCAGGCGAGAATGCCGTAGACGATGATGGTCTGCTCGGTCTTAATGGCCTTTACGTCCCTGTCATGGTCCGACCGGACCGCCTGCACGGCCTTGTCCTGTTCCTGCTGGTGCTTCACCAGGTCATATACCCGGTTGTAATATTTCGCGATGGCGATCACGGCTGCCAGCAGAGCCGCCGCGGTGATGATGGTGTTCGCTGTGATAGTCATATCAGCTCACCCCCAGCACTTTCTCCCAGACCTTGCGGTCTGCGGTCCCGGACGGATCCATGCCTCGGTCTGCTTTGAACTTGTTCAGGGCTGCCTGGGTCTTCGGCCCGAAGATCCCGTCCACAGCGCCGCAGTCATAGCCGCGGATCCTGAGCGCCGTCTGCAGGAGACGGACCTCGTCGCCTTTATCGCCCACCTGCAGGTCGGGCAGCCAGAACTTGCCGTCGGCCGTCGGCGCTGCGTCGAGCGCCTTGATCGTCTCCTGATCCGCGATTCCAGTCGCAGCGAGTCCTCTGTCTTCCTGCAGAGCTACGACCGCCCGGAAGGTATTGTTCCCGAAAATGCCGTCGGCACCGTCCGGGCCGACCTTATAGCCGGCGGCGATCAGCTTCTCCTGGAGAGCCTTCACGTCGTCGCCTCGCATGCCTTTGCTCAGGGTGGACCGTGATGCTGCCGGAGTGCTGGAGTCCGAATAGGACACACTTTGGCCTACTGCGGGCCCTTTGTACCGCAGCACACAGTTCCAGCGGTTCGGCTCTCCGTTCCAGTACGGCTGAATCCGGATCTCGTTGCCACTCTGGTCTCCGCTTTGTGGGTTTCCCTCATCGGTCCTGCAGTTTACGACCTTGCCACCGCCGATGTAGATACAAGTGTGTGCAGCGTAGTTCAGCGGCACATCGCCAGGCTGCAGTCCGTAGCCGGTGTCAAGCCCGATCTCATGGGTGACGTCCACAAAACCGCAGGCGATCATAGGCCCGCGCATGTTACCCGTAAAACTGGCGCCAGCTTCACGAAGCGCAAGGCCCGCTTGCTGGAATGCGGTGATCACGAAGCCGCTGCAGTCGAAATTGAGTGGGCCCCATCGGTCAATCTGACTGTACCCGCAGCGAGGATCATTAGCCGTATCAATAGACCAGGCGACGGCGTTCTCAATTACTCCCATTGGTATCACTCCCTTCTGTTTATTCCTTTTCTTCTTCCTCGAGCAGCTCGATGATGCGCTTCAGGTGCTCCATGATCTCGATGTAGGCGGCCTCGCTCATGCCTCGACCTCGTAGGGCTTCCCGGTGATCTCCTCGAACTCTGCCGGCGTCAGACTTCCGGCCTCGACCAGGGCGCGCAGCCGGTCTTCACTCCACAGGCCGGCCTTGTAGTTCCGCTTTGCCGTGTTGTAGATCTTGCTGTGAATTGCCATCTTTTACACCTCCAGATCAATCCCGGACAGCGCCGCAATGTACTCGACGTCCGCCTGGATCTGCGCGAGGCTTTTCAGCTTCGGCGGCTGCCATCCGGCGGCGTACTCGAACCAGTCGTCGAAGGCTTCCTCGACCTCTTCCACGGTCGGGCATTCCTCCGGCGTGCATTCCATGAATGCCTCCTCACATTCCCAGTGCGTTCCTGGGATGCCTCCCGTGTCCTCGACTTCCCGGTGATCGGTCCGCAGCCGGATGCTGGCCAGCTCTTCGCGGAGGGCGATCTCGATGTCCTGCTGTTTCTCTGCTGACTGACTTACGCAGCGCATAATAAGACCTCCTTGTCTTCTTTACTTGTGAGCATGGATGCCATGAACTGCATGGCGTGGACGCTTACAAACTGATCGGCCGCGCCCTTTGCCGGTCTTGGCCGCCTGAGCCTCCGGATCCCTGCGGCCTTGAAGAATCCGTAGTATGCCGAGACCCGCCGTGTGATCTTCGGACGCAGGTCGCCGGCTGCCGCGTGCATGTAGGCTCGCCGTGCCCGGATGAACACGCGGGGCCGGATCCGGATCTTGCCCTTGCTGGTGATCACGTAGCCCATCATGTCGATGCCGCAGTCGCTGTGCCGGCGGATGTTCCAGCCGGGCTTGACTTCCAGGCAGAAGGCTGCCTTCAGGTATCGGATCAGCTTCCGGACCGCCATCAGCAGATCCCGCCGGTCCCTGCTGCAGATCAGGATGTCGTCCATGTAGAACAGGGCGCAGCTGCAGAGCTGCCGCAGCTTCCCGCGGCGTTCCTTATGCAGGCCCATGACGAAGCGGTAGGCGTAGCTCATGAAGTAGTTGCACAGGAACTGCGAGAGCAGGCTGCCGATGATCAGGCCGTCGCCGTGCATCTGCAGCAGCGCGTCGACAAACCACAGCAGGAGCCCGTTCTTTGCGATGTCACGCCGCAGCCAGCGCATGACTGTCTCCCGGCTCAGGCTCCGGAAACATTGCCGGACGTCCAGCTTGACGAAGTAGGTGGTCATGCCGGCCTTGGTCCATTTCTGGATGGTCTGCGCTCCCTTCAGCTGGCCGCGCCCTTTGATGCTCGCGTACTGGTGGCGCTCATACTTGGCGTCCCACAGTTCCTGCATGCACCCGACCGCGACGTGCTCCATCAGCTGCTGCATGACGCTCTCGATGCCGATGATCCTGGTCTTCTTGCTGAGCCCGTCCGTCCTCGTCGAGTACCGCACCGGATCCAGGGCCAGCTCCCGGCTGAGGATCCGCAGCCGGATGTCCTCGCAGATGCTCCGGATCGCGAGGTCCAGTTCCGGATAGTGGTGAAGACCTTCGTGTGCATGCCGCCGGATTTCTTTCCCGCCGATGCCGCAGTACCTGGCGACGAACTCGCTGTAGTCCTTCCGCTTTAGCTTGGACAGCAGGGCCTCATAGACGAAGGGCTCGATGCTTATCACATCGGAGGGATCCACGCCCTTGCAGTATGTTTTCATGCTGATCCCTCCGATCTTGCTGTCTTTTTGAATCTCAGGGCCTTTCGGTTTTCTACTAAGCCCGCGCGCAGCCTCCGCTGTACGCCCGGGGAGCAGCTTCAATTCCAGGGCTGTCTCCGGTGCCGGTACGACACATTTTCGCCGCAGCGAGGAATGGCAGAAGCGTGAGGCATCCCGCCTCTGGGTCTTCTGTGTGTCAATCTCTTTTCAAAAATCCGCCCGCCGATGTTCCAGTTCGCGTTCGAGAGCCCGTTGTTGCCGTTGCCGTACGAGAAGCCGGCATTCGCCAGACCGTTGTTCAGGTTGCCGAAGCGCAGCCACCACGACCGGACACCCCGCGGATGCATCTGCCATCCCTGCCCGGTCAGAAGGCCGGGTCTTTTATTGTTTCTGGTAGAAGGGGACGTGCGTCCCCTCTTTCAGCCCTTGCTATGCTGCGGGCTGAAATTCACCCCTGTTCCCGGTGAGTGAAAGCCGCCCGCCGAAGCTCCAGTCCGCGCGCGAGAGCCCGTAGTTGCCGTCGCCGCACGAGAAGCCGGCACCCGCCAGACCGCCGGACAGGCCGCCGAAGCGCAGCCACTCATAGCTGCCGCTGCTGTTATTCAGCAGGTAGAAGCCATCGCGTGGCCCGGCCGAGGAGCTGCCGCCGATGTCAATCGGGAAGATCAGCTCGGGCAGGCTGGTGCCTTCGCGCATCTGTTTCGGATATTGCCAGGAGCTCGATCCGGGTGTCGGGATGCCGTGCGCGGCTGCATAGTCGGACGTTTTGCTGGTGGAGAGCTTCGAGGCGTCCCTGCATACCCATGGTGTGCAGCAGTTGATGCCGTCGTTTAAGCCATAGACGAGGATGGAGTCGCCGACGACTTCCGTGCAGCCGATCATGATCTCGATGCCCTGGATCTTTACCGGGTATTTGTCGCTGCTCGGGTTGATGCCGCCATCATTGCCGAGGACGTTGTCAGTCGAGCCGGTGAACCACGGCATCGTGCTCATCCATAGGGAAGTTGTGGTATCAAACGTCGTTCCGTCGTTGTCCACGTAGACCGCGCTGTAGTCGATTCCGCTGACGGTTGTGGCCTCGATCTTTGTGATCTTTTTCCGGTTCACAACAGCAGAGGAGGATCGCTTTGATGATGCGAGCGTGACCGTGCTGCCGACGACCAGGTTCGCCGCCTGGGCGGCAGTGAGCAGGATCCTCTCGACGCCGGTCTCTCCCGCTGCCGGGTTGTACTCGTAGTTGTAGCCGCAGCAGCCGTGCAGGATCCGGTCGCTGTCCAGCCTGCCGTACTTCAGGTACAGCATCAGCAGGATGAAGGAACAGTCCGCCGACGTAAATCCGCAGTAGCGATTGCCCCACTTGGTACGCACGCCCGACAGCTGCGCGTTGTGGCTGACGTCGAACACTTTCGGCTGCTGATTTGAGCAGCAGGACCAGTCCGGCCCGAAGGCGTACTTCCCGTGCACGACCCAGGGGCGCACGCTGTTGTCGGAGAGCTCGACGGCCTCCGGCAGAGGATGGAAGCCCTGCTGGCTCAGCAGGTCGGTGTAGTCCCATCCGTAGTATCCGGCGTCCGTGTCCACCCATGCCCGTTTGAAGCCGGTCATCTGCAGCACGCCGACGATCTTCGTCGGGTCGCTCCGTTTGAAGTTGCCGGCGATCCCGTCGATGGCCGTGACGTGCGGCTTGCCGGTGCTGTCCAGGTAGACGTTGCAGTCCACGCACGCGAACATGGGCAGGTTGGCATAGTCGTCCGTGTTGGCCACCGCCTCGGTGCTCGGCGTGCAGCTGAGGCCGTAGTTGTCCCCGGTCTTCACGCCGTCCGAGCTGGCCGCCGCGTCCTGCGCCGGGATGGGGAACTTCACGCCGCCGGTCCAGCCGGTGCGCGTCATGGTGTACCAGGTGTCGCACAGGTCGCTCAGGTCTGCGTAGGCTGCGCAGCCGTTGGCCAGGAACCACTGTTTCATGACCGTCTTGTAGTTGCTGCCGTTCAGCAGCGCGACCCACTCGGCATTGCCGCGGACCGAGATGCTGCGCCCGACCTCTTTCACGGCGTCGATCAGGCCCTGGGCTTTTTTGCCTTCCCAGATATCAAGGCTCATATTCTTACCTCCTTATGATGCTGCATAGGTGATGACAGACTGCAGGGTGGTCAGATCCGTCACGATCGTCAGGCTCTGCCCGGTGCCGAGGGTCCGGACCTCGGTGATGCTCGCCGCGGTGAACGTGAACACGTCCGTCCGCACGGCGCTGCTGTTTCTCATGTGCGTGACGGATTGCACCGTGCCGTCCTCGGCGAAGCTGATGTTCTGCGTGGTGTTCTCGATCTCGGTCTTGAGCAGGTCGGTCAGCGCCTTCGTGTCCATGCCGGCCAGCGTGTTCTCGGCGGCGATGATCGCGTCCTGGATCTCGTTCAGGTTCTCCGCCGTGATGACGGTCACCTGGTCGGTGTATGTTCTTTTATTCAGGCCCATGGTGCTTCCCTCCTGTTTAACTGTAGATGTTGACGCCCGTGGCTGCTGCCAGGGCCTTCAGCGCCGAGACCAGGTTGATCTTGTGCGCGTCGGTCGTGTTCAGGATCACGTCCCAGTCCGCAGTCACCTCCAGCGTGTCGGCCAGCTCGGCCACCTTGCCGAAGGCGATGCCGTCGCCGCCGTTGTGGATGTCCATGATGGCGCCGGCCGTTGACAGCCGCAGCGTCTGCGTCACGGATCCCAGGTCGTCGGTCAGCGTGGCCGTGATGTCGTAGCTGTGCTCGATGTCCGCCGCCACGATCAGGCTGCCGCTGGCGCTGTAGCTGCTCAGAGTGGGGGAGGTGCTGCCCTGCGGGTGCGTGATGGTCAGGCTCTTGCTGTTCTGATTGCCCAGCGGGGCCACGCTGATGCCCCACTCGATCTTGACGTAGGCGCCGGCGTCGTCGTTCGTGCCGTCCTGCCGGCATCGGTGGATGGCGAAAGTGCTGAGGGCCGGGTTCCAGTAGTCGTAAACCTGATAGCTCAGCGAGGCGTTGTTGCTGGCGTTGTGGTTATCCACGGCCGAGGCGTAATACGTGCCGTCCACGGACGGCCAGACGGTCTGGCTCGCCGACGCGGTGGATCCGTTCAGGGTGATCGTCCGCGTCAGGATCTCTTGGCCGTAGCCGAAGGGCGCGGAGATGCTTGCCGTCAGGCGGATCTGCGATTTGCCGACCAGATACCTGCCATATCTGGCGAACAGGCCGACGCCGGAGATCTCCGCCACAGCGACCGAGACGCTCGGTTTCGCGTTGGTCGGAGGCGTTTCGTTGTATTGGATATAGCCGGTGATTTCGCCCCACGCGATGCGGTTGTCGTCCAGGCCGGAGCTTGTGCTCGTCAGCTCGAAATAGATCTTGTACCGCGAGGTGTTGTTGACGAAGTCGCCCGTCGCCACCTGCAGGATGCTCGGGTACCAGTACAGGGTGCTGAACGCTGAGCTTTTCGCGGGTTTTGCGCTGGAGCTGATGTACAGGTCCGAAGTCCGCTCGTAATTCTGGCCGAAGGCGCCGAAGGCGCTGAAGCTCATGTTGGAAGCGTACCCGCTGAGGCTGGACAGGTCGATGGCCCCGCACGAGAAAGCGTTCAGATTGTTGAGCTTTACGGTCGAAGGGGCGGTGATTTGCATGTTGTAGTATTTCGGGAAAATAAAATTATTCGAGATGGTTGCGCTGTGTATGGTTGCCTGTCCCTGGGAGTTTCTGGTGGTTGCGTTTGCGTAAAGGTACGCGCTGAAATCGTAAGAGCCTTGCCTGCCGCTGTTCGGCAGGTCGTAATACCCGGGCGCGGACGTCTGGATGTAGGTGCCGTCAGCATCTGAGAGAATGGTAAAAGAGAAATTGATCTGGCCCGTGTCGATCTGCGTGGCGCTTCCGGAGCAGCGGATCGTGAGCCTCCCGTAGTTGATGCCCCCGGAATAAAGCTGGTTCAGCAGCGTCGTGGAGGCGTAATAGCGAAAACCTTCAACATAGACCCTGTATGCGTACGGGCTGACGGACCGGTCGACATAAAGCACCAGCCGCAGGCGAAGGGTGAACCCCTTCCCGTCGGACGCTGTTTTTGTGACTGTCCCGCATTGTATGTATGCCATAGTCTTCCTCCTCAGCTCTGCTGCGCCTGGCTGCCCACCCAGAGCAGGCTCAGGTTCCCGCTGCTGCGCGGCTGCCACTGCACGGATCCGGTCCGCAGCGATCCGCCGACAGGGATCTCCAGCACCTTCGGCGTCACCTGCTTGTCGGCGTTCCAGTAACTGGTCGCCACGTCGTTGTCGCAGGCGGAGATCTGGGTCGGCGAGATCCGGAAGTTCAGCGGCATGTCGGTCCTGCCGATGATGATGACGCCGTCCTTGTACCGGATATAATAGGCCATCGCCTCGAACTCGCCGTTCACATCCGCACGCAGCTCGCTCATGGCCAGGGTCATGCGGTTCTCGGTCAGGGTGATCTCCGACTGCAGGGCCGCTGCCGTCTCCTCGCCTTCTTCCTTGCTGAAGAAGTCCGCCTCGATCTGCGCGGTCGGGCTGTAGTCGTTTTCCAGAATAGACTGCAGCACGGCGGCGTCCTCGATGGCTGCCTGCGCTCTTTCGTTTGCCTCCTCAGCCTCGGCCAGGGCCTTCGTGACCTCGCTGTCCTTCAGCAGGGTCCACTGGTAGCTGCCCGGCCCCAGCTTCTCGAAGCGATAGTAGAAGCCGGCATAGTCCCCGCCCTGCGAGTTGACCATATACAGGTCGCCCACGTGCGTGTCTCGCTCGGTGTCTGACGTCCAGGTGGACGCCGGCGGGTTCTGCAGCGTCGGCACTTCGGAACCGCTGAAGGTCTCGACCGCCCCGTCGATCTCCGACTGCAGGCGGGCCACGGTGGCGTCGAAGGTAGCGTCCCGCACATAGGTGGCAGCCACGCCCGCCGTGATCTGTTCGGCGGTCTGCTGGATGTATGACCGCAGCTGCGTGTCCAGGGCGGCGTCCAGCTGCATCGCTTTGCGCAGCGTGGTCGCGTTCCGGCTCATGGTGGTGTACTCGTGGTCGATCGCCAGCTCTGACGCTGCGGCGATGTCCGCCGTGATCCACGCGCCGATGGACCAGTCGATGCTCATGATCTGGTGCCGCAGCTCCTCGAAGATAATCAGGTCCCCGAGCTCCACGGCCGGATCCAGATGCGCGTCCCTGGCCGAGAAGGGCCGGTAGACGTAGTCCTTGACATTGCTCAGGCACAGCGCTGCGGCGCCGCTGTCGCTATAGGCGCAGGACGACCGCATCACGTAGCCGGTCGAGCCGCCCGCGCTGGCGTCATAGCCTGCCGGATCCGTCAGGATCACGCCGGTGATGGCAGGCAGCGCCGGGGTGGTCTCCAGCTTGCTCACTTTGAGGCCGAGGTTCTCGAGGCCGGGGCCGGGCGCGTTGGTGCCGCTGGCGTCGATGCCCACCACGGCCAGCCCCGCGATGGCCACGCCGGCCACGGCGCTGTGCTCGCGGTTCGAGATGTTCGTCAGTGGGATCAGGTGGATCTTGCCTTCCGGCGTCAGGATGGCGTTGCATCCCTGCGCCGCGGCGATATCCGCCCAGACCTCCCGCGCCGTGCGCAGCGTGTCCAGGCCGATGAAGGCCACGGTATCATCCAGCACGTCCCGGCTGTCCAGCTCCACGCCGGTGGCCAGACCCAGCAGAGTGGCCGCCGTCGCTGCCGTGATCGGCCAGCTGGCCGGCATGGATCCGGACGGGATCAGGTCGGTCCAGTATTGGTCCAGCATCAGCATGCCGTCATAGGCCTGAATGCTCAGGTCCCCGTACTTGCTCTCGCTGCGCTGGTCCGTCAGGAAGGTGCCGAGGCTCAGCCACTCGCTGACGGTCAGCCCGTCCTCGGAGCGCAGCCGGACCTTCACCTCGAAGGATGCCATCCGCGGCCAGTTCGCGCTGCTCTCCCGCAGCGTGACGGCGCAGCGCGCCGAGACGACGCCGCCGACGGCGGGTCCCGGCTTGTCGCCCAGCAGGTTCTGGTGGATGCTCAGGTTCGTGATCTGATTCATCCCGTAGACCGTCTGCCCGCGGACGATGTTCACCTCGTAGAGGCTGCCCGTCGCGGCGCGCAGGGTCCGGTAGGTTGTTGACGTTTCGCGCATGGCTCAGACCTCCGTGATCTGGAAACTGATGTTGTCCCAGTACAGGACGCCGCCCAGCTCGCCCCAGGTGCCGCCGGACAGCTCCGTGCCGTAGAAGGTTTTGGTGACTTCTCCGGATTGCATGTCGCGGTAGGTGACCGAGATCGTGACGGGGTTCAGCGCTGCGGCCAGCTGCTGCGCCCTGGCGTCCGTCAGGCGCCTGCACTGGATCTTCAGCACGCGCTTCTGGGCGATCCGGTGCACGTGCATCTGACCGTCCAGGCTGCGGCCGCTGCCGTCCTTGTGCAGGTCCTCGCGTGCCCAGCCGAGGCCGCCCTGCGCCACGCAGTCGGTATAATCCACGGTATTGATTTTGAATTTTGCAATAGCCATACAATCACCTCACGCGATGCCGTTGGCCCTGGCGCTCATGGACAGGGACCGCTGCACCGTCTGGCCCAGCTTGTACCCGTCCACGGTGATCTCTTTGCCGTCCCGGACGGCGTCCAGGATATCGCTCAGGATCATCAGGACGGCGCCGTTGCTCGATTCCTCCCGCACCACCTGGCGCAGCAGGCTCTCCGGCGTCTCGATGTTATAGCCCGATGTCTGATCGCCCAGCACCGCCACAAACTCCCGGTTCGGCGGGATCACCGCGCCGGATGCCAGCTGCGGCAGGCCCAGCGACGAGAAACTCGCCAGCCCCGAGGTGACCAGGGTCTTCGCCGAGCTGATGACGGACGAGACCTTCGACGAGATGGTGCCGATCGCGCTGCTGATCTTATCCTTGACGCCCTGGAGGGACGGCAGCGACGCCTGCAGGTCTGAGATCCCGCTCTTTACCTTCTGTACCACGTTGTCGATGATGGTGCCCATGCTGGAAAAGACGTTCTTGACCTTTTCGATGCCGGTCTGCACCGCATTGATCAGCGGCTGGAAGACGTTCGAGTTGAAATAGTTTCCGGCCTGCCCCCAGGTTGTCTTGACGGTTTCCCAGGCGGTGGCTGCGCCGCTCTTCGCGCTCTCCCAGGCCTTCGACGCGCCCTGATAGGCGGCGTCCCATGCCGAGGTCGCGGTCTCTTTGATAGAGTTCCAGATGCCGACCGCGGTCGACTTGATACCCTGCCAGACGTTGTTCAGTTCGCTCCGCAGCCCGCTCCAGGTCTCCTTCACCTTGTCTGCAGCTGCCTGGGCTGCCGTCTTGACTTCCTCCCAGGCCTGCCTGCCCCACTCGGTCAGGGGGTCGCTGACATTCGTCTTAAACCATTCCCCGGCGCCCTTCCATGCGGTCTTCATGCCGTCCACAGCGGCGGCTGCCTTGGCTTTCGTTTCCTCGAAGTGAGCAGCGAGCCTCTGGACGGCCTGGCTCACAGCGTCGACGGCGCTCTGGACGCCGCTGCGGATGCTTTCTCCGGCGGACGCTGCGGCAGACTTGATGCCTTCCCAGACAGCTATGCCGGCTTCTTTCAGACCGCTGAAAGATTCGACCGTGGAATCCCACAGGGCTTGTCCTTCTGCCTTAATATCGCGCCACCCTGATGCGAAGCTGTCTTTAACCGAAGCTGCGGTTTCGGCTCCCCATGCTTTTATTTCATCCCAGTGCGTATGGATATCTGCGGCTGCGTTGGCAATTATGAAAACAACGGCAGCGACAGCGGCAGCGACGGCTGCCGGAGCGCCGAGGAGCACGGCTCCGACCGCTGCTATCGCGAGGCCTATCGCTTCAATGGCCGTCGTGATTAAGCTCGACCCGTTTTGCCATGCGTCCACGAAAGCAGACACCGCGAGAACAGCGCCGCCGACGGATGCGCCGATGCCCGCAAATGTAGTCGCTGCGCTTCCTTGACACGCGATAAAGGCTTCCCTAATTCCTCCGGACGAAGCTACTACTTCTCCGGCGACTTCGATGAATCCTTTTAATCCGCTGATCCATTTGGCGACAGTCACGGCAAATTCAACAGCTTTCACGGCGAGCATGGCGGTCTTCACGCCCAGGATGGCCGTGCCCACGGCGAGCAGGATCTTCTCCAGGGGATTCAGCTGCGCGATGAAGTCCCGCAGGGACATCTCGCCGTTGATCACCTTGGCGATGTTGTGCAGCTGCTCCGCGATCTCTTTCATGGCGCTGATGAACAGGTCCCCGGCCCAGTGCGCGATCTTCTCCAGGAAGTTGTCCCAGAGCCACTCGAACACCGGGCGCAGCTTGTTGATCACGGCGCCCAGCACGTCAAACGCGCCCGCCAGCACCTCGAGGATGACCGGAAGGGCTTCGTTGATTGTCCACTGGCCGAAGGGCTTCAGGATGCGCTCCCAGACGGAATTGAACACCCCGCCCACGGCTTCGGCGAAGGATTTGACCGCCTTTTTCAGCTTGTCCCACGCCTCAGAGAGTTTGCTGAGGTCCAGGCCTTCCTTGAAGTCCGCGATTTTTTCCTTAATTTTGCTCAGCAGGTTCTCCAGCCATCCGACGCCCTCGCCGGCTTCTTCTGAGGCGGTCGCGACCTCGCGGATCATGTCCGCCGCGTCGTCGGCGCCGGAGCCCGTGCCGTAGTCGGGAGAGCTGCTGCTGGGCGAGCTGCTGCTCTCGTCGCTGTCGTTTTCCGTCAGGATGTGCAGCGTGTCGAAGCTGGCCTGCTGGAAGGCCTCCTTCGCCTTCTTCGCGGCCTGTGCTGCCTGGTTCGTGCTGTTGGTCAGGTTGTCGGTGGCGTCCGCCGCGTCGTCGATGGCGCTGACGGTGCTGGGCGGCAGGTACTGCCACTCCTTCCCGGCAGCCGTCCCGCCGAAGACGTTGGCGATCGTCTGCGCCACCTTGTTCGCCAGTGTGGCGATCGCGCTCAGCACCTTGGCCACCGTGTTCAGCACCGGCAGCAGCACGGTGCCGAGGGTCCTGGCCGCCCGGCCGAACTGTTCCTTGATGTCGGACATGGTGTTCGCCAGCTGCTTCATGCGTCCGGTCGGCGTCGCTGCGAGGGCGGTGTTCATCCCGCCGACGGATCTCGTCACGATCTCCGCCAGCGTGGCCACGCGCTCCGATTCCGTGCCGAACTGCAGCACGTGCTTCTGCGCATCGTCCACCGCGAAGCCGTAGCGCGTCAGCGCGCCGGTCTGACCCTCCATGGCCTTGCCCAGCAGTTTGGCGATGCTGGTGGTCTGCTCCGCCGTGACGTTGTAGCCGTACTGCTGCACGGCCAGATCGTTCATCACCGGGATCAGGGTCTCCAGGCTGCTGCTCTGCTTCAGGTAGGTGGAAAGCTGCTGCGCGCCGGCCAGCTGCACCTCGTCCCCGACGACGCCCAGCCGCTGCTGCGCTGCCGTCAGGTTGAGGATGCTCTGGATCTCGGCGTTGCTGGCCTGCATGGTGTTGCGCATGACCTGCGCCAGCTTCATCTCGCCCTCGACCTGCTTGTCATAGGCCTCGGCCGCGTCTTTTGCAAAATTGACGATAGCCCTCACGCTGACGGCGGCGCCGACAGCCATGAAGGCTTTTTTCAGTCCTGCGGCTGCGTTGCTCATCGCATTGCAGGAGCGCGAGACGCTGTTCTGCATCCCGCGCATCGACTGTGAGGCCTTTTGGGCCTGTTTTGTGATCGCGCTGAAGTCTGCGCCGGCGCGGACCATCAAATTGCGTACTACTGCCATATCAGATCTCCTCTGTTCCGCCGAAGAGCTTGTTCAGCGCCCGCACCTGCGCGTACATCTGCTCATCGCTCATTTCTTTCCTGGTGTTGTCGGGCGGGAAGGCTGATTCGTAGGACGGCGGGTGCTTCGCCCAGACCATCACGCGGATCAGCGAGGCGAGGCTGTAGATGTTTCTCCGCTGAGCTCTCGCCTCATCTTCCATCTGCTCGCGCCGGCCCTGCAGCCAGAAGGTCATCTCCCGCGGCGTCATGGCTGCCCACTCGCTGCGGGAGATTCCGATCTTTGCCGCAGCGAGCATGCTCTCGGTGAAAAAACCGCGATTTACGTAGGGTCCGCAGTTTCTCCAGCCTCTTCAGACGCTTCCGCGTCCTCATCCGCGTCCGGGAAGGCCGCCATCATCGCGTCGCCGACAGCCTTAAGCAAAGGGACAACGCCGCGGATCCCCAGTTCGCTGAGCCATCCGTCGAAGGTTTCGCGCTTCAGCTGGGGGTCCTCCGCCTGGCACATGAGCCACAACAGAAGGACCATGTAGTCATAGCGTCCGGCGTGATACTGCATCTGATCCATGCTCACCCTGGTGATCTGGGAGAACAGCATCAGAACATTGTGCGTCATCCGCAGCGGGAAAGTGCGCCCGCCGAGGGTGACCACCGGGGTCAGTTTCTCTTCCATCGTTTCCTCCGATCAAAATCAGCCCGCGCTGGTGCTGGTGGCCAGGGTGGCCGCGCCGGAGACCGCGAGAGAGATGTCGAAGGTGACAGCGCCGTCCACGTCCGCGCCGGTGGCGAAGCGGCTGACGCCCGCGTTGAAGCTCCAGGTCTTTCCGATCTTCGCCGGGAAGACGATCTGGCAGGCGACGACGTCGCCGCTGGCCAGCAGGCTGTACAGCTCCGCCTGGCCGGCGTCCGCGCCGTCCATGAAGCCGGAGGCCGTGACCTCGCCGGCGTCCTTGAAGCCGGGCTCCTTCTCACGGTAGCCGCTGGTGTTGTCCAGGGCGGTCAGGTCGACGTTGTCGGCGCTGATCTCGATGCCGTTGATGCTGCTCAGGCCGCCGACTTCCTTGCTGTTGACGATGAGCTTGGTGCCGAGTGCTCTTGATTTAGCCATAAAGTACCTCCTTAAAGTGTCGATGTCCTATTCGGACACAATTTCGGGAATTTTACAGGGGCGCCTCTCCGCTGTGCTTCAGCTGGTTGATGATAGGCCGCAGGTTGGTCGGGACCGATGCTTCGTCCCCGACCGCGTCCCTGTGGTCATACCAATGCAGCGTGAGGCTCTGGACGGCCAGCGTGTACTCCGGATCCTCCTCTGCGGGCTCCGGGACGCCTCCCTTGTTGAGGTAGGCCTTCGCCGCTGCCATCAGAGACGTGATCAGTGCATCGTCGTCCGTTCCGTCCACATGCATGAACTGCTTGCAGGCAGTGAGGGCGGCGGCCTGCGCAGCCGCCTCCGCCTCAGCTGCTTCCGCGGCTAACGCCGCCGCCGATCTCCTCGCCATGGCGCTCTATCAGCCGGCGCTGACGCCCGTGCTGAAGTACACGAAGCCCTCGTGCTCGATGACGTTGCCGCCCAGGGCCACGTCGCCGAGGATGGTGTGCATGCGCTCGATGGCCTTGACGCTCTCGTCGATGCGGATCTCGTAGTCACCGAAGAGGCCGAGCAGGTAGTGCAGCAGGTTGCCGTAGACAAGGTCGCCGTCCGCGAGCTCGGGGGTGAGCACGTAGGGGATCTGCACGCCGCCGTCCGCGATGATGCCCGTGTTGCCGTTGCCGGACGGGGTGATCTTGAACAAGCGCTGTTTCTCGTTGGTGCCGCGCAGCTCGCCGAAGGCCTTCAAGGCCGCCTTCTTCAGCAGCAGGTTCGCCGCGCCGCCGAGCTCTGAGTTGGCGCCGTAGGCGAAGTACAGCTCGTCCAGGGTGTCGACGTCGATGCTGGAGTAGGTGTCGGTTTTGATGATCGAGCTGCCTGCCTTGTTGAGGGCGTTCTTGATGCCGTACATGGTCTTGGTGGCATCCAGCGAGTCACCGTTGACGATCAGGTTGACGGCGCTGTGGCGCAGGGCGCGCAGGGCCATCTCCTGGACGCGGGCGTAGTAGTTCGCCGGGCTGAGCTTGGCAATGTTGCGGTCCACGTAGCTGGTCGTGGTGACTTCGACGGGCTTCAGCACGGAGATGCCGAAGCTCGGGTCGGAGCTGTTGCTGCGGGCCTGGCCGGACTTGCTGGTGATGTTGCCGACGGTGCCGTCGAACTCGCTGATCAGGTACGGGACCTCGTAGCTGCCGAGACCGGTCAGGTCCACGACCTGGACCATATCCAGGATGCTGGAGATGGCGGCGCCGTCTCCGTGGATCTGGCTGTCAGCGCCGGTCGGCTGCACCAGGGTGCCGCCGATGGTCACGGCGTTGCGCAGGCTGCGCATGATCTCCGCGTTGGTGATGCGCACGCTCTGGTGGTTCAAGAGCTGGGTGCCGCGCTCGGCGCTCATGTCACGCTGCTCGGCTTCGGTGGGGACGGTCTCGACGATCCTGCGGTTGCGCTCGTTGATCAGGTTCTGCACCCGCGCGATCTCGTCGTTGATGTTGCCCACGCGCTCCATGGCGCTGGTATACGCCGCGTTGTCCCCGTTCTCAAGGGCGGCCTGGGCCTCGTTCAGTGCCGCGTCGCGTTCCGCGGCCAGTGCGATCAGTCTTCTCTCCATGTTTTGATACCTCCATGAAATAAGATAAAATTATATCAGCGGCAGGCCTTCGCCTGTTGGCCGCGGATATGCTAAGGATTGCGGCTTCCCGCTGCCATGACCAGCAGCAGGGCCAGCGCGATCAGAGCCGCGCCGCCGGTGATGATGCCCGCCGGCAGGCAGATCATGGCTGCGCCCGCGGTGACCGCGGCGCATCCCAGCAGGAAGAGGAGCAGGGCCAGCACGATCATGCGTCCTCACCTCCGCCCTGGCCGCTTTCCGCGCGCTGCCGGCTCAGCTCCCGCCAGTCCTGCAGCGGCACGTAGTTCAGGCTCGCGTAGTGATCCGCGCCGCCGTCCACGTCCGGCAGGTCTTCCAGGGCCCGGATGTCGTTGACGCTGAAGGCGCCGTTGTCGCGCATCTCCCGGTACCAGGTGCCGCGGCTGTTGAAGTCGCCGCGCAGCTCGTTCATCAGGTTGCCGCGGACCCGCAGGCCCCTGTCCAGATCCTGCGGTGTCAGTAGCTTGTAGCTCAGCTCCTGCTCCCAGATCACCGCGTTCGGGTGCAGCGTTCCGACCACGTACTCGATGGCGTTCTGTTCGTTCGAGCTGTAGCTCTGCTTGCCGGCCTGCAGCTTGTACAGCGGCACGCCGAAGACCCGCGCCAGATCCTCCACACTCAGGGCGCTCTGTTCGACAAACTGCGCGTCCTTGTTTGAGATGCTCAGGGGCTTGTAGTCCAGGCCCATGTCCAGCACGGCTACCTTCCCGGCGTTGTCCGGGCCGCTCTGACGCTTCGCCCACTCTTCACGCATGCGGTCCTTCTTGCTGATGGTCCGCTGCGTGCCGTCCGCGTCGGTGACGGTCACGGTGCCGGAGAGGTCGGATTCCGTCCGCAGGATCCCCGCCGGCTGGCCGCCGTTGAGGTAATAGCTGGCGCTGTACTCCTGGGCGGCCTTGGCCGTCCGGATGATCTCCTGGGCGCGCTCGAGGTAGCCGATGCCCTTGTACCCGTTCTTGGTGAAGGCCATGACGTGCAGCACGTCCATCTCGCTGCAGGTGATGGTCCGGCTCTCGAAGGGATGCTGGATGCTGTAGCGCAGCGAGCCGTCGCTGAGCAGCTGCACCGTCCAGAAGCCGGAGGGGATAGGGAAGAGAGCTGTCGGTCTCAGCGTGGCCGGGTCGCGCTGGATCCACGCGATCCCGTTTCCGCTGCACACGCGCTCGGCCTCGACCTGCTTCCGGAAGGCGAAGGGTGTCTGCAGCCGGTTCGGCCGCATGGCCAGCAGGCCCATGATCGGATGGTCCACGTGCTGCCTGGTTGCGCTGTCGTACACGTAGAAGGGCATCTTGCCCAGCGAGTCCGACAGGATGTCGATGCACCGGCTGACGGTGCTCAGTTTCATGGCCGCGTCCTGGTCCGTCCGGATCAGCTTCGTGCTGAGGCCGATGCTCTCCGGCGTCACCGTGTTGCGTACTTTCGGCGGCTCTCGCGCCGACCTCCCGCCCAGCAGGGCGGCGAGTCCCCGTTCAAAGCTGTTCATATCACGGACCTCGCTCTCTCGATGTCGATGGCTGCCTGCAGGCGCCAGGTGTCGATCAGGTTCTCGCAGATCTCCCGGTTCTGCGCGATGACGGGATCCTCAGCCCGGAGCTGCTCCAGCAGCGCCTCGCACTCCGGCCCGGTCAGCACTTCGATCACCGGCGGCTCGCATGTCCTTCCCTGGGCCTCTGTCGCTGCCGCAGTTTCGTCCTGCGCGCTTTCCCGGCTCACGGGGTGTCCCAGGACCTCCGGCATCGCCCCGGCCTTCACGGCCGTCTCGTAGCGCTCCAGAAGGGCCTCCACGCTGGGGCCGCCTGCCGAGTTGTTCAGCCGCAGGCCGCCGCCCGCGCTGAGCAGTTCCTCGGCCTCCTCGTCGGTGTCGAGATAGCCGTCCACCAGTCCCAGCTCGATGGCGTCCTGTATGGGCATGAAGGTCTCATTGTCCACCAGCTTCTCAAAGGTCCTCCGGTTGGCCTTGCCGCCGGATTTGACCACGTAGCCGTTGATGATGCTGGCCTTCACGCTGTCCAGGAAGTTCTGCAGCTGCCGCGCGCCTTCGTTGTTTACGAAGCCCGCGTAGGCCGCCGGCTGGTGGATCATGAACTGCGCGACGGGGGAGGCGAGGACCTTTGTGCAGGCGCTGGTGATCGTGGTGGCCGCGCTGGCCGCCAGGGCGATGATGTGCGCCTCGGTCCGGCCGGAGAGCTGCTGCAGGATGCCGTAGATCTCGAAGCCCGCCCACACGTCGCCGCCGGGGCTGTTGACTTCGAGGATCAGATCCTCGTCGGCCGGCAGGGCCTTCACCGCGTCCCGCACGTTCTTCGGGCAGCAGTGGGGGATCTCGAACAGGCTGTAGAGCCAGTCAAACTCGTCGCTGACGACGTCGCCGTAAAGTTCAATAGTCATGCGCTTGGTACCTCCTCATAGACTTCTTCCGTCTGGTAGTCGATCTGCACCGTGTACACCCGCCGATAGTACGAGACCTCCGCCTCAAACAGATCCGGCGAGACCTGCTGCAGGTTCACGGCCTCCGCCAGAATGCTGCCTCCGGGCTCACCGTCGGCCGGCGTCGTACTGTACACCGTGCCCGGCATGGCCGTCAGGGCTTTCTTGGCCCGCTGGCACAGCAGCTGCATGCCGCGGTGCGTGCCGCCCACGAAGTGCAGCTCCGCCGCGAAGTGCTGCAGGCCGGTCGGCCCGTCCAGCGCCTCGTCCTCGCTGTCGACGGTGGGGATGTAGTACGCGAAGGGCGGCTTCCAGCTCTTCTTCGGCTGCATGGCTGCCACCTTCGCCGCGCCGCCGGCGTCCAGCAGCACGGGCACCGTGCGCAGGGCCTCCACCAGCGCGAACTCCGGGCTCAGCCGGTCTATTGATTCTCCTGCCATGTCTTTTCCAGCACCTCCATCGTGGTGTCAATCATCAGCTGTCTGGCCTGCGGCTCATTCGCGTCCGCGGGGTCCCGCATGAAGTGCTTCCCGGGGATGTACTGCACGCCGCCGCCCTTCGCCCTGGCGAGGTACCCGAACTCCTGCGAGGCCGGGTAGTAGGCCTTCGAGCTCTTGCCGCCCAGCGCCCCGGGGTTCTGGATGGTCCTCTGCAGCTGCGCGTTGGCCTCTTCGCCGCCCTTGAAGGTGATTTCGCGCACCTTCCGGCCCTTCTTCCCGTGGTTCGATTCCGCCTTGACGACGATGTTCTTCCGCAGGGTGCCGGTCCTCACCGGCGCCTCGGCCCGGATCTTCCGCTTCAGCAGCAGGGCCGCCTTCGAGGTGCCCTTGTTGATCGCCTTCTGGGGGCTCACCCCGATCTTGTTCAGCATGCCGATCATCTTCGTCACGTCCGTGGTGTCGAACGTGATGGGCTCGGCGCTCACTCCCACACCTCGGCGGCCTTGATCAGCTGGTACTGCTTCCCGCCGTACAGGTCCAGGGGAGGGGAGAGCAGCTTGTACCGTTTTCCGATGGACGTGGTCGCCCGCATGCAGGTGACGTCGCTGTCCCAGTTCCGGTACCGCACCTTGATGTTGTGCGTGACCTCGTCCTGCTCCTGGCCGGCCGTCATGAACTCGCGGCTGCTGATCGTCTTCACCTGCGCCCAGACCGTGATCACGTTCTCCCAGTTGCTGTCGTCCAGATACTGGAAGTCGCCGACGATGTCGCTCTCGCCGGTGAAGCGCTGGAAGGTGACCCTCCTGTTCAGTTCCGCCGCGTCGTCATACCGCGCCATGTTACCCTCCTGTGTTCTGATAGGACACGCTCACATGCTCCAGTCCTGATCCTCCAGTCTGTCCGACAGGGTCGGGTTGTTCCTGCGGATCAGTGCCAGCGCCAGGGCGTTCATCGTGGCCGCCACCGGGTCGATGCGCTGCGTGTCTTTCTGGCTTTTCTTGTTGAGCTTCACGTCGCCGTAGTTGTTCATGATCTCCACGGCGTTGCTGAGGCACCACATCGCGAGGCCGCTTTCCTCGATCACGATCTTGCCCTGCAGCAGCAGTTCCCGGAATCCCTTGACCGCCAGGTTCTGCCCGGCGCAGGTCTGGGAGATCTCCACGCACCAGTCCTCGTTTCTGGCCTCCTCATTCATCCGGATGGCCAGGTCCGTGGCGTTGTGTCCGTCGTAGCAGACATTCACGACCTGCCAGCCGTAAAACCGGCCCCGCATGATCCAGTCGTGCACGTAGCTGTTGTCCGTCACCGCGCCCGGCGTCAGGGTGCACCACCCGCGCTTGGACCATGCCACATAGGGCACCCGGTCCGAGTGCTCGTGCCGGATGGCTGCATCCTGGGGGAGGAAGCCGTGCATCTTCACGGCCACCCGCCCGTCCGGCAGCAGGAACACCGCCGCCACGCCGGAGAGGTCGATCCGCTTGCCGAGGTCGAAGCCGCACCAGCACTCGAGGCCGTCCGTCAGATCCGCGAAGACTTCCGGAGACACCTGCGCCTTTCGCGCCAGTTCCATCTGGTCCTCGGTGAGGTAGCTGTTCTCGCTCAGCTGCTGCCAGCGGTCCATGCGCCTGGTCAGGAACTGCCTGATCTTGTTGGCGTCGTTGCTGCCATAGGCTGCGGTGTACTCCTGCTCGATCTGCTCGCGCATCTTCCGGCTGTAGTCGTTGTCAACGCGCAGGCAGGGGTTCGGCTTCACCCACTCGCTGCGATCGTGAGGATCCGCGCCCTCCGGTAGCTCCCGGATCATCACGAAGTACCGGTCGTCCTGCACCCGTCCATCGAGGATCTGCTTTGCATAGGCTTCCTCTATGAAGCAGGGCTTGTTCTCTGCGTCGTCGCCCGCGGTGGTGATCACCGCCATCAGCGGCTGCCACCGCTTGCCGAAGGCGTTCAGCTCGATGTCGTGCAGGTCCGCCGTCGGGTGCGCGTGATACTCGTCGATGACCACGAAGGTCGGCGCGCCCGAGTCCTTGTTCTTGACGTCCTTCGACAGGGCCCGCATCCGGCCGCCGAGCCTCCTGCTCTTCAGTGGCAGGCTCTTCGGGATGATCAGGTGCGCCGCGATCTTCGGGCTGGCCTCCGCGATCTCCCTGGCGTCGCCGAAGACGCGCATCGCCTGGCCGCGGTCCACGGCCACGCAGTCCACCTCGGGGCTCTTCTCGTACTGCGCCTCCTCCGGATGTCCGGGGCGGTACAGCGCGTCGCCGCACATGTGATACAGACACTGGCCTGACTTCTCGGTGCTTTTGAAGTTGCCGCGCGCCCGCTTCTCGTAGGTGATGGTGAAGCGGCGCTCGCCTGTATCTTTATGCACCCAGCCGTATACGCAGCCGAGGTCGAACTGCTGCCAGTCCTGCAGCTGCACCGGCTGCCCGGCCTCCGGGCCGCGGCTCTGGATGCAGAGGGTAAACCACCGATAGATCCGGTCGGCCCTCGTCACGTCGAACACGTAGGGAAAGTCAGGATTGCCGACCCGCTTCAGATCGTCCAGGTGCCGCTGGCAGGCCTTGATCTCATACGGCCCGCAGTTGCGCTTCAGCCTTCCGGCTGTGACCTGTTTGGCGTACATCGTGACCGGGTGCGTCAGGATCTCGTCCCGGCCCGGCATCTCAGTACAGGATCCGCGCCAGGTGCTTCTGCTCCAGATCCTCGCCGCGGTCCCTGGTGCACTCGTGCGTCTGGCCCGGCTCGAAGACTTTGTTCAGCTCGAGGTCGAGATACTTCACCACCGCCTCGACGGTGACGGTCTTCCCGCGCTCTTCGCTCCAGCTGCTCTCGCTCTTCACCAGGATGTCGCCCCAGCCGTCCTCCCGCGGTTTGTACTTGAAGCGCTTCAGGCCCTTCGCGATCTTCTCCACCGGGATCTCGCTCATGTCGAAGGGGAGAACCCAGGCGTTCACGCCGTCCACCACCTGCGAGTCCGGGTTCGACGGCAGGTCCGTCACGATCACCGGCGTCCCGAGGCACAGCGCCTCCAGCAGGCTGTAGGGATAGCCTTCGCTGTCGCTCAGCTGCACCAGATAGTCGGCGTCCGCCACATAGTCCCGCACGTCCAGGCGCGACGGTGCGAGGATCACGTTCGGGCTGTCGAAGCGCGCCGTGCTGTCGGTGTAGATGGTCCACACGTACCGCACGCCGGCGTCGTCCAGCGCCTTGGCCAGCTTCTGCATCCGCCAGAGGCCCTTCTCCTGCCCGAGCCGCGTGGCCGAGATCAGGTGCAGCACCTTCTGCGGCTTGTCGACGGTGATGGGGTTGTAGCATACCTCCGGCCGGATCCCGGTCAGCTTCTCCCACTCGACCGCGTTGTTCTCACTGACGGCCAGGTACCGGAAGCGCGGGTCCAGCTTCGGGACGATCATGTGCCGCAGCGCGCCGAAGTCCGCGTGGATCACCTGGATGTACTCTTCCGCCCGGATGAGGTCCAGATCCCGCGGCTCCCAGCTGTAGCCGAAGATCGCCTGCCGGCAGGAGATCGGCTTCTCGTCCCACTTCTTCAGCCGGATGTACCTGCCCAGCCGCTGCAGCTGCTCCGGGTCGCCGCTTTTGTACAGCATCGTGATGTCGCGGTCCGCGTACTTCCTGGCCAGCTCATAGAAGAAGGTCTCCACGCCGCCGATCCGGAAGACGTGGCCGTAGTAGACGATGGTGTTGTACATGCTCTCATATCCTCTCGCTTTGAGATCCACCAGGCTGCCCGCCCGGGGGTAGTTGTAAAGATAGGCGACGATGCCGGTAAACTTCTCCGTGTGCTCCCTGGCGTCCAGCTTCACGCTCAGCGTCTTGTCGGCCGCGTACCGCACCGGGTCGCACCGGTCCGTCCCGAGGAAGGCCCGCCGGATCAGCCGCAGGCTCAGGCCGCAGTAGAAGAGCTTGTTCTCCTTCGTGATCTTCGGCACCCGGCCGCTGTTCTCCTTCCAGGTGATGAAGACGATGTCGGTGCCGTCCAGCTGCGCCATGGCCTTCTCGAAGCCTTCGGGGGAGAAGCGGTCGTCGCTGTCGAGGCTCGCGATGTACTCGCCCTGCGCCGCGTCGAGCAGCACGTTCCGCGTGGCGCCTTCGCCGAGGTTCGTCGCGTTCCGGAAGAGCCGGATGTTCCGGCCGGGGTTCCTGCGCGTGTACCGCTGCAGCACATCCCAGGTCTCGTCCCGGCTCCCGTCGTCGCAGACGAGGATCTCGATGTCCTCCCGGTCCGGCACGCTGTCCAGCGCCCGCACCACCAGCGTCTCCTGATTCCACACCGGGATCAGCACCGAGACTTTGATGGGGTTCTTTCTCATGACGGTCCTCACTCCGTTCTCAGAATGCTCCCGGCGCCAGACCGAAGGCCTTCCCGCTGCTCTCCATCTCTTTGAAGAAGCGATCCTGCACGGATGACCAGTCTTTTGCGGCGTCTGTATTACCAGTCTGAAGTGCGTTCAGGACCCGCTGCACGGCCTGCAGGTATTGATTCTCGGCGACGATGTACCGGGCGAAGGCGTCCGCAGTGGATTCGCTCAGCGTGCCCTTCATGACGGCGATCGGGGCCAGATCGTTCCATCTGTCTGACAGCGATCCGGCCATCCATCTCGGTGCAGCCGGTACGGCGTTCTGGATCTTAGCCATCCGTCAGCACCGCCTTCTGACCGGTAAACTTCTCCCATCTGGCGATGATTACATCGCAGTATGCAGGGTCCAGTTCTATCATCCGACACTTACGACCCAGCTGTTCACAAGCGATCATCGTCGTGCCCGTCCCGCCGAAGGGGTCGAGGACCGTGTCAGCCTTTGATGCCATCGCCAGCAAATTGGCCGGAAGCTGCACAGGGTATACAGCGCGGTGAACGTCTGCGAACTCATTGTTGCCCGTCATGATGTGAAGGACGTTGCTCACGTTCCCATGGAAGTCAGAAAACGGGATAGCCCGTGAGGCGCCTTCTTTTCCGAAAACGAAGACGAACTCGAACTCGTTGTTCAGAACGCAGCCTTGCATCTGCGGAGGGGCCTTCTGTTTGTCCCAGACGATAATATCGCATAGGCAGGAATTATATGCGGCCAGGATGTCGATGAGGTTGTTCTTGTTTTCTGCCAGCATCTGGATGTTGACGAATTGTGCATCCGAGACTTCGCGCATGCAGTCCATGGACGATGTGATCAGGTCTCGCCACTGGTCTTTCTTGTCTTTGTGTGTCTTATAGAGCGTCTTCCGCTTTGCCGATCCCTTCACATAGTGGTCACGCAGCGCGGCAGAATTGCTGACGCCGTAGGGCGGTGAAGTGATCGCGATGTCGATCCGAGAATCAGATGCCAGGCGGCGCACCGTGTCCGGGTCGGTGGCATCCCCGCAGACCAGAATGTGATCGCCGAGACGCCACATATCGCCGAGGTTGACGCGGGGGTTGTCCGGTGGTTTTGCATCAAAATCGTCATCAATTACCTGGGGGGGGTGTCGAAACGGTTACAGGGTCGCCGATCCGTATCTCCGCGGCATTAAATCCGGTCAGGTTGATGCTGAATCCTTCATCCCGCAGCCGGATCAGTTCCGCGCTCACGATGGCCTTGTCCCAGGTGGCCTGTTCGGCCAGCGCGTTGTCTGCCAGGATAAAGCCGCGCCGCTGCGCGTCCGTCAGCTTCTCTGCCAGAATGCAGGGCAGCCGGGTAAGCCCGGCGAGCTTGGCGCCCTCGACGCGGCCATGGCCGCAGACGATCTCACCTTCGGCGGTGATCAGCAGGGGACGGAGGAATCCGTAATGCCGGATGCTCTCGGCGAGGTTCTTGATCTGCTCCTCGCTGTGGATCCTGGCGTTCCGGTCGTAGGGCTTCAGGGATGCGATCTCGCGGATCTCGATCTCCGTCGGCATCCAGATTTCATTCTCGATCATATGCGATGCTTCCTTCTCCATCCGCTCGTCTTGCTCTTTCGGATGGCCTCTCGCTGGTAGCTGCTGACGAGGCTCTGACGGCGGCGCTCTTTGTTCGCCTGTTCCTTCAGGAAGAGCCACGCCTCGCGGCGCTCACATGTGCAGCCTGGTCCCGGTGTCCGATCAGGACATTCTTTCGAGCATGGGTTTCTCATGCGAACAGATCCGCGTCCGGGTCCGCGTCCTCCTGATCGGCCAGCCTCTTCGCCAGCCGTACCCGGCTCTCCGGGGTCAGGCCCAGCTTGGAGGCGTAGGCGAGAATCTCGCGCTCGGCTGCCTGCAGAGCTTCGGACAGCTTGATCGCCGCCCGGACGTCGTTCAGGTCCAGCTCGTCATCCCGCCGCGCCAGCAGCGCCAGGTATTCCTGCTGCAGCCGGTCCCGCCGGCTGAGCTTCGCGCAGTATATCGCCAGCGCGTCCGTGTCGAGCACGTCGATGATCTCCAGATCCTGCATGTCCTTCAGGATCCGCGCCCAGTGCCGGCTCGCCGCCTTGTCCTGGGTGATCAGCTTCGGCTTCTTCGGCCGGCGCGAGGGAAGGGCCGCGGCCTGGTAAAGAGCGCGCGCCTCGAGCTCGTCCTTCGTCAGGTGCTTGCTCATGTTGTCCAGGTTCTTCACAGGGGTCGGCACGGTAACACCTCCGGAGTCACGGCCGGCCCGGCCTACACCATTTTCGTGGCGTCACGAAAATGATCGCCGCCCGCGTGGTACGCAGGCCTTCGGTCGGGCGAGCCGATCCCGATCCTCGATCGGGGAAATTTTCTCGCATTTCTGGGGACGCGGGGCATAGGGCAGGGGGCCTCGAAACTTTTCGGACCCGGGGGGAGGGGCTCAGAGGGTGGGGAGATCCCGCCCGCGCGCCCGGCGCTGCATGCGCCCGCGCTCGCCGCTGCATGGGAGCGCGTGTGGCGCGGGCAGGAGCCCGATCAGGTTTCGCGCCGGCCCTGCGCCTGTTCGAGCGCCGTCTTCTGGTCGTGGTGGTACTTGCACAAGCTCTGCAGGTTCGTCTCGTCGATGAACAGCTGCCAGTCGCCTCGATGTGGCTGCACATGGTCGACGACCTCGGCCCGTGTCCGGATCCCGGCCTGCGCGCACGTCCTGCAGAAGGGCTCGCGCACCAGGTGCCCGGGGCGCAGCCGCTTCGTCCAGATCGGCAGGCTGTACCAGCCGTGCCATGCGGCGCTGTCCTTGCGCTGGTGTTTCGGTCTGTGCTTCTCGCACCAGCCCTCGCGGGTCAGTGTCGGGCATCCTGGATGCCTGCACGGCCGCAGCGGTTTCTGTGCCATCGGATCCTCCTGCAGATAAAAAAGCCTGAGCCCGGATGCGTCCACTCGTGTGGATCATTCCAGGCTCAGGCTCAGAGGCTCAGGCTCGTCGGATGTTTATCTTGTACTCCCGCCGGCAGTGTTTGCAGTAGATCGGCAGCGCCTTCGCTTCCGTCTCCTGTGTCACTCTCAGGAGCTTCTGTTTTCCGCAGTTTGGGCAGGTCAGGAAGTCGCCTGCCACTGGGAAAATTATACCAGTTTCGTCGGTGACCGTCAACACTTTTCGCCTCCGTGTTCTTAAAATAATATAGATTTCAAGTCAGAAAGAAATTAAAAAGAAAGCCGCGGCCGTCCGGTCTTTCGCCGCCTCGCTCCCGGTCTGATGCCGGCCTGCCCGCTGCCGCCGAAGCGGTACTTCAGGATGTGGAAGGATGCGAACTCGGTCCGCTTCTTCTCGTCCAGCAGCACCTCGCTGCCTTCCGGCGCTGCCAGCTGATAGTCGTCCTCGACGACAAGCGTCTCGATCTCCGGCCGCTTCGCGTTGCGTGTGCAGCTCCACCCGTGCAGGCCCGGCCGGGCCTCGTACTCCTGACACTCGCGCAGCTCTTTCGTCATGTACTTGGCGAGGCTCTCGTGGTTTTTCTCGCCGTCCACCCGCAGGCGCTCCGCCTGGATGTCCGTGCCGTAGATCCAGCAGCTGCGGATCAGCTCGAGGTCCCTGCCGGTGCTGTCCATGACCAGGTGCAGGTGCCAGCGTCCGGATCCTGATGTCAGGATCTCCGGCGCCCAGAACACCACCGGCTGCGGCAGTCCTGCCTCCGCCCTGGCCTCGCGCAGCTTCTTCAGGAAGTACCGGAAGCGCCGCTGCACCTCGGCCCGGCTTCCTGGCTGGTGTTCGTCGTCGAAGGTCAGCACCGCCACCAGACCGCTGCCGGCCGTCGGGAAGTTCTTCGCCAGCATCAGTTCCAGCTTCTGCCAGCTGTAGATCTGATTCATCCGGCGCTGCGCTTCCGAGCTGGCCTTCTCCTTCGCTGCCCGCTGCTGCGGTGTATCGTACCGACTGCGCCGATTGTAAAGCGCCGCGACCTGCAGGCCTCCGGCGTCAATCCGTTTAAGAATGAGAGCCAAAGTCAAAACTCCTTTCGGCTTTCGGCTCTGGCTCTCAGGCTCGGGCTCTATTTTACAAAATAAGGAATGTTACCGTTTTTTTCAAGGCAAAGATTCTTGTCATTTGTGGGCAGCCTTTCAGGCCACCACAAGATGCTGTTATTGATCCAGCAGCAGGTAGTCGATGCAGATCGGTCCGCCCTCGAAGGTAATCTCAGAGAACCAGCTCGAGTCCATCCTCCGCGGACCCGGCGTGTGTGAGTCCTGGTACTCGCTTCCTACTTTCTCCGGCTGGCGTTGGTAGCAAAAGATCTTCCCGTCTTTATCCCTCGCGATCCAGTGATAGCCTGCGTCTGAAGCATAGTCAAGGGCTGCCAGTTCGTCGTCGTCGAGATCATACTCGGGACGGCTCTCTGGCGCTGCTGCCATGCCCTGACCCTGCAGGATCGCGAACAGCTCCTGCAGCATGGCATCGGCCTCGTCCTCGCCGCACCAGATCCGCACCGGGTTCTGATCGCCGGCAAAGTGCAGGTGCAGGCCCAGATCGGTCGCCTGGGCGACGATGAGGTCCTCTGTGTCAAAAATCAGCCGGTTGAATAATATGTACATCTCCGTCCCTCCTATAGTTCGGTCTCTTTCTGAGTTTTTCCGTCTGGTCATAATAGTGGTAAATGCAGGCCCTCCGGCCGCAGTGCGGGCACATGACCATTTCGATCTCGCTGTCCTGGTCGTCTCGCGAGTAGTATGTGGTGTCCTGGTCGATCTTGAATGGCAGCCCGCACAGCACGCAGTTCACGGCGCTGCCTTCCTCGACGACGCGGATCAGATCCCGGCCGCACACGACCTCGGTCCTCCGGATCGGGAACCTCATTCCCTTTGGTCTTCCCGGCTTCATTCCTTCTCCTCCCGCTTCTTCAGCTGCAGCCGCTTCTCGAGCGTCGCGTACCTGCCCGGCTGCCGGGGCTTGGCGTGATCCAGGTCCGGGAAGTATTCCGCGCAGTCCTGCTCGTGCTTTCCTTTCCTGTCCTCGCACCCGTCCCTCCATGCGCAGTTATTGCAGTTCATTGTTCGTCCTCTCTGAAAAAAGAAAATTCCACCCACATCTTCTTCTGGTTGTGATCTGTCACGCTTCCGGTGATCATCGCTTCTCCGGAAATGAGCTTTTCAATGATTGATGTCAGCAGCACCTTCCCGAGAATCTGGTTCTTTTTGTCTCTGTTCTCTTCATAGAAGGCGAGCAGATCCTGTTGGGTCTCCGGATCCAGGCACATGATGATACCGGTCATTCGTCATCCTCCTGCGGTTCCCACTTGGGATAGTCCTCGCCGGCCCAGCGCGTCTTCATCAGGCAACTCCTGCAGGGATTCTCCAGCATCGACGCGCCTGCGTACCTGCAGGTCGCGCACTCTTTCTCAGGTTCTTGTTTCATGTGATCTCCTCCCTGTAGAAGTCCGGGAAGCGGTCGATCATCTGGAAGGACGATTTCCCGGTATAGTTGGCATAGGCCAGCTCAAGGTTGCAGCCGTCGCTGTCCTCCCAGCCTGGCAGGAAGGCCACGTCATTGGCGGCGTCGATCTCGGCGAAGCTGAGCTTCATGTATTCCGCGTTGGTCAGTCCCGGCGGGTGCCGCAGGTACGGGTTCATCACGTACATCTTCTGCGGCGTGGCGATGGATTGCAGGATCCTCGTGGCCTTCTCGAAGTTTTCCTTCGCGTTCTTCTCTCCGGTGATCGGTCCGGACAGGTACACGATCCAGGGCTTTATCATTTCATTCCTCCATCTTGATTTTTATGAATCTGTTGGCGAAGAGCAGCAGCTCCATCGCGCTGGTGATCAGCATCCTGGCTTCGTGCGGCAGCTCTGGGCCAATCTCCAGAGCTGTCGCGCACGCGCACAGGGACCAGTGGATCCGCCAGTCGACCTTTCTGATCTTCTTCACTTTGCCGTCCCCGTCAGTTTCTCGATCGCATCGGCTGCGTCATACAGGACCTGGAAGAGCTCGTCGTTCTGGCTGAACTTGTTCGGCAGCCCGTCGGCCGTGATCCGCAGGTCCTTCACGAGCCACGAATACGCCGGAGTGGATGCATTCCTCTCCATCGTCCGCACGCTCTCGATGGCATCATAGGGGCTGTGCGCATAGACCAGGCAGCTGATGCCCTTTTTCATGTGTCGGACCGTGTACAGTCTTTCCTCATGGTAGAAGGCGATGTAATCATCCACAACGGTGCTGCCGTGCCAGTCCGGGCTGATCTTGTATTCCATGAGACGGTGCGCGCATTGGTCGATCTGGGTCGCGCCTTTTCGGTAAATCATTGTGCCACCTCCTTGTCGAGCCATTCCAGCTTGCAGCCGAGGCATTGACTGTCTTTAAAGCCATTACAATCGCAGGGGTGACCCGCTGTATGCATATAGGGGCAGTCGATGCTTTCCTCTATGATGCTCTCCGTAAGACCAGGGTCGTCAAGCTCACCCTGCAGCGCTTTGATCACCAGTTCCCGGTTCGTCATTCTTCCACCTCCTTCGGCGGCTCCGCCATTTCTCGTCGAAGGCTGTCCTTGATATAGTAGTCCAGATCGAGGGCTTGGCACAATTTCTCGGCCTTAACCCCAAACGATTTCCAGTCTATCTCCGATTTGTGATAGTTTAGCTTTCCGATCTTCACCTTATCCGCATACGGAGCAACGTCACGGATCATGTCGAGGACGTTTTCTGCGTCGATCACCGGCTCGAACGATACCCATGTCTTTATGCCTCGCTGGTGTGCTAAGATCATTCGCTCATACCGGAAAAGAGGAGCTACATCATAATCGGCTTTCCTTTCGCGATTCCCGTCCAGCGTGATCCCGTACCAATCCTCCTCGTCTAACAGGTCGAAGTCCCTACTTCCATCGCCTTTCGTGAGGATCTGGACGTGATTGCCGTGCTCTTTCAGGAGCTTGATAATCTCCCGCGTGGCGCTCGTGTCGCAGTCCGTGGGGTATGGGTCACAGGTAAAGCACAGATGAATCAGCTTCCCGGTGATTTTCTCCTTTTCAAGCTGCTTGCGTACCTCTTCAACGATGCCGGGGCGGGGTTCGATGTGGGAGTGAAATTCCTCCCGGTCCTTGTGCAGCACGCTCGGGGCAAAGCAGTAATAACAGCGGTGCGGACAGCCGGTATAGATATTCAGCGCCAGGTCGCCATATTCTTTCGCCTTCCCCTTCGGCTCATAGATTGGTTTCATGTTTCCTCCTTCGGCGGTTCAGCTCTCGCCATCCTCTGCCTCCTTGCCTTCTTCCGGCTGCCTCCTCACGATCGTCACGGTCTGGCTCCCACTGCGGATCAAGTCCGCAATGCGGTTCTCTTTCTCGGAGAACGTGGACCGTATCCCTGCGATGAGAGCTTCCATCTGGCCGATCACCGCCGGCCTGATGTTCGAAGGATATTGATTGATCATCTTTTCGAAGGAATTGGCAACTTCTTGCCCCAGCGCGGTGAGTATGACTTCAGTAAATGCTTTTGAGTCCATCATCTTTCCTTTCACGCTTCCGGCAGCCTGAGCCATCTGTAGATGTTCATGCCTTCCAGCTGGGCCACATTGCTCTTCGCGTTGACGAAGTCGAGGCCGTTCCAGCGCATGATCTTCATGGAGCTGGTGCTTTCGGTTTCCTCTTTCGAGATCCCGTACACCACCACATAGTCGCCGATCTCTTTCGGCTCGCCGGTTGACCACTTTGGCCCTGTGTTCTGTTCGGACACTTTCTTCCGTCCCTTCGCCTTCACGCGGCTGTCCATCTCGTTCATGGCGATGGTGCACAGCATGTCATATACATCCGTCCAGGTCCGCATGATCCCGTGGCAGGCATCCGTGCCCAGCTCGAGGCCCTTCAGGCTGCTCTCATAATCCACGTCAAACTGATACCCGCCGTGATGGCTGCGCCCGTGGTTTTCCTTCAGCCTGGCGATCCCTTCCTGTCTTGAGGTGAGGCAGTCCATGTCTTTGAAGAAAAGATCCTGCACGGCGCTCAGCATCTCAAAGAACCGGTCGTCCTCCTGCTGCAGCTTCTCCAGATACTCCCTGCCCTCCCGCAGGTAGCGGTTCCCGTCGAACTGCGGCTTCTGTGCCGGCGTCGGGTTTTTCACCTCGGCGATCCTGCGCTCCGCGGCATTGATGTCGAGGTACCGCACGCTCGGCAGCCCGATTCTGGTCACGAGGTCCTTCTGCACTTTCGGCTTCTCCTGGCTGATCCGGTAGGCCACGCTCTCATTTATCCTGTTGGCGTCGAACTCTTCCAGCAGCTCCGGCGCCAGGTTGTTCCGGATCGCGTGCAGCCTCGCGATCTTGCTCTTGCTCACCGCGCAGGCCTTCGCCACGTGGTCGCGCATCCGGCCCTTGAACTCGACGCCCTCCTCGCTCAGTTGGTACAGGATGGCCTCGATGCGTTCGGCCTGTTTCGAGACCTCGGCCGGCGTCATGACGCGGGTGGCGCTGTTGGCGTAGATCAGGCGCAGCTCCCTCATGGCCGGGCTGCACTCGTCCTCGTCCAGGATGCAGGGCACGCCGTTGTCGAACATGTGGGCGTTCTCGGTGTCGCCGTGGCTGATCAGCAGGATGGCTGCGCGGCGCCGGTGGCCCGAGACGACGATGAAGTGCCCGTCCTTGCCCGGCCGGATCCGCAGCGGCTGCTGCAGGCCGATTAGGCTGATGTTGTCGGCCAGTTCCTCGATCCCGTCCAGGGTGTAGAAGTTCTGAGGATCCGGATCGAGCTTGTCGATCGCGATATAGATGATCTGCTCCTGTCCGGGGTTCGTCTTGGAAACATTCCCGAGGACGTCACGGATATCAAACGCCATCGTGCTCGCCTCCCTTCAGGAACTCCTCGACGAAGGCCCGGTAGTCCCGGCAGGCGCCGCTTTTCGGGCTCGTGAAGATCAGGGGTTTCTGGGCGAAGGTCATGTCGTCCACCATGGTGCTGCGCCGGATGTGGTGATACACCGGCAGGCCGCAGTCCCGCAGCTGCTGCTCGGCTTCTTCCATCTTCGGCGAGGCGTAGTACATAGTCGGCAGGATCCCGGCGACCTTCAGCTTCGGGTTGATCGACTTCATGTTGCTGATCTGGCAGAGCAGGTTGGCCATGCCGCGCATGCCGAAGGCGTCCAGCTTCATGGGGATGATCACCTGATCCGCCGCCAGCAGCGCCGCCACCGAGGACGCGCTGAAGGCCGGCGGGCAGTCGATCAGCATGTCGTCGTACATGCTGCTGATCTCGGTTCGCAGTTCCGCGAGGGCCTTCAGATCCGCGCCGCTGCCGTTCTGGCTGATGTCCAGTGCCATCAGTTCGTCCGTCGCCGGCAGGATGTCCGCGCCGGGGATTGCCGTCGGCCGCAGCGCGGGGTTCTTGCCCATCAGGGTGTCGTACAGGCCGCCTCTGGTCTTGCGCTCCTGGGGCGGCAGCTCGCCGGTCATGAACTCGGTCAGATTGCACTGGCTGTCCGCGTCCACCAGCAGGGTGCGCCGGGAGTGGCCCTTCCAGAGGATGGCAGCCATGTTGATGGCGGTCACCGTCTTCGCGGTCCCTCCCTTGAGATTCATGATTGCAGTGACTTTCATGTTGTGGTAATTCCTCCTGTTTTCATTTTTCGATTATTTCCGTGAATACTTTTGATTTCTCGGACCGCGTGCCGTGTTTCCAGGGCAGGAAGCCCGGCGGGTCCGCCGTCTTGAAGGTCTCGTGATAGATCTCCGGGCCTCTCGGCATCCGGTACTCCACCCGGAACCAGTGATGGCACCGGTTCACCTGCGTGACCGTGCCGGTCACCTTCCGCCGCACCACCCGGGGCTTGCAGGTCTCCAGGCTGCCGGGTGATTCCGCGACCATGCACGCCGGCGTGAAGGTATAGCTGTCTCCGATCTCCGTCTCGTCTCACCTCCTCAGAAGGGCAGATCGTCGCCCGTGTCCGGCAGCTCGGTGAACTGCACCTGCGTGCTGCCGGCGGCCTTCATCTGCTTGCGCTCGGCCGCGATCTTCTTCATCTGCTCGCTGTACTCCTGGCGCTTCAGGTGCTCGGGCTTGTCGCAGGGCGTGAAGCGCATGAAGCGCGGTTCGAACTTCATCCAGAACTTGCCGAGGCTGCCGTCCTTGTTCTTCACGACGCGCAGCTCGCGCTCGCTGTCATAGTCGCCCGGCTTGGTCAGCTCCATCATCAGCACGGCCTCGGCGTCGTTGGCCAGCTGCTTGCTCTCGCGCAGGTCTTCCTTGGTGAGGGGCCGGCGCTTGCCCTTGCTGTCGCGCTCCGGCTCGGTGACCTGGCTCAGGGCGATCACCGTGACGCCCAGGCTCTGCGCCATGCGGTGCAGCTTCATGCTGGTCTCGGTGACCAGCTCCCAGCGCGGCCGCCGGGGATCACCGGGGATCATCTGGACGTAGTCGATGAAGACTACCTCATAGCGCCCGGCCAGGATCCTCGCCCGCAGCTCGTCGCTGCTCCAGTCGCCGGAGTCTTCGAGGAAGAAGGGCAGCGTCATGGCGATGTCGCCCTCCCGCAGCAGGCACTCATAGTCGATCTGGCTGACGTCCTTCATCTTCGCCTTGGCCATGTCCACGCCGGCCGTGTTGGCGAAGATGCGGACCTTTGCCTTCTCTTCCGGCGTCTCATAGCTGAAGAAGCCCACCCGCTTTCCCGACCTGGCGATATTGTACGCCAGCTGCAGGGCGAGGGCCGTCTTGCCGGAAGAGCTCGCCGCGCCGATCACCACGAAGCAGCCCTGCGTGATCTGGACCATCTGATTCAGCTGCGGGATGCCCCAGTTCAGGTAGTCCGGCGGCGTCTCGTCGTTCAGCCACTCGAGATAGTCGTCCAGCATGTCCTTGTAGCTCCAGACGCGCTCCTCGCGCTGCGCTGCCAGCAGGCCCTCGGCCTCGGCCAGCAGCCGCCTGGCCTCTTCCAGATCCACCGTGCTCACGCTCAGCTGCAGTCCGATGCTCTGGATCCGCCGCAGCTGCGCGTTGTCCGCCACCAGCTGGATGTAGCTCTCCACGTTGGCCGCGGTGGGCGTCAGCTGCATGGCCGTCCGGATCACGTCCTCGGCCTCTTTGCTGCCCACGGCGTTGCCGATGATCACCGGGTCCAGCGTCCGCTGATTCAGCCATAGATCTCGTGCCGCGGCGAAGATGGCCCGGTAGTCCTTCTGCGCGAAGTCCTCCGGCCGCAGTTTGTTGAAGACCAGCCCGGCCACCGGCTCCGGGTCGATGCACAGCGCACCGATCACGGCCATCTCGGCCTGCAGGCTTCTGCTCTTCTCGCTGCTGTTCACGTCCATTCCGGCAGATCCTCCTCGTCCTCGAAGAAGTCAGCCGGATCTTCCGGCGCCTGGTAGTCGTCCTCCCACCTGCGCGCGTTCAGCCAGCTCGATGCGTAGGGGATGCCGATGCCGCGCTGCCACTGTTCTGAGTTTTTCTGTCTCCGCAGGGCGGTGGCCATCTGGTCGATGGTGGTGTCGTCCGGCCTGAGCTTGTCCCAGGCCTTCACGGCTCTCGCTCTTGCGGGTTTGCTCCCGTCCTGCAGGCGGGGGTAGTATTCCCAGAACTTCTCGAAGCGCTCCGGCTTCCACTCCGGCGTCTTCCGGTTTTCACGCGCTGCCCCCTGGGGGGCTTTAGGGGGAGTATTAGATTTCTTGTTCTTCAATGTGGACCCCGACATTTTTGTCGGGGTAACCCCGACATTTTTGTCGGGGTTGGTCGGAACCCCGTCATTTTTGTCGGGGTTCCCTGCCAGCGGGTTCACGCCCGCGTAGATTTTCCGCCGCCCGGTGCCTCCGTCTCCGTCCAGCACGGTGATGTAGCCGCCTGCCTCCAGAGCCTTCAGGTGCCGCTGCAGCGTGCGCTCGCTCTCCTCGAAGAGCTGCGTGAAGTGTTCGTTGCTGGCGAAGCAGTAGCCGGTCGCGTTGGTCAGGCTGCTGATCTCTGCGTAGAGCAGCCGGGCCATCGGCGGCAGCTTCTGATCGTACCGGATGTCCGCCGGAATGACGGCCCAGTAGCTTGGCTTTTCGATGTTCGTCCTGCGGCGCCTCCTCTCTTGACATGCTCGGCCATCTGTGATAGAATAGCCCCGTTGTGGTGATTCCTTTGGAATCACGCCTCGCGGAGCTTGCACCTCCGCGGGGCTTTTTCTTTTTCTGCTCATGGTGTCCCGCCTTCCTCGTCCGTGACCGGTCCGAGGTACAGCTCCTCGATGCTGCACCCGAGTTCTTTGGCGATGATCGGCAGGTGGTAGGCATTCGGCCACGTCTTCCCGCTCTCCCATGCGCGGTATGTCTCGGTGCGGATGTTGGCGTTCCTCGACAGCTCCTTTATGCTCAGCCCGGCCCGTTCCCGGCAGGCCCAGAGGCCCCACAGCCCGGTGATCGTCCCGGCCGACACCCGCCTGGAGATGTGGGCGGCCTCTCCCCGCATCTGATCCCGCAGTTCTTCCGTCATGTTGTTCCCTCCTTTTCTTCATAGAGATCTTCCAGCCTGCAGCCGCAGGCCGCTGCCAGCTTCGGGATCCACTCGGCCGACGGCCAGCATCTCCCATATTCCCACTTCTGGATGCACTGTCTCGACGTGCCAGCCGCCTTGGCCAGATCCGCCTGGGTGAGCTTCGCTGCCTCCCGGCAGCGTCTCAGTCCCTTCAGATAGTCCCGCGGCTTCATGCGTAGGTCTCCCGCGGATCCTTCAGGAACAGGGCCGCCTCGCAGTAGTTGACGAAGCCGGCCTTCGGGAACTTCACCCGGCTGCCGATCATCACGCAGGGCACACCCAGCGCGCTGGCGTTCTGCTTCGCCTGCACCCGGATGTCCTGGGGGTCGCATCCAAAGTACGGCGCCACGTCCTCGCAGCTGAGCATCTCCTTGTCGATCCGCTTGATCTCTTCCAGCGTTGTCTTCTTGCTCATGGCTCCTCCTCTCAGTAGTCCGTGTCTGTCGGCAGGCCTGTGCCCTGGGCGTAGCGCAGCTGGATGGAGGCCTGCACAATGCCCTCCAGCTCCTTCACGATCTCGCTGAATACGCGCTCCTGATCTCCTTCGTCGACTCTGCCGTTGCTGCTGATCCAGATCAGATCCTGCGACCGGTTCTTCGCTGTGAAGTCCTGGATCTGGTAGATCAGCTGGCAGGCAGCCTGTGCCAGCGGCAGCCGCGTCACCTCGGGGATCAGCGCCTTGCCCATGCTCGACGATGCGCGCAGATGTTCCAGCGCCAGCATCGGGGCAGGGAAGACGTCGCACATCAAGGCGACCACGTGGTCGGGTGGGATGATCTCGCCGGCCTCGTAGGCCTGCACCGTGCGCACCGCGCAGCCGAGCAGCTCCGCTGCCTTCTCCTGGGTGATCCCTGCGGCGTTCCTGTGCCTCGCGTACATGGTCCGGTATTCCATGCGATTCCTCCTCTCCTGCACCTTCGGTGCGTGCTTGAGACGTCTCCCCGAAGTCCCGCCTCGTGGCTTAAAAGGCGGGGCTTCGGTATAATGGAGACGTGGCCCGGTATTGCGTCATGCTCTGAAAACGGGAGGCCGGGGAGAATCTGACAAGACCCCGACGCCGCAGGATCCTTCACCGGGCCGGATCCTTCATCGGAAAAAGGACGGGCGGCCCGCGGGAAAACTCAAAAGCCCGCGTCATGCCTGTGGCCGCCTGGTGGGCACCGCCGGAGTCGAACCGGCCCGGGTCTCTGCCCGGCATCCCTGTGCGCCCGTATAGGTGGCGGGAATGAAGCCTCCCGCCTGGCTGCCTGGTCAGGAAAAGATCTCCTGCCCCTTCTTAAATCCTCCGCTGAGGAACCGGAGCCCGTCGAAGTCCTGGATGCTTCCCTTTACGGGGATCTCGCGGAACTTCATGCGGGTCCTCTTCTCAATCTTCTCGATGATGGTCTCCATGTAGTGCAGGTCGTTGTCGAGGCAGAAGATGAACTGGCCTTCCCACTCGAGCGTGACGTAGGTGTGGCAGCTGCAGCGGATCGTGTAGCCTTTCTCCATGTTCTCGCCTCCTTCAGATCAGGCAGCAGAGCATCGCATTCACGATGCTGCGCTGCTTCGACCGGAAGGCTGCCCGGTCGATCCGGTCCCGCAGGTTCTCATCCAGCGGCACGAAGTGGCCGTCGGTGCTGCGGTCCCACTCGATGGTCCCGTCCTCATACCGGACGATGCCTTTTGCCAGGCAGTGCCATCCGCTGGCCACGTTCGTGAACCACGCGCTGCTGGTGCTTCCTTCTCTGCTCTCGCAGAGGAACCGGCCGCCGCCGGCGTTTTCGTACACTTCGCCGTAGATCGGCGCGAAGGGCTGGGGGTTTTGTCTCTTGCTCATGTTGTGGTTCCTCCTTTGTAGTTTTCCGGCCGCTTGCCCGACCGGCGGACCATTTTGGTCCGCACGCTATAAGATACGCTCCTTAAAGTTCCTTGTCAATGATAATTTGCAATTTTAGCGACGATTTGGTCCTTTCACTGAAAACATGCGGCATTTATTGTATAATTTCACCAAAACAAACAGGCGGTGAGAAAATGACCAGACTCAGGGAATTGATCGAGGAAAAAGGCACCACACAGAAGGCCGTCGCTGAGGATCTCGGCTGGGAGCGCAGGACGCTGAATCACTATGCCTGCGGAACCCGTGAGCTTGACAATGCCGGCATCTGCAAGGTCTGCGACTATTTCGGCTGCACGGCCGATTATCTCCTCGGCCGGTCCTCGGCCAGGCTGCCGGCGGTCAGTGAAGAGGACGACGATCTGATCCGCACCTATGCCGCGCTGCCGCTGGAGATCCGGCGCGCGGTCGACGGCCTGATGGCGCCGTACCGTTCCGCCGCTGAAAACAAGAAGGCCTTGTGATCCCGTTCCGGGCATAAAAAATCCGGTGTCCTAACAGAACACCGGGAAGGGGAACTTATGAAGGTTTTACGAATCATCGCCCAGATCATCGGCTACATCGTCATCGCGCTGGCCGCGGTGTTGCTCGTGGCCGGCGAGCCGGGCGGCTGTTTCTTTCTGCTGGTCTCCGGTCTTGTGCTGCTCTTTGTCGCCTCCCGGATCAGGCCGAAGGCGCCACCGTCAGAGACGGAGGAGCTGACCGAAGAAGAGAAGGCCGGCCGCGCCGCGCGCATCGCTGATGCGAAGGCGAAGGGCGTCGCCTGCTGCCCGTACTGTGGCAGCACCAGCATCCTGATCGCCTATGGAAAGTTAGACGGCCGCATCCAGCGCTGCACCTGTGTCAGCTGCGGCCGGGAATTTATGCCGGGGCAGAAGCCATGAGCACCTGCATCAGATGCGCGGCCGAACTGCCGCCGGGCGCTGCCTTCTGTCCTGCCTGCGGAAAGAAGCAGGAGCAGCCGAAGCGCAAAAAGAAGAGCCGGGGCAATGGCCTCGGCACGGTGTACAAATTGCCCGGCGGGAAGTGGTGCGCCGAGAAGACGGTCGGGTGGGCCGTGGATCCGCTGCCGGAGGATGCCCCGCCCGACACGAAGCCGCACCGGCGCCGCATCGCCGTCAAGCGCAGCTTCGGCACGAAGAAGGACGCCCTCCTGGCCCTGCCCTTCATGACGGCAGCGGACCGCCGCCCGCATAAGGGGACGGCCGTGCAGCGCAAGGGCACCGCCGTCACCCTGAAGGAACTCTTCGACCTGTGGGAACCGACCCACGGCCGGAAGAAGTCCACCATGAACTGTTACCGCGCCGCCTTCCGGATCTTCGCGCCGCTGTGGTTCGTCCCCATGGCCGACCTGGACATCGACGACCTGCAGGAGTGCATGGACGACAGCGACGCCGGCCGGCGCACCCTCGAGAACGCGAAGGCCGCCCTCGGTCTGGTTTACAAGTACGGCATCCCGCGGGACGCCGTCCCGAAGGACCGGAACCTCGCGCCCTTCCTGCAGATCCGCGAGCCCGGGGCAGGGAAGAAGGAAGGCCTCAGCTCCGCCGAGCTCGAGCTCGTCCGCCAGGCCGCCCAGAAGGGTGACTACATCGCGCAGCTGGCCCTCTGCATGTGTTATCTGGGCTTCCGGCCCACCGCCTTCCTGGCGCTCACGGCGACCGATTATAACGCGCAGGAGAAGGCCTTCACCGGCGGCATCAAAACAGAGGCCGGCATCGACAGGACGGTCACCGTCTCGCCGAAGATCCAGCGCTATGTCGACGCCTGCCTGGCAGCTGCCGACGGCGGCGCCATCTTCGGCATGGCCGGCCGGCCGATCCCGCTGAAGAAGTACCGGGACCTTTTCTACATCCTCCTCGAGCAGCTGCACATTGACAATCCGGTCGACGAAAATGGACGCCACCGCCTGACGCCTCACAGCTGCCGCCACACCTTCGCCACCCTGATGAAGAAGGCGAAGGGCAGCGACACCGACAAGCTGGCCCTGATCGGCCACACCAGCACCGACCAGCTGCGCGAGTACCAGGACGTCCGCTTCGAGGATCTCCGGGCTATCACCGACCAGCTGTAGCCATCCCCACTTTTTCGACAGTTTCGACAGGGTTATAAACCTACTACACTTTCATTACACGAAAAACGCGGCCTTCCCGCTGTTTTCCGGGATTTCGGCGTGAATGGCATTCAAGAGGTCAGCGGTTCGATCCCGCTTATCTCCACCAGGACGATTGGCGCAGCTGGTAGCGCATCCGCTTGACGTG
>JBGULC010000005.1:0-59378 GCA_045114775.1 Christensenellales bacterium | reverse complement strand
AGTCAGGCAGTTTTCACCAAAGATGATTTTGGCAAAGCCGCCCTTGCGGCCGAAGGTCTTCTTCCCGATGGGATAGAGCTGACTGGTAAACTCGTCGTCGTCGCAAAGAAACTTTGCGTACAGCTTTCCGTCTTGCATGAAGACCTCGTCTACGCAGATCTCGGCATCATCGGGATGCTCGTATTTGCCGCACAGGGCTTTTAAGCTCCGTTTGCTCGGTTTCTCTGCCAGGTCTTCCTCCGCGGTTTGGAACAGCTCGATGGCGATATAGGATTGTTTCCAGTCAAGTTCGTCAGTGGACCGGTTGAACATCACGGCCACGCACAGATCCTCCCGCAGGGAGAATAGCCAGGTCGTCAGGAAGCCCTCGTTCCATCCGTCATGATAGCCGATATCACCCCGGAAGCTTTGAATGCCCAGACCGTAGCTATCCATGACCGGCGTCAGCATGCGCCTTGCGGTCTTCTTTTTGAGGAGGCCTCCTTTCCGATAGCTCTCGGAAAGGGCGCGGCCGATCTTGACAAGCTCTGTGGGCGTCGTCCAAAGGCCCGCAGCCGCATGCTCCGGATAGTAGTGATAACCGTGCGCGGGATCTTCCTTTTCGGCAAGTCTGCCGCCGAATGCTGCGTTGGAAACCGACGCTTCGTCCAGCGGCTGGAAAAAGCCGGTGCGCTTCAGTCCCAGAGGCTCGGCGACCTCCTTCTGGAATGCCTCCCGCAGCGTCGTTCCGGTGATCCGCGTGAAGGCGAGCTCGGCCAGCGTGTAGCCGCCGCCGGAGTACATATGCTGTTTGCCGTAAGGACGAATCCTTCTGAGTTTCGGTGTGTTGCCCTTGCCGTTCAGCACGTCTTCAAGTGAAAGCTGCTCGTGCTTTGCGGGATAGCCGGGGAAGCCGTGGAGGTTGTAGCCCGCCGTGTGGGAAAGCAATGCCGGGAAGGTTACCGGGCCCTTCTTGATAAATTCCGGCACCACGCCCGAGATATCCGCGTCAAGATCGATCAGCCCCTTGTCCACGTACCGCAGGAGAGTCAGCGCGAACATGGGTTTTGATACAGAGCCCGCCTGAAACAGCATATCCGGGTTCACCGGGAAATCCTCGCCGCAGCGTCCGCTGCCGGCGCAGTAGGTGAGGAGATCACCGTCTCCGTCATGGACAGCAATGCTGACGCCGTAGCCCTTCCTGCCTTTGATGCGCATTGCCTTATCCACATCCACGCCGTAAAAATTCTTGATGATCCGATTGGGACCTTTGAGCATCCGCATCAGCACAGCCTCATCGCTGTAGATGATGCCGGTCTCCCGGAAACCGGCCTTATGGTACACGTGCAGGCCGCGCTCGTTCTCCGGCTCGGTGGACAGGAGGAGCCGGTCGGCGCCGTTTTCTTTGAAGTATTTGATGATCTCCTGCAGGGCGGCCTGACCGTAGCCCTTGTCCTGTTCGTTTTTGTCGATCATGAACCGCCAGAGCCAGTAGCGGTCGTCCTCGTCCTCGTCTTCAGGATTGAATGCGAACATGCAGAAGCCCACCAGCTTCTCATCTGCATAGATGGCAAAGGGCCGGGCTACGCCGGGCTGCTCCGCGTTGGCCTCGTCCGCCTGCCGCAGCGAAACTTCATTTGTTGCGACAAAGGGCTGATCCTCTCGTACGGAAAGGGCCAAAACAGCATCTCTGTTATTATCATTTATAGGTTCCAGTTTAATGATCATAATTGGTTTTTCTCCTTGAACATAAGATTTGATATGTAATCGTTCCTGTGTGGCGTCGGCGCCTGAAAAAAGGCGCAAAAATACCGCAGCAAAGCAGCTCCCGTCGTGGCTGCATCCTGCGGTTTCCACTATCAGAAGTTACCCGAAAACGGTGCACCAAACCAAAGGGGTATACCCCCCGTGTTCTGCACCTCTGTTCAGTTATCAGGCGATAGTAATAATCATTGGTGTACGCACCTTTCATTGAGTTCTTCTGTATTATACATGCAAATGCAGCCAAAAATCAATCAGGAATAATATTAATTGCCGTTGTCGAAGAAATAGAAAAAGGATTGCTGCCTTTGTCAAGATAGCAATCCTTTTCTGGTAGCGGCGAGGGACGTGCTGGAGTATGCAAAGATTCACCTGCCGATCCTGCTCGGAACGCATACTTCCGTCCGACGAAAGCAGCCCCCGCGCGAAGTACACAGAATCCACTGAAGGAGGTATCAAAATGAACGTCACATATACCACGGTCGGCAGCATCCAGATCCCGAATCTGGTCCTCGATCCCGCGCCCGACGCCCCCATCGGCAAGTACGGCAGGATGCGGAAGCGTTTCCTGGAGCAGCGGCACGACGGCACACTGACCGCCCTCGTCCTCTCCGGCAAACTGACCGATCATCTTCTGGAGATCGACCGCACGGCAAGGGAGCAGATCGAAGCCACGGTTTCCAAAATGGCGTCGCTTGAGGGCGTCACCGAGCGCCTGAAAGCCGAGAACCAGATGGAATGGCTTCGCCGCATGAACAACCTCCGCGCCCGCGCAGAAGAGATCGTGATCCGGGAAGTGGTCTACGGAGAATAACGGATATAAACAGTATTTAACCCCCTTCTGCTTGTTATAGTAAAGGGGGTTAAATGTTACCCTCATTTTTATTATTTCGTAACTTTTATTTTAGTTTTTTCTGCACTTTTGTTTTAACAATTTCTGAGATTTTGTTTTGTATTTTTCGTTTTTACCGGACGAAGAACAGCTTTCCGTAAAAACATGACAAGATACAACCCAAAGAAACATCACTAATTAATGCGGCAGGATTTATTTGTTGTGCATATAATTCAAGTCTATCTGTCCATTATAAAACCGATGCTGCGAACTATAACCGCCGGATGCTTGCGATGAACGGCACGGCCATTGAAGTGACCAACGGCGCAAGCAGGACGATTCCGTATCTCGGGTTCTCCGCAAGCAACTATTTCATGATCAACCGTACCGCAGATCCGGAGATCAGCCTATGGAAGCTGACGGACGCGCATGAAACCACGATCTACACCACGGTAATCAATTGACCCGTGCGTCAAGCGAAAGCTCCGCTCGAGAGCTGTTCTCTAAACGGCGGTTGTCAAACCATTGCTGCAGAATAGCTGCGAACAGCGCTTTCCTGCGGTAAAAGAAACAAGAATGCGGCTATTCGAAAGGGCGTAATGCCCTGCGGATAGCCGCAAATTCGTTTTATCACAGAAGGCTATACATGAAAAAGCATTCATTAAATCCACATGGAGAGGATTGTTATTTTACTTTTGTTTTCCTAAAACTAACGCACATAATAATTCCCGCTGCAGCGACTAACACCGATAAGAGTACAAGAGCAACTGTTTTTTCGCCAGTCGCAACAGCGTTGTCCTTTCCAGAAGACGGCGTTTCGTTTGTTGCAGACTTTGCGTCGGCTGCCGGCTGTGCGGGGAAAGAGGACCCGGGAGCTGTCGTAGGTTCAGCCAAAGCTTCGGTCGGCTCTGCTGCGGGCGTTTCCTCGCTGTCTGTTACATTGATCGTGCATATCGCTTCAAGGTTATTCAGCGTGACGGTTACGGTAGCTGTTCCGGGTGCGAATGCCCTGATTACGCCGTTATCAAGAACCTCTATAATATCGCTGTCATCGCCGGAATAACTGAAATATGTCTCACAGGGCTGCGGGGACGCATAGGCGACTACCTGAGCATATTCTCCGACCTTCATCATGATCGCGGGATGTTCCAGTATGATCGATTCCGGATTGTTCTGCTGTGTTACGTTTCCGTCATAGATGTGCAGCGTGTAGGTGTTTGAAAAGCCGGAGCTCAGTGTCGCGGTGATTGCGACATCGCCAACCTGCTTCATCGTCACAACGCCGTTCTGATTGATCTCAGCAATATTGCTATCGGACAAACTCCATGTCACTGCTTTATCATGCGCATCCTCGGGAGTAACCGTATAATTAGTAAAGTACATTTTATTTCCGATATCCGCCCAAGCATCATAGCCGGAAAAGAAGATATTGTCAGCATGGATGACCTTGTCTTCACTGAGGAAGCAGGCAGTGATGACCGCATCCCCCCAAATGTTGGGAAGATCGTACTGATTGATGGGCTCACCATTATATTCCCAACCGATAAATAGATATCCGTCCTTCTTGGGCGCATCAGCCAGACTGCTTAAGGGCAGTCCGGTGAGCACTTGTCTTTGTTCGAGCGTTTTTCCGTCAGATGTAAAGGTAACGGTGCTGTGTACCTTTCCAAGCAGATTGAGATTACCGTTGATCCACGCCTTCCGCTCCGTCATCCAAGTGCGCAGGCGTTCCATCTCATAATCAAATTCTGCATAGGAGTCCTCTGCAAACGGAGCATTAGCCTCCCATGAGTTTTTGATCTCGTTCATATAGCGATCCAATACACCGCCGTCCCTCACGATATCGGTGATGATATCGTCAAGAACTGCCCAACGATCAATTAAGAACTGACGAAAGTTCTCGTCATTTTCTCTGAGATAATCGAACCACGGTGTTTCTCGCACACCAAACCCTTCGGTTTGCGTGATTGTTTTCCCTAAAGAGAGGTCAAAATCCCACAGCGGCCCCCAGTATAGCTTATCGTTACGCGGCTTATACAGATACGTGCTGGGGGTAAAATATGCGTCATAATTATAGGAGAAGGTCTGCACCCACCAGTAGTCTGCGGCAGATTGCAGATCCATATATTTACCAGGGTCACCGTTATAGATTGCGTCTTCGACCTTTTGCAAATAATCGGTAATATATGTCAGTTGCGCGGGGGTGCCTACTTCGTCTGCCGGGTTGTCGGTTTCGAATTCAGGAGTATCGAACAGGAATCCCACACCCCTGTCGGTATAGAAGCGGTTCAGTTCCGGCTCGTCGCCATAAGGCTTCATCCCGATCAGATAACCACCGGTGATCTCGGGTTCGCTGTTATCCTCGTTCGTCAGCTCGTCAATATCGACGCGGTTATCACCTAACCTGACCTGCTCCGAGAGATAGTAGCTGCCGAGGTATTCGCCGTTCATCACAACATCAACCGGCAGCATTTTCGGTGTAAAACGTAGTCCCAGCTCACTGCCGATATAAGAGACAATCCGGTTTCTGAGCAGCGTTACGTCCATATAGTTTGCAAGAAGAACCCAGTGTTTGTTCTTGCCCATGCCGAGAAGACCGGCCTTCTTTTCGAGCTTGAATGTATAGGGCTTCTTGTCGTGCATCCATGTCGTATTGCCTCTGCCTCGTATGTAATCGAGCTTCAGAACCTCTGTATCGCTCAGCGCGGTGTCGCTGTAGTCGCCGGTAAAGCCATCGGGAACGGTGATCTTGATCGTACCGGTACATTTGACAGAATGATCGGGGCTGTCGTTCATCTCCTTGATTGTACCGTATCCTTCGGCACTTTCGTCGATCGTGATGTTCACGACCGGCAAACCGTTGTCAGGCAAAATATCCGGGACACTTTCCGCAGGCGCAGACATCATAGGGACCACCGCCATCAAGACAATCAGTATTGCGAACAAAACAGCAAATGATTTTTTCATGTCTCCACCTCCTTTTACGTTCATACGAGTTAATTATTTTCCGCTTATTGTATTGAACAACATTCTGCGGCTGCCGCCCCTCTCGTCTGTGGCGCCGCTGCGTGCCATGGCTACTAAGATCATGAACAGAAGCTCAAGATTCTTCTCACAGGTGTGAACGCGGTAGAAGCCTTGTACGGGGATCTTGCTTGCAATCTTGTGTTCTTCGGCATCCTCTTCATGCGCGTACTGACTGGTGTTCTCTGCATAAGCGAGCTCCTCGCCATCCTTGCGAATCGTATAGCTCGGCATAAGGCCTTCTGCCTTGCCGAAACGGGAATCGATGGTAACGCCAATCTTTCTGAGGTGCTTCCATACATCCTGGCCGTCAATGGTGAAGGTGTAGTTATTATCGATCAGGAGCGAATTCCAGTCCGTCTCCTCTGTATGACCGACGAGGTGCTTGGTTGTCTTATTGTTTTCATGATCGATAAAGTCGAATTCAAAGGCGCTCAGCGGAGAGAACTTTGTCATCTTTGCTTCAAATAATACGCAGCGGTTCTTATCCTCAAGGCGATGACCGCCTTTTATTGTGCCGATATCAGTCAGGAAGTACAGTTCGCGTTCCTCGCCCTTGACAGAAGGCGCGTAAGTGATATCTCCGTTTGTCTCTCTGAGCTTCTTAACAGATAGATTTTTCTTAACGGTCAGGAAGATGACCACAGCCAAAAGAACGATACCGATGACCATGACGGCGATACCGATACCAAAGCCCGACGTCATCTTTTCGGGATTCTTGGGATCGTACTTGATCGCGACCTCGCCCCCTACCTTGTAAGCAGGATCATAGGAATTCAGTGTTGCGGTATATTCTTTGCCGTTGACCGTATAGCTCGCCTTTACGATGTACTGCACATCATTCGGGTTATCGGCGTCCGGAATGTAATCGGGATCTTTCTCGATAGAAACAATGGTCGCGGTTCCGTCAACAAACCCCGCCGGTCGAATGAAGGTCGAATAGATGCCAAAGCCGAGTGCTATGACGGCGAGAACTGCCGCAAATATCTTCAATCCGGGTCCTTTTAATGAAAACATAATCGTCAACTCCTTTTGATTGATCGTTTTCTGTTTTTTCTATATATAACGAATAGTGCAAATGCCAACAGCCTTTGATATAGCATCATACATTCACGGGAGCATGTTCAATCGTTTATCCTTCCGCCCTGTTTTTTTGCAGCACATTGCCGCGGTTACTCTGCCGGCATTCCCTTAATCATTCGCTTTCTTTCCCGATCGTTTCCGGCAGCGGCTCGATATAGAGCGGCTGCGTTTTTGCCTTTCGTGCAAACCCAACCAGGAGGAACACCAGTACAATGTCCATCACGGCTAAAAGGAGCGCTACTATCATAAGATTATCATTGATTGCAATAAACTCCTGACTCAGCGAAAAATCGTAAAGACCATGCATCAGCCATGAAAGCAAAAAGCCCGTCCACTTTACGGCAGGCTTGCCGGTTTTACTTCCATTGCCGTAGAAATAACCGGTCAGGAAACCATACCCGGCATGAGGAATACAGATGCCGCGGATCAGCACAACCGGCACGCTGGCGCCGATTGCATAGACGACGCTTTCCAGCATACCGAAGCCAAGTCCGACTATCGTCATCAAAACCGCTGTATCCAGCCATGAATACGCATAACTCGTTTTTTTCAGAATGCGCTTGAAGACCCAATATTTTGCTGCTTCCTCCATCAGCGCCAATACAATGATAGTATATAGTGCCTGATATAAAAGCGGATTTATATTATGAAGCCCAGTCAATCGAAGAATGATATAGCTGCTTCCGGACAGCAGAAGCACCGGCAATATACACATGGCGCCGTGCAACAGCGTTCGAGCGCATAGTTTTTTATACGTTTCTTCCTTCTTCAAGCGATTCCGGAGCCACAGAAATAGGGAAACCGACGGAATAAAGCTTGCTACACAGGCCAATAAAAACAGAATCATAAGCAGCATCCCCTCTTTATGATTTCACAACTGAATATGTACAGGTGCTTTGGTTTACAATTACTCTTCGACGACGATGAGAATCAATATTCCAAAAGTCTGCCGTAGTCGTTCCATTCTCCATACATTTTACCTTTTTTCGTTTCGGTAATCAAGTGAAAAAGCGCTTTCTCATACATAGCCGGATTTCGTTTCTTATAAAAAGCGATGTTTCCGGCTCGCACTCGCCGGTAAAGCGATGGGAACGATTTGAACCTTGACCAAACTCGCGCCTTTATAAGTGCAGCCTCAATATCCGGATCGACCTTAAAACTCCGTACGCCCATGGCGGGAAGAACTGCTCTTCCCGCCTCTGTCATCAGCCCCAACTTTTCCAATCGCCGTACACGCTCTTTATTCAGCTCCGTCCACGGGCTGTTCTTTTTTCTCGGCGTAAATCTCTGCATTCGCTTCCCGTTAATCAGCTTATACGTGCTGTCGATCCAGCCGAAGCAAAGCGCTTCTTCCACCGCGTCAAGATAATAAAACCTGTCGTCTGCGGCAGGTCTGCCGCGTTTCAGCTCGACCCAACATTCATTCTCATTGTCAGCATGAAGTGCAAGCCATCTGCGAAAAGCTTTTCGATTATCAATTTGCAGTATATTGTTCTCCATTTTTTCAAATACCGTGATCGCTGATCATTTGCCGCAACAAAGGAATGCGGATGCGAGGAGGAAATTCGGTAACCTCCGACGCAAGCCGATTGTGCTCTTTCGACAAATAAAGTATAGCATTGAGACGCACAGAAATGAAGTCTTATTTTGGTAAACTCCTGGTTCGGATTTCAAGATCAACGGCGTTTTGACGGCAAACCTTGTCACGGATCCGCAGACGGAAGGCGGAATCGGTATCAGGGACTGGCGGCGGAAGCGGTTGCCGATGCGCATAAGAAGAACGCTTGTGCGTCCGAAGCGGACGGAAACACAGCTTTATGACGAGGGATTATCTTCGGTCACAACGTGACGGTTCGAAAAAGCAATAATTGTGAAAATGCAGAACCCTTGATATTGTAATGATTACCTAATGGCAATCATCTATCTCAGCCGCTCACAGCGCAAGCGAATCAGCTCTTTCAGCGCGTCTTTCATGTCCTGCGGCAGATAGGAATCGTCGCACAGGGAAAGGAAGTCGTCTTCGGCGGCGAGCACCTTTTTGATGATCTTTTCCGCTGCCGTTCTTCCGACGCCGCTCTGCTCCGCAAAGTGCAGGAAATCGTTTCGATGAAGATTCGCTTTCTTGCCGTTCATCGTCAGCGCAAGCTCCTCCCGGTCCTCCGGCAGCACCAGATTGACCGGAAGCAGGTCATATGCAGTGGACAGCACGAATGCACCGCTGCCCGGTTCTGTTTCGATCAGCGAGAAATTCTTGAGATGCATATCCGAATTGCCGGTAACAAACGAAACAACCAATCGCAGAAACAGCTCGGACAGATCCAGACCCGTCCGCACGGAATCTCGGGAAACGATCTTTGCACAGCGCTCATAGGAGCCGCGATACTTATCTGCGGTCAATCTTTCATCCCGTTGGCAAAAGTCCTCCATCGCGTACTTTTGCACGCGAACCCGCTGTTTGCCGGTGATCTTCCGATCGATACGCTTTGTGATATACGCAAACTGTCCGTTCATCCGAAGCAGCGCGTGCGGCACGGTCCTGACGCCTGCCTTTTCGGCCATTCGCATAACAAGATCTTCGGCTTCCGGCAGATTGCGGTACTCCGGCGTCTGCGGTTTCAAAATGTAGCCGGTCGGGTAATTGACCAGCGTCAGGCGCGGCGCCTCCTTCTGCTCCAGATGCAGCGACATCTTCCGCTGTACGCCGGGCACGGTCAGGCCCTTAAACACCGATTCCGTCACATACGAGGCAAGCGCTTCTTCGCTTAAATCCAATTCGGGCAGCGTATCCGTTCCGAAGAATTTGCGGATGCAGCGCGTATGCCAGCCGCAGTTGCTTTCCTCCGGCAAAATCGGTTTTCCGCAGCAATAGCACTTCATTGTTCCGCCTCCTCGATCCGCACCGCGCCGATACAATCCCTGCAGGCAACCAATAGCAGTCCGAAGCGGTCGTTCTGATCCAGCTTCCAGTTTTTGCTTACGATGTGCAAAAGCCATCCTTCCGGAATCAATCCGTCGAAGAACGGAAACAGCACGTTCGATTCATACGGCTCCTTCCGCGGCGGAAGCGTTAAGGAGATCGGTGCAGCGTCCGGTAAGGTTAGATACGCCGCATCATACACAAATCGATACCCACTGTCTGTCTCAAAAAGAAATCCGGCAAGGCGGTCGCGCACATACACAGACGCTTTTCGATACGCACTCATTCGTCATCCGCCTTTCCCGGCACCGCTTTCATGCCGAACATGGCAAGCGCCTGATTGACCTTGTCCATCCGTACCGTTTCTTTGCCTTGCTCCAGATCGCGGACAAAACGCAGCCCGAGCCCTGCGCGCACGGCAAATTCTTCCTGCGTCAGCCCAGCAGCTTTTCTGTTTTCTTTGATAAATGCTCCGATATTTTTCATGTTTTTATTTTATACCTCATCGGGTATATTATCAACTCTTTTCTTCTGTTTTATACCACATCGGGTATATTTTAATGATAAATTGATATGATTATACCCGTTAAGGTATAATTTTCGCGTGAAATAAGAAACATAGCGAATACGCCTTGAGAGGAAACAAGACATTGCCCTGAGCAAACAGGACATTGAAGGTAGAAAACGGGACTTTGGCGCGAGAAAACAAGACATTGAAGGCAGAAAACAAGACATTCATACGATAAAAGCCCGAAGCGCGCTTTCCGGGCTTTGGATAAACATTGCTTTTACCGTCTTGACGGCTTCACATTCTTATCGGGACGAATGTCTCCCTCGATGCTGCCGTTCTCGTTTTCAAACTCCTTGATCGCGTTGCGAACGAGCACGAGGATATGGCTATTCACCGAACGGCCTTCATAATCAGCGATATAGGCGAGCTTTTTCAGCATTTCCTCCTCAATCCGAATCGACACACTCTTAACGGCCATGGTTCAATCTCCTTTCAAATGGCTGTATGGTGTGTTTATTTTATGTCTATGATGTGTTATAATATCCGAAATAGATATACCGTATATCTAAAGAATGTGAGGAAACGCATTTGATCGTTACATTTTGCGGGCATAGGGACGTTTTCGATCCGGAGGCGGTTGGCGCGTGGCTGATTGAAACCGTCGAGGAACTGATCCGCGAGGGCGCGGATTGCTTTTATCTCGGCGGGTACGGACAGTTCGACGCGCTCGCCGCGGCTGCCGTGCGAAAACAAAAAGAGCGGTATCTTGAGATCCGCTCTGTATTGGTGCTGCCGTATCTTGACCGGTCTTTCGACGCCTCCGCTTATGACGAAACGGTCTATCCGCCGCTGGAAAACGTGCCGAAGCGTTACGCCATATCGCGCCGGAACGAGTACATGATCGACCGATCCGACGTCGTGATCGCCTATGTCACGCACAGCTTCGGCGGCGCATACAAAACGCTTTGCTATGCGCAAAGGAAGCAGAAAAGGATCATTCGATATAAATGGCACTAACAATGCTCTCTTTGAAAAGATGGTCTTAACGGATGTGACATCATCCATTATATAGATGGTATCGCACGGACGTCTTCAATCAATTTCATAGGGTCCTCATAATAAACTGGATCTGATTTTGTCTTTGATAAACAGAATCCGGCTTGTGTTCCATATTTTGCAGCATAACTCGCAGAGTAGTAATTTGCGCATGTCCCATCCCAATAATTGCTAGGATAGTAGTAGTACGTCATCCGTGACAGTTTGCCATCAATCAATGCAAAAGTGATCTTTGATCCAGAATCTCCGCCTTTATCGGCAACCGAGAACGTGTATGCTACTGTCTTTTCGTTTCCAGAGCCTCTGGATACATAAGTGATACTGTGCTGATCTGCAAATAATTTAATATCATCTTCTGTCATTTCATCGTTTGCTGACAAAAGCAGTTCTTCAAGCAAGTTTATGTTTTTATCTATTGGAGGTTCATATTCAATTATTTCTTCAGCGCTTGATACATCAAACATACCAATTTGCGGATTGTTCAGATCGTTAAGCTGGTATCCTTTGTCCCTATTCCAAGTTCCTACAATCATCTTCTCTGCGTTGAAATACTTTATGTCTTTGATATTTTTGTTGCCGATAGATGCAATAGATAATGAAACAAAACTGCCTTTTTTATAGTCATTAGTTTTAGCAATATCAGCTTCCATTGCAATCCTATAGGTGTAAGTACCAGCACCAGTATTACGATTCTTGCAGAATAAGCCATATTGCTTTGCTAAGTCTTCAACCTGATCTCTGGTAAGATCAGGAGAGAGCGACATGAAGAATTGATCCAACGGAAAATAAGAAACAGCTTCAGGTGTTGCAGTTGCATTATCATCATTCGTGGTCAGTGGAGTTGTATCCACTATAGTTTCTTCATCCTTTTCAGATGGATTAGTAATAACAGTCGGTTCAGATGAATCAACTATCGTTGATTCAGGGCTTCTAGTTGCTATTGCGTCCTGTTTCTGCCCATTATTATTCGTAGTTTCGCTACTGCCACCAGAAACACTAGCTAGGGCAAAAATAAGATAAATAATCCATGCAACGCCAATAATCCCATACTTCAGGATGGGATTCAATTTCTTCTTTTTTACCAAGATGATTGTTAGGGGTAATGGGAAGATAAAGATCCATCCTAAGACCCATAACCATGTATGACGTTTTTTCTTTTTAGGGGAAGAAACAGTTTGAGCAGCTTCCGCTTTATGAAATGTATTTACTTCGCTTTGTGCGCGCTGACGTCCCTTTTCAAACTGATAACCAGCTTCTTCTGCATTATCGATTTGCATACGGCTAATCTCGTTATCAATCAATATTTTCGTTCCACAATGTTCGCAAAACACAAATTCTTTTTCCGCATCAATTTGTAGTTGTGCTCCGCAATTCGGACATTTCAAAGAAATCAACTTCATGACCATTGCCCCTCTTTCGCTAACGATATTACATGAATAGCGCCTTTATAATTTATTATACTGTATTTCGTGCACTTTCACAATGCCTTTTATAGGACAGCGAGAAGTTTTCATTCCCCTAACGGGACAAATGTGATAAAATAAATGTAGAACCTATGGGAGGAAGCAAATGTTTTACGGTTGGGAAACGGCGACGATCCGGGACGCGAACGGGCTGACGCCGCGCGATTACTATGATCGGCTGAAAAAGGTCTGGTCGGCGGAGACCTGCGCGCCGCGCATGCGGCAGGACTGGAGCCCGGAGAACCCGACGCTCGGGCAATGCTCGATCACGGCGTTTCTGATGCAGGATATTTACGGCGGAAAGGTGCTCGGTGTGCCGCTACCGGACGGCAATTATCATTGCTTCAACGCGGTCGGCGACTGCGTGTTCGATCTCACGAGCGAGCAGTTTCAAGGCGTGACCTTGAACTATGCCGACTGCCCCGAGCGACACCGCGAAACGCACTTTGCGAAGGAAGAAAAGCGCCGGCGCTACGAGCTTTTGAAACAGCGCCTTCTGAACGACGACGAGCAGATCGACCTCGTCGCAAAGCGCCTACTCGAAGAATACCGCCCGGCTTTCCTCAAGTTGGCAAACGACGATCAATAATCGATGCCACAAGAATACACTGCTTCATAAACAAGAGTATTTGCTGCAAGGAGAATAGTAATGAATAATTCCATCTCAAATCATGATTACATGAAGATGATTCATTCCATCGTGGTTCCAGAGATTCTTTCCGATGAGGAAAAGGGCAAGCAGTATCAGCCGCTTGTTGATTATCTAAACGCTAAAACACCAGATAAATTGTATCGGTTCCGCAGCTGCAAAGAAAGAGCAATCCATGAATTTGATCAGGATATTTTTGGCTTTGCGTCGGCGTCTGAGATGAATGATGACTTTGATGGAATGCTGTATTTCGATAAAGAACGCATCAAAGCAGGGGTGAATGAAACCGTCACTCCCGAAAACATTATCAGAATGCTCGAATTATCCAATAAAGGTCTCATTCCGCCGGAGATCAAAGCTCATATTCCAGCGCAAATTATTCAAAACAGCATGAATGCATTTGGTCATGCTAAATTCGAAGATCTCTGCTCATTCGCCGAAGAGAGTAAAAATATGATAACAGGAATCATTGACCAGCAGACAACTCTTGTCAGTCAATTAACACAAGCACAGAAAATTGCTTGCCTGTCACAAACAGTCGACTCTGCTGCAATGTGGGGATACTATGCCAATAATGGAACAGGTTTTGCTCTGTCTTATGACTTGCGAAACGTCAGTTATGCAGACTATTGTCTGCTACCAATGATTTATGGCGGAAAGCGTCTTGAAGCAACAGAATATGCGACGTGGCTTTTTCAGCAGGAAATTTTGCAGCGTATATTGATTCATTGTCAAGCAATAACATTGTACCCACTAATGCAGCACGCATTTCCCTGTCCGGATCAGTTTATGTGCTCAAAAGTATTGATACATAAATCAAGCAATTGGCGTCACGAAAAGGAGTGGCGGCTGATTTACTATGGAAAAGACGGTCAAAGCCAAAAGTATCCTTATGTTATAAAAAAGCCGACAGCAGTTTATCTTGGGAGGCATATCAGCGCAATCAACGAAAAGATTCTATGCCAAATTGCTGCAGAAAAAGGTATTCCTGTCTATAAAATGACGGTTCGGGAGAACATGCCCACTTATAAACTCGTCTCCCAGCGTATTGATTTGCTGTAAGTAATACGATTAGGTGAAAACATCACTCAATAAAGCGCAGCCAGAACGTCCCTGGATGCGCTTTGATTATAGGTTTTATTAGTTGTCGATTGTTACAAAATCGTCCATCACAAAGCGGAAACGATCGAACGTTTTATCGATATGCCAGTGTCCGCAAAGCCAATGTCGATAGGTCAGACGGTCATCAATCGTGTCCAACCATTCTTCCGTGCTCCGGTCAACCGATGATTGGTCAACGCATGACATATATGCTTCAACCGGTACAAACTTCTGCGGGCATGTATGCGAAAGTACAAGGTCGATGTTCCAATTCAGAGCATCCAGCGCGGCTTCAACCCGCGCCTTAATCGCATCATCCGGCTGCTCGCTTTCAAACCAGCGATACCCATGTGCAAGACGATACGGCTTATCGACCGAATACGCACCGCCGATTACGATCGCCCGATGCCCGTCGAGGTCATAGACCTCTCCGTCTTTCCCGAACAGAATGTTGGGAAACTCGTCTTCGACATAGACTTTCCCGCCGCGCCACTCTTCTTCATGATAGTAAGGCAGATTGTACGGTCGCTCCTCATGATTGCCGTGGATCGCAAAGATTGTCACGCCCATCCGCTTTAGAAACATCTTTGCAAGGCGGTCATGGTCGCCTTGATCATAATTCCATCCGGCGTCGCCGAGAATGACGATCGTATCCTCCGCCGTCAGCCCAAACCGCTCTTTGAAATTATACAGTTTTTCCACATCCCCGTGGGTGTCGCCAGTATAGTAGATCATTTTTCAAAATGTCTAACTACTCTTGTATTTGTGAATACGCAACCGCCTCGTCGATCGCATACATCAGCATACTTGCCATTGCCAATCGGCGGTATGCTTCGTCTGCCGTAATGATCTCATTATTGGAATGCGCTTTTGGATTGCGAAGGGCTGACATTGCTCCCGCAAGCATTTGCATATATCCTTTTTGCTTATTAACCCCTGTATCCGTGCTTTGATCGCAGAAAGTGATCAGCGGGCTGTTTGTGGAAAACACAGTCGTCATTGCAGATTCCCCATCGGGAACCTTGCAGCTGGGTTTAACAATCATAAACAGCTTTTTCACACGATCATTGATCTCGATGAAAGCATCCTCGGCAGCATTGGCATAATGACCGTCCATATACAGCCGCTTTGAAGACTTCTGTATCATCGGATGAATACACTGCCATTTTTCATCTTCTTTCGGTTTGTTGCTTTGAACTTGTTGCTTCTGAATCAGATAATTCAATCCAAATACAGCTTCTCCTAACGCGATAAGATTGATAACGCCCTGCCCGTAAGCGTTAATACCAAATAAAATATCGCGAACATGAAGAAGTTGCCCCGATAATGCTGGTTCGTCTTTCTGCACACATTCAGCAACAGTCTGGAGATCTTCTCTTAGTTTTGATACGTCAATAGCACTAAAAGACATAATCCCTACATTGGGAGTATTTGCAATGTTATGAAAGCGTGAATATATGCTCGCTAGTATTATCGAATTCATAATGTGTCCTCTGTTAATTGCCAGATTTTTGCCGGATCTCGTTTAGCCATTCACCATTGTATTTGAAATAGCGCGGACCGGCGACAGTCCATTTTGCGCCGATAAAATGTGTTGCCAATGCAGAAAGCGACCATCTTTCGCCCTCATATTCCACATGCTTGTCATCAAGAACCTTGCACAGCGTTCCGTCATGCGGATTACCGACACAGCAAAATTCAACCTGCTCGCCTGGTTTGATGTTGCATTTTGAAAAAGCAAATGGGGATATGCGCTCCTGATGCGCTTCATCGATTTCCTTTGCCATCTGCTCCTCTTTTCTCTCTTCTGCCGATGCCTTCCACCTTTTCAAGCGATGCGTATAGCCGTTGATTTCGGCGATTGCTTCAAGAATCGCAAACGCGTCCTCCGGAGTCATCGCATAGAATTCGCGAACGCGCTTCCGCCCGTCGATCTCTTCCATTGAACGCAGATCCGGATTCAACTTGTCCAAAATGGAGTGCAGCTTTTTGTCGGACAGCGCCGAGTCAACCTCATAGGTAGCGTACACGCGAAACGCAAAAGGCACAGCGGTACTGCGATTCAGCTCCTCCAAACGCTGTTTCACATCTGTTGCATAGCCGATCTTCACATACTGCGGAAATGACGGATTCGTTAAGATATAAATGAAGCCCATCACGATTCTCCTCTCTGCCTTTTTGATTACTGATTCTCCTCGAAGTTTTCCACCTGCTCCATAACTTTGCGGAATACCTCCGGGCTGTACTGCGGCGGATAGCCGTTCTTGACAAGACACACCTTAATGTCAAACTTCAGCTGGTCACGCACAATCTGATTGTTGAGCCAATCCGCAAATGAAGATTTTGTGTCGATTATTTCCTTAATCTTCTTTGCAAGCGATCTGCACTTCTCGTTTACGGATATTCCGCCAGAGAGCTTGTCCTCGCCATATTCAAAGTTATACTGATCGCGTAATGCCATCAAGATGTCGTAAAACGCCTTCTCCTCAAATGTAAGTCCGATCTTACGGAAGCTCTCACGGTCAGCGTTCATATCACGGAGTATCTTTAAAGCCTGTTCGGTCGCGTTTTTGATGATTTCTTCCGATGTCTGTTCCTGCGCCGCTCCTGCTTCCTCTGCGGTAAGGTGTTTTCTGCGTTCGTGATACTGCTTGATCGTTTCCTCCAGCATTTCCTGGAACTTCTTTGCCGCCATCTGGTTCGTTTTTCCGTATTCGGAAATTTGTTTCCGAAGCATCTTGATCAGCAGTTCGAGCTTGGATGCCGGCATTCTCACGTCGGAAAGCTTCTCAAAGAATTCAGGACTGAAAATATCTTCCTGCTCGCCATCCTCCAGTACGCTTTCGACCTGCGTATATTTCAACGCTTCTTCAACCATCTTCGCTACATGACGATTCATGGTGTCGGCATCGACTTCGCTGGTACCGCTCATCTTGCGGACAAATCCGGCGATTGCCATAAAGCACTGTGCAAGTGCAGATTCTTCGTCGCCCAGGTCTCCCGAAGGCTGGCAGATATCATACGCGGTGCGCATCCGCTTTACCGTCTTCAGGAAATACGTTTTGAAGGATACCTTTTTAACATTTTGTCCGTTATCACTTACCGTTTGCAATTCCTGTGTGGTCACAAACACATATTCCGCTGCTTTCGCCAACAGCCGATACCGTTCGGCGGGATCACCGTTTGGATCCAGGAACGGCTGCAGATCATATCCGGTAAACAGATCTTTCAGAATGCAAAGCTGCTCTCTGAACGCAAATGTTGCCTGTTCGACATCGTCTGCCGACGGTGCCACAGAACTGTTCCCGCCATATACCTTCATCGCTTCGCGCATATTATCGCGAATGCCGATGTAGTCAATAATCAAGCCGTACTCTTTCCCGGCATATTTCCTGTTGACGCGGCTGATCGTCTGAATCAGCATGTGCTTCTTCAGCGGCTTGTCGTTGTACATATATGTCAGAGACGGAACATCAAATCCCGTAATCCACATATCCACAACAATGACAATACGGAAATTGGACTTGTCCTGCTTGAATGCCGCATCGAGTTCGTCCGAGCGCTTATCATTTCTGACGCCGCCGAGATAGTTATACATATCCTCCGGATCATTGCTTCCGACACTCGCCACCATCGCAATAAACGGCATGGGCTTCAGTTCCCGCAATTCTTCGTCCGTTGCCGGAACGCCATCCGGGACTTTCTTCTCCACAAACCATTCCGGATACTTGTCCTTGAACTTCATCAGAAGATCATAGGCGATCTTCCTGCTGGAGCATACAACCATCGCCTTTTGTACGCGATCCGGATCGTTTTCGCAGGAGGAAACATAATGGTCGTGAATATCAACGGCAAGGCGCTCCAGGCGGGAGGGTTCTCCCAAGATTACCTCCATAGAGCTCATTGCTGCCTTGCTTGCCTCAATATCCTCCTGCGTCGCACCGTCATCGGCGCACTGTTTATAGTACGCCTCGATCTGCCGAACCTTTTCCTGATCCAGCAGCACCTTTGCAATGCGCGGATGATACTTGATCGAAACAGTCAGTCCGTCGGCGACCGCCTGATCCATGGAGTAACGATCGATTTCTTCGCCGAAGGTTTGATAGGTTTCGGCGATAGGCGTACCGGTGAACCCGACAAACGTCGCCTGCGGGAATGCTTCGCGCAGCACCTTTGCATACGGCTTCGAGATCATGGCGCGCATGTTCTCATCCGCATCCTTGCTGAACTGGATCTTTCTGGAGTGATCGAGCTGCGTTCTGTGCGCCTCGTCTGAAAAGCAAATAATGTTTGCACGGGTATTGATCAGACCGATTTTATCGTCTTCGCGGTCGCAGAATTTCTGAATGGTGCAGATATAGAACCCGCCGCTTTCGCGTGCGCCGAGTTCTTCCCGCAGCTTTCTGCGGTTCGGAACAACGCTGACTTCGCCGAGATTCAAAAACTCCTTGCTCTTGGTAAACAGCTTTGCGCCCTGCTTCTGCAAGTCTTCACGATCGACGATCATAACGATCGTGGGGGAGCCGATCTCAGGCACATCCGTGCAGCGCAAAGCAAGCTGCCGCGCAAGGAATGCCATCGTATAGGTTTTGCCGCAGCCGGTAGCGCCGAAATACGTGCCGCCTTTGCCGCTTCTTTCGATAACGGATCGCTTGATGCTCTCCCTGAGCAGCCGCGCGGCAAAAAACTGCGGATAACGGCAAACGATCTCCACTTCATCGCTGTCATATTCGCTGTCCTGGAAATAGATATAGTCGCGAAAGATTTCCAAAAACCGTTCGGGGCTGTACACGCCCTTGATCATGGTCTGCGTTTCTTCAAACGGCAGCGTCGATATCGGATCATCATCGTTGACGCGTCGCCACGCATAGAAATGTTCGTAGGGTGTCCGTACGGTTCCTAGGCGTGTCTTTACACCGTCGGAAATACAGGCAAGCGGGCAGTAGTGCAGCAAGTGTGGAATGTCGCGCCAATAGCGGATATTGATCTGTTCCCATGCATCATGAATCGTTGCGTTCGCGTCCGCAGGGTTCTTCAACTCGATCACGCAGAGCGGCATGCCGTTGACGTAAAGCAGCACGTCCGGCCGACGGTTCTCAACCTGTCCGTTGTTGGTATATTCAACCGTAAACTGATTGACCGCGCGGAAGATATTGTTGTCGGGATCGTCAAAATCGATCAGCGACACCATGCGGGCGATCCCGCTCTGCGGGGTGAACTGAATCCCGTTGACCATCCAGTTATAAACCTTGTGCAGCGTGGCAAAATCGCTTTCCGCACCGGCAAGACGAACGGTATCCATGATCTGCCTGACCTCTTCGGCAAGCAGATCCGGATTCGTTTTGCTCAAAAACTGCTCCAGATCGTCGGCATACAGCACCTCCCGCTTGGAAGCACGCGAAATGCTGTTTCCCGGCAGGTACTGCCAGCCAACCTCCTCCAAAAAGGAGAGGAATGCATTTTCATATTCCGACTCGCAATAGCGACCGTTGTAGTTTTGAAGTCTTGCCATTGGTTATACCCCCGCCTCTGCGTCTTTTCTATTTCAACGAAAAGCGCATCATTTTGTTTTTTGTGAAAAATTAGGTGTTTTAAGTATTTGTATAAATGTTTTCGTCTCTCTCCACCCTATATTCTTATAGAAATTATCAACAGCACAATAATCAGATAGCTTGTCCAGATATTCATCTAACCAGTTATAGTATTTCCAATCCCAAAACTTAAATAGTGCTGAGAGTTTATATTTTATACTAACCTGCACATCAAACTTCCAGTCATGATAATCCATAGGACTCAATTCATGCAAATAATACTTATAAAAATCTTGTTCAACATAAGTTGATATCCCATCAAAGAGGAACTTATATTTCATAGTAAAAAGCTTTGTATGAACTTCAATACCATTATCCTCTTCACGGCAAACCTTTGACCCCTTTGGGATAACAAGTTCAAACTTACTATACAACGCGCCATTACTACCAATCATAAATACAAGCGTTCCTTTATCCTCTGGTTCAGTATCTTTGTCGTCAATTTTGTATATCCCTGACTTTTTACTGTTGCAAAAAGCTGCTCGATTCTGGGGTTCTTCGGAAAACATTTTCATAAACCTGTTTTTCAACAAAACATCCGGAATATCAGTTCCTGAATATTCGATTGTTTTTTTAGTAATATTTCGAATGTTATAGTAATTATTAATAAATGAAGAAAAATGTTCAAGTACGCAATACTCTATCATCTCTGCTAATAATTTTTTGCTATCATTAGTTTTTTTTGCTATATGTGGTCCTTGTAATTTATCCAAGCCAGATTCTTCCCATATTGTCCTGTATGCAGGATTCTCTGAAAAAGCAGCTTCGAAATACGTTTTCATATCTGTAGATATTTTATAATTCGGAATGCCAATTATCCTATTCTTTTCGTTCCTATGTGTAATAAATAAACCCTCATATTTGATCGTACTATTTAATCTGCACAATTCAACAATTTGAGCTATACTGATTATTACAAGGGAAATACCAACCCATATAATTATATTCAACCAGAGTGGGAAATTTAATATTTTTCCTAAAGAATTGGAAATGATATTTATGGCAATTCCCATAATGATAGAATATGCAATTATTCTATGTAATTCGATTTTCTGATTTCTGAATTCCATAACTGTTTTTTTCATGCTTTTCTCCCCTCCTCCAGTGATCCTTTGATTAAGATCGGGCAGATGTCTTTGATTTGAGCTTTCAGTTTGTCGCCAATAGCACGTCTTTCAATATACGCTGAATACAGCTTCACTATAGCGTCCTGGGTATCTTTATCCGGCACAGGTATTTTGATCTCATAAAAGCGATCAAGATCAAGATTGGTACGAATGCTTGAATCGCTCATAAACCAACCGCGTCTATCGCTTTCTGACCGGGAAAGCCACATCATAATATAATCCGGCAGGACAGCATCTTTTTTGCATTCAAATACCGTATAAGCGGGTGAAATAATAATCGGCTCTTCCCCCTGATAGCGTGCAATTCGAATGCATTCATCTCTTCCTGTTTGCATGCCAGAAAACGCAAATTGCCCTTGTTTTACGACCTTATAGTTCTTAAGATTGACTCCGTTTGTATCGGCGACAGATGGCATAAACTGTTTAGTAATATTGATTCCCTGAACATTAGCAATCTCTCCATCGTCGTTTCTGACATCAACCTCCTGTAAGCATTCGCTGACTGGTCTATAAGATGCTGAATGCTTCACTTTATCCAACAAAGCATCAATCGACAGTTTCAAACCCTCCAGCCCGTGCTCATAGCTCTGCTGGTTGGCGACCATGGCTTTGTAGATATCCACATATTTCTGCTGGATGGAGATTTCGGGCAGTTCGAAATCGATATTGCACATATCTTCCCAACTAAAGGTCTCTCTTGCCGAACCCCATGAGTTAAAACGCGCATAACGATCGAACTCCGGCCGATTGAAATACATAAACAGATAGTCGGAATTCAACAGATCAGGTCTTAATACACTGAATACAACATAGGACGATGAAACAATAAAGGTGCTATTGCTGTCATTGTGAGCAATTGTGATCTTTTCTCCGTTTCTGGAGGTTACAGTAACATAAGCAAAGTAATCCGGCTTAACAAGGATATAGGGGGAAAGAGACACACCTTCCATATCAGCTTTTGTATGTATAAACGTTTTCTGAATGGAAATGCCTCTGACATCATCAAGTGTTAAATTGCCTAACTCATTGCGCTCGTCTTCCGGTTGGATCAGTTGCCCCAGCTTGTACTTATTCAATGCCATACCCGATCCCCCTGAACGCATCCTCCAGCAGTCGTTGCGATTCTTTTTCCTGCGCGATCACATCGCGCATTTCCTGCTGAATGCGCTGCATCTCCGCTGGGAAATCAATTTCCAGATCGTGGTCGATAAACTCGATATATTTGCTGGGAACCAGGCTCCAGCCGTTTTCTTTGATCTCAGCCATGCCGACGCTGCGATACAGTTCCGGAACGGCGTACGTCGTGCCGTCCGCGCCTTCGTTCTGCCACGTATGATAAATCTCTGCCGCTTTCTCGATCTGTTCCGTCACCAAACGGACCTTCTTTTTGCTCTCGTTCTTGACCGGGTTCTCCGTCCAGGTACGCAAATCCATAAACAGAATCTCATGCTCGCGGTTGCGAAGGGTTCTGCCGTGGTATTCGCCGCCCTTTTTATTCTGATTCAAAATCCAGAGGGTCACGCTGATATCCGTCGTAATGAACAGTTCGCGCGGGAGAATGATGATGGCTTCCACCTTATCGTTTTCGATCAGCTTCTGCCGGATCGCAACCGTATCGCTGTCGCCCAAAGCGCCGTTTGCAAGCAGGAATCCCGCCACGCCGTCCAGCGGCTTCAGGTGGGATAGGATATGCAGAATCCACGCATAGTTGGCGTTGCTTTCCGGCGGGGTCGTATAATCCGCCCAGCGCGGATCGTTTTGCAGATTGCTGTCGTACCAGCCTTTCAGATTGAACGGCGGGTTCGCCATGATGTAATTGAAATAGATACCCTTATGCAGGTCGTGGGTAAAGGAGGAATCGGCTTCACCGCCGAGATTGTGACTGATGCCGCGCAGGGCAAGGTTCATTTTCGCCAGACGGTATGTCGCCGGCTCCTTCTCCTGACCGTACACATTGATGCGGCTGATGTCGCCGCGCTTTGCTTTGACAAGCTCTGCGCTCTGAATGAACATGCCGCCGGAACCGCAGCAGGGATCGTACAGCATGCCGTCAAAGGGCTCGATCATCGCGGCGATCAGCTGCACAACGTCATGGGGCGTATAGTATTCGCCCTCTTCCTTGGTGGCGTTGACGGCAAATTCCTTGAGGAAGTATTCGTACACGCGCCCGATCAGGTCTTTTTCTTCACCGAACGCTTTATGGCTGATCTTGTTGACCTCGTCAACGACCTTTTTGATATCGTTCGGAGCGAGGTTCCGCGTGGTAAACGTGCCCTCAACAAAGCAGCCCTTGAGTTGGGGACTGTTGGCGGCAATGCTGTGCAGCGCGGTATCCAATGCGACATTGAGCCCCGGAGCAGGCGTGTTGATGATCGTGGACCAACGGGCTTCCGGAAGCAGATTGTATGTGCCGTCCGTAAAGGTCGGATCATCCAGGAAAGCGGCTTTGATATCGGGATCGTCCGGATCAAGACCTTGCGCAAGGAGGTTATTACGGAGGTTTTCAACACCGTCTTCGAATTTTTCGCCGATAAAGCGAAGGAACACAAGCGTCAGCATCATATCGCGCTTTTCAAAGAATGATCCGGAATTGCGCGCCTGACGCAGAATATCACGGCATTTGAACAGAATAGAATCCAGATTGATCTTTTCTTCTGCCTTTTGCTTTGCCATAACTTTCTCCTTTATGAATCAAAATCCGATCTGTCCATATGTGTATTATAAATCATTTTATTATACCATTTTTCAATCATTTTCACAATGCTTTTTATGGGACAGCGGGAAGTTTCTACATATAATAACACCTCAAACCATCGAAAAGTCCATTGACATTCTCTTTATTGGACAGATAAAGATTTATACTGGGGTTAGCATAGAAAAAGTATTGTCCGGAAGGGGGTGTCGGAATAATGGCTAAGATCAAATGCTCGGACGGCAGCTATCCGGTTGTATGGCTACTGCCCCTCATTCTTGCAACTCTTATTGGTTCTTTTTTAATCCCCTCATAATCAATTACAGACTTTTCTTTTTCAAATCCTAAATCCTCGTCTGCCCATTTCTCGTATGATTTTCCGATTCGTTGGATTCGCTTATAGACGGCGCTGTGCGTTTTCAGCCCCACGAGCTCCGCTACCTTCTGCATCGACTTTCCCATGTTCCGCAAGAGCAGGATCTTCTGATCGGTTTCCGAAAGCGACCGGAAGAACGCTTCACCGTTAATCCGCACAATGGCGTCCTCCTCCATATCGTCCTCGGTTTCCATCTGCATCAGGCGGTGATGGATTTTGGAGTTCTCCGCTCTTAGGATCACATCCAAAGATACCGTCGGATGCTTTGTCTGCCGATGATACCATTGCCGCCGGAAGTTCAGAAGCCGTCGATTGAAAAACCGTTCCTCGTCGAAATCTTCCTCGCATGGCATTTCGTTGCACACATCGATCACCGCCCCGCGATGCTCTATACCGAACACATCTCCCGCGACGGAATCGACCATATCCATTGCGTCATCCAACGAAGGAAATCCGATCTGCTGCTCGGACAAAGGTTTTGCGTACAGATCGTGATTTGTCCATAAGATCCATCTGCGCTGCATTTGTTTGGTCCATAACGGCGTTTCATGCGCTATGACCCATTGCGGCGCATTGCGGGAATAGTATTCCATCCAGCCGGACATTTGCATAGCGTTCCAGATCAGATAGGCATAGCCGTCGATAACCGTTTCAAGAAACTTATCGCTCTCGACCAATGCAAGACTGTTCGGATCAAGCAGCAGCTCGGAGGGACAGCGTAGAAGCATTTGCAGATTCTCCTCGGCATTGACCATGATTTCTGCGGGCAGCGCATAAAATGCAGGAATCCACTCGCTGTTGCGAACAACTCTGTAGGAACCGTCCTCCTGCGGGATCAGAATCTGATCATTGTAAGCCACATAGATTTTCATGTTCCATCACCTCCCAACCGCTGCTTTCCGATTCTTCAAACCCATTCTACCGAAATAAACATCCCATAAACCGGACAGAATCCATTGCATAAGAAAATATATTATTTTCGCAGGAACAATCCGGGGGTAGAAGTTGCTTTTATAGGTGAGAGAGGCACATTTTTGTGAACCGGTTTGAAGGGAGGCAAATCGGTAAATGAATACTGCGCCCACTTTTTGTAAAACAGCGGTGCCCCATTGGAGCACCGTGATCGGCAGGTTCGTCGGCCGTTTTCATAATATGATATCGATCAAATTATTATTTTCAGAAAAGAGGATTACAAACATGATATGGTAGAGGGGCGTGACCGACCGGGAACGGTGTCCATCATGGTCACAGTTTTGCTGTTGCCTGAATTGAAAAGTCTGGCCATCATGGCCAGACTTTTACAGAAAAAAGATGTAATAAGCGCTCTCGCAAGCTTTTAGAAATTCGGGCCAACTTGGCCCAACTTTTCAAAAAGCTGTTTGGATGCTTCCCGGCACAACTTCATCCTAAGTTGGGATAAAGTAAAAATGTGGACCAAGTTGGTCCACGTTTATGAAACACGTCTGCGCTGTAAAAATCATGTAAGTGCTGAAAGTCTCGCTAACTTGGCGAGACTTTCTAGCGCAGGCGTCTTTGATTATGAAAAATGGTGATCAACTTGAACACCATTTTTATTTCGACATCTCGTTTCGATGCATACCGGAAATTCATCCCAACTTGGGATTAATTCTGAGTACGGGAAATTATTCCCAAGTTGGGAATAATAAATCCGAGACTTTGTTGCAACTTGCGACAAAGTTCCGATAAAAATGATGCACAATGCGAACTTCGTCCCAAGTTGGGACGAAGTTATAGTTGCATACAGCATACGCACGCACTTCGTCCCATGATGGGACGAAGTGAAAAGTATCGTCAACTTGGCGACACTTTTTGAGCCCGCCTTTTCAACTTGTGACCAACTTGGTCACAAGTTGATTTTATATCACAACTTCGGACCAACTTGGTCCGAAGTAAAATTGTGTCCGACTTGGACACAATTTTCAGAAAGAACTTCTGGCCATCATGACCAGAAGTTAACCCTATAAACCCCCACTTGTGATCAAATTTAGCACAAGTTGATCCGGCTATCGGCTCTGCACAGTAACTTCTGCCCAAGTTGGGCGGAAGTCAGATATGGAACTTGTGGTCAAGTTGGCCACAAGTTACCCGGCTTTCGAAAACGCGCTGTAACTTCCGCCCATGTTGGGCGGAAGTTGAAAGCCGGGCACTTCCGGACAAGTTGTCCGGAAGTTGAAACCGTCAACTTCGTGCCAAGTTGGCGCGAAGTTGCATGAAATAATGAAGGACAACTTGTCCTTATTTATGAAAGACCAGAATAGAAATCAGGTCAAACCGGGCTGCTTTTTCTTCGCGTCAAACTTCCCGACAACTTGTCGGGAAGTTCCCAATAACGCAGCTTCGGACCAAGTTGGTCCGAAGTGAAACAAGATCGTTTGATAGCCATAATTCAGAACAAGTTAATCTGTATTTTGCGGCTGCCGACTTCCTGCCAAGTTGGCAGAAAGTTTGAGATGTGGTTATTTTGAGCCAAGTTAGCTCACATTTCTGCGATGGAACAGATCGGCTTCTTGACTGCCTAAATTCCCGACAACTTGTCGGGAATTTCAAACAGGGTGTGTGCATAATGTGGGACAAGCTGTCCCACATTTCCGGCAGGCACACTTCGTGCCATCATGGCACGAAGTTATAGAAGTAGGCCGAAAATGCGCGCCAATTCGGCGCTAATTTCCGGCAGTAAAAATTCGTGCCAACATGGCACGAATTTTTGAACAGCAAAATTATGATGAGAGAAGCCGATCCGCGCGTCGGCTTCTTTTCGGTTTTGGAGGTGATGACAAGCGCGAAAGAAGCGTATCGCACCGCGGCGGAAAGAGGGTTCAATTCCCATTTTCCGGCTGTGGGAACGGAACAAAAGCAGAATGAAGGAGGTGAAATACAGGGCAAATACATCTCGTTGCTTTCTCCGGGCAACCGAAGAAATGATCAATTTTCAATGAGAGTTTACGGGTATCGAGTGCATAGATCCGGCTCCCTGCACGGGCTGTACGGCGACAAAAATCGCAAGGTTGGCCGCGCGGCGGGGAGCCGTTTCTGTTCCCGGAAAAAGAGGACAGAAGGCACAGCCGATGTCCTTGCAAGCATAGCATTCGGCGTTCCAAATGCGCTTGTCGGGACACCCGAACCCGTATGCCGCCACAGGCGGAGAAAGGACTTTATGGAACACAGAACCAGAAACATTCACGTCGGTACCCGGCTCAGTAAAGCCGAGTATGAAAAACTGAAAGACTTGGAAAACCGCACCGGTCTCGGCAGCACGCGGCTTTTGCGGAAGCTGATCACGGGCACGGAGATCCGCGAAAAGCCGACGCCGGAATTGCGGGACCTACAGCGCAGCGTCGACCGGATCGGAAACAATCTGAACCAGATCGCGCATCGGGCGAACGCCGCAGGCGTTCTCGAAAAGAGCGAATGGGACCGGACGAAGGCGCTGATGACCGCCCTCAAGGAGGAGATCCAAAAATGGCGATAACGAAGATTCTTGCAAAAAGCATGCGGCTCGATCGGCTGATCGCTTACGTCTGCAATCCCGCAAAAACGGAGGAACGCGTGTTCGTTTCCTGCATCGGCTGCGAGCGGGAAACGGCGGCAAAAACATGGATGGAGACCAAGCGCCGGTACGGCAAGACCGACGGGGTGCAGGCGTATCATCTGATCCAGAGTTTCAAGCCGGACGAGCTCACGCCGGAACTGGCGCACGAGATCGGGATTCGCTTTGCGGAGGAATATCTCGACGGATACGAGGTAATCGTCGGCACCCATACCGACCGGCATCACATTCACAACCATATCATTTTCAATTCGGTTTCCGATCGGGACGGAACCAAATATCATTCTTCGCCGCAAACGTATTTCAACGAGATCCGCACGCTTTCGGATCGGCTTTGCCGCGAATACGGCGTATCCACCGTCGACGAGCCGCAGAGAAAGGCGCTGACCTACATTGAGTGGCGCATGCAGAAATGCGGCGTCAAAACACAGCGCGAGCTGTTCGACCGGGACGCGGAGGAATGCCTGTCTCTGGCAATGGACGTCGGCAGCTTTTACGCGCGGATGGAGGATCGCGGGTACACGGTCCGGCACGGCAGCAAGTACCCGACCTTCCTTCCCTACGGCGGGGAGCGCGCGTACCGCGTGAAGCAAAAGCGACAGTCCATGACGGAGGACGATCTTGCGGCATATATCGACCGCGCGATGCGCGATCCGACCTTTGAGGTCATCATGCTGCGGCAGCAGCGTGTACATTTTCCGCGCGGAAAGATCACGGGCATCCGTGCGCTGATCCTCGCGTGGACGTACATCCTCGGACTTGTAAACGACGGCGTCAAAACGCAGTATTACGTTTCGCCGGAGGAACTGAAACGGTTTACACAGCTGAAAGCGCAGGCGAAGTATCTGACGGATAACGGGATCGAGACGGCGGCGCAGCTAAAAGATCGCATCGACGCGATTGACGGCAGAATCGCCGCGCTGACGAAAGAGCGAACGATCCTGAACGTGAAGAAGAAGCGTCAAAAGCCGCTGTACGACGCGCTGCAGCTCGTGGCAATGTACACGGATCGGGACACGGAGGCGTTCCCGCTGACGGTTGAGGAGCAGGAAAAACTCAAAAGAGCACATGAAATTTTACAAAACCACTCCGTCGACATCCTCAACATCGAGCGGAATACGCTGTATGCTGACCTCGTAAGGCAAAACTGCGATCTTCGCGCCCTCAAAATCGAACAGAATCTCTGCAAACGGATTCTTGCGGAACGCCCGCAGCTTGAAAGGAAGCTGAAGCCATATCTGACGGAGGATCGCGAACTCAGAAAGGAAACTTTGGAATATGAACGCTGAACATATCACAACGACATTTGAAACCCACAGCACGACAGACCATGCAAAAAGGAGCGGAAAGAATGAAAGAAACAAAAGTTTGCAATACAGATACCCTGCGGGTGCCGGTGCGCGCCCGATACACGATAGATAAGAAGGGCGGTCGGATGACGCGATCGTTTGAAACCGCAGAGCTGACCGTAAAAGAACTGGCAGAGTTTTTGGCAAGGAAATTCGGATTGGACTTAACCGAAAACATAATTACAGAGACAGGAGGTGATGCCGTTTGAAAGCGGCGATCTACACACGGTTCAGTTCCGACAATCAGACGGAAATGAGCACACAGGCGCAGGTTCGGGCGTGTACGGAATTTGCGAACGGAAACGGAATGGACGTTTACCGGATCTATTCCGATGAGGCAATCTCCGGCACGGAGGAAAAGACCAATCAGCGCGCGCAGTATCAGGCGATGCTGGCGGACGCCAAGCAGCACCGGTTCGAGGTTCTGCTGATTCACAAGTATGACCGCGTCGCGCGGTCCTTGGAAGAACACGTCCGGCTGTCCAAGATGATGGAAAAGGAAAAGATTCCGATCATCGCGGTGGCGCAGAACTTCGGAGCAAGCATCGAGGGCGATTTCGCCAAGCAGATGATGTGGGTGCTGTCGGAGTATTACAGCAAGAACCTCTCCAAAGAGGTGCGGAAGGGGCATCGCGAGGTTGCATTGAAGGGGCTGCACAACGGCGGCCCCTCCCCCTTCGGGTATCGGATCGAAAATCAGCAGCTCGTGATCGAGCCGAGCGAAGCGATCTATGTGAAAAAGATGTTCGACGCGGCGCTGAACCGCAGAGGGCATACGGGGCTGATCCGCGAGATGAAGGAAGCGGGCGTCCGCGGCAGGAACGGAAAAGAGATCAAGTACACGCAGATCTATGAGATCCTGCGAAACGAGAAGTACGCGGGCATCTATGTGTACTCGGTGGAGGGATGCCGACACCGCAAGACGCGGCTGGAGACCGCGGGCGCGATCCGGATCGACGGCGCGATCCCGGCGATCGTGGACAAAAATACATTCTATGAGGTGCAGAAAATCATGGACATGAGAAAGCAAAACGGCAGAAAGCAGAACGAGTATCTCTGCAGCGGGCTGGTCTACTGCAAGTGCGGCGCAAAGATGCACATCCATCGCGCCCCGAACCGAAAAGGCGACAAGTATGTGTACTACGCCTGCAGCGCCAACTGCGGCGCGCCGACCGTGCGCGAGGAGGTGCTCGTCAAGGCGGTGACGGATTATCTCAAGGAGCTGCTGTCCGACGCAATGCAGCTCAAGATCGCACACTTTCTGCGCTCCTACCGGAATCACCGGAAGGATTGCAGGGCGACTTACACCGCGGTGGTGAAAAAGCAGATCGCGGCAAAGCAGACCGAATACGACAATCTGGTGAAAAATCTGTCCGCGGCGACGTTCGCGCCGGAGATCATTCAGGATCTGAACAACCGGATGAAAGCGCTGAAGGCGGAGATCGAGGCCCTGGAGACCGCCGATCCGCCGGAGGAGTATTCGACGAGCACGATTCTCGAATGGCTGAAGGCGATCAGCGCCGCGCCGGACCGTCGAGCGGTACATCTGCTCGTCGACCGGATCGAGGTCAGCTCTGACAAAGAAAAAACAGACGTCAACGTGATTTCCACATTGACGTCCGTTGGAGAATTGGTAGCGGCGATCCGATTCGAACGGATGACAGGTCGGGTATGAACCGACTACTCTGGCCAACTGAGTTACACCGCCATTGGTACGGTTATTATAGCGGATGATCTTCGCTGTGTCAAGAGCTTTTTTCGCCGTTTCCACAGGAAATGTTCGCCGTTTTCGCCGAACGCATCCGCCGTCCCGCAAAAGTGCAAGCCATGTCCTGCCGGTTCAAAGCAGCAGGCACAATGCCGCGCAGCCGAGCGCGAAGCTTACGGCGTTCGCCGTCAGCGAGAAGAAGAACAGCCGCACGCCCGTATACTGCGGATATTTCCTCCGATAGAACAGGAACTCGAGCACGACTGCGACAAGCTCCAGGACGCCGAGCGCCGTGCAATAGAACCACAGGTCCGGATCGAATGCCGCAAGCAGGAACAGCAGGAGATTCATGACCGGATTGGTGATCAGGTTGATGATGAACACGTACTTTTTCGGACGAATGCCGAAGCACAGCGCCACTAAAAACTCAAAGAGCAGGGTCAGCCCGAGCGCCAACACGAACAGCAGAACCAGCAGCAAGGCCCACAGGATCCCGCCGCTGCAGCTATTTTTGTCTTTTCTGCTGTACCAGGAGCCGTCCCTCGTCAGCCGGTTTGCCGCCCCGTCGAACCGGTACTGTCCGTATTCGGCGAGCTCCACGGTCTCCGAGCGCGTCTCCGTCCCGTCCGGCGCGGTGCAAACGATATAAAACGACGTTTCGTCGGAATCAAAACCCAAAAAGATGCCCCGCTGCGGATCCTCCGTATGCTGCGTACGGGTCGTGCCGTCCTCCTTCAGAACAACGACGTCGACCTGCGTTCCCTCCGCGATGTTGGAGCAGGCGATCTCGATCGCCCAGGGGATCGGCGCGTTCGCGCTCGCGACGTGCGGTACGAGCATCAGCAGCAGCGCCGCGATCAATAGAATACAAAGCCGTTTCTTCATGCGTGTTTCTCCTTTGTCCTCCATGTCCTCTCTTTTCACTTGCGGCCGAACAGCATTTCCCGTACCTTCTCAACGTACGCCTGCCGTTTCGCCTCCTGATCCTCGCCTTCTTGAACGATCAGATAATCCGGAAGATAGCTTGAGATCGGGTTCTGCCACGGAACGATCGTCACGTCCGCTTCATTCGCGCCGTAGGCCGCGAGGATGGTCCGCATCTCGTCCGCGGAAAAGCCCCAAAGATTCAGCAGCGCCGGATCGAGCCAGTCGCGCGGCGTCTCGGCGTGCTCCAGAATCCCGAAGGAATAGACCTCCTCCGCCATCTGCCACACGATCACGTCCAATCCCTTCGACGCATCTATCTGAAACGCCTCCGGATGCGCTTTTCTGAGCGCCGCCTCATCCGCCGAACGCGGTTCCGGCGCGTATTCAAAAGAATTCCCGTCCGTCAGCAAAAACGCACCGTCCGCAGTCGGCTCCGGTCCGGACGTCTCCTTTTCGACGGCTTTGCAGCCTGAAAAAAGCAGCGACGCTGCGACGATCCATACAAACAGCTTTCTCATGCGGGCCTCCTGTTTCGATATATACAGTATATCACAGGGCGTCTCGGAATACCATACGCGCCTTTTCGTTTGCCCCGAAAAATATTTCTTGTTGTCCCATAAAAGGTCTTTTCTTTTTTCGTTTTTCTGTTATACTGTTCGTATGCGAACATTTGTTCGCATAATCCGCAGAGAAAGGAGAATGGAAATGAGTGCAAAAGAATGGAAGCGGATTGCGGAACGGGAAGCGCGGCGGTATCGGGAGCATCGGGCGTTCATAAAAGGCGTGCGCGACGCCGGAAGTCCGGGCACCGAGCGCAGCCGCGCTTCGGAGAGATGGGTTCTGGCCGTGGATTACGTGCTGGATTATCTGCATCGGACGGACCCGGAGAAGGAACGGTTCATGCGAAGTTACCTGAACCTTGACGGAAGCCGCCGGACGAAACGCAGCAGCATCGTGGCTTTGTCGCTCGCATGCTGCACGTCGACGTCGACCGTATATGCTTGGCGTTCGGAGCTGCTGTCGCTTCTGGTGATCGCGGCGACGCAGACCGGCGCGATCGTTCCCTACGAAACAAAACCGACGCGCTGACGAACCGAAGCGGCCGTTCTGAAAACGAATGTATGTTTTTGAACGGCCGCTTTTTCATATTCATCTGCATACGCATAGAAGCATGCATCATGCACGCGGTTATACGTTGTTTTTATCATTATATTTTCGTTATTCCGTGTTTTTTGGATCGGTTTATGAAATATGCACTGCGTATTCAATCCGCCTATACTGCATATACAAGCCCGAAAAAGCTGTGGATAACTCCGAAAAAACCGATGATGCGTACCCCAAATTGTGGATAAGTGTGTGGACGGTGTGGAAATGTATGCGAATATGCACCGCTTTTGCCCGGAATGAATATTCACGCATGGAACCCGTAAAGCTCGAATAATGCCGAAGCGCAGGGCGATTGCGCCGTTTGGTCCGAAAACCGGTTTATGCATTGCCGACGCCCCCGTTTTTGCCGTACCGTCCGATTCCGCCTTGCTTTTTCGACACAAATGCCATATGCTCTACCGTATGCAAAGAAATCGGTATTGATATAAAAAGCGGGGGGTGTTCCCCCCGCTCCCGGCATCTTTGCAAAGTACCATATGTTTGCTACACGCGCGTCATCATAATATGATTATATACCGTATCCGTATTCGGTTACGATGCAAGCGGAAAGTGAGGCTTGCAAGCATGATTTCGTACGGGAAACTCTGGGAAACGATGCAAAAGCGGGGTGTGACGCAGTACGCGCTGATTAAAACATATCATATCAGTCCGGCGCAGATCACGCGGCTGAAGCGGAATGAGAGCGTCAGCACGCACACGATCGACATGTTCTGCAAGATCCTGCACTGCAGCGTCGAGGACGTGATGGAATACATTGAGGACTGAAAAGAGACCCACCTTTGCACAAGGGAGGCTTTTTGACCGGCGTGAAGAACCGCCGCATGATTCCTTTCGGAATTCTTTGCGACGGTCCTTCACGGATTATGAGGTTGGGGCATTCCTGCAAGGAGACGGGGCTTCTCCGTGCAAGTCTTCGCAGATCGCCCATAAAGGGCCAGATCGTTTGCGGCGATCAGTCGATGGTTTATCCGGTACGTAGAAAGTGCTTTGCGCACTTTCTTTTTTCGGTTCGCCGCAAACTATCCGCGTTTTTGCTCGGTCGCATACCATCCACTCCGCTGTGCTTCGTTACAGAGGATGTTCGCACGTTTCTCGCGCGTGCCATGTATAGCTCCTTCGCAAAGAACGCGAATTCTGCCTCCTTTCTTGACAATCTGCCCGCGTGTCGAAATGCGTTCGACACGCGGAAATATTCATCCGGCTTTCTTGCTCTGTTCTTCCATTAAGAGCTTGTCCGCGACGAGCGCAATGAACTCGCCGTTCGTGGGCTTGTCGTTCTTGCCGTAGATGTTGTAGCCGAAGAGCGCGTTCAGGTTTTCGATCTTGCCGCGCGTCCAGGCGACCTCGATCGAATGGCGGATCGCGCGCTCCACCTTGCTTGCGGAGGTGTTGAACTTCTTCGCAATGCCGGGGTAAAGCTCCTTGGTGATGCGGTTGATCAGGCTCTGATCCTCATAGACCATGCGGATGCCTTCGCGGAGGTAGTGATAACCCTTGATGTGCGCGGGGATTCCCGCGACCAAAAAGATTGCCGTGACCTTCTCGTCAAACGATTTCGGCGCCTGCCGGAAGTCCACCACGCCGCCGCTTTTCCGGTCGTTTTCGAGCATGTCGAGCGCGCGCTTCAGGAGCGTTTCCGGCTCGATCGGCTTGACCATGAAGTACCGTGCGCCGAGCGCGCAGCAGCGGCGGACCATCGTTTCATTGCGCAGTGCGGAGATCACGATCACCGCCGGGGCGGCTGCGCCGCAGACCGCGGGAATCTGTTCGAGGACGGTCAATCCGTCGGTGTTCGGCATGATGAGATCGAGCGTCAGAAGATCGTAATGCCCGTCCCGGAGCCTGTCCAGCGCCTCGCGCCCGTCTGCCGCCGTGTCGACGCAGCCGACGCGTTCCTCCGTCAAAAGATAGCCTTTTATGAGATCGGTGAAGCGCGTGTCGTCGTCCACCAGCAAAATCCGCAGTTTGTTCATCCCGTCCTCCCTTTGCGCCGGATCGGCGGCGCACGTTCTTATTGCCTACATTGTACGACGTTCCGCACACACTATGTAGTGTGCGCGGCCGGTTGTTTGTGTCGGATTTTACGCAAGGTATGTCGAAAGCACCCTCCTCTTCTTGTCCCGACGTCTGCACCCCGTATCGTCCCCGGCCTCCTTCCCCGTTTGCCGCGGAGCTTGCGCGGAGGTTTTCTTGCTGTTTTGCTTGACACGGTGCGGAAGGAGGATATACAATATAAGACACGGGTTTTGACGCCGCGTGAACACATTTATTTGGGGGTAGCTATGGAATCCACGTCAAAGAAAAGCAATCTGCCGCTGATCCGGCGCTGTCTTGCAATCGGACTCGTCCTCCTTTCAATCATGTTTATGTTCTGGCCGGCCACCGTCGCCGTTTCTTCCAGGCTTCGCAACAGCCGGATCGACGACCGCGCCGCTCTGTATATGGAGCGCTACGACTGCTCCGAATCGCAGGCAAGAGCGATCGCAAGTTTTGAGCTTTCCGACAACCTGCGCGGCGTATCCGCTTCGGATCTGCGCAGCCGTCTGACCTATTATGCGCTGCATCAGTCCGTTGATGACGCATATAAAAAGGAAACGCGCGGAGAGGATTGGTTCGACGATTACCTTGATCGGCTTTCGGACGATATCAAGATCGAACGCACGCTGAACACGCTCGGCGGCGTCTGCGTGAACATCTTTTTCTTCTGCATGCTTGCCGCAGGCGTTGCCGCGATTGTGCTGTACGCGTTGAACAAGACACGCATTGCGGGCATTGTCTTCGCGGTATTCGCCGTGCTTCTCGTCGCGGTCGCGATCGGCTATATGATCTATACCAACGTGTCCACGAATGAAGCCCTTGATGCAAAGAGCGTTTCGGACGAGGTCTGGGATGTGCAGCACGATCCCATCGTGCCGGGCGTCAGCATGTTCCTGATCCCGATCTTCGCGATCGCCTCCTGCATCGTCTATCAGCGTACCGGCCGAAAGAAGGCGCGCACGCCGAAGCCCGCCGCAGCACCTGTCGAGCCGTATGCTCCCATCATGCGTCCTGCCGTGCCCGCCGATCTTTCGTTTACGGATACGCCGCGCGTCCCGCGCGACCCGTTTGCGCAGGCGCAGAGTCCCGTCGAAAATCCGTTCGAGGCCCAGCCGCGCGCCGCGCGCGATCCTTATGCGCCGCGACCCGTCGAGAATCCCTTTGAGCCCGTACAGCATCCGGTCCGCCGTCCCGCGCCGGTCGAAACGCCGGCAGACGATCCGTTTGCGGAAACGGTTCGTTCCGCGGAGAATCCGTTCGAGGTCCAGCCGCGCGATCCGTTCGGGGAAACGATGCGTTCCTCGGGGAATTCGTTCGAAGCCCAGCCGCGCGATCCGTTTGCGGAAACGGTATGCTCCACGGGGAATCCGTTCGAGGCCCAGCCGCACGATTCGTTTGATAAAACGGTCCGTCCCGCAGGGAATCCCTTCGAGACCGTACAGCGTCAGGCTCCGCGTTCCGCGACGGTTGAACAGCCTGTCGGCAATCCCTTTGCGGATGCGCCCCGTCCCGCGCCGCGTCCCGCGCAGGCCGAACAGCCCGTCGGCAATCCGTTTACAAACGCGCCTGCCCCCAAACCGCGTCCCAAGTCTGCTGCCTCGCAGGATTGGACCTGTCCGCAGTGCCGGAAGGTCAATCCCGAAAGCGCGCGCTTCTGCTCCGGCTGCGGCACGCAAAAGCCCGCTGTGGAGCATCCGCCTGTCTGTCAGAACTGCGGCATGGAGCTGCATGTCGGCTCCCGGTTCTGCCCGTACTGCGGCGAAAAGCTGGAATAACGCTCTATCAGAACACAAAACCGCCCGTTCGGGCGGTTTTTATGTTGTCGAACGAGCCGCAGCTGTAAAACTGCATCTTCGGTATAAAAAAGTCCTCCGATTGCTCGGAGAACCTTTCTTAAGCTGCGACAGACCGTCTGCTTTATACGACGTTCAAATCAATTCGGCGTAGGCTCCGGCGAAGGCGGCGCATCAAGGATCAAAAGGATGCGTCCCATGATCTCAGTGATCTCGCCGAGGCGTCCGGTCACCGTCAGCCCGAAGGAAAGCGTATCCGGATCCACACTGCGGTCGGCAATGCAGAGGATGTATCGACCGTCCTCCTCGATCAGCGCCAAATACGCATCCCGCTGCGAGAAATCGGACATCTTATTCTCATGCGTGGCAAGATTGAACCATCCGACGCTCGAATAGGTCTCCTCGTTTGCACCGGAATGGTAGGTATAAAGAAGATCCGGTTCGCCGTCCCAATCGAAATCGGTCACGATATAATCTACAAGTCCTTTTCCATCGTCGCCTGTTCCGAGGCGGTAGTACACGCCGTCCTGCACAAGATACGAGCAACCGAGCACGACGCTGCGAAGGATCGTGAATCCTTCCGAGCCGTCCTTCGTCATATCGAGCCAATTATCGGGGAGCGCAAGGTCCGCAGCGTATTCCTCCCGCTGGCCTTCCGAAAGTCCGAGCCGATCAATCGGCGGGGCCTCGTCCGGCTTATGTACATAGATCTCATGACCCGGTACCGGCGTCGGCTCAGGCGTCGGTGTTGCAGACGCAACGACCGGTTCTTGGGAACGGCAGCCGCGCATCAGAAACAGCGTACCGATCAACGCGCCGCCGAGTACCAGCACGGCGACCACAATGCAGATCACGACAAATGCGCCTTTTCCGAGCAGCGCCTTCATCCTTGAATCCTTCTTCTGTTCCATATTCACTCCTCCAATGCGTCGATTGCTCCCGCAAGCGCTTCAAAGAGCCTTGCAAGGTGGATCCCGTCGATCAGGCGGTGATTGACCTGCACGGTATAAGGAAGCGTTATTCTGCCCTTCTCATCCTCCGTAAAGCGGCCCCATAAGATACGGGGCGTGCTGTCGGTATTGTCGAGCGGGAACTCCTGCGCGACGTGCGTATAGTCGAACCACGGCGCCGAAGAAAGATAAACGTCGTGTCCCGCTTCGTCGTCCTCCGCAGTCGGCAGCGGAAAAGCGTTCTCCCGTTCCGCTGCCCGCATCCGTGCGGCAAACAAAACCGGGCTCTCTCCGTCGATCCATTCGAGACCGCAGATCCCGAACAGTTCTCCGTCCCACGGATAGGTATAGGAAGGATTGCGATGATCGAGAAGCCAGACTTCGTCGTCTCTGAGCTCATACCGGAACGCCTCAACGCCGTTCACGGCTTTCATTGTCGCCCAGATCATCACGGAATAAAAGGATATCCCTCGAACCTTTGCGTATCGAACCGCTTTCGTTACGTCAATCCTTGTCGTTACGCTGTAAAACGGAACCTCCAACCTCGCAAAAAGCCGATCATGCGCATTTCGCGGCCATGCAGTTCTGTCGATTCTCTTCTCCATGATCAGAACACGCGCCGTGCGAACACGAACGCATCCTTCCAGTATTTGCTCTTGATCGTGTTTGTGATGACCTTGCCCTCGCCGGAGGATGGATAGATCATCATGCCGTCGCCGAGATAAATCGCCACACAATTGACGCTTTCGTTGCCGGGCGTCATGAAGAAGCACAGGTCGCCGGGCTGCAGGTCGTTGATCGAATCCAGCTTCTCCCAGCGTTCGAATTCGGAATAACCCTTACTCGTTTTGTGCTTGACGTTTTCACCGACGCCGGTCAGACAGTAGTAAATGAATCCGCCCGGATCGAAACCCTTTTCGGGATCCGTGCCGCTGCGGCGATACGGTGCATCCATCAGTGACAGCGCAAATTCGCAGAATTCATCCGCCTTTGTCCGTTCCGTCTCCGGCTCCGCCGAGGACTCCGGCGTTACGGTCGGCTCTTCGCTCGCCGACGCAGAGGTTGCGGTCGGCGCAGGCGTAGGCCTTTTGGTCGGCGCGGGTGTAGGTCTTCTGGTAGGTATGCGCGTAGGAATCGCAGTCGGCGTAGGCGTCGGGGTCTCTGAGAATTGCGGCGTCGGCGTCGTATCCGGCTGCACGCTGACAGGCGCTTTCGTAGGCTCCGGCGTCGGAGTGGGCGTCGGGACCGCTGTGGGTTCCGACGTAGGCGCCGGGGGGAGCGTAGGCATCAATTCATTTTCATCCGACTCCGGCGTGACGGCAAGGATCGTATCCTCCTGCTCCGCGGTGAGCGCAGGCTCCGTGGTAGGCGCAGGCGTCTCGATCTGACCGATGATCTGTATTTTATCTGACTCCGGCTGTTCCTGCGGATGCAGTTCCGCGCTTTTGCCCTTTATCGAGCAGCCGAGTATGCTTAAAATCGCAAGGCTCGCCGCTGCGATCGTTCGCAACCGTTTCATTTCGGATATCCCTCCACGTATATCATGTGCTTCTATTATAGAAACCGAATGTCACCGAACCGTAAACGGAATGTGAACAATTCGTATATTCGACGGCGCAGATAATAAAAAAATTGCGGTTATTGCTCCGATTATCGAAAATCGATCCGATTCCGGCAAAGCGCATCCGTCCGTCTTTTCCTGCGCTCTCCGGTTCTGCTTGACATCGCCGTTCGACAAGATATATTATTACAGAAAGCGTCGCTTTGCGCGCGCAATTCGTCTATGGAGGATGTACTTATGAAAAAATCCGTCATGGTTCGCCGCTATGTTGCGGTCGGGCTGATTCTGCTCTCGGTCCTGATGATGTTCTGGCCGTCGGTGATCCGGATCAACGGCGAATCCGACGCATGGAGTTCACTGACCGATAACATGCGTGCATCCGGCAGAGAGCTGTACGGCTTTCGCTACGCCAACGATTGGAAAGTGCATCTGGAGCGGTACTCCGACCGGCTCGCATCCGAATCGGAATACCAGGAGGCCGTGGAGGTCGGCAGAGAGAGCTATGATTTCCTGCTGGACGACAGCTATAACGCCTCCTTCTTCCGACTGCGCTCATTCATTCCGAAGCTGATGAAGTTTACGCCCGATTCTGACGCGCAGATCATCTCCGTCGCGATTTCCGCGGTGCTGAACTCTCTGTTCTTCATGATCCTGCTCTTTGCGCTTGCCGCAATCCCGATGATGCTGTTCAACAAGTCCAAGGTGTTCAACATCCTGCACGTTGTCTTCACGTTTTTAACGGCAAGCATCCTGCTGTTTGCGGGATTGACGGGCGTGATCGCAAAAAGCATTCCCGATACCGGCATTGAGATATCTCCGATCAATCCGGGCATTGCAACGTTTCTGATGCCCGCATTCTCCCTTGCCGCTCTGATCGTCTATAAACGCTTCCGTGTCAAAAAGACCGAACCGCAGCCCACAGCCGCACCGATCCCGCAGCAGCCGACTTATCCCCAGCAGCCGTTTTATCCGCAGCAGCCGACTTATCCGCAGCAGCCGACTTATCCCCAGCAGCCGTCAGTGAACAGCGATTGGGATCCTTTGCAGTCTACGGTCGGCGCCTGGAATCAACCAACCACGCCGTCAGAGGACAACGCATGGGATCAGACCGTAGCGGCGTCCGCATTCACCGAACGTCCCGCTGCTTTTGATTCAGAAAACAACCGTTTTCAGACGGCGAAAGCCGATTGGACCTGTCCGTGCTGCGGCACGATCAGCTCTGCAGACGCGCAGTTCTGCCGTAACTGCGGTACAAAAAAGCCGTAAGCGTCTCGCCTCTGCGCGAACCCGGCTTTATCAAATAATAATGAAAGAAAGGGCGTCAAAAAACGCCCTTTCTGTGTTTTGCACGGTTTGGACCCGCAGCAGATTTATGCCTTCGGACCTGCGTTCTTGATCGCTTCGGGCATGTCGGGATACTTCTTCTCGAAGTTCTCGTGGAACATGCCGGCGAGCTTCTTGGCCTGCGCGTTGTAGGCGTCTTTATCTGCCCAGAGATTTCTGGGATTCATGATCTCTTCGGGCACGTCCGCGCCGGGTACGAACGCCGGAACGTCGAGGTTGAACACGTCGTTGTGCGTGAACGGCACGTTCTCCTTCGCATACGCGTCGTTCAGCGCAGCGGTGATCATCGCGCGGGTGTAGCGCAGCTTCATGCGCGGGTTCTTCGTGCCGTCCGGATTGACCGCGGGACCGCTGACCCAGCCGGTGTTCACGAGGTAGACCTTCGTGTTGTATTTTTCGATGCGTTCGCCGAGCATGCCTGCGTAGACGGAAGCTCTGAGCGGCATGAACGGCTCGCCGAACAGCGTGGAGAACGTCGGGACCGGCTCGTTGATGCCGATCTCGGTGCCGGCGACTTTGGAGGTGAAGCCGGTCACGAACTGATACATCGCCGCTTCCTTAGAGAGCAGAGAGATCGGCGGGAGCACGCCGAACGAGTCGCAAGTCAGGAAGATGACGACCTTCGGAATGCCGCCGACGCCGGGGATCGCGGCGTTCGGAATGTATTCGACCGGATAACCGACGCGGCTGTTGATCGCAAGGCTCGGATCGGAGTAGTCCGGCTGGCGCCTGTCGTTGACCACGACGTTCTCGACCAGCGCGCCGAAGCGGATCGCATGATAGATCTCCGGCTGTTCTTCCTCGACGAGGTCGATGCACTTTGCGTAACAGCCGCCTTCGATGTTGAAGATGCCCTCCTCGTCCCAGCCGTGCTCGTCGTCGCCGATCAGCATGCGGTTCGGGTCGGCGGACAGCGTCGTCTTGCCGGTGCCGGAAAGACCAAAGAAGACCGCCGTTTCCTTCGTTTCGGGATCCATGTTCGCCGAGCAGTGCATCGGCAGCGTGCCCTCGAGCGGCAGCACGAAGTTCATGGTGGAGAAGACGGACTTTTTGATCTCGCCCGCGTACTGACTGCCGGCGACGATGATCATGTGCGCTTCATAGTCGATCATGATCGCGGCTTCGGAACGCGTGCCGTCGATCTCCGGGCTGCACTTGAAGCCCGGGCAGGCGATCAGCGTGTAATCCGGCTCGCCGAAGTTTTCCAATTCTTCCTCAGTCGGGCGAACGAGCAGGTCGCGGATGAACAGCGCCTCGCTTGCGAGCTCGCAGATCACGCGGAATTTCTTTGCATATTTCTTATCGGCGCCCGCAAAACCGTCGAACACGAACACGTCGCGGCCCTGCAGATATGCGACCATCTTGGATTTGATGGCGTTGAACTTTTCACGCTTGACGGGCACGTTGACCTTGCCCCATGCGATCAGATCGTGAACGCCTTCGGAATCCACGATAAATTTATCCTGCGCGCTTCTGCCGGTGTATTTGCCGGTCTTGACGAGCAGCGCGCCGTTGTCCATAATAACGCCTTCCTTGCGCTCCAGCGCGTGCTCATAGAGCTCCGGGACCGTCAGGTTGCGGTAAACCGCTTTGGGATGGATGATGCCGAGAGATTCAAGATTCATGCCGTTTTCTCCTTTGCTTATGCATTGCGGGACGACGGTTTCCCATACCGTCCCATCTTAATTTCAGTATACTCTTCCCGAATGCCGAATGCAAGTCTATTTCACACGACAGCCCGCATTTTCCCGCTGCGCAAACCGGTTCATTTGCAACATTGCTGCAACATCCTTGTAAATTCGGGAAGTCATACTGGTAAAAGCGATACGGCTATGCTATAATGGTATTATGAAGAGATTTTGGTGTCTTTTTCTGATCGCGCTCCTGCTGCTCGGCTGTTCGCCGGAACCGCCCGAGCCGATCGCCGTCCTGCCGCCGCAGGAGACGACAACCCCGCCTTCCGCGGCGCCTGCCGAAACGTCCTTCAAAACGCCGACGGAAACCCCCTCCCCTGCGCCGACGGAAACGCCGACGCCGGAGCCCACCGCGGTCCCGACGCCGGTTCCGACGCTTTCGCCGCAGGAGCGGCTTTATGCCTACATAGACCGGATGAGCACCGAGGAAAAAATAGGTCAGCTCTGCATGTTCGGTTTTTCGGGCACAAAGGAGATCAGCAGCGAATTCAAAAAGATCCTGCAGGAGTATCACATCGGCAGTGTGATCCTCTACGGACAGAACACGGTCCGAAGCAACGGCGACGGCGGTTTCAATCAGTGCGCCAGGCTTACTGACAGCATCCGCCGCGCGAATCAAAGCGAGATCCCGCTTCTCATCAGCACCGACGTTGAGGGCGGCCGCGTCACGCGCTTCCGGTGGAGCAAATCGCTCCTCTCCGCGCGCGCCCTCGGTACCAAGAGCACAGACCGGGCGGAGAAGCAGTTTCAGACCATCGCGGAGGGTCTCCTCTCCGCAGGGATCAACACGGACCTTGCGCCTTGTCTCGACACGGCGAAGGACCCGTCTTCAACGTTTCTCGGCGATCGTATCATCTCGTCCGACGAAACGATCGTCGCGCAGATCGGCGCGGCCTGCATCGACGGGCTGCACGAGGGCGGATGCCTGTCCATCGTCAAACACTTCCCCGGCCACGGTGCGACGACCGCAGACTCGCACGCGTCCACGCCGGTCGTGAACAAATCGCTCGACACGCTGCGCAGCTATGAGCTCGTGCCGTTCCGAGAAGCGCTTTCGGGCGCGGACGGCGTGATGGTGGCGCATATCTCGTATCCGAAGATCGACGAACGGCACATCGCCAGTCAGTCGGAGGTCTTTATGACGGAGATCCTGCGCGGCGAGCTCGGCTTTGAAGGCTTTATCATGAGCGACGACTTCCGCATGGCGGGCCTGCGGAATCAGACGTCGATAAAAAGCGGCGCGGTGCAGTTCATTCTGGCTGGCGGGGATCTGATCCTGTGCGGCGCAAGGCACGATTATCAGCGGCAGATCCTGAGCGGGCTTTACGAGGCTGTCGAAAACGGCACGATCAGCGAAGAACGGCTGAATGAAAGCGTATACCGGATCCTTTCGGCAAAGATACGAGCAACCGGCTGGGATCCGTATGAATATGAGGATTGAGGAGAGAAATCATGGCAAAGATCGGATTCGACAACGACAAATACCTCTCGATGCAGTCACAGAAGATCCTGGAGCGGATCTCAAAATTCGGGGACAAGCTGTATCTGGAGTTCGGCGGCAAGCTGTTCGACGACTACCACGCGGCGCGCGTGCTTCCGGGCTTTGCACCGGACAGCAAGATCCGCATGCTCGAAAAGCTCAAGGATTCCGTGGAGATCATCATCGCGATCCACGCGGGCGACATCGAACACAATAAGGTCAGAAACGACCTCGACATCGCCTATGACCGCGAAGTGCTGCGGCTCACCGACGCGTTCCGCAAAAAAGGTCTGCTCGTCTCCGGCGTCGTCATCACGCGATATGCCGGTCAGCCCGCCGTCGATGCGTTTGCGGAAAAGCTCGAGCGGCTCGGCGTGAAGGTCTATCTCCACTATCCGATCGCAGGCTATCCGCAGAATCCCGGTCTGATCCTGAGTCCCGACGGCTTCGGCAAGAACCAGTTCGTCGAAACGACACGGCCTCTTGTCGTCGTCACGGCGCCGGGTCCGGGCAGCGGCAAGCTTGCCGTGTGCCTCTCGCAGGTCTATCAGGAGTACACGCGCGGCGTACGCGCGGGCTACGCGAAGTTCGAAACGTTCCCGATCTGGAACCTGCCGGTGTCGCACCCGGTCAATCTTGCGTATGAAGCGGCGACGACCGACCTCGACGACGTGAACCTTATCGACCCGTTCCACCTCGAGGCGTACGGCGTGACCACGACAAACTACAACCGCGACGTTGAATCCTTCCCGGTGCTGAACGCCATGTTCGAGCACATCTACGGGACCTCGCCCTATCATTCCCCGACGGATATGGGCGTCAACATGGTCGGCTTCTGCATCACCGACGACGAAGCCGTGCGCAAGGCCGCCTGTCAGGAGATCATCCGCCGCTATTACAGCGCGGCGTGCGGCTACAAGCGCGGCATCATCGGCCGCGAGCAGATCGACAAGGCTGAACTCATCATGTCCCGCGCGGGCGTGACCGTGGACGACCGTCCGGTCGTTGCGGCAGCACTCGCCCGCGATCAGGAGACCGGCGGCGCGGCGATGGCGATCGAGCTGCCCGACGGCAGCATGGTCACCGGAAGGAACGGCTCCATGATGGGCGCTGCGGCGGGCGCGCTGATGAACGCTTTGAAGGCGCTTGCGGGCATCCAGCCGGACATCGACCTCATCGCGCCCATCGTTCTGGAGCCGATCCGCGAACTTAAGCTGAAGCATTTCGGCAGCGAGAACCCGCGCCTGCACAGCGACGAGCTGCTCTACGCGCTCAGCATCTGCGCGACGATGAATCCGACAGCCGGCCGCGCCATGAAAGCGCTGGACCAATTGAAGGGCCTGGAAGCGCACTCGACGGTCATGCTCTCCCGCGTTGATCTTGAAGTCTATCGCCGTCTCGGCGTCAACCTGACCTGCGAACCGCAGCGTAAGACCAACCGCCTTTTCGACAAAAACTGATGAAAAAACTGATTCCTCTGCTGCTAGCGATCCTGTTTCTGCTGCCCGCCTGCACGTCGTCGACGACGGACGGGCGGATCGCCGTGTCCGAACCGACTGCGGCGAGTCAGCCGGTCACGGTGATCGCGACGCCGCAGGAAGAATCCATTTCGCTTGTTACCCCCTCTCCGACGCCGATCCCAGATCCCACCGCGATCCCAACACTCTCTCCGTCGCCCTCCCCGACGCCGGAACCCACCGCAACGCCGGAGCCGACGCCGGAACCTATACCGTTCGTTCCCCTTGCTCTGCCGGATGGCGTCCGCGCGAGAAACGGCTTCACGAGATCGAACCTGCCCGGCGTGGTGCGTCGTGATTCCGACGGCGCGTTCTTCGCCTACGGCAGCGTCGGCGAAACGGAGCCGAGTTTCTTCCCGTGCGACGAGACCGGCGCGGTCGCTTTGGGCGAATCCCCCGCCGCGGTCGTTTGCATCGTTCCCGCCTATACGCCGACCGAGCCGCCAAAAAAAGACGGCGAAAAGCTCCTTGTCGTCTATCTCGGCTCGCAGTGCGTTGTGGGATATGAAGGACAGAACGGCGATTGGCAGGAGCTTCGCGTCATGATCTGTTCGACCGGGCGCAAAAATCACGGCACGCCTGTCGGCACCTACAAGATCACCGACCGTTATGTCTATAAGGAACTCGGTACGGGCGATTCGCACTGCTTCGGATTCTGGGCCTGCCGGTTCCGGGACCATTATCTGTTCCATTCGGTGCCGATCAGCTTTGACGCGGGCCGCGATCAGAGCAAAGGCCACCGCATGTGCACCATGCACAAATATGAAAAACTTGGCTCGGTCGCCTCGGACGGGTGCGTGCGTCTGACCGTGGCGGACGCGAAGTGGATCTACGATTTCTCGGCCTCCGACCGCGTAAACGTACGCGTGGTAAAGGACAGCGGTCCGATGCCGGAAAAGCCTCCCGAGATCATCTGGGAAGCGCCCTATACCGACAAAAACGGGTACGGGTGGGACCCGACCGATCCGGACCCGGAAAACCCGTATCTGACTTTGCAGCAGCCGTAAACGCATAAGAGCGGAGATCTCTCTCCGCTCTTTTTCTGTTGTTCCGATCTCATACCGTTTTGCGCTTGGAGCGCTTCCGGACGCAAGGCAGTATTATTTCCGCTTTGCGATCAGAGCCTTCAAGCGCTCGATCTCGCGGAGGTTCTCGTCAACGCCTTCGCCGTCGGTGGTGCCGTAGTCGGTACGAAGGCACTCAATGATGCGCTTGCGGTCCTCGACCGCGCCCTCGAAATCGCCGATCTCCTCATGTATCTGCGCCCGGGCAAAGAGCCCGTCGGTGTAGCGCGGAGCATTCTGCATGGTAAAGCTCTTCTCGAACGCGTCGAGCGCTTCCCCGTACATACCCAGCGCAAGGTATCCCTCGCCCAAGGCGTCGGTCGCCTGCCAGCGGTTCGGATAGTCCGCCGCAGCCTTCCTCCAGAGCCGCAGCGCTTCCTCACGATTGCCTTTCAGAAACGCCAGCTTCGCGCTGTAATTAAGGTACGCGTCGTCCTTCTTCATCTGCGTGATCGCGGCTTCCGCTTCGTCGAGCCGGTGATCCGCAAGCAGGTTTTCCGCAAGGATGATCTTTGCGTAGCGGTCGTCCGGGTTCTTTTCGAGGAACGCGCGGATGAAGCGGATCACGGAGAAGTGGTTGTCGAGCCAGTTGTCGCCGCACGGTGCGTTGTTCGCCTCGAGGTACACCGCCCACGCGTTGTTCTCGTCCGCCGGATCGGCTTCGAGCGCGCGCTCCGCATAGTAGGACGCGTTCTCGTGATCGCTGTGGGCGCGGTGGTTGTAAAGCTCGGCGAGCCGGGTGAGCGCTTCCGCGTCCTTCGGATCCTCCTTGAGAATGCCTTCGAGGTACGCCGCGGTGCGGTCGAAGGTCTCGGGCGCGATGCGGCGCTCGTCCCAGATCATGTTCTGAATGCGTTCCATCTTCTCGGCGCGCGGGGTCTCAAAAAGCTCGTCGATGCTGACGCCGAAATAGTTTGCAAGCTTCGGAAGAAGCGCGATATCCGGATCGCTTGCGCCGGTCTCCCATTTGCTCACCGCCTGCGCGGATACGCCGATCGCGTCCGCCAGGGTTTCCTGCTTGATGTGTTTTTCCTGTCTCAGTTGTTTGATATTCAATCCGATCATGGTTGTTTCCTCCTAAACCGTTATTTGAATTGTTTTTTCTTCAGATCGATCTTATGCCTTTATTATAGCGCTGTTTTTCGCAAAAACAAGCGAGGCAAATTCTTTTTTACTCTACTGTCGGTTGATTCCGTGCGCATCTCCCGTCCTCGCATCCGCAAATCTGTACTCTTTTGAATTTTGACACAATTATGGCGATTGTGTTTCCTTTGTGACGTTTAGCACTCTCCTATTGACAGTGCTAAAAAGATGCATATAATGGGTATTGAAAGAAAGAAGAAGGGCATCCTAAAGGATGTCCGAGGGCACAAGGGATTGTGACAAACAGAAAGGAAGTGTGACCTATGCTGCCCAGTATTTGGAGTAATAATTGGTTTGACGACCTGTTTGACAGGAACTTTCAGATGGTACCGTGGCCGGACGAGCGCGAGCTTTACGGCAAGCATGCAAGGAATCTGATGAAGACGGACGTCCATGAAACAGAGGACAGCTACGAAATGAACGTGGATCTGCCCGGTTTTAAGAAGGAAGATATCCACGTAGACCTCAAGGAAGGTTATCTGACGCTGCGCGCCGAGAAGAACCTTGAGAAGGAAGAAAAGAAGGAAAAGAAGGTCATCCGCTCCGAACGTTACGTCGGTTCGATGAGCCGCAGCTTCTACGTGGGCGACGTGAAACCCGAATCGATCAAGTGCAAATATGAAGACGGCGTTCTGACGCTGGAATTCCCGAAAGCGGAACAGAAAAAGCTTCCCGAAACGCATACGATCGAGATCCAGTAACGACGATCCGAACGAAAAAGATCCCCGTAAAAAACGGGGATCTTTTTTATATTCCGAAAACACGAAGACTGACGGGCGGCGCCCGTTCGGATCGGGTCGTTTACAAAATCCGTTTCGGAACGAAGCCGAGGTAATCCGCAGAGACGCAAGAATAGGAAACGCCGTCACGCTCGCCGTTGAAGGCGTAACGGTGCGACGCGCCGTGCAGGTGCCCGTAGACGACGCTTTTGACGCCCGCAGCCTCGAAGCGTTCGGCAAACGCGCTTTTCTCGCCGTTCTCCGAAAACGGCGGGTAATGAAGCATCCCGATTGCGGGGGCGTTCTGCGGAAGTCCCTTGAGCGACAGCTCAAGCCGGATCATCTCGCGTTCATAAAGCTTACGATCGGCACTCTCTTTAAAGCGAGACGATTGCGGAACCGTCCAGCCGCGCGTGCCGCAGACAAAGAGATCGCCGAAGCGGAACACATCGTTCTGCAGCGCGTACATGCCCTCCGGAAGCGCGTTTCTGACCTGTGTGACGCTCTGCCACCAATAATCGTGATTGCCGCGCAGCAGAAGCTTTTTGCCCTTCAAAACACCGATAAAACCGAGATCGGCAAGCGCGTCGGAAAGATACATCGCCCAACTGATGTCGCCGGGGATCAGCACGAGATCGTTCTCCGATACCGTGTCCTGCCAGGCCTCGCGGATCCGATCCGCGTGATCTCGCCAGCGCTCGCCGAATACGTCCATCGCCTTGTTCGGCACGGACAGGGAAAGGTGCAGATCGCCGATGGCATATACGTGGGGCATAAGGAATAAAGCTTTCTGTGTTTGTTTGCGGCGGATTGTTCTTTTTGCCGCTTTTTCCGAAATCCGGTCTGTTGTCCGAAAGGCAACAGACCGAACGGTTTATTCTTCGTCAGATTCGGAGATATCCTCCTCAAGGGGATCCTCCGCCTCGTCGGCGCGGATCTTATCCGCAAGGACCTCCAGGTTCGCCTGGCGCTTCTGCTCCTTCAGGCAATCCTCACAGAGGTCGTGGCCGGGAAGCGCGGGCTTTTCACCGCATTCGCTGCACATGATGACTTCCTCCTCGGCCTTCGGCGCATGACGGCGGCTGCGCTCAGCGGCGCAGACGCGGCACATGGTCTCGTTTCCGTGGATGTAGTTCAATTCACAAATCGGGCATTTTTTGAGCATATCTTTTTACAATACCTCGCTTGTTGATATCACAGCATAGTATGCAAAGGAACAGGTCTTCTGTCAAGACCTTTTTTTATTCTTCCGAAGATTCTTTTTCTTTCGGGGTACAATCCGCGAAGATCTGGCCGATCCGATTCAGAAGCTCGGCCTTGCCCTCGCCGGTCTCCGATGAGAACGGAATGGCAAACGGCGGCGCTCCGAGTTCCTTCGCACGCTTGTTCGCCTCCTGCCGCACCTTCGACCTTGCGATCTTATCCGCTTTTGTCGCAACGAGCGTGTACGGAATATTATAATAGATAAGGTAGCGGAACATCTGAAGGTCGTCCTGCGTCGGCGCGTGGCGAATGTCGATAAGCATCAGAAGATGCTTCACGCGTCCGCTTTGAAGATAGCGTTCCAGAAGCGCGCCCCAGCTCTTCTGTTCGGCCTTCGAAGCCTTTGCAAATCCATAGCCCGGCAGGTCGACCAGATAGAACGACCGGTTCAGCAGAAAGAAGTTGACGAGCCGCGTCTTGCCGGGGCTTGCCGAGGTCTTTGCCAGCTTGTTGTTGTTCGTGAGTCGGTTGATGAGGCTCGATTTGCCGACGTTCGATTTGCCGACGATGGCGATCTCGCACGGAAGCGCCGGGGGGTAATTGCCCTCCGTACCCGCGCTGCTCTTGAATTCCGCCTGTCTGATTGTAAAAAGCTCTTCCATAGACCCCAGTATAGCGTGAAAATTCACATTTCGCAAGATATTCGTTTACAGTTTCGTCACGCGTTCCGGAAAATAGCATGGTACAATTATGGTACAAGTATAGGGAGCCGGAATTTCGGCGAAAGGATCTTTATGGGACTGTTTCATTCATCGGATATCGGATTGGACCTCGGCACGAGCAACGTGCTCGCATATCGCCGCGGTAAGGGCATCGTGCTTCGTGAGCCGAACGTCGCCGCGGTGGAGCGCGGCACGGGCAAGCTTGTTGCGATCGGACAGGACGCGAAGGACCTCATCGGTCGCGCGCCGGAAAATCTGATGATCATCCGCCCGATGCAGGACGGCGTGGTCGCGAATTTCGACGCGACGGAGCGCATGCTGACGCTGTTTTTCAACCGCATCGTGGGCAGCCGCGTATTCTTTAAGCCGCGGGCGGTCGTGGCGGTCCCGTCGATGGCGACCGAGGTCGAGAAGCGCGCGGTCATCGAAACGACCGAGGGCGCGGGCGTGCGCTATACGTTCCTGATCGAGGAACCGGTGGCGGCGGCGATCGGCGCGGGACTCGACATCAACGAGCCGAAGGCGAACATCGTTTTAGACATCGGCGCGGGCACGTGCGACATGGTCGTGACGTCGCTCGGAAAGGCGATCAAGCACGATTCCATCCGCGTCGGCGGCGACAAATTCGACGCTGCGATCGTGCGGTATCTGAAGCGCCAGCACGGCATTGTGATCGGCACGCGCGCCGCGGAGGATCTGAAGATCGCGTACGCGTCGGCGATCCCGCGCAAGGACGAGCTTACCATGGAGGTCCGCGGACGTTCGCTCGGCGGCGGTCTTCCGATCTCAATGGAGCTTGGCTCCAACGAGCTGACGTTTGCGCTTGCGGAGCCGCTCTCGGCGATCGCGGACGCTTTGAAGGACACGCTTGAGCAGACGCCGGCCGAGCTTGCGGGAGACATTGCGGCACGCGGGATCTGCCTCACGGGCGGCGGCGCGCAGCTTTTTGCGCTGGACCGATACATTTCCGAGCAGATCGGCATCACCTGCTATGTCGCAGAGGATCCCGTCGCGTGCGTCGCGATCGGCTGCGGCAAGGTGCTGGAGGAACCGAAAAAATATGAGAGCGTACTGTACGACTACCGCCGCGGCGATTACTACGAGGGATAAGGGGAGTATAAAATGAGCGAAACAAAGGGCAAAAAAGCGCTGTCGCTGTGCATTCTGCGGGTGCTGGAGCAGCACGCGGGGAAAGCAAACCCGCTGTCAACGCGCCGCATCATCGAATACCTCGAAGAGGATCACGGCATGATCGCCGAACGAAAGGCGGTCGGCCGCAATCTGCTTTTACTGCAGGAAATGGGCTTTCCTCTCTCCACCTATCAAGACAACGGCAAGGGGTATTATCTTCGGAGCGAAGCCGGAGCCGAGCCGCATGTGCACGACCCCGCCGCGCTCGACGCATACCTTCGCGCGCCGCGCACCGGAAGATCCGAACGCGCGATCGCGCGGCTGCAGGACGCCGTGCCGATCTACGCCGCGGAATCGGAATGCGGCGTGCAGTCGGAGGGAGTGTTTGAAACGCTCGATCTGCTCAAAGAAGCAATCGAGCGAAAGGTACAGGTCAGCTTCGTATACGACGTCGTGAACGCAGACGGCAAGCGCACGCCGCAACGAGAAACGCCGATCACGGTCTCGCCGTACGCGCTGTTCCTCGCCGAGGGCTACTATTACGCGATCGTATCCATTTCGGGCTACGGGAGGCTTTTGCACTACCGCTGCGACATGATGGAGCAGGTGCAGCTCACCGAGCAGCCCGTACGTCCGACAGAAACCATGATCGAATGCCGGGACGGCCTCGACGTTGCGGCGTATGTGAACCGCACGATCTACCAGACCGACGTCCGCGAGGTCCACACCGTACTCTGCGCTTCGAATCTTACCGGCGATCTCGTCGACACCTTCGGCGACGCGGTAAAGATGCGTCCCGAGGGCGAGACGATCCACGCCGAGATCGACGCGCCGTGGGAGATGGTCAAGCGTTTCCTTGTCTGCAATCTGAAGCATACGACGCTGCTCGCCCCCGCCTGGCGGCGCGCGCAGATCCGCGAAGAGCTCCTTTCCGCGCTGTCCACCTATCCGCAGGGCTGATTTGTTTTCGTTCTGTCCGCATTTTTGACACATTCCCGTGGTATCGTATAGGCTGAGGGAAAGGCCATGGAACAGAAAAAAACCTCCCGCGGGACGCCCGTTCCGGACGCTCGCGGACAAAACCGAAAAACGGTACCGAAGAAACCGCTGCGCGCGCCGATCGTTGCAGCGTTCGTTGCGTTGCTTGCCCTTCTGATCTTCGGGATCGTCTGCGGCGGCGTCGCGCTCACGCGGCGCAATGCCGTGCCCGCCGAAAAGACGGCGGAGAATATGCAGGAATCCGTCGCAACGCCCGCCGTTCCGTCCGAAGAAACCTTCGTGCCGGAAAACGAAGCGATCATAATGAATCCGCCGACGCCCGAACCGACAAAGGCGCCGACGCCCGAACCGACGGCCGAGCCTACGCCGGAGCCGACCCCGGAACCGACGCCGGAACCGACCGAAGAACCGACGCCCGAGCCGACCGAAGAACCGACGCCTGAGCCGGAAATCATGCCGACGCCGTACGGTTACGATCTTGAACCATACGGACCGGACGATCCGATCGCACTGATCAAACTTCTGGCCGGTCGCACGTTTCAAAAGGGCGACGCAGACGAGCTGATCCTTGACGTCCAGTCGACGCTGATGGATCTCGGCTATCTGGAGTCCGACGAGCCGAACGAAAACTTCGGCCAGCAGACCTTCGACGCGCTTATAACCTTCCAGCGGCACAACGGTCTTACGGCGGACGGCGTACTCAATGAAGAAACATTCCTCCGACTCATGGGGAACGACGCAGCGGAATACGTCATGCAGGAAGGCGACGAGGGCGACGACGTCCGGGAAGTCCAGGAACGCCTTTATGAACTCGGTTATCTCGATCGCGACAGCTGCACCGCAGTGTTCGGCGAAAAAACAGCGGCGGCGATCCGCGCTTTCCAGAGCGCGAACAAGCTCAAGGTCGACGGCAAGGTCGGCGCAAGGACGCTGAACACGCTCTATTCCGGAGACGTCGTCGGCAACTACTATAAGGCGGGCGATTCGAGCGAAAGCATTATCCCGCTGCAGAAAAAGCTCCAGGAGCTCGGCTATCTCGGTACCGATTACAAATGCACCGGCAAAATGGACCAGAAAACCGTTTCCGCGATCAAGACGTTTCAGGAGGCGAACGGCCTCGTGCGTGACGGCTGCTTCGGTCCGGCAACGACAGAGCAGCTCGATTCGCAGAACGCGGTTGCTTACGCGATCCGCATCGGCATGAGCGGAGCCGATGTCAGCGCCGCACAGCAGCGTCTGTATCAGCTCGGCTATATCCGTTCAAGCCAGGTCACCGGCTATTTCGGCGAATCGACGGAGGAAGCCGTGAAATCGTTCCAGAAGCACAACAGTCTTTCGCGGGACGGCGAGCTCAACACCGAAACGCTTGAAAAACTCTACAGCGACAGCGCCAAAGCTGCGGACACGCCGGCGACCAAAAAACCGAAGACGCCGAAGCCGGGCGACAAGGCCACACCGACGCCGAAGCCTACCGACGGCTCCTCCGCAAGCAAAAAGGGCGTTGAAAAGTTCATCAGTATCGCGGAAAGCAAACTCGGCTGCGAATATGTCCGCGGTGCAAAAGGCCCCGATCAGTTCGATTGCTCCGGCTTTGTTTACTGGTGTCTGAACCAGGCAGGCGTCCGGCAGAGTTATATGACCAGCATTGCATGGCGCAGTTGCTCGAAGTATAAACAAATCAATTACATGAGCGAGCTTCGGCGCGGAGATGTGCTCGTATTCAAGGGCATCAATATGTCGCGCGGACACGTCGGGATCTATCTCGGCGACGGACTCATGATCGACGCCTCTTCCTCGCTCGGCGTCATCCGCATCACCGAGGAAAGCATCCTGACAAGCAAGTACTGGCAGGAACACTTCCTGATGGGCTACCGGATCTGGGGATAACATCCGACCGCGCAGCGATATGTGCAAAAGCCGCGGCCTTTCCGCTCCGCTGCAGGAGCGGCAGCACCGTGACGCAGATGATCTTCTTTTTGCATGAACAAAGGATCTTGCCGGGAGCGACCCGGTAAGATCCTTATTATTTTCATATAACGGAACGAAGCCGTTCGTTTTGTCAGCTGTCAAGCCAACTGTACTGGAAATGGACCGGATATCCCTCGTTGATCAGGTCCTCCAGCACGGCGCTGTAGGTGTAGGTGTCGCCCATCTCGAGCACGATCTTTTCGAGCTTTTTGCAGCCCCGCAGATTGTAGACCGTGGTCGCGTCGATCGGGCAGCCGGACACGTCCAGCTTCTTCAGCGCGGTGAGCTTTCCGAAACCGGAAAGATCGCTCACACCGGTGTGGTTCAGCCGGAGATATACGAGCTTTTTGAGCTCGGTCAGCGGCTTGACGTTTTTGAGCTTGCTGTTTTCCCCGAGATGCAGAAACGTCATCTTGGAAAGGTTTGACAGCGGCTTGACGTTCGTGATTTTCTTGACGTCATAGAGGGAGAGCGTTTCAAGGTTCGTCAGCTTTCCGATCGGTTCCAGGTCCTCGTCCGTGAGCGGATTCTCACCCAGATACAGGTGCGTCAGCTTTTTGAGCCCGCCGAGCGCGGTCGTATCACTGACGTTGTTGTTCACAAGATTCAGCGAACGCAGATCGCCGAGGCCCTTGATCCAACCGACGTCCGCAACCGCGTTGCCCTTGCCCTCATCGCAATTCGAAAGCTGCAGCTTGCGAAGCTTCGTGAGCTTGCCGAGCGGCTGATAATCGTCCATGAAGCAGAAGTCGAGGATCAGCTCCTCAAGGTCGGGACACAGGGCGACGAGATCGGCCACCTCATTTTCCGGGATGTGCTTCAGCTTTTTGCTCTTGCCGTTGATGCCGAGCTCCTTGCCGTTGATCTTCGTCGTGCCGGTCTTGATCTTCTTGCCTCCAAACATGAAGTAATCCGGCACTTCCGTCGGCTTTGGCGTCGGAACCGCAGTTGGCTCCGGCGTCGGGATCGCCGTGGGCTCCGGCGTCGGAACTGCAGTGGGCTCCGGCGTCGATGTTTCCGTTGGTTCCAGTGCAGGCGTTTCCGTTGATTCGGGTACAGGTTCTCCTGTCGTCTCAGGCGCAGGCGCAGTACCCGGCACTTCGATCTCTACTTCCGCAACGGTCGGTTCCGGCGCAGCAGTCTTTGTTTCCAACGGAGTTTCCGGCACAAATATCGGCTCGGAGGCGGGGACTGCCGCTTCCGGAGACGGCTTATCGACCGGCTCGCAGCGGATCGTATAGCAGCGCGGCAAAAGGATCGCACAGATCGCAGCAGCCATTGCAAGAATAACGCCGCAAAGCACGATCACCAGCCAGACCGGGACTCTTCCTTTTCCGGTATTCTTCGGATTTTCCATAAGCTCCCCTCCTGTTCTGCATCATGGTCCTTTTTATATATATTAACACAGTGCGTCGCAATTTTAAAGACCTTTTTGCAAAACTCGGATCATCGGCGCGCGCATTGCCTGTCGTTTGCACGGCTGTTTTTATGTGAGACGCCGGTGTCGGCATCCCCTACGGATCCGTGCGCTTTGGAAAAACGGTTCAGCCCGCGGCGTTTATCCCCGATTTTGTTTTATCCACAAAAATGACGGAAAAAAACCCGCATAAATACGGGCGATGTGGATAAGTCGGTGGATAAGGTGGAAAAGCGCCGTGGATAATGTGTCCAAACTGTGAACGCACCGGTTACCGCGGAACGCACAGATCCTGACATACTCCTCCGATCGAAACAATACGCCGGCGAAAATGCGGAGGCATCTTGTCACGGCGACGCGCGGTGTGATACACTGTTTGCAGATCCACAGGGGAGGGCTTGAAATGTACTGTCAAATATGCGGCGCTGAGATCGAAGACGGCGCAAGGTTCTGTATGCGCTGCGGCGCGAAAATCGGAATGACCGGACCGGAAAAGCCGGTCTATTCGCAGCCGGTACATCAGCAGCCGGTTTATTCGCAGCCGGTCTATTCGCAGCCGATCTATCAGCAGATTGTTTATCAACAGCCTGCCGCAGCAGCGCCGAAGAAGCGCCGTGCGCTGATCGTGCCTGCGATCCTTGCGATCGTTTCTGCAACGGTCTGTCTGCTTATGTGGATCATTTATATCGCAACGATCATACCGAGCCTGATCAGAGATATCGAGGTTTCTCCGTACAGCGGATATCATGCGTTTCAAACAGGCATCAACCCGATCCTGATGTTCGCGGCGTCCGTGTTTCTGACCCTGTATTGTCTGATCCAATATAAAAAAGGCAAAACGTCCCTGCTCGGGGTCTGCTGTCTGCTGCTTTCGATCACTTATTGGATCATCATCCTGTCCTATCCGGCGGCTGCGATCCTGATAAAGGAATCCTCCTTTACGGTCGTGCAAGTCATATATTTTCTCTTCGATCTTGCCGTCATCGCGATGCTGACGATCTGTATGGTCGGCGCATTCAAGGGAAAGCTGAACAGGAACTTCCTGATCATCGCTGCGGTGCTGATTCTCCTGCTGCAGCTCATCAACACCGTTCACACCTGTATTCTCAACCAGAATATCAAGAACATCGTACTGACACAAGGGATCTTTTTCCTGCTGAACGCTCTGCTGCCCGCAGCGCTTCTGCTCACGGCGCTCCTTCAAAAACCGGTGAAGACGGACGCCGTTTCTTCCGATCGTATTTATTAAGGAACGCCGCGCCGTATTTCGCTGCGCTGCCGATCTTCTCCCTCAAATATCCGCAGAATGCAAAAACCGCCCTCGATGCGCTCGAAGGCGGTTTTCCTGTTTTTTCTTTACATTTCGAGGTTCGCGGCCGTTCTCGGGAAGGGAAGGACGTCGCGGATGTTCTGCATGCCGGTGAGGTACATGACCATACGCTCGAAGCCGAGGCCGAAGCCCGCGTGCTTGACGCCGCCGTACTTTCTGAGATCGAGGAACCACTGGTATTCGCTCATATCCATGCCGAGTTCCTTGCAGCGCGCGTCGAGTACGTCGTAACGCTCCTCGCGCTGGCTGCCGCCGACGATCTCGCCGACGCCGGGAACGAGAAGGTCCGCCGCCGCAACGGTCTTGCCGTCGTCATTCTGCCGCATATAGAAGGACTTGATCTCCTTCGGATAGTCGGTGAGGAAGACAGGCTTTCCGAAGACCTTTTCGGTGATGTAGCGCTCGTGCTCGCTCTGCAGATCCACGCCCCATTCGACCGGATACTCAAACTGCTCGCCGGAGTTTTTGAGGATCTCGATCGCCTCGGTGTAGGTGAGGCGCTTGAACTCGTTGTTCAACACGTTGTCGAGACGCTCCAAAAGCCCCTTGTCCACGAACTTATTAAAGAACTCCATCTCGGCGGGGCAGCGGTCGAGCACCGTCTGAATGATGTATTTCACCATCGCCTCGGCGACGTCCATATCGCCCTCGAGGTCGCAGAACGCCATCTCCGGCTCGATCATCCAGAACTCGCTCGCGTGGCGCGCGGTGAAAGAGTATTCGGCGCGGAACGTCGGCCCGAAGGTGTAGATGTCGCGGAACGCCAGCGCGAACGCTTCGCCGTAGAGCTGACCGGAACCACTCAGGTGCACCGGCTTTTTGAAGAAGTCCTGCGTGTAGTCGACCTTGCCGTCCTCGGTGCGGGGCAGGTTCTCAAGGTCCAGCGTCGTGACCTGGAACATCTCGCCGCGGCCTTCGCAGTCCGCGTTGGTCAAAATCGGCGTATGAACGTAAACGAAGCCGCGGTCCTGGAAGAACTCGTGGATCGCCGCCGCGACGACCGAACGCACGCGGAACGTCGCAAGGAAGGTGTTCGTACGCGGGCGGAGCGTCTGCATGGTGCGCAGATACTCAAGCGTGTGGCGCTTTTTCTGCATCGGATAGTCCGGCGGGCACTCGCCCTCGATCGCGATCGCGTTCGCATGGATCTCAAAGGGCTGCGGCGCGTCGGGCGTCAGAACGAGCTCGCCGTCGACCACGATCGCGCAGCCGGTGGTGAGGCCCTTGCCGAGCTTCCGCTCGTCGTTCGGGTACACGATCTGCACGGGACGGAAGGACGTGCCGTCGTTCAGCTCGATGAAGCCGAACGCCTTGCCCTCGCGCACGGTGCGGACCCAGCCGCAGACGGTGATCGCGCCGACGTAGCTTTCCGGCGCTTTTTGGATGTCTTTCAATTTCAGGTACTGCATAAATCTTCCTCCCAACGGATCAGACCGGTCTGTTTTTGCGTTTCGTACAGAGAATTATAACATATTTTTCACGTTTTGCAACATACAACCGATCCGCAAACGCGCGATCGAAGATTTTTTTAAAAAAATGTTGCAACTATAAAACCAAATGCGAACGATCACCGTCCTATTGAATGAACAGAGCAGGAGAGAAGGACCTTCGGGCGATACAAAAGAAGTCGAATCATATTTACTCGACGCGCAGAAACTGATATAAACAGTCTAAACGAAGGAATATCCGATAAAACTGTTCGGCAGAACGGGGAATTTCAAGCGGATCCCGTAAAGCTTTACGGACCGGAACCGCACCGGTCAGAGGGGAGAATACCATGATAAAGAAGATCCTCGCACTGTGTCTCGCGATCTGCATGAGCATTGCGCTGCTGCCTGTAGCCGCTATGGCGGAATCAGACGCCGTTTTCGTTGAACAGACGACCCGTGCAACGCCGTCAATCACGACGCAGCCGAAGAACAAGACCGTCGCGCTCGGCGAGACCGCGACCTTCAAAGTCGTCGCAAGCGGCGCAAAAGCCTATCAATGGGAGTACAGCAAGGACAACGGCGCATCCTGGATAACATGGTCCGGCAAGACGAGCGCTTCGCTTTCCGTGACGGCCAGCAAGACCAATAACGGCTGCCTCTATCGCTGCGTTGTGAAGAACGGACTTAGCAGCGTTACTTCCTCCAAAGCGCGTCTGACGGTCTCCAACGTGAAGCCGATGATCCTCACGAATCCGTCCGACAAGAGCACGAATATCGACAATGAAGTGACCTTCCGCGCCTATGCGGGCGGCAAGAACGTCAGCTACCAGTGGGAGTACAGCAAGGACGGCGGCTCTTTCTGGAAGACCTGGTCCGGCAAAACAGAAAAGGATCTCGTCGTAAAGGCGAGCAGCACCAACAACGGCTGCCTCTATCGCTGCAAGGCCTCCAACAGCTACGGCTCCGTAAGAACGACCGCCGCAAAGCTGACCGTA
>JBGULC010000004.1:0-21158 GCA_045114775.1 Christensenellales bacterium | reverse complement strand
CATCGTTCGATTCCTTCCCGATCGAAGGCTCCTCCTTTGTCTGGGTACGGATCGGTTTCCAAGACGCCGCGCCCTGCGTCAGATCATCGTTCGATTCCTTCCCGATCGAAGGCTCCTTCTTTGTCTGGATACGGATCGGTTTCCAAGACGCCGCGCCCTGCGTCAGATCATCCTTTGTATCTTCCTTGATCGAAGGCTCTGCGGACACGGCGCGGATCGGCGTCCAAAGCGACTCCCCCGTCCGATCGTCCGTTTTCGGCTCCGGCTCGGGTCTCTGCTCCGCTTTCGGCGCAGTCTTGACCGAACGCTTTGCCTCTGCTTCCGCGTTGAACATGCGAGGCGGTTCCCATGCCGAACGCTGTCCGTGATCCGGCTGCGACCGGCCCACCGTTCCCGCACGGACCGACCGCGACGATTCCGTTGCGTCCGGCGAGCCCTTATGCCTGATAGACGAGCGCAGCGTCGAATTCGGGGAACGAAGCGTCTGCGACCCCTGCGTCCGGTTGAAGTCGGGATCGCCGGTCGGAAGCTGCCCGCCGACGCTGTAGAGGAACAGGTCCCTGTGCATTTCCTTTGCGGAGGCATAGCGATCTTCCGGGCGGAATGCGCATGCCTTCAGAACGATCCTGCTGAGCTCCGGATCCGCTGCGGCGGGCGGATCGTACGGTTCGCCCTTCATGCGCCGGATGATCGCGCTCTCCCGGTCCATAGGACCGATCGGCTGCGGCGCGGGCGGCAGAAACGGCAGTCTGCCGTTGTTCAGCAGGCGATACATGACAAGGCCCAGAGAATAGATATCGCAGGTCGCACCGTATTTCTCGCCCTTGTATACCTCGGGGGCCATATAATTGTAGGTGCCCTTTTTGCTCATGAACGTCACGGCGGCTTCGAGCGTACGCGCGATGCCGAAATCGCCGAGCTTATAATCGCCGTTAGGGGAAATGAAGATGTTGTCGGGCTTGATGTCCCGGTGGATGATGCTGTTCTTTGCGCAGAGCATGAGCGCGCTGCAGAGATTCAGGCCGAGCTTGACGACCTCCTCGACCGGCAGCGGCTTCTCGGCGGTGCGGTTGGTCAGGCTTTCCAGAAGCTCCATGCGGATGAAGATGTCGTAGCCGACGCCGCCCGGCTTCGGAAGCACGCGCGAATCCTCGAAGGAAATGATGTTCGTGTTCCCCTTCAGGCGGTTCATCAGCGTGATCTCCTGCGACACGTTCTCCGCGAGACTGCCGTAATAGGTCGAGATCGAAGCATCGTCCATGCCGTCCGCGCGAAGCTGCTTGACTTCGCTCTCCTCGGACGGGATCGAGATGTACTTCAGCGCGGAATAGAAACGGTTGTTCAGCTCGTCGCGGTAGATCTTGTACACGCGGCCGAAGCTGCCCGCGCCGATAAAGCTCTCGACGTACCATTCGCCGAACAACGGCTCGAATTTTCGGATGACGTCCATCATTGCCCTCCCTTGTCGAAATGCCCTCTATTTTGAATTATACCATTTTTTCGAACGTTTGCAAGAACCGGAAGAACAAATCCGACGATTTTCCGTTTGCAATGAAGGATGCGGTATGATATGATGAGTCATATCGAAGGATCCCGTGCGAGACCGGGAGCAGCAAAGGCGAGGACATCATGATCTTTACGGACTATCTGCTGATCGCGGCGTTTGCCGTGATGAGCGTCGTCGCGGCGGCGATCACCTGCTACGACAAGAAGGCTGCGCGGACCGGCAGCCGGAATCGTACGCCGGAACGGGTGCTGATGCTGATCGGGTTCTTTTTCGGCAGCTTCGCGATGTACATCACGATGCGCATCATTCACCACAAGACCCTGCACAAGAAGTTTATGGTCGGTCTGCCGATCTTCATGATCCTGCACGCGGCGCTCATCGTGTGCTATATCGTCCGGCTCAGACCGCTGCTCGCCGCATGAGGCAGTATAAAATCAAAAGGGGCTGTTCAAAAACGGTTTTGAGTTTTCGAACAGCCTCTTTGCGTTGATCCTCTTATGCGGGAAGTAGCATGTTTTCCAACCGACCTCATCCGCTTCGGCGGTTTTTTCTTTATTCGGAAGGCGCTCTTCGATCGCATATTCTTTGGACATAAAAAGTTTTCGGATTTAAATTTCATTTTAGGAAACGATTGTATGATGATACCGTCAAAGAAAGAGAGGATACATGTATGGAAAGCGTACGGGCGCCGATTACGGTGATGCAGCGGGTCGAATGGAAATACATTCTGAACGCGGAGCAGACGAGATTCTTCTGCGAGCGATTGAAGGGACACATGGAGCCGGATGCGTACGGGCTTACGACGATCCAGTCGCTCTATTACGACACGCCGGACAGGAGACTGATACGCACCTCGATCGAAAAGCCGGAGTTCAAGGAAAAGATCCGGCTCCGCGCCTACGGACGCGCGACGGACGAGACGCCGGTCTTCCTCGAGCTCAAGCGCAAGGCGTTCGGGATCGTCTACAAGCGCCGCGTACAGGCGACGCTGCCGGAGGTCAGACAGTTCTTTGCGGGAGCGCTGGACCTTGACGAGGACGGGCAGATCGACCGCGAGATCACCTATTTCCGCGATTATTACAAAAAGCTCGAGCCCGCGTGCATGATCCTCTACGACCGCACCGCGTACTATGAGCCCGACGGCGATCTGCGGCTTACGATCGACCGCAACCCGCGCTACCGCACCGACGCGCTGTCCTTCGATCACGCGCCGATCGGGATCTCGCTTTTGAACCCGGGCGATACGATCCTTGAGGTCAAGGTGCAGGATACGATCCCGCTGTGGCTCGTCCGCATCCTTTCCGAAGGGAAGATCAAACGCGGGAGCATCAGCAAGTACGGCGAGGCGTACCGCCGGTCGATGCGGACCCGCTGACAGAACGAAAGGAGATTTGCCATGTTTGATTCGATCTATTCTTCCTCTGTGTCCGCGTCGGAGTTTTTCCTGATGGCGGGCGTCGCGATTGCTTCCGGACTGCTGTTTGCGTGGATCATGTCGCGGCGGGTGCGCGCCACCAAACGCTTCTTCATCGTCGCGTCGCTGATCCCGTTCGTCGTCGGCGCGGTCGTCACCTTCGTGAACGGGAGCATCGGCGCGGGCGTTGCAGTCGGCGGCGCGTTCAGCCTGATCCGCTTCCGCTCGGCGCAGGGCACGGCGGACGAGATCGCCGCGATCCTGATCGCCATGGGCGCCGGCATCGCGTTCGGCATGGGCTATCTTGCCTACGGCGTGATCATTCTTCTCACGCTCGCGGCGCTGTATTTCCTCTTTGCGTCGCTGCATCTTTTCGACAGCAAGCCTTTGAAGCAGGAGCGGCTTTTGAAGGTGACGGTCCCGGAATCGCTCGAATACACCGATATGTTTGACGAGCCTTTCAGACGGTACCTGAAAAGCTTTGAGCGTCTCGGCGTGAAGACGACCGGCATGGGTTCGATGTTCCGACTCTCGTTCCTGGTCCGCATGAAGGATCCGAAGGAGGAGAAGGCGTTCATCGACGAACTGCGCACCCGAAACGGCAACCTCGAGATCGCGCTGCTGCCGTACAGCGAACAGCAGGCGCAGTTATAAACATCAGTCTGTTGAAAACATGTTTTCAACAGACCGGTTTTACAGCTCCCGCCTGAAATGCTGCGCATTTCCGGGCGGCGGAATCTGCAAGGTGTCAAATTCACCGCACATGTCGCTGAATTTGACGATTGACAGCTTTATGAACGGATGAAAACAAGCACATCTCCTCCCGGCTGATCTTATCGTATTATATGAAAAAAACTTTGCAGAACGAACAATTGATTGTATACTGTTTGCAGAAAGGAAAGACCCATGAAACGTGCATTTGCTTTATTGATGATGCTTGCGCTTCTCTGCATTGCGTGCGGAGGAAAGACGCAGACGAATACAAGCGCCTCGTCGAACCAGACGGCGATCACGGCGGAGAGCGGCGCATCCGTTCCGGTATCGGCGCAGGAGACCGCCGCGCCGGTCAACGCAGAATCGCTGACCGATCCGACCGACGCTTCAAAGGAAACGGCGGATGATTTCACGATCCTATCAGACGCTGACGCGGTGACACAGAACGGTTCCGTCTATACGATCGCAGCGGCGGGCGAGTACACGCTTTCCGGCGCGCTCTCCGACGGGCAGATCGTGGTGGACGCGGGCGACGAGGATGAAATCAAGCTGATCCTCGACAACGCTTCGATCTCCTGTTCGACCGGCGCGCCGATCCTGGTGAAGAACGCCGCCGAAGTCACCGTGAAGGCGGAGAAGGACTCCTATAACACCGTGACCGATCTTCGCACCGGCAGCGCAGACGGCGTGGAGGAGGATGCCGCGATCTATGCGGCCTGCGATCTGAAGCTTGCGGGCAGCGGCACGCTGATCGTTGCAGCCGCGTTCGACAACGGCGTGAAATCGAAGGACGATCTTTCGGTCAAGAACCTGACGCTGAAGGTCACGGCTGTCGGCAACGCGCTGAAGGGCAACGATTCCGTTGCGATCAAGTCCGGCGAGCTCATCCTGATCTCTACGTCGTCGGACGGCGTGAAGACCGAAAATTCGGACGTGTCCAATAAGGGAAAACAGCGCGGGGCCGTGTCGATCACGGGTGGTCACGTCGATATTTACGCGGCCTGCGACGGCATTTCCGCGGCGTACAACGTCGAGATCTCCGAGGAGGAGACCTGCGTGGTGAATGTTTACACCGCGTCGTATGCGGACGTCGGAACGGCCGTACAGGGCACCGAAACATATCTGATCGTTCCGGCCTCGCTGTACAGCGAAAACTGCGACTATTACGCCTATCTCTATAACGACGACGACACGGCGGGCGAATTCGTGCAGTGCGTCTATGAGACCATGATCTACAGCGGGCGCACCGGATATTACGGGCTCATGTTTCGCATCCCGGACGGTTACCGGAACATCCTGCTTGAGATCGTGGAGCACGGCGCGGCGCCGGACGGAACGAACTATAAGGCGAGCACGACCGGCGAGACGATCAACACGGCAATGAACGGCTATCTTCTGACCTCCGTTTCCGGCGGAACGATCTCGGGCGACTGGGTCAGCATCACGGACGGCGGCAATTCTTCCAAGACGACGTATTCCGCAAAAGGGATCAAGGCGGAAAACGAGATCGTCATTGACGCCGGTACGCTCACGGTCTTTGCGGGCGACGACGGCCTGCACGCGAACGGCGGCACGGCGCTGGAAAACGGCGAGACGGGCCTCGGCAATATCACGCTGAACGGAGGGACCGTCACGGTCACTTCGGCGGACGACGGCATGCACGCGGACAACGCATTGACGGTCAACGACGGCACGGTCACCGTCGCCGAATCGCACGAGGGCCTTGAGGCAAACGTGATCACGCTGAACGGCGGCACGACCCGCGTCTGCGGCGACGACGACGGGCTGAACGCATGCAAAGGCGCGGCAACGCCGATGGTCACGATCAACGGCGGCTATGCCGAGATCCAGACGCCCTCCGGCGATACGGACGCGATCGACTCGAACGGAAGCTTTCTGATGACGGGCGGCACGGTGCTCGTGCTCAGCGGCGCGCAGATGGGCGGCATGGCGGGCTCGGTGGACACCGACGGAACGGTCACCGTCACGGGCGGCACGATCGTCGCGCTCGGCGGTATCTGTCAGATCCCCTCGAACGGCTCGGTCAACACCTATGTTTCGAACGGCACGGCCTTCTCTGCGGGCGAATACCGCATTGCGGACGCAAGCGGCAATACGATCTTTGCATTCACGCTTTCCGGCTCCTATTCCTCCTGCTGGATCGCGTCGGACACGTTTGCGCTCTCCGGCTCCTATACGGTGGAGAAGGACGGCTCGACCTTCCTTTCCTGGACGCAGTCTTCTCAAACGGAAGGCGCGACCGGAAATTACGGCTTCGGCAACTTCGGCGGTTTCGGCGGCCGCGGCAGAAGGTGATCGCCGAACAAAACGAAAACAGCTCCGGGATCCCTTCCCCCGGAGCTGTTTTCTGTTATAATCCTTTTATTATTCCTTATTCCGTAAACGCCGCTTCGACGGTCAGGGACCGACCGTCCGAGCTTGCGTGGATCTTGCCCTTATGCGCGTCGACGACCGCTTTTGCGATCGCAAGCCCGAGGCCGAAGCCGCCGGTCTCGGAGCTGCGCGAGGCGTCGGCGCGGTAGAACCGGTCGAACAGCCGGTCGTGATCGCCCCTTTCCAGATTTGTCGCGGTGTTCGTTACGGAAAGCATCAGCTGTCTGCCGGTCTTCTTCAGCGACAGCGCGATGCTTCCGCCTTCCGGCGAATACTTCATGGCGTTGTCCAAAAGGATCGAAACGAGCTTGCGGATCGACTTCTCATCCCCGTACATCGAAAGCATCGGCTGAATGTCTGCGGAAAACGTCTTGTTCTGCGTCAGGGCGACCGAACGGTACGGCTGCGCGGACTCGGAAACGACGTCGGACAGCGGGAAGTCCAGCATCTGCGGTTTTGCGCTTTCTTCCTCCATGCGCGAAAGATAAATGAGGTCGTTGGTCAGCGAGGAGAGGCGGTCCGTCTGGGTGCGGATGTCCGCGATCCATTCGCTGTCGGGAAGATCCTCTTCAAGCACGTCCGTATCGGCGCGAATGATGGTGAGCGGCGTCTTGAGCTCGTGACCTGCGTCGGTGATGAACTGTTTCTGCTTCTCATAGCTTACGGCGATCGGGCGTACGATCCGCGCGGAAAGCAGAAGCAGGAGCAAAAGGACCATGACGAAGCCCGCCGCGGAGATGCCGATGCTTGTCCACAGGAAGGTCCGGAACGTCGAGAGCTCGCGCTCGCGGTTCAGAAAGATCCAGCGCGTCCCGTCGTCCGCAGACGTACCGAGATAGCGGTAATCGCCCGAAAAGCCCTTTTCGCGTCCCTTTTCAGCCGCGGCTTTCGCCATTTCGACGGCCGTCTGCTCGTCCACGGTCACGACATTTTTGAGATCGGAGCTTTCGACTTCGCCGGAATCCAAAAGGGTCACAGAAAAGTAACGCGCCTGATACGGCCGCTCGCCGGAAAACGCGCGGCGCTGTCCGCGTCCCAAGCCGTCCTCGCGCTGGTCCGGCGGCGTCTTGCCGCCGAACGTAAAGCGGTCGGCGCCGTTTCCTCCGATCTCCGCGAGCATCGAAAGCGTGTCGTCCGCCTCCGTCACCAGCGAGCGATAATTCAATACGTTGATGAGCCCGATGAGAAGTCCGAGCACGATGAACAGCGACAGCATGGCCGCCAAAACAAATTTTCGCTGCAGCTTCCGGATCATTCCGACACCTCCAGATAATAGCCTACGCCGCGCTGCGCATTGATCCTGACGTTCGCGCCGACGGCCTCGAGCTTTTTGCGCAGATATGAAATATAGACCCAGACGACGTTCTGGTCGGCTTCGCTCTCATATCCCCAGATGCGGTCCATGAACGCGTCGGTCGACAGGAGCCGCTTCGGGTTTCGCATCAGCATTTCGAGCATCTGAAACTCCTTGCCCGCAAGTTTGAACTGTCCGTTCGGGCCTTTGAGGTCGTACGTCGCGACGTCCAGCGTGAGGTTCCCGACGCAAAGCTTCGAGTCGGCCTGCACCGCGGACTGCCGCGTCATGACGCGGATGCGCGCAAGAAGCTCTTTGGTATCGAACGGCTTCGTGAGATAATCGTTCGCGCCGGAGTCGAGGCCGAAGACCTTGTCGTCGATCTCGGAGCGCGCGGTCAGCATCAGCACCGGCGTCTTGTTTCCGGCTTCGCGCATGCGCTTCAGGACCGTGAACCCGTCGACCTTCGGCATCATGACGTCGAGGATCACGCCGTCGTAATTCTCGGTCGCGAGGTAGTCCAGCGCGTCCGCGCCGTTAAAGACCGCGTCGACGGAATAATTGTTCTTTTTCAGGATCGCGCATACCGCGCGCGACAGCGATCGCTCGTCTTCCGCAAATAACAGGCGCATGGGTCCCTCCCGAAGCTTCTTTTTTTTATCATACCATATCGTCCCGGAAAAAGCATCAGAAAAATTGTTTCGATTTAAGTTCATTTAGGGTTGACGTCGTATGATAAGGGCAAGAAAAAGAGAGGTGAAGAACATGAAGATACCAAAGTACGGGTTTGCGGTCCTGTTCGGGCTTGCGCTCCTGCTGTTCACCGGATATCTCCTTGCCGACACATTTCTGATCAAGCGCGTGTATTCGGTCGCTTCGGACGCGTCCGCGGCGCAGGCGGTCCGGGTCGGGACCGAGGAGCAAACGGAAACGATCGTGATCGTTGCGGCGGAGCCGGAGTCCAAGGAGGAATCCGCGGCGGAACCGGCCCCTGCGGCCGTTTCGGCCGAGCCCGTCATGACCGACACGACCTATTCGGACGGGAACATTTCCGTGGAGCTTCAAACATACCGGCTGCTCGAAACGACGGTCTACGTCGCAGACGTGCGGCTTTCCTCGGCAGACTACCTCAGGACCGCGCTGGCCGAGAACAGCTACGGACGCAACATCACCGAAAAGACCTCGACAATGGCGGCTTCGGTCGACGCGATCCTTGCGATCAACGGCGATTACTACGGCGCGCAGCGGTCGGGTTATGTGATCCGCAACGGCGTGCTGTATCGGAACACGTCGAGCGGCGGCGAGGACCTTGTGATCTACGCGGACGGCTCGTTCGGCATCATTGACGAGGATGCGGTCACGGCGGAAGAATTGCTCGCGTCCGGCGCATGGAACGTGCTCAGCTTCGGTCCGGCGCTTGTGGAAAACGGCACGGTCTCCGTCTCGGAGAACGACGAGGTCGGCAGGGCCATGGCGAGCAATCCGCGCACGGCGATCGGCGTGCTTGACGATCTGCACTACGTCTTCGTTGTGGCGGACGGACGCACGGGCGACAGCGACGGGCTTTCTCTGTACGAATTGGCAACGTTTTTAGAGTCGATCGGCTGCAAAACCGCCTATAACCTTGACGGCGGCGGCTCGTCATCGATGGTGTTTTTAGGGAACCTGATCAACAACCCCGCAAACGGCAGAAAATCCAGCGAAAGGAGCGTGAGCGACATTGTCTACATCGGTTACGGCGCGTAAACTCAATCCGCAGCAAAAGCTGATCCTTGCGGACCTGTCGGCAACCCTGTTCTGTGCGCTTTTCGGCGCGATCTATGAAGCGTTCGGTCACGGCGTGTATTCCTACGGCATGCTCTACGCCTTCGCGTTTCCGCTCGTGCTCGGCGTGACGCCGCTGCTGCTCATCACGATGCTGCGCGCGCCGTACCCGAACCGCTTTACGCGCAGCGTGTATCACGCGGGGATCGCGACGCTGACCGTCGGCAGCCTTGTCACCGGCGCGCTCGAGATCTACGGCACGACGAATCCGCTGACACTCGTTTACTGGATCGCCGGCGGCGCGCTCGCCGCGATCGGCACTGCGGCATATTTCTTTTCGACGATCCGGAACAAAAAAAGGATCACGGCTTAAACGGTACGGCACACCGACGCGCGGCGCGAAACCTGAAAAGCCTCGTCTCCCCTGCGGTCCAGCATCACTCCGAGGGCGTCATGCGCAAGCGGGTCTGACGCCGCGCGTTCCTTATGCAAAAGACCTCCCGGATTTCGACACACAGCTCCTCTTCGTGTTTCACAGCGGACTTTGCTCCGGGAATTCACTTTTTCCGAAAAAAACAGTTGACAGACGCGGGATCATTCGTTATAATAACTCTTGCGCTAGTCGCGTGGGGGAGCATAGCTCAGCTGGGAGAGCATTTGCCTTACAAGCAAAGGGTCACAGGTTCGAGCCCTGTTGTTCCCACCAAGACGCGGCCCGGTAGTTCAGTTGGTTAGAATGCCAGCCTGTCACGCTGGAGGTCAGGGGTTCGAGCCCCCTTCGGGTCGCCAATATGCCTCGGTAGCTCAGTTGGTAGAGCAAGGGACTGAAAATCCCTGTGTCGGTGGTTCAAGTCCACTCTGAGGCACCATCCTGCGGGAATAGCTCATTTGGTAGAGCGCAGCCTTGCCAAGGCTGAGGTGGCGGGTTCGAGCCCCGTTTCCCGCTCCACAACAACAAGGCGGCTGCAGCCGCTTTTTCATACAGGATTCGGCGCCATGGCCAAGCGGTAAGGCACGGGTCTGCAAAACCCTTATCCCCGGTTCGATTCCGGGTGGCGCCTCCAAAGAAAGCCCCAAAAACCCCAGTGTTTTGGGGCTTTTTTCTATCTCGTCTTGTGCTCATTTGCCAAACTGGACACAAAGTGGACACAGTTTTTAAAGCAGCTCTTTTAAAGAATGACTGTTTTCCATTGTCGAATTCGCTATAGAACTGGATCTATCTGCTTACTGTTCTGTAAATGATTGTGCAAAACGAGCAAGCAATAATACAAATCAAACGCGATCTAATGGCATTGGTTAGATACATGAACAAAATCCTTAATCCCGAAGAGGAAATTGTGACAAATGAATTAGTTACTACAATTATTGACAGGATTGTTATCATCTTTATATTGTTAAGATAATATATTTTGAAAAAAGATAATTAGCAGTGGACTTTAGTTACCTTTTCAGTGTTATTTGTATTAGAACATCAAAAGGAAATTTCTTTTATGATTCTGTATTATTGATTTGCGGGAGGTTTTATTTTGTCTTATAAGTATGAGGTTCGGGATGCGGTCTACGGGTTTATCAAATTTGATGATCAGGAACGTGATATTTTAAACGATCCGTGTTTTCAACGATTGCGTAGAATACGTCAGCTTTCGTTGACTGATATGGTATATCCGGGAGCAATTCATACACGATTTGAGCATTCAATTGGTGTAATGCAGATGGCGACTGACATGTATGATTGTATCATGGAAAAGTCATCTGAATTTGTAAAAAACGATCTAAAACTTGATAATAGTGGAATTATGAGATGGAAGAAAGTAATCCGTCTTGCTGCTTTGTTGCATGATATCGGTCATCCTCCGTTTTCGCATGCAGGGGAAGACCTTATGCCACTTCACAAACCAAACGACGGCAAACACTATGAACATGAGGAATATAGTATTGCTATCATTAAATCGAAATTTAAAGAGCTTATCGAGGATCACCCGATTAATAGAAACTATGGAATAAAAGTTGAAGAAGTAACTGCACTTTTGGGTGATTTAACAGCTAAACCTAATCCTTTTGTACTCCTATGGAAAAACCTTATTTCAGGGCAACTTGATGCAGATCGTGCAGATTATCTCATGCGTGACTCACTTCATGCTGGCGTCAATTATGGGATTTATGATCGAAACAGATTAATACATTGTATGGTTCTAGGGAAAACGGAAACCGATTCTCCCATAATTGCAATTCAGGATGGTGGTTGTCATATTGCAGAAAGTCTTGTGTTGGCTAGATATCAAATGTTTTCCCAGATATACTTTCACAAAACTCGACGAATATACGACCATCATATCTATCTTGCTGCAAAGGAGGTTCTAGTTAATTCAGGGCGAAAAAGTGGTTGCTATCCCCCGCCTAATCAGTTAGACGCATATCTAAAATATGACGACTGGGCGATTCAAAGTGGTATTAAAAGAGAAAAGGGCGGGAAGCATGGTAAAATTATTATGAATCGTGATCATTTTCGTTGCATTTATGAAACAGACATGATACCATCTAAACAAGATACTGAAAAGATCGAGGAGTTAAGTCAGCAGTATCATGATGCAGGAATTGAGACTTTTTTAGACAGTCCGAGCACAAAATGGTATAAGCTGGATAAAGACATTGGAATCTATAGCGAAAGAACAGGTACACTTAAATCACTCAGTGAAATCTCATCAATCGTGAAATCAATGAGTGCAATTAGCAAAGTGCAAAGACTTTACGCCGAGAGGAGACTATAAAATGGAGTTTTATGAACGTGCAAAGATTATATCCTGTATAGCCCAAAAGCATCCTGAGATAGGAAAAACTGCGATAATGAAATGCGTGTATTTCTTGCAGGAATTAAAAAAGGTACCCTTAAATTATGACTTTGAAATATATACTTATGGTCCATATTCTTCAGAGGTAATGGAAGAAATTGACTTCGCTCGTCAGACTGGGCTTATAGAAGTGAAATGGGTTGATTATCCAAATGGAATGCACGGTTATCAAGTATCAGCCTTAAAAAGTGTTTCAACACCTTATGATAATCAGATTGAGGAAGTTGTAAATACATTTGGTTCAAGAACCGCCAAAGAACTGGAATTGTACTCAACAATACTATTTGTTCAAAAAAGCTATAATAAAAACAAGTGGGGCAAAAACAAAGATTCATTATGTGCTACAGTACAAGAGATTAAGCCTCGGTTTTCTATTCATGAAATAGAAGATGGCTACGATTATATGAGCCAATACCTATCTTGTGCGCAGGGACATGCTTAACATCTGCCAGTTTTTGAAAGACATACCAGCTGATTAGCGAGCATCTATGTAATTCGAGTTGAGCTGCAAAGGACGCCCCGTGTTGAGGCGTCCTTTACTTCTGCAGTAGTGCTCATTATATGCTTTGCCCGAAAAGTGTTCGCATCAGCGTGTCGCTTGCGCGTTTCTTGCTCTGTTCCAGAACATGCGCGTACTGCCGGAGCATAAAGCCCGGATCGGCGTGACCGACGAATTCCTGCACGGTTTTCGGGCTCTCGCCTGCGTCGAGCATATAGGACACAACCGTATGCCGGAGATCGTGCAGCCGCATACCCTTCAAACCCACTTTCTTCGCCGCCTGCTGGAAGTGATGGGAACACAGATTCGGCGTCAGCATCTGTCCGGCATCGTTGATGCACAGATACGGGATCTCTACGCCGAGATAATCACATACTTCCTTATTCCGTTCCTTCAGCTTCAGCAGTTCCGCTTTCAGCATTTCCGGCAAGGGCAGCACGCGCTTGCTGTTCTTTGTCTTCAGCTCGCCGATCTCGTTCTTCTGCGTCAAAGAATTGTAAATAAAAGCGCGGCGGATATGGATCGTGTTTTGCTTGAAATCTATATCCTGCCATTGCAGCCCCAGAGCTTCTCCGCGGCGGCAGCCGAGCATCGCGCAGATGAGGATCGGATAATAGGTCGGATGATCCCCGAGCTCTTTCAAAAGCGCGGAGAGCTGTTCCGGGGAGGGAATCACGTAATCAATGCTTTCCTTCTTCGGCAGTCGAACATAGGCGCAGGGGTTACGGGGGATAAGGTTTGTCCGGACCGCCTGATCCAAAGCCTGCTTCAATGCAGAGTGTATGTTATGTACTGTCTTGGCACTGTACGTTTTCGCCGGGCTTTCATCGTCCATATCATGTCCCTCTTCGTGCGTCACCGTTCCATCTCCCGGGAACGCTTCCGTTCCTGCCTGTGTTGGTAATCCGTCAGGATCCGGAACAGCGCTTCCTCGATTTCGCGCGGCGTGCTGTCCGGCGGGAAGAATCCTGCGAAGCGATCCATCGGAAGCGTCAGGACTTCCTTGCGTTTGCCTTTCCCGGCGATCATAATCTCAAGCGGGGTGTCGAATGTGAAAGAGCCGCCGGAGCATGCTTCCTTCATTTCTTTCGCCTGTGCAAGCGTCGGTGAGCTTTGTTCGGACTGGATCGCCGCCAGCACATAGGTTTGTTCCATTGTCGGAAGGTAAGACAGCTCGACAGCGGGATTCATCGCAAGCTTTCCGCTGTCGACCATATCGCGCAATTCCGGAATTAAGTACGTCAGCCGGATATAGCGCTGAATCTGGTTGCGGCTCTCTCCGACATCCCGCGCAAGACGATCCGCGGACTTCCCTCCCGACTTGTACCCAACTTGGGTACCAACCGAAGCGGTCCGCTTTCCCTGCCGTTTCATAGCGTCCAGACGCATCTTGTAGGCAAACGCCTTTTCGCTCGGCAGAACGCTTTCGCGCTGCTGATTGGCGTCGATCATGACGAGGATCGCGGTGTCGTCATCCATTTCGCGCACGATCGCCGGGATCGTTTCGATTCCTGCCAACCGACATGCTTCCACACGGTTATGCCCGGATACGATCTCATACCCGCCGGACGCAAGCGGACGGACAAGGATCGGGGAAATGACGCCGTTCTCACGGATGCTCTCGGAAAGCTCCGCAAGCTTCTCCCGGGAATACATCCGGAACGGATGATTCTTAAACGGCTGAAGTGTGTCTACGGCAAGGGATTGGATCGGTTCCCGATCGGGGCTGTCGTTCTTCTTCATTCGATCGTCTCCTTTTGCCGTTTGTCGAGCCACACAATGAAATGATCCCGCGGGATCAGGATGAGACCGATCCAAACGTTCTTACAGAAAATAGAGAACAGCGCGCGGCGATCACATCCGAGATCACGGTGCTGCGCAACCGTGTCAAGCGCGTCAAACGCATCCAAAAAGACGCACCGCGGCTTCTGAACCTTTTGAGAACGGAACTGCAGCGCGAATACGAACGCAAGCACCCTGTGAAAGAGCAGCAAAAGCAACGCACACACAGAAACGAGCCGGAACGGTGAACAACTTCGACTTTTCTGTTTTTGCGCGAAGAAATAACCATTGCAATTGACAATCATACGAATAAGCAATAGAATACATACCGATCTATACGTATACTTTGTCGGATCAGTGCGCTTTTTGTTCGACAAAGAAAGACAAGGCTCGACAAAAAATTTACAATTTGACAATGGACTTTTTGTGAACTGACGGTGTGTTAGTTAGTAGGTTCATGAAAGATCCCGAAAGGAACCCACATGGCAAGCTCAATCATGAACTTTATCGAGGAGAATTATCAAGATCTCCTTTTGTTTGCTGTTCGCATGACGGGTAACTGGGCGGATGGAGAAGATGTTCTGCAAACGGTCGCAACAAAGATCTGCAAGAAGCAGGACGAGCTCAAGGACATCGCGCACTGCAAGTCCTATCTGATGGTCTGCATCCGCAATGCGACGATCAACCAACGGCGCACGAAAGCGAGGCAAAGAGTGGCTGATGAGAGCTATGAAAAACTGAAGGACACCTTTTCCGATCCGGCGATCAAGCAGGAGTATGAGCTTGTGGAGTGGATCGAGTCGCTGGATCACCATCTGACGTATTATGATGAGCAATCCCGGAAGGCATTCATCGCATATTATGTTGACCAAGTGCCATTGGAGGAGGTCGCTGCTTCACTGGGACTTACCAAGCGGCAGACGACAAAGAAGTTCGAGAGTATGCGCAACTATTTAAAACATCATCATAAGCATCTGTTTGTACAGTTGAGCGTTTTGTTATCGATGTAAGAAAGGAACACTGCCGATGAAAATGACAAGATTGGAATGGCGATACCTGCAAAGGATTGCACTGGATCATCCGTATTTTGATACGCACGAACTCCCCTTAACCGAAAAGGAAGCGAAAGCGATCGTCGAAGCAAATAGCAGGATGACGGGAAAGGAATTTGTTGATTCCATCTATGCAACACTCGGTATGACCCGTCCGAAAGAAAAGCGAACTGCGTGGCTTCGCAATATCGGCGAGCAGTTCGCTGTGCCGCCGATTCGTAAGATTGCAATCGCCACATTGATTATCATTTTTATGACGGTGTTCTTTGCTGCGACGCCCATCGGCAGAGCGATTGCGGAGAGCGTGATACAGTATATCGGAACGTTGTTCGATGACGGCAGAATCGTATTTAATCGAAACGATAATGAAGCGATGGTGATTCCTCTGGATACGGCACCCGATTCCGAAGAAGGCAATACGCTGAAACAGGAAAACAGCGATGTGTATGTTAATACGTTTGAAGAATTTACAAAGACAATGGGCGTTCGACCGATGGTTCTTCCCTTCCCGTACACAGAGTTGAAGTATTATTATGATGAATTCGACGATTATCTGCGGTTACGTGCAGAATACGAAGCGCCAAAGGGAACGGTCATTACATTCCAGATCTGGAATGCGTTGGACTCGGAAGTAACCACATCAACCGGGTTTACGGTCTATGATGACGATCCATCCATTTATTATTCCTTCGAGAATAATGGAATGATGACAGTGATGAAACTCTACGAAGATTCCATTTTCGGGATCATTGCGGAAGACAGCTATACCGTAGATGAAATCATAAGTATCTTAACGGCGGAATGAGAAAACGGCGGACGTTCTGAAAGAACGCCCGCCTTCTCATTTAGTTTAGATTAGATAGTATATGTTTTTTCGGATGAATATGTTGAGCCGTCTGCTGTATAGGTCAGGATCAGATGATAGGTGCCGGAAGAAAGGGTTACGTTCTGGTTCAGATTGATGGTCGCGTTGGTGGATGTAGTGTTGACAGAAGTAATCTGCGTATAGGAGATATTATACAGGGTGAGCCTTGCATAGACGGACACTTCAAGAGGATTTTCAATTTTTGCCCACATTTTATATGTCGAGCCGGAAATGTGTTTCAACCCAAAGGTAGCAGATATTACCGCTCTTTCCGATAATGTTTCCGCAGAGTTATCTGCATACGTCAGCACAGTTACCATCATGCACATCAACAGTGCAAGCGCGATACATAGGATTTTCCTTTTCATAATAACCTCCAAAAATGAATTTGAGTTTCCTCAAAAATAAAAGACACCATAACATGATGAAATGTCCATTGGTGCTTTAATCTTTTTTCATATTTTTGATAGAAGGAAACACAACCTACTTTTTGCTTCAGCGATGACACTACAGAGCACACATAATAATATATTATTTTCGAATGGATTATTTCGGAATGCGCGGTGTTTATAGATTGTGAAAAGAAAAAGAACAGGAGAGCAGGAAATGAAGCGCAATATATTGACGAGAGTACTTAACTTGGCGGTGGCATGGATCCTGTTGTATGTAGGCTATATCGCAGTACCGGTAAAAGCACTTGCAGAGGAAGCGGAGCAGGCAGGCCTTACAGAAGCAATCGAATCATACGCAGAAGCGAACGACTTTTCACAGGAGAATTCACTTGCATACAGTCCGCTGGTCGGCGAGCTGCGAGAGGAACGTGACGAGAGTATAAAGGTGTTCCGCAGAGCGGACGGCGCGCAGGAAGCAGTGATATACAGCGATCCGGTACACTTTTTCAGGGGAGAAACATGGGAAGCGATTGACAACACGTTGGAACTAGTCACGTTGGAAGACGGGACGCAGGTGTATCGGAACAGGGACAATGATTTCACGGTTTCTTTCTCACCTTATTTCAACACAGGCGATCTGATTACAGTTGAATTCAAAGGGCACGTCCTTTCGTGGAGATTCACGGAGGAAATGCCTTTGTTGCAGGAAGAAGTTGAACCGACCGAAACAACGGATATTGCGGAAACAGTGGAGGAAGTCATTGTTCCGGAAGAAGCGGTTCCGGATGAATCAGACACAACGAAGACTTTGGAAGAAGCGGGAGAGACTGCGGAAACAGAACCGGAAGAACTGGAGGATGAGAAAGCAGAAGCGGAAGCGGTCGAGGAATCCGAAGAACAGGCTGAAGAATCGGAAACAGACAATCCAACGGAGGAAATGGAAAGCGAACCGGAAGAAACGGAAACTTCGACAGAGGAAGCAGAACCCGAGGAGCAGGTTGAACCGGAGGAGCCGGAAGTTGAGGCGGTCGAAGAAACAGAAGCGGAATATGAAACACTGAAGATCACGGCAGCAGAAGCGGAAATTGTCAGGCACGAGTATAAGGAACCGGAAACGAATGAAGAACGGGATATGCAGATGCGTTTTCCGCAGGAACTGACTTCCGAATTGGCATACAAAGATCCGGAGACCGGGCTGGAAGTGCGTTATATTCTTTCCGGCAAGCAATTGTCCGAACACATTGTTCTGGATCATGCGCCGGAAACCGCAGTTGTTTACACATCGCTGTTGACAACAAACGGCTTAAAAGCAGAAGAGAAGGACGGTCGGATTGTTTTTGTTGACGAAACGGGGGAAGAAATCTTTGCGCTCAGGACTCCGTTCATGTATGACGCAAATGGCGAAGAGAGCGATGAAATTGAAGTTTGGCTGATCGAAACGGAAGAAGGATACGCGTACACATTGATTCCGGACGAGACGTGGCTGAAAGACGAATCACGCGCATACCCGGTGATTGTCGATCCGGATATTCGACCGTCGTTTTCGGGGACGGTAGACGACACGTATATCAGTTACCAATCGCAGAACAGCAACTACAATGCAAGAGACCGTTTAAAGATCGGAGGCACGCCGCATTACAGGGCTTTGATCAAAGTCAACGGGCTGCCGACGTTGGAAACAGGCGACGTCATTGTAGAGTCCACGCTGAACCTTTCGAGATACAATACCAGTCTGGAATACAACAAAGAAATCGATCTGTATAAGGTTTTGACGGATTGGGACTACAACACGGTTACATGGAGCAACTTCGATCCTGACAGCACAGCGTCTGTGGAACGGGGGCGTGTTTCCGCAATTGCGGCAACAGCGGAGCAGAACCAGTTTAATCAGTTCGATATCACCGCGCTGGTGAAGTTCTGGTATGAAAACCCGGGACAGAATTACGGGGTTATTCTGGAATCGTGGGATGAAACGTCGAACTGGTATACGGAGTATCGTTCTTCCAACTATAACTCCGCTTATTCCGGACATCCGTATTTTTCGATCATATACGTGAGCAGTACCGGCCTTGAAAGCCGATTTACCTACAACAGTCAAAGCGCAGGCAGAGCAGGGACGGGATCGGTCAACGTATTTTCCGGGAATCTGACATGGACACATCCAGATGCGACGATCAGCAACGGCGTATTGCCGATTTCATTGTCACATGTATACAACACGAATGACAGAACGCAAAACATCGGTTACGGATACGGCTGGCGGCTGAACTACTCGCAGTCCTTGGAAAAGGTCGAGCTTGTCAATCGTACGGGGAGCGAAACGTATTACCGGCTGATCGACGGAGACGGAACGCGGCATTATTACCGGTACAGCAGCACGAATACGTACGTCAACGAATTGGATAAGGACAGTACGCTGACGATCTCCGGGACAACGGCAACGATTGAGGACAAAGGCGGGAACAAACTGATCTTTGCCTGCAATTCCGGCGCGAACAACGGCAGACTGACAACGATTGAAGATGCAGACGGCAATCAAACGGTCATAACGTATACGACAACCAACGTCAATAATTTAAGGATTTATACGATTCAGGAGGTATTGACAGGAGGCGTACCGCGGCAGCTGCTCACACTGACCTATTCCAACGATTTGCTTTCGGGGGTCGACGTTCCGAACGGATTGGATGTATCCTATACGTATTCTTCAAGCGAACTGATCGGAATCTCATATGCAGACGGGGAAAGCTGTTCGTTTACATATTACAAACACTGTCTGAAGAGAGCAACAAACGTTGACCATTACAATCTCTTTTACAATTACAATACGAACGCACCACACAAGATAATCAAGGTGCAAGAGAATGCCAACACAACGGCAGGGCAGTATCTGACCTTTGATTACGGTTGGAACCGCACGACGGTCACGGACACGCAGGGAAGACAAACGACGTATCAGTTCAACAACGGCGGGCAGGCGATCAGCGTACGGGATCCGGAAGGACGCGCGGTATTTGCCGCATACAACACGGCGGACCAAACCGTTACGCAGCTCAAGTCGCTGTCCAAGATGCAGAACACGGTCTTTAACCTTTTGAAGAATCACGGCTTTGAGACGACAGGCGCTTCCGGCAATCCGTGGACGCGAAGCAGCACGACCGATGTGACATTCTCGTCGACGTACGCGCATATCGGGAAATATTGTTTAAAGATGGTCAGTACGTCAGGTACGACCGCCAGCGCGACGCAGACGGTTTCGGTCACGGCGGGAAAGACGTACACGTTCTCGGCATACTTCACCGGACAGACCGGAGCGAAGCTGTACGCGCAGAACGGCAACACGGTCATCGCGCAATCCGATCCCGTAGCGACATCCGGAACGACGGGGACGGACTGGACGCGCGGGGTTTTGACCTTTACCGTGCCGAGCGGCGTCAGTTCGGTGAAGCTGAAGATCGCGCTTCCGAGCAGCAGCGCCGGAACGGTATATGTGGATTCTGCGCAGCTCGAGGTCGGGTCCGTACCGAACCGCTACAATATGATTCAAAACGGCGACTTTTCGGACGGCACGACGGCATGGACGAACAACGGCAATCTGGACACTTCGACCGACAAGGTCGTCACGGACAATACGGCGTCCCATCCGACGTCGTTCTCAAACTCCGTATTCCACTTGACCGGCTCGTTCAGTACGATGAAGACGATCACGCAGACCATACCGGTTGCAGGCAAGAAGGGCGACACGTATTCGTTCGGCGCATGGATGCGTTCGGATTCGATTCCGAGGACGACGCAGCCGAACGGCAGCTCTACGCGCGATTACGGGCTCAAGCGGATTGCGGTACAGTTTTTGAATGAAGGAACGATCGTCAACTCTTCGATCGTATATTTCAACGCGGATACCGACGAGTGGCAGTTCGGCTGCGGCTCTGCGACGGCGTCCGGCGTATATACGCATATCTGTCTCAACATGAGTTTCCATTATACGAGAAACAACTGCTGGTTCGACGGCGCGCAGCTATACCGCGAGACGTTCTCACAGGCGTACAGTTATGACAGCGAAGGGAACCTGACAGGGTACAAGTCCCTGATCGGACAGCAGAACACGTTTGCGTACAACAGCACCAACGACGTAATAAAGAGCACCGATCCGCGCGGAAACGAGACGAACTACACGTACGACAACAAGCACCATGTTCTGACCGCGCAGAGCGAAGAAGGTGTGAAAACGAGCTATACCTACAACGTGAAGGGGCAGGCGTACCGCACAAGGGTAGGCACGGACAGTCTGTATATCGAAACCTCGTCGGAGCATTACGGCAATACGGGGATCATGCATACATGGATCGACGCGCGCGGAAAGGAGGTAAACTATCAGTTCGACAACGACACGCGGCAAGTAACGCGCATCACCGATCCGAAGGGAAATCAAACGAACTATACCTACGGAAACGCGACCGCGATGCTGCGGCTCGCCTCGATCACAAGCACGGGTCTCGGCGCCGTGCAGTATACGTACGATACGTACGGAAAGCTGACAAAGATTGCGCGGGGAACGACGGAGTACAAACTGACCTACGATACCTGGAGTCGCCCGGTCAGCACCAAGGTCGGCACAACCGCGCTTTCGAC
>JBGULC010000003.1:0-46663 GCA_045114775.1 Christensenellales bacterium | reverse complement strand
GCAGAAAGAAAACGAGCTCACCACCGAGTACGCAAAGCTGCTGGCCTCGGCGCAGATCCCCTTTGAGGGCGGCGTATTTACCCTGTCGCAGCTCACCCCCTTCAAGACGGATGCGGACGATGCCCGGCGTCTGGCGGCCTGGAAGGCCGAGGGACGGTGGTACAAGGACAACCAGGCCCGGCTGGACGGGATCTATGACGAGCTCACCCACCTGCGGGACAGCATGGGCCGGAAGCTCGGCTTCTCAGGCTACACAGAGCTGGGCTACTGCCGCATGGGCCGCAACTGCTATACCAAGGAGGACGTGGAGAAGTTCCGCGCCGCCGTACAGAAATACCTTGTGCCGGTGGCGGATTCCATCATGCGCGAGCAGGCAAAGCGGCTTGGCACAGGCTATCCCCTGTCCTTTGCGGACGCCGCGCTGATGTTCCGCAGCGGCAACCCCCGGCCCGTGGGCACGGCGGACGACATCCTGGCCCAGGGCCAGAAGTTCTACGATATGCTCTCCCCCGAGACCGGCGAATTCTTCCGGGCCATGCGCGAGGGTGAGCTGATGGACGTGCTCTCCACCGAGGGCAAGGAGGGCGGCGGTTACCAGACAGATCTCACGCTGTACCAGGTCCCCTTTATTTTCGCCAACTTCAACGGCACACAGGGGGACGTGGAGGTGGTCACCCACGAGGCGGGCCACGCCTTTGCCTACTGGATGAACCGCAAGCGCATTCCCGTCACGTACGCATGGCCTTCTCTGGAGGCGTGCGAGGTGCACTCGATGAGCATGGAGTTCTTCGGCTGGATGAACGCGGACGGCTTCTTCGGCGCGGACGCGAGAAAGTTCCTCTACAGCCATCTTGCGGGCTCGATCACCTTCATCCCGTACGGTACGGCGGTCGACCATTTCCAGCATATCGTGTTCGAGCATCCGGAGCTCACTCCCGCCGAACGCCATGCCGAATGGAAGAAGCTCCTGGAAATCTACATGCCCTGGATGAAGCTCGACGGCGAGATCCCGTTCTATTCCGAGGGCGAGGGCTGGCAGCGGCAGACGCACATCTACAGAAGTCCGTTCTATTACATTGACTACTGCCTCGCGCAGACGGTCGCGCTGGAGTTCTGGGCGATGATTCAGAAGGACCGTGACGACGCGTGGAAGCACTATATGGCGTACACGAAGCAGGGCGGCAGCCGTACGTTCACCGAGCTTCTCAAAAACGCCGATCTCGTTACGCCGTTCGACGAAGCGTGCCTGAAGGGCGTATGCGAAGCCGCGACGAAGTGGCTGAACGACTTTGACCTCACCGGGATCGAGTAAGCATAAGATACGCAAAAGGAACCGCGACCGCGGTTCCTTTTTTGATCCGAACGGGCGATCCCGCCGAATGCGCGCTGATTTCACTCGCTTACCAGTAGCGGGCGTTGTCGATAACGGCCGAAAAGATCCCGTTGACAAAGAGGCTGATGAACGCAAAGATCAGTCCGCCGACGCCGGTGGCAAGACCGACAGCCGAGAAGACGATGCCCTTGACCGTACGCGGACGGCGGGTGCTGCGGACGATTCCGACCGCACCGAGGATGATCGCCGCGGCGCAGAGAAGCATGGTGATCACGGCGAGCACGATAACGATGACGCCGCCGGCCGGCGCTGAGCCGCCGCGATACGAGACGGCGCGCATGATGTTGCCGAACAATGCCGAAAAGTAGCTGATGAAGGACATCACGAAGCCGATGATGCCGAGCACCAGCGCGGCAGCCTGCAGACCGGTCGAAGCGGGCTGTTTGACGGGATCCTGAATGATGATGGGGTTCTGATAGTTTTCCATTTGAATACCTCTTTCCTTGCTCTTTTTTTGTCCCTGATTTGATTGCTTGAATCCCGATGCCGCTCAGTACGCGCTGTATGAGAGGTACAGATCGGGAAGCATCTCATATGTTTCACGGTGGAATACGGCGGCCGCCTTGGCCTCCTCGACCCATGCGTCGAGACGTTCCTTCCAAGCCTGATCCACGTCTGCGCTGTTTCTCAGCGCCGTGCGGAAATCTTCCTCGATCGATGTGCGCTCACGCACGCCTGCGGGGATCGTTTCGACGAGCTTCACGATGTAATATGTGTTTTCCACCCGGATCGGCGCGGTATATGCGCCGGATGCAAGTGCGGCTGCGGCTGCGGCAAGCTCGGGGGAATCCGGATCCTCGGCGCCGGTCAGCACGACGAACGAAAGCCTGTGGGAGTCTTCCTCGTCAGGCTCGTTATAGGCGTTCATCGCTTCCTCGAACGTCATTCCGCCATTCAGATCCGCATACGCGGCGTCGATCCTGTTCTGTGCGGCCTTGGCGTTCGCAGCCTCCGCCGTTTCGACCTTCTCCTTCAGCGCGGCGTATTCGGTCTCGATCTCCGCGCGGCGCTCCGCTTCCTTGTCGTTCAGCGCAAGCGCACCGTATTCGGCTTCGAGCGCGGTCATCTTTTCCTCGGCTTCTTTGATTTCCGGATCGGGCTCCGTGTTCTCTTGGACGCGGATGACCTCAAGACGCGCGGCGCCTGCAGGAACGTACAGCGGGAACGAGAGCTCGTCCGCGACTTTTTCGCCGTTCATGGCTTTGAGGAACAGCGAAGGATCCGTGTCGAACTGCTCCTGCTGCGCGGTGAGCATCGCGTCGTACTTCGCGTTGATCGTTTCCGTATCCGAAACCATATCCGAGCGGAAATCGTCCTGAAGGATCTCGGTATACCGGTCGATCCGTGCGGACGAAAGATAGCTGTCGCGGCGCATCGCAAGGTATTTGTCAAAGTTGTATTCCTCGCCGAAGTACATGACGAGCTGCTCGTTGATCAAATCGATCGTCGCGCTGAGCTGCTCCGGCGTAAGAAGCGACACGTCCTCCAAAGGCTCGTCCGTTCCGGTCGCGTCCGCCGCAAAGCTCAGAATGATCTCGTCGCGCTCCTCGTTCAGCAGACGTTCCGCTTCCGCTTCGAGCTCGGCTTCTTCCTCCTCGGAAGGGGTGACGCCGAGCGTCTTCGCCTTCCATTCAGGCGTGTAGAATTCAATCACCGATTCCTCGGCCATTTCAAGGATCTGTCCGAGCATATCCGCGTCCATCTCATAACTGTATGAGAACATGGATACGAACTGATCGAACGTATCCTGCATCTCTCCGGCCTTGATCCGGATATCGCCGAGCTCGATCGCGACGGCTTCCTCGTCAAACTCCTCGGGTTCGTTTCCGGGTTTGGTCTCGGTATTCAGACCGTCCGGCGCTTTGACGTTGCCGGTTTCGGACGCTTCGTCCTGCTTTTCATCCTTCTCCACGAGACAGCCGAACAGCGGGAGCGCAAGCAGCAATGCGGTGATCAGCGCAAGAATGCGCAAAGTATGTTTCATTGTTGGGGGTTCCTTTCGGGTTATTTTCTGTATTATACTCCGGTTTCCGGGTCTGTGCAATGCATCAGCCTGTAAACTAATTGTGGAAGTTTTTTGACAAAATCGCGAATGCCGAGCTTCTTTTCGGTCCAGACGACGGTCACGGGCTCGCTTGCGAGCAAACGGAGGTTCGGTTCTGAGGAGATGATCGCCAGAAGCCGCATGCCGTCCGGATGTGCGGACGCGTCGTACACGAGCGTCGTTTTTCCGTCGCGCACGGTCACCGACGAGAAACCCGCGCGCCGCGCATAGGCACGGATCAGCGCGATCTGCATCAGCATCATGACCGGCTCCGGCAGGTCGCCGTAGCGGTCGTTGAACTCGTCCAGAAGATCCGTGTACGCGTCGCTGTCCGTGATCTGCGCGATACGCTTGTACATAGCGAGCCGGTGCGTCTCGGACGGCAGGAATGTCTTCGGTATGTAAGCGTCGAGCGGCACGTCGACCGATGTTTCGATCTCCGGCTCGAGCGTCTCTCCCTTCGCCTCGGCGACGGCGCTGCGCATCATCTTGCAGTAGAATTCATAGCCGACGTCCGCGATATGCCCGTGTTGCTCCGCACCCAAAAGACTTCCAGCGCCGCGGATCTCCAGATCGCGCATCGCCAGGCGGAAGCCCGCGCCGAACTGCGTGAACTCGCGGATCGCAAGGAGCCGTTTCTGCGCTGTTTCGGAGACCTCCCGCGCCTGCGGGACGGTAAAGTACGCGTACGCCATGCGCGTGGAACGCCCGACCCTGCCGCGAAGCTGATAGAGCTGCGCGAGCCCAAGCTTGTCCGCCTCGAGCACGACGAGCGTGTTCGCGTTCGGGATGTCCACGCCGCTTTCGATGATCGTGGAGCATAAAAGGACGTCGATTTCCTTTCGGAGAAACGCCATCATCGTGTTTTCGAGCTGCGCTTCGGGCATCTGTCCGTGCGCCATGGCGATGCGCGCATCCGGCAAAAGCTCCTGAAAATGCGCGAGCGTCGATCCCATCGTAAGGACCCGGTTCGTCACGACGAACGCCTGGCCTCCGCGGGAAAGCTCCTTATTGAGCGCAGCGGCGACGAACGCGTCGTTGTATTCCGTCACGAACGTCTGCACGGGGAAGCGGTTTTCCGGCGGCGTGTCGATCGTGCTGATATCGCGGATGCCCGTCATGGACAGGTTCAGCGTCCGCGGGATCGGCGTCGCGGTGAGCGTCAAAACGTCGATCTCGCTGCGCAGCGCCTTGATCTGCTCCTTGTGATTCACGCCGAAGCGATGCTCTTCGTCGATGATCAGCAGCCCCAGATCCTTGAATTTGACGGACTTCGCAAGCAGCGCGTGCGTGCCGACGACCACGTCGATCGCGCCGGTCTCAAGGCCCTTTTTGACCTCGGCGCACTCCTTCGGCGACTGGAAGCGGGACAGGCACGCGACGTTCACCGGAAAGTCCGCAAAGCGCTGCAGAAGCGTATGGTAATGCTGCTGCGCAAGGATCGTCGTCGGCACGAGAAACGCCGTCTGCTTGCTGTCCTGCGCAGCCTTGAACGCCGCGCGCATCGCGACCTCGGTCTTGCCGTAGCCGACGTCGCCGCACAGCAGCCGGTCCATCGGCCGCGGCGCCTCCATATCCGCCTTGACGTCGCGGATCGCCTGCGCCTGATCCGGCGTTTCCTCGTATGGAAACGCATCCTCGAGCCGCTTCTGCCACGGCGTATCCTTCGAGAACGCGAACCCGCTGTTCTGCGTACGCGCCGCATAGAGCCTTGCAAGATCGACCGCAAGCTTCTTCGCGCCTTCGCGCGCCTTTTTCACGCGCTGCTGCCACTCCGTGCCGCCGAGCTTGGATAGCTGCGGAGGGATCTCGGCGTCCGCGCCGACGTATTTCTGAACGCAGTCGAGCTGATCGGTCGGGATATACAGCCGGTCGCTGCCGCGATAGGCGAACAGCAGGTAATCCTTCGTGCTCCCTTCAATCGTGAGCTGCTCGATGCCCATGAATCGCCCGATGCCGTACGCCTCGTGGACCACATAGTCGCCTACGGACAGGTCCGAATACTTCAGTGTGCCGCCGCGCTTTTTCACGCGTGCGGCGGGACGTTTGCCGAACAGCTCCTGCGCCGTCAGCACATAGAGGTGCGATTCCGGGAACGCAAAGCCCTGCGGCAGAGACTCCCTGAGGATCAGCGCCTCGCCGCGCACCGGCGGACGCGTCAGAGAATCGGCGTAGCCCACGGAGAGACCGGAATCGCCGAGCGCGTCGCGCATACGCTCCTGCGCCTCGCCGACGTACAGAAGCACCGCCTCCCGCGAGGCGAGAAGCTTCTTGAGCTCGGCGGTAAACTGCTCCGAATCATTCAGGTATAGAGGCGCGGGCTCGGCCGTGAAGCCGACGCGCGCGCGATGTCTGAAGCCCGGATAGGGACGGAACAGCGCGTAATACGCCGCGCTCGTGCGCGTATCGAGCCGACGCATCAGCGTATCCGACTCGATCAGCAGCTTGCCCTGCGCAGCGTGCCCCTCGCCGCGTTCGAGCGTCGCGGCGACCGTCTCGGCAAAGATCAGCTCTGCGGCTCTCGCCTCGTCCGCGATGCGCGAAGGGTCGTTCATCAGGATCAGGCTGCCCTCGGGAAGATAGTCCGGAAGCGTTTCGGTGACCGGATAGAGCAGCGGAACGAGCACGTCTGCACCGATGCACGGACGGTGTTCCTGCCATGATCCGCGCTGCGCATCAAAGCCCTGCGCGTTTTTGAGAAGCCGCAAAGCACGCGCCATCGCCTCGGCTGTCTGCGGGGTCTCAAAGGCGGGCGGCAGCACGGCAGCCGACGCCTGCTCGACGCTGCGCTGCGTCAACGGGTCAAAGATGCGGATCTGGTCCACGTCGTCACCGAAAAACTCGATGCGGTACGGGAACTCCGCCTGCGGCGGAAAGACGTCGAGAATGTCGCCGCGCGCCGCGAATTGCCCCGGTCCTTCGATCTCGGCGGTACGCTCGTAACCCGCCTCGGAAAGACGCGTCATAAGGTCCCGCGGGTCGATCGTGTCGCCCACGGCTACGCGCACGATCTGCGACAAAAAAGTCTCATGCGGAACGAGACGTTCCAACAACGCTTCGGCGCAGGTGACGATCAGGCTCGAAACGCCGAGCGCGAGGCGTGAAAGCACCGAGAGTCGCGCGTTCCGCCGTTCGGACGAAACAGCCTCCAGATGGACAAGCGGCAGCTCGCGCGGCAGGTACAGCCCTGCATCGGGCCGATACGCCCGTTGCAGCTCGAAAAGCCGCATCGCCTCGGCAGGCGTCGGCGCGACCCATACGACCGTCCGTTCCTCGGCGAGCGCGGCGTTGACCGCGCAGCGATGCGCTTCCGGCAAGCCGAAAACGGCGACCGTTCCGTCGCCGGCTTCAAGCGCCGCATGCAGTTGTCGATACCCCGGGTCGTTTGCGACCGCGTGCAAAAGCTCTTTCATGTCGTCTCTATGGTGCATTTTTACACCAATCAGTTCTCTCCGCGACGTCCGTCGATCGAGACGGAGCGGTTCTTTTCGTGCTTCTTGTTATACTTCGTCTGCGCTTCGCCGATGTTCCCCTGCACGATCAGGATCGCGGCTTCGGCGGCGTTTTCATAGACCTCGGCGAGCGTCTTCTGCTCCTCTTTCGAGGGGCGCTTCAGCACGTAATCGCGCAGGAGGATGCTTTCGTCCTTGCCGACGCCGATGCGGATGCGCGCAAAATTCTCGGAGTTGACGCAGGCGACGACCGAACGCATGCCGTTGTGACTGCCGGCTGAACCGTTTGCGCGGATGCGCAGGCTGCCGAGCGGCAGGTCGATGTCGTCGTAGAGTACGATCAGCCGTTCCGGTCCGAGCTTGTAGAAGTGCAGCAGGCTCTGCACCGCGTCGCCGGAAAGATTCATATAGGTCTGCGGCTTCACAAGGATCACGCGCTCGCCGTCGATCTTTCCCTCGCCGTACAGCGCGGAAAAGCCCTTGGTCTTGATGCGGACGTTCAGCTTGTCTGCCAGCACGTCCAGCGCCTGAAAGCCCGCGTTGTGCCGTGTTTTTTTGTAGCTCAGCCCGGGATTGCCGAGTCCGACGATCAGATACATAACCGTTTTCCTTCCGAAATACGTATTTCCCCACGCCCGGTCAAGGGGAGGGGTGTCGGGCAAAGCCCGTGTATAAAATTATAACACGCACGGAATGCACACGCAAGAAAAAGCTTTGCGTTTCGCGATCCTGCTTGGTGATCAGACGTTTTCCGTCGCGAAGGGAAAGCGCCGCGGCATGCGCGCAGACGGATCGGAGATCTTATCAGAACCTGAGAAGATTGATCCCGATCCCGGGATCCCGCTTGCGGTCGACCGCGCCGTTGATGACGCGAATCACCATCTCGCAGGTCGCGGAGACCACGGCGCGGTTCAGATGCCCGCCGAAGACCTCGCAGTTCTTATTTCCGGCGCTCAGATGCAGATGCTGATAGAACGCGCCGTCCATTTCTGTGATCGTGCCGGTCAGAGAAACGATTTCGTGCGGGCCGGTAAAGGTTTTCGAATCGTAGCGCTTTGTATCGACGTCGTACACGCCGACCGTAAAATTGTCCGTCGCGCCGAGCGCTTCGACGCTTGCGAGGCGAATGTGCTCCTGTTCCGCGACCTTGCGGACCGTCTCAATGATCTCCTCGCCGCGGTCGATCCGCAAAAGGACCGTATCGTTGAATCTTCTGTAATCCATGGTTTCCTCCTGAACAGATTTGTAGGGGACGATGGTACGCGCGAATGAACGCGCGATCTGCCTGTGTAACGAAGCGGAGAGCCCTCGGCGTTCGCGTCTACCAGATAAAATTCGATTTCAGCATCTCGCCGTTGTCGACAAGGAGGTCCTCACCGGTGATCGAGCGGTTCTCGACGGTCAGCGTAAAGCTCAGCGCCGCGATCTCGTCGGCATCCGCCCATTTACGGAGCAGCGTTTCGTCGAGCACCGCACGGTACAGCGTTTTGCTTTCGAGAATGTGCGCGTTTGCGGGCGTGACCACGCCGCCGGGGGAGATGCTGTTTACCGTGATCCCGCGTTTGCCGAGCGTATTCGCAAGGTACTTCATGTAGCCCACGATCCCGGCCTTGCTCGCGACGTAATACGGAAATTCCGCGCCGTTTCGCGCCGACGCCGAGGCGATGAACAGGATCGACCGAAGCGCGGGCGAATCCAGAAACCGCTCGGTAAAGCGGATCGTGCCCGAAAGGTTTACGTCGATCGCGTCGGCCTCCTCGAGCGTGCCCGCATTGTTGATCAAAACTTGCGGCGCGGGGACGCCGAGCGGACGTTCGTCGCGGATATCGCGTTCAAAATGCGTATAGTTCGGATGCTCGATCGCGGCGGGGAGAAGGTCGACGCCGAAGACCGCGTGACCTTCCTTCAGGAATCGTTCGGCGATCGCTTTGCCGATCCCGCGGGACGTGCCGGTGACGAGTACGTTCATGCCGCCGCTCCTTCCGGGATCGGGACCTGCCGATCCGTGATCCGCTTCGCGATGCGGTAGCCGATCGGCGAGAACACGACCTCAAAGAACAGCTCGCAGACGGCTCCGGTGAGCGCGCAGGTCAGGCACTGCAGCGCAGTCCAGCCGAAGAAGATCCGGCTTACGAGCAGCGCAAAGACGAGATTGTCGACGAACTGCCCGATAAACGTGGACACATACGAGCGCAGCGCGAAGCGCCCGAAGCCCTGACGGGCTTTCAGCAGCTTTCCGATGCCGTAGTTTACGAAATTGTTGACGAACGCGGAGACGAGAAACGCGACCGAGCTGCCGAGGATGATGAACCACGTGCCGGAAAACGTGCGGTCCAGCGCATTGTTGATCACTTCCTCGCTGCCCTCGACGAAGCTTTCGCTCCAGACGCCGGGGATGCGGCTTGCGGCAAAGAAGACGCCCGCCATAAAGAGGTTCAGCGCGAGCGCAAGGACCGAGAACAGCGTCGCCGCGCGCGGACCGTAGCAGTGCGTGAGCACGTCCAGCGTGAGAAACGTCAGCCACGAGAGAATGATCCCGCAGTCGAGCGCAAGCCAGGAAACGCCGGTGTCGATGCTCTTGTTGGCGAGCAGGTTCATGCCGACAATGGAAAGAACGGTCAGGGTCAAAAGCAGCGGGGGAACGGTTTTCAGCATTTCGCGGAATTCCGCGATCGTTTTTTTCATGGGAAAGAAAGCTCCTTGTTTTTTTGAGGTGGTTACCAAGAGACACCGTTTTGTCCCGCAAGGGGACAAGCCGCATCATATCACAGCCCGCGGGAAAAAGCAAGCGGCAAAACGCTGCGTACCAACACCGCGATTGACAGACGTCCGGCGCAGTCCTATAATAAAACCATGAAAGCGTTTCAGAAAATTCCAAAGCCGCTTCGCGCCGTGCTGTTTCACTTTCTCCAGTGGACGTGGGGACTGCCGCAGAACCTTGTCGGGCTGCTGCTTCTTCCGTTTCTGCGGGGGAAACGCTTCCGCTTCCACGGCGCGATCGTGACCGTTTACCGCAGGCTGCGCTTTACGGAAAACCGATCCGGGTTTTCGCTCGGTTCGTTCATCTTTATTCCGGAGGCGTGGTCGGAGCATGACAAAAAGCATCTGGTCGTGCACGAATACGGGCACACCGTACAGTCCATGATTCTCGGACCGTTCTATCTGCTGCTTGTCGGTCTGCCCTCCGTGATCTGGTCGCATCGGTACTGCCGGCGCTGCGCGGTCTACCGGAGCCGCGGCGTCGCCTATACCGACAAATACCCCGAGCACGGCGCCGACCGCCTCGGCGAGTATGTGACCGGAGAAAAGCCCTATTGACGGATCGAAAAACCGGGACGAGCGTTCTGCCCGTCCCGGCTTTGTTTTGCGCTGCTTACAGCGTGAACTTCACGTAGGTCTTCTTGCCCTTTCTGATCTTGACGCCCGCTTTGAGCTGTCCTTCGGTGACGTTCATCCAGGTGTCGTCGACACGTTCGCCGTCCAACGAAATCGAACCCTGCTCGATGAGCGTTCTCACCTTGCCCTTGGACTTGTCGATGCCGCCTAAAAGCAGCATATCGACGATGTTGATCTTGCCGTCCGTGATCGCATCCGCGGGAACGGCAAACGACGGCATGTTCGCGTCGTCGCCGGCGCCGGAAAACAGCGCGCGCGCCGCGGTCTGCGCCTTATTTGCTTCCTCCTCGCCGTGCACGAGCTTCGTGAGCTCGAACGCGAGGATCTCCTTCTTTTCGTTGATGCGGCTTCCGTCCCAGTGATCCATCTCGTCGATCGTTTCGATCGGAATAAAGGTCAGCATGCGGATGCACTTCATGACGTCCGCGTCGTCGACGTTGCGCCAGTACTGATAGAACTCGAACGGCGTGGTCTTGTTCGGATCGAGCCAGACCGCGTTGCCGGCGGTCTTGCCCATCTTCTTGCCCTGCGAGTCGGTGAGAAGCGTGATCGTCATCGCGTACGCGTCCTTGCCGAGCTTACGGCGGATCAGCTCCGTGCCGCCGAGCATGTTCGACCACTGATCGTCGCCGCCGAACTGCATGTTGCAGCCGTGGTTCATGTACAGATAGTAGAAGTCGTAGCTCTGCATGATCATGTAGTTGAACTCAAGGAAGGAAAGACCCTTCTCCATGCGCTGTTTATAGCACTCCGCGCGGAGCATGTTGTTGACCGAGAAGCAGGTTCCGACCTCGCGCAGCATGTCCACGTAGTTGAGCTTCAGGAGCCAATCGGCGTTGTTGACCATTTCCGCCTTGCCCTCGCCGAACTCGATGAAGCGCTCCATCTGCCGCTTGAAGCATTCCGCGTTGTGGTCGATGTCTTCCTTGGTCAGCATCTTGCGCATGTCGGTGCGGCCCGAGGGGTCGCCGATCATGGTCGTGCCGCCGCCGATCAGCGCGACCGGTTTGTTGCCCGCCATCTGCAGGCGCTTCATCAGCGTCAGCGCCATGAAATGTCCTGCCGTCAGGCTGTCCGCGGTGCAGTCGAAGCCGATGTAGAACTTCGCGCCGCCGTTGTTGATGAGATCGCGGATCTCCGCTTCGTCCGTGACCTGCGCGATCAGTCCGCGCGCCTTGAGCTCCTCAAAAATCTGCATGTTTTTCCTCCTGAAATGAACCGCGCGGGAACGTCCCGCACCGGGCTCTGTTTGTCCGCTCGGAAACGCCGCTGTACGACGTCCGACAGTTGCAGAAAATTATATACGACTGCCGCAATTGTGTCAAGTCTTCGCGTAAAAACGCGAGAATCGACGTACTGAAAATGCCGAAAATCGGTGTTTGGACAGTTTTGACGACGTATAAATAATCACTCGATAAGACAGATATGTCTTTTTTTTGAATTTAACAAATCGGTCTTGCTTTTTTTATATTTCTTTTGTATAATCATTGTGCAAAGCTATGATACTATGTAGGAATAATCCGGATAGGATCGATTCGAACGAGGGAACATTCGGTGACAGAATTCAGAGTTGAGCTTGCCGGCGTGCCATTCGGGATCCGATGCACGTACAAGGAAAACAGAGCTTTTCTGAGCGAGTATCTGACCGAAAAGGAACCGTTGTTCACGATCGAACCGACGGAAGCGGATCGCGTCCGCGCACAGGAGGAATTTGACTCCCTGGACAAGGCGGACGGACGGGAACCGTACCCGCGAACGAATCCGCATCTCGAGAATATCGCCATCCACCGGCTGCTGGCCGAACGGCTGACGGAATACGATGTGCTGCTGATGCACGGCTCCGCGCTCTCGATGGACGGCGAAGCGTACATCTTCACCGCGTCGAGCGGAACGGGCAAGAGCACGCACGCAAGGCTTTGGCGCGAGACGTTCGGCGACCGGGTCTTTATGATCAACGACGATAAGCCGCTGCTGAAGATCCGTGAGGACGGCGTATGGGCGTGCGGAAGCCCGTGGGACGGTAAACACGATCTGAGCTGCAATGCATCCGTTCCGCTGCGTGCGATCGTCTCACTGGAGCGAGGCGAAAGGAACAGCATCGAACCGATGAAAAAGTCGGACGCGTTTCCGGTATTGATCCGGCAGGCGTTTGCGTCGAGGGATCCGGCGATCATGCTGCGGATCACGACGCTCGAGAAGCGGCTTCTGGAACGCGTCGGTTTTTACAGACTGCGGTGCAATATGGAACCGGATGCTGCGCGCATTGCCTACGAAGGCATGAAACAGGTATTATCCCGCTGATGCGGGCATGGATACAGACAAGCAATTGTCGTTTGTATAAAGGGAAAGGAGAAAGGGTTCATGGAAAAGTACATTAAGCCCGATGTGGAAGTTTTGGAGATTCCGGATTTCGCGATCATGACCGACAAAACAAGCTGTGATACGAAAGGTATCGGCTTAAGCCAGGATCCGATTGACGAGTAATCGGCGGTAAATGGAAACGTATCTGAAGCCTGATCTGGTGATCGTGCCGCTTGATGAGTACGATGTGGTTTTGTCCAGCGGGTACGAAGGGTGTTGTTACGGATCGGACGGTCCTATTGAAACGATACCCCTTCCGTAATGTCAGGCATTGCTTTCGGGATATCCTATGGTTGAACTGAGACCGGCGGATGCGTCGCTTCTGAAAATCTTGCCGCAGCAGGAACCGCGTGAGGATGTTGATTATGTTCTCTCGCAGTTTGCATTGGTGTTTTCACACGATGGAAAGCAATATGCGTTCCACACGCTGACCAAGCAGTTACTTGAAGTCAAGCTGACAGAGGAAGCACAACGAAATACAGAGAAAGAAGCCCTCATTCGAGGGCTGTTTCTCGTTCCTGCCGATAAGGACGAATGTGCTTATTACAATTCCGTCGCCACGCTGATGAAGCTGTTTGACCGTAAGAAGGGCAATCGCAGTTTTATGGTCCTGCCAACATTCGCCTGCAACGCGCGCTGTGTGTATTGTTATGAAGAAGGCGTGAAGCAGGTCACAATGACGCCTGAGACGGCGGATGCAACGGTACGCTATATCATCGAAACGCATGCGAACGATCCGGTGAAGATCACCTGGTTCGGCGGCGAGCCGCTGCTGCGTCCGGATATCATCGACCGTATTCTGGAGGGTCTTCGAGAAGCCGGCGTGCGCTATGAATGCGGCGTGATTTCCAACGGCAGCCTTATTACGGAAGATATCGTCGAAAGGATGAAAGGCCCGTGGAACGTGACCGGCGTCCAGATCTCCATGGACGGCGCCGAGCGGGATTATATCGCGCGGAAGCGATACGGCGTCTATCGCAATTACTATCATACGGTCATGGAAGCGATCGGCCGCTTGAGCGAAGCCGGGATCCGAACGGTCGTCCGCTGTAATTCGGACGAGAAGATGTGGGAAGGCATTTCCCGGTTTTTGAAGGACTTTGCGGCGAACGTTACGCACAAAGATCATGTATATCTGTACTTCACGCCGCTCGATTACGTGCGAATGGGGCGGGACGCATATTCCTTCTGGAAAAGGATCATGGAAGTGCGTCCGATGATCGAGGCCGCAGGGATAAAGCCTTTCCCTTCGTTCAACGTAAACAGACGGTTCGATATTTACCATTGCATGGCGGATGGCGGCAGCGTTGTGATCGGGCCGGACGGAGAGCTTTATCCGTGCGAACATTGTCTTCCGGAGACCTGCTTCGGGGATGTGTTCCGCGGCACGACGAACGAAGCTGCGCGGAAGGAATTCTGCCGCACGGATATCACGCGGGAGAAATGCCGAAAATGTGTATTCCTGCCTATGTGTACGAATTTTGCAGCCTGTCCGGTACAGGACACCGAGTGCCGGAAGGTCAAAGAGCTGATCGTGACCGATGCGCTGCGAAGATATATCGATCGAGAAAAAGACGTTGCGGACGGAGAAGCTCCGGTCTGCTGAAAGGAGAATACGATGAAGCTGAAGAACACATTTATTTCACAGGACATCGACGATACCAGGTTCCTTGTACCGGTCGGCAACGAGGCGTTTTCCGGTATTGCAAGGGGCAACAAAACGGCCGCGTTTATTGTGGATTGCCTAAAGACGGGAACGACCGAGGAGCAGATCGTCGACGCGATGTGCGTGAAATACGACGCCCCGCGCGAGACGATCGCGGCGGACGTCCGCGAAGTCCTCGACAAGCTCCGCAGCATCGGAGCGATCGAAGAATAAGAGCGGTTGTGTGACGACGCGTCTGTGCGGCGCTGCTTCTGCATACAATCATCCCGCCGTTTGCACGGCGGTTTTTTTTCGGCAAAAAACGGTTGAAGCGCAGGCGGTTCGTGCGGTATAATCAAAGAAAAAAAGGAGCGAACGATGGAAACGACGGAGAAGAGGCAGGAAGCGATCGAGCGGAAACACGCGGGGTACAACTGCTGTCAGGCGGTACTCGGCGCGTTTGAGGACAAAACGCCGTACACGGAGGAACAGTTATGCGCGCTCGGCGCGGCGTTCGGCGTCGGCATGGGCGGCATGGAGGGCACCTGCGGCGCGCTTGTCGGCGCGGAGCTGCTGCTCGGGATCATCGGGGACGGCGCGCCCGTGATGCGGGATGCGCGGACGCTGCATCGCGCGTTCACGGAGACCTGCGGCGCGTCGCTGTGCAAGGACCTTAAGGGGCGCGATACAGGCAAGGTGCTCTGCTCCTGCGACGACTGCGTGCGTGCGGCGGTCGATCTCGTCGAAGCGTTCGCGGAAAGGGAGTAAGAGTATGGCGCACAGAGTATTGCTGATCAACGGAAGCCCGCGCAAAAACGGCTGTACGGCGCGCGCGCTCAGGGAGATCGAGGACACGCTGCACGCGGAGGGGATCGAAACGGATCTCGTTCACGTTGGGAACGCGGATATACGCGGCTGCATCAGCTGCCGGTCCTGTTATAAAACCGGCCGCTGCGTTTTCGACGATGCCGTCAACGAGACCGCGCCGCTGTTCGAACGCGCCGACGGGCTGATCGTCGGAAGTCCCGTCTATTACGGCTCGCCGAACGGGACGCTGCTGTCGTTTCTCGACCGGCTCTTTTACAGCACGCGGTTTCCGAAGCACATGAAGGTCGGCGCGGCGGTCGTGAGCTGCCGCAGAGGCGGAAACACGGCGTCGTTCGACGTGCTGAACAAGTATTTCACGATCTCCGCAATGCCCGTCGTTTCTTCGACCTACTGGAATCAGGTCCATGGCTTTACCGCCGAGGACGTCGAAAAGGACCTCGAGGGGCTTCAGACGATGCGGAACCTTGCAAAGAACGCAGCGTTTCTGATCCGCGCGATCGCAGCGGAGCGGGAAAAGACCGGCCTGCCCGCGCAGGAACGAAGCTCGTTCACGAGCTTTCCGGACGGTAAATAAATATGGAGCACTGTGAGCTGTATCACAAAGAGATCCCCGTGTTTTTGCGCGAATGCGTTCAGACGCCGAGTATGCAGCGGCTCAAAGCCGTCGGCATGAACTGCGGCTGCGAGTACACGGCGTTTCCGCGTTTTCGGGGCTTGCAGCCGTATTCGCGGTTCGATCACAGCCTCGGCGTCGCCCTGATCGTCTGGCATTTCACGCACGACGAGGCGCAGACGGTCGCAGGGCTTCTGCACGACGTCGCCACGCCGGTGTTTGCGCACGTCGTGGACTTTCTCAAGGGCGATTACCTCGTGCAGGAATCGACCGAGGACGGCACCCGCGCGATCATCGAGGGCGACGAAAAGCTGCAGCGCGCGCTTCGCGCATACGGGCTTTCGACCGACGACGTCTGCGATTATCATCTCTATCCGATCGCGGACAACGATTCGCCGAAGCTCTCCGCCGACCGGCTCGAGTATACGCTCGGCAACCTTCTGAACTACCGCCTGCGCACGCCGGACGAGGTCAAAGCGTTTTATGAAAACCTGCGTGTCGGCGTAAACGAGAACAGCGCGCCGGAGCTGATCTTTTCGGACGCCTCCCTCGCGGAGGATTTCGCGTTCGCTTCGCTTACCTGCTCGGGGATCTACGTTTCCGACGAGGATCGTTACGCGATGCAGATGCTGTCCGAGCTTTTGCGGGACGCGATCCATAACGGCGTGCTTTCGGAAGCCGATCTTCATACGACCGAGCCTGAAGTGATCGCAAAGCTTCTCGCAAACGAAACGACCGCTGCGGCATGGAACCGCTATCGCGCATATCGCCGCATGCGCCGCGCCGCCGCTCCGGAGGGAGAGGGGCAATGGCGGCAGATTCCCGTAAAGAAGCGATACATCGACCCGCTGATCGAAGGCAAGGGACGCGTCAGCGCGTATTCGGACGCGTTCCGAACCGCCGTCGGTTCATTCCTTTCCGACCCGCAGACGGACTGGATCGCGGGGGAATAAAACAAAAAACGGCTTTCCCAAGAAGGGAGAGCCGTTTTCGATTTTGGCGTTTATCGGACGGTCAATCCGCTCGCGTCCGCGTCGAGCGTCAGAACCGTGCCCTCGGCGGGGGATTCGCGGATGATGTACCGCGCAAGCAGCGATTCCGCGTGCGACTGGATGAACCGCTTCAAAGGCCTTGCGCCGAACTGCGGGTCGGAGCCGTTTTCGACGATGTACGCCTTCGCCGCGTCGGTGACCGCGAGACGGTAGCTTCTCGAAGCAAGACGCTTTTCGAGGTCCTTCAGAAGCAGCTCCACGATGTTCTTGAGGTTTTCGCCGGTGAGCGGCTTAAAGAACGCGATCTCGTCGAGACGGTTGATAAACTCCGGACGGAAGCGCGTTTTGAGCTCGTTGCGCACCCAGTCCTCGACGCCGGGACGAAGCCGTCCCTGTTCGTCCATGCCTTCCAGGAGCGTATCGGAGCCGATGTTCGAGGTCAGGATGATGATCGTGTTCTTGAAATCGACCGTGCGGCCCTGTCCGTCTGTAATGCGTCCGTCGTCCAGCACCTGCAGCAGCACGTTCAGCACGTCCGGATGCGCCTTTTCGACCTCGTCGAACAGCACGACCGCGTACGGCTTTCTGCGGACCGCTTCGGTGAGCTGACCGCCTTCGTCGTAGCCGACGTAGCCCGGAGGCGCCCCGACGAGACGCGATACGGAGTACTGCTCCATATATTCGCTCATGTCGATACGCACCATGTTGCGCTCGCTGTCGAACAGCGCTTCGGCAAGCGCCTTGCAAAGCTCCGTCTTGCCGACGCCGGTGGGACCGAGGAACAGGAACGAGCCGATCGGGCGGTTCGGGTTCTGGATGCCCGCGCGGGAACGGAGGATCGCGTCGCACACGCGCTGCACGGCGTCGTCCTGACCGACAATGCGGCGGTGCAGGACCTCGTCGAGATGCAGGAGCTTCTTGCGCTCGCTTTCGAGAAGCTTCGCTACCGGGATGCCGGTCCAGCGGGAAACGATCTGGGCGATCTCCTCCTCGGTGACGTGATCGCGCAAAAGCGTGTTTTCGCGGTTCGCGTTCTTCGCTTCGGCTTCCGCAAGCTCTTTCTGCAGCTGCGGAAGCTTGCCGTATTTCAATTCCGCCGCCTTGTTGAGGTCGTAGGCGTTCTCCGCCGCGGTGATTTCGTTGCTGACGGATTCGATCTCGGAACGCAGCGCCTGCACCTTTCCGATCTCGACCTTTTCGGCTTCCCACTTCGCCTTCATCGCATTGAATTCGTCGCGCTGTTCACTTAGCTGCTTTTCGATCTCCAGTAGGTGCGCTTTGGATTTCGGATCGTCGTCCTGTTTTAAGGACGTCTCTTCGATCTCAAGCTGCATGATGCGGCGCATCTTTTCGTCCATCTCGCTCGGCATCGAGTTCATCTCGGTCTTGATGAGCGCGCACGCTTCGTCCACGAGGTCGATCGCCTTGTCGGGCAGGAACCGATCGGAAATGTACCGATCGGAAAGCGTCGCCGCCGCGATCAGCGCCGCGTCGTGGATCTTCACGCCGTGGAACACCTCGTATCGTTCCTCGAGCCCGCGGAGGATCGAGATCGTGTCCTCCACGGAGGGCTCCTCGACCATGACCGGCTGGAACCGGCGCTCCAGCGCCGCGTCCTTCTCGATGTACTTCCGGTACTCGTCAAGCGTCGTCGCGCCGATGCAGTGCAGCTCGCCGCGCGCAAGCATCGGTTTTAAGAGATTGCCCGCGTCCATCGCGCCCTCGGTCTTGCCTGCGCCGACGATCGTGTGCAGCTCGTCAATGAACAGGATGATCCGTCCGTCGCTCTTCTTGATCTCTTCAAGGACCGCCTTCAAACGCTCCTCGAATTCGCCGCGGTACTTCGCGCCCGCAACCAGCGCGCCCATGTCGAGCGAGAACAGACTCCGGTCCTTGAGGTTATCCGGCACGTCGCCGCGCACGATCCGAAGCGCAAGTCCCTCGGCGATCGCCGTCTTGCCGACGCCCGGCTCGCCGATCAGGCACGGGTTGTTCTTCGTTTTGCGGGACAGGATGCGGATGATGCTGCGGATCTCGTTGTCGCGGCCGATGACCGGATCGAGCTTATGGGCTTTCGCAAGCTCCACAAGGTCCTGTCCGTACTTTTTCAGCACGTCGTAGGTCCCCTCGGGATTGTCGGTGTTGACCGAACGGTTCCCGCGCACCGCCTTCAGCGCGGCAAGGTACGCATCCTTTGTAATATGAAACTGCCGGAACAGCTTTTTGATCGCCTCGTCCGGTTTTTCAAGCAGACCCAGCATCAGATGCTCGACCGAAACGTACGCGTCGCCCATGCGCTTCGCCTGCGCGTCGGCCTCCGCGATCGCGCGGGAAAGCCCCGGCGTCACGCCGCTCTGCTGTCCGTCGCCGGAGTAGGTCAACAGTCCCCCGATCGCGCGGTCGACCGCGGCGCGAAGCCCCGGAACGTCGACCTGCATCGAGCTCAATAGCTGCGTGTTGAGGTCGTCATTTTCGTCGATCAGCGCCTTCAGAAGATGGAACTGCTCCACCTGCGTGTTGCGGTTCGCGTCCGCAAACTGCTGCGCGTTCTGGATCGCTTCTATGGATTTTTGTGTGAATCGGTTTGCATTCATATGCGTCGCCTCCCATCAAACGGCATCGCCGTATTTCGTCGTTTTAGCACTCTCAACCTCCGAGTGCTAAACATATCATAGCACAGATCATGCAAAATGCAATAAGTTCCGCAAGGAGTTTGCTTTCGTGTCACAATTTTTTCAAATTGCCGTGAAAATGCGGGGCCGCGGCTTGCGGACGCGGCGCGGCGCGTGGTATACTGTATGAAAAAGCAGGGGAGGGCGTACGCGTTTTGAAGGATCCGACGATCGCATACTGCGGCGTGAACTGCGCGTCGTGCCCGGACTTTACGGGCGGGAAATGCCCCGGCTGCCGCGCAACCGAATGGAACGACGATCCGTGCCCGCCGGTCAGATGCTGCCGGGAAAGGGAGATCTTTTTCTGCGGCGAGTGTTCCGGCTTCCCCTGTGACAGGATGGCGGAATTCTATGAAGAATCCGAAAGCCACAAGGAGGCGTATGCGCGCATGAACGCCGTGCACAGTGAACAGCCATGAAGCAGATCCGTTCAAAAGAGGACATGGAGCGGTTGATCGAAGCGTTCGGGTTTCTGCCGTTTTTCGAAAACGGGATCCCGGGCTTTTCGCTTGAGGAGCATACGCCGAAAGAGCTTTGGTACAACGGCGCGAAGGACGGGCGGGACGACTGGCCGGTCTGGGACTGGAAGGGACCTGTCGCGCGGACGGGGAACTGTCTGTACGGCAAGTTCTTCCGGAAAAAGGCGGGCTTTGTAAGCCGCGAATGGGTCCCGGATCTTCTGAACGTGCGGCGGGACGGCATGACCTTTTCCGAACAGTACGACGAGGGCCTGATCTTCTATAAAGACAAGGCGCTGTATGACGTCGTTTCGACCTACGGCGCGATCCTGACGCCGCATCTCAAGAGGATGTGCGGTTATGAAAAGGGCGGCGCGGGCTTCGAAACGGCCGTGACGCGTTTGCAGATGCAGACCTGGCTCTGCATTTCGGATTTCGTCTACCGCACGGACAAGCAGGGCAAAGAATACGGCTGGGGCGTCGGGCTCTATACGACGCCGGAGGCGAAGCTCGGCGAGGCGGCTTGCCTTTGCCCGCGCACGCCGGATGAGTCCCGCGCGCGCATTCTCGCGTACCTTTGCGCGCTCCTTCCGCACGCCTCGGAGCAGGCGCTTTTGAAGATGATCGGATAGATCGCGCATACGGCGCGATATGCCCTCGGGCGGAGCGGCTTGCAGGGAACGGGACTTACGCATGAATGAAAGGAGAACCTATGACGCAACGGGAACTGGATTTGATCCGCGCGCTTTCGGAGGCGAACGCGCCGAGCGGGTTTGAGGACGAAACGGTCAAGGCCGCAAGGGCGGCGATCGGGGACGTCTGCGACGTAAAAGAGGACCATCTTCGCAATTTGTACCTGTACCGGCGGAAGAACACCGGCGGCAAGCCTGTTCTGATGCTCGACGCGCACAGCGACGAGGTCGGCTTTATGGTCCATTCGATCCGGCCTGCGGGCACGCTTCGCGTCGTGTCGCTCGGCGGCTGGAATCGCGCGACACTGCCGGGCGCGTCCGTTTCGGTGCGGAACCGCCGCGGCGAATGGATCCCCGGCGTGATCGCCGCCAAGCCCCCGCATTTCATGAGCGCGGCGGAGAAGGAGCGGCAGGGCACGCCCGAGATCCGCGATCTTGCGGTCGATATCGGCGCAACAAGCGCGGAGGAAGCGGAAACGATCTTCGGCGTCCGCATCGGCGAGCCGGTCGTGCCGGCGGCGCCGTTCCGGTATGATGAAAAGAACGGCCTGTTTTTCGGCAAGGCGTTCGACTGCCGGATCGGCTGCGCGGCGTTAATTGAGGTCATGCGGCGCATCGAAAACGAGGACCTGAATGTCGACGTCGTCGGCGCGCTGTCCGTGCAGGAGGAGGTCGGCGAGCGCGGCTGCAAGGTGACGACCAACCGCATTCGGCCCGACGCGGCGCTCGTGTTCGAGGGCTGTCCCGCAGACGACACCTTCGGCGAGCCGTACGCCATGCAGACGAAGCTCGGACACGGACCGATGATCCGCTTTATGGACAATTCGGTGATCTGCAACCCGCGGTTCGTGCGGTACGCGCTGGACCTTGCGGAGCAAAAGAGCATTCCCGCGCAGGCGGCGGTGCGCGAGGGCGGCGGAAACGACGCGGCGATCATTCAGTCACAGCTTCTCGGAGCGCCCGCGATCGTGCTCGGCGTGCCGGTGCGCTATATCCACACGCCCGCGTGCATTGCGGCGGCGCAGGACTATGAGGCGACGGTGGAGCTCGCGCTTGCGCTGATCCGCTCGCTCGGTGAAACGGTCATCCAATCATTATAATAAACAACAGGAGGCAGCTATGAACGGAGATTTTACCCTGTATACCCCCACAAAGGTCGTGTTCGGACACGGCGCGGAGAACAAAGCCGGCGCAATGGTCAAGGCGTTCGGCGGCAAGAAGGTCCTGATCCACTACGGCAGCAAGAGCGCCCAAAAATCCGGTCTTCTGAAGCGCGTGCAGGATTCGCTGACCGCGGAGGAGATCGACTTCGTATCGCTCGGCGGCGTGGTGCCGAACCCGCGGCTTGAGAAAGTGTATGAGGGCGTGAAGATGTGCAAGGCGTACGGCGTCGACTTCATCCTCGCGGTCGGCGGCGGCAGCGTTATCGACTCGGCAAAGGCGATCGCGTACGCGCTCGCGGAGCCGGAACGCGACGTCAAAGAGCTCTTCGAGCACACCCGCGCGCCGAAGGCATGCTTCCCGGTCGGCGTGGTGCTCACGCTCGCCGCGTCCGGCAGCGAGATGAGCGACAGCTGCGTCATCTCGTACGAGGACAAAAAGCGCGGCGTGAACAGCGACCTGTGCCGTCCGAAGTTCGCGTTGATGGATCCGGCGCTCACCAAGACCCTGCCTGCGTATCAGACTGCGGCGGGCTGCTCGGACATTCTGATGCACACGATGGAGCGCTACTTCGTCAACGGGCACCGCATGGAGATCACCGACGCGCTCGCAGAGGGACTTTTACGGACCGTCATGCGCTACGCGGTCGTGCTCCGGGACGATCCGGAAAATTACGAGGCCCGCGCGGAGATCATGTGGGCGGGCTCGCTCTCGCACAATGGCTTGACCGGCTGCGGCAACGACGCGGGCGACTGGTCGTGCCACCGGCTCGAACACGAGCTCGGCGCGCTCTATGACGTCACGCACGGTGCGGGGCTTACCGCGGTGTGGGGCAGCTGGGCGCGGTACGTCATGAAAAACTGCCTGACGCGCTTCGTCCGTTTCGCGATGTACGTCCACGGGATCAAGCCCTGCGCGACCGATGAGGAAACGGCTTTGAAGGGCATCGAGGCGATGGAGGACTTTTTCCGTTCGATCGGCATGCCGACGAACCTCAAAGAGCTCGGCGTTTCGCCTTCCGAGGACGACATCGTGCTGCTTGCCAAAAACTGCGCGCTCGCGACCGGCGGCAAGATCGGCAGCGCAAAGGTGCTCCGTGAGGAGGACATGGCGAATATCTATCGCATGGCGGCTATATAAGCGTCAAACGAACAACGCTCCTTTCCGGATCCCGGGAAGGAGCGTTTGATTTCGATCATGGCAGGAGACGCCATTCCATGTTCGGCTTATTGGTGAAAAGAGGAGAGGCGTGAGCGGTCCTGTCGGTTTTTCGGCGAACTGGGCATACCATGCATCCGTTGACGTCGGTTTCGGGCTGGGCAGCGGAAACGAGCGATAAATTGTAAGATGCGCGGTTGAAAACCGCCGATTGTCCGATTCGGACACGCAGATCATGAAAGCACAGTGCAGCAGTCGATTGACAGCGGTCCGCAAGCGGAGTATAATAATACAGAAAACAATGAAAGGGGTTATTCCAATGGCAAAATCTTTTCGCATGAAATGCCCGCATTGCGGCAACGTCGTGAATCTTCCCGGTTCCGGTTCCTGCCCGAAGTGCGGAACGCCGCTTGACGTCAATCAGCCCGCCGCGATCGCGCTGTACCGCATGGGCAATTTCATGGGCGCAGCGAACGGTTTCGGCATCTATATCAATAACGAACCGTTCGGCGCGATCGCAAACCGCGAATCATTGATTATTCCGCTTCCGTACGGCACGTATCAGATGCACGTCGTATGCGGCATGAACCGCAAGTGCAACGACCCGATCATCACGCTTACGCCGCAGGATCCGTTCGTGTGCCTCAAGGTGCACATGAAGATGGGCTTTGTGCAGAACACTTTTATCCTCGAGCGCGTCGATCCTTCGACCATGCCGCAGTAACATCAAAACGGCAAGGACCCTCCGGTTTTCCGGAAGGTCCTTTTTTGATGCGGTTTATCGGACTTCGGCGGTTCCCGAAACGGTCTTTGCAAAGTCCCAGACGCTCTGCACCGCGGGGGACATGCCGTGCCGCTTGTAGCGCAGCAGGCACACGTCGCGCACCATCGACACGTCGGAAAACGGAATGAGCCGCAGGTTGAAGTTGTCGAGGATCGGCAGCTTGGGCATGATGGCGACGCCCGCGCCGGTCGTGACGGACGCGGCGATCGAGCTGTATTCATCCGCCTCGAATACGATGTTCGGGAAGAACGACGCGCGCTTGAACTTGTCGGCGAGCTCGCGGTAGATGACCGCCTCGTGCGTGATCGAAACGAACTGCTCCCCGGCGATCTCCGAGAGCGCGACCGAGCCGCGGCCCGCAAGCCGGTGCGTCGGCGGCACGGTCAGAAAGAATTCCTGCTTTGCGATCGGCAGGTATTCGACGGAATCGATGTCGGGCTTTCCGGCGATCAGAAGGTCCAGTGAGCCGTTCAGTAGCTGCTCGATGAGCCCGCCCGCCATGCCCTGATGGAAGCGGAACGCGGTCTGACGGCTGCCGAGATGCGCATAGAACCGGTCGACGAACGCCGGCAGCACCGAAAAGCTGACGCTGTAGATATAGCCGAGGTTGATGATCCCGGCGCCCGGCGCCTTGAGCTCCTTCAACCGCTCCTGCCCCTTAGAAAGCTCGGAGAGCGCGCGCTTGGCGTACGGCAGAAACTCCGCGCCGTATCTGGTCAGCGCGATCTGCTTGCCCTGCTTTTCAAACAGCGGCATGCCGAGCTCCTTTTCGAGCTTGGAAAGCGCGTAGGAGAGGCTCGGCTGCGAGATATAGAGCATCGCCGCGGCGCGCGTGTAGTGCAGGACCTCCGCGGTCACGCAAAAATACCGAAGCTGCTGCAGCGTCATGATCGCACCTCCCAAAGATCCCGCGAGAGCGTTCTCCACGCGTCGATCAAATACCCCAAAGCCAGCATGTCCGCCGCGCCGCCGGGGGAGAGATTGCGGCGGATCATTTCGGCGTCGAGCGCAGAAAGCGCCGCGACACGCTCGTTTTCGGGCAGAAGCGCGATCCGGTATGCGTTCTCCTGCGCAAACCGCAGCCCTTCTTCGCCGCCGCGGTGCAGAAGATTGGTGTCAGAAAGAACGATCATCACGTCGCAGAGCGCCAGTGCGCCGGGGTTTTCCGAATCCCGATGCGCGTCGAGCCGGTCCGCGCAGAAGCGCGCGTGGAAGAATCCGTCCGCCGCTTCGCCGATCGCGCCGCGCGCGCCGTAAACGGTGAAAGCCTTCGCGCCGTTCGTGTCCCCGCGTGACGCAAGCCGGTCCGCCGCGTCGGCCTTTGCAAGCGCCGAGGCAAAACGGATCGCGTCGCCGCCCTGCATGAGCGCCTTGCCCATGCCGTACAGCAGAAGCCCCATCGAATAGATCATGCCCTTGTGCGTGTTCACGCCGTCCGTGGCGGCGAACATCGCGCGCTCCGCCTCGAGCCCGGCGGCCTTCAGCGGCGCCATGCCCGCATCCTTGAGACCGAGCTGCACGGCAGTCTTGAAATACGGCACGAGCGACGCCGCGCTCTTCAAAAACAGCGGCACGTCCATATCCGTATGCGCGCCGTTGTTGCGCTTGTCCACCAGGCCGGGCTTCGGCGTCGTTTCCAGCTCGCATATCAGGGCGTGATGCGCGGTATAGGCCAGCGTATCGGCGCAGAATTCATCGAGAAGCGCTTCGGTCGCGGTTTTCACGGCGTCCAGCCCGTGCGCGCGGCTCCTGGCACAGACCGCGACGGGTCCGCCGCAGACGAGGCACCTGCGCGGAATGTTTCTTGAGAGCTTTTCGCCGTCCGCGTTCAGCACGTCGAAGTCGAAAAGCCGCGCCGCGGGGAAGGCTTCTTCAAGCCGCTCGAGCGTTTCCTTGACCGCTTTTGCATCCTCTTTCAGCAGGATCAGCGCCTCCGTGCCGGTTGCGCCGTCAAACGTTTTTCGCGCAAGCTCGCAGAACCCGAACGCGCCGAACGCCCGGAGTCCCTCGTCGAACAGCAGCCGTGTTTTCGCCGTGCGTTTGACGTCGCCCGCGATGTTCAGAGAAAACGAAACAAGGCAGGAGGCTTCATCCGCCTGCCGGAGCAGTTCCGTCTGTGCCTGCGCGCGCCGTTCGCGGGCGTCAAGCATTTCTTGCAACGTAACGGAGGATGGCTGCATAGGTGGTTTCAGGTACAAGATCTCTGCACAATTCCGGCTTGCCTTCACGAATGTATGCGCGCACGCGGCTTGCGCTGATGGCGTCGAGCCGCGGGATCTCGACGAGTTCGATCCCGCTTTCGGGCAGAAGCTCCTTCATGCGCCGGTTGTAGGCGCAGGTGGTCGGCGAAAACGGCTCCTCGCCCACGAAGCGCTTTTTGATGTGCAGCGCGGGAGCGATGCGCGAGCGGAACAGTTCGACGTCGAGATCGGCCTTGACCGCGTCGGCGTGCTCCTCGTCGCGGATGAAATAGGCGGGGAAGGTCTCGCGCGAGACAAGGTATTCGTCCGTATGCTCGACGTGGCAGTTTTTAAGGTGCGCCGTGCCCTTCCGCAGCATTTCATACCGCTCGTCGGGCGTAAACATCGAGCCCGGTTCCGAGACCGAAAAGACGTAGAGCGCGTCGCAGTGCGCGGCGGCGTATTCGCAGAGGTGCAGATGCCCGCGCGTAAACGGATCGCCGTTGATGACGACCGCGCCGCACTCGCCCTCGTAGCGCGGCAGTGAGGCGAGGTAATCGGAAAAGCCGTTCTTCCGGTCCTCCATCAGCACGGCGTCCCGCGTTTCCACGATCGGATAAAAGCCCATTGAGGCGAACATGGCCCGGTTCTTCGGCTTCGTGCAGATAAAAAGCCGCTTCTGTCCGACGCGCGAAGCCTCGGAAAGAAGCTCCGAGAGCACCGTCGCGAAAAGGCCTTCGCCCTCAAGATCGGGGGAGACGGCAAACTGTTTTAAGGTGTGTCCCGCGCGCGCGCCGCAGGCGACGACGTTGAGATCGTCGTCCGTCACGAGCGCCACGACGTCCGCGTCGCCCTCGTCCCGAAGGTCCGCGGAGGATAGAAACTCTTTATAACGCATATCGAGCCGCTTCGGAAGCGGCGTGTAGAACAGGGAAACGTCCAAGCTCTCCTCCCGTCTGCGTCGGAAAACCGTCGCATTTTCATAAAAATCGTCCGGAAAACGGCGCAGTCCGGCGATTTCCGTGTCGAAAAACCGAACGGACGGGCGACGCTTCCGCTGCGTTCAGTATAGCAGATGCTTCGGGCAAAACGCAAGAGGGATTTATAAATGATAGAGAATATCTATGAAAAATTATAATAATACTATTTGAAATTATACAGTGGGGGATTTATAATAAAAAATGACGGCGGCGCGGGTCCGCGCCGCGCAACAATTCAAAAAAATCAGCATGGGAGGAAACAGAAACGATGATCCAGTATCACGCACAGGGCATGCAGTGGAAGAACGGCGCGCCCGTTCCCGCACCGGAAGGGCTTGACAAAGCGCACTGGCGCAGAGGAACGATCGCGTATCAGATCATGGAGGCGCACAGCGAATCGAACGAGGGCGGCGTCATGCACATCCACTTCGATGCGCTCGTCTCGCACGACATCACCTACGTCGGCATCATCCAGACGGCGCGGGCCAGCGGATTGAAGGAATTCCCGATCCCGTACGCCATGACCAACTGCCACAACAGCCTTTGCGCCGTCGGCGGCACGATCAACGAGGACGACCACGTGTTCGGTCTCTCCGCGGCCAAGAAGTACGGCGGCATCTACGTTCCGGCAAACCAGAGCGTCATCCATTCCTACGCGCGTGAGGAGCTTGCCACCTGCGGCAACATGATCCTCGGCTCGGACAGCCACACGCGTTACGGCGCGCTCGGCACCATGGGCGTCGGCGAAGGCGGTCCGGAGCTCGTCAAGCAGCTTCTGAACAACACCTACGACGTGAAGCCCCCGGAGGTCGTTCTGTGCTACCTCACCGGCGCGCCGAAGAAGGGCGTCGGCCCGCACGACGTCGCGCTGGCGCTCGTCAAGGCGACGTTCGCGGACGGCCTCGTCAAGAACAAGGTCCTCGAGTTCGTGGGCCCGGGCCTCAAGAACCTCCCGTTCGACTTCCGCAGCGGCGTCGACGTTATGACGACCGAGACGACCTGCCTCTCCTCGATCTGGGCGACCGATGAGGAGATCGAAAAGTATTACGAGATCCACAAGCGTCCGTTCGCGTTCGAAAAGCTCGAACCGGCGGAGGGCGCGTACTACGACGCGATGATCACGATCGAGCTCGACAAGGTCGAGTCCATGATCGCGCTGCCGTTCCATCCTTCCAACGCGTACACGATCCACGAGTTCCTCGAGAATCCGAAGGAGATCCTCGCCAAGGTCGAAGCCGAGGCCAAGAAGAAGTTCCCGAAGGCGCATCTCGATTTGCAGAGCAAGGTCAGCGAGAAGGGCGTTCTGGCGGATCAGGGCGTCATCGCGGGCTGCTCCGGCGGTCTGTTTGACAACATCGTGGAAGCGGCGGACATCGTAAAAGGCGGCAGCACCGGCAACGGCTACTTCTCCTTCTCGGTGTATCCGACGAGCGTTCCGACGAGCCTTGCGCTGACGAGAAACGGCAAGACCGAAGCGCTCTTGGAAGCGGGCGCGATCATCAAGCCGTCGTTCTGCGGACCGTGCTTCGGCGCAGGCGACGTGCCGGCGAACAACGGCCTTTCGCTGCGTCACACCACGCGGAACTTCCCGAACCGCGAAGGCAGTAAGCCCGGCGAAGGACAGATCTCCGTCGTCGCGCTGATGGATTCCCGTTCCATCGCGGCGACCGCCCGCAACGGCGGCTACATCACCGCCGCGACCGACATCGAATACGAGACCGAGCGCATCCCGTACGTATTCGACGACGCCGTGTACGCAAAGCGCTGCTACAACGGCTTTGCGCACGCGCATCCCGAAGAGGAGCTCATCCTCGGGCCCAACATCACCGATTGGCCGAAGATGTATCCGCTGAGCGAGAACCTGCTCGTCGAACTGGATGCGGTCATCCGCGACCCGGTCACCACGACCGACGAGCTGATTCCGTCCGGCGAAACGTCCTCCTATCGCTCCAACCCGCTCCGCCTTTCCGAGTTCGCGCTCTCCCGCAGAGTGCCGGAATACGTCGGCCGCAGCAAGGCGGTCGCGAAGGACGAGGCGGCGCGCCGCGAAGGCTTAAAGCCCGAAAAGCTCGTGAAAGCGCTTTCCGCGGTCGGCGATGCGGACGAGCTGATGAAGAACACCCAGTTCGGCTCCTGCGTGTTTGCGAACAAGCCGGGCGACGGCTCCGCGCGCGAACAGGCGGCGTCCTGCCAGAAGGTGCTCGGCGGCTTTGCAAACATCTGCTATGAGTACGCGACCAAGCGCTATCGCAGTAACTGCATCAACTGGGGCATCGTGCCGTTCACGCTGAAGGAAGGCGACACGTTCCCGTACGAGGAAGGCGACTTCGTGTTCGTGCCCGGCATCCGCGCAGCGATCGAAAACGGCGTCGAGGAGATCCCCGCAAAGGCGATCAAAAAGGACGGTACGGTCGAGGACCTCACGCTGTACGTCAAGGGTCTCACCGAGGACGAGAAGACGATCATCCTCGAAGGCTGCCTGATGAACTACTACGCGGCGCAGAACAAGTAATCTCAAACCGTCGGCGGGGCGTTCGCTCCGCCGGCGTTCGTGCATTTTCAAAAATCTTTTACGGAGGAAATTATGGAAAAGATCAGAATGACCACCCCGCTCGTCGAGATGGACGGCGACGAAATGACCAGAATCATCTGGAAGATGATCAAGGACGAGCTGCTGCTCCCGTTCATCGACCTCAAGACCGAATACTACGACCTCGGCCTCCCGAAGCGCGACGAGACCCGCGACCAGATCACCAAGGACGCGGGCAACGCGATCAAGAAGTACGGCGTCGGCGTCAAGTGCGCCACGATCACGCCGAACGCGCAGCGCATGACCGAGTACAACCTGCACGAGATGTGGAAGAGCCCGAACGGCACGATCCGCGCGATCCTCGACGGCACCGTGTTCCGCGCGCCGATCATCATCGACAGCATCAAGCCGGTCGTGAAGAACTGGGAGCTGCCGATCACCATTGCGCGTCACGCGTACGGCGATCTCTACAAGGGCACCGAGTACCGCGTCCCCGAAAAGGGCAAGGCGGAGCTGGTGTTCACCGGCGAGAACGGCGCAAGCTACCGCGAGACGGTCTACGACTTCGAGTGCCCGGGCATCCTCCAGAGCATCTACAATAAGGATACCTCGATCACCTCGTTCGCGCATTCGTGCTTTAAGTACGCTTTGGAAACGAAGCAGGACCTCTGGTTCTCCGCGAAGGACACGATCAGCAAGAAGTACGACATGAACTTCCGCAACATCTTCCAGGCGGTATACGACGAGTACTATAAGGAGCAGTTCGAAAAGCTCGGCCTGACCTACTTCTACACCCTGATCGACGACGCCGTCGCGCGCGTCATCCGCTCTAAGGGCGGCTTCATCTGGGCGCTCAAGAACTACGACGGCGACGTCATGAGCGACATGGTTTCCACCGCGTTCGGTTCGCTCGCGATGATGACCTCCGTGCTCTGCAGCCCGGACGGCAAGTTCGAGTACGAAGCGGCGCACGGCACCGTCACGCGCCACTATTATAAGTACCTGCAGGGCGAGGAGACCTCCACGAACCCGATGGCGACGATCTACGCCTGGAGCGGCGCGCTTCGCAAGCGCGGCGAGATGGACGGTCTTACCGATCTCGTCAACTTCGGCAACAAGCTCGAGGAAGCCTGCGTCGAAACGCTGAACGACGGCATCATGACGAAGGACCTCGTGAACCTCGTCGAGGGCCAAAAGCCCACGCCGGTCAACACGATCGACTTCATCCGCGCGATCCGCGCACGCCTCGAAAAGAAGCTCGGCGCATGAAGATCGTAAAGGCAGCACAGGCGGGCACGGTCGAATCGAGCGATATCGTCGTCAAGATCGAGCCGAACGAAAAAGGCGTCGAGATCGAGCTGACCTCTTCGGTTCTGCAGCAGTACGGCGACCGCATCGAAGCCGTGATCCGCGAAACGCTCGAAGCGCTCGGCGTGACCGCCGCGCATGTGATCGCAATCGACAAGGGCGCATTGGACTGCACGGTCAAGGCCCGCACGCAGGCGGCGGTTTTCCGCGCAGCGGAAAGCACGGACTATCCGTGGAAAACGGAAGCGTAAATCCGTAACGAACAAAAAAGCGGGTCCCTCGATTGAAGGGATCCGCTTTTGTCTGTCCATGTCGCCGGTCGTGTCATCCTGAGCCAAAGGCGAAGGATCTTGAAAAAGCCGCGGAAGATTCTTCGAAGGCGCCGCCTTCTCAGAATGACAGTCCGTTTGTTTTATTCCTCTGCGTCGGTGCCTGCGACCGGGATGTTCCGGAGAAGCATCGCGTACGGGCCTTCATAGGAGAGCTCGGCATAGCGTTCTCTGGAGAACGCAAGATCCTTCTGCGCCTCGAAGATGTTGCCGTTGATGGAACCGCCCGTGACCGGCGTCGCCTTGCCGTTTTCGATGAGGTATGCAAGACGGATCTCGCCGCCGAAATGCCCGGAGAAGCTGTCCATCTCAAAGCCGGAGAACGTGACCGCCCAAAGGCAGGGGCGGTTTTTCATCTCGGCAAAGGTCATGGAACCGGGATTGCTGCAGGTAAATTTGCGATAATTACCCGTCGGCGGAACGTCGAGGTAGCGGCAGAAGCGGTTCGATCCGTGCACGGCACGAAGCACGCCGTTTTCCAATAGCTTCAGGTCCTTCATCGGGATACCCTCATCGGAATACGGCTGCCTCGCGTTCAGCGTGAGGTCGATCCGTTCGCCGATCGCATCGCCCTGTACGGCGTCGCCGACCTTCCACGTCGAGTAGCCGGGATAGAGCATATTCGCTTCGGAGCGTTCCGCGTAGAACCACAGGGTCATCATGACGTTCTCATCGGAGAGGATCACGTCGTAGTTTCCGCTCTTTATGATCCGCTGCGCTCTTGCGCGGTCCTTTACAAACGTCAGCGCCTCCTTTACGTGTGAGGTCAATGCCGCTGTGTTCAGTTCCGTATAGCCGAAGTCGCGGTACATTTCCACGTCCTCGGGCTCCTTCGCCTGCACGACGTATTCGCCCTTGACGCTCGCTTCGGTCCACGAAACGTCCGCGCCGCGGGAACTTACCACGCGCACGCGCTTCTGAGTGACGAAGATCTCCGCGGAATTCAGGAACGCGCCGTCCTCGTGGTCCGCCGCAAAGAGCGCTTCTGCCATTTCGCCGGCGGAAAGCTCCGGCGCCTGTTCGGCGAGTTTACCCTTCGCTTCGATCAGTGGGGCAACGACGGGATCGGGCAGCTCATAATACGGGTTCATGGCAAACTGCGCGGCAAAGTACGCGCCCTTCAGCGCATCGAGGATCTCCGCGTCCGTCATCGCGGACAGCACCGTCACGTCGGTTGACGCGCGAAGCTTTTTTCCGTCCTTTTCACCCGTGCGATACACGGTCACGTTGAACTTTTCCACGTCCTTCAGGCGGCGCGTGTCAAGCTGCTGCTTCACAAAGAACAGCTCTGCGGTCCGCTCCCTGAACCCGTAGACGATGTAATCCGAAATACCTGCTTCTTTGAGCAATCTCTTGATTCGTTCCATACCGATCCCTCCTTAACCGAGACGGATGCGCGCCTTCATGCAGGCGCCGCCGTCGGATACCTTGACCCATTCCTTATAGCCCTTGCCGCAGTAGCCGCCGCCGGCAAGCTCAACCTTGCCTCCCATCATCGAGACGGACTTCAGAAGGTCCGGCACATAGCCCGTCAGCACAATCGGCGAGAACACTCTTCCGGTGAGTTTGCCGTCCTTGATTTCGCGGGCGGTATTGACCATGCACTGGATGCCCCAGTTTTTCGGGTCCTCCATGCCGCTGGTCGGCTCTTCAAGCAGGAATCCGTACTTGATCGAGGCGATCATTTCCTCCTTCGTGGCGTCTCCGCCTTCGAAGTAGGTGTTCGTCATGCGGGTGTATGCCTTGCGCTCGTAGCTTTCGCGGCGTCCGTTGCCGGTGGGCGCAACGCCCAGCCGCATGGCGGAGAGCGCGTCGCACATGCCGGTTTTCAGAATGCCCTTGTCGATGATGACCGTGTCGCCGGTCAGCGTTCCTTCGTCGTCGAACGCCCACGTCGCGCATTCGTCAACCGTCGAGCCGTCGTGCATGGTGACCAAAGGACTTGCGACATACTGACCGATAAACTGCTTCGCCTGCGCGCGATCCTTCACGAACATGTCCATTTCCACGCCGTGGCCGAACGCTTCGTGCACGATCATACCGGTGACCTCGGGATCACAGACGCATTCGTACTCGCCGGGAATCATCGGCTCGGATTTCAACAGATCGTTCAGCCGCGCGACGACTGTGTCGACGTCGTTTTCAACCTCTTTGAGCAGTTCTGCACCGCCCAGCACAGAATAGCCCTTATAGCTCTCCTTGATCTCCTCGCCGCGCGCGCCGATCGCCACAACCGACGCGTTCGTCCACATATGGCTTTCATCGAGATCGCGGTGTTCGGAAAGGAAGATCTTGCGTTCGGCGGAATAGTTCACGCCGCACATAATGTCCAACACGCCTTCGCCCTTGAGTCCCTTTTCACGGATGCGCGCGATGAGATCGAGGATCGCTTCGTCGCCGAGCTCCATCGGGTCGATCTCAAACTTCGCTTCCTTTTTCAAAACGGCGGGGGAGTCGTCCGGGATCGCCGTCGGCATCGGCGTGATATCGAGAGGAAGCGCTTTGCGTTCCGCCTCGAAGCGAACCTGCATTTCCTTCACGATCGCGGGGATCATCTCTTCCGAGAACGCGTTGATCGAATACTCGGCACAGCCGGTCTTGTCGAATACACGGATCACATAGCCGTCGCCGCCGTCGAGCCCGGAAGCGGAAAGGCTGATCCCGTTCTTGGAAACGCGCCACGAACGGTAACGCTCGGCAGTCGCGAGCACCGATGCATAGGAAAAGTTCTTGCGCAGCGCCGCAATGAGCTTCTTCAAAGCGGGCTTCTGCTTGTCCAGTCGTTCAAACATAGTGTTCCTCCTTGTTCAGTCGATCTTATAAAGCTGACGGTTGTCGAGCGCCCATTGCCGCTCGGAAAAGCCGTCTTTGCTTACGCCGTCCAGCGCGGCGTCCATTTCATACATCTTGCTGTCCAATAGGTCGCAGATACTAAGCACCTCCGCCTCGGGGAACATCGGAAGCCGCGGGCTTCCGAATTCCGGCTTGCCGTGGTGGGAGAGGATCATATGCTCCAAAAGCATCGCGGTTTTCGGTTCGATCATCGTGATCTCCGCTGCGGCGGCGATCATCGCCATACCGACATTGATGTGCCCCAAGAGCTGCCCCTCGTTCGTGTACGCGCCCGCAATACCGAGCGCATCCGCGTCGAGCTCACGGAGCTTTCCGATGTCGTGAAGGATCGCGCCTGCCAGCAGCAGGTCCCTGTGCAGGCTCGGATAGAGATCCGCGATCTTTTCGGCAAGGTGCAGCACCGCGCAGGTATGGTGCAGAAGCCCGCCGCGCGTCGCGTGGTGAAGCTTCACGCCTGCGGGATAAATGAGAAGCTGCTCGCGGTTTTCGCGCAGAAGATACTGCACGATGCGATTGAGATCTTCGTCGCGGAACGCCGCCGCGGTGTTATAGAGCTCGTCGTACATCTCCTGCGGATCATAAGGCGCGGTCGGGATGATCCCGCTCATGTCCACGTTGTCGTCCTCGGTCGCCTTGCGGATCCGGTCGATTTTGAACTGTTCGGTGTCCTTCCAGACCTGCACCGTACCGCGCACTTTGATGATATCGTTCGCGTCGTACTCGCCGTGCGTGATGCGCGAGTAGTTCCAGAGCTTCGCCACGCACTCGCCTTCCGAATCGGCAAGCACCATGTCAAGATACTCCGTGCCCTTGACGTCCGTACGCACCGCCGCGCTTTTCACAAGGCAGAAGCCCTCGGTCGTGCCGTACGCTTCCCTGATCAGTCGCATTTTACCCATAGCTGCATCCTCCTGTCGCTACCAGTATAACAGACTTTTCCGGAAATTTCCACTCCCCCGTTGTACAAATTCCGTCGGATATGCTATACTATACTGTCAAGTTTGATCGAAAAGGGACGATTATGGAACGGCAAACCTTTGAAGCAATCGTTATCGGCGCGGGTCACGCCGGCATAGAAGCCGCGCTGGCCTGTTCCCGCATGGGTTTACGGACGCTTCTTCTGACGCTGAATCTCGACAGCATCGGCATGATGCCCTGCAATCCCGCGATCGGCGGCACCGGCAAGGGCCACCTCGTGCGCGAGATCGACGCAATGGGCGGCGAGATGGGCCTTGCCGCGGACGATACGCTGATCCAGATGCGCATGCTGAACACCAGTAAGGGTCCCGCGGTCCACTCGCTTCGCGCGCAGATGGACAAGCGCCGCTACCACGAGCGCATGAAGCGCGCGCTCGAAACGCAGGAAAACCTCACGATCGTGCAGGGCGAGGTCACGGAGATCGAAACCGAAAACGGCCGCGTCTCCGGCGTAAAGACCGACGAGGGCTTTTCCTACGCCTGCCGCGCCGTCGTGCTCTGCTCCGGCGTGTACTTAAAAAGCCGGATCCTGATCGGCGAATGGTCTCGTCTTTCCGGCCCCTGCGGCATGATGCGCAGCGAAGGTCTTTCCGACGCGCTCAAAAATCTCGGGATCCCGCTGCAGCGGTTCAAGACCGGCACGCCTGCGCGTGTACGCCGCAGCTCTCTCGATCTTGATGAAATGGAGATCCAGCGCGGCGACGAGCCGACGCCCGCGTTCTCGTTTCTGAACGGGCGGCTGCACATCGAGCAGGACCCGTGTTATCTCACCTATACGAATCAAGCGACGCACGACATTATTTTACGGAACCTCGACCGCTCGCCGATGTACGCGGGCCGCATCCACGCGACCGGCACGCGTTACTGCCCGTCGATCGAGGACAAGATCGTGCGCTTCCCGGACCACGACCGGCACCAGATCTTCATCGAGCCGGAGGGCCGCACGACCGAGGAAATGTACGTGCAGGGCATGAGCACCTCGCTGCCCGCCGACGTGCAGGTCGATATGCTGCACACCATGCCGGGACTCCGGCATTGCGAGGTCATGCGCCTGGGCTACGCGATCGAATACGACTGCCTCGTGCCGAACGTGCTGAACCTGCAGCTTATGGTGAAGGACATTCCGGGCCTGTTCACCGCGGGACAGGTGAACGGTTCGAGCGGCTATGAGGAAGCCGCCGCGCAGGGCTTTTACGCGGGCGTGAACGCCGCGCTGTACGTGAAGGGCGAGGAGCCGTTCTTCCTCGGAAGAAGCGACGCTTATATCGGCGTGCTCGTCGACGATCTTGCCACCAAGGGCACGCCCGAGCCGTATCGCATGATGACAAGCCGCTGCGAATACCGTCTGCTGCTTCGGCAGGACAACGCCGACCTGCGCTTGACCGAGCGCGCAAGGCGGCTCGGGCTCGTCTCGGACGAACGGTACGCCGTATTGCAGCGGAAGCGGGAGGGCATCGCCCGCGCCATGGAGCGCCTCGGCGCGCACGTGCCGCCTTCCGACGCGCTGCGCGTGTACCTCGAATCCGTCGGCGAAAGCGTTCCCGCCTCCGGCGCAAAGCTCTTCGATCTTCTGAAGCGTCCGAACGTGCGCTATACCGATCTGCTGAACCTCTATGACTGCCTCGAGCCGCTTGAGCCCGCGGTCGAGGAGCAGATCGACGTGACGGCGCATTACGACGGCTACATCGAAAAGCAGACCGAGCAGGTGCGCCGCTTCCGCGCAATGGAGGAGACGCCGCTGCCGAAGGACCTGGACTATACAAAGCTCGACGGGCTGCGGCTCGAAGCGCGGCAGAAGCTGAACGCGCAGCGCCCCGAGAATCTCGGGCAGGCGTCACGCATCTCCGGCGTATCGCCCGCGGACGTCGGCGTACTGCTGGTTTATCTCAAGAGAGGAATGTCCCATGCGTGATTTGCTGAAACAAACGATCCCGAATCTCACCGACGAAGCATGCGACAAATTTGTCGCATACTATGATCTGTTGATCGACTGGAACACGCGAATGAACCTGACGGCGATCACAGAGCCGGAGGACGTGGTCAAAAAGCATTTTTACGACTCGCTCGCGGCGCTGCCGTATCTTGAAAACGGCGCGAAGGTCGCGGACGTCGGCACCGGCGCGGGCTTTCCCGCGATCCCGCTGCTGATTATGAATCCGACCTTGAAGATCACGCTCGTCGATTCGCTCCAAAAGCGCATCACGTTCCTCGAAGAAGTGTTGAAAACGCTCGGTTTGTCGGCCGAATGCGTCCATGCGCGGGCGGAGGACTTCGGCCACGATCCGAAATACCGCGGAAGCTACGACGCGACGGTCTCCCGCGCGGTGGCAAGCTTACCTGTGCTTCTGGAGCTTACCGTACCGCTTTTGAAGGTAGGCGGCAGGGCGTATTGCTATAAGGGCGACGCCGGGGAAGAACTCAAAACAGCAAAAAGCGCGCTGCATCTTCTGCACTGCACGGCGGAAACGGTTCCGCTCGCCTCGGACTACGGCGTGCGCACGCTGGTAATATGCACCAAAAACGCACCAACGCCGTCGACCTACCCGCGCAAGCCGGGCATGCCGAGCAAAAAGCCGCTGTAGCCGCAAAGCGGCAGGGATATCCGCTTTGCGGGTGATATCCGCTTCGCGGGTGATATGTGCCCTGCGGGCACGTTCAGGAGGATTCTCCTGCCGGAGAATCATAAATCAATTTGAATTGCAAAGGAGAAACATTCATGTTCAAACACACCGGAAGATCGCTGCAGACTTATGCAAAAGTCCTTTTCTGGCTGGTTCTGATCGCGAGCATCGTGCTTGCGTCCGTTTTCGGGTTCAAAGAGACGGTCTCACGAACCCGCAACGGCGAAAAAAGGACAACGGAGTTTTATCCGATCCCGTTCTTTTCGTTCCTGCTCGGAGGGCCGGCGTCTGCTTCGCTGCTGTCGCTGTGTCTGAACGGCTTCGGCAAGATCGTCGAGAGATACGAAACCACAGAGACGGGCTATACGGAGCTCGGAAAAGCGGATCGGGACGCATTGAAATCCCGCGCGTCCAAATGGTTCGACGTTGAAAGCACGCCCGATGAGGAGGAGCCGGAGGACGTATGCATGGTTTGCGGCAAGCGTATGCTGATCAGTTATCTGGTGAAACCGGAGAACGGTGAACCGGTTCGGATGTGCGCGAAATGCTACCGGAAACACAAAGGCACGGCTTGACCGCGGCGACTGCGGGACAGATCGAACGAACGGGGGATCATCCATGAAGCAATACATCGTCGACGCGTTTACCGACAAGCCGTTCCACGGCAATCCCGCGGCGGTCCTTATCATGGACCGTTGGCTAAAGGACGAAACCATGCAGGCGATCGCGGCGGAGAACAACCTTGCCGAGACCGCTTTTGTCGTAAAAGAAGGCGAACGATACCGCATCCGCTGGTTCACGCCCATGACGGAGGAGGAGCTTTGCGGGCACGCGACGCTCGCGGCGTCGTTCGTGATCCTGTCGTTCCTTGAACCCGATGCGGACGAGGTGCGCTATACAAGTATCAGCGGAGACCTTTCCGTCAGGCGGATCGGCGATCGCTTCGAACTGAACTTCCCGACCTACGAGCTTTCGGAAATCCCGGTCACCGACGCGATGGAGAAGGCCTACGGCGCGCGCCCGGTCAAGGCGATTTTAGGCCTCGATCTCAACTGTGTATTTGAAAATGAAACGGTCGTGCGAAACCTCAACCCGGACTACACGCTTCTGAAAAAGCTGCCCGGCCGCATCTGGAACGCCACGGCGAAGGGCAGAGAATACGACTGCGTATCGCGCAGCTTCACGCCGGAGATCACGGTGCCGGAGGATCCGGTCTGCGGCTCGGCGCACTGTCAGATCGCGGACTACTGGGCAAGGACGCTCGGCAAAAAGGTGATCCGCGCGTATCAGGCTTCGGCGCGCGGCGGCGAGCTTCTTTGCGAGCCGCTCGGAAACGGTCGGATCACGCTGAGCGGAAAAGCCGTGCTTGTCGCGGCGTCTGAGCTCATCGTTTCGCTGTAAAAGGACAACAAAAAACCGATCCCGCAGCGTCGGGATCGGTTTTTGCGTTCCTGTCGTCAGTTGTCCATGAGGTCCTGAAACTGCCCGCTCTCAAAGAGCTTCGGCGCGTCGCTCTTGAACTTCACAACCTTTTCTTCCTTGCTGCAGCTGCAGCCGCAGCCGGACGCCATGGTCAGCGTTTTTTCGTAAACGCCGTCGCCGGCAAGCCAGTCCGTCAAAAGCTTTGCAGACTCCTTGCCGCTTGCGGTCATGGTCGGCGCGTTCAGCACGGTGAAGTTGAACATCTTCGCGTTCGCTTCCTTCTGCGCGTCGGTCCAGTCCGCCGTTTCGGTCCAGCCGGCCTCGAGCAGCTTGCCGATCACCGCTTCGTCCTTGACAAGCGCGACGGAAGCGGTTTCGTTCAGTTTTTTATAATCGGTCTTTTCGTTCAGCAGCACGCCGGTGACGATGCAGTCCTGGTTTGCCTGGAAGTAGGCGAGCAGATCCTTCGTGCGCGCGTTTTCGTACGCGATCGAGAGCTCGCCGCGGTGCGTCACGGTCTGCTGCGAGCTGCCGCAGATGCAGCCGACGGCCGCAAGCAGGAGGATCGAAGCGATCAATATAGAAATCAGTTTCTTCATGTTTGACTCCTTATCGGATAAATCGCTTTATCATAGCATACTTTTTCCGTATTCACAAGCCCCCAAATGTGAAAAAAACGCATCGATCGGCAGACAGAATGCGGAAAACTTGCATTTTGCGCAGAATTCTGATATACTTACCTATTATTGCAAATCACCCGATGCGGAGGGGAAAGCTTATGCAGATCATGATCGTCGGCTGCGGAAAGATGGGATCGACGCTTGCGGTCCAGCTCGTCAAGGAGGGACACCGCGTGACCGTCATCGACCGGAACGAATCGGTCATCGAACAAATCAGCAACTCACAGGACGTGATCGGCTACGTCGGAAACGGCGCGGTCTTTTCCGTGCTGGAGGAAGCGGGGGCAAAGGACGCGGATCTGCTGCTCGCCATGACGACGAGCGACGAGATCAACCTGCTGTCCTGCCTCATCGCGCACAAGATCGGCGCAAAGCACACGGTCGCGCGCGTCCGCGACCCCGAATACGCGAACAACATGTACCGCATCTCCGATGACCTCGGGCTTTCCATGACGGTCAATCCGGACCGGCAGGCGGCGGAGGAGATCGCGCGCGTGCTGCGGTTCCCGGCGGCGATGCACGTGGAGCTGTTCGCGCGCGGGCATGTCGAGCTCGTCACCTCAAAGCTTCCGGAGAACAGCCATCTGTCCGGCATCCCGCTGTATGAGCTGCCGCAGAAGCTGGGCGTGAAGGTCCTGATCTGCGCGGTCGAGCGCGGCGGCGCGTTCACGATCCCGTCCGGCGGATTCAAGCTTCAGGGCGGCGACGTGCTGTACGTCACCGGCGCCCCGCGCGAGGTCGCAAAAGCGCTCCGGAAGGCGGGCGTGATCGCGAACCCGATCCGTTCGGCCATCATCGGCGGCGGCGGACGCATCAGCTATTACCTTGCGCAGGAACTTGTCGGAAGCAACATTTCGGTCAAGATCATCGAATACAGCAAGGACGCCGCGCGCAATATCGCGGAGCTTCTGCCCGGCGCGGCCGTCATCCACGGCGACGTCACCGACCACGACCTCATGCAGGAGGAAGGCATCGAGCGCGCCGACGCATTCATCGGGCTGACCGGGCTTGACGAGGGCAACGTGCTTTCGGCGCTGTACGCAAAGCGGCACGGCGTGGGCAAGGTCATCGCCAAGGTCAACAACGAAGGGCTCGAAAGTCTCGTGAAGGAGACGGCGCTCGACTCCGTCATCTCCCCGAAGCGCGTCGCGACGAACGTGATCCTGCGCTACGTGCGCGCCCGTGAAGCGAGCGCGGACCACGGACGCATCCGCGGGCTCTACAAGATCGCGGACGGCTCGATCGAGGTGCTCGAATTCAACGCAAGCGACGAAAACAAGAATCTTCTGAATATCCCGCTGAAGGATCTGAAAACGAAAAAGCATCTGCTGATCGCATGCCTTGTGCGGAACGGCAAGGCGATCATCCCGGGCGGCGCGGACACCATCCAGGCGGGCGACGTCGTGCTGGTCGTGACCGAACAGCACCGGATGAACGACCTCGGCGATATCATGGAGGAAGCGAAATGAACCGCCGCATGGTCGTATTCCTGCTCGGACGCATCCTGCTTCTGGAAGCGGCGCTCATGCTCCCGTCCGTGCTGGTCGGGCTCATCTATCGCGAGGCGATCACCTGGTGCTTTCTGCCCGCGATGGGCGCGCTGGGACTCTTGGGTCTGTTCGGGATCAAAAAGCCGAAGGACACGACGATCTACGCGCGCGAGGGCTTTCTGACCGTCGCGGCGGCGTGGGTGCTGATGTCCTTATTCGGCGCGGTGCCGTTCTGGCTTTGCGGCGGATTCGAGACGTTCTGGGACTGCCTGTTCGAGATCGTGTCCGGCTTCACCACGACCGGCGCATCGATCCTCGAAACGGTCGAACAGCTCCCGCACTGCATCCTGTTCTGGAGAAGCTTTTCCCACTGGGTCGGCGGCATGGGCGTGCTCGTGTTCGTGCTGGCGGTCATGCCGATGAGCGAGGAGCGCTCCATGCATCTGATGCGCGCGGAGGTGCCGGGCCCCGTCAAGGGCAAGCTCGTGCCGCGCATGCGCGATACCGCCAAGATCCTCTACGCCGTCTATACCGTCCTCACGGTGATCCTCATCATTCTGCTCTGCGCGGGCGGCATGCCGCTCTTCGAGTCGGTCTGTCACGCGTTCGGCGCGGCGGGCACCGGCGGTTTCTCGGTGAAAAACGCGGGGATCAAGGCGTATGACAGCACCTATATCCACGTCGTGCTGTCCACGTTCATGCTGCTGTTCGGCGTCAACTTCAGCTTATACCATCTGATCCTGATCGGGAAATGGAGGGCCGCCGTCCGTTCCGAGGAACTCAGGGTCTACGGCGGGATCGTGGCGACGGCTGTCATACTGATCACCATCAATACGTTTTCCGCCGCGCACGGCTTCGGGCTGACGCTGCGGGACGCCTATTTCCAGGTCTCGTCGATCATCACCACGACCGGTTACGCGACGGTCAATTTCGACGCGTGGCCGGGGTTTTCCAAGATGACTCTGCTGCTTCTGATGGTCTTCGGCGCATGCGCCGGGTCGACCGGCGGCGGCTTAAAGATCAGCCGTGTCGTGATCCTGTTCAAATCGGCGCGGCAGGAGGTGCGGCGAATGCTGCACCCGCGCGCGGTCACGGTCGTCCGTATGGAGGGCAAACCGGTCCAGTCGGCACTGATCCGCGCGACGCTGACGTTTTTCCTGCTGTACATCGTGTGTCTGGCGACGGGCGTGTTCCTGCTTTCGCTCGGCCAACAGGACTTTCTGACGAACTTCACGGCGACGCTCGCGTGTCTTTCCAATATCGGGCCGGGTCTCGCGCTCGTCGGACCGACCGAAAACTACGGCTTCTTCAACGGCGCGTCAAAGGTCCTGCTTTCGCTTGAAATGCTCGCGGGCAGGTTGGAACTGTTCCCGATCATTCTGCTGTTCAGCCCGCTGACCTATCGTCACCGCTCGAAATAAAGCGCAGTATTCCGTGTATCCGATACGCTCTTTTCGATCCGTCCGTCCGGGCGGATCTTTTTTTTGCCAACGACCTCGTTCGTCACTTTCTTACTTATTTTTTACTGCAAAGTGGTTGAAACCGCAAAACATATATGATATACTTACAAACAGGATAATATGCTTCTTCCGGGCGCCCGCGTTCCGGAAAAATCCGAGCATAAATTCAGATAGGGGGGTTATTATGAAAACCAAAAAGCTTTTGTCCCTGCTCGTAGCGCTCGCGCTCGTGTTCGGTCTGCTGCCGACGGCGGCGTTCGCGATCACCGCGGACGATATGGCTAACGCGCCGGAGCTCGTCCTGGGCGAGAATACCGTCGAGGTCACGGCTGCCAGTCAGCAGGCGTATTACAAATTCACACCGCCGGCAACGGACAAATACGTCTTGACCTCATACAGCGGAGACGACCCGAGGGGCTATCTGTATGACAGCAACGGGTCGCAGCTTGCTTCGCACGACGACATCAGCTACGGCACGAACAACAACTTCCGGCTGGAGTACACGCTGACGGGCGGAGAAACCTATTATTACGGCGTGTATCTTTGGAACAACGCCACGGGCAGCTTCACCGTGACGCTGGAGCGGGTCCATAACTACGTGCTTTCGAGCACGACCTCGACCTGTCAGGAATTGGGTGTAAACACCTATACCTGTACGACGTGCGGCGACAGCTACACTGAGCCGGCGACTGCGCTGGCGGACCACGACGACACGATCGTGTCCAACAACGACGGTACGCACACGATGACCTGCTCGGTCTGCAGCCGCGTCGAGACCGAAGACTGCACCTATGAGACGGTGGCCGAAGGCGGCGTTGCACAGTACACCTGCACCAAATGCGGGTATTCCTATTCGGTAGCGGTCAACGAGCCGGAGGTCATACAGGGCTGGTACTTTGAATCCGACGACGAGCTGACCGGCTGGACCATGCTCGACGTCGATGGTGACGACTACACATGGGAGCGCTACGGTTCAAACGCGTATGAGGGCAGCGGCTGTATTCGCGTGCATTGGAACACCAGCGGCGCCGACAACTGGGCGATCTCCCCGGCGGTCGATCTGCGCGGCTGCGAAAACGCGACGCTCTCGATCTGGTCCAGGAGACAAAGCACGGGTTATCCGGACAGATTTGAGCTCTACGCAGGCACCTCGAGCGATCCCGATCAAATGACCAAGGTGCTCGATGAAACGACGCCTTCCACGTCATACGAGAACTTCACTGCGGACATCTCCGCGTTTGCCGGCGAATCCGCAGTCTATATCGCGATCCGGCACCATACCACGGAAGATTCGTGGTATCTGTACGCGGATCAGGTGGAGATCACGACGATGCGCGACGCCGATTGCGAGCACCAGATCGTTCTGATGCCGGCAGCCCCGGCGACCTGCACGGCGGCGGGCAATTCGCAGCCCTACTATAAGTGCACCGAATGCGGCAGACTGTTCCATGACGCGGAAGGAACGCAGCCCGCATTGACCAGCGAGATCATGGATCTTCCCGCGCTCGGCCATAACTGGGGCGAATGGGAGGACACGACCCCGGCGACCTGCACGACGGCGGGCGAGCAGACCAGGACCTGTTCCCGCTGCGGCGAAACGGAGACGCAGGCAATCGCGGCGCTCGGCCATAACTGGGGCGAATGGGAGGACGTGACCCCGGCGACCTGCACGACGGCGGGCGAGCAGCAGAGGACCTGTTCCCGCTGCAATGAAACGGAGACGCAGACGATCGCGGCGCTCGGCCACAATTGGGGCGCAGCGGTTTCCAACAACGACGGCACGCACACCTATACCTGCGGTCGCTGCAGCGAAACGGAGACGGAGGATTGCACGTTTGATCAGCACACAGAAGACGGAACGGTGACGAAAACCTGCACCGAATGCGGTTATAGCATCTCGGAGCAGGCGATCGGAGAGCTGACCGTGGATACCTGGGACTTTGAAGAAGGGTCCACCGGCTGGACCCTGCTTGACGTCGACGGCGACGGCTACGCATGGTATTGGAATAATGAAGGTCTCGGCCACGAAAGCAGCGTCGGCATGATCTTCTCCTTCTCCTATTACAACAACGTCGGCGCGCTGACGCCGGACAACTGGGCGATCTCCCCGGCGTTCTCTCTGGAGGGGACTGTCGAGGCGTCGGTCTCCCTGTGGGTGAGAGATTACGGGTACACCGAGAACTTCGCGATCTTTGCCGGGACCTCGGCGGATCCCGATCAGATGATCGCGGTGTCCGAAGATTTCACTACCACATCCGAATATGCACAGTACACGGCGGATCTCACCGACTTCTGCGGCGAATCGGAGGTCTATATCGCGGTCCGTCACTATAACTGCACGGACGGGTACTATATTTTCGTCGACGACGTGGCGATCACGGCAACGTTCGTAGCCGAATGTGAACCGGGCCATCACAACCTGTACCACGAAGAGGCGACGGAAGCGACCTGCACCGAGCCGGGCTATGCGGAGTATTGGTACTGCGACACCTGCGGCAGATACTTCACGGACGCGGAGGGCACGAACGCGGTTTCGCTCAGCTCCCTGATGACGTCGCCGGCGCTCGGCCATGACTGGGGCGATCCGGCAGATCATAACGACGGCACGCATATCTATACCTGCGACCGCTGCGGCGTAACACAGAGCGAGGATTGCGGGCACTTTAAGACCGTGGCGTTCAATTTGATGTCGGAAGTGTGCCCCATTTGCGGACACGTTTTCGGTGAAGAAGACGTCTACGGCGAACAGACGGCGATCGGCTGGTACTTCGAAGAAGCGTATGAGGTTGCGGACTGGACCTTTATCGACGTGAACGGAGACGGGTTTACCTGGGTGTGGGATACGGATCCCAAGATGGTTGCGTATGAAGGCGAAGGCAAGATCTGTTCGCCTTCCTATGACAAACCCACGCAGACGGCGCTCACGCCGGACAACTGGGCGATCTCTCCGGCGTTCTCTCTGGACATCGGCTGCAGGAACCCGATGCTGTCCCTGTGGGCAAGAGGACAGGACAGCAGCTATAACGCCGAAGTCTTTGCGGTCTATGCCGGCACCACGCCCAATCCGGCTGACATGGTGAAGATGACGGACGACATCACCACCGACAACAACTATCAGCAGGTCACGGTGGATCTTTCCGATTACCTCGGCGAGGAGACCGTCTATATCGCGATCCGGCATTATAACTGCGAGGATATGTTCTGGCTGAACGTCGACAACGTGGAGATCGTTGCCGAGTTCCCGTATCTCGTTGCGGTCGATGAAGCGATCGAGAACGGCGCGGTCACCCCGGACAAGGAACTGGCATTTGAGGACGATACGGTCACCCTGACGGTCGAGCCTGACACGGGGTATGAGCTCGAAACGCTGATCGTTTCGGATGCGAACGGCGATCCGGTCGAGGTCGCGGAGGACAACACGTTCGTGATGCCGGCGTCGAATGTCACCGTCACCGCGACGTTCACGGGAGGCACGCTCAGCGACGGCTACTACCTGATCGGGCAGAACGGCTGGACGGCGGACGATATCGACCTTGCGCAGCAGTTCACGGTGAACCCGGAGAATGCAAACGAGTACATGCTCGAGACCGCGCTTGCAGTGGGCGACACGATCAAGGTCGTACGCGTTGCGGACGGCGCGATCGCGCAGTGGTACCCCGATCCGGGCGACAACTACACCGTCGACGCCGCGCATGCGGGCAGCGTCACGATCTACTTCAAGACGACGTATGACAATGCATGGTCTGCGTTCGGCGGTCATATCTGGATCGTGAAGAAGGGACCGACGTTTGCAACGCAGTCGCTGATCCTGTCGGGCGAGATCGGTCTGAGCTTCAATATGGACCTGCCGGAGATCGAAGGCGTGGACTGGACGGCAAGCTACATGACGTTCTCCGTTGAGCACGGCACCTGCACGGAGCGCGCCGATTACAGCGAGACAAGGAGCAATCAGCCTAAGGGCTTCGTCTGTTATATAACCTCGCTTATGATGGCGGAGCCGATCACGGCGACGTTCCACTGGACCGAGGGTGAAGAAGAAAAGACGATCGAAAAGACCTATTCCGTCGAGGACTATCTGGCGACGTTCGACGCGGCGGTAGATGAAGGGAAGATCACGGATGCAAAGCTGATCGCGCTGGTGCACGCGCTCGCGGACTACGGGTACTATATACAGCGCTTCATG
>JBGULC010000002.1:0-53960 GCA_045114775.1 Christensenellales bacterium | reverse complement strand
TTCTGGTGGCAGGACGGGGTTCAGGGCATTGACTATGCGCACAAGGAAGCCTTCCGCTGGATCTCCGTCATCCGCCTGCCGGATTTTGTGACGAAGGCAGACTTCGACTGGGCGGTGGAAGAAGCCGCTCGAAAAAAGAAGACGGACTTTTCCAAGGTAGAATTCTTCACCTATGACGAGGGTCTGTGTGTGCAGTGCCTGCATATCGGTCCCTACGACGACGAGCCAACCACAGTGGAGCGGATGCATCGATATATGGAGAAGCAGGGCTATACGCTGGATATCTCCGATCAGAGATTGCACCATGAGATTTATCTGAGTGACGCCAGAAAGGTCGCGCCGGAAAAGCTGAAAACTGTGATTCGACACCCGATTCGAAAGGGATAATGGCAGGACAGATCCGAGCAGGAAATGACAGGACGATTTCCACTTTGAGAGATAAAATGAACCCATCAAGGGACGGAGGACCAGCCGATGGAGTGGCTTACCAGCATTCGTACAGCGATCGATTATATGGAAGAGCACCTGACCGACGATATCAGTGCGCAGGATGTGGCCGACCGGGTGCATTTTTCCCCGTTTTTCCTCCAGAGAGGCTTCTCGCTGATGACCGGCTGCGGAATCGGAGAATACATTCGAAACCGCAGACTGTATCAAGCGGCCCGGGACCTGAAGGAGACAGAAGACAAGGTGATCGATATCGCCCTTCGGTACTGCTATGAAACGCCGGAGAGCTTCACAAAAGCATTTTCCCGTTTTCACGGCGCGACGCCTTCACAGATCCGTGAAGGGGCCGCAGGAAAAGTCTTTCTTCCCCTGACGATCAAATTATCGGTACAAGGAGGCAGTCAAATGGATGTTAAAATTGCGCCCATGTTTCCCTTCAAGGTCATCGGCTTCCAGAAGATTTTCGACAATGAAACCGCTTATGCAGAAATACCGAGGTTCTGGAACGAAATCTGTGAGAAGTATGCGAACCGTGTTTATGCGGGAAATGCTCCGGCAAATCCCTATGAGCAGGCTCTGGTGGACAACTGCATCGGGGAATATGGCGTCTGCATCGACGATATCGGCGGAGGCAAGTTCCGCTATCTGATCGCGGGCAAGTACACGGGCGGAGCAGTACCGGATGGAATGGTGGTCTACGAGTTCCCAAGGAATGAATGGGCGGTTTTCGATTGCATCGGACCTAATCCGCAGACGCTGCAGAGCGTGAACACCCGAATCTTCTCTGAATGGTTACCTGGCAATCCGGATTATGAGTTGAGCGGAAATGCAACGGTTGAGTGGTATGACTGTGTAAACGGAGAAATGACTGACCCGGATTATCATAGTGCTATCTGGGTACCGGTGAAGAGAAAAGAATAAGCAGATGCGAACATTTGGGGAAACGGATATTGATTATAGTACTTTGATAATGTCAATTGCCAATACTGAATGTTTTTGAGGGCCTGCAAACAATGCGCAATCTGGCGCGCAGCATGGCGTTTTTGATCAAAGCAATTGCGGACGCAAAGCAGACTCACGGCTTGCCGGCTTTGGAACGCGGCTCGTTTACCAGCTTTCCGGACGGCAAGTAACAGGATCATCCGGCGGCGCAGGCACCCGCCGCCATGCACTGCAAGGCAAATGAGACCGTCACGCTGCCGACAGCGAACGTGCCCGCCGGATACACCTTCCTCGGCTGGGTCACAGAGGAATACAACAACGTCGCCGAGCAGCCCGTAGTACTGACCGGCAGCTATGCGGCGACCGCGGACATCACGCTGAAGGCGCAGTCACCGAGTCCACGGTCTGTACCACCGTCATCGACTGATCGGGTTCGGCAAAAGCAACAGAACTGATTCACAGAGAAGCGCTCCGTTCGGAGCGCTTCCTGTTTTCGTATTTTGCCGTACCGGCAGGGTGTGCGTATATGATGCTCCGGCGATGCAGCCGGGATCGGTTTTATACCGCCTGCACACGTTCCGCTCGGGGCGTTATGAAGATGTGCTGTTCCGTTTTGAGAAAACCACTTTGAGGGAATCTCTGAGACGCTGATGCCGGATCGCCGTGGCGTCAAAGCGAACGGTACGGAAGGCAAGCTGCATGATCGGTCCCGCCCCGAACGCACAGATGAGCGTTCCGATGCCGACGGGGCCGCCCAACAGCCAGCCGATCAAGGTGACGGCAGTCAGGATCGCGATGCTGACGACGCCGATCGGAATACGCTTGACACGCTTTGCAAGTCCGACCATCAGCGTGTCACGCGGACCGCAGCCAAGCGACGCGATCATATAGGTATACTGCGTATATGCAAGAACGAACAGACCGGCGACCATCAAAGGGATTCCGGTGAAAACAGACTTGCACGGAGCAATGGGATCGATCCAGTTAAAAAAGTCGACTGCTTTCCCGACAACAACTGCGTCGATGAACATGGCGATTCCGATCGGCTCTTTCATGAGGATATCAATGATCAGGATCGTGACCGAAACGGCGATGGATGCGGTGCCGTACAGAATGCCGAACGTCTTCGAAATCCCGAGATTCAGCACATCCCACGGCGCCGCGCCGATGTTGGCACGGATCGTCAGATACAGTCCGAAACCGTTAACAAACAGACTGACTGCGGCAATCAGCATATTCAACAGGATTGCGCCGACCGTTTGGTTTTCCCTTAGTTCCGTTTTTGTCATACCGTTTGTCTCCGAAATATTCCGATACGCCTATGATAGGACGGCTTGCCGAAAAAAGCAAGTGAAAACACGCGAAAAACATAGACAATTGACCGATGCCTGCGATGCTTGCCTGCACCGTACACCGGTCATATCCTGCGGGAAACGGCAGGGGCTTCGCTGTCGGGAAATTCGTGACCGATCAAAAAAGCGGGCATCGTTCAATGCCCGCTATTTCACGATAAGCAGTCGCTTTCGAATCGGTTTACTTCAGCTTCAAGCCGTCCTTGAACGCGTCGCCGACTCTGCCGCCCACTTTGTAATAGCCGTGCGTATAGGGATCGAACGCGATCGCTTCGAGCGAATCGATATCGACCTTGCCGTCCTTCATGTGCGCTTCCTCGACAGACGTGCGCAGCACCTTGCCGATGACGCCGAGACCTGTGGAATCGTTCTGATACTCGATGAATTCACATTCGAGCGCGATGGGCAGTTCGTTGATGACCGGCGCGTCCACGAGATCGGATTTCACATAGGTCATACCGGATTTTGCAAACTTTTCCGGTTCTTTGTTTCCGCTGACGACGCCGAACCAGTCCGCCTCGACAACGTGCTTTGCGTCGGCAATGTGCACGACAAATCCCTTGCGCGCCTTGATGTTCTGTACGGTCCGGTGCGTTTCGGTCAGATTCAGCGCGACCATGTCGCGGTCGAGCATGGTGCCCCACGCCGCGTTCATGATGTCGACGGTGCCGTCCGGATTGAAAGTCGAGACGAGCAGAACCGGCATCGGGAAGATGGCTTCGGTGGTTTTGATCGGCTGTTTCATAATGATTCCTCCTGATTTTTGATTACTCGTATTATATCAGCCGAACGGTCCGTTTTCAAGAAAAAGAAACGGTTTGCTTCCGATTTACGGATGACAGCGCACGGTATTCCGTGGTATAATCCATACGATCATCCGAGGCTGCATGAAATCGGGATCCGCAAGCAGCCAAAGACGGCACGGCACAGGATCCCGGCGCTTATCGGCATCGGCGCAAAGCGATCCGGACGCTGACGAACAGCTGCTTTTGGACAGAAGGAGGTAAAACGATGGAACCGGTCATTCATCAGATCGAGACAAAGAGCGTGATCACAAAGACGGACGTTCCCGTCTGCGATTATGCCGTGAATCCTTATGTCGGCTGTACACACGGCTGCAAATACTGTTATGCCTGTTTTATGAAGCGGTTTACCAACCATCCGGAGGAGTGGGGCGCGTTTCTGGATGTGAAATATTGGCCGGAAATCAAGCATCCGGAGAAATACGCCGGAAAAGAACTGTTCTTCGGAACGGTCACCGATCCTTATAACCCGCAGGAAGGTACTTTTCGGCGCACGCGCGCGCTTTTGGAACAGCTCAAAGGGAGCGGCGTCAAGATCAGCATCCAGACCAAGTCCGATCTGGTGCTGCGTGATCTTGATCTTTTGAAGACCTTTCCCGGTCTGCGCGTCGGCTTTTCGATCAACACGCTGGATGAGGGGTTCCGTGCAGACATGGACAGTGCGGTTTCTGTCGAGCGCCGTCTTGCCGCCATGAAAACGCTGCATGAAGCGGGTATCCGCACCACCTGCTTTATCTCGCCGATTTTTCCCGGCATCACGGACGTCGCTGCGATCATTGAGCGGGTAAAGACACAGTGCCAGCTCATCTGGCTTGAAAACCTCAATCTGCGCGGAAGCTACAAGGGCGTGATCCTCGACTATATCCGCGAGAAGCATCCGGAACTGGTTCCCCTGTACCGGGAAATCTACACAACCGGCAGCCGCCGGTATTGGGAGACGCTCGATGCCGGACTGCGGGGATATGCGGAAAGCGCGGGGCTTCTCTATGTGCGTGACGACGACAGCATGCAGCAACCGTTTGACGCGCCGCCGGTGATCGTCAATTACTTTTACCACGAGGAAGTCAAGAAATCTGCGAAAAAAGACAGGTAAAACTTTATCCTGCGCGTGGGCGTTTTGATGAGATAACAATATGAACATGCAAGAATACGGAAATCAAGCGTCAAAAACAGTCCTCATACAACCGGTTGACGATCACGACCTTGCGCTGATCGAAAGCGAGGTCGCCGCGATCCGCGAAACAACGGACGACTTCCGTTTGATTGCGGTGAAAGTCAACGACTGGAACAAAGATCTGTCCCCGTGGGACGCGCCGCCGGTGTTCGGTTCGGAACGCTTCGGTAACGGGGCAGACGGCTTTCTCAAAGAGATTCTTCCGCTTTGCACGGACAGAAGCAAAATATATTTCATCGGCGGATACTCGCTTGCGGGACTGTTCGCACTGTGGGCGGCATATCAGACGGATACGTTCGCGGGCGTCGCGGCGGCGTCTCCTTCGATTTGGTTTCCGCGCTTTACGGACTACATGCGGAAATATCCGATCCGCTTGAGACGCGTGTATCTGAGCCTGGGCGATCGGGAAGAACGAACGCGCAATCCCGTCCTGGCAACGGTCGGCACGAGGATCACCGAAGCGCACGGTCTGCTGCGCGCGCAGGGCGTTGACTGCGTGTTCGAATGGAATCCGGGCAATCATTTTCAAGATCCGGATAAGCGAACCGCCAAGGCCTTCGCCCGGCTTCTTTCTGACGGAACAATGTGATCGGGAAAACACAATACCGTCCCTTTGCAGAATCAGCGGATAAAACTGCTTGACAATTTATATTTGATGAAATATAATTGATTCAAACAAGATGAGGAGCATGGCACAATGGATCATGATTATCATGAGGCAATGAAGCTCAAAAATCAGCTGTGCTTTCCGCTGTATGCGGCGTCAAGGAACGTAATCGGTCTCTATACGCCGTATCTCAGTCCGCTCGGTCTGACATATACGCAGTATATCGTCTTTCTGACGCTGTGGGAGAAGGACGGGGTCACGGTCGGTGAACTTTGCGAAACGCTGATGCTGGATAACGGGACGATTTCTCCCCTGCTGAAAAAGATGCAGCAGGCGGGGTATATTAAGCGAACAAGAAGCGAAAAGGATGACCGTGTGGTCGTGATCTCGCTGACGGAAGCGGGAAGAGCGCTGCAGGAGCAGGCAAAGGATATTCCCGCGAAGGCGGCAAGCTGCATAGCGTTGCCGCCGGAGAAAGCGCAGGCGCTTTATGCGCTGCTGTATGAACTGTTGGACAACCGGAAGAACCATAGAAAGGAGCAAAAACAATGAAAACAGTGTATGATTTCACAGCAAAAGACAGAAAAGGAAACAACGTGAGCCTCTCGGCATATGCAGGCAAAGTGCTGCTGATCGTCAACACGGCGACCGGCTGCGGCTTTACGCCGCATTACGATCCGCTCGAAGCAATGTACAAAGAACTGAAGGACAAGGGCTTTGAGATTCTGGACTTCCCCTGCAATCAGTTTGCCAATCAGGCGCCCGGCAGCGAGGATGAGATCCACGAATTCTGCACGCTGAAATTCGGCACGGACTTCCCGCAGTTTAAGAAGATCGACGTCAACGGCGAGACTGCCGATCCGCTGTTTGCATACCTTGCGGCGGAAAAGCCGTTCGAGGGCTTCGGAAAGGGCATCAAAAACGCCATGCTCGAAAAGTTCGCCAAGATGAACAACAAGCAGTTCGGTGACAAGGCGTACATCAAGTGGAACTTCACAAAATTCTTGATCGACCGCGAAGGCAGAGTCGTTGCGCGCTTCGAGCCGACCGTCGATATGGCGGATGTCAAAAAGGCCGTCGAAGAAATTCTGTAGGAAAAAACCGAACCGGATCTGCACTTGATAGCATTTATTTCGGATGGTACGAAAAGGCAAATGACAGTATTCAGAGAAATGCAGAGAAAGAAACAGAAGCTTTCGGAGGAGGAATGCATCCGCCTGCTCAAAACCGAACTGCGCGGCGTGCTGTGCGTTCTGGGCGACGACGACTATCCGTACGGCGTACCGATCAACCACTGCTATTGCGAAACGGACGGAAAGATCTATTTCCACGGCGGCAGGACGGGGCATAAGATCGACGCCTTAAAGCGGCATCAAAAAGCATCCTTCTGCGTCTATGATAAGGGCTTCCGTAAAGATGGGGAATGGGCGCTGAACATTCGGTCGGTCATCGTTTTCGGCAGAATCGAGTTTATTGAGGATCAAGATGTCATGATTCGGATGGCCGAAGCGCTCAGCCGGAAATTTACGGATGACGAAGCGTACATCAGAAGCGAGATCGAGCGTTCCGGACCGGGCACATTGATGTTTGCATTGATCCCGGAACATATCACAGGGAAGATCGTCAACGAAGCATAGATTGCTGAAACTGAATACAGGACAACACAATTCGGCAACAGGAGAAATCGGAGTACAGTATGAAGGAACAAAACAATGATATTGACGTCCTTGCGGCAAACAGAGAGAAAACGATCGTTAAAACCAGCATCATCGGTATCCTGACGAACGTGCTGCTCGTCGGATTCAAAGCGTTCGTCGGGCTGATGTCCAACTCCATCGCGATCATTCTGGATGCGGTCAACAATCTGTCCGATGCACTTTCGTCTGTCGTGACGATCATCGGCGCGAAGCTCGGTGCAAAGCAGCCTGACAAAAAGCATCCGCTGGGCTACGGCAGGATCGAATATCTGAGTTCCATGATCGTCGCCGCGCTCGTGCTTTACGCAGGCATCACGTCATTGGTGGAATCGATCAAAAAGATCATCCGCCCGGAAGCCGCCGAATACGGTACCGTAACGCTCGTCATCATCTCGGTGGCGATCGTTGTCAAACTGATTCTCGGTCTGTACGTGAAAAAACAGGGTAAAAAGGTCAACTCCGGTGCGCTCGTTGCCTCCGGCTCGGACGCCATGTTTGATGCGATCCTGTCCGCTTCGGTGCTTGCTTCGGCGATCGTTTATCTGATCTGGGGCGTCTCACTGGAAGCATACGTCGGCGTCGTGATTGCCGGATTCATCATCAAGGCGGGCGTCGAAATGATGATTGAAACGCTGAACGACATCATCGGCAAGCGCGAGAATGCGGAGACCACGAAGGAGCTGAAACAGATTATCTGTGAGGAAGAATCCGTTCTCGGCGCGTATGACGTGACGCTGTTCAATTACGGACCGAACAGGAACTACGGCTCCGTGCATGTGGAACTGCCGGACACGCTGACCGTTGACGACGTCGACCGTATTACGCGTAAAATTCAGGTTGACGTTTATCAAAAGACCGGCGTGATCCTGACCGGTATCGGTGTGTATTCCTACAACACGTCGAACGACGAAGCAGCGCAAATGCGCAACAAGGTTCAGGAAACCGTCCTGTCGCACGAATGGGCATTGCAGATGCACGGCTTCTATGCGGACACGGAAAAGAAAACGGCTCGTTTCGACGTCGTCATGAGCTTCGACGTCGACCGGAAAGAAGCTCTTGAAACGATGTACAAAGAAATCTGCGGAATGTATCCGGACTACGAAATCGTGATCGTGCCGGATGTGGACGTTGCCGATTGACAGCAGCGAAGCGCTGAAAGACAGAAAAATCTCTCGCCGGAGGGCAGCGAGAAAGCGCAGGCGCGTGTGATCGGCGTCACGCTGCTGACGAGGCACAGTATCGCTGCCTGCATCTTTGCGGGTGCAATCCGGATCTGCGGCGTGTATGCGTTTATCAAGCACGGTTTTCCGGGCTATATGGCGGTACGATGATGCTTGTGTTCTTCGCAGCGAACTGCGAGTGTTCTTTTTCCCGGACGATCTCGCCGTACTCGTGTTGCTTGAAGTCGTCGGCATGGTGACTTCCGGTATACTCGGTCGTATCGGAAAGCAAAATGGAACACGCACGAATCAACGGGGAAACCTATATGTGGCTGATCATCATCGGGCTGATGCTTGCGGCGTTTGCAGGCGGACTATTGTACATCTCCTTCCGGGCAGCGCACTTTGCGGCGGTGCAGCGGGTCGCGCATGGCAGGAAATGGCTTGCGCGCCTGCTGTGCTTCGGATTTTTCGTTCTTTTGACTGCGGTTTTATGGCTTGCATGGAACATGATGAACGCCGTCGCCTGCATGATCCATCTCGTCCTTTTCTGGCTGATCTGCGATTTTGCGGCATTTCTCGTCGAAAAGATCGGAAAGAAACGCCCGAAACGGTATCTTGCGGGTGCCGCAGCGATCGCCCTTTGTGTATTATGGCTTGCGGGAGGATGGATCGCCGAGCATCATGTATGGGTAACGAACTATTCCTTCGCATCGAATAAACTGGATCGGGATCTGCGGATCGTACAAATGACAGATTCGCATATCGGCGCGACCTTCGATGCAGAGGGGTTTACCCGGCACATCGAGCGGATCAACAATCTGCACCCGGACGCGGTTGTGATCACCGGCGATTTCGTGGACGACGATACCTCGCGGCAGGATATGCTTTCCGCCTGCGACGCCTTGGGAAAGCTCACCGCACCGCAAGGCGTATTCTTTGTCTACGGCAATCACGACAAAGGATATTTCAGCGAATCGAACCGCGGCTGGAGCAGCGCGGAACTCAGAAACAGACTGGAGCAGAACGGCGTGATCGTATTGGAGGACGCATCGGTTTCGGTCGGGGACAGTCTTTGCATCGTTGGGAGGAAGGATCGATCCGAGGAGCAGAGAAGCGGCGGACGCATGACGGCGGAAGAACTGCTGTCGTCTGTTGATATGGATCAATACGTTATTCTTCTGGATCACCAGCCGTATGATTTCGATGCCGAAGCGGCGGCGGGCGCGGATCTTGTGCTGTGCGGGCATACGCACGGCGGTCAGTTCATCCCGATCAACCATATCGGCGAATGGATCGGCGAAAACGCCCTGCGTTATGGAAATGAAAAGCGGCAAAACACCGATTTTATCGTATCGAGCGGCGTCAGCAACTGGACGTTCCGATTCAAGACCGGATGTCATTCGGAGATCGTTGTGATCGATCTCAAGGCGAATTCGTTTGGAAGGAATTGAGAGGGGGAAATAAATGCGTTACAGGGAATTGGGCAACACGGGACTGCTCGTCAGCGAGATCGGCATGGGCTGCGAGGGGTTTTCCGAGAACAACTGTGCTATGACAAAGGAACTGTTCGATCTTGCGGAGCGGGAGGGGATCAATTACTTCGATCTGTATGCTTCCGATCCGAAACTGCGCAGCGCAGTAGGAAACGCGCTCGAGGGCAGACGGGAGAAGATCATGATCCAGTCCCATATCTGCTCTGTTTGGAAAAACGGACAGTATCTTCGGACGCGAAACCTTGCGGAGGTCAAAGAGGGCTTTTCAGAAATGCTCTCCCTTTTGAAGACAGATTACATCGACGTTGGAATGATCCACTATTGCGACGCGGAAAAGGACTGGCAGGAGATTCTCGACAACGGTATCCTGGATTACGCGAGGGAATTGAAAGCGAAAGGGCTGATCCGTCATATCGGTTTGAGTTCGCATAATCCGATCGTTGCGCGGAAGGCGGTCGAAAGCGGCAACATCGAGGTGCTGATGTTCAGCGTGAATCCGGTTTACGATCTGCAGCCGCCGACCGAAAACGTGGACGATCTGTGGGCGGACGACGTTTACAAGAAGACCTATATGAATATGGATCCCGATCGGCAGCGTCTGTACGAGGTCTGTCAAAGCAGGGGCGTCGGCATCACCGTGATGAAGTGCTTTGCGGGCGGCGATCTTCTGAATGCGGAGCTTTCCCCGGCGGGCGCCGCGCTGACACCCGCGCAGTGCATTCATTATTGCCTGACCCGTCCCGCCGTCGCCACCGTTCTTTGCGGCGCGCATACAACGGGACAGCTCAGGGAATGCATTGCCTATGAAACCGCATCGGATGCGGAGCGCGATTATGCTTCGGCGTTCGCGTCGTTCCCGAAGATCAGCTGGAGCGGGCACTGCATGTACTGCTCTCATTGCGCACCGTGCCCCATGAAGATCAGCGTTGCGGACGTGACGAAGTTTTTGAACCTTGCCGTGTCGTCCGGCGCCGTTCCCGAAACGGTGCGGGAACACTATAAAGTCCTGGAAGCGCACGGTTCGGACTGCATCCAATGCGGCGCATGCGAACATCGCTGTCCCTTCGGCGTCGCGATCCGCAAAAATATGAAAAAAGCCGTGGAGATCTTCGGATATTGACGGAGCCGTACGGAGAAAAAAGCGAAAGAGAGGATTCTGTCATGAGCGAAAAGATCGTACAAACGGCGGGCAGAAACGCGCTCGGCGAATTTGCACCGGAATTTGCCCACTATAACGACGACGTGCTGTTCGGTGAAAACTGGAATAACAAAGATATTGATCTCAAGACGAGGAGCTTGATCACCGTCATCGCGCTGATGGCACAGGGCATCACAGACAGCAGCCTCAAGTACCACATTCAAAATGCCAGGAATCACGGCGTCAGCCAAAGGGAAATGGCCGCGGCGGTCACGCACGCAGCGTTCTATGCGGGCTGGCCCAAAGCATGGGCGACGTTCAACCTTGCAAAGGAGGTTTATAACGATCCGATCGAGGAGCCGACGGAGAAGGATCGTTTTCAGAGCACGATTTTCTTCCCGATCGGCGAGCCGAATCCGTATGGACAGTTCTTCGTCGGACAAAGCTATCTTGCACCGCTTTCTACGGCGCAGATGCCGCTTTATAACGTGACCTTCGAGCCGGGGTGCCGCAACAACTGGCATATCCATCATGCAAAAAACGGCGGCGGACAGATGCTGATCTGCGTCGGCGGCAGAGGATACTATCAGGAATGGGGAAAGGCGCCGCAAGAACTGCATCCCGGCGATATCGTCAATATCCCCGCGAACGTCAAGCACTGGCACGGCGCAGCGCCGGATGCGTGGTTTTCGCATCTTGCCCTGGAAGTTGCAGGTGAAGAAACTTTCACCGAATGGTGCGAACCGGCGGAATAAGGTTTATGCACGATGAAACCGGGGATTCTCTGTGAAAATACCGGTGAACGGAAGCCCGAACCCGGGGGGAACGGGGAGGAAGATGCGCTGCGGGGTAAATAACCGGGATTTGCGAGGATTATCGGAATACGATGTGAAATGTTCGCAAGAATGAAAAGCCCGACCGTGACGGTCGGGCTTTGTTGTGTTATCGTGTGCTGCCGCGCAAGATCGGAGTGGTATTGACGCAGATATCATCGGCCATCTTCAACTGAAGGAGATTCGCCCGGATATGCTCAACGATTTGTATCTCTCGTTGGGGAAAAAGGGAGTAGCAAAGAATGGCGGAGTGCTCTCGAATAAGACGATACTTGAGCATCATCGCCTCACTCATACGGTTCTCGAGCAAGCCGTTCGGGAGGGCATGATTTCCTTCAATCCCGCCGATAGGGTTGAGCGGCCGAAGGTTGAGGATAAGGATGCACATTTCTTCCGGATCGATGAGATTCGAGCAATCAAGAAGGCGATGCGGGAGGAGGACGCTCCCATCAAATGGAGGGCGCTCGTCAACCTGATGATGGATACCGGATGCAGGAGATGGGAGATTCTCGGCCTCAAGTGGGATGCGGTGGACTTCGAGCGGAGTCGAATCCATATTTGCAGGAATGTTCAGTACACTCCCGACAGAGGCATCTATCTCGATACTCCCAAAACTTCGAAGTCTGATCGATACATCATCGTTCCATCCGAGTCGATGAAACTCCTGAAGGAACTTCGAGTATGGCAAGCGGAGGATATTCTCTCAAAAGGCGATTTCTATCACAACGAGGGATTCCTTTTCGCTCAAGATGATGGGAAGGCGATGCATCCTGATTCGGTGAATTCGTGGCTTGATAAACTGAATGCCCGGCATCCGGAACTTCCGAAAATCAATCCTCATGCGTTCCGCCATTCGATGACAACAACGCTCCTCGCAAATGGGATGGATATTGTCGGGGTATCGAGAAGGTTAGGCCATGCGAAACCGAGCACAACGGTAAACATCTATGCACATCTTGTCGATGAGAGCGATAAAAATAACTCCGATGCGTTGGAAAGATTGTATGCCGAGGAGAGATAAAAACGCTCCTGAATCCCTCAAAATGAGGAGGTAGTTGGAAAAAAGTTGGAAATAGACCGATAATGCGGTAAAAACCGGAAGAAGTCGGAAATGAAAAAAAGTCCCTAAAATAGGGACTTTTTTGGTGGTTGCGGGGGAGATTTTCATTCAGTACGCAGTTGAGGCGTTTCCGTTTTTGTTTGGCAGAAAAGGCACTTTTGACCCATATGGTGCCTATTTATCTTTGATTTGAAGACCAACCGTATCTTTGACAGGCAACCCCCTTTTACACGAGTATTTATGCATCTGCTGTATAATGGATGCGGGGGTTTCATAGGCTACGCAGAAATAAGGGAAAAACCAATACTGAATACCTTCTTGCAAATTAGGGAACAAAATGATGCAAAATGACATATTAAAGTTCCCTAATACGAAAAACGGGGACCTCAAACGAGGTCCCTGTATTCTTGCCTGCCGTCAACGATCGCATGGATCATTACGGTTTTTGTTTTCCGGTCCAGCTTATAAAACACAAGATGACGCTCCACGATCAGAACACGATACCCTTGCTTTTTCAAAATGGAATAGCGGGAGACTGTGCCGGACAACGGAAAGTCCTTGTCAAAAAACGATATGAACGCTTTTGCCGATGGCAAATTGTTGAATTACGCAGAATTGGAAAAAAGATACTGAGACGATTGTTCCCCAAAAGAATACTTGACTTCGCCGTACGGCTAAATTATAATGAAATTGATCAAAATAAGCCGTACGGCTAAATTATGCCGAGACATTCTAAATGAGCCGCTCGGCGAAGGAGTGCATATGATCGTAACAGACGCCAAATCATTCGGGGAGGCGATCCGCAAAAGACGGAAGCAGCTGGGCTATACGCAGGCTTATCTTTCCGAGTTTACCGGGATGAGCGTCAGCTTTCTGTCTGATCTGGAAAACGGAAAACCCACGATAGAGTTGGAGAAAGCGATCCGCATCGCAAACCAGTTGGGCCTGGATTGCTCTGTGACGGAGAGGTAATACATGGAATTCACTGTCAGTATCGATATCAAGGGAAAACCGGTCGTTGTCGGCTCGATTTCGGGAGAGAGCAGTGCGGACGCGCGGTTCACATACGCAGCCGATTATCTGAATGCGCCCGAAGCGGTTCCGATCTCCTTCAGTCTGCCGCTGCAATCAAAACCGTTTTCTGCAGAACAAACCAAATGCTTTTTTGACGGATTATTGCCGGAAGGTTTCACGCGTCGCGCGGTCGCATCGAATCTGCACCTGGATGAAAACGACTATGTACAGATTCTGTACCAACTCGGCCGCGAATGTATCGGCGCGGTGCGTGTGTATCAAAAGGGAGAAAAGCCGCAGGCGTCTTATGATAAGCTGACGCGAGAACAGGTCCGTGAATTGGCGCGTGAAGGAGCGACCGAATCCGCAACGGTCGTGATCGAATCCAGACTTTCGCTTGCCGGTGCGACCGGGAAAGTCGGTTTATACCGGGATCCGAAGACGGGGGAGTGGTACCTGCCCCGAGGAACGGCGCCGAGCACCCATATCGTGAAGCAAAGCCATGTCCGGCTGGAGCGAATCGTTCCGAATGAACTCCTGTGTTTGCTGACGGCAAAGCAATGCGGGATCGACGTCTCGGAAACGACGATCATCGATCTCGGATCCGGAAAGGATGAGGATATCCTGCTTGCGTCCGAACGGTTCGACCGCCGCATTTCGGAGCAGCCTGCATTTGCAAACGGACTGCCGATGCCGCTGCGTCTGCACCAGGAGGACTTTGCGCAGGCGTTGGGCATTCCGGCGTCACGGAAATATGAAAACGGGGATCGGCATCTTGCAAAGATGTTCGCGTTGCTCCGCACGCATTCCTCGCAGCCGATCGAAGATCAACTGAAGCTATGGGACAGGATCGTATTCAATTGCCTGATCGGGAACACCGACGGTCATCTGAAGAACTATTCTCTGCTGTACAGCGAGGATCTGAAGACGGTCCGACTTGCCCCGGCATATGACGTGATCAATACGATCGGCTACAAAGGCATGACACATGAAATGTCGTTCGCGATCGGCAGCGCAAAACGTATCGAAGACGTGACGCGCGATTCCTTCCGCACGGCAGCCAGGGAAGCCGGACTCGGTGAACGGATGGCGCTGAACCGCTTTGACGAGATGGCCAAACGCTTCCGCCCGGCGCTGGAATCTGCGGCAGAGACGCTGACACGTCAGGGCGTAAAAGGAATAGAGGAGTTGAAAGCAACCATACTGGATCGTAGCCAAAACACGTTGCAATAAATACACTCCCTTCATTTTCCCATGAAATAATACGAAGCACGATGACGGCATCGTGCTATTCTATTGCTCAAATATGATCAAAAACATGGCAAAAACAGCATAAATCGATAATATGTGAGCTATCGTTTACAATTCAAACAATAGTTTCATGTCAATCCAAAGGAAAAAAGTCTAAATCTATCTTGATGTCCGTTTTATCGGATAATTAAAGCTGTAAGATTATTATGAGTCATGGAAAATCGTTATCAATAATCATAAAATGCTTTTTGTTTGATAGATCGAAGGTATGGTGTGAAGACTGTTGAATGATGAAGAGCTTTATGGTATAATTATATTAATAACATATAATTATTAAAGATGTATTGTACAGCAAATAACCATACGAAAGGATGCTGGTTTTGGAAAAAGAATTGTACACTGGAGACTTTGACCAAATCTTCTGTAATGGGTTAAGGCTTCTAGAACAAAGTGAGTATTACAACAAAACCATTAGTATAGACATATTGGAATAAGGACGAAGGGGTTGGAATCGAATGCTGATATCTGGGGTCATTAGCATATATGTTGAAATGCTTGATGGGCGAGGATTTGGTGCAAAGTACCATTATTATGATAGAAACCATACGTTGTTTTCCGAATATGCTTCTGAAAATGAGATGAATAAGGCAGCCCATAAGATTAAAAATGGGGTTGATTTGCTGTCCTTTTTACGGCAATGGATAGATGAGTTTGACTACTATATGATCAAAAAAGGACAGAATGGTCCTTGCTTTTACGATGCTCTTTGCCAGGTGTATGATATTTGTGATTGTAGCTATCTGCATATTTCTGAAGAGGTGTTTGCAGGTGATGAGAAGCAGCAAACGACAACATACCATCTATCTTTTAGCACAGTGCAAGACGAGAAAGAAGGCCTGCATACTTTGAATAAGCAAAGCATGTGCCAAACCATAACAGATATACAGATTATTAACCAGAATAAGCAACAAATGGATGGTTATAAAAAAGCTCCCGATTTAGATTCTCGAAGCATAACTCCACCTTCTATCACTAGAAGAACTGGTTATGTCGACGTGCAAAAAGGTACGCCCAAGGGAAATACCGTTCTGAAAGAAAAGAAGAAACGGAAGTATTCTATTGATGAAAAGGAGAAGATAATTAACGATTACCTTGAGAAGAATCAAGGAGCATTTTATGATTTACAAGATGCCATCGATGCCTTAGGAAAAGGGAGCCCTGTCACATCACAAACAGTTGCAAATTGGATTAAAGAGTTGTACCAAATGCGGGTAAAAGAGTTCTTGTTGACGAAAGGCGTTATGATAAAGATTGACGCTGATCTAAAAAGCGACGAGAATGAATCAAAGGAGGAAGACGGGGATAAAGTTCAGGTTGTAAAATTTGGCGAATTACTGCTTTCAGTGCCTGAAAAGTATCAGGTTGTATATAACTATGACCAAGATCAAAATGAAGAGAACAAACGGCTGATAATCGTTCCGGAAGATTATTCGATATTCGATGATCTCAAGCAAATGCCATTTGCGATTGAGTTCGAACCTTATATTTGTTTGCACGATGGAATAGAAGTAACTGCACAAAAAGCAGATTGGCTTGAAAGTTATCTGGCATATCAATGGAATGATAGGTTCAGTTCAGCTAACGAATGGGTTGAAAGAGAATTGAGGCCAGGATTTGGGGCTTTTTATCAGGTAAAGGATGAGTTGGCTGATGACCGCGTACAAACGAATGGAATGATTATTACGAATCATCAGCTTTCATGTTTTCATACATACTGCAATATATCTTTACACGAAATGGGAAAAGATCGCGTGGAATGGATTAGAGAAGCTACAGATTTGTTTCTTTCATTCACATACTGTATTGGCGAGAAGAAAGGGCCGATGCAACCCCAGAATGAACGGTTTAGGATCCCTATAATCGAAGTTGCTAATATGGAAAAAAACAAAACTGGAACCGATTCTGAGAAGACAGGTGACAAACCTAAACCTGAAATAAACGAACAAAATGGGACTGCTATCAGCAATCATCAAGTCAGCATTGACGTTATAGAACAAAAGAGACGAGAATTAGAACAGGAGAAACGAGATCAGGAACTTATTCTTAAAGAGAACACAGGTCTGAAAGGGCTAATTGGGAGGAATGCATCAAAAAGGAAGCAAGCACTCGCTAGAATAGAGGAAATACGAAAACAGATTGCATTGCTGGATGAAATAATGAGAAAAGAGTGACATAATGGGCAATGTGATGTATTATAAGATATCTACAGATTATGTAGGTATTAGCGAGAAGTAACAGGAAAGCCGTGATTTGGCAGAAGGAAAGCCTATGTTATGCGAAGACTATGAATATGCTACTCCAAATGCAGCGCCGTTGATGCAGTCATTGCGCGCATTTGGATATGATGTTTCAACGGCAATTGCAGATCTTATTGACAATAGTATTACAGCGAAGGCTGATCATATTTCTATTCAGTTTGAGTGGAATAATGGTAACCCATGGATTGCCGTATACGACAATGGAAAAGGCATGACTGAAACAGAGCTCTCAGAAGCAATGAGAACAGGCAGCAAAAGTCCTTTGGAAAAAAGGGATGCCAGTGATTTGGGACGCTTTGGTTTAGGACTGAAAACAGCATCGTTTTCACAATGCAAGCGATTTACCGTGGCTTCCAGAACTCTTAATTCAAAAGTATCTGTTCGTTGCTGGGATCTTGATGTTGTTAATGAAAAACAAGAATGGATTCTGCTGAAATCCGTATCACAAACAGCCAGTGAGATCATTGACAGCTTTTTTGCACAGAAGAATAACGGAACAGTAGTCCTCTGGGAAAAAATCGATCGTATTATTCCAGGGACCAGTGTTAACGATGAAGAATATCAAGCAGCCTTCCTAAACTATGCGAAAGCGGTTAAAACGCATATTTCGGTTGTTTTTTCTGCATACATGAGAGGCGCTCATAAAATAGATTTCGAACTAAATCACAAGCCTGTTGTCATGTGGGATCCGTTCTTAGTGGATAACTCTTTTACAACTAGAATGCCCACAGAGACTTTATATGTTAATGGAAGTGAAGTCAAGATAAAGCCATATATTCTTCCACATCAAAGTAAGCTTTCAGCTGATGAATTCGCTCAGAATGCGGGTCCACATGGCTGGAATGCGCAACAGGGCTTCTATATCTATAGAAATAATCGACTTATAGTTGCTGGGGATTGGCTAATTCCGGGAATGGAAAAACTAGAGCAATACCGGTTGGCAAGGATTCGCGTGGATATAGGAAACGAGACAGATAGTGAATGGAATATTGATGTTAGAAAGTCAATAGCGATACCACCTATTTGTATACAAAAAGAGTTAAAAAGGATTGCTGTAGCGGCTCAAAAAGAATCTGCAAGGATATATCGTCACAGAGGGAAGAAACTTGCCAGGAAAGGGAAAACAGAGAACTTCTTTGTATGGCATCAGAGCGTTCGACACGGCAAACTGGGATACACGATTAATCGAAATCACCCTGTCGTTCAGATGTTGTTGCATTCAGAAATGCATAAACAAATCAGGCAGTTATTGGATCTTGTTGAGGAGACGGTTCCGGTTCCAATGATAATATCTGATTATACTGAAAAAGCGGAAGATATGCTAAATCCGTTTGAAGGAAAATCCACAGATGAATTTGATCCAATGATAAAAGCCTTGTATGATATGTATTTATCGATGGGATCAACACCAGAGGATGCAATAGCTAGTATTGCAAGCACGGAACCTTTTATTTATTCTCCCGAGAAGGTATCGCTGTTCTGTGAGAAGGAGGGGATACACCTTGAGTAATGACGGAAAACTGTATTCGATGATCTATGATGCAGTGATGAAACTTCTTATCGAAGGAAGGGTTTCACCGGACGGCCTAGACATAGAGATTTCTAAGCTAAGTGCAATGTTTAGCATATATTATCCTGACGAGCATATTGATCAGGAGGCTTTACTCCGTCAAATATTGTTTGACTATGGGGTCTTTGAAGGGCCTGCTTCGATCTTGGAAGATAATAGAGACCATAAAGAATGGCTTGCTAATGAGAGAGCGTCGATAAAATGGGATTTCTGGAGCCGATACAAAAAATATCTGGAAGTTATAGAAAAGCTTCCTCCGTCTGTTGTTTCCAGCATTGACCAAACCACGGAAGAAGTCTTGAAAAGACTCGAAAGCCCCAAAAGACCGGGAGCATGGGATCGCCGAGGAATGGTTGTAGGAAATGTTCAGTCAGGAAAAACAAGCAACTATACGGGTCTAATTGCAAAAGCAGTTGATGCAGGATATAAAATCGTTATTATACTAGCTGGCTTAAATAATGATCTTAGAAGCCAGACACAAAAAAGAATTGACAAGGGGTTCATAGGCAGGGATACACGAAAGAAAGAATCATATGATCAAACATCTTCCAGGATAGGAGCAGGTCTGTTGCCTGGTTTTGTTGAGCGCCCAGTAATCGCCGTTACAAGTGCAGATTCGAGCGGAGATTTCAAAAAAAGCGTTCATAGTACTGTGACTATAACACCAGGCGGAGACCCGATCATTGCGGTCGTAAAAAAGAATGTGACCCCGTTGAACAATCTCCTGAATTGGTTTACAGGGACAAATGATTCTGGCATAATAGCAAATATCCCTCTGCTTCTGATCGATGATGAAGCAGATAATGCTTCTATTGATACTAAATCCGCGAAGCGTATTGGAGGCACAGAGATTGACCCGGATGCGGCGGAACAAGACCCGACCAGGATTAATGGTCTGATAAGACAGATTCTTAATTGCTTTACACAAAGTGCATATGTAGGGTATACGGCAACTCCATTTGCAAATATCTTTATATATCCTACAGATCTGAACAATATGCCTTCTGTATATGGAGAAGATCTATATCCGCGTAGCTTTATCGTAAACTTGCACGCTCCGACAAACTATATTGGTCCGGAGAAGGTCTTCGGTTTATATCGAGATCGAACGGCTAATATTGAAGCCGTTGAACCTTTACCTTTGATACGTGAGGCAAATGATTATGGTGCATGCTTCCCGGAAAAACACAAAAGCAGCTTGATTGTTACAAGCCTTCCGGACTCTCTGTATAAAGCGATCTATTCCTTTATTCTCGCTGCGGCAGCTCGTGCAGTTCGCGGCCAGGATAAGAAGCATCATTCTATGCTGGTTCATGTAACCAGATTTGTTGACGTTCAAAACCAGATAACAGATTTGCTAAAGAATGCTGTAAAAGCCATAGTTTCGCAATTGGAGTTTGAAACTGGTCCACAGTATACCCAATTGATAGGAAATCTCGAAACAATGTGGCATAACGATTTTGAAAAAACAACAAATGCAGTTGCAGCGGAACTGCAGGATAATGGGATTTATCCTATTTCATGGGAACAAATTAAGGATAAATTGTTCGATTGCGCTTCCAAAATTGAGGTTAAAGCAGTTAATGGAAAAGCAGCTGACGGCGGATTAGATTATGATTCCTATCCCAACGGTTGTACGGTTATTGCGGTAGGAGGCGACAAGCTGTCTCGAGGACTGACATTAGAGGGGCTGGTGGTAAGCTATTATTCTCGCCTTTCCAAAATGTATGATACTCTTTTGCAGATGGGGCGGTGGTTTGGATATAGAAATGGATATGCAGACCTTTGCCGGTTATATACGAGTACACAGTTGAAAGAATGGTATCGGCATATTGCGGTAGCCAATGAAGAATTGAGGCGTGAGCTGGATGATATGGCCGAACTTGGAGCGACACCAGAAAACTACGGTTTAAAAGTTAGAACGCATCCTGATGGCATGTTGATCACAGCCATGAATAAGATGCGCAATTCTGAAAAGCGAACCGTTACATATGCGGGTGAACTTGTGCAGATTACGAGGTTTTATAAAAATAATCCTTGCAATCAGGCCAACAGAAGTTTTGCAGATATGTGGCTAAGACAATTAGGTACACCTATTGGACCTTCGTCAGCGACTAGAAACAATTATCTTTACAATAATGTACAACCTGAGCAGATAATTGATTTTCTGCAGAATATTACAATACATTCATCATGCTTCAATGCTTCTCCGAAAATTGTGAGCCAGTACATCTTGAATCAGGTGGAAGATGGCGAGCTAATCAATTGGACCGTTGCTTTAGTATCGACAATTTCTGGAGAGGAGTATCCGATTGGAGGACAAAAAATCGGGTTGACATGGCGCAGCGATCAAAAGTATCAGGATAATAGTGACACTATTTACCTGATCCGTAACAACTTAATAACCGAAACCGATCAAGATGTTGATTTAACAGCCGCTGAGAAAGCAACTGCTTTATTGAAGACAAGAGAGAATTGGACACCGAATGGCAGATCCGTTCTTCCACCGACTGAAGCTTCACCTGTGTGGATCAGGAAATGCAGGAAAAAGCAGAACGGCTTGTTGCTTATTTACGTCTTTAAATCAGGGAACGGTGAAACGCGGTGTGCATATGATGATGTTTATTTAGGTTATGCAATCAGTTTTCCTGACAGCAACACTGCTAAGCCTGTTGAATATAAAGTAGATGAAGTATATTTGAGGTATGGGCTTGATGATGAATAATGATTTAGAATTAATTTGGAGCGAGATAGAACAACTCGGCAAGGGCAATGGTAAAGACCATTTTCGTCTTGTCTACGTTGATTTATTGTTTCGCGCTTATATTGGAGTTTCAGGCGCTCCGGCAAAAAGATACTTATCAATAGAAATACCAGAAACAGAAAAGGAGAAGATTGAGGGCTTTGCTGAACCGCAAGGTTTTACAATCCGTATTTCAGAACCAATTGTAAAACATCCGGGGTATGTTGCGTGCATTTTACAGGCCACAGCTTCCGACCTTAATGATGTATTTACTTTTGTGGCGCAGGATATTTTGGAAGAATTAAGCAGTCAACGGGAAGATGAAACATATGTAAAAACACTTATTGCACGCATAAATAAGTGGAAGCAGTTTTTTAAAAATGGGCCGAACAATAAACTATCGGATGAAAAGGTTTTAGGATTGGTTGGTGAACTGAGTTTTATTCGGGATTCTCTTGATCACGGGTTGCTCGATCTGGTTGATAATTGGAATGGACCGGTAAGGGCTGCGCAGGATTTTCAGGGAAAAGCTTTTGCGGTAGAAGTAAAAGCTACATCAGCAAAAGAACTTGAATATGTACACATTTCCAGTGAAGCACAGTTGGATAACCCTGGAAAAGAAGTGTTTGTTTTGGCAACATATAAAGTGAAAAAAGAGTCTCAAAGCGGCATAAGCCTTCCGGACTTAGTAACACTAATTGCCGAACAGTTGAAAGAAAAGCAGAAAGGACGTTTCTATGCTAGTCTTTTATGCTTGGGATTTTCAATGGAAAGCGGTGATCTGTATTCGGAGAAATTCAGCATAGAAGAACGGCGCTTCTATAATGTGATTGCAGGCTTTCCTAGAATAATCAGAGCGGATTTGCCAAATGGTATATCTGATGTGTATTATGGTTTGCATTTGAAACACTGTGATGCTTTTCTAAGTGATATGGAGTCAATCGCTAAGGCAATTAAGGAGAATGAGTATGGCGAAGGCTGAAGAACTTAACAAGTTTTATGATGATTTAAGCCAAGAAATCATTAATAAAGCAGCAATTGATGAAACCGAAGACTTTCGAGAGAACATTTTTACACAAATATATATCGATTATCTTTGCGAGGCAGCGGAAATAGAAGATGGAAACGTGTGCTATCATGAAGGACGCGGAGTAAAGGTCAACGGATATAGTATCGCTGAAGATGAGAGCTATATCATTCTGTTTGTTTCGATATATAAGAATAGTCCTACCATATACAGTGTATCTCCTTCTGATGCAATCGCTATGCTAAACAGAGCAAAGCAATTCTATTTAAGGTCACTGCAGAATTATCATGTCGACATCGAGGAAGCATATGGCGCTTTTGATTTAGCCCGGAGCATCTATGAATACCGTGGAAAGATTACGGAAGTTAAACTAATACTATTGACGAATGGTACTATACGTTCTACCATTTTAGAACCTGAAGAAATCAATGGAATAACTTTCTTGCCGACAATTTGGGATATCGAGAGGATTTATAGAGTAAGCACATCGGGAACTGCTAGGGAGAAAATTGAGTTTAATTTGCAAGAGCTAACTGGGAAGACGTTAGATGCAATAAAAGTCACAGTACCGACAGTCTCAAGAAACCAGAAAAATGGAGACAGATTAAACAGTGGAGGTTATACTTCTTATTTCACTGTTTTTCCTGGTGACGTGCTGTACAGAATATACGAGAAATATGATGCTCGGTTGTTAGAGAAAAATGTGAGGGCATTTCTTCAAGCCCGAGGGGGAGTTAACAAAGGGATAAAAGCAACTATTCTAGAAACACCGGAGATGTTCCTAGCTTATAATAATGGCATTTCAGCTACCGCGGAGAGTATTACAACAGCCAATGAGCATGGGAACACATGTACAATTACAGGCCTAAGCGACTTTCAGATTGTGAATGGGGGACAGACAACAGCATCGATTTTTAATGCATGCCTAAAAGACAAGACTCCGTTGGACAAGATATATGTCCAGGCAAAAATAACCGTTTTGTCTGATCAAACGCAAATGGAACGAGTTGTTCCTCAGATTTCTGCATGTGCTAACACGCAGAACAAAGTTCAATTAGCAGATTTCTCTGCAAATGATAGTTTCCATCAAGCAATCGAAGCTCTTTCTAGAACGGTTTGGGCACCGGCGAAGACGGGCGGAGAACAACAAACCAAGTGGTTTTATGAAAGAGCACGCGGACAGTATGCGGATACTAGATCAAGAGAAAAGAATGTCAAATATTTTGATTCGATCTATCCAAAGGAACAGTACTTTGACAAACTTGAACTTGCACGCTATGAAAATGCATGGGACCAATTGCCGCATATAACAAGTAAGGGCGGACAAGCCAGCTTCCGAGACTTTACTATACGGCTAAAAAAACGCGGACAGTTTATGCCTGATCAGAGTTACTATCAAGAATTGATAGCAAAAGCCATTATTTATAGACGAATCAGGCAGATTGTTAAGGCACAGAGATTCCAAGGTTTTTGGGCGAATATAGCAGATTATACCACTGCGTATATTAGCTATAAAACTGCACAGCGCATTAATCTTCAAGCGGTTTGGAGAGCGCAAGCGACTACCGAAGCATTTGACAGAATGGCGGAGGCAGTTGCTAATGCAGTTTATGACTACCTGACTGATACTTGCGCAGGGATCAATACTACACAATGGTGTAAAAAAGAGCAGTGCTGGATTGATATAAAATCTAAAATCGAAATCGGAGTGAACGCAGACTTATCGGCAGAGCTTCTTCCAATTGGCAAGGCAAAACCGGCAGGGATTAGTACGCTGAACACACCTGAAAAGCAACTAATTGATGATATCAAGACGGTTAGCGGCGAAATATGGTTTGCGATTGGAGCATGGGGGAAAGAAACAGGGAATCTTCAAGGATACCAGTGCGGCATAGCAACAACTCTTGGCCGATATTATGGGTGGAGTAAGAGCCCGTCAATAAAACAAGCTAAACAAGGGCTAAGAATTCTGCAGATCGCAAATAGTAAGGGCTTTATTGCTGAGAAGGATGTGAAAGACATCATTGAAAAGCATAATGATATAATTGAAGAATTAGGTTAAGTTGACAAATGAAAAAGAAGTTTAGCACAATTGATTTGTTTGCAGGAGCTGGAGGGTTGAGCTTAGGTTTTATCCAGACGGAAGCTTTCGACCTTAAAGTGGCCTTTGAGAATAGTCCCTATATGCAGGAGACCTATAAACGCAATCATCCTAACGCTGAGGTGTTGGGCGACGTGTGTGCGGCTGACTATACCGAGATAGAAAAGAAGTACGGCAAAATCGATGTGGTAATTGGCGGACCGCCGTGTCAAGGCTTCTCGAATGCAAACAGGCAGAAAAACCATATTATCAGCAAAAATAATATGCTGGTAAAGCAGTTTATTCGTGCTATTCTTGAGCTGCAACCAAAGGGATTTGTTATGGAAAACGTCAGTATGCTCAGATCTGAAGTGCATCGGTTTTTCATGAGTAAAGATGACAAACCAATTATCAAGAAGTATAAGATAGAAACAAAGAATACACCGCTATGCTTGCTCGAAGAACAGTATGCTTTCTGGGGAGCTTCGGCAATCATTAAAGATACTGATAGAGTTAACCATTATTTATGGCCAGAAGCACATTATCCTGAACTGAATGTAGTATTAAAGTATTCGAAGAACAAGGATAAACTGAAAAAAACGCTTGAGAAACATAAGACTGTTCTGCAGGGGATTGCTCTGCAGCATATCAAAACGGATGAGAAGGATTACGTAATTAAAAAGGACACGGAAGCCTTTAAAGCAGTACTGGATTATTATGATGGATGGATTGATGAGCAAGAATTAGTGCAGCTTATAACACCAGCCATCATGATCCAGAGAATGCTGAATATCGCCAAGGAAATCTCAGACAATAATATTGTGGTCGACAGCTATAGTGTTCAGAAAGGCGTTATCGCGAATATTCGTTCATTTGCTGTATTTGATTATTTGCAGGCCATTCTAGGTTCGGATCAGACCGGATATGTAATCGACAAAGATGTGTTGTGCGCTGCTGATTATGGCGCTCCGCAAAAGAGGATGCGGTTTGTCGTTATGGGCGTGAAGAAAGAAATAGCACCCACAGTGGAATTGCCTCGTGGCATGTTTGCGGAAAAAGAGTATAGAACGGTCCGCGACGCAATCGGGGACCTGGAAAGCATTGATCCAATAACAGAAATCGACCAAGATTGCGGTATTCCAATTAAAAAGCGAGATGATCTTGGAGAACTTGGGACAAGTCTACGGAATACGGATATTCTTATGAATCATATTGTAACAAAGACGACCGAGGTTGCGTTAAAACGATTCAAGGCTTTGAAACAGGGGGAGAACTTTCACTCTCTTGATGATGATTTGAAGAACAATACATACACAGATGCTTCAAGGACACAAAACACTATCTATCTGAGATTAAACTATGATGAACCGAGCGGCACAGTAGTTAATGTAAGAAAATCGATGTGGATTCATCCGACTTTGGATAGAGCGATCAGTGTCAGAGAAGCGGCAAGGTTGCAGACATTCCCGGATAGCTTTGTGTTTATCGGCTCAAAGGATAAGCAATACCAACAGGTCGGGAATGCTGTCCCGCCGATCATGGCAAAATCGATAGCAAAGAAACTGGCTGAATATCTTAGCACGGATACGTCTGACTGCAAGGGAAATGGCTGACAATCATACAAAAGAAAGTAGGAGCATGAATATGTCACATATTCATAGCTCGAATACAAAGCCAGAAGAAAAAGTGCGGAAGTACCTGTTCGCAAACGGCTTTCGTTACAGGAAAAACGTGCGCAAGCTTCCGGGAACACCAGATATCGTTCTCCCGAAGTACAGGACGGTGGTTTTTATAAACGGCTGTTTCTGGCATAAACATGATTGCCCCAGGTTCGTATGGCCTAAAGATAATGCAGATTATTGGCGGCCGAAGATAGAGGGAAATGTCCTACGTGATAAGAAGAATTATGATATGCTGCAGCAGATGGGATGGCATGTTATCACTGTGTGGGAATGCAAGCTGAAGAAAGATGCTTTTCAGACAACAATGAATCAGCTGATTGCTCAAATTAGAAATGGGGAGAGAAGTGACAATGAATAAGTACACTTTTTCAACACAAAGCGGAAAGGCGTATTATTGTAATTCTATACCCGGCTTTATTCGTGATGATGGGTCATCTATTGTCGGTCAGCTGGTGCATCATTCCTTTGAAATCGCTATCGACCAAACGACTGCCTGGGAAAACCAGATCCGCGAGCTGCAGAATCGACTTGAAGCGTGTCAGATGGAAGGAGATATCATTTTTGAGTATGATATTATTCGCCTCGGAAAACGCATCGACGTTATTTTGCTGATTCGGCATATGGTTTTTTCGTTGGAGTTCAAAAACGGGAAAGATATCTTCACAGCACAAGATGCACAGCAGGCAGAGGATTACGCGATAGATATCAAGAATTTCCACAAGGAATCAGAAGACCTTTACGTTTGCCCAATACTGATTGCTACTGATGCGCAGCCTTATAAGAAAATACAGCCCTTGGCGTGCTATCCGGACAAGCAGGTGTATCTTCAGAGGGAAAACATGGAGTCTCTGATTCCAAAGGTCCAAACCGTTGCAGATCGATATGGTGATGATCAGCCTCTGGATTTCGAGAAGTGGTTTAATTCGCCATACTATCCGACGCCGACGATTATTGCGGCTGCTGTGGAAGCATACAGTACGCACGAGCTCAGCGAAATTGCACATTCAGAGGCTGGGCAGGAGAACGTAAATAGATGCGAGAAGCGTATCAATGAAGTTATCGAATACGCAAAAGATCATAATAAAAAATGTGTGTGTTTCGTAACTGGCGTGCCAGGTGCGGGGAAAACTCTTGTTGGCCTTGATGTTGTCGCAAAGAATCTGCATAAGAGCTCGGAGAATCTCAGTGTGTATATTTCCGGCAATGGCCCGTTGGTCGAAGTGCTTCAGGAAGCACTAAAGAGAAGCACAAGGGCAATGGGAACATACTCGAGGGAAACGGCTGCTGCGATCAATGCACTGATACAGTCGAGCTTCTCATTCAAAAAAGGGAATGCAAATACGAATAAACCTACTGCTGAACGCATTTTGATCTTTGATGAGGCACAGCGCGTTTGGAATAAGGAAAAGATGGTCCGTAAGCACAAAGACGATGCAATGGCAGTCAGTGAGCCGCATCTCCTGTATAGTATTATGGATCGTCATGAAGGCTGGGCGGTCATGATTTGTCTGGTTGGACTCGGACAGGATATCTATGACGGCGAAGTTGGCATCAACGAGTGGTTTAGATGCGGTGTGGAGGATTATGCTGAATGGGAAATGTTCTATTCTGCTGAGATCTTTAACCAAACAGAAGATAAAGACATTGATAAAGAAATGATACAGAATTGCGATCGTTGCCATGAGATGGAAGAATTGCATCTTAAGACATCTATTCGATCCTTCAGAGCAGATAAGCAATCAAAGTTTGTCGATGCAGTTTTGGACAATAATCCGCTCGAAGCAGCGAAGCTATATGCGGAAATCAGCGTTAAGTATCCGGTCTTTATCACACGCGACTATGCGAAAGCAAAGGAATGGATAAAGGCGCAGGTTCGCGGGTCCCAACGTTGCGGAGTCCTTGCCTGCAGTAGTGCCCAGAGACTAAAGCCTGAAGGTATCTATGTTCCTACAGATATCGATGTGAAGAATTGGTTCTTGGCTCCAAGCGATGACCTTCGTTCTTCAAATATGATGGAAATCGTCGCAAGCGAGTTTAAAGTTCAAGGCCTTGAAATTGATTGGGCGGTTGTTTGCTGGGATGCTGATTTGCGAAGGAAAGTGAGCGGGACCGGATGGGATTACTACAGTTTCCGGGGAACAAAATGGACAAAAAGAAACCAGATTGCACAGCAAAGGTATCTGATCAACTCGTATAGAGTTTTGCTTACAAGAGCACGGCAGGGCATGGTTTTATTTGTCCCGCAAGGTGTAGATGCAGAAGAAGATGAAACGCGCAATTCTGTATTCTATGATCATATTTACAGCTATTTGCTGTCATGCGGCATTAAAGAATTATAAAATGAAAACAATCAGAGTCGTCGCAGCAATCATTCATAAGGACGGAAAGATCTTTGCAACGCAACGCGGGTATGGTGCGTACAAGGATTATTGGGAGTTCCCCGGTGGAAAGATCGAAGCAGGGGAGACACCCGAGCAAGCCCTGGTCCGTGAGATCCGGGAAGAGCTTGCAACAACCATTCAGATTGAGCGATTCCAAACAACTGTGGAGTATGACTATCCGGAATTCCATCTGTCCATGGATTGCTTTATCTGCACCATCGTTCAAGGTAAATTGGACCTTCTGGAGCACGAATCCGCTCGCTGGCTTTCGAAGGAACACTTGCACGATGTAAACTGGCTGCCTGCGGATTTATTGGCTGTTGATAAACTTGGGAAAGGATCTTGGGCAGATCAGGGTATGTGCTGTAAGAAAAGCAGATTCTAATATTGAACAAGCATCTGCAAATCTATTCGCGAATACTATACTGCTAAAAGGCCCAGCCTTCAGCGGCGCATAAACCATTAATGTTTACTGTACAAATCCCATATGACCTGCATATATAGGGGATTTTATTCTGTTTATCTTGGTTCTCTTCGGTGATGATTGTCAGATGATACTTCATTGCTGTAGCTATTAAGAATGCATCACCAGAGGAGGAACCCTTTCCTCCAGAGGAAAAATCTATCATCTTAGGGTGTTCGGTTACTATTTTTCTAACATTTCGTTGCACATCGTTGTCAATCGGGATAATGACACATTGCTTTGTTTTTAGCCATGTTCCGACATAACTATCATTTTCCACTTCTTCTTCGATCTCTGAACAAGTAACAATCAATTGCTCCGTTATATATTTCTCAACTGATGCCCACAAGCTTCTATGTGTTTGACGTGGGAAAGTATCAGATGGTTTCTGCGCAAAAATTGATGATGAATCAATTAGGTATTTATATGGAGGACTAAACAAAGTCAGCTGTTCCATTTTGAGACCTCCATCAAAAAACTATCAACATGCTTTTGCGCTATTCCTAAATGCTGAGCAATTTCTCGCTTACTGAACACATTCTCACCATATCCATAATATAGTGTTTTACAAACAGCGGAGCTGGTTCTGTTGATGGCTTCTCGACTCATATTTTTACGAGGTCCATTATTTATACCCAGTTTGCTTGCTATTCGTTGCTCCGCCTTTTTTTGCTCGTTTTCCGCGATAAATATCGTGGAATAAGTGTCATACTCGGATTTGCTGATTTTTCGACAGTCAAGTAAGCGACGAATTATAACATTTCTACTGACAGAGAACTTATCCGCTATTGCTGTAACAGTATCTACAGTGTATGGTTTACTATAATTGGAATTCTGTATAAAATGAGCTAAGGCTTCTTTCGGAACTAATAATTCGCCTGCAACTGCATTACAGAAGATCTCTTCTCTTTGAGCGGCAAACGTATTGTACATATTATTGCATACAGATGATTCTCGTTTAATTAGATGCACTAATTCATGTATTAGTGAAAATGATTTTGCAGGGGTATGATCGTCATCGTTTATCCCGATGATTGGCAATTGTGGCATAAAGATAGCGAATCCTCTGACAATTTCTACCGGAACATCTGTAAAGCACTGGACAAAGATACCTTTATTCTCCAACTTTTCTCTTAGATACAAGTAAAACCTGCGCGTTGATCTGAAGGAGAATTGATCCTTTGAACTTATTGAAAAGTGGTCTCTGATCATTTTTGCCCAGTCGGTAGGAACACCAGATTTGCATTGAGGAATAGATAAAGAAGGTACTGATAGCTTTAATTCGCCACTTTGGTTTATTAAGAAATCTCTTTCCAAGAGCACATCACAAATTGCTATATTTAAACTGCTATCATCAATTGGCACATTTCCAGATATCGTCCGATAATTCTTCACGGACGGAATTGATTTAATGGGGATATCGTTAGTGTTCATATATAAGCTGGCAAAAGGGATATGAAGGCATTTTGCTAACTTTTTTGCTTGGAGGATCGTAGGAAGAGATGGATCGGAGACATCAAGCCATTTTTCCAGTTTTGATTTCTGATACTTTACACTGTTTTCCAAGTATTCCAATGTAACCTTTTTGCCAAAGCATACATACGGGATTACTTCCTTATTAATGGTTGCATAGACAGTCATCGTTTCACCTCCCAATATGAGCACATAGGGGAATACTATCAGTAAAGCATACCAAAGATACTTTATAATTGCATTATACCATTATGACTCAAATAATCAATATACTGGTGTATTTTGAGACTGAATAAAGAAAAAAACAATTAATGCTGTCCGTTTTATTGTACAGAAATGGCGGTAGACTGATACTGCGATAAGGGAGAGAAGTCGCATTTATCATCATTTCCGGTGAAAGGAGGGACAGCAATGGGACTCAGAATTATGGTAGAACAGATTCTTGGGAGGATCATTTTGAAAACGGAGAGCGGAGAATGGAGGACCATCAAAAACAGCGAGCTCCTTCCAGTTTACTTTATAATACCAGACAAAATCGCGGTCCGAATGGAAAGACAGTTTGATGAACTGCTGCGCATGCCTGCGGAACTCCTGCTTGATCCGAAGAACCTTGCGCTCGTGGAGAGCGACAAATTCAGGGAACATATGTGCGACGCGTTTGCGTATCTTGCGTGGCACACGATTGGGATGAAGGGATGGATGGAACTTTACTCCGGATATGCGCCGCAATGGATCATCGTACATGAGACATATTTATGGATGCAGCAACTGCAGAAGATAAAGGCTCTGTGGACGAATTTCGATTTGTTTTGGGATCCGTTGCTGCATCAGATCATAACGTTTCCGACTGTCGAAGAAGCATATGAGATCGTCGCAATGGCGAAAGAACCGATGATGAAACTGTGCGATCACGGAGAGATCATTAAGATCGCAAATGAGATGCCTTGCGAAGAAGACTTCGATTTCAAACGCTTCGAAAACAAACGGCGCGCGAACTGGAGGCGGTCCTGGTATCATATGAGGACAAAGCATCCGACGGCATTCTATGATGAAATCATAAGAAGTCCGGGCTCTTCTGATTATCAATTGCTGATCAGTTCCACTTCCGACATCAGTCCGGAACAGATTGCGATCGATCGGGAAGAAGGAGAACGGTTCTTCAGGACATTGTCTCTGATCGATCGAAAGATCATCCTTTTGCGTAATCAGGGATACACTCTGGAGGAAACGGCGAAGATGGTTGGATTCGCCACACACAGCGCGGTATTGAAACGAATCCGCAAAATAGGAAAGGCATATGAGCGCTTCTCCGGGGAGGATCTCGGATTCAGCGAAAAAAAGATACTGTAATTTTTCATCTGACGGAACATTTGATATGGAGAAGCGTCCTCTTTTATTGAAGGGGCAGAGAGCTCGTTCGGAAGAACACCGAACGGGCTCTTTTTGTATTCCTATAAGTGAATACTGTGCCCACTTTTTATAGAAAGGAGGATAAACCGGGATCGCACCGCGCCGCGGGAAGGGACCACTTCGGACAGAGTCTTTGCATCGAGCGCAGAAAACCTGCGCTTTTTTTCGTATGAAAACGATGCATCAAGGAAGACGGAAATCAAAAATCGCGCCGTAAACAGCGGCGGAAAGGATGTGTATGAAACACAAAAACAACAACGCTGCCGGGCGGATGAACGCCCGAATCGCCATGTGCATGATCTGCAGTATCGCTGATTCACATGACCTGAACCGCATTTTAGAACAGATAAACAAGGAGGAAAAACACAATGAAAATGCAGCATGTAAAAACAAATCACTTCGGAGAAAGCGCACCTGCGATCCGATACGAGGGTACAGATTATGCCCTTGCGGACTATATGGGCGATTTGGTCGGGACACTGCGGCTTGCGTTCTTCGATGAAAAGAAAAAGCAATATGGTCTGTTGATCGATGATGAATGCGGATGGTATCACTGGATGCCGGTTGAATACGAGGACTGGCTCGATGTCCGAGCATGCGCGTTCTCGCATCCCGGCGCAAAGATATTCTTCCGCACATCGTACGGAAAAAAGTGCAGGACAGTCAAGATTCATAAGCTTGGCTGGTTTCCTGCAAAGAATGGGGAGGACGGTTGCGTCCAAAACAGTAGCGAGCAGGGAACTTGTACGGCAAGTTCCGTGCCGCCGACCGGATCGGCGGCTGCTTTAGGGGTCACCCCTAATACCCCGGAGGCTGACGCATGAAAGAACGGCTGGAGGTCCGTCTGACCGAAGACGATAAGGCCGCAATCCGCGCCAAGGCGAAAGCCTGCGGGCTGAGCCAGAGCGAGTACATCCGAAAGCGTGCGCTGGGATACGCACCGCGCGCCGCGCCGAACGATGCGCTGCACGATCTCACTGCCGGGCTGTGTGAGGTCGCAAACCGGAATCTGAGCAAGGAAACGGAAGCCGCACTGCTGAGCCTATTGGAACGGATCCGGAAGGAACTGTTCGGTTCCGGGAAGGATTGACATGGCGACAACGGGATTCTGGCCTGTGAAGGGACATCTGCGTGACGTGCTGGTATACGCCGACAATCCGGATAAAACTACTGACCCGGCATACGTGGACGAGGATCTTCGGCAGACGCTGCAGTATGCTGCCGCGGATCGGAAGACAGACCGTCAGATGTACGTTTCGGCGCTGAACTGTCCGAAGCAGCAGGCATACGAATGGATGACGGAAACGAAGAAACGGTTCGGCAAGATGGGAGGGAACGTGGCATACCACGGTTACCAAAGCTTCCGGACGGGTGAGGTCACCCCGCAGGAAGCCCATGAGATCGGGCTTGAAACGGCGCGCCGCCTGTGGGGCGACAGCTATGAGGTCCTGGTGACGACCCATTTGAATACGGACAATCTGCACAATCATTTCGTTGTGAACTCGGTATCGTTTCGCACCGGCCGCAAATATGAAAACCATCAGCGTGATCATTACCGGTTGCGTGAGATCTCGGACGAGCTTTGCCGCGAACATGGATTGTCTGTGATCGAACGTCCGTCCCGACGTTCCGAATCCTTTGCGGAGTGGAAACTGCATCAGAACGGTCAGTGTACCTTGAAGGACATCCTTCGGATGGATATGGAAGAAGCGATCTCGCAGGCGATCGACGTCGACAACTTCTATGATCTGATGGAGGCGAAAGGGTACACGGTATCGCTTCGAAGCAAGTATCCAAGCTTTCTTCCGAAAGGCGCGAAGCGCCCGCTGCGCCTGAAGCGCGACGGCAGATCGCTGACGGAATCGGATATCGAGGATCTGCTGGACGCGTCGATGTCCGATCCGGAATCGGTCATCATTCACCGCGCGGAGGTCCGTCCGAAGATCCCGTACGGGAAACAGCACGGATTCAAGGCGTTGTACGTTTCATGGATGTACGTGCTCGGTATTCTGGGGCAGGGAAAGAAGGTCACGTACCGTGTGCCGTATGCGGAGCTTCGGAAATTCGAGCAGTACAAAAAACAGCAGGCGTACATCGACACGCACGGCATCGATACCGTCGATCAGCTGACGGAACGCGTCGCCGCGCTGAAGGCACGGGAAGCGGAGCTGACCGGGCGGCGCGAGACGCTGCGCAAAGAAAAACGAAAGGGGAACGTACCGAAAGATGATGTATCAGTGCTGACAAAAGAACTGCGCGGCATCCGCTCGGAACTGGATCTGTGCCGGAAGATCGGCGCGGACGTTCCGCGGATCCAAAGCATGCTGCGGGAAGACGCTTTCGAGCGCGACCGCGGCGAACGGTACTATGAACGATAACACGAGCGCCCGAATAACACGGGCGCTCAATTATTTGAAAAAGAAAGGAACTGTATGAAAGAAACGATAAACAAAACCGATAACAAAACAACGATCACGGAACTGCCGGTAGATCTGCTGGTTCCGTTCACGGAGCATCCGTTCCGTCCCTACAGCGGTGAACAGCTGTGGGAACTGGTCAGAAGCATTGAGGAGAACGGCGTATTGACGCCGATCCTGGTTCGCCCGGCAAAGGACGGTCAGCGATATGAGATCATCTCCGGTCACAATCGCGTGTCCGCCGCTCGTCGCGCAGGATTGAAAACGATCCCGGCGACGGTCCGTGAAATGGACGACGACGCGGCGACGCTCGCCATGGTGGAGAGCAATCTTCGTCAGCGGGAACAACTGCTGCCGAGCGAAAAGGCGTTCGCGTATAAGATGCAGATGGATGCGTTGAAACACCAGGGAAAAGCAACTTCGTCTCAACTTGAGACGAAGCTGAGAAGTGACGAAGTAATTGCCCAATCTTCAAAAGAAAGCAGGGCAACCGTCCAACGCTTCATCCGTCTGACCAACCTGATCACGCCGCTGCTCAACATGGTCGATGAAAAACGCATGGCGATGGGACCGGCGGTCGAACTGTCGTATCTTCCGCAGGATAATCAGGAACTGCTGCTGGACGTGATGACGGCGGCGGACTGCACTCCGTCACTTTCGCAGGCGATCCGGCTCCGGAAGCTCAGCGAAGCAGGGCAGTTCAATCCCGACCGGCTGGACGAGATCATCGACGAGGAAAAGCCGAATCAGCGTGAGAAGGTCACGTTCCGTCTCGAGGATCTGGTTCCCTACTTCCCGGAAAGCTCCGTGGAGGAGATCCGTGACATCATCATGAAGCTGATCGAACGTGAAGTGAAGCGCCGCAGAAAGGAGCGAAGCGATGACCGTGACCGATAAAAATGTGCGTTCGCACAATTCCCGTACATTTGACCGCGGTCGATCGAATCGTGATAATAAGTGCAGGGTGCCGGTTTCTGCGCATTTCGTCTTCGGCGAAAACAGGCAGACGGTGCGGGAATTCGAATATGAAGAAGTCCCGTTGGCACTGATCGTCGATCAGCTTACGCAGAAGTTCGGCGTTGATTTGGAGATGTTTGAGAGCATCGCCGCAGAGAAAGGAGAGCAAGCCCGGTGAAAGTGGCCATCTACACTCGGTTCAGTTCGAACAATCAGACGGAAATGAGCACAGCCGCACAGGTTCGCGCATGCCGCGAATTTGCGGAGCACAGCGGGATGGAGATCTATAAGATCTATTCCGACGAAGCCGTTTCCGGAACCGAGGAGAAGACCGACGCCCGCCAGCAGTATCAAAAGCTGCTGGCGGACGCCAAGCGTCATCTCTTCGATATGATCCTGATCCATAAATACGACCGCATTGCGCGTTCGCTGGAAGAGCATGTACGCCTGTCCGCGCTTACGAAAAAAGAAAAGATTCCGATCATCGCGGTCGCGCAGAATTTCGGCGACAGCATCGAAGGCGATTTCGCCAAGCAGATGATGTGGGTCCTGTCGGAGTATTACAGCAAAAACCTGTCCAAGGAAACCAAAAAGGGACATAAAGAGGCGGCGCTGAAAGGACTGCACAACGGCGGCGTTCCTCCGTTCGGATATGACGTGGTCGACCGGCATTACGTAATCAACGAGACCGAGGCGTATTATGTCCGTAAGATGTTCGAATCGGCGCTGAAACGGGAGAGCCGGACAAAGCTGATCGAAGAGCTTCGCCGCGCGGGCATCAATGGCAAGCGGGGGAAGCCCCTGGGTTATCCGTCGATCTACGAGATCCTTCGGAACGAGAAGTACACGGGTACATATCTGTACACGGTCGACGAGGAAGAGGACAGAATGGACCGCCGGTCCAAGCCGAACGCCATACGCATCGATAACGCCTTTCCGGCGATCATCAGTAAAAAGACATTCAAGGAGGTTCAGGAAATCATGGACGGAAGAAAACAGATGGGAAAGCATTCGGACTACCTGTGCCGCGGGATCGTGTACTGCACCTGCGGCGCGAAAATGCACGCGACCGTATGGAAGGTGAAGAACGGCAAAAAACATGTGTACCGCTGCAAGGCGGACTGCGGCATGAAGCCGATCCCGATGGAACTGGTCGACAAGGCGGCGACGGATTATCTTGAGGAGTTTCTATCCCCAGAGATGCAGCTGAAGATCGCGGCGTTCCTTCGCAATTACAAGAACCATCAGGCTGACGCACGATCGGGATTCGAGGCGGCGCGCAGAAAGCAGATCGCCGAAAAGCAGGCAACGTACGACAATCTGATGAAAAACATGATGTCCGGCGTTCTTTCCCAAGAAGTAATGAAAGACATCAACGATCGTATGACGGCGATCAAGGGCGAGATCGAAACGCTGAAAAACGCGGAACCGCCGAAGGATTACACGATGGAAACGATCCTGGAGTGGCTGGAATCCATCAAAAAGGCGCCGGATCAGCGGGCGGTGGAGCTTTTGATCAAGAAAATCACCGTTTCCCGGGAAAATAACAAAACAGACTTCAAAATCGAATCGAATTTGAAGTCTGTCTGCGTGGAAATGGTTGCGGGGGCAGGACTTGAACCTGCGGCCTCCGGGTTATGAGCCCGACGAGCTACCGACTGCTCCACCCCGCGACGTTGGAACTACATTATAGCAAGCATGACAGAGATTGTCAACCCCTATCAACAAAAGATTTTGTCGGAGGAACCCAAAGGCTTTGCTGAAGGGAACAACCCAAATGATTGTCTCTAAAATGAATGAAATCGCCTTGCAAAAGAATTGCAAAAAAGCTTGACTCTCTCCCAACGTCATGGTTTACAATAGAGGCATGAAAAGAACAATGAAAACCGTACAGGAAGTGAGCAGACTGAGCGGCGTCACGATCCGCACGCTGCGCTATTACGATCGCATCGGGCTTTTACCCGCGGCACGCACGGAGGCGGGCTATCGTCTGTATGACGACGCGGCGCTGACGCGGTTACAGCGGATTATGCTTCTTAAGGAGCTGGAGATCCCGCTCAAAGACGTAGCGCGAATTCTAAAGCTGACCGACGCGGAGCAGCGCGAGGCGATCGGGCTGCAGGTCAAGGCTTTGGAATGCAAGAAGGACCGAACGGAAAAGCTGATCGCGCTTGCAAAACGATTGGAGAAAGGAGAGGAAACGATGGATTTTTCGGCGTTTGACAGAAGCAGGGAGGAGGCGTACGCCACCGAGGCAAAGACGCGGTGGGGAGATACCGCGGCATATCGCGAATATGAGAGCAAAGGTAAGCCGCAGGGCGCAGAGGGCCGGCTCATGGCGATCTTTGCGGACTTCGGCGCGCTCAAAGACGGCGATCCGGCATCCGACGCGGCGCAGGCGAGGGTGGAGGAGCTGCAGGGCTTTATCAGCGCAAATTATTATACCTGTACCGACGAGATTCTCTTTGGTCTTGGACAGATGTACGCTGCGGACGAGCGGTTCAAAGCGAACATCGACGCCGCGGGCGGAGAAGGCACGACGGCGTTCGTAAAGGCGGCGATCGAGGCGTATTGCGGGAAAAGACCGTAATCCTGAAGCTGTTTATCCGTAAAAGCATATCCTTCGGGCTGCGGCTGATTCTTCCCGTCACGTGAGGAGCGATCCGTGCCGGAGGCGGTTTCCGCGGATGCAAGACGCCGGGGGTGAGAGCGGTTATTGCATTCTGACAAAAGCAATGATACGATATTCTAAATGTATCGGCAGGGATCGGAGAGGGTTGCGTATGAATAACTGGTTTACGGTCGAAGGGATCGACCCGCAGACGTTTGCGATCAGCGAGTATCGGCATTGGGAAAAGACGCATTGTTATTTGCTGCTCGGACAGGAAAGAGCGGCGCTGATCGATACCGGATTGGGTGTTTCCGATATCAGAAGCGTGACAGACGCCCTGACGGATCTGCCGGTAACGGTTCTCACGACCCACGTGCATTGGGATCACATCGGAGGACACGGGCGCTTTGACGACGTCGCCGTACACGAGAAGGAAAGGGACTGGATTTCTTCCGGCTTTCCGCTATCATTGCAAGACGTGAAGCAGCAGCTTACAAGGCTTCCCTGCGCGTTTCCGGAAGACTTCGATATCAACGCATACTGCATCTTTCAGGGTATTCCGCAAAGGATCCTGCACGACGGAGACGTTTTCGATCTGGGCGGACGGACGGTGACGGTCATCCACACGCCGGGGCATTCTCCCGGACATTGCTGCTTTTATGAGCCGGAAAGAGCTTATCTGCATTCCGGTGATCTGATCTATCGGGGCTGCCTGGATGCGTTTTATCCATCCACGGATCCGCGGCTGTTTTATCGCTCGGTGAAACGGCTTTCGGAGTATCGCATCGGCAGAGTTTTGCCCGGGCATTACGATCTGGATATTCCGGTTTCCCTGATCGAAAAAACCGAATCCGCATTTTCACAGCTTGACAGAAGCGGACTGTTGAAGCAGGGGAACGGATTGTTTGATTTCGGAGATATTCAGATCCGTATTTGACCGATCGGTACGCTCTCCTACAGCGTGAGAAAGAACCTTCGTTTCGTCCGGGATGACACGCAACGGGTACGCGACAAACCGCAGGGACGGGCATCTTCCGTCCGCCAAGACAGAGGAACGGACGATCCATGATCGTCCCTACGGCGAACCCTATATGCTCGGGATGACAGAACGGAAAAGAGCCGCGAAAAGCGGCTCCTGTTCATTCTCGGCAGACGGGCAATGCCCGTCCCAAAATTTACGCGCACATGCCGTGGCAGCTCATGTAGTCATAAAGCTGCTTGCCGTGCTGCTGTTCTTCCTTCTGGATGTGGTTCAGCGCGTCGCGCGCGCCGGCGTCGTTGAATTCAAAGATGCAGGTGTCGTACACGGACGAGACGTGCTTTTCGGTGTCCAGCGCGTCGCGCACCAGGTATTCGTCGTTCTTGCTCATCTTGCGGCCGCAGTCGCCGCAGCAGGGGGAACCGCCCGGCAGCTTCTGCTGTCCGCCGCCCATCATCGGCACCGTGCCCTGCATCAGCGATTCGATCGTGGACAGGTGGCTGAGCTCTGCGGTGCGGATCGTTTCAAAGAGCTCTTTAAGCTCCGGGTCCTCGGCGCGCTCGGCGTAGGTCCCGTACTTTTCGATGCAGATCTCCTCGGAGTTTTTGAGATCCTTCAGAAGCATCGTTTCTTTTTGGGTCAGTTTCATATTCATCACCTCGCCCGTAGCATGCACAGAAAACCGCCGCCGATACGTCGGCGGCGGGATTCGACAGGAAAGCCGATCGTTTTACGGGTAGATGAAGACGGTTTCGCTCGGAAGAGGCGTTACGGGATCGCGTTTCAGGACCATATAGAGATCGGGGTCCGCGTCGGCAAAGAGAAAATCGGCAAACACGGAGAGCATTCCGTCGCTGAATTCATAGTCGTTGACCGCAAAATCGCAGGAGACGCCGGTCGCGGTATTTCGCACGGTTACGGCGAGGTCGCTGATTCCGTCTTCATCGTTCGCGACCCACGTAAAGCCGTTGCCGCTCCATCGCTCGTCCGCGCCGTAGATCACGGCTTTCCCGGAACGGTACAGCTCGATCTTCAGATCGCGGTATTCTTGATATGCCGCATCGTTCGTCACATCCGTTCCGTCGAGATCGATAGAATCCACGATCCATGTTCCGTCCAGCGCGGCCTCCTTGATCGGAAGCTTGACGTTCGGCGTGCGCGCAAAGATCCATACGGCGATATCGTCGGCATTCGGATCATAGACGGAAAGCGTCTGATCCGTCGGATCATAGACGAGCCGCCGGGTTTCGCCGACGGTAACAGAATCGTCGGTATACGAGTAGGGGAGCGTCGCCTGACTGTAATTTTCCCCGTTCCGTTCGATGAAATGCACCGTGCCGTCGGTACGGAAATCGAGGAATTGTTCGATCATAATCCCTTTGGGATCGCCGTTGCTGCCGTCCGGAGCTTCGATCTCGACAAGCTGCCAGATCGTACAGAGCGTCGCTTCGTCAAGCGTTTCCGACACGGGGGCGGGGACATTCTGTGCGGGAAGCGGCTCGTCCGTTCGGGTGAAGGTCAGGACGCCGATGTTCATGATCGGAAAGGAGAGCGTGTCGGTGTTCGGGTCATACACAACAAACGTGCCGATTTCACCACCCGGCGCAAAACGGATCGTGTTGCTGTCCAGCGTATAGTTGTAATCCGCGTTCATATCCGAACCGTAATTGCCGGAAAGCTGCAGCTTCGCGGCGCCGTCTTCATAGAAGGCAAGCGTTCCCGCAAGCATGGAGGGCATTCCTTCACCGAATGATATTCCTTCGGTTCTCCAGACGCCGACGATCCGATCGACGGTCAGCGTCGGTTCCAGAGACAGAGCTGAGCTTCCTTTGCGGACATAGACCCAGTATGAAGATCCGCCTATGAATGTCAGCGTGTCTTTCTGCGGATCGTAAACAAAATCTTTGTTCGAATTCAGCGTGATATATGTGTTGTCATAGGAAAACGCGAGCTTCAGTTCGTTTTCATCGGCAGTATATGTGAAGGGGTCTACCTCCGTCGATCCGTCTATTGCTTCGTATACGCAAGAGCCGGTACCGCCTTCGTTCAGAATGAGCGTGGCGCTTTTCAGACCAATTTCCGCAAGGCCTTCCGGACCGTATTCCAGCCAGCCCTGGTTAAACTTTGCCAACTCCCATTCGCCGAGATAGGTGCTTTCAGCAACGGACGTTTCCTCGCCCAAGCGCCGGAGTTTTGCGTAGACGGTCCCGGCGTCGGTGTTGTACATCAGCGTCAGCATGCGCGTTTCGCGGTCGTACTGCCCAAAGCGGAACGCGCCGGAGGTATCGTCGCCTGCAATGTACACGTAATCGTTGTGTACCTCGTAGGGATATTCGACCGGGTGCCCGAACGCCTTTTCATAATCCGACGAGATCGGGACCGTCTCGTTATAGACCACGGTGCCGTCCTCGCGGAAGTTGTATTCCTTCCAAAGGGTCAGATCGTTGGAATAGAGTACGTTGCCGTCGTTGTCTGTTTCTTCCTCCACAAGCCATTCACCGATCAGCTCCGATTCGTGCAGCTCGGGAAGTAGCGGTATATAGGAGCCGTCGCTTTGCCAACGGCAGGAGAGGACGCCGTCGTGCATCATAAGTGTGCCGTAATCCACCTGCTTATCGCCCATATAGGGCGTTTTGCCGACGTACAGCGCGCCGTCGACCGTGTACAGATGAAAATCAAACTGCATACGATCCCAAAGCGTATAGCTCTGTTTGTTCGCGTAATCGTAGACGATGATATGCTCGTCGACGATCCCGGATCCGAAGCTGACCGTAGCGATTAGCTCCGGCTTGCCGTCGCCGGTGAGATCGGCAAAGTACACGCTCCACACGGGCATGCCGGAAAACAGCGTGCGCGTCTTGCCGCTTTCGACCGCTTCCACGCTGCCTGCGGTCCAGCGGAACGTCACGTTCGGGAAGGCGTCATGCGTGATCTCCTTTGTGCCGTCCCACGGCATATCGCTGCTGTAAAAATAGTCGAGCCATTGCAGGACCTTGACGGTCGATACGTTCACGACCTCGGGGGTATACGTGGAGAGGGGCGTCGACTCCGGTTCTGTATCGGATTGCGCCGTCTCCGGGGCTTTATCCTTCTTCGGCATCGTCAAAAAGCACACCGCGACCGCGATGCAGGCGAGGATCGCGACAAGGATGATCCAGAACGCGGGCTTTTTGTAGTTCAGAACGGACTTGACGCGGCTCTTCACGCCGGTCTCGCCGAAGGCAAGGGGACAGGCGGAGACCATGCGGCGGGACACGCTTGCAGTGACGAGCGCTTCGGAATAGGCGGCCTTGCCCGTATCGTCGAGCTCCTTCACGACCTTTTCGTCGCAGGCAAGTTCGATGTCGCGGCAAAGCAGGATATAGGCAAGCCAAAGAAGCGGATTGAACCAGTAGACCGAAAGCAGCAAAAAGCCGAGCGGTTTCCAGATGTGATCGAAGCGCTTCAAGTGCGCGCGCTCGTGCGAAAGCACATAGGCGCGGGTTTGCTCGTCCATGCCGGAGGGGAGATAGATCTTCGGAAGAATCAGCCCGAGAATGAACGGATCCTTGATCTCGTCGCACACGTACACGCCCTTTTCGAGCTTCACCGACGCGCGGACGCGGTGACATAGCCTTAGAAAACTGATCAGCGCGTACAGCAGCATGCCGACAACGCCGATTAGCCATACCAAACCTGCGACGGTTTTCAGCACGGCAACGGTGTCGAAATGCTCCGCCGCTTCCTCGGGTGTCGGGTTGACCGCGCTGTTCAGCGTCGGGAAACCGGACTGCAGCACGATCTGCTCGCCCCGTACGTTCTTATAGAAATACGAGACGCCGTTATGTTCATTGACAGAAGTAAGAACAGGCGCAGTCACCGATTCGACTTTCACCGTCTCGGCGCTCGGGACAAGGCTTGTCACGCTCTCGATCGAAACCGGCAGCAGCAGCCGGAGCGCCACCAGGCCCCACAGCACGACGCGGACCCACTTCGGCGCCTTTTTCAGCACGAAGCGCAGCAGCACTACGACGAGCACGATCCAGCCCGCGGTGATGCTGATGTTCAGAAGATGCAGAAAGACCTTGCTCATGCGTTGTGCTCCTTTCGGTAGGATTCGATCATGCGCAGGATCTCGTCCGCCTCGGCGTCGGACAGGGGCTTTCGGGAGGTAAACGCCGCGATGAACGCGGGAAGCGAGCCCGAAAAGCTCTCCTCCACAAACTGCTCGCTCTGCGCGGAATAGAACTGTTCGCGCGTGATCTTTGCCTTCACAAGACCGTCGGTGTTCGTAAACAAGCCCTTTTCGCAGAGCTTTCGAAGCACCGTATAGGTTGTAGGCTTTTTCCAGTTGAGCTCCCGCTCGCAGATCTTCACCAGCTCCCCGGAGGGGATCGGCGCGTTTGCCCAGACGATGTCCGCAAACCGTGCCTGTACTTCGCCCAATTCGATCATATGCAAACCTCCTTTTGGTTTACTCTCGATAAACTTGCGTTTAGTTTATCATGGATAAACCAATCTGTCAAGGGGGATCTTTCATAGGGGCGGATCGTATCCGCCCGCGGGACAATCCTCCCGTCTCGGCTTTGCCGATCCACCCTCCTTTACACAGGGAGGGCTTTTGGACGTGCGTCAGCGTACCGTAGGGACGTGCATTGCACGTCCGCCGCCGTAGGGGACGCCGACCCCGGCGTCCCGCCTCGCTTCTTCTGCCGCCGGCAGCGCTCGGATCGGCGCCCACCCTGCAGGGGTTATACGAATCCGAAGGCAACGGATGAAGTTCCTTCTTTTTCGCGCCGCAGGCGCGTATCCGAAAGCAATCGGCAGCGAGAGCTTTTCGTTGTGAGGGCGTTTACAACCGAACAGAAAAGCCGAGTGAGATTGCTTTCGGAAAGGAGGAACGGACCCGAAAAAGGAGGGGCGGCGTTTGAATATCGGCGCGTTTCTCCAAGAAAAATGAAACGCCGCCCTGATAAAACCGGGTCCGTTCCGACTTTGTGACGAATCCGTGACATTTCGCGTCGACGCATTGACCGAAGGCACTGTATCGTGTATAATTATACCGGAGAAAGGAAAGGAGATTCGTATGAACCTGTTGTTCTTTCTGACGCCGAAGTGCGACGTGTGCGTGATGCACAGCGACTATACGCTCCGGCAGGCGGTAGAGAAGCTCAATTCGTCGGGACGCAGCGCGATCCCGGTGATCGACGGCGAGGGACATTATTGCGGAACGGCGTCCGAGGGCGATCTTCTGCGGGCGGTGCTCAAGGAGGATTCGCAGAAGGATTGGGAGCACGTCAAGCTTATGAACATCGTCCGGAAGGATTTCAACCCGCCGGTCAACGCGTTCGCTTCCATCGAGGACCTATTGCAACGCGCGATGGAGCAGAACTTCGTTCCGGTGGTCGACGATCGCGGGATGTTCATCGGCATCGTCACACGAAAGGCGATCTTAAGACACTTTATCGGAACCCTGCAAAAACAAAATTGAACCCAAACAGGAAAACCGCCCGAATTCGGGCGGTTTTTGCTGTAGACGGAATCTCTCGTTTGACGAGCGGTTTCAAAAAGTCTGTCGAGGATGAAAAACTACCCTCCCGTCGGACTTTGTCCGCCACCCTCCCTCACAAGGGCGGGTCAATGCCCTTTGCATAGACGCGTCAGATGCGGAGGGGTGTCGACCTCCACCTGATGGGGGAGGTGGCTGCCGTCAGGCAGACGGAGGGAGAGATGATTACGCGCGTTTTACCTATGTAACGAAGCAGGGAGTCCCATGTATGAAAGCGAAAAGCAAGGGAGGTCGACCTCGACCTCCCGATACATTGCACTCACGTGCATCAGACATTAAAGAAGAATTCGACGACGTCGCCGTCCTGCATGACGTACTCCTTGCCCTCGGAACGGACGAGGCCCTTTTCCTTGCAGGCTGCGATCGAGCCGTGCTCGACGAGCGTTTCATACGGCACGACGGCGGCGCGGATGAAGCCACGCTCGAAATCGCTGTGGATCTTGCCCGCCGCCTGCGGCGCTTTCGTACCCTTCTGGATCGTCCACGCGCGGACCTCCTTCGGACCCGCGGTCAAAAAGCTGATTAAGCCCAGGAGCCGATAGCATGCCTTGACGAGCTGATCGAGACCGGACTCGTGCACGCCCATCTCCTCGAGAAACGCCTGCTTTTCGTCCGGGTCGAGCTCCGCGACCTCCTCCTCAAGCTTTGCGCAGACGGTCATCGCCTCGGCGCCTTCGCTCTTTGCGATCGCATAGAGCGTCTTGACATAGTCGTTCGGCTCGCCGCCAAGATCGTCCTCGGAAACGTTCGCAACGTAAATCACCGGCTTCGAGGTCAAAAGGAACAGACCACGGATCGCCTCCTGCTCGTCCTTGTCCGCCTCGAACGTGCGGACGGGCTTGCCGCTTTCAAGATGGTCGTAGATGCGTTTTAAGAGGTCGATCTCGACGAGCAGCTTCTTGTCGCCGCTCTTTGCCATCTTCTGCTGGCGGTCGATCCGCTTTTCGACGGTCTCCATGTCGGCAAAGATCAGCTCGAGATTGATCGTCTCCGCGTCGCGCGCGGGGTTCACGCTGCCGTCCACGTGGACCACGTTGTCGTCGTCAAAGCAGCGCACGACGTGCACCACGGCGTCGACCTCGCGGATGTGCGACAGGAACTTGTTGCCGAGCCCCTCGCCGCGGGATGCGCCGCGCACGAGCCCTGCGATGTCGACGAACTCGATGACCGCGGGCGTGTACTTCTCGGGATGATGCATCTCACTAAGCACGTCCAGCCGGTGATCCGGCACGGCCACGACGCCGACGTTCGGCTCGATCGTGCAGAACGGATAGTTCGCCGCCTGCGCGCCTGCGCGGGTGATGGCGTTGAACAGTGTGGATTTGCCGACGTTCGGCAGTCCGATGACGCCCAGTTTCATTTCCGTTCCTCCTTACGAAAGCTTTTCAAGACCGATCCGAAGACGCCGCATGGATTCCTCGCGGCCGAGTAAGATCGCGATCTCGATCGCGCCGCCCGGCGTGACCTGCTTGCCCGCGAGCGCAATGCGCACCGGCCAGAGCATCGTTCCGTTCTTCATGCCTTCCTTTTCTGCAAGACCGAGAAGCGCGTCGTGGATCGGCTGCTCCTCCCATGCGGGAAGCGCGTCGAGTGCTTCGATTGCGATCTCCAGAACATGCTTTGCGATCTCCGGGTTCGTCTTGCTCTTTTTATTCGTGAACAGCTCGGCGTCGTAGTCCGGAAGCTGCGGGATAAAATCAAGCATTTCAGGGATCTGCGTAAAGACCTCGGTGCGTTGCTGCAGGATCCTTGCAAGCAGCTCAGCGTGCTCGGCGGAAACGCCCGCTTTCTCATAGTACGGCAGGGCGTATTCGGTAAACTGCTCCGGGCTTAGACGGCGGACGTACTCCGCGTTCATCCACGTCAGCTTGTTCACGTCGAAGATGGCGGGGGACTTGCTCATACCGTCCACGGAGAACGCGTTTATAAGCTCGTCCATCGTGAAGAACTCGCGCTCGTCGCCGGGGTTCCAACCCAAAAGCGCAACGTAGTTCACGATCGCTTCTTTGAGATAGCCCTTGTTGATATAGTCCTCGAAGTACGCGTCGCCGTCGCGCTTAGAAAGCTTATGCGTCGCGTCGCGCATGATCGGCGTCATGTGGATGTAGACCGGCTTTTCCCAGCCGAACGCGTCGTACAGAAGATTGTACTTCGGCGTGCTCGAAAGATACTCGTTGCCGCGCATGACGTGCGTGATGCCCATCGTGTGGTCGTCGATGACGTTTGCAAAGTTGTAGGTCGGCATGCCGTCCGCCTTGATCAGGATCATGTCGTCGAGATCGGCGCAGTCGACGGCGATGTGCCCGTAAAGCACGTCGTCGAACGACGCTTCGCCGTGCTCCGGCACGTTCTGCCGGATGACGTACGGCTCGCCCGCGGCAATGCGGCGCTGCACTTCCTCGGGGGAAAGGTGCAGGCAGTGCTTGTCGTACTTGAAGGTCTCGCCGCGCTTCGCCGCTTCCTCGCGGCGTGCGGCAAGCTCCTCCTCGGTGCAGAAGCAGTAGTACGCCTTGCCCGCCTTCACGAGCTGCTCGGCGTACGGCAGGTACATATTCTTGCGCTCGCTCTGCACGTAGGGACCGAAATTGCCGCCGATGTCGGGGCCCTCGTCCCACTGCATGCCGATGCTCTTCAGCGTGCGGTAGATTACGTCGACCGCGCCGGGAACATAGCGGCTCTGATCGGTGTCCTCGATGCGCAGAATGAACTTTCCGCCGTTCGCCTTGGCGAACAGGTACGTGTAGAGCGCGCTGCGCAGGTTTCCGAGGTGCATATATCCCGTCGGCGACGGGGCGAATCTGGTACGAACTTCCATTGGTCTCTCCTTACGAAATCTTGAACGAATCCTTGAGTCCCACGACGCGGTTGAACACCGGATGCTCCGGAGTCGAGTCGGGATCCTTTGCAAAATAGCCCATGCGGACGAACTGGAACGCTTCGCCGACCTTTGCGTCCCGAAGCGCGGGCTCCAGATAGCCCTGCTTCACTTCGAGCGAATCCGGATCCAAAAGCTTTGTGAAGTCGTCGACCTCCTCGCCCTCGGCTGCTTCGCGCATCAGCGGACCGTAAAGCCGCAGCTCCGCAGGGATCGCGTCGGCGACGGGGACCCAGTGCAGCGTGCCCTTGACCTTGCGCTCGCACGAACCGCTTCTCGTTTCGGGATCGTAGGTCACGTGGACCTCGGACACCGTGCCGTCCGGCTCGGCCTTCCAGGAAACGCACTTGACGATGTACGCGCCCTTCAGACGCACCTCGCCGTCCGGCTTTAAGCGGAAGAATTTCTTCACGGGCTCCGCCATGAAATCGCTCTGTTCGATCCAGAGCTCGCGGCCGAAGCGCACCGTGTGCGTGCCCGCGTCCGGATCGTTCGGGTTGTTCTCGATCTCGACGGTCTCGAAGCGGTCGGGCTCCCAGTTGTCGACGATGAGCTTCAGAGGCTCGGTGACGGCCATGCAGCGCGGCGCGTTCGCGTTCAGGTTCTCGCGCACGCAATGCTCGAGCATCGCGGTGTCGACGACGGAATCCGCCTTCGCGACGCCGATGCGCGCGAGGAAATCGCGCACGGCGGCGGCAGGGTAGCCGCGGCGGCGCATCGCGCAGAGCGTCGGCATTCTCGGATCGTCCCAGCCGGAAACGAAGTGTTCCTCGACAAGCCGCCGGAGGTAGCGCTTCGACATGATCGTGTTGGTGAGGTTCAGCCGCGCGAACTCGATCTGTCTGGGCTTCGGGTCAAACCCGCAGGCATTCACGACCCAGTCGTAGAGCGGGCGGTGCGCCTCGTATTCCAAAGAGCACAGCGAGTGCGTCACGCCCTCGATCGCGTCCTGGATCGGGTGCGCGAAGTCGTACATCGGATAGATGCACCACTTGTCGCCGGTCTGATGGTGCGAGGTGTGCAGGATGCGATACATCGCGGGATCGCGCATGTTGATGTTCGGGCTCGCCATGTCGATCTTTGCGCGGAGCGTCTTTGCGCCGTCCGGGAACTCGCCGTTTTTCATGCGCTCAAAGAGGTCGAGGTTCTCCTCGACGGAGCGGTCGCGCCAAGGGCTGTTCTTGCCCGGCTCGGTGAGCGTGCCGCGGTATTCGCGCATCTCGTCCTTGCTTAGGTCGTCGACGTACGCCTTGCCGTCCTTGATGAGCTTTACGGCAAGCTCGTAGCACTGATCGAAATAGGACGAACCGAAGCGGAGCTGATCCCAATCGAAACCCAGCCAGTGAATGTCTTCTTTGATGGCTTCGACGTACTCGACGTCCTCCTTGGTGGGGTTCGTGTCGTCGAAACGAAGGTTGCAGGTGCCGCCGTATTCCTCGGCGATGCCGAAGTCGACGGTCAGCGCCTTCGCGTGGCCGATGTGCAGGTAGCCGTTCGGCTCGGGCGGGAACCGCGTTTTGACGGGTCTGTTCAGCGTTTTGAGGTCTTCTTCAACGAATTCTTCGATGAAGTTTTTGCTCCGTTCTTCCATATTGCATCCTTTCCTCGGAGAGGTCTCCGATCGGGTTTTCCGAAATAATATCTTATTATAACGCGTACGCGCACGTACGGCAAGACGCGTTTTGCGTTTTTTTCGTGTTCTTTACATAAACTTCCGCAAACCGCGCAAATTAATAACGCCGGGCGACCGGCAATATGAAAACGGAGGTAACCTCATGGCATTCAGAAACGAAACAAAACGTGAAAACTGCGACAAGAACCGCAGAAGCAATCCGAACGAACGCAAGCACGCAGATTCGAACCGCGACGGCGACAGCCAGCGCAACCGCAGCGACAATGATCTTTTTGGGACGGAAGAATACTGACGCGCGAAAAAACAGGCGCCGGAAGTTTTTGTATGTTCCGCGCAGAACGGCGGAGATTCCGTCCGATGTGAACGGAAGCTACACCGGCGTTCCGGAGGACGGCGTGCATCCCGTACAGGATGCGGACGATCTGTGAAAAAGGACCCGATCGGGTCCTTTTTGTTGCGTTTTGCGGCGGTATGGTGTATACTGCATTTGGTTATATATAAGCCCCGAAAGGGGCGGGAGGTAATCAAATGAAACGATTTTTGAGCATGCTGCTTGTTCTGCTGCTTGCGCTGACGCTTCTGCCGGCGGCAGCGACGGCGGAGGATGAGTCGACGACGGTCACGACCCTCGAAGAACTGACCGCAGCGGTCAGAAACGGCGGAGCGATCGTCCTCGGCGCGGATATCACGCTGAGCGAAAATCTGTCCTGCGGAAAGGACATGACGCTCGATCTGAACGGGCACACGCTGGATACCGGCGCGAACAGGATAATGATCTATTGCAACGCGGAGCTGTCGGATTCCGATCCGGACGGAACGGGCACGATCACCGGGACCGCACAATTCAAGATCCAGGTCGGATCGAGCTCGAAAGCCGGATCGCTGACGATCCAATCGGGGCGCGTGACAGCGACGGAGCAATACGGCATCGGGATCCTGGCGCTTGGCACGCTCACGGTCAACGGAGGCACGATCACGGCGCCGAGCTATTGTCTCTATGACCAGGGATATGTAACGATCAACGGCGGTTCCGTCATTGCGAACGCCTATCCCGCCGTGCAGGTCAAGGGCACAGAAAAGAAGGAAATGCTCGCGGTCAACGGCGGACTCGTCGAATCGCTCGGGAACGGCACAGCGATCAATCTGCACAGCAACTGCGCCGCGGTCATCAACGACGGCACGGTCCGGGCGCTTTACGAAAACGGCAATGCGGGCGGCATGGGCGTTTCCTGCTACAAGGATACGGAGCTTACGGTCAACGGCGGCACGATCACGGCATACAGCTTTGCCGTCGCGGGCAACGGAAGCGTGGAAGGCTCTTCGGTGGGGACCAACGCGAAGTTCACGATCACCGACGGCACGCTTGTCAGCACGCATGACACAGCCGTCTATGCACCGCAGGTCAACGGTGAAGTGACGATCAGCGGCGGAAGCATCACGGGCGCGCGCTGCGGCGTGGAGATGCGCGCGGGCGAGCTGACGGTCACCGGCGGAACGATCACCGGCAATACGGAGGCGTACGCGATGGAGGCATACGTCAACGGGCATACTGCGACCGGCAGCGCGATCTCGGTCCGGCAGCACTCGACGAAGCAGCCGATCACGGTCAGCATCAGCGGCGGCACCTTTGTCGGATACATTCCGTTCAGCGAAGCGAACCCGCTCGCAAACCCTGCGGAGGATATCGCAAAGCTCAATTATGATATCTCCGGCGGCACGTTCCTTTCCGAGGGCAGCGAGACGATACGCGTCAAAGATTATCCGAACGGCAAGTTCGTGACCGGCGGCGCATACACCCATAACGTCCTTGATTACGTCAAAGACGGTTATACCACGGTCCAAATGGCAGACGAACTGTGGCACGTCGTCGCGCCGCACTACTATCTGATCGGCTCCATGACGGAGTGGGAGATTGATGAGGCGTACGAACTTGCAAAGAACGAAGCCGCGGAAACGGAGGAGTATACGATCGTGACCGACCTTGCCGAAACGGATCAGTTCAAGGTCGTCATGTCGCCGGACGGCATACAGAAGCTGTTCTGGTATCCGGACGGCATGGGCAACAACTACGGCGAGAACGGCGAGATCACGGAGGCGGGAACCTATACCGTCTACTTCCGCCCGAACGGCGACGGCGGAGAAGACTGGTTTTACAATTGCCTTTACGTCGCGGTGGCGGAGAATACCGTCACGATCACGCTGGATCCGTGCAACGGCGATGATCCGACGACCGTCGCGATCCCGGTCGGCGGAACGCTTTCCGAACTGCCTGTGCCGGAATACGAGGATCACACTCTGATCGGCTGGTTCCTGGATTCGAGAACGGGCATTGCAACCGGTACCGGCACGCAGGTCACGCTCGAAACGGTCTTCAACGAAGACACGACGATCTATGCGAACTGGTACATACCGGGCGACGTCAACGGCGACGGCAGTGTGAACAACAAGGACGTTATCTGTTTGACACGGTATATCAGATATCATAATGTTGAGGTTGTAATGGCAGCGACAGACATCGATGGCAATGGTACGGTGAATAACAAGGATATTATCCGCTTGACACGTTATATCCGTTATATAGACATTGAAATCCACTGATCGAAGCAGATAAATATATTAAGAAAACAGTATCTCGTAAGCGGTGCGGACGCAAATGCGCCCGTACCGTTTTTTATCGGTTCGATCTAAAAAACGATCGGTAATCGTGATTTTACAGTAGACGAATCGAAAGAAGAATGATATAATGTTCACGATCGCCGAATGGCAAAATACAATTAAGGAGAAACAGTTTATGCAGCAAAAACCCATGAGAAGACTCCTGGCACTGGTTCTTTGCTCGCTGCTCATCGTCGGCAGCATCGGGATTACGGCATTGGCAGAATCGGACGACACGTATCTGTACGTCGGCGGCGTCGGGGTAGGCGAAGAGAACGCGGGCGACATTCTCGGCGACGGAAATGTCAGTTTCGATTTCGAAACGAACACCTTGACGTTTGCGGTGAAGAAGCCGACGCTTTCGGGCGTGCACAGCGGCGCGCTGATCGACTCCAACAAGTCAAAACTGACCATCGTGGCGCCCAATGGACTGCAGCTCAGAAGCAACACTGCAACGAGAGGCATCAACCTGACCTCCGGCACGCTGGTCGTGAACGGCAATCTGGATATCACGCTCGGAGCCTCGAATGCGGAGGCCTGCATCTACGCGGAGAAGGGCGTTACCGTAAACGGCAATGTCGATATGGATATGTATGATATTGAAGAATGCTGCGGCATCCTGTCCCCCGAGGGTCCTGTCACGGTTACAGGCAATTTTTTTGGGGCAGGTGAAATCGGCATTTCCTGTGCCGGCGGTGACGTAACCGTTGGCGGTTACGCTGCATTCATCAACGGCACGTGGTCCAGTTTGTCCTATGGTATCCATGTAACCAACGGTTACGGCGTTGACATCGGCTCGCTGGAGCAGAACGGTACGATGCAGTACGCAATTGTTGCGGACGGTGACATTCTTGTTCGCGGACCCGTATATATTGACAACGGTATGCCGATCGGCGGCGAAGGCATTCGCAGCGTCAACGGCAAGGTTGAATGCCGGTCGACTGTGAACATGGAAGGCGACACGAATGCACTTGACGTCTTCATTTATGCAGGCGGAAGCGAAGGGATCCTGATCGACGGAGAAACATCGTTTCAGACTTCGCGCGCGGCATTGGTATCGCCGTTCACCGCTCCAAACGGACCGATCACCGTGAACAGCGACCTGAATATCGTTGCCGGCGGTCTGACGCAGGTGCTGGCAAAGGGCGATATTACGATCAACGGCAACGCTATGCTTAAGAACCAGCGTTCATCGACGACGACACAGCCTTATGACGGAAAAGCAATGAGTTCCACCGAAGGTTCCATCATTGTAACCGGCAATCTGGAGACACATTCTTCCGAGTCCGGCGTTTATGCTTTCAATGACATCAATATCGGCGGCGACGCGATTTTTGGCATTAGCCTTACAAAAGTCCGCGAATACATCGCAAAAGCGGAGAACGGCGCAGTTTCCGTCGGCGGAAACCTCACCGCGAAAGGTGCGGCACAGAATGTCGTTTACGGCAAGACCGGCATTACGGTCAACGGCGACGTTTCGATCAACAGCGTCTTCAGAGACGATATGGATCCCACCGGCTGCTATGCGATGAACGCACCGGATGGTTCCGTTACGGCGGCCGGAACCGTTACCGTTGCGCCCGTTCCGGAATACGGATACAGCGGCACCGTTGCAAGCGCGGAGTTCGGCGCTTATGCAGGCGACAAGATCAATATTGCAAAGAAGTGGGACGTCACGGCAGGCGCCGTTGCGCTGCGCGCGGTCAACGGCATTGTGAAGCCCGATAACTTCGGCGTTACGCTTCCGGAAAACGGCGCCATCGTTGCGCTGACGGACGGCACGACCGTTACGGAATCCGACCGCACCACAGTTGCGGCGCACGCGGTCATCGATGAGGTCGAGACGATCACGATCACGCTGGATCCTTGCAACGAAGGCGAATCGGAAGCGATCACCATCGTGATCCCGGTCGGCGGAACGCTTGCGGAGCTGCCTGTAGTGGAATACGAGGAGCACAAACTGATCGGCTGGTTCCTGGATTCGAGAACAGGTCTTGAGACCGGCACCGGCGAGCAGGTCACGCTTGAAACGGTCTTCAACGAAGACACAACGATCTATGCGAACTGGTATCTGCCGGGCGACGTCAACGGCGACGGCAGTGTGAATAACAAGGATGTTATCTGTTTGACACGGTATATCAGGTATCATAATGTTGAGGTTGTA
>JBGULC010000001.1:0-42054 GCA_045114775.1 Christensenellales bacterium | reverse complement strand
GCTTTGGAGGATATTCGGGGGCTGACTATTGGGGAGATTGACGGCGAGGTTTGTCTGCGTCTGGACAAATCCAAAGGCAAGACCTATACCAATATGCTTGATATGCTGTCCGCCTGGGCGGAGCAGGCCAAGAAGCTGGAGGCCGGGGAGATCACCAGGGAAGACTATGACCGCTGGCGGTACAACTACCCCAAGTACGACACCACTCACCGCTGGGCCAAAGTCCCCTCCAAAGAGTTGAGCGATTTTCTGGTAGAAGCGTTCCGGGACAGGCTTGACATAGACGAATAGACAGCAAAAGCCCTTACCGACGTTGCCATCGGTAAGGGCTTTCTAATATGGTTGTCCTCACTTATAAGCCGTAAAAAAGCATTCTTTACCCGCAATCCAGTGGGAATATAGAATGATACGGTATATGGGGAGCGTTATCAAATCGTTATCAAAAGAGAGATATAAAACCGTAAAATCGTTGTGCCACAACGGGTTCGGAGTTTCAAAAAATCACTCCCACTCGATCGTGGCAGGTGGCTTCGATGTAATATCGTAGACGACGCGGTTGACGCCCTTGACCTCGTTGACGATGCGCGAGGAGACCCGGTCGAGCACCTCATACGGGATACGCGCCCAGTCCGCCGTCATGAAATCGTCGGTCCTGACTGCGCGCAGCGCAAGCGTCCAGTCGTAGGTGCGTCCGTCGCCCATAACGCCGACGGAGCGCATCGAGGTCAGCACCGCAAAGTACTGCGACAGGTCCTTGGAAACGCCGGAAAGCGCAAGCTCCTCGCGGAAGATCGCGTCCGCCTCGCGCAGGGTGTCGAGCTTTTCGCGCGTGATCTCGCCGATGATGCGGATCGCAAGGCCCGGACCCGGGAACGGCTGCCGCTCGACGAACGCGTCGGGCAGGCCGAGGTCTCTGCCGAGCGCGCGGACCTCGTCCTTGAACAGCATGCGAAGCGGTTCGACGATGCCCGAAAATCCGATATCCTTCGGAAGTCCGCCGACGTTGTGATGGCTCTTGATGACCGCAGAGCTGCCGAGCCCGGATTCGATGACGTCCGGGTAGATCGTGCCCTGCACCAAAAAGTCCGCGCCGCCGATCTTTCTCGCTTCCTCTTCAAACGCGCGGATGAACTCCGCGCCGATGATCTTGCGCTTCTGCTCCGGCTCGGTCACGCCTTTCAGGCGCGAGAGGAACCGTTCCTCCGCGTCGACGCGCACAAAGCGGATCGGCCAGGGCTTGAACGCGGCTTCGACCTCGTCGCCTTCGTTCTTGCGCATCAGACCGTGGTCGATGAACACGCAGGTCAGCCGATCGCCGATCGCCTCCGCCATCAGCGCCGCCGCAACGGACGAATCCACGCCGCCGGACAGCGCCAGAAGCGCCGTGCCGTCCCCCACCTGCTCGCGGATCTTTTTGATCGCCTCGGTGCGGATGTCGCCGACCGTCCAGTCGCCCTTCGCGCCGCAGACGTCGAACAGGAACGCGCGCAGAAGCTCGCGTCCGTACTGCGTATGGCGCACCTCCGGATGGAACTGCACGCCGTAAAACCGTTTCTCCTCACAGGCGATCGCCGCCGTCGGACACACCGCGGTCGTCGCGGCGGGACGGAACCCTTCGGGGAGTCTGCTGATATAGTCGCCGTGGCTCATCCATGTGACGGACGTCTCCGGAAGCGTTCCGAACAGCTTATCCTTTCGGTCGAAGGTCGTCTCCGCCTTGCCGTATTCGCGCGCGCCGCCGTCCGGCTCGACCTTTCCGCCGAGCAGATGCGCCATGAGCTGACAGCCGTAGCAGATGCCGAACACCGGGACGCCGAGCGTAAACAGCGCCGGATCGACCGAAGGCGCGCCCTCGGCATAGACGCTGTTCGGACCGCCGGAAAGAATCACGCCGATCGGGTTTTTGCTGCGGATCGTTTCCGCGCTTGCGGAATGCGGCAGGACCTCGCAGTAGACGTTCTGCTCACGCACGCGCCGTGCGATGAGGCGGCTGTACTGCGCGCCGAAATCGAGGATCAGAACGGTATCCATCAGTCGTCCTCCCGGAATACGATATTGCCGGGCTCGGCCTTTTCGATGATCGCAAGCGATTTGAGGTTCACGCCGCGCTCGCGCAAGCGGTCGCCGCCGCCCTGGAAACCCTTTTCGATCGCGCATCCGATGCCGACGAGCTTTGCTCCCGCCTGCTCGACGATCTCGCACAGACCGCGGAGCGCTTCGCCGCGGGCGAGGAAGTCGTCGACGACCAGCACGCGCATGCCGGGCTGGATCCAGTCCTTTGCGACCAGAAGCGTGACCTTCTTTTTATAGGTATAGGAGAAGATCTCGCTTTTGAAGAGACCGCCCTCGATGTTGTCGCTCTTGGCCTTTTTCGCATAGACCATCGGCTTTCCGTAGCGCAGCGCGCAGACCGCGGTGAGCGCAATGCCGCTCGCCTCTGCGGTAAGCAGAATGTCTATATCGTCGATGTTGAAATACTTCGCGAACTCGTCCGCGATATGGCTCATGAGCTCGCAGTCCACACGGTGGTTCAAAAACCCGTCGACCTTGATGATGTCGCCCGGAAGCACTCTGCCCTCTTTGAGGATCCGTTCCTTGAGTTCCTGCATAATTCCCCTCCTGATCAAATAAAAATAGCAGCAGATCCCTCTGCTGCCGATATCGCAAGAAACCGCACGGGCGCTCGCCCTGCGCTTTCCCGATCTCCCAATAGTCGCGGCTGCGGCGCCGCGGTAGAAACGTCCGGGCCATCCATCCGGACCTATATCGGCAGACAATTTATATATTGATAGTTTATTATAAGCCCATTCCGCCCGGATTGCAAGGAAAAAACGTCCGCTTTCCGCAAAATAATTGCCGCCGATGCGGCGGGCATTTCGGAAAAAGCCCTTATCCGCTTGACTTTTCGCATTTTTGATGCTACAATGCGCCACACAGAACAACGAAAGGAAGCAGAGCTTTTGAGCAGAACGGAAGCGGTCGAGGCATACCGCACAGCGCATAAAAAAGCACAGAAGACCTATCGGGAGGACGCCGAGCACGGACGTTGGCCGTACCCGCAGGTGCTGGACGACCTTCTGGAGGGAACGCGTATCGCCGGACGCATTGAGCTCGGCGTGCTCAACATCCCGACGGATCGTATCGTCGGCACCGTCAGCGCAGGCAGACGCTCCGTTTTTTCGCGCGATTTCATGCCGCTTGCGGAGCAAAACTCCGAATTCGGCGCGAAGTGGATCGCGCTGTGCGAAGCGCATCTCGACGACGAGGGCATCCGCGATCCGATCCGCTGTTACGAATACTACGGCGAATTTTACGTGCAGGAGGGCAACAAGCGCCTGTCCGTGATGCGGTATTTCGACGCGCCGTCGATCCCGGCTTCCGTTCTTCGCATCGTGCCTGCCTTCTCGGACGATCCGAAGACGCGGCTTTACTACGAGTTTCTCGAGTTCTACCATCTCTCCCGCTCCTACGCGTTTCGTTTCACCAAGCCCGGACGCTATAAGAAGCTTGTCGCCGCGCTCGGCTTTGAGCCGGACGAGGTCTGGACCGAGGAGCAGCGCCGCCACGTACAGACCGCCTATACGATGTTTTCGGAATCCGCCTCGCGCGTGAAGTTTCCGGAGGGCGTGAGCATGTCCGACGCGTTTCTGACCTGGATCTCCGTCTATTCGCACAACGACTTCAGCGCGCTTTCGCAGGAAACGCTGCTCGCGTCGCTGAACGCGAGCGTAGCCGATTCCGAAGCGGATGTGACCGTTTCGACCGAGGCGGAGCCGGGCGGGCAGAAACTGCTTTCCCGCATTTACAACGCAATGTTTCTGCCGACGCACATAGACGCGGCGTTCATTCACGAGTATCAGCCCGAAGATTCGAGATGGGTCCGCGCGCACGAGCAGGGACGGCAGTTTGCGGAAGAACAGCTGAAGGACAGGATCTCAACGAAGGCGTACGTCGCCGACCCGGGCAACGACGCGGACGCGCTCTTTGCCGAAGCCGTCAAGGACGGCGCGCAGGTGATCTTTGCGACGACGCCGACGCTGATCGACGCGTGCCGCCGCGCCGCCGCCGCCTATCCGAACGTCAAGATTCTGAACTGCTCGGTCGCCATGCCCTATCCCGGCGTGCGCACCTATTACAGCCGCATCTACGAGACCAAATTCCTCGCGGGCGTGATCGCGGGCGCATGCTCGCACAGCGACCTTCTGGGCTACGTCGCCGCGGCGCCGATCTTCGGCGTACCGGCGAGCATCAACGCCTTTGCGCTCGGCGCAAGGCTCGTCAACCCGCGCGCGGTCGTGAAGCTGCGCTGGTCCTGCACCGAGCCCGATCCGCTCGCCTCGCTCATCAAGGACGGTGTGGACGTGATCAGCAATCACGAATGGTTTGCGCCGGAAGCGCCGCAGCCGCCCTACGGGCTTGTGCGCGTGCAGAGCGACGGCTCGCTCGAATCGCTTGCCGCAACCTACTGGAACTGGGGCGCATTCTATACGAAGCTTCTCTCCGACCTGCTGAACGGGCATTGGGAGGATGAAAGCGCAAACCGCAGCGCCGCCGCCATCAACTACTGGTGGGGCATGCAGAGCGGCGTGATCGGCGTCACGCCTTCGGAAAAGCTGCCGGAAGGCGTCAAAGCGCTCGTCGAAACGCTGAAGAACTCGATCATCGAGGGACGTCTCGATCCGTTCCGCCGCGTGATGTCCGATCAGGAGGGCATCGTGCGAAACGACGGCAACCGCTGGCTGTCGCCCGGCGAGATCCTGCGCATGGATTGGCTCGGCGACACGATCGAAGGCGCGATCCCGCCGTTCTCCGAAGTTTTGCCGATGGCGCAAAGCATCGTGCGGCTGCTCGGCGTCTACCGCGAAGAGATCCCGCCGGTAAAGGATGGGCCGATCCTATGAAGATCCTGCTTGTTTCCGACGAACCCGATCCCGGGCTCTGGGAGTATTATCAGCCCGGCAAGCTTCTGGGCTACGACCTGATCCTCTCCGCGGGCGATCTTGAGGCGGAATATCTGAGCTTTTTGGTCACGATGGCAAACATTCCGGTGCTGTACGTGCACGGCAATCACAACGAGGGCTACGACCGTTTTCCGCCTGAGGGCTGCGACTGCATCGACGATCGACTCGTCGTTGTAAACGGCCTCCGCATCCTCGGTCTCGGCGGCAGCGCCGAATACAGCAAGGGCAAGTATCAGTACACCGAGCGGCAGATGCGCCGCCGCATCGCAAAGCTTGACCGCACCGTGAAAAAGGCCGGCGGCGTGGATATCGTGCTAGCGCACTGTCCCCCGAAAGGCTGCGGTGACGCGGACGATTACGCGCACCGCGGATTCGAGGCGTTTCTGCCGATGCTCGAAAAATGGAAGCCGCGGGTGCTCGTGCATGGGCATATCCACCTCGGCTACGGCATTCCGCGCGAACGCGTCTTCGGCGAAACGCGCGTCATCAACGCCTGCCTGCGCGCCATCCTGACGATCGAGCCGGAAAAGGCCGACTGAAAGAAGCCCCGAAGAGTGGTTCTCTAAAGGGTGGTTTCAATCTGTGCGGGCATAACCCCGCATATCGTGTTTGCGAAGGCAAACATATCGTGCTTGCGTAAGCAAGCATATCGTTCTGCGTCAGCAGAATATCGTTTTTGTTGCGCTTCGCGCAAGCGATATGCCTGACGGCACGATATGTCCTTGCGGACACGATATTCCTGACGGAACGATATTCGGCTTCGCCGAGCGATCCCCCTCATCACCGCTTCGCGGAGCTTCCCCACCCAAGGGGGAAGCCTCTTTTCCGGAAGAGCGCACTTACTCACCGCTATACAGCGGTGGGACGTGCATTTACAAACAAAAAACCTTCCGAGAAGGAACTGTTTCCCGGAAGGTTCAAATCCGGTTCATTCCGGCAAGCCGGGATTTGTCTGCGTGCTGCTTACAGCTTTTTGCAAGTGACGCCGTCGATTACGAGGCAGTTGTCGCCGAACGTGATCTGAACGCCGCCGTTCGCTCTGCCGAACGTATTCTCGCCGATCGGGAGCAGCTTGAACGTGAAGTATCCGTCATCCGGATCGTTGCACGCGGATCCGTATAGGTTCTCGTCCTGCATCCATACCTTTTCCAGACGGAAATCCTCACAAAGCTGTTCATACGTTCCGCAGAAATCCGGCCACTTGCTCTTGTCGGGATCCTTGATCATGCGCTTCTGCGCCTCATTGATCCAGTAATACACGTATTCGTGATCGAACCGGTACCCGAGCTTTTCCGCCAGATGCACCGAAATCAGGTTTGCCGCGTCCCAGACCGGTTCCAGTCCGTCGTCCAGACAGGACAGAATCAGCTTTGCGCCGACGGCGGACGCAAGCCCCTTGCGCCGCTCCTTGTGCACGGTGGCGATCTCGACCTCGATGCCGCCGAAACGGTAGCAGTATTCGGAGGATGCACCGGCAACGACCATACCGCCCTTCAGCACGACGTAACCGCATCCTTTCTCCAAAAAAGCTTCCTTCGTCTCGAAATCGCCGGTGAGGTACTCGAGGTCGGCGTCGTTCGCCGCGAGGATCAGATCGTAAGTCTCGCTGTCGATGCGCCTGATCTCGTACCCTTCCGGCAGCGCGTCAACAAACGACTGCAGCTTTTCCCGATCGAAGTCTTTGCACCGATGGATCGCGTAGCGGGTAGTCGGAACGGCTTCCGGCCAGCATTCTTTGATCAGCTTTTCCCACCCTTCATTCAGTGGAACCACAGATTCGTCGCCGAGCTTGTCGTACTCGGCAAGTTCCCTGTCCGGCTCCCCGGCTAAAAAGATACCGTCAAACGGAGAATACAGCAACGCCGAACGCGGCGCATCCGGATCGGTTACAAATACCCTGAGCTCCACGTCGACAACGTCGAACGGGTACCAGAATTCAAACATGTGCTTTACCTTGGCGACGTTTTTTATTTCATAGATCATGCGTTGTCTCCTCAAACCTCGATTTGTTTTGTTCATTCTATCACAAATTCCGGCACGACGCAACGAAAAAGCACAGCCGATCGAAAACCGGCTGTGCTTTTGAAAATCCCCCTTGACATAATGCTTCGGAAGGGCTTTTTCTTTTGCGCCGATTCCTTGACACGCCGCCCGCGGACGGCGTATAATTATATATATTCTTTTGTTCGGAGAGATCATGACGGACCAGTTTACAAGAACAAGGCTTTTGATCGGGGACGAAGGCGTCGAACGGCTGAAAAACGCGCGCGTCGCGGTATTCGGGCTCGGCGGCGTCGGGAGCTACGTCGTCGAAGCGCTTACGAGAAGCGGCGTCGGCACGCTCGACATCGTCGACGACGACGTGATCGCGCTCTCAAATCTCAACCGGCTGCTGTACGCGACGCGCGAGAACGTCGGGCAGCCGAAGACCGATGTCGTGAAGGCGCGGATCGCGGCGATCTGCCCGGAGACGGTCGTGCACACGCATCGCTGCTTCTATCTTCCCGAGACCGCGGACCGCTTCGACTTCTCGCAGTACGACTACGTCGCCGACGCGATCGACACCGTATCCGGAAAAATACAGCTCGTCCTGCAGGCGCATGCGGCGAACGTGCCGATCATCAGCGCGATGGGCGCCGGCAACAAGCTGGACCCCGCGGCGTTCGAGGTCGCGGACATTTCGAAAACGAGCGTGTGTCCGCTCGCGCGGGTTATGCGGCGCGAGCTCAAAAAGCGCGGGATCGGGCACCTGAAGGTCGTCTATTCAAAGGAACCGCCGATCGAACCCGCCCCCGCGGAACAGGAAGGCGGCGCGCATCAGAAGCGGCAGACGCCCGGGAGCTGCGCGTTCGTGCCGTCGGTCGCCGGGCTCATCATGGCGGGCGAGATCATCCGCGATCTTTGCGGAATCAAACGATAATAATAAAGGAGAGAATCTGATGAAACTGGCAGAAGCACTGCAGGAACGTGCGGATCTGAACCGCAGGATCGAACAGCTTCGCATGCGCATCGGCGCAAACGCTTTGGTACAGGAGGGCGAAAAGACCGCCGAGGATCCGCAGGCGCTGCTTGCGGAACTGAAGCAGTGCACGGAACGGCTCTGCGCGCTGATCCGCGCGATCAACCGCACGAACTGCGAAACGACTGCGAACGGCGTCTCTTTGACCGATCTGATCGCAGAGCGCGACACGAAACGTCTGCTGCTTTCGGCGCTGCATGACGCCGCGGACGCGGCGAGCCGTGCGGCGCAGCGCGCAACGCGCAGCGAGATCCGCATCCTCCCCGCGCTGGACGTCCGTGCGCTGCAGGATCGCGCAGACCTGCTTTCCAAAGAGCTGCGCATCCTGGACAACACGCTGCAGGAACAGAACTGGAAGACCGAGCTCATCGGTCTTTAGCGCAGAGTCGGTATCCGTACGGGGCGAATGCATCTCGGCGACGGAGAATGCAGCCGCATCAGGATCGCGCCGAAGGGCAGGCGCAGGGATGAGATCCCGCCTTATCGTTATGCCCTGATCGCGTACGAACGCACTGTGATCACGCATCGTTACCACCGCGCATTGACCGCACGGAGAGGGCGGGAACGGGGAGCTCTGCGCATCCGTTTCTGTAAATAAGGGACCGCGGCAAAACGCCGCAGAAAGGATGAAAATATGCCGGGACCGATGGGCGGATCGATGGGACCGCGCGGTTTTCTGACCGACGAAGAAAAACAGAACGCGCCGAAAGTCAGCTGGAAGCTGGTGAAGCGAATCCTCTCGTATCTGAAGCCGTACTGGCTGCAGTTTCTGCTCGTGTTTTTGGCGATCCTCGTCTCCGCGGGCGTAGGGCTTCTGCCGAGCATCATCACCAGCCAGATCGTCGACAAGGCGCTGGGCGGAAGGGACATGGCGCTTCTGATCAGGCTTCTGATCGCGGCGTTCGGCACGCTGACCGCATCCGAGGTCATCGGCGTGCTCGAAAGCTACATCAACGCGTGGATCGGGAGCAAGATCATCTACGACATGCGGAATCAGATGTACGGGCATTTGCAGACCATGCCGCACGCGTTCTTCACGACCGAAAAGCAGGGCGACATCATCACCCGCATGAACAGCGACATCAGCGGCGTCTCGAGCGTGATCTCCGGAACGCTCTCGAGCATCGTCCGCAACGTCACGGTCGTGATCACAACGCTCGTCGCGCTGATCCTTCTGAGCCCGCCGCTTGCGTTGATCGGCGTCGTGGTCATTCCGTTTCTGATCATCCCGACGCGCTCCGCAGGCAAAACGCGCTGGAAGCTCGCCTCCGAGAGCCAGGCGAAACACGACGAAATGAACCAGCTCGTCAACGAAACGCTCTCCGTCTCCGGGTCGCTGCTCGTCAAGCTGTTCACGCGTGAGAAGCGCGAAATGGAACGCTTCGAAGCCGTCAACAACGACGTCACGAAGCTTTCGATGAAGGAGCAGCGCAGCGGCAAATGGTTCATCGTGCTCATGGGCATGTTCACGCAGATCGGGCCGCTTCTGATCTATCTCGGCGGCGGATTCTTCATGATCCATCAGAAGGTCGATTCCGTCACCATCGGTACGATCACCGCGAGCGTAGCGCTGATCAACCGGCTCTACCGCCCCGTCCAGTCGCTGCTCAACATCCATGTCGATTTCACGCGTTCGCTCGCGCTGTTCACCCGTATCTTCCACTATTTCGACATGGTCCCGGCGATCCGTCAGCCGAAGCATCCGCGCTGCCCGATCATGGAAGGCGCCGGCATCCGCTACGACCACGTTGCGTTCTCCTATTCGCCGGACAAGCCGCTTCTTACCGATATCGACTTCTCCGTGCCCGCGGGCAAGATGTACGCGATCGTCGGGCCCTCGGGCTCCGGCAAGAGCACGATCGTGAACCTTCTCCCCCGTCTCTACGACGTGGACGCCGGCAGCGTGCGGATCGGGTACACCGACGTGCGCGCGATCGACCTCGGCTATCTTCGGAAGAACATCGGCGTGGTCACACAGGACTCGTATCTCTTCAACGGCACGATCCGTGAAAACCTGCTTTACGCAAAGGAGGACGCCACCGATGCGGAGATCATGGCGGCGCTCGAGACGGCAAGCCTCACCGAGTTCATCAAAAACCAGCCGGACGGACTCGACACGGTCGTCGGCAACCGGGGGCTGAAGCTGTCCGGCGGCGAAAAGCAGCGGCTTTCGATCGCGCGGATCATCCTCAAAAATCCGAGCATCCTGATCCTCGACGAGGCGACCAGCGCGCTCGATTCCATCTCGGAGAACGCGATCCAGGACGCGCTCGAAACGCTGATGCGCGGCCGCACCTCGATCGTCATTGCGCACCGTCTCTCGACGATCCTGAAGGCCGACCGCATCCTGGTCGTTGCGAACGGCACGATCACCGAGCAGGGCACGCACGACGAGCTGCTGCAAAAAAACGGCATCTACCGCGAGCTCTACGAAACGCAGTTCCGGAAGATCCTCGAACACGATACCGAAAAAGCCGAATAAAAAGCGCTGTACGGACCTTCCTCGGACAGGTCCGTTTTTTACTCCGATTTTACGTAAATTGTTTACGGAATCCGGTTGCAAACGCCCGCCGTTTCTGTTACGATACGGGTAGGAGCATGTTAGGGAGGGTACTTGTTTCATGACGATCGAAAACTGGCTGGGGATTATCGGCGGTATCGCGATCTTCCTGTTCGGCATCAAGATCATGGGCAACGGCATCGAGCGGCTTGCAGGCGCAAAGCTCAAGTCGATCCTTGAAAAGCTGACGAAAAACCGTTTTCTCGGCTTGCTCGTCGGTACGGTCATCACCGGTATCATTCAGAGCTCGAACGCAGTCTCGGTCATGACCGTCGGCTTTGTCAACGCGGGGCTGATGCCGCTCGACAACGCGGTCGGCGTCATCATGGGCGCGAACGTCGGTACGACCATCACCGGTCAGCTCATCGCGTTCAACATCGACACCTACGCGCCGATCATCGCGTTCATCGGCGTCATGGCGATGACGTTTCTGAAAAAGCGTCCCTGGAACGATATCCTGTACGCGCTGACCGGCCTCGGGCTTCTGTTCATGGGCATGATGCTCATGAAGGAGCACATGAAGGCGCTCGCGGAGGTGGAATGGTTCCGGAACATGATCGCGGGACTCAAGGATTTCCCCATCCTCGGCGTGCTCGTCGGTACGGTCATGACGATGGCGCTGCAAAGCGTCTCCGCCTCGGTCGGCGTACTGCAGGCAATGGCTATGTCCGGCGCGCTCGGCGCAGGCTCGCAGCCGCTTCTGATCTCCATGTATCTGATCTGTGGTCAGAACATCGGCTGCACGACCGTTTCCGTGCTCGCCTCCGTCGGCGGCACCAAGGACGCGAAGCGCACCGCCTGCATCCATGTGCTGTTCAACGTGTTCGCGTGTCTGATCTGCATCCTGCTGCTGCAGATCTTCCGTGATCCGGTCATCAATTTCATCATCAATATCTCCGGCACCGTCAACGGCGGTCCGAACTACGCGCAGCAGCTTGCGAACGCCAACACGTTCCTGAAGCTCGCGGCGACGCTCATCATGTTCCCGCTCTCCACGCTGCTTGTGAAGCTCTCGCGCGTGATCATCCGCGGCGAAGACAAGCTCGAGGGCCGCAGGCTGCTGCACATCGTCGGCGGCAAGGACTTCGGCTCCTCCGTGACGGCGGTCGCTTCGGTCGAGAAGGAGACCGAACGCATGTACGGGATTGCGCTTGAGAATCTGAAGAAGGTGTACGCCGCCATGACCGTACCGCGCAAAAACGACCTGGACGGCATTGCGGAGAACGAGGAAACGCTCGACTGGCTGAACTCCGAGATCTCGAAGTATCTCGTCGAGATCAACCGCAACGGTCTCGGCGAAGCCGACGCGCAATCGGTCAACCGGATGCACCACGTCATCGTCGACTATGAGCGCATCGGCGACCATGCGAACAACATTTCCGGCTATGTCCAGCACATGCGCGAGCGCAAGATGCAGTTCTCCGACGCCGCGATGGACGAAATCGCGCCGCTGTTTCTGAAGGTGCTGAACATCGTCGAGGACGCGCACGCGTGTATGGAAAACCCCAAGGCGATGCCGCTTTCGAGCATTGCGGAACGCGAGCAGGAGGTCGACGATCTGGTCGATCTGTATGAGAACAACCACATCAAGCGCCTTGCGGAGGGCAAGTGTTCGGCGGAGATCGGCATGCTGTACGTCGAAGCGCTGACCGACCTCGAGCGTATTTCCGACCACGCGCTGAACATCGCGGAGGCCGGACAGGCTTAACGCTTCGGTCTGTTGAAATCTTTCGGTTTCAACAGACCGTTTTTTTATTTTCCGACAAAAGGCTCTTCGTCGTTTTCGGGCGGCGAAAGATGCAAGGCGTCCGATCCGCCCCACACGCATTTTTATATATAAATTTGGTTTTGCCTCTTAACAAACCGCGTGCGGTCTGTTATACTGTATTTGTACTCATAAACTATAAGGAGGAAAGGTCATGGTAAGTAATCTGATTCTGGCAGAGGAACTGAACGTGGAAGGCAAGCTGACTTGGGCAGAGAGGCTGTCAAACGCGATCTCGGAGAAATTCGGCGACGGGATCGGCGGATTCGCGATGAAGCTCGTTGCGGGGCTTGCGATCCTGGTCATCGGGCTTCTGCTCGTAAAGCTGCTCATCAAGATCGTCAAGAAGACCAAATGGTATACGAACCTCGCGTCTGAAGTCCAGACGGTGGCGGTCAGCGCGGTCAAGATCCTCGGCTATGTGCTCATCATTCTGCTTGCGGTAGCGACCGTCGGCATCCCGACCGCTTCGATCATTGCGGTGCTCGCGTCCTGCGGACTTGCGATCGGTCTGGCGCTGCAGGGCTCGCTGGCGAACTTTGCGGGCGGCATCATGCTGCTGGTGTTCCGTCCGTTCCATGTCGGCGACTTCATCAGCGACGGCACGCATGAGGGCACGGTCCGCGAACTCACCCTGTTCTACACAACGATCGACACGCTGGACAACCTCCGCGTCACGCTGCCGAACGGCGCGCTCGCAAACTCCGCGATCAAGAACCTCAACACGAACGAACTGCGCCGTCTCGACCTCGACCTCACGCTGAGCCCGGCTGCGGACCGTGAAAAGGTCCAGGCGCTGATGCTCGAATGCGCAAAGGCCCACGAGCTGGTGCTCGAAGATCCCGCGCCCGAGACCTTCGTCACCGTGACCGAAGGCGGTCTTCCGACGTTCAAGCTCCGCGCATGGTTCAAGTCCGGCGATTACTGGACCGTCTACTTCGCGCTGAACAACGCGGTGCAGGCAAAGCTGATCGAGAACAACATCCCGCTCGCGCATCAGCAGGTCGACATCCACACCGACAAGTAATAACCCCTTTGCCAAACGAGCCGTCCTTCAACCGGGCGGTTCGTTTTTCTGTGCTTCCGAGGTCTCAAAGGGCATGCCGCTTTATCTTCCTGCCGCCTTCGCCGCTTTTTCCTCCTCGGTGCATTTGCGGAGCTCCGCCGCTTTCTCGAAAAAGATCTGCGCCATCTGCTCATGCGTCAGCGTACGCTTGCCCGGCTCCGGCGCGGACTCCCGTTTTCCCGGTTTTGGCGTTTCATCCGAGACTTGCGGACGCGGCTCCGGCATCGTTTCGGACAGACACGGTCGCCAACCGTTTTCGGCAAACATCTTTCGTTCGTCCTCCGCGACGCGCTCCGGCATCTCGATGAGATCCCAGAACCTGCCGAACCGTCCGTTCCGCTCCAGCACAAAGCCCTTCCGTTCCATGCTTCGTAAAATCTCCAGGATCCTCTCCGGCGTCGTCTCCGCCTCTTTTGCCAGTATCTTTTCGTAAAAGTCCCAGTGGTCCGGGCGAACCAGCATCATCACATACAGCCCAAGTTCCTCCGGTGTCAGCCCGCCGAACCGTACGACCGCGCAGCTCAGCAGCACGTACTGCGAACGCTGTTCCAAGCGCTTTATCATTTTCATTTCCTCCTGTTTTCCGGGAACGGTTTCGCGCCGTTCCTCTTTTCGACTCTATCGTAGCACAAAATATATCCCAAAAATTCCTGAAAAAAGTTCACATTTCAGAAACCGCCCTGCGGAACGGAAAACGCTTGGATCCTCATCGCCGATCTTTATCTATTATTATAATAGCTATTATAATAGCTGATAACAGAATAGCTATTCAGAGTATCATAGCTATCATAAAACAGCACGGCGGCTTGAAAAGCCGTGCTGTAAAAAAGGAATCTTATTATAGCTATTATGATAATAGCTATGAAAAGAACAACGATCCAAAGACGCCTTTTTCGACAGAAAAAAAGGACTTCCCGAAGGAAGTCCTTTTCGATTGGGAGATTATCGGATTTCGGGATCAGACGATGCCCTGCGCCAGCATGGCGTCCGCAACCTTCTTGAAGCCCGCGATGTTCGCGCCCGCAACCAGGTTGTAGCCGAGGCCGCACTCTTCCGCCGCTTCCATGGAAGCCTTGTGGATGTTGATCATGATGTTGTGGAGCTTCGTGTCAACTTCCTCTGCGCTCCAGGAGAGACGCTCGGAGTTCTGGCTCATTTCGAGACCGGAGACCGCAACGCCGCCCGCGTTGACCGCCTTGGACGGAGCAACGACCATGCCCTTCTGCTCCATGAGGAAGAAGAGCGCATCGTTCGTCGTCGGCATGTTCGCGACTTCGATGTAGTACTTGACGCCGTTTGCCGCGATCTTCTCAGCGGAATCCATGTGCACGTCGTTCTGCATTGCGCACGGCATGACGATGTCGACCTTGCGGCCGAAGGGCTTCTCGCCCGGGAAGAACTCGACGCCGAACTTGTCCGCATAGTCCTGCACGCGGTTGCGGCGGGATGCGTTCATCTCGAGCATGTAGTTGATCTTCTCCTCGGTGACGACGCCGTCCGGATCGTAGATGTAGCCGTCCGGGCCGGAGAGCGTGACGACCTTCGCGCCGAGCTGAGCCGCCTTCTTGGTGACGCCCCATGCAACATTGCCGAAGCCGGAGACCGCGATGGTCTTGCCTTCGATCGTGTCGTTCTGATGCTTCAGAACTTCGCAGAGGTAGTAAACCGCGCCGTAGCCGGTCGCTTCCGGACGAATGAGGGAACCGCCGAAGGAAAGGCCCTTGCCGGTGAGAACGCCGTTCTCGTACGCATTGCGGATGCGCTTATACTGACCGAACATGTAGCCGATCTCACGTCCGCCGACGCCCATGTCTCCTGCCGGAACGTCCACGTTCGGACCGATGTGACGATAGAGCTCAGTCATGAAGCTCTGGCAGAAACGCATGATCTCGCGATCGCTCTTGCCGGTCGGATCGAAGTCCGCGCCGCCCTTGCCGCCGCCCATCGGGAGCGAGGTCAGGCTGTTCTTGAAGGTCTGCTCGAAGCCGAGGAACTTCATGACGGACAGGTTGACGTTCTTGTTGAAACGGATGCCGCCCTTGTACGGTCCGATCGCGCTGTTGAACTGAACGCGGAAGCCGCGGTTGATGCGGACAACGCCCTGATCGTCGATCCACGGTACGCGGAACTCGATGACGCGCTCCGGCTCCACCATACGCTCGAGAAGGCCGTTCGCCTCATATTCGGGATGACGGGAAACGATGACTTCGAGAGATTTCAGAACTTCTTCAACGGTCTGAAGGAATTCCGGCTCGTTCTTGTCGCGGCGTTCGACGTCCGCGAGGACACGTTCGATATAGCTGTTCATAGCTCCTCCGATAATAGTTATTTTTGGGAAATTCCCAACAGGTTCATGATATCACTTTGCGCATAAAAGTCAACCGACGGACCCGCCGTTTTTCCTCCAAAAACAGAATATATTTTCACGGACGGACGTCTTCGCGCAAAAGACCGTATGCCCGTCCGCGGACGCGCTGCGCATGCCCGAAGATAAGGTCGCTCCGGAAGCGCAGATTTTACAACTCCCTTACAACTCGGTGACAGTTTTGTGACGTTTTGGACGAATTTGGGAGATAAGATGGATGCAGAAACAAACAGGAGGGACAGAAATGAAACGAATCATCACCTTGCTTTTGATCCTCTGCTTGCTTGCCGCCTGTCAGCCGACGCCGGATCACGACGCGGTGAAGCAAAAGGACACGAACGTACTGATCGACACGGTGCTGTCCGAGCAGACGGAACAGAACGACCCGACGCTTGCCGCGCCGCCGGTCAGCGCGCAGTTTCCCGCGCGGTTCCAATGCAGCGAAACAACGGAAGCGCGCGGCGTGCACGTCACTGCCGACGTACCGATCGAGGTTTTGACCGAAGGGTCCGCGTTTCCGCTTCTGCGGGTCACGCATCGGCGTCTGACAAACGAGGAGCGGCTTGCACTGAGCCGTCGTTTGCTCGGCGTCGATACGCTGTATATCTGGAAGCAGGCGCCGCGGACGCGCGACGACGTCGAACGCGAGATGCAGGCGTCGATCCACGCGGTCGACTGCATGACCGGCAGCAAAGAGGAATGGATGAAAAACAGTGACAGTACCGAGGAAGAATACGAACAGATGCTTGCCATGCATCGCGAACGTATTGCCGCGCTGCAGAAGGAATACAGCACGCTTCCCGAAGGCGTGCATGCCGATCCGAATCCCGTCTGGGACGGCTCCCTGCCGGAGGATAACCCGAGCTCGGTGGACTGGAACGTGTATTCGATCGTCGGCAGTCCCGATCAGCATGAAATATACAGCCGGCAATATGATCATATCGGTGTAGAAGAATCAAGCAGGGGCAGGATCATCAGCTATATCCGCGCGCGGGATGAAGGGGCACCGGTCGGCACCTCAGACTGTTTTCATGCAGAAATGCCGGACGCAAAGCGGATCGGACCCGCAGAATACGATACTCCGCAAAGCGAGGGCTCCGTTACCACGCGCGAAGCGATCGGGATCCTGCGCGAGGTCCTCGGAGAGGAAGCGAAGCACTATGAGGTTGCAGACGTCTGGTGGTCGAACAACGCGTGTCACGAGGGCGAGATTCAGGGCGTCTGCGACAAGTGGGGATACCTGATCCGTATGACGCCCGCCTTTTCCGGCGCACAGATGCTTTATCTGTACGGCGACGCCTACAGCGAGTCTGAGGACGGTTATTTCCGGTACTGGCCGTATGACCGGATCGAAGCCAACGTCAATTCCGACGGCACGCTGCTGTCACTGAACTGGGAAGGCGCGCTCAAGGTGACGGAAACGATCTCCGAGGAAACGCCGCTGCTGCCGTATGATGAAGTGCGGTCGCTGTTTGTGCGGCAGATGAACCGCGTGTTCAGTCTGGAAAAACACACGGGCGGTACGATCGCCGTCGACAGCGTGAAGCTCGGGCTGTTCCGCATCCGTGAAAAGAACGATATGGAAAGCGGTCTTTTGGTTCCCGCGTGGTTCTTTACCGGGACGTTTATATACACCGAGAAAGCGCGCGATGCGCTCATCGCTATGGGAGAATTTCCGGAACAGGCAGCGCGGCAAATTTACGGCAGCGAAAGACCGCTTCTGATCATCAACGCGATCGACGGCAGCATCATCGATCCATATCAGGGATATTGAGCGGCATTGCAGCAGTGATATCCGCACAAACACATGGCTTTTGTTTTTGTGTAAGATTCGGGCAGACGATCCTTTCGTCCCGTCTGCCCGTTTCTTTTTATGAACCGAATGACGCGGACGCTTCAACGCCTCTCCGCGTGATTTCGTATTGTGCAATGGATCCGGCCGTCTCTCGCTCCTGTTCTTTGCTTAAGCGTGAAACGACAGAAAACCGAAGATGCTGATCGGTTTATTCGACCGTGACCGTACCGGCGACGGCGTCGATGTTGATCCGGATCTTACCGTTGCCGAAGGTATAGGTCTTGCCGCTCTTCTCGTACGGAAGCTTGGTATTGAGCGATCCGGTGATCGCTTCGAGCTGCAAGGTCGCGCCTTCCTCCGGATCGAGGAGCTTCAGGATCACGGCGCCGGACGCAACGTCAAGATCGACCTTCCAGATCGTGCGTTTGAGACCGAGCGAAACGCCGCCGGAAGCGCTGTCGATCTGAATGCTGTGCGCGTCGATCTCGCCCACCGAGACCCCGCCGGACGCGGTGTCGACCTGAAACGTCCCTTTGACCTCGGCGTACCCCACCGAGATCCTGCCGGAAGCGCTGTCGATATCGACCTCCTCCGCGTACAGCTCGGCGATCTCCGCGCCGCCGTATGCCGTGTCCAGATCGAATTTGCCGACGTCGAGTCTGCCCTCCGAAACGACCTTGCCGGAGGCGACGTCGATGCTGACGTCCGCGAAGGTCGGCAGCTCGATCGTCAGATCCTTCTTTCTGCCGTCGGCGAACCGAAACGCCTTGCCGGACTGACAATAGCGGATCCTCAGCGTCGTGCCGTCGATCCACCAGCGCAGCGTTTCCCAGTCCTCCAGCGTATCGGCGCTGTTCTCGGTTACGGAAAGCGTGCCGCTGCCGTTCTTCAGCGTGATGTCGCCCGCCGCCCAGTCGACGTCGATCTTCGTGATGCCGGAGCCGTCGTACGTAAAGCTCCCCGCGGTGTACTTATCCGCGTCCGAGTAGACGATGGGCGTCGAGCAGGCGCAGCCGAAAAGCCCGAGCGCAAAGAGTACCGAGAGCATGATCGCAACGATTCGTTTCATATTCGTTTCCTCCCTTATTCTTTCAGCGCCGCCCGCATGGGAAGCGTTTTTTCGAGTTCGTCCACAGCCGCGTCGGTCGTCGACCAGCTTGCCGTGAACCGCGCGATCCAGTGATGCTCGTCCGCCCTGCCCCAGAGATCGAAACCGACGAGCTTAGAAAGACGTTCCGCTTCGGCGTCGGAGAGCAGAATGAACTGCTGATTCGTCGGCGACTCCCATGCAAGCGGATAACCCTTTTCGAGCAGAATTTCGCGGATGCGCTGCGCATGGCGGATCGCCTCGCGGCCGATCGCTTCATAGAGCCCGTCGGTAAACAGCGCGTCGAACTGGATGCCGAGAAGCCGCCCCTTTGCCAATAAGCCCCCGTGCCGCTTCACCTGCGTCAGCAGCATCTTCGGCGCTTTCTTCGGGAACACGACCGCCTCGCCGCAAAGCGCGCCGAGCTTGGTTCCGCCGATGCTGAACGCGTCGCAAAGTTTCGCAAGATCCGGAAGCGTCAGATCGTTTTCCGGACAACCCAAAGCATAACCGAGCCTTGCGCCGTCCACATAGAGCTTCATTTCGTACCGATCGCACAGCGCGCGCACGCGCTCGATCTGCGATCTGGTATAGAGCGTGCCGTATTCGGTGGGGTGCGTGAGGTATACCGCGCCGGGCCGGACCATGTGCTCGTGCGTGGCGTCGGCATAGAAGGTGGAAAGATATCCCTCCAGCGCGTCGACGTCCAGCACGCCGTCGTGCTCTTTAAGCGCCAGGACCTTGTGCCCGGTGAACTCGATCGCGCCCGCCTCGTGTACGTTGATGTGCCCCGTTTTCGGCGCGATCACGCCCTCGTATGCCTCAAGCAGCAGATCGAGCGCGATCATGTTCGTCTGCGTGCCGCCGACGAGAAACGTCACCGCTGCATCCGGCGAACCGCAGGCGCGCTGTATCTTCTCCGCCGCCTGCGCGGTATAGGGATCGAAGCCGTAACCGCTCATCTGCACAAGGTTCGTTTCGGTAAGCGCTTTCAGAATGATCGGATGCGCGCCTTCGGTGTAATCGCATTCAAACGTCCGCATGGGTCCCTCCGTTCGGTTGGTTTTCTTCGCTTTCAAGATAGGTGCAAAGCAGTGCGTCGAGCTTCGGCAGCGCCGTCCTGAGCGAAACAACCGCGCCGTTCCGCAAGAAGCAATGCTTCGAGGTCGCCTCCGCCGCAAGCGTACCCTTCGTAACGTTCCGGATCTCATAGCCGAGCTCAAGCATGCGGCTTGAATACCGGTTGATGCGCACGCCGACCTCGAACTCGTCCGCAAACATCGTCGGTCGCCGGTACTCGACTGAGATCCCGACCACGGGCGAAACGACGCCTTCACGCTCGATGTCGACATAGCCGAAGCCGAGCGTGTCCAGAAACGCGACGCGCGCCTCCTCCATCCATTTCACATAGCTTGCGTGATGGATCACGCCCATCTGATCGGTCTCGTGATACTGCGCTTTTCTGCCGTAATGAAACATCCTGGCCTCCGAAAAAATCCGTTTGATTCATTGTACCATATCCCGCCGCGTCTGTCATTGTTTTTTGGAAAAAAGCGGATCGCCGCTTGACAAATCCTGCAACGGTGATATAATGCAGTTAATTGAACGGTTGTTCAACTATCAAACTATGGAGAAAGAAAAATGGATCGCTTACCGGTATGCGAATGTGAATCCGTCCATCGGGACGTCGTGGACGCGGTGTCGCCGCAGCTTTTGGACGGCGTCGAGGCAATCGACCTTGCCGCGCTCTTTAAGCTGTTTGGCGACGGTACGCGCGTTCGGATCCTGCAGGCGCTGCGCGTGCACGAGCTTTGCGTGTGCGATCTCGCCTGTCTGCTCGGCATGACGAAGTCCGCGATCTCGCACCAGCTCAAGGCGCTGCGGCTATCGAACCTCGTCAGGTTCCGTCGCGAAGGGCAGAATGTGTTCTATTCCCTTGCCGACGAGCATGTAGAAAAGATTCTGGATCTCGGTCTGGATCACTTGCGCGAATAAGGCAGACGGTTCTGTCAATGCCGGGCGCAGCGGCATAACGCGCATTCTTTTTTCGTCCTTAAGTTGAATGATTGAGCAAACATTGTATTTTTCGGGAGGGTCGTATGAACGAATCAAAGCATGACGAACACGTCTGCACCTGTGAACACGAACACGAGCATGAACACGGCGAGTGCTGTCATGAGCACGAGCATCATCACGAGCACGAGCATGAACACGGCGAATGCTGCCATGACCATGAGCATCACCACGAACACGACGAGTGCTGTCACGAACACGAGCATCATCACGAGCACCATCACGAGCACGAGCGCTGCTGCGAGCACGGCGAATGCCATCGGCACGAGGACGAGTGCGGCTGCGGGCATCATCACGGACACAGCCATGGGGACGCATGCGGCTGCGGACACGAGCACGGCGGGCACGAGGAAGGCGAAAACCGGACGATGCTGATCCGGCTGATTATCGGCGCGGTCCTCTTTGCGGGCGGACTTGCAGCGCATTTTTTGAAAGCGCCGCTGTGGGTCGAACTGCCGCTGTTCCTTGCCTGTTACGCGGTGGTCGCCTACGACGTTCTTTGGAACGCGATCTGCGGCATTCTGCGCGGCAACGTATTCGGCGAAGCGTTTCTGATGTCGGTCGCGTCGATCGGCGCGTTTGCGCTTGGCGAATACCCCGAAGGCGCGGCGGTCATGCTCCTGTATCAGCTCGGTGAGTGGCTTACCGATCTTGCGCTCGATCGCTCGCAGGCTTCCATCCGCGCGATCCTGGATATCCGCCCCGACACGGCAAACGTCGTCCGGAACGGCGAAACGCTCCCCGTCTCCCCCGCCGAGGTTGAGATCGGCGAAACGATCCTGATCCGTCCGGGCGAGCGCATCCCGCTCGACGGCGTGATCCTCTCCGGCTCCTCCTCGCTCGACACGCGCGCGCTGACCGGCGAATCGGTCCCGCGCACGGCGTACGAAGGCGACACGGTCCTTTCCGGCTGCATCGCGCTGGACGGCGCGCTTACGGTGCGCGTCGAAAAGAGCTTCGGCGAATCGACCGCCTCAAAGATCATCCGGCTCGTGGAGGACGCCGCGGACCGCAAAACGCCCGCGGAACGGTTCATCACAAAATTTGCGCGCTGGTATACGCCCGCGGTCGTGATCACGGCGGTGCTTTTGGCGGTCGTACCGTCGATCTTTACCGGCGACTGGGCAAGCTGGATCCATCGCGCCTTGACGTTTCTTGTCATCTCCTGCCCCTGCGCGCTTGTAATCTCGATCCCGCTCGCGGTGTTCGGCGGGCTCGGCGCGGCGTCAAGGGCGGGCGTTCTCATCAAGGGCGGCAATTTCCTCGAAGCGCTGAACCGGGCGCATACGGTCGTCTACGACAAGACCGGCACGCTGACCGAGGGGAGCTTTGCGGTGCGTGAAACGCTCCCCGCCGACGGATTTACGCAGGAAGAGCTTCTGCGGCTTGCCGCGGCGGCGGAGTCGTTCAGTACGCATCCGATCGCAAAATCGATCCTTGCAGCCGCAGGCGAAGTGTCTGAACCCGTTTCGGACGCGCATACGATCTCCGGCAAGGGGATCTCGGCAACCGTCGGCGCGCGCGCGGTCGCGGTCGGCAACGAAAAGCTGATGGCGGATCTCGGGCTTGCCGTTGTGAATCCGGAGACGGTCGGGACCTTTGCGTTTATCGCGGTCGACGGCGTATACGCAGGCTGCATTGTGATCGCGGATCGGATCAAGCAGGACAGCAAAGACACGGTCGAAACGCTGCGGGCGATGGGCATTTCGCGGCAGATCATGCTGACCGGCGACGCGAAGCCCGTGGGCGACGCGGTTGCAAAGGAGCTCGGATTGGACGGCGTTTCCTCGGAGCTTTTGCCCGATCAGAAGCTTACTGCGGTCGAGACGCTTTATAAAACGCTTCCGAAGAACGGCACGCTGCTGTTTCTCGGCGACGGCATCAACGACGCGCCGGTGCTTGCGCGCGCAGACGTCGGCGTCGCGATGGGCGGACTCGGCAGCGACGCTGCGATCGAAGCGGCGGACGCGATCATCCCCGCGGACGCGCCGCATAAGCTTTGCGACGCGATCCGCATCGCGCGGAAAACGCACCGGATCACGGTGGAAAACATCGCGTTTGCGCTCGGCATGAAGGCGATCTTCCTCCTGCTCGGCGCTTTGGGGATCGCAAACCTCTGGATCGCGGTGTTTGCGGACGTCGGCGTGATGCTGCTCGCCGTTCTGAACGCGCTCAGAGTGCTGAGAAAGCCGGGAAAAACCGCGTAAATCCCTTGACTTTCCGGTCCGAAACGGATATCATCTCTTTTGAGGTGAGGGTTCGATGAAGAAGAAAAAACAGCTCATTCCGAGAAAAAAGCAGAGCATCATCGGGTATTATAAAAAGTTCGGCTGGAAGATGGCGGTCAAGGACGTGATGCACGACGTCGTCGGCAGCATCCTCTACGCCGCGGGCATCTATACCTTTGCGGCGACGGCGAACTTCGCGCCGGGCGGCATCACCGGCGTCGCGATGATCATCAACCACTTTTTCCCGTTCCTCCGTATCGGTCTTTTGTCGCTGCTCATCAATATCCCGGTTGCCGTTATATGCTACCGGCTTCTGGGCCGCGTGTTCTTCTTCAAATCGGTCAAGAGCATGCTGATCTCGGCGTTCTTCCTCGATATCATTTTCCCGCTGCTGCCGCAGTACAACGGCGCCGAAAACCCGCTGCTTGCGGCGCTGTTCGCGGGCGCGCTGTCCGGCATCGGGCTTGCGATCATCTATATGCCCGGATCCTCCACCGGCGGCACGGACTTCGTCATCATGAGCATCCGCAAGCTCAAGCCGCATCTTTCGATCGGATCGATCTCCCTGATCGTCGACGGCGTGGTCATCCTCCTCGGCTGGCCCGTGTTCGGCAACATCAACGCGGTGCTGTACGGCGTATTGATGACGATCGTGTCCACCACCATCATCGACAAAGTCATGTACGGCACGGGTACGCGCCGGATGCTGCTCGTCGTTTCCGACAAGGCGCAGGAGATCGCAAACGACATCATGGAGGAGACCGAGCGCGGCGCCACGCTTGCCGACGTGCGCGGCGCCTATACCGGCAAGCCGCATCAGATGTTGATGTGCGTCTGCAGCAAGGTCGAGGTCTTTGCGGCGCGGCGCATCATCAACCGCATCGATCCGAGTGCGATCGTGATGCTCACCACGGTCGACGAGGCGTACGGCGAGGGCTTCCTCGACCCGGACATGGATTGAAAAACCGCGAAGCGGCGCTCTTGACAGAGCGCCGCTTCTTTGCTACAATACAGAAAAACAACAGGAGGCAAACGAGCGAATGCGCAACTGATCCGTCTTTGATGATGACCTTGACCCGAGATCTTCGGGTTTTCCTGCGTTGTCGAAAAGCGGATCGTCCTCCTTTCATGAACCGGCGTCAGTCGGCATTTTGGGTCGTTCCCTGTCTTCGGCAGCGGAACGATATTGATTTTTGGAGGTAAAACATGTTCCATCTGACGACCGAACGGCTTTTTATTACGGAGTTTACACCGGACATGGCGGAAGCGGTGCATCAAAACTCGCTTGACGAAGACAACCGCCGTTTCGTACCGGACGAGGTGTTTGAAACGGTCGAAGACGCGGCGGAAACGATCGCGTTTCTGATGACGCAGTACGGCGGCACGGAAGGCCCGCTGGTCTACCCCGTGCTGCTGAAAACCGGCGAGAACATCGGCTACGTGCAGGCGGTTCCGCTGGACGACGGCGTATGGGAGATCGGCTATCACATTGCGAAGGTGTACACCGGGAAGGGCTACGCGACCGAGGCGGTCCGGGCGTTTCTGCCGGTCATCCTGCCGATGCTCGGGCTGAACGCCATGGCAGGCGTGTGCCTTGCGGACAATACCGCGTCGCGGCGCGTCATGGAAAAATGCGGTTTTACAAAGATCTTCGAGGGCGTCGGTCCCTATCAGGGCGAACAGCGTCCGATCTGCCGCTATGATTACAGCATGAGGTGATTATTACGATACAGGCAAGAAATATTACGATCACGATCGACCGGGACGTCAAGACGATCGTCGAGGACCTCTCCTTTACCGTGCCGGACGGTGCGAAGGTCGCGCTGATCGGCGAGGAGGGCAACGGCAAATCGACGCTCCTCCGATGGCTCTGCGATCCCGCGCTTGTCGAGGGCTACGCGACGGTGACGGGCAGCGCGTCCGTCTCCGGCACAAAAGGATATCTTCCGCAGGAGCTGCCCGCGCAGGACCGCGCGCTGTCCGTTTATGAATACCTTTACGCGCACTGCCGCGAGGACGCGCTGACGCCGAAGGCGCTCTCCCGCGCGATGAAGGACGTGAAGCTTCCCTTCGACCTTGCGTATTCCGATCAGACGATGGGCACGCTGTCCGGCGGCGAACGGGTCAAGCTCGCGCTGGCGGCGCTTCTTATCAACGACTGCGACGAGCTCTTTTTGGACGAGCCGAGCAACGACCTCGACCTCGAAACGCTTCTGTGGCTCGAACGCTTTCTGACGACCGTGAAAAAGACGGTGCTGTACATCTCGCATGACGAGGTGCTGCTTTCGCGCACCGCGGAATCGGTCATTCATCTTGAAATGGTGCGGCGCAAGAAGATCCCGCGGGCGACGGCGGCGAACATCCCATACGACGAATACATGAAGCGGCGCGACGCGGCATTTCAGCATCAGGCGCAGGTCGCGCAGTTCGAGCAGAAGGCGTTCCGCGAGAAAAAAGAGCGGTACCTTTCGATCTACAACGCCGTCGACCACGCGCAGGCAGCGCTCACGCGGCAGGATCCTTCGACCGGACGGCTGCTCAAAAAGAAAATGCATACGGTCATGTCGATCGGCAGGCGGCTCGAAAAGGAACAGGAAAACCTGACCGAAGCGCCGGAGGCGGAATGGGCGATCCTGCCGAAATGGCTCGGCGGCGAGGTGAAAAACGGTAAAACCGTGCTCGAATACGGTCCCGAAACGCTCCGGCTTTCCGATCGCGTGCTTGCCGAAAACGTTGCGATCCGCATTTCGGGGCCCGAGCGCGTCTGCATCGTCGGGCGCAACGGCTGCGGCAAGACGACACTGTTGAAACGTCTCGTGACGGAGATCGAAAAGCGCGGGTACAACGTGTTTTACATGCCGCAGACGTATTCCGATCTGCTGCCTTTGGACCGACTTCCGGAAGAGTTTCTCGCCCCGAACGGGGACAAGGAATCGGTGACCGAGGCACGGATCTTTCTCGGCAGCATGAAGTACACGACCGACGAGATGTCGCACCCGATCCGGTCTTTAAGCGGCGGGCAGCAGGCGAAGCTGCTCCTTTTGAAGGCAATCCTCGACCGTGCGGACGTGCTGGTGCTCGACGAGCCGACGCGAAACCTTTCCCCACTCTCCGCGCCCGCGGTGCGTACGCTTTTACGGGAGTTTCGCGGCGCGATCCTGATGGTCACGCACGACCGCAAGCTGATTTCCGAGGCCGCGACGCGCGTGCTGCAGCTTACGCATGCGGGGCTTCAGCCGTTTGACACATCTGTGCTTTAGCCGAGCAGAATATCCATGCCCGTCATCAGGGCAAAGCCTATGAGCACGAAGAGCGTTCCGAAAACGGGGCGCTCTTTATACGTCTCCGGCAGCAGCTCAAAGCCGGTCACGTACGCCATCGCGCCTGCGGCGAAGGACAAAAGCCATGGCAGCGCAGGCACGGCAAAGCGCGACAGAAGGATCGTCAGCGCGCCTGCGATCGGCTCGGACGCGCCCGAAAGCACGCCGTAAAGAAACGCTTTCCCCCTTCCCACGCCGGACGCATTGAGCGGCAGTGAGATGATCGCGCCTTCGGGCAGGTTCTGCAGCGCGATCCCGAGCGCCAGCGCGAACGCGCCCGCCGCCGTCACGGTCGTTTTCCCGGACAGGAGACCCGCGTACGCCGCGCCGACCGCCATACCCTCCGGAATGTTGTGGAGGCTCACCGAAAGCACGAGCATGCGCGTGGAATGCGAAACAGTCCCCCGGCTTCCGATCCGTTCCGAAGCGCGGTCCCAGAGCGCGAGCAGCGCGACGCCGAGCGCAAACCCTGCGCACGCCGGGATCCACGGGGCGCCGCCCGCATTTTGCGTCTGTTCCATCGCGGGAATCAGCAGGCTGAAGATTGCAGCCGCCGCCATGACGCCCGCCGCCGCGTCGGAAAGATAGCCCGAAACGCGCTTCGGAATCCCGTTTTTCAGGAACAGCACCGCCGCCGCGCCGATTGACGTTCCGAGGAACGGAACGATCAGTCCCTTGATCGCTTCGCCCATTGCCCGCCTCCTTTCTCCCCCGTTCTTTATCGTATGAAAACGCGCGGAAAGCGGTGATTGCGCAAAAGAGCCGGGATGGCTTTTGCCATCCCGGCTCACGGATTCCCCACGTGTCACGGACGGACGTATTTGCCGTCCTTTCCGATGACCCCCAGCCGTGTCTCAGGGACCACCTGCTTGATCCATGTATCCCTTGTGCCGCCGATCGTCACATGGTTGAGGAGGAAGTCGTAATACGCGCCGTTAGGGAAATTGGGAGAGAACACCTCCGCCGCCATCAGCACGAAGGGCGAGGGCCCCCATTTATCTTTGCTCATGTACGCATCGACCCGCAATCCGCGCAAAAAGGTCTCCGTCTGATTGGAATAGATGATCCTGCAGCCGAGAAATCCGAAGTGATCCGTTCCGGTGTTCAGCTTCTTATCCGCTCCGTAACGCATGGGGATCACAACGTTCCTCGCGTTTTGCTCGGTGATCGACCAGCCTTCAGTCGTATTCCGGATCGAGATCGACCCGACGCTGTAATACATATCGCTGAGCCCGTCCGTACAAAGCATATCCTTATTCAAGTTCGTATCATATGCCTTTGCATAAAGCGTAGGATACCCGTATATGCCCGGCTTTACGTACCAGCTGTCGTAAGACGGCAGTTCCCTTCCCTTCGAGACCTCGCTCCATGCCTTTTCCAAAATATCCGTATTGGAAAGCAGAATAAACGGACTGAGCCGGATCGTGATCTCATAGGTATAGCCCTGTTCGTCCGTATAGGGAAGGACCAGCTCCGTCCAGTCGATGGACACGGCGGGCGTCGGCGTGGGCGTCGGCTCCGGCGTCGGCTTCCTCGTGGGCTTTGCCGTCGGCTTGCTCCCCGTTTGCTCGGTCGGACGGCTTGTTGTGTTCTCCGTTCTCCGTCTTGCGCCTGCCGTTTTATCGGCCGCGGGTTCGGCGCTGCAGGCAACAGACAGCAGCATCAGCGCTGCAAGTACAAAAATGACGATTCGTTTCATGTTTTTGTGTTCCTTTCTCCGTTTGTTTTTTACACTATATTTATATTATTGTGCCATAAACTGCGGCGTTTGAAAAGCGTTTATACGTTTTCGGCTACGTTGTATAGACGCAGCTCGCCGCGATCCGGTTTGACGGTTTGCCGGTTTTTTTCCAAATTTCTCATATGATTTTTCCATGCGCCGTCCGAAGTGACAGCGTCTCTGCGAAACGTGTCGGAAAAATATATATTTTGCGCCCGTTCATCTTGACAAATGAGCACAAATCGCGCTATACTGAAACAGGAAACGGGCACAAGCCCGGATCAAAGAAATCGGCACGCGGCGGGCCGTATGTCCGTCAAATTCATAACGCAGAAAGGAACATGATCATGGGAAAGTTTGAAGTCAAAGAAGTAAAGTCCGGTATCAAGTTCAATCTGAAGGCCGGCAACGGCGAGATCATCGCGGTCAGTGAGATCTACACCACCGAAAAAGCATGCATGAGCGGCATCGAGAGTGTCAGAAAGTCCTGCCTCGGCGAGATCGAGGATCAGACCGTTGAGGGATTCGAGGCAAAAAAGCATCCGAAGTTTGAAGTTTATAAGGACAAGGCGGGCGAATTCCGCTTCCGTCTGAAGGCCAAGAACGGCGAAATCATCGCAACCGGCGAGAGCTACAAGGCTAAGGCAAGCTGTCTCAAAGGCATCGAGAGCATCAAGAAGAACGCGCCCGAAGCGCCCGTCGTCAAGGTCGAAGCATAATCGCAGTACACTGAAACCCGTCCGCACGGACGGGTTTTTTTGTAAATTCTTTTCCGTCGACGGATTTGTTCACATTCTGTTGACAACTCTTTGAAAAGCAGATGTTATAATAAGATATCGAATCAAGGCGGATCCTGTCGGTCCGCGGAACGGAGAGCGTTTGAAGATCCCCTGGAGTAAAAAACAGACGATCCTGATCGGTGCGCTTTTGGGCGTGCTGCTGTGCATCGGCGTAGTTTTGATCGCCGTCTTTTCGGGCGACCCCGGCACAGCCGTCCCCGCAGACGCCGACATGCCGGAGTATTCCGTCGCCGCTCCTGCGGATGAAAACGAGGAACTCGTGGTTTATGACGACAGCGTTGTGCCCTTGAAACGCGTCACCACGCCCCCGCCGGATCTTGCTCTGGATTTTCGCACGGACGACGCGTATCCGATGCCGGAAAACGGCGCGGTCCTGCCCCTCGGACAAGCCTATTCGATCGGCGGCAAGGTGCTTTCAAACTATCCTCTGGACAGCGTGACCGTATCGATCTCATGCGCGCACAACAGTCAGCCCCCCTATCCTTATAAGAAAACCGTTCATTTCAAGAACGAACGCGTCGGCGTCTATACCCTGACCGAAGCAAACACCGACGAGGGGACCTCTCTTTCGGATCTGATCGATTTTTCCGAGTTGTTGGTCGGCGTGCATACGCTGAAGATCACAGCATCCGTCAACGGCTCGCGCGGGATTGAGGTTTACCGTTGTCAATTCTATGTCGTCGGCGAGGAGTGGGAAACAATCACGCGGGAGCAGTTCCCCGATTCCTATCCGGAAGCGCTGCAGTTCTTCGGCTCGGACGAGCGCTTTCTCTACCGTTACCAATGGGTGAACGGGCGCTACATTCTGGCCGATCCCGAATGGGAAAAGACCTACATCGTCGAGAAACCGGGCTATCCGGACGGCATGCCGTGGCGGATGCACGTCGATGCGGTCCCGTATTTTGAAAAGGCCTTTGAATACCTGAATACAAGTTTCCTGCGCGTACACGGCACGAACGGCGACACCGGCGTGATCCCGGCGATTGCGCTGATCACGGAGTACAACGGTTGCTACGTCTCTCGATTCACCTCGAGTCTCAAAGCGATCAGCCATCATACGTTCGGCACAGCAGTCGATGTAAACGCCTCGATGGGACCGAACAAGAACAACGACAAGAACACGGCTGTCATAGACGACGACGTCAAGGGACACCTTGTTTATAACGGCATCCTCACGGAAAACGGCGTGCCGTTCTATGATTTCACCTACGACGGATCGTATAAATGCGATCCGAACGGCGTACCTGAGACCTGTGTGAACTATCTGCTCTACGAACTGGGCTTCTTCCGCGCAGGCTTTGATTGGGCGCATTACTATAAATCGACGAGCGACGCGATGCATTTCTGTCTCAGTGAGTTCGTGACCTACAAGCACGATGACAAAAAATACGGACTTCGGAAGATATTCGAGTATGCAGCGCCGGTCACAAGCACCTCTGCGCCGGAAGTCTCCCCATCGCATTCCAAGCCTGCGGCTGCTGCCAATCCGTAAACTGCGACCTTCAGCACGGGACAAAGATCCCGTGCTGATTTTTTACCGTTTTATGAAACGAAATTGACAGTTTTTGACCATTTTGTAACGTCGGTATGAATAATCGGATATTTTGAAAACACATTATAAAGAAACGTCGAAAATCGGCACAAGCGCAGAAAATTGTGCTAAGATACGGCCACAAAGGAGGTGGATCGTTTGCATGCACTGAAGCGCTTTGCCGTGACTGTCACGGCTGCTTTGTGTCTCACCGCGCCGCTGCTGCCCAATGCTGCTGCGGCAGACGCACATGCTGTCCTCGTTGTACCGGACCTCGACAGGGAGACGAAAGATGCTGAACTCAGGGAACAGATCTCCTCGACCTATAAGAATGCAAAGAAGAGGGCAAGAGTCAAATCTTTCAAAGGCAAATGCGGCCGGTACGTCGGAATGCAGTTGGTCGTACTCGGGATCAACACCAAATATATCGGCAGCAACGGAAACCGTGCCTTCGATATCTACAAGAACAAAACCGAGACCTCCGGCGGTTATAAGATCACCGCGTATCCTGCCAGGAAGTACAGTCTGAAGAAAGCCCTGACGACGATCGCGTCTGAGGATCCGCACGCGCGGAACATCCTCGTCGGCTTCGAAAAGGGCACAAGCAAGGCGGGAAAGAGATACGGGCATGTGCTGTTCATCCACGGCATCGAGAACGGCAAGGTCTACTTCTCCGACAGCTATGCGCAGACCGTAAACGGCAGACGTTACAAGGAGGGCGAACCGATCGTCTGCTCCATTGATACGTTCGTGCAGCGGTACAAAAAGTACAAGCTCGACGGCGTGATTCATTTCTGGTAACACCTCGACGGAGGTACACAAATACAATACATGCACGACAGAAAAAGCACCGGATCTCTCCGGTGCTTTTTCGTGTTGCCAATCAAGGATTACCGACCGAACTGGCAGTCGTTGTTGCCGGAAACGGTGGTCCACATCTCGAGCATGTTGATCGGGTCGTTGAAGTCCGCGATCCAGCCTTCACGCGCGAAGTCGAAGTTGCCGGCTTTGCGCTCCTCGAGGAAGACGTTCCAATCCTGCTGCTGGATGCTGAGCTCGATGCCGATCTCTGCGAGGTCCTGCTGGATGGATTCCGCGATCTTGATGTGACCGGAGGTCGTGTTGGTGAGGTAGACGAGCTGGATCGGGGTTCCCGCGGTCAGCTTGCCGTCCTCGCCGAACTTGTAGCCCGCTGCCTTCAGGAGCGTACGGGCACGTTCAACGGTCTCCGCGTGCTTGTCGTTGATCGCCTTCGCGTCGAAGTAGCCTTCTTCTGCGGTCTTCTTGAAGACGCCGCCGTTGCCGTCTGCCATGCCGAGCGGGATGAACGCGTTCGCCGCGACCTGACCGGTCTGGCCGATGTTCTCGCAGATGTAGTCACGGTCGATGAGGATCATGAACGCTTCACGCATGCAGGCCGCCTGTTCCGGGGTCTTGCCTTCGAAGATCTTGCTCTTGCAGTTGAACGCCGCATAGTAGGTGCCGAGCTCGTCGACGATGTGGAATTCGGGGTTACTGAGCAGGTTCGCGACTTCGTCGGTCGGGACGCTGTCCGCAAAGTCGAGGTTGCCCGCATTGTAAGCCGCAAAGATCGCCGTATCGTCCGCAGAGAGCATGTACTCAAGCTTCTCGACGGTGACCTTGTCCGCATCGTACCAGTAGGGGTTCTTCTCGTAGGTCATGGAGGTGTCATGCTTCCACTCGGTGCAGACGTATGCGCCGTTGGAAACAAAGCCCGCTTCCTGGCACCAGCCGCCCGGAGAAGTCTTCCAATCCGCATAGCCTTCAACCGCGGACTGCTTGACCGGGTAGAAGGTCGGGAACGCCATCAGGTCTTCCATGTATGCGCACGGCGCGTTCAGTTCGAACACGAGGGTGAGCGCATCGGGAGCTTCGACCGCGATATCCGGGAAGTTCTTGAAGTTGTCGAACATGTAGGCGTAGTCGGCGCCGGTTTCATCCGCAGCCGCGCGCTTCCATGCATAGACGAAGTCGGCAGCCGTCAGGTCGGAACCGTCGGACCACTTGAGGCCTTCCTTCAGCGTGACGGTGTAGGTGCAGCCGTCTTCGCTGACCGTGTAACTCGCCGCACATGCAGGAACGGGCTTGCCTTCCGCATTGTAGGTGTACAGACCGGAGAAGGAGTTCGCCGCGAGGCAGGCGCCGTCAACCGAGCTGTTCAGAGCGGGATCCAGATAATCCGGTTCGCTGGAGAGCTGCAGACGGAGCGTCTTCTCGCCGTTGGTCATCTTCGAATACATGAAGAACTTGGTCGCATACGGGTTCGAGTAGATGCCCTCTACATACGGCTTCTGCAGATAGATGTCGTTGTAGTAGTAGATCGGGATGACGCAGTTGGTCGCCATCAGGATATCCTCTGCCTGGTGCATCAGCTCGGTACGCTTTGCGAAGTCGGTCTCCGACTTGATCTGCGCGATCAGCTCATCATACTTTGCCCAAGCCTTGACCGGGTCGATGAACGCTTTGCTGACCAGCGTTGCGGCATCGGGAGCTTCCTCTGCGGGAGTCTCGTCACCGCCGTTGTCCGCGGGCTTTGTTGAGCAGGCAACAATCGAAACCATCATCAAAGCCGCAAGGAGAAGTGCTAAAAACTTCTTCATTTACCTATTTTCCTCCTGATTTTTATTTATAGCCCTTTCGGGGAGCTATCGTGTTATCTGACCCAGCACGCAACCAAATGATTGCCGCCGCGGTCACTGAGGGGCGGGCACTCTTCCGCGCACTGCTCCGTCGCATAACGGCAGCGGGTACGGAACGGGCATCCGCTCGGGCGCTTCAGAGGACTCGGCACATCGCCTTCCAAAATGATCCTCTTGCGTGCGCGGGTCACATCCGGGTCCGGGATCGGTACTGCGGACAGCAGCGATTCCGTATAGGGATGGATCGGGTGATCGTTCAGCTCATCCGCGTCCGCGATCTCCACGATCTTGCCCAGATACATGACGGCAATGCGTTTGGAGATGTGATGGACGACCAGAAGATCGTGCGCGATGAACAAATACGCGACACCGAGCTTGTTCTGCAGTTCCTCAAACATGTTGATGATCTGCGCCTGAATGGACACGTCGAGCGCGGAGACCGGCTCGTCGCATACGATAAAATCTGGCTTGACCGCCAGCGCGCGCGCAATGCCGATGCGCTGACGCTGACCGCCGGAAAACTCATGTGCATAGCGGGTCGCATGCTCCGCGTTCAGTCCTACGATCTCCATAAGCTCAAGGATCCGCTCGCGGCGTTCCTTGCGGTTCGCGCAAAGCTTATGAACGTCCAGCGGCTCGCCGATGATATCCTCGACCGTCATACGCGGATCAAGTGACGAATACGGATCCTGAAACACCATCTGCATCTTTTTGCGCATGTGCAGAATGTTTTTCTCCGTAACGAGCTCGCCGTTGAAGTACACTTCACCGGCCGTCGGCTTATAGAGCCGCAGGATGGAACGCCCCGCCGTCGTTTTGCCGCAACCGGACTCGCCGACCAAGCCGAGCGTTTCACCCTTTCCGATCGTAAAGGAAATGTCGTCTACCGCCTTCAGCGGAATCGTCTTTGCAAAACCGACCTTGACCGGAAAATACTGTTTGAGATTCCGTACATCAACCAATGTTTCACTCATTGCGGGACGCCTCCTCAAATGCAGCTTTTACGTTCATCCAGCAGGCCGCCTTATGATCTTCGTTGATCGTGAGTTCCTCCGGAACCTCACTGAGACAGATTTTCATGGCAGCGTCGCAGCGCGGACAGAACGCGCAGCCTTTCGGCAGGTTCAGCATGTTGATCGGCGTGCCAGCGATCGGAACCAGCTTTTGTTTCATATTGCTGACGTTCGGGATCGAGCGAAGCAGGCCCTTGGTGTATTCATGCTTCGGATTGTAGAAGATCTCGCGCGCGGTACCGCGTTCGCAGATACGACCGCCGTACATGACAATAATGTTGTCGCACATATCGGCGATAACGCCGAGATCGTGCGTAACAAGAATGACCGCCATGCCCATCTTTTTCTGCAGCGACTGGATCAGTTCGAGGATCTGCGCCTGAATGGTCACGTCCAGAGCCGTCGTCGGTTCGTCTGCGATCAGAATGTCCGGCTCGCAAGCGAGCGCCATCGCGATCATAACGCGCTGCCGCATACCGCCCGAATGCTCGAACGGATACTGTTTCATGCGCTTCTCGGGTTCGTTGATGCCGACCAGTTCCAGAAGCTCCTTCACGCGCGCGTCCGCTGCAGCGCCGCGGCGGTCGGTATGCAGAACGACCGCCTCACGCATCTGATTCCCGATCGTAAAGACCGGGTTCAAGCTGGTCATCGGGTCCTGAAAGATGATCGAACAGCTCTTGCCGCGGAAGTTCTGCATCTGTTTGTCGTTCCACTTCGTGAGATCCTCGCCCTTGAACAGCACCTTGCCCTCGGTGATCCTGCCGGTATCGGCAAGGATCTGCATGATCGAGTATGCCGTAACCGATTTGCCGGAACCGGACTCGCCCACGATGCCGAGGATCTCTCCGGGATTCAGGTCAAAATTGACGCCGTTGACCGCCTGTACTTCCCCGTTGTCGGTGAAGAACGAAGTATGCAGATTCTGTACGCTCAATAATGTCTCACTCATGGCCGTCACCTCTTCAATTTCGGGTCAAACGCGTCGCGAAGACCGTCTCCGAGCAGGTTCAGACTCAAAACGATCAGACAGATCACGATCGCCGGGAAGATCAGCTTGTACGGATAGCTTTGCAAGCCCTCACGCGCGGCGTTTGCAAGAGAGCCGAGCGAGGGCATCGGCGCTTTGACGCCGATACCGACAAAGCTCAGAAAGCTTTCGGTGAAAATCGCCGACGGGATCTGCAGTGCCGTCGAAATAATGATGACCGACAGACAGTTCGGGAGGATGTGCTTCCGAATGATCCGCCCCGGCTTTGCGCCGATGGACTTTGCCGCCAGTACGTATTCATTCTCTTTGATCGAAAGGATCTGACCGCGGATCAGACGCGCCATACCGACCCAGTATAAAAGCCCGAATACGATGAACAGGCTGACCATGTTGGTTCCGAGCTTTGCAAGCAGCGAACCGCTTGAGAACTTCAGGACCTCATTCAGAACGACTGACAGCAGTATGATCATCAGCATGTCAGGCAGCGAGTAGATGATATCGACGATACGCATCATAACAAGGTCGACCTTGCCGCCGAGATAACCGGAAATGCTGCCGTACAGCATGCCGATGATCAGAACGATGATGGATGCGAAGAAACCGATGAAGAATGAAATTCGCGTGCCGTAAACCACACGGATGAAATAGTCGCGGCATTGCTCATCGGTCCCGAACAGATGCGGGAACCGTGTTCCGCCGTTATTGATGTATTCCTGCTCCATCTTGCTGTATGTGAGCGGAGCAAGGTTCTTTGCACCCTTGTCACGGACGCCGTTGACGGATAGGATCTCCTCGTACTTGTAAGGAACGATCATCGGCGCAAAGGTGATGATCAGAAGGATCAGAACGATCACGATGATGCTCATAACGGCGAGCGGATTCTTGAAGAGCTTGCGCATACCGTCCTTAAAGAACGTCGTGCTTTCGCCCATTACGTCCTGCTGCCGTTTCTCATCATCGGTTGCAGGAATAAACGATTCCTGCGAGAACTTCGACAGATCGATCTGCAAACTGAGAGGATTCTTTTTGAAGGAATTGTTTTCTTTCATTGATTCATCCCCCCTCAATCGTACTTGATACGCGGATCGACGAGCTTGTACAAAAGATCGCAGATCAGGTTTGCAACGACCATCAGCGTCGCGAGAAAGATCGTCGTCGCCATGATCATGGTATAGTCGCGGTTGGTGATCGCCGTGACGAACTTGCTTCCCAGGCCCCCGACCGTGAAGATCGTTTCAATGACCATCGAGCCCGTGATGATGTACGCGATCTGCGGACCCGCGTAGGTGATGACCGGGATCAAGGAATTCCGCAATGCGTGCTTGAAGATCATCTTGAACTTCGATACGCCCTTTGCGCGCGCTGTGCGGATATAATCCTGACTCAAGGCGTCCAGCATGCTCGTCTTGGAAAGACGTGTGATGTATGCCATGGGGTACGCCGACAGCGCAATGACCGGCAGGACATAGTTATTGCTGTTCGCATCCCAAACCGGCACCCATTTAAGCTTGATGCAGAACAGCAGCAACAAAAGCGTTGCCAAAATGAAACTCGGAACCGCTGTAAACAGCGTGGAAAAGAAAACGATCAGTCGATCCGGCAGTTTGTTGCGCATCAGCGCCGCCATGCTTCCGAAGACCGTGCCGAAGATAAGCGCAACGGCCATTGCCGAAACGCCGAGCTTTGCGGAGATCGGAAATGCTTCTCCGATGATCTTCGTGATCTCACGTCCGTTCTTCAAAGAAACGCCGAAATCGCCCTTGAACAGGTTCCGCATATAAAGCAGGAATTGCTGCCAGACCGGCTTATCCAGATTATATCGCGCATTCAGCGCGTCGATCGTCGCCTGGCTCAGCGCTTTTTCCTTGTTGAACGGTCCGCCCGGAACTGCATGCATCAGGAAAAACGTGATTAAACAGATGATGAATACCGTCAGTATCGCAAGAAGTATGCGCTTGACTATGTATTTTGCCACATCATCCTCTCCTTTCCTTTCTTTTTATCCTCTCCGGCGCATGTCCCGCATCCGGAGAAGCCTGCCGATAGACGCACAGTTTTTAACTGTACACAAGAGTATTGTAATACAATCCTACGCGAAAAGCAATCTAAAATTTATAATTGTTCATTTTTCACCGCGCAAAAGTGCATGCGCCGCGTTTTTCAGTCGATAATTATGCATAAGTCCGATCGGTCGTATGCCGAAACAAACTGCCGTTTGCGGACGAAAAAAAGGAGCCGTATTTCGGCTCCTTTGACTTTGGTCGCTTATTTGGTCATGTTCGCGATCTCTTCCGCGAAGTTGTCCTTGCGCTTTTCGATGCCCTCGCCCTTCTCGAAGCGGACGAACGCGAGAACCTTCGAAGCATTCTTCTGCTTGAGCATCTCCTTGATGGTGATGTCCGGGTTCTTGACGAACTGCTGTTCCTCGAGGCAGACTTCCTTGTAGTATTTCTGCATACGGCCGTCGACCATCTTTTCGATGATCGCTTCGGGCTTCGGCTTCGCGGCGTTCGCGTTCTCTTCCTTCGCGGTCGCCAGCTGGACGGCACGCTCACGGTCGATGAACTCCTGCGGGAGGCTCGCAACGTCTACGCAGACGGGAGAAGCCGCCGCGATCTGCAGCGCCACGTCGTGCATGGCTTCGGGATCGCTGGGCTCTGCAAACTGCACCAGAACGCCGCGGCTGCCGCCGAGGTGGATGTACGTGTCGACAGCGCCTTCCATGCGGACGAAGCGGCGGATCGTGATCTTCTCGCCGATCTCCGCGACCGCTGCGGTCTGCAGCGCCTGGACGGTGGTTCCTTCGATCTCGCTCGCCATCAGCGCTTCGAGATCCGCGGGGTTCGCTTCAACGACCTGCTTTGCGATCATCTTGACGAAATCCTTGAACCGGTCGGTCTTCGCAACGAAGTCGGTCTCGCAGTTGACCTCGACCAGAGCGGCGACATTGCCCTCACGGTAATCGGCTACAAGGCCCTCCGCCGCAATGCGGCCTTCCTTCTTCGCGGCCTTCGCAAGGCCCTTCTCACGCAGGAAGTCAATCGCCTTTTCGACGTCGCCGTTCGTTTCCACGAGCGCCTTCTTGCAGTCCATCATGCCGGCGCCGGTGCGCTCACGCAGTCCCTGTACGTCTTTTGCGGTAAAGTTCATGGTAGTACCTCCCGATTATTCTTCGTCTTCGGTTTCTTCTTCCGTCGCGTCGACCGCCGCGTCGGTCATCTGCTCGCCCTGCTTGCCTTCGAGCACGGCGTCCGCCATCTTGGCAGCGATCAGCTTGACCGCACGGATCGCGTCGTCGTTGCCGGGGATCGGGTAATCGACCTCGTCCGGGTCGCAGTTGGTGTCGATGATCGCGACGATCGGAATACCGAGGCTGCGCGCCTCTGCGATCGCGATGTGCTCCTTGCGCGGGTCGACAACGAACAGCGCTGCCGGGAGCTTCTTCATTTCCTTGATACCGCCGAGGTTCTTCTCGAGCTTTTCACGCTCGTTCAGAAGACCGATGACTTCCTTCTTGGGCAGCAGATCGAAATCGCCGTTCGCTTCCATCTGGTCGATCTTCTTGAGACGCGCGATGCGGGTCTGGATGGTCTTCCAGTTGGTCAGCATGCCGCCGAGCCAACGCTGGTTGACGTAGAACATTTCGCAGCGCTTTGCTTCCTGCTCAATGCTCTCCTGCGCCTGCTTCTTGGTGCCGACGAACAGGATCGTCTTGTCCTGTGCCGCGAGGTCACGAATGAAGTAATACGCTTCTTCGATTTTCTTGACGGTCATCTGCAGGTCGATGATGTAGATACCGTTGCGCTCGGTGAAGATGTACTGCTTCATCTTCGGGTTCCAGCGACGGGTCTGATGTCCGAAATGGACGCCTGCTTCCAAAAGTTGTTTCATTGAGATCACGGACATGATAATTAAACCTCCTCGTTTTTTGTTTGTCCTCCTCCCGTTTCCGAAAGCTGAACCCCAAAGGGGACGAGCGGCTTTCTCCGCGGGAGTGCGTGATACCTTGCCTATTATACACATCCGCAAAGCGGAATGCAAGCCCCAAAATGCAGTTTTTGCAAGGTTTTTTCGGGTTTTTTCGGGTGTGAAGAGCGCGGTAAAAGCAACTTGTGTTTCATAAGACGCTGTGCGCCGTTCTTTTTCTCCTTCCCCCCACTTTTGTATTGCGTATTTGCGTCCGAAGCGATATAATATATAAAAATGAGGGGAAGACGACGGAACGGCGTTCCGTCAAAACGAGGTGAGATGCATGGAGATGAACTATTATAACTTTTACAGCGACAATCTCGGCCGCGAGATGCCCATGAAGATCTACGGACACGCGGGCAAACCGGTGCTGTTCATTCCCTGCCAGAACGGCAGGTTCTATGACTTTGAGGACTTCGGCATGGCGAACGCCCTGTCCGAATGGATCAACGGCGGAAAGATCCTCGTCTTTTCGATCGACACGATCGACGTCGAGACCTGGAGCGACCGGAACGGCGACCCGTATCGGCGCATCCGGCAGCACGAGCGCTGGATCAACTACATCACGCGCGAGGTCGTGCCGTTCGTCCGCTCGTACGCGAATGAAAAGAACGGCTGGGAGGGCTATCCGGGGCTTATGGCCTTCGGCTGCTCCATGGGCGCGAGCCACGCGCTGAACCTGTATCTGCGGTTTCCCGATCTGTTCGACCGCTGTCTCGCGCTGAGCGGCGTCTATCACGCGTCCTACTGCTTCGGCGACTATTCGGACGAGATCGTCTATCTGAATTCCCCCGCGGACTACATGGCGGAGCTGCCCTACGATCATCCGTTCATCGCGGAATACAACCGTCACCGCGCGGTCATCTGCACCGGTCAGGGCGCCTGGGAAGAGCCTTGGAGCACGCGGACCATGGACGAGCATTTCAAACGGCTCGGCATCCATGTCTGGGCGGATTACTGGGGCTATGACGTAAACCACGACTGGCCGTGGTGGTTCAAGCAGGCGAACTACTTCCTCCCCTATCTCTTGGACTGAAAGGAGCGCACGATGAACTTTGTCTATATTTCACCGAATTTCCCGGAAAATCACTGGCTGTTCTGCCGCGGGCTCAAAAACGACGGCGTCAGCGTATTCGGGATCGGCGACTGCCCGTATGAAAACCTCACGTCGGAACTCAAAAACGCGCTGACGGAATACTATAAAGTCTCCTCGCTCGAGAACTATGACGAGGTCTACCGCGCCGTGGCCTACTTTGCCTATAAGCACGGGCGGATCGACTATCTGGAATCGAACAATGAATACTGGCTTGAAAGCGACGCCCGGCTTCGGAAGGATTTCAACATCACCACCGGATTTTTGCCGGAGGATATGCCGCAGGTCAAGTGCAAGTCGCGGATGAAGGCAAAGTACATCGAAGCGGGAATTCCCGTTGCGCTGTATCATCTGGTCGACGACAAGGCGGGCTGTCTCGATTTCATTCAACAGGTCGGGTACCCGGTCATTGTGAAGCCGGACAACGGCGTCGGCGCGATCGACACGCTCCGCATTCAAAGCGAAGCCGATCTTGACGCGTTCTTTTCACAGAAGGACGACAAACAGTACATCATGGAGGAATACATCGACGGCAGCGTCGTCTCCTACGACGCCGTGGTCGACGGAAACGGCGAACCGGTCTTTGAAGCGGGCAACCTGACGATCGACAGCATCATGGACATCGTCAACGAGCGCCGCAGCTGCCGCGTGATGATCCGCGCGCATCTTCCGGAAGCGCTGCGCGATATAGGACGCGCCGCGGTGAAGGCGTTCGGCGTAAAAAAGCGCATGGTGCACTTTGAGTTTTTCGAGCTCAGCCGCGATCAGCGCATCGGAAAGGCCGGCGATTACGCGGGTCTGGAGGTCAATATGCGTCCCTGCGGCGGCATTCTGCCGACGATGATCAACTATGCCTACAGCACCGACGTCTATCAGATCTGGGCGGACGTGCTTGTGTTCGGCGAGAGCAAGAAGCCCGTCGGCAATCACTGGTACTGTGTGCTTGCCGGCCGACGCAACGAACGATCCTATGTCATGACCCGCGAGCAGGTCCTTTCCGAATACCGGGAACATATCGTCGAGGATTCCACCGTCGATCCCGCGCTTGCGACCGACATGGGCGATTATATCTTCCTCGCCCGTTTCCCGACCTGGGACGAGGTACTCGCGTTCTACAGCCGCGTGCTGCAGGAACGATAACCGACCCGTTTTCAACACAGAAGATGACACAATACAAATCGCAGGGGACGCCGACTTCGGCGTCCCGTTTGATTAAGCTTTCTCCGGAGGAGAATCGGCATGTGATTCATGGTTTTGACCCGCCCTTGTCAGGGAGGGTGGCGGGCGAAGCCCGTCGGGAGGGTAGTTGCGCGCAAGATACGGCTGCCCCTCAGTCACCTGCGGCGACAGCTGCCCTGACAAGGGGAGCTCAAATATGCAGAGGATTCTCCGGAGAATCCGCCTGCATGCATCGGAGACGCAATTCCTGTGCGAAGTACGATTCATGGAACCGCGAAAAGCGTTCCGCTTTTCTGCGCGTCCACCTCATCCGGCTCCGCTCACGCTTCGCCGCCTTCCCCTCAGAGGGGAAGGCTTACGGTTGCGCATAAATCGAGCTTCCCTTGCCTTCTCTTTGGGAAAAAGTGGATTGCGAAGCGAGCCGTATAAGGGAAATATCATCCGGATTCTCCGGAGGAAAATCTACATGAACAGGGAGGGCAAGAACGCGCCAACGTCTCGTAGGGGGCAACGTCCCCGGTGCCCGAGAATAAACAGATTCTCCGGCAGGAGCATCGACATGAACCTTCCCGCAGGGATGATATCACTGCCGAAGGGGATATCACGCGCCCGCAGGGCGCATATCACTTTTTCATCGGCGCCGACGGGATTGCGGATTTCTTTGTAGGGACGAGCATTGCTCGTCCGTTTTTCAATCGGAACGGATGGACAAAGCCCATCCCTACGACGTCTGCGGCGACAAAAAAAGAGACACTCGTTTGAGTGTCTCTCTTTGGATCCCGGCAGCTGCCTATCTTCCCGGGCCGTCTCCAGCCAAGTATTGTCGGTGTATGTGCGCTTAACTTCTGTGTTCGGGATG